>JBFMFN010000040.1:0-5237 GCA_040754175.1 Pseudomonadota bacterium | reverse complement strand
CTGGATCAGGAAGACGCATGATTGTTTGACGTATCGGGGCGATTGCATTAGTATTCGCGCCCTTCGGAGAAGTGGCCGAGAGGTCGAAGGCACACCCCTGCTAAGGGTGCATACGAGCTAAAACTTGTATCGAGGGTTCGAATCCCTCCTTCTCCGCCAAGGTAACTGTAGTAGTTTTGATGCGCCCGTAGCTCAGCTGGATAGAGTACTTGGCTACGAACCAAGGGGTCAGGAGTTCGAATCTCTTCGGGCGCGCCAACAGATACCGGGATCGGCCCAGCAGGCTGATTGATAGCAGCACCGCAGTACACGCGCCCGTAGCTCAGCTGGATAGAGTACTTGGCTACGAACCAAGGGGTCAGGAGTTCGAATCTCTTCGGGCGCGCCATATATAAAAGAATGGGCAACCAAACGGTTGCCCATTTTCATTTCTGCGGTTACTTCTTTGCGCGGGTGGATTGCTTGAGTGCCGGCTCTGGTCCATCATGACGTCATCGTCATCCTCGGACTATCCTATCCATGACCGATTCCCTGGAACAGGCCGCTCATCCTGAAGGTTTGCGCCGCGTCGCCATCGATCCTTTGTCGCGCGTGGAAGGGCATGGCAAGGTGACCTTGCTGCTCGATGAGAACGACCATATCCATCAAGTGCGTCTGCACATCGTCGAATTCCGCGGTTTCGAGAAGTTCATCCAGGGGCGTCCTTACTGGGAAGCACCGGTGATGGTGCAACGCCTGTGCGGCATCTGTCCGGTCAGTCACCACTTGGCGGCCTCCAAGGCGATGGACATGATCGTGGGCGCGACGCTGACGCCCACCGCCGAGAAGGTGCGCCGGCTGATGCATTACGGGCAGATCCTGCAATCGCACGCGCTGCATTTCTTCCATCTGAGTTCCCCCGACCTGTTGTTCGGTTTCGATTCCGATGTCGTGCGCCGCAATATCGTCGGCGTGGCGCAGGCCTATCCGGAGATCGCCAAACAGGGCGTGCTGTTGCGCAAATTCGGACAGGAGGTCATCCGTATCACGGCCGGCAAGCGGGTGCACGGCACCGGTTCGGTGCCGGGCGGGGTGAACAAGAATGTCAGCCGCGAAGAGCGCGACCTGCTGCTAAAGGACATCGAGCAGGTCGTGGCCTGGAGCGAAGCGGCGGTGGATATCGTGCGGCGCCTGTTCGAGCAGGATACCGTGCTGTATGAGAACTTCGCCACTTTCCCGGCACACACCTTGAACACGGTGCGGGCGGACGGTGCGCTGGAGCTGTATCACGGCGGCTTGCGCGCGCGCACCGAAGCAGGCGACACCTTGTTCGACCATTACGATTACCGCCATTACTGGGACGAGATACGCGAGGACGTGAAATCCTGGTCGTACATGAAGTTCCCGTTCTTTCAGCGTTTGGGACCGGAGCAGGGCTGGTACCGCGTCGGCCCGCTGTCGCGCGTGACGCAATGCGATTTCATCCCGACGCCGCAGGCCGAGGCCAGACGCCGCGAGTTCCTGGCCTTCGACGGCGGCGCGGCAGCCAAGGCCACGCTGGGATTCCACTGGGCGCGCATGATCGAGATGCTGCACGCGGCCGAGCTGATCCGTGAACTGTTGCACGATCCCGATCTGCAAGGGCGCGAACTGGTCAGCTCGGGGGAACGGCAGGCGCGCGGCGTCGGCGTGATCGAAGCGCCGCGCGGCACGTTGATCCATCATTACAAGGTCGACGACAACGACCAGATCGTGCGCTGTAATCTGATCGTCTCCACCACGCACAACAACGAAGCGATGAACCGCGCCGTGCGCGAGGTGGCGCGCCGTTACCTGGATGGCAAGAAACTGACGGAAGGTTTGCTCAACCATATCGAGGTCGCCATCCGTGCCTTCGATCCCTGTCTGTCCTGTGCCACCCATGCCTTGGGCAAGATGGCGCTGGAAGTGAGTCTGCTCGATGTCGAGGGGAATACGCTCGACTGCTTGTCGCGTGGCAGCGACGGTGTCTGCATGCCGGGGCGCTGATGGTCGCGCCCATCCTGTTGTTCGCCGTCGGCAACGAATCGCGCGGGGACGATGCCTTGGGGCCGCTGCTGTTGCGCCGGATGGCCGTAGTCGCAATGCGCGGCGTGGAATGCCAGGAAGACTACCAGTGGCAGGTGGAGCATGCGGCGGATCTGGCCGGGCGTAGCCATGTGCTGTTCATCGACGCCGACGTGGCCTGCGCACCGCCGTTCCGTTTCGATGAGATCATCGCCGCACACGACCAGAGTTACACCAGTCATGCGATGTCGCCGCAAGCGTTGTTGCATGCCTATGAGCAGGTATACGGCGGCAGTGCGCCACGCAGTTTCGTGCTGCGCATCCGTGGTTACGATTTCACGCTGGGGATGCCGCCGGCGCCTGCTGCACTGGATAACCTGCGGCAGGCCGAGAGCTTCCTGCATGATTGGTTATGTCGCGCAGGAGCGAGTCATGCATGAGATGTCGCTGGCGCAGAGTGTGCGCGAGATCATCGAAGCGGCCGCACATGAGCAGGGGTTCGTACGGGTGAAGACCGTGTGGCTGGAGATCGGCCGCCTGTCGTGCGTGGAGGCGGAGGCGATGCGCTTCTGTTTCTCCGCGGCGATGCAGGGCAGTGTTGCAGAAGATGCCGAGCTGGAGATCGTCGATACACCGGGGCGCGGGCGTTGCCCGCAGTGTGGTCATGAAGCGCAGATCGTGCAGGTCTATGAGGCTTGTGCGCAATGCGGCAGTTACGGTTTGCAGGTGATCGATGGCGATGCGATGCGCGTGAAAGAACTGGAGGTGGAGTGATGTGCATGACTTGTGGATGCGGCAGTTCCGAGGTGTTGATACGCGGCCGCAAGCCGGCGGCGAAACAGGCGCCGGTGCGTTTCCGTTTGCATGAATCGGCGGCCGATAGCGGCCATGCGCAACGTATCGTCAAACTGGAGCAGGACATCCTGTCCGAGAACGACCGTCATGCGCAGGCCAATCGTCGCCACTTTCAGCAGCACGGCATGCTGGTGCTGAACCTGATGTCCAGCCCCGGTTCCGGCAAGACGACCTTGCTGGTACGTACATTGGAAGCCTTGCGCGACAGTTGCGCACTGGCGGTGATCGAAGGCGACCAGCAGACCGAACAGGATGCCGAGCGTATCCGTGCCACCGGCGTGCCTGCCGTGCAGATCAACACCGGCAAGGGCTGCCACCTCGATGCGCAGATGGTGGGGCGCGCGTTGCCCGAGCTGCCTTTGCCGCAGGGCGGGATGCTGTTCATCGAAAATGTCGGCAACCTGGTATGTCCGGCTGGTTTCGATCTGGGCGAGGCGGCCAAGGTGGTGGTGCTGTCGGTCACCGAAGGCGAGGATAAACCGCTCAAATATCCCGACATGTTCCGCGCCGCATCCCTGATGCTGCTAAACAAATGCGACCTGCTGCCCTATCTGTCATTCGATGTGGATCAGGCAGAAGCCTATGCGCGCCGCGTGAATCCCGCCCTCCGTATCATCCGCATCTCGGCGACCACTGGTGTCGGCATGGCGGACTGGCTGGCATGGTTGCAAGCGTTGCGAACCAAAGCACCTGAGGCCACCTGAGCGAGGGAAGGGAGGAGACCGGTGCGGTATCACGACGCCTCTTCCCCGATCAGCGGAGAGCGTTTCTTGCGAGCATCGATACTCGCCTGTACATCTTTCTCCTGTTCGAACGTCTCTGCGTTATCGAAGATGTGCACGACCTCCTTGCGCACTTGTTCGAGCAATGCATCGAGCTCTTGTACATTCTTTTTCTGAACGTGCGCGAGTGTCACCAGCGTGAGCAGGTGTACGCCCAGGGTGTTGGCGATGTCGTTCATCTTGTTCAGTGTAGGACTTTTCTGACCCCGTTCCAGAATGCTTACATAAGTCCTGCTCGACACCTCAGAAAAATCCTCCTGCGTGAAACCGTGCGCTTTTCTTGCTGTTCTTAGCGCCTTTGCAAAAGCTTCGCGCATATATTCTCCGTGGTTGTTCTAAGGCAAAATCTAGCCAGAGTTGAAACCATGGAACTACAATCTATAGTGCGCGTTTGTCGCAGTCAGCACATGAAAAATATAACGCGTTATCGAAATAATGCGTCGCGTTTTGTGCTTGTCTTTCGAACATCCGACGGAGAGCCATGAACCATCCATACGACAGACGGCTTGTGCTGTGTGCAAGCGGTATCGCATGCCTGCTGACGACAACTACTGTCTGCTCACAGCAGGAGAGTGAAGGTCTGGCGCAAAACGCATTGCCGGACCTCATGGTGACCGGCAAGCGTGCCAGCCTAATTGATGCACGCAGCATCCGCCGTGAACGCATCGCCATCGTGGATGCGATCGTCGCGGAAGAGATCGGCAAGCTGCCGGACCATAATGTGACCGATGCATTGTCGCGCGTATCCGGCATCCAGGTGCAACAGGATCGCGGCGAGGGGGCGGGGCTCACCATTCGCGGACTGACGCAGATGGCGACTACGCTGAATGGTCGCGAAACCTTCACTGCCGGCACCGCACGTACGCTGGATATGGCGGATGTACCTTCCGAGATGCTGGCTGCCATCGAAGTGCATAAGACCGCTTCCGCAGATAGGGTGGAAGGAGGGATCGGCGGCGACATCGACCTGCGCACCTATCGTCCGTTCGACCTGCCCGCCGACAAACTGGGCGGCAGCGTGCGCTGGATGTACGGCGACCGGGTGCATCGCAGCGAACCACAGGTCTCCATGCTCGCCAGCAGTCGCTGGCAACATGACACGCTGGGGGAATTCGGTCTGTTGCTGGATGTCGCCTACCAGCGGCGGGCGTGGCGCGAAGATCAGCAGTCCGCCGGCAATCCGGTGCTGCACAGCGATATCGTGCCGGGTCAAAATGTGGTGGTGCCGAATGGCACCTCCGAGACCACCAGTGCCGGTCAGCGCGAACGAAAAGGCATCAATGCCGTCATGCAGTGGCGACCTTCACCCGCGCTTGAACTGTATGCCGAAGGCAGTCTCGTCGAACTCAACACGCGGCAGGATTCCTATCAATTTAATGTCGCAGGCAGTTCGACTTTCGCGCCCGGTTCCGCCGTGCTGTATCCGGGCACGAGCAACCTGCAACAGATCTGTAAACCTCCCGCAATCAGTGCCACCCATTCTTAGAGGTTTCCGGATGGTGAAGCACTCTGTACTCGACGGGCGTCAGATCGCCGAGTGCATCGTGCGGTAACTCTTCGTTGTAATCCGCAAGC
>JBFMFN010000039.1:0-10325 GCA_040754175.1 Pseudomonadota bacterium | reverse complement strand
CCCACACCCTGACCGGCGACCTGTTCGCCGATATCCCGCAGGCGCACCCGATGACGCCAGGCGCGTGGTCTTTCCGTCGAGAGATCTCTCTAGCGATGGGCGACGCGGTCAGTGCCTGCGACAAGGATCGCTACCAGATCGCCGCCGACATGAGCCGCCTGCTGGGGCGCGAGATCTCCGTGAACACGCTGGACAAGTACACATCAGAAGCCGCAGCAGACCACATCCCGAACCTTGAGACTGCGATCGCGTTCGACGCCGCCACCGGACAGACCACGCTGGCCAGTCTGTTCGCCAGCAAGCTCGGCTGCCGCGTGTTGCCTGGCAAAGACTCCCTGTTCGCTGAGCTCGGCAGGCTGGAACAGATGAAGGGCGCGATCGCGCGACAAGAGCGCCAGATCAAGAAGCTGCTGGGAGACCAAGAATGAACGCGCGCCTCGATACAGTCGACATCAAAGCCATCGCATTGGCGCTGTCGATCACAAAGCGAAGCGCAGAACGCAAAGCGCTGACCGAGTCATGGCGCTACGAAGAAAGCAACGCACGCGGCGGCAAGAAGCGCCTCTACCCACTGGCCAGCCTGCCCACACCCGTGCGCGAAGCCATCCTGCACCACAGCATCAAAACCGTTTCCTCCCCCGGCGTCGATTTGACCATTTCCGCGCCGGTACTCAGTGCCGCAGCAGGTTCTTCCCCTACTGCTGTGGCACATTTTTATTCCAAGCCGGCCGAGCTGAAAGATTGGCAGCGCGACACAGCTGCAGCACGCACCGCGATCATCAACGAAGTGAAGCGCCTCGCCAGTGCGGCCGGCATCGAGAAAGCCATCCAGGCCGTGATCGCGCTGGCTGCCAATAATGAGCTGCCCGAGCAGCTGCAACGTCTGGTACCGGTGGCCAACGCCAAGGCTGGTGCGGACGGCAAGCGCACCCTGTCGCGCACCAGCATCTACCGATGGATGCGCGAAGCGGAGCAAGGCTTCACCGCGCTGGCACCCAAGGCAAACGACGGCATGCGCGTCCCAGCCTGGGCACCCGCGCTGCTGGCCTTGTATCAACAACCGCAGAAGCCGACTCTCAAGAAATGCCTGGACGATCTGCAGCTGCCGGAAGGTATGTCCGCTCCGTCCTACTGGGCCGCGCAGCGCTTCCTGGACAAGATGAGCAAGCTCGACCTAGTGCGCGGCCGCATGCTGCCGCGCGAGCTGAAGAACGTGCGCGCCTTCGTGCGCCGCGACACCAGCCACATGTGGCCAGGCGACTGCTACACCTCGGACGGCCATGCATTCGATGCCGAGATCGCACACCCGCGCCACGGCCGCCCCTTCCGGCCGGAGATCACCACCGTGCTCGATGTCGCCACGCGCAAATGCTGCGGCTGGAGTGTGGATCTGGCCGAGTCCACCTGGGCGGTGCTGGACGCCATGCGCCACGCCGTCGAGACCTGCGGCATCCAGGCGCTGCACTACGTGGACAACGGCTCCGGTCAGAAGAACGCCCTGATGACCGACGAAGTGACCGGCTTCATGGCCCGCCTCGGCATCACCATCACCCACAGCCTTCCCTATAACTCGCAGGCACGCGGCCTCGAAGAGCGCAACCACAAGACCATATGGACACGCGGGGCCAAGGAGTTCCAGACTTACATCGGCTCAGATATGGATCGCGAAGCCAAACAGTCCGCGTTCAAGATCACCCGCCGCGACATCAACGCCGTCGGCACCTCGCGCCTGTTGATGCCGTTCAGCAGGTTCCTGAAGTGGTGTGAAAAGCAGGTTGACGACTACAACAACCGCCCGCACCGCGCGCTGGCCAAGATCGCCGACCCCATCACCGGCAAGATGCGCCACCAGTCCCCGAACGAAGCCTGGGCCGCAGCGATGGCGGAAGGCTGGGAACCCGTCACCGTCAGCAAGGAAGAAGCCGCCGACCTGTTCCGCCCCTACAAGCTCGGCAAGACACACCGCGCCGAAGTGCGCCTGTTCGGCAACCTCTATTTCCACCCCGCGCTGGAACACCACCACGGCGAGCAAGTGCGCATCGGCTACGACATCCACGACGGCAGCCGCGTCTGGGTGCGCGATCTCGAAGGTCGCCTCATCTGCATCGCCGAGTTCGAAGCCAACAAACGCGCCTACTTCCCGCAATCGCAGATCGACCTGGCCGCGCAGAAGCGCGCCGAAGGCCGCATCAAGCGCGCACAGGCCAAGATCGACGAAGCGGAAGAAGAACTCAATCCGCCGCTGGTCATCGAGCACCAGCAGGCCGTCACCGTGCCCGTGTTCGATTTCAAGGAACCCGAGCTGCCGGTGTTCAACCCCATCGAGGGCGTCGAACCCATCCAGGCAGAACCCCTTCCGGAAGGCGTCGCCGCGCTGCCGATGCAACGCCCGACCTTCACCACCGACGCATCCAAGTATCGCTGGCTCAAGGCCAACCCGCGCGAAGTGACGGACGAAGACAACCGCTGGCTCGACTACTACTGCAACACCAGCGAGTGGGAGGACTTGTTCGGAGATGTTTTTGAGGTTGCGGGCCAGCAGCGCTAACTGCTGACCCGCGAGTGAAGTAGCACCAGTGAAGTAACTACAACAAGGAGTATAGAAGTGAAAAAAGTCTTTGTGAAGAACATCAGCAACTACGAGCGGTTCCGCACCGGCATCAGCGCGGTCGAGATGCGCGGAGCCAGCGAGGCCAGCCTCATGCTGGTCACCGGCCCAGCGGGCTACGGCAAGAGCCAGACCGTAGACCAGTGGGCAGTCCAGAACGGTGCATATTATCTGCGCGCCAAGGTCGAATGGACGCCGCGCTACTTCATGACAGAACTGGCCGAGACCATGAAGATCGACAGCCGTGGCCGCGCCAAGGATGTGTTCGGCCGCATCGCTGGCGTGCTGGGCGGACAGCAGATCCCGTTGGTGATCGACGAGGTCGAACACTGCCTGCGCGACAACGCCCAGGTGCTGGAAGCCATCCGCGACCTGTCAGACCTCACCGAAGTGATGGTGATCCTGGTCGGCATGGACCAGGTGCAAGCCAAGATCTCGCGCCATGCCCAGATCTGGAGCCGCATCGCCCAGGTCGTCGAATTCCAGCCCGCCACACCGGAAGACGCCGCAGAACTCTGCCTGCGCCTGGCTGACGTGAAGATCGAACCGCAGCTGGTCGCCGAGATCCACCGCCAGAGCGCCGGACGTGTGCGCGAGATCATGAACGCCATCGCCACCTGCGAGCAGATCGCCCTGCGCAACGGCAAGGCAGAAGTCGGCCTGCAGGACATGGCAGGCATGGTGCTCACCCACGACTGGCAGGCCCGCAGGCCGCGCGTGGTCAAGGCTGGAGGTAGTCGTTAAATGGCCTGGAACGCAGAACAGATCCTGACGGCCATCCGCGACAACGGCCTGAGCGAGTGCGTCACTGAAGCGCGCCTGCTGGACCTCACCGGACTCAGCAAGCGCCAGGTGCAGGACTCATGCCGCCTGATGCGGCACCACGGCCTGCTCGTCAAGACGGAAGAAGGCTGCCACACCGTCACCCAGGCAGGCATGGAAGCCATCAAGTCCGGCGCGCACTACCGCTCCGGCCCGAAGGACGCCAAGCATAACGGCAAGCGCATCTGGAACGACACCACACGCATCCGCATCTGGCGTGCCATGCGCATCCGCCGCAAGTTCACTGTGCCAGAGATCGTCACCCTGGTGGCGCATGAAGACATGCACAACGACCCCACCAGCAACGTGCAGCGATACGTGCGCGCACTGGTCAAGGCCGGTTATTTGATCGAGCTGCCCAAGCGCGAGAAAGGCAGCGCCCTCACCAGCAACGGCTACAAGCGCTACTGGCTGCAGGACGACAAGGATACCGGACCGCAAGCCCCCGTCCTGCGTGCGCGAGTCGGGAAAGTGTTCGACCCCAACACCGGTATTGAGGTGGCGATATGAGCACAGCGATCTACACCATCGAGCAGGACGACCCGCACTGGCTGCAACTGCTCAAGCAGGCTGTCAACGATACCAACAGCCACCAATCTGTCGCCGACAAGCTGGGCATCAGCCGGGCATCCGTCTCGCTGGCCGCGCGCGGCAAGTACCCAGCCAAGACGGACAAGCTCGAAGCCAAAGTGCTGGATGTGTACAGCCGAGTCACCTGCCCGCACACCGGCAACGAGATCACCCACGTCGAATGCCGCACCACATCCACAGCCAGCACCCCAACCAGCAGCCCGCAGGCAATGCGCCAGTGGCGTGCCTGCCAAAGCTGCGTACACAAGGGAGGTAAATGATGATCGACCACGCACCATACTTCCGCGCCCAAGCGCAGCAAGCAAAGGAACAACAGGCCATCGACGACATGGAACGCCGCAGCGCGCCGCTTCTGTGGGCCTGCTACATGGCAGCGCTCGTCATATCACTGGGCGCAGCGGCTGATGCCGCGCAAGCGCATCTGCAGCGTGTTGGCGAGCTAGCCGCCCAGGGAGAAGCCTTCGCGCAATGCCTGAACGGTAAGGCATACAAGATCGACAACGTCGTGGTGCGCTGCGAGCAGCATGAGGTCAAGCAACTGGTGGCCGGACTGGGAGATGCACGATGAACGCCGTCGAACGCCTCCAGCTCGCCCAGGTAGTCGACTACTGCGCCAAGTGGCTCAAGGCCAATGGCATCAAAGTCCTGCGCGTCGAGGGCAACACTGATCAGCCGCGCCTGATCGTCAAACACAACGCCATGTGCGAGCGCTTCGAAGGCATCGTGCGCGCCTACGAACGCAGCGATCGCGGTGCGCACTACTGCGCCTGGGTGTACCGCTACGGATGCCAGATCAAGTGGGTAGAACCTGCGCCCAACCCGCACAAGGTCGAGGTGACAGCATGAAAATCGAAGACCTGCTAATCACCCGCCTGCCCACGCTAGTGAACACCGACAAGATGGGCATCAAGGAACTGCGCGAGCAGTACAAGCTGCTCGAAGGAGACGCCATCAGCCAGGCGCAGCAGCTCAGCGATGTCTGTGCCCAGCTGGCGCGCAATATCCAGACGCTCCAGGACTACAACATCACCTTCGCCACCCTGTGCGACAGCTACGAGGCTGGCGACCAGTCCGCGATCCTGCTCATGCTGAAAAAACTCTCGGAGAAGCGTCGCGATTTCAATGAGAAGAAAGCGAAGGTGCACTGATGGCCACCACCTTCACCGTCCAGCATCGCGGTATCCGCATCAAGGTCAAACTGCTGCCCACCGTAGACGACGTGCACCGCGCCTACACCGGCGGCAGCAAAGTGCCGCGCCGGGGAAACGCCAACGTCGTGCACGGCTTCTTCGAAGCCAGCTGCGGCGACAAGTACGTCGGCACCATCGTCATGCCAATGCAAGGCAGCAACCTGCTGGAGATCGTACCGCACGAGACCGCGCATGCCGTCATTCATCACCTCAACGGTGTGCTGAGTCACGACGACGAGCCATGCAGCACCGCTATTGGCTGCATCAGCGCGCGCATCTTCGCCCAGCTCAGAAAGATCGGGGTGTCGGTATGAGTAAAACCCATCAGCAGATCATCGACCAGCTCAAAGGCTGCAGCAGCACCAATCCCATGCCGTTCGAGCAGCTGCTCGACAAGACCGGACTGCAAGCAGACACGCTGCACATGGTGCTGCACCAGATGCAGCACTCGGTACCGGCATCCATCAACAGCGCCAGCGTCACCAAGCAAGGCAAGACGCAGCTGCTGATCTGGCCGACCGGCGTGCTCAGGGACTCGATCCCGTACCGCGTCGTATCCGATCAGATCGCAAACCGCAACCGCGAACTCAAGCAACAACAGGAACAGGAGACCACCATGCCCAAGAACAACCGAGGCAGTAAGCCCGGCGCACTGAACAGCACGCTGTACAGCCTGATAGAGCAGACACCAGGCATCGCGCATGAGACGCTGGTGAAAGACGCCCTGCATCAGTACCCAGGAGAGACGGAAGCGCACATCGCCAAGACGCTATCCAACATGGTGCATGCCACCAAGAAGATCGTCTCCGAAGGGCCGCGCGGCCAGAAGACCTACCGCATCGCAGATGCACCAGCACCCGCTCATGAACCACAGGCAGCCACATCTGCAGCAGCAAAGCCATCCGACGATGAAACGCTCCACATCTCCATCGACGACAAGAACGTCTGCCTCATCTCGACGCAGCACATCGATCTCGAACTGACCGCAGCACAGACCGCGCGCCTGCATGCCTTCATGCACCGCGTGCAGCTGGAGGCCGTGTGAAGCTCTCCTGTCCAGCCTGCGGTGCCGTTGCCAGCCTCGATGTCCTGCTCGGCCACGAAGGCGCACGCGAGGCCGTCATGACAGCGCTGGCCTTGCCTGCTCCGCTGGGCAAGCTGCTCGTGCAATACATCGGCTTGTTCCGTCCCGCGCAGCGCAACCTGTCGTTAGACCGCGTGGCCAGCCTGCTGGGCGAGCTGCTGACCATGATCGACAAGGGAGAGATCGAGCGCGGCGGACGCATGTGGAGCGCCCCGCAGGACGCCTGGGCTGCAGCACTCACCGAGATGCTGGCCAAGCGCGACACACTCACCCTGCCGCTCAAGAGCCACGGCTACCTGCTCACCATCATCGCGGGCTACAGCGACAAGGCTGAAGCCAGGAAGGAAGCGCAGACAGAAGCGCAGCGCCGTGGCCATACACCAGTCGGCGCACCCGCCAGCACCCGCACCGTGGACGAAGTGATCGGCAAGCAACCACGCGCACCCCGAAAACCCATGCCTGCACACGTTAAACAGGCGCTCACCAAAGGAGGTTCTAACGATGGCAACCAGTGACCAACTGCTCACCCTGCTCAGCCGCCACATCGGCAAGGGCAACGGCATCGGCGTCAAACAGATCGCGCAGCAGCTCGGCATCCAGGAGCGGCATGCCCGCAGCCTGGTGAGCGACCTGCGCGACGAAGGCCATGCCATCTGCGGCACGCCCAAGGCGGGCTACTACATCGCCGCCAACCCGGAAGAGCTGGAAGAGACCTGCACCTTCCTGCGCGATCGCGCCCTGCACAGCCTGCGGCTGGAAAGCCGCCTGCGCCGTATTCCGCTGCCCGATCTGCTGGGGCAGCTGCACGTACCAACATAACGAAACTTTTAAACCATCGAATCCAGTTAAACGAAACCCGCATAGGGAAGGAGACTACCGTGGCACCCAAGACCAGACTCAAAGCCAAGGCACAGATCAACGTGCCGCAGAACAACGGCGAATGCGCCGCCGACATCAAACAGATCGGCGACCTGCAGCGCCAGCTCGCCCGCACGCAGGCCGAGATGAACGACGCCATCGCCCACGTCACTCAAAGCTACCAAGGCACGCTGGAAGCGCTGACGCTCCAGATCGGCGGTCTGCAGGAAGGCGTCCAGGCGTACTGCGAAGCCAACCGCAACGACCTCACCAACGGCGGCAAGGTGAAGACCAGCAACTTCATCACCGGCGAAGTGCAGTGGCGTCAGCGCCCGCCCAGCGTGCGCGTGACCGGCGCAGACAGTGTCATCGAGACGCTGCAGCGCCTTGGACTGAGCGCATTCGTGCGCGAGAAGCTGGAAGTCAACAAAGAAGCCATCCTCAACGAACCGGAGAAAGTCAAAGGCGTGGCAGGCATCAACATCATCACCGGCGTCGAGGATTTCGTGATCACGCCGTTCGAGCAGGAGGTGGTGGCATGAATTCACTGCACGAGCTGGCAGAAAAGGTTCAGGAGACATCTGACCTGCTGACTGAGGAGGAAGCATGAAAAACGCAACCCTGATGGATCTGATGTACGCGGTCACCCATGACGACAAGTTCGATGGCGTCATGCTGTCGAGCGACGTGCTACTGGTGCTGGAGATCGCATTCCTGAAGCTTGGCCTTTCATCCTTGGGGTCACCGGTCCGCCTTGAGCTGAGCAACGGCGAAGCGCTATGCATCAGCGTCGAAGGAAAGACACCCACCCAGATGAAGTTCTCTGTCCAGGAACTCCGCCCCGAGGTGCTGGCTTTCGCGCTGCTCATGGAGCTGCGGCTGCGGGAGAAGGATGCGGATCGCGGCGGAAACTCATGGCAGAACGCCACGCTTATCGAGCTGTTCACCCCGATGATGTCCAAGGCAATAGCAGTAGAGAAAGCAATCTTCAGAACAAAAGAATCACCCAATAAGCATGCTATCGATCTCGCAAACTACTGCATGATGATCGCGGACGTGGCCGGTGCACTGCAGGCTGGAGCCGAAGACATCAGCGGCAACGGCGGCCCCGGCTGGGAAGCGCTGGACCAGGTGCAGATGCCATGAGCCAATCCCGCAAGCACTCGGCCTACGAGGCCGTCATCAACGTGGTGGTCGGCTTCAGCATCAACTTCCTGCTCAACATGCTGGTGTTCCCGCTGTTCGGCTGGCACATCAGCGCCGCGCAGAACTTCGCCCTGGGCGTGATCTACACCGTCATCAGCATCGCCCGCAGCTACACCCTGCGTCGGGCGTTCAATCGCTGGCACATGTACCAGCGCGCGCAGGTACAGGAGTAATCATGGCAATCACCAAAGAACAGTGGGAACAGATAGAGGCGAACCTGAGCGGCGTATTCGGCTTCGTAGAACTGGTGTGCGATGGCTACAAGATCAATGCACAGGTGCAGCAGGACAAGATGAAGCTGGTGGTAAGCGTTTATGTGGACGGAATCATGAAGGGCGAATGGATCTTCAATGCGGCCAACAGCGAGATTCCGCGCAAGTTCCACTGCGAAAAGAAGCGGCCTGCCTGTGGTACGATAATGCGCGCATGGTACTTGGAGCAAAGCAAATCGCGGACCTGGTCAAAGCAGGAGCGCGCCGACTACGCCGCAAAGGCGAAAGAGACTACGTCGACCTGGTTGCCATACTGGACCAGTGCCAAGGCTTTCTGCCGCCACATCCGCAAGACCTGCACGTCCATCGAGATCGTGAAGATCGGACACTGAAATGAAACGCTACCCAGCCGACCAGCGCCGCCGAGACCTTGCCGCGATCCACGCGGCCAAGCGCGACCTTGGAATGGATGACGAAACCTACCGCGACGTACTGTGGACGGTGGTTCGTGTCCGCTCGGCTGGCGAGCTGGACCAGGCTGGGCGCAACAAGCTGCTGGACCACTTCCGCAGCCGTGGCTGGGAACCGAAGAAGAAGCACAACGAATGGGCCTTCATCGACAACGCCGCAGCGGACCGCAAACCGCTGCTGAAGAAGATCTGCATGGTGTGCAAGAGCATGAACGTCGGCAAGGCATACGCCGAAGGTACGGCCAAGCGCCAGCACGGCATCGATCGCAAGCTGGAGATGATGGACGAAGGCCAGCTGTGGCTGCTGGCCGGTGTGCTGGAGCGCACCAGGAAGAGCAAGGAACACAGCAAATGACATCGCTCGCTGCATCTGAAATCATCGGTCTCATCTTCCTTTCCGGCTGGCTGTTAGGTTATTGGACTGGATGGCTAGTGAACCGAAAGCCGCCGGTAATTCAGGGCGCGAAGATCACCGCCAACTTCGTGATCGATGAGTCGGCACTTGAGCATATCGATCAGGCGCGCGTATTCGCATGGCTGGAGCAGCGCGGAATGACGTGGCAGCCAATTGGTGCAGTGTTCGACCCGAATCGGGAGTTCAAGAAGTGACCCATACCAATATCGACACCGACCTGCTGCCGCTCATCCTGCAAGACATCGTCGAGTTGATCGGCCTGCCGCTCACCATGACGCTGGTGCAGGCACGTGGCGGCGTGCGCCTGTATGTGCCGAAGCTTGAGATGGAAGACGACCACTACCTGGTGCAGCTGCTTGGGCGTGAGGCAGCAGAGAAGCTACAAACAATGTACGGCGGAGATGAACACTTCGATCTGCCCAAGGCCGAGCGCGCCATGCTGGCCGTGCGCGACGCGACGATCCGCCGCCTGCGCGCAAGCGGCACCTCAGTGCGCAGCCTGGCACTGGAATATGGCCTGACAGAACGGCAGATCTACTTCATCTGCGAGGATATGGTGGATGACAGGCAGATGGGGATGTTTTAAGGTGCGCCGATGCGGACTTTAACCATGATACTGCTGGGTTTTATACTTGCCACACCAACTGAGGCTGGGCAACCGCGCAGCTACGCCGCCAAACGAGACTTCAAGGCAGCGTATCCATGCCCGGCAACCGGGAAAAGCAAGGGCGCTTGCCCAGGCTGGGTGGTCGACCACATTGAGCCACTAGCCTGTGGCGGTGCAGATAGCCCGGAAAACATGCAATGGCAGACGGTCGAGGACGCTAAGGCAAAGGACAAGTGGGAGCGTAAGGGGTGCGAAGTTAAAC
>JBFMFN010000038.1:0-216563 GCA_040754175.1 Pseudomonadota bacterium | reverse complement strand
GGTCTTGTCCAGCTCGGTCTCGGCACCGCTGATCTCCAGGCGGATATCCTTGCCCAGTTCCTTGCTCACGTCGCGCACCACGCGCTGGAAGCGGTTGAAGGTGGCACCGATCTGCACCATGCGCAGGTTCAAAGCCGAGTCGCGGATCTCTTCCACCAACCGCGACAAGGTGGAGGCGGATTCCTGCAAATCGGTGACGCCGCTGCGCTGCGCCACCAGCGCGGTGCCGGCGCTGGCGATGGTCAGTTCACCGATCAGGTTGATGAGCTGGTCCAGCTTCTCCGCATCGACGCGGATCAGGCTACTCTCGGCCGACTTGTTCTCCTTCACCTGCTTCTGCTTGTCCAGCGCGGCAGCCACCACCTCCGGCCGCACCACCTGCTCCTGCAGCAGCACCTCGCCGATGGGACGCTCGTCCACGGCCTGCTTGACCAGTGCCTGTGCCAGTTCGCTCTCGGTCAGCGTGCCGCACTTGACCAGGATCTCGCCCAGGCGCATCTCCTCTTCCGGCAGATCGCGGATCATGTCGAGGTACTCGGCCACCTTGCTGTGCGGCGGCACGATATGGATCTGGCTGTCCTCGCGCACGAACTCGAAGGCACCTTCGATGGTGGCCTTGTCCGCATCGCTCTGGAAGCTGATCTCGAAGCCGAGATAGCAGGCTTCCGCATCCAGCGTCGACAGCGCTGGCACAGCGTCGGTCACGGTGTAGATATGCACGATGCGCCCCAGCGTACCCAGGTAGCGGATGAAGGACAGCGGGTCCATGCCGTTGCGCAGCACATCGGCGCCGAAACGCAGCGAGATGTGCCAGTTGTCGGTAAGCACCTGGTCGGGCGCGGTGCGCTCCACGCGCGCCTCGTGCGCCACCGGCATGCCGGCCGGCGCGGACGTCGCGGCGGCCTGTTCATCCAGATAGGCGTTCAGCCGGCCGATCAGCTCGGCACCCAGCCGTTCGCTGTCGGCGTGCGGTTGTTCGCCTTGCGCCGCGTGCTCGACCAGAGTGCCGATGTGGTCGCGTGACGCCAGCAGCAGCGCGACCAGCTCGTCCTCGATGCCGAGCAACCCGCTGCGCATGCGATCCAGCACGCTCTCCGCCACATGGGTGAAGGCGACGATGTATTCCAGCCCGAACAGTCCGGCCGAGCCCTTGATGGTGTGCGCCGCGCGGAAGATGGCATTGATGACCTCGGGGTCATCCTGCGCCTGTTCGATGCGCAGCAGCGCGTCTTCCATCTGCTCCAGCAGTTCGCGGCTCTCAATGATGTAGGTCCTGAGTGCGTCGTCGAGATCCATGTCAGCTCCTCAATGCCCGCCGTGCGGGAAGATCACCACCTGGTCGCCGAAGAAGCCGCCCAGATCGCACAGGTCGAGCAGCTCCAGCACCGCGCGGCTATGTCCGATGAAATGCAGCGTCTTGCCGCGCGCCGCCGCTTCGCGTTTGGCGGCGATCAACAGTTGCAGGCCGGAGGAATCGATCTCGCTCACCTGCGCCAGGTCGATCTCGATCATCTGGGCCTGCTCGATCGGCGGCAGCAGCAAATCCTTCAGCTCCGCCGCACGATAGATCGTCATCTCGCCGGCGATGGCGAGCTGGGCCACCACGCCGCCTGTCCGCTCCTGCTGTGCCATGTCGCGCTCCATGCCACCCTCCGTCGCCCTCAGGGCATGATCAGTTTGGAGACCGCGGTCAGCATCTGCGCCGGCTGGAACGGCTTGACCACCCAAGCCTTGGCGCCGGCGGCCTGGCCGGCCTGCTTCTTGTCCTCGCCCGCCTCGGTGGTCAGCATGATGACCGGCGTGAACTTGTATTCCGGCTTCTTCTTCGCCTCGCTGACGAAGGTGATGCCGTCCATGTTGGGCATGTTCACATCGCTGATGATGAGATGGATCTTCTGCCCGTTGAGCTTGCCCAGCGCATCCTTGCCGTCGCACGCCTCGATCACGTCATAGCCCGCGCCCTTCAGCGCGATGCTCACCACCTGCCGCAACGATGCGGAATCGTCCACCACCAGGATCGTCTTTGCCATATCTGCCTCCTAAAAGAATGTGATACCGGAATCGTCTTGCGCCGCCGCTGCGGCGTGCTCTGCACCGTGCAGCGCGTGCTGCTCGGGCATGGTGTAGGTCTGTGCCAGTTGCGCCAGCCAGACGCGCGCATCCAGCGCCGTCTGCGCGCCGCCCGCCGCCTTGAGCTGAGCGGCCTCCTGCAGTTGCCGTTCCAGCTTGTCCAGATCGTTGCGCACATGGCCCAGCATCTGGCTGACGCGATCCTGGAACTGCAAGGCGACCAGCACTTCGGCGATCTCGCCGCCGATCTGCTGGCTCTCGCTGCGCAGGTTCTCCGCCGCCGCCGACAGCGCGGTGGTGGCGCTGCCGAACTGGTCCAGCACGCTGGCGATCACCTGCTCGGAATTGGCCAGCATGGCGTTGTCCTGCTGCGCGTATTGCTGCGACACTTGCAGCGTGGAAGCGATGGCCTGATTGACCGTCTCCACGGTGGTGGTGATCTTCTTGCCGGTCTCGCCCGACATGTTGGACAGCTTGCGCACCTCGTCCGCCACCACCGCGAAGCCGCGCCCCACTTCGCCGGCACGCGCCGCTTCGATGGCCGCGTTGAGCGCCAGCAGATTGGTCTGGCCGGCGATGTCGCCCACGTCCTGCGCCATCTTCTTCAGGTCGTCGGTGAAGCGCGACAGTGCCTGGATCTCTTGCAGCATCTTGCCCTTGAAGGCGAGCGAGGAACGCAGCGAAGTGACGATGGAATCCAGCGCCTGCTGACTGTCGCGCAACAGTTCGACCAGTCCGGCATGGGAACCGCTACCGGCATCCGTAGCCGAGGCCGCCACTGCGGCCGACAGCCGTTGCGACAGGTTGGCGAAACGCATGGACAGGTCGGTGATGGCGGCTTCGGTATGCGTACGCGCCATCTCGATCTGCCCCGACCAGATCGGCAACACCTCTTCGCACACCTCGGGCAGGCCGTCGACATGACGCGCCTGCTCTGCGGCCACGGCGGCGGCCAGACGCGCCTGCATACCTGCCTCGGTCTGCTGCGCTGCGGTGCGTTGGCGCATCAGCATCCAGGCACCGGCGGCCAGCGCTACCACGATCAACACCGCCGCCGCTACCACACGCTGCATCGCGCTCGCCGGGATGACGAACAGCGCGCCGATGGCGGCAGCCAGGGTCAGCCCCTGCCCCAGCACGATGCTGGTGGCCGCGCCGTCCAGCGTCTTCATCTTCGGAACCATCTCCCCTCCTCCATACTCTTGCCCGGCCGCTTCGGCAGACCGGTATCCACATGGCACATGTTGCCCATCCGTTGCGACGCGGGATATCAGGCAATCTTGAATCCGAGGTAGTCCCGCCAGCACGCCGCGTAGGGAATTCCCTACGCCTCGGCGGTGACCGACAACGGGAAGCACACCTCGACCAGGGTGCCCTCGCCCGGCGCACTGAGGAACACGATCTCGCCGCGCAGCATGTGCACCAGCTCCTCCATGGCCACCAGCCCCAGCGAATCGCGCCGCGCGCGGTCCAGATCGAAGCCATTGCCGTTGTCGCGCACTTGCAGGCGCAAACCCTGCGCATGCGGCTCCAGCGAGATGTGCACGCGGCTGGCCTGGGCATGGCGCACCACATTCGACAGCGCGTTCTGCACCAGGCGGAACAACAGGTTGGTGGCGGTCTCGTCCAGATGCTGCGCAGCACCGGCCACTTGCAGCTCGTAGGCGATGCGGAAATCGTGCAGGGTGTTGCGCGCCAGCCATTCCAGCGCCGTCTCCACATCCATGTTCAGCACCGCAGGATGGATGCTGGAGACGATCTCGCGCATGTGGTCGATGGTGGAATCGAGCAACTCGATGGCCTCATGCGTGCGCCGCGAGATGTCGGGGATCTCCTGGCCATAACGTTGCATCAGCATGGACAACAGCAGGCGCAGCATGCTCAGGCGCTGGCCGTAGTCCTCATGCATCTCGCGCGCGATGCCTTTGCGCAACTGGCGCATCTCCACTTCGCGCCGCGCACTCAGCTCGCGCAGCAGGTTGCGCGATTCGCGCAGATTCAATTCGGTCTGCTTGAGGCCGTCGATGTCGCGCCCCAGGGTGAATACGCCGCATACCTGCCCCTGCGCATCGAACTCGGGCACCATGCGCACCTGCCAGTGCTGGTAGCCGGCGGGCGATTCCCAGGTGAACTCGCCCTCGTCTTCGTAACCGCTCTCCAGCACCGCCTGCACGGCGCGGTGATAGCCCGCACCATCGTATTCCTGCAAACGCGTCGCTACCTCATCCGCCTGCCAGCTCAATACGCGCCGACGGAACGCCTGGTTGCTGTAGGTACGCTGTCCCGCCAGGTCATAACGCGCGATGGCATCGGGCGAACGCTCGACCAGCGCGCGGAACTCCTGCCGGCGCTGGCGCATCAGGCGCTCCAGCCAAGGCTCGCGACGGCAATCCTGGAACATGCACAGCACCTGGCGCGAGCCATCCGCCGCCAGGTGGGGATAGATGCCCACGTTGCAACTGACACGCCGCGCATAGCGGCTGACCGGCATCTGTGCCCGATATTCGATGCTCAAGCGCTCATGCGCGGCACGCCGCGCATCGGCATACAGCCGGCGCAGCGCTTCGCCCCCCTCGCGCGCCAGCGCGGCCAGGTCGTGTCCCACTTCGATGGGCGCCAGCAGGCCACTCGCACACCCTTCCATGGCCAGCACGCGCAAGCCGGCCTCGCCTTCGGCTTGCAGCAGCATGGCGGATTCGCCGGCACGGTTAACCGGCCGGCATTGCCGCACACGGGCACGCAGCAGCGACAGCCGTGGCCGCTGTGACAGGAAGCCCAGCAATGACAGCACGCTGCCGACCAACAGTACGAGGGTGAACGAAGTTTCAGCATCCATGGGCACGGCATCCGCCGATTCGATGGCCGGCAGGATGCCGCCGATGGCCGGGCGCGACCATCAGGCAAGGTGGAAATCAGTGTAGGCAGGCAGGCAGCCGGTGTAGGGATTTCCCTACCCGGTCATTTCAGATCAGCGCATGCTCGACGCCGTAGCGCACCAGCTCGGCATTGTTGCTGAGGTTGAGTTTCTGCATCAGGCGCGCCTTGTGCGTGCTGACGGTCTTGTTGCTGATGATCAGCGCATCGGCGATCTCGTTCACACTCTTGCCGGCGACCAGCAGCTTGAGGATCTGTTGTTCGCGCTCGGACAATTGCTCGTGTGGGGCTTCCTCGCCGGCGATGCCGGTCTCGAACACGATGGCCTCCACCAGACTGGCATCGATATGACGCCCGCCGTTGGCGACCTTGCGTATCGCTCCCAGCAGCACTTCCGGGTCGCTGTCCTTGGTCAGATAACCGGCGGCACCGGCCGCCAGCGCACGGCGGGCGATCTGCGGTTCGTTGTGCATGCTCAGCACCAGGACGGGCAGCGTCGGCTGCAAGGCCTTGATGCGCGTGATGAGTTCGATGCCGCTGATACCCGGCATGGTCATGTCGAGCAGCAGCAGGTCGGGCCGCCCGGTACGCAAGGCTTCCAGCGTCTCGGCACCGTTCACGCAAGTGCCGGCGATCTGGATACCGCCGTCCAGTGCGAACAACTGCTTCAGACCTTCGCGCACGATGGCATGGTCATCCGCGATCAACAGCTTGATCATCTCTCTCCCTCCTGCATTGGCAATCCGTGATGCGTACCGATATGCGCGTGCCGCGCCCGGTAACACTCTCGATCTCCAGTTCCCCCCCCAGCACCAGGGCACGCTCGCGCATGCCCATCAGGCCGAATGTCCTGGCGTGCCGCTCCACGGCGGGAAAACCCACGCCGTCGTCCTCGATCTCCAGCAGGCAATGGTCGCCGCGCTGCAACAGGCGCACCGCGACCTGCTGCGCCTGCGCATGGCGCATGATGTTGGTCAGGCTCTCCTGCACGATGCGGAACACGGTGGTGGCCTGTTCGTCGTTCAGCACCACGCCCGGATCGACGGTCAGTTCGCAAGGCAGCTTGCTGAAGCGGCGGAAGTCCTGCACCTTCCATTCCAGCGCCGACTCGATGCCCATGTCGAGCACCGCCGGACGCAGCTTGGCGGCGACGTCGCGCACCACCTGGATGGTGTCGTCCACCTGTCCGCGCAAAATTTGCAGGGATTCCAGCAAGCGCGGGTCGCTATCGCCGAACTGCATGCGCAGCAGGCCGATCTCCATGCGCATGCCGGTGAGCATCTGGCCCAGTTCGTCATGCAGGTCCTGCGCGATGCGTTTGCGCTCATCCTCACGGGCGGCTTCGCGGTTCACCGTCAGTTCGCGCAACTGGCGGTTGGCTTCGGCGAGATGCAGTTCGGTGGTGCGCAAGGAGGTGATGTCGTTGTAGGCGCCCAGCACGCCGTTCACCTCACCGTCCAGGTTGTACATGGGCACCTTGTTGGTGAGCAGCCAGGCATCGCTGCCGTCCTGCATGCGCATCGGTTCCTCGATGTCCAGCTTGGGCTGGCGCGTACGCAGCACTTGCTGGTCGTCGGCGCGGAAGGCGCGCGCCTGTTCCGGCGGATAGAGCGCGAAATCATCCTTGCCCACCAGCTCATCCACCTCTTTCATGCCAAGATCGTCCAGCATGCGTTTGTTGGCGCCCAGATAGTGCCCGTCGCGATCCTTCCAGAAGATGCGCACCGGCACGTTCTCCAGGATGGATTGCAACATCATCTGCGAACGCTTGAGGGCTTTCTTGGTGGCATCCAGCCGCCGGAACGGCTCGCGCACACTCTCGATGAACACCGCCCGATAGATGAACAGGTAACCGATCACCTTGTACACATGACCGAGCAGGTTGAAGAAATCGTCCACTGCGCTGTACAGCACGAAGCACAGTTCGCCCAGCATGCTGACCAGGCTGGCCGCGGCCAGGTGGTAGGCATTGCCGGTCGCACGCGGGTCACCCTGCCGCGCCTGCCTGGCATACAGTAGCGCCGCCAGTGCCAGCAGCAGCGCGATCAGGTATTCGGCGGCGATCTTGAGAGACGTCAGACCTTCACCTTCGATGAAGGTGCGCGGCCAGCGGTCGGGATGATAGAGCGTCAGCCAGAACACCGCGGCGGCGGCGGCCAGGCTAACGCCGAGGAACCAGTAGCGCGTCTGTGTGCGGACGAAGGGACGCTGCCAGATGCGCAGCGCCACCAGCAACAGCACCAGCGCGACGACGAAGCGCTCCGCCAGCCAGAACTGGATGGCTTTCTCCGGACCGCTGGGCGTGACGAAATCCGGCATGCCGCGGAAGGAGAACATGTGACCGAAATCGAGCAGCGCCACCAACAGGAAGCCGGTGGCCAGGATCACCGCATTGCCGGAACGCTCCGGCGCATAAGCGTTCCAGGTGATGCCGAACACCATCATCGCCACCACGATGGCGAAGGTCTCCATGGCGACATGCATGGACAGCGGCATGATCTCGACGTCCTGCAACCTGTCCGACTGCGGCGCCAGCCAGACCAGCAGGAACAGCATGCTGAGGCCGATCAGCCACCAGGTGGCCGGGCGCAAGGCGGTGAGTCTGCTGAGCGGATGCGCCGGCATCGCCTGTCACCCGTAGCGCTTGCGCACCTGCATGCGCGCCCGCTCTGCGGCGCGTTTCTCGCTCTCGGTGAGCGGCTTGGGGGTCTTGTCGGCAAAAGGATTCTTGCTCGATTTGTATTCGATGCGCAGCGGCGTGCCCTTGAGACGGAAGGCATCGGCGAAGCATTTTTCCAGATAGCGCGTATAGCTGGCGGGCACCTTCTCCAGCGCGCTGCCGTGGATGACGATCAGCGGCGGGTTGCTGCCGCCTTGGTGCGCATAGCGCATCTTGGGACGGAAACCGCCGCTGCGCGGCGGCGCCTGGCGCTCCACGGCGGCGGCCAGCACGCGCGTCAGTTGCGGCGTGGGCAGCTTGGCCATGGCGGCGGCATAGGCCTGGTTCACCGATTTCAGCAAGGCGTCCACGCCGGAACCATGCAAGGCGGAGATGTAATGCTGCTTGGCGAAGTCGAGGAAATGCAGCTTGCGTTCGATGTCGCGCTTGGCGGTGTCGCGCTTGTATTCGTCCAGCCCGTCCCATTTGTTCACCGCCAGCACCAGCGCACGCCCGGCCTGCAACACGAAGTCGGCCAGGTGCGCGTCCTGTTCGGTGATCTGGTCGCGCGCATCCACCACCAGCACCACCACATTGGCGTCCTCGATGGCCTGCAAGGTCTTCACCACCGAGAACTTCTCGATGGCCTCGTCGATCTTGCCGCGCTTGCGCACACCGGCGGTGTCGATGATGGTGTATTGCTTGCCCGCACGTTCGAAGTCGATGTAGATCGAATCGCGCGTGGTGCCCGGCAGGTCGAACGCGATCACGCGCTCTTCGCCCAGGATGGCGTTGACCAGCGTGGATTTGCCCACGTTGGGGCGGCCGACGATGGCCAGCTTGGGATGGTCGGACGCCGCTTCCGTGCTCGCCTCCGCAGCGGGCAATTCCTCCAGCGCCAGCTCGATCATCTCGTTCACGTTCTCGCCGTGCGCGGAAGAGATGGGGATGGGCTCGCCCAGTCCCAGCTCGTAGAAGTCGGCAGCGACACGCACACGCTGCATGCCTTCCGCCTTGTTCACCAGCAGCAGCACGGGACGCCCGGTCTTGCGCAGCTGCGTGGCGATGATCTTGTCGTGCGGCGTCATGCCATCGCGCGCATCGACCAGGAACAGCACCAGATCGGCTTCGTCCACCGCCTGACGCGTCTGCTTGGCCATCTCGTGCAGGATGCCTTCCTTGGCCACAGGTTCCAGACCGCCGGTATCGACCACCAGATAGGGACGGCTGCCGACGCGGCCGCGACCGTAATGGCGGTCGCGCGTGAGACCGGGCAGGTCCGCCACCAGCGCATCACGACTGCGCGTGAGGCGGTTGAACAAGGTGGATTTGCCGACGTTGGGACGTCCGACCAGGACCAGGGTGGGTAACATCATCTATTCACCGTCACGGACAGCAGCTCGCCGTCGCTGGTCTGCACCAGCGCACCGTCGCCCAGCAGCACCGGTGCCGTCAGGATCGGGCTACCGTCGGTGGTCTCGCGCGCCGCGATACTGCCATCGTTGATATTCAGCACATGCATCAGGCCTTGGAAATCGCCCAGCAGCAGGTAATCCGGCAAGGGATAAGGTGCGCTCATGGCGCGGCGCAGATGCTGGTCGTTCTTCCACAGCGTGGCACCGCTATTACGGTCCAGCGCATATACCACGCCGTCGCTATCGGTCACGTACAGATAGGCGCCGAACAGGGCCAATCCTTTATCGCTGGACAGGTCGCGCGTCCACAAGGTGTTGCCCTGGATTGCATCGAAACAGACCAGACGGCCCTGGAAGGCGATGGCGCAGGCTTGCTTGTCATCCACCGCCGGCAGGCTGGTGATGTCGCTGATGCGTTCCAGTTCGGTGGTGCCGCGCGGCTGCGAGACGGTCGCCTCCCAGATCACGGTACCCTTGGTCAGGCCCAGCGCCACCATGCGCCCGGCCGCGAAACCGGCGTACACCATGCCGTTACGCACCACCACACCGGCCGTGTTGCGCACGCTCAGCGCCGGGGTCGGGCGCTCATAGGTCCACAGGCGTTCGCCGTTCTTCGCATCCAGCCCGGTGATGCGGCCGTTGCCGGTGCGCACCACCACGATGCCGCTGGCGATCTGCGGCGCGCTCAGCACCTCGCTGGACACCTGCACGCGCCATAACTGCTTGCCGTCGGTCTCGTCGTAGGCCGCCAATTCACCCTTGTCGCTGCCGACCACCACCATGCCTTCACCGGCGCCAACCCCGCCCGAGATGGCGAAGTCCGGCTCGATACGCCACTGGCGTTGGCCGCTGTCGCGCTCGAAACGATAGAGATATTCCGCACTGGCAGCGAACACCGCCTCGCGCGTGGCAGCCGGCGTCAGCACATTGATACCGGCATCGCCGAGCTCATGCTGCCAGCGCACGCTGATGCGCGCCGCCGGCTGGAAATCGACCAGTGGCGCTGGCGCGAGGGCGAGCTTGTCGCTGCCGCAGGCCGACAGCAACAGGATACCGAGCAACAGGCAAGAGTGGCGCAACAAGGTCATTTCGCGCTACCCAGACCGTCCAGCTTGAGCTGGGTCAGGTTGTGCTGCGCGCCTTGCATCTCGTTCTTTTCCAGCGCCAGCTGGTAGGCGCTGCGTGCCTCGTCGGTCTTGCCTTGCGCGGCCAGCACGTCACCCTTCAGGTCGGCATACAGGCCGTCATAGGCGGCGGCATGCGGTGCGGCGAGCTGCTTGAGCGCCGCATCGTACTGCTTCTCGTCCAGCAACAGGGCGGCCAGCTGCAAGCGGGCCACCGTCTGCACACCGCTCTCGTCGGCATGCTCGACCACCCATTGCAGGCGCACCTTGGCGCGCTTGGTATCGCCCGCCTCGCGTGCCGCTTGCACCGCCAGCAATTGCGCACGCACCGCGTAGGGGCTGCCGGCATGGCGTTCCGCCAAGGCATCGGCAGCATCGCCGATGCGCTTGGCGTCACCGCTGGCGGTCTGCTTCAACACCTCTTCGAACAAAGTGGCGGCAGCGGCGGACTGGCCAGCCTGATGCTGTTTCCAGAACTGGCTACCGGCAAAGCCCAACAGGGCAACGATCAGCACGCCATATACCCAGTTGCTGTTCTGTTTCCACCACGCCTTGAGCGCGTCGACCTGTTCCTGTTCATGCAAATCCAATTCAGCCATTTTCCGTTCCTTGTTTGATCGATCCACGAATCTTGTGTGCCAACTCATTCAGTGCGACGAGCTGTTGCTCGCCACCACCGCGCAACGGTTTGAGCATGGCCGCCTGTGCGCTCGCCTCATCGTCACCGATGATGACCGCGCATTGCGCGCCGCTGCCGTCCGCCTTCTTCATCTGCGACTTGAAGCTGCCGCCGCCGCAATGCAGCAGCACGCGCAGGCCCGCGTCGCGCAAACCCTCTGCTGCCTGCCACGCCACGCTCGCCGCCTGCTCACCCTGATGCACCACATACACGTCCAGCCCAGCCGGCGGCGGCGTCATGCCGTCTTCCTGCAACAACGCCAGCAAACGCTCCACGCCCATGGCGAAGCCCATGGCCGGCGCCGGTTTGCCGCCGATCTGTTCGATCAGCCCGTCGAAACGCCCGCCGGCGCAGATGGTGCCCTGCGCGCCGAGGCGCGTGGTGACCCATTCGAACACCGTGCGATTGTAGTAATCCAGCCCGCGCACCAGGCGCGGGTTGATCTCGTAGGCGATGCCATGTTGCTTGAGGATGGCTTGCACCGTCTCGAAATGCTTGAGTGCATCCTCTTCCAGCTCGTCCATCAGCTTGGGCGCATGGCCCACCAGTTCCTGCATCGCCGGGTTCTTGGTGTCGAGGATGCGTAGCGGGTTGCTGTACAGGCGGCGTTGCGCATCGGCATCCAGCGCGTCCTTGTGATGCTCGAAATAGGCGATCAGCTTGTCGCGATGACGCTGGCGCGAGGCGCTGTCACCCAAGGTGTTCAGTTGCAGCGATACATCCTTGATGCCCAGCTTGTTCCACAGGCGCGCGCACATCACGATCTGCTCGGCATCGATGTCCGGTCCGGCGAAGCCCATGGCTTCCACGCCGATCTGGTGGAACTGGCGATAGCGCCCCTTCTGCGGACGCTCGTGGCGGAACATCGGTCCGCTGTACCACAGGCGCTGCGGCGCGTTGTACAGCAGGTTGTGCTGCAGCACGGCGCGCACGCAGGAAGCGGTGCCTTCCGGGCGCAGCGTGAGGTGGTCGCCGTTCAGGCTATCCTCGAAGCTGTACATCTCTTTCTCGACGATGTCGGTGACCTCGCCGATGGCGCGCTTGAACAGCGCGGTCGGCTCCACCAGCGGCATGCGGATGTTGCGGTAGCCATAGGCTTCCAGCCAGTCGCGCACGGTATCCTCGAACCACAGCCACTGCGTGGCCTCTTCGGGGAGGATGTCGTTCATGCCTTTCACGGCTTGCAGCGTGTTACTCATTTTTTCGCGTACTTCCTTGCCACATAATCGTTGACGAGCTGGGTGAATTCGGCGGCGATGTTGTCGCCGCGCAGGGTCACCGTCTTCTCGCCATCCACATAGACCGGGGCGGATGGACTCTCGCCGGTACCGGGCAGGCTGATGCCGATGTTGGCCATCTTGCTCTCGCCGGGACCGTTCACGATGCAGCCCATCACCGCCACCGTCATCTCTTCCACACCGCGGTATTGCTCGCGCCATACCGGCATCTGCGCACGCAGATAGGCCTGGATGTCCTGCGCCAGTTCCTGGAACACCGTCGATGTCGTGCGACCGCAGCCGGGACAGGCGGTGACCATGGGCGTGAACGAACGCAGTCCCATGGTCTGCAGGATCTCCTGTGCCACCACCACCTCTTCAGTGCGCGCGCCACCCGGCGGCGGCGTCAGCGACACGCGGATGGTGTCGCCGATGCCCTGCTGCAACAGCACCGACAACGCCGCCGTGGAGGCGACGATGCCCTTGGAACCCATGCCCGCCTCGGTTAAGCCGAGGTGCAAGGCGTAATCGCAACGCTTGGCCAATTCCTGGTACACCGCGATCAGGTCCTGCACCTCGCTCACCTTGCACGACAGCACGATGCGCTCGCGCGGCAGCCCCAGTTCCTCGGCACGCTGCGCGCTCTCCAGCGCGGAGACGATGAGCGCCTCGCGCGTCACCTCGCTGACATCCTTGGGCTGCGTCAGCTTGGCGTTCTCGTCCATCATGCGCACCACCACGTCCTGGTCCAGGCTGCCCCAGTTGACGCCGATACGCACCGGCTTGTCGTATTGCCTGGCCACTGCGACCATCATGGCGAACTGGTCCTCGCCCTTGCGGTTGCGGCCTACGTTGCCGGGATTGATGCGGTATTTGGCCAGCGCCTGTGCGCATTCCGGATATTCGGTGAGCAGGCGATGGCCGTTGTAATGGAAGTCGCCGATCAGCGGCACCTGGCAGCCCAACGCATCCAACCGGCGGCGGATATGCGGTACGGCGGCGGCGGCTTCCGAGGTATTCACCGTGATGCGCACCAGTTCGGAACCGGCGATCGCCAGTTCGTGCACCTGCTTGGTGGTGGCGGTGACGTCCGCGGTATCGGTGTTGGTCATGGACTGCACCACGATGGGTGCGTCGCCGCCGATGACCACGTCACCGACGCGTACGCCGCGCGTGGCATGGCGTCGTATGGATGGATGCATCTCGTTCTACTCCAGGGTCATCTTGCCGACGCTGCCCGGGGCCAAGCCAGACAGGTCGACTTCCTTGCCGTGATAGTACATGCGGATCGCGGACGGCCGGCCGATGGTGATGTCATACGGCGCACGGTGATTGCCGCCTATCCACTTCTCCTCGCCCGCCTTGGTCACACGCGACAGCAGGATCTCACCGTTCACATCCTTGACCTCCATCCAGGCTTCTTCCAGGAACACGATGTGGATGGGCCGTTTCATCAATTGCGCCAGCGGCATGGCGGGTTTGGCCGGCGTATCGCTATCATCCGCGGCATCGTCGGTCACTTCCGCGGCCACTGCTGGCGCCGGCTTGGCGGCCTCGGCCGGTTTGGCGGCAGGCTGCACCACCACCGGGACGACGGGTTTGGTCGGCGCGGGCGGCGGAGACACCGGCTTGACCGGCTCGGTCGGAGCGGCAACCGGTGCCGGCTTGGCGACCGGCACCGGCGCTGCCGGCTTCACTGCTGTGAGAGCGGGTTTCTCCACCGGTCGTTCCACGGGCTTGGCGACAACCGGCTCGGGCGATTTCTGCACCACTTTCTCCATCACCTTCTCCGGGACAGGAGCAACCGTCTTCTCCGCCTCCGCAGTCGCCTCCACCGGCTCGGCCGGCGCTGTCTCAGCGACCGCAGAAGCCGCGCCCATATCCGGCGCCACTTCAGCCGCAGGCGGCATCACTTCGGCCGGTTTGGCCGGCGGCGCTTCCAGTGCGCCACGGTTGGACCAGATGAACACGGCCAGTACGAACGCCAGCAGCAGCGCGCCATACATCAGGTAATGGCTGCGTCGGTTGTTATCGCCGGAATATGGCAACGGCGCCCCGCCCGCTTGCACGTCGGTGACATCGAAATGATGCTCGGTTTCGGTATGCGTGGCCGACAGCAGTTGTGCCTCGTCGATGCCCAGCACGCGCGCATAGCTGCGCACGAAACCGCGCAGGAAGGTGCCCTGCGGCAGGTGTGCCACGTCGTCCTGCTCCAGCGCCTCGACCTGACGTACGCTGAACTTCACGCGCTCGGCGATCTCCTCCACGGTGAGTCCCTGCGCCTCGCGTGCAGCGCGCAAAGTGGCGCCTACGCTCAGTGCCGCCGGCGCTTCCGGCATTGCGTCCTTCCCTGCTTGCCTGTCTTCCATCACTCCCTCGCTTGCAGTCGTTGAGCCTCGGTAGAATCGGGGAACCGGTTGCGCAGCTGCATGGCGTAGCTGGCCTCGGCATTGCGGTCGTTCATCTTGCGCGCGATGCGCACCGCCAGCCACAGTTGCGCGGCATCCAGTTGCGGGTCGGTCTGCAGGAAACGCTGCCAGTGCATGCGCGCCATCACGTAATCCCCGCGCGTGTAGTTCAGTTCGGCCATCCCCACCAAGGCTTCCGGCATCTCGGGATGCAGGATCAGCGCACGCTCCAGATAGCTGTTCGCCACGGCGAGGTCGCCCGCCTTGATCGCACACACGCCGGCATTGGAATAGGCCAGGTCGGGCGTGGCATAGAGCGGATCCTTGAGCGCTTCCAGGAACTGCGGGATGGATTCCTTGGCGCGTCCGCGCTGGCACAGGAACCAGCCATAGTTGTTGTGCGTACCGGCATTGCCCGGATCCAGCTTGAGGCTGCGCCGGAAATCGCGATCGGCCTCTTCATCCTCCTTCAGCGTCATATGCACCAGCGCACGCACGTTGTAGGCCTGCGCATAGCTGTCGTCGGACTGCAGGGCAGCACCGATCTCCTGCAAGGCAATAGCATATTGCCCGCGCTCGAAATAGGACGCCGCCAGCTCGGTATGGATCTTGGCGCTCTTGTTCGCGCGCTCATCGACTTCCGACGCCCCGCCACAAGCCGTCAGCGACAACAGCAGCAGCGGATACAACAGACCACGCTTCATCATTGCTTCGCCTCCATCAGACGCAAGGTACGTTTGGTCTTGTCCTGCACCTGCCCCGCCAGCTGGCCGCAGGCGGCCGCGATGTCATCGCCGCGCACCTTGCGGATGGTGGTGACAATGTCCGCCTGCATCAGGATGTCGCGGAAGCGCTTGACCGTCTCCATGTCGGAACGGCGATAAGGCGCCTGCGGGAACGGGTTGAACGGGATCAGGTTGAACTTGCACGGCACCTCGCGCACCAGTGCTATCAGCTCACGCGCATCTTGCGGACGGTCGTTCACGCCGGCCAGCATCACATATTCGAAGGTCACGAAATCGCGTGGCGCTTTTTCCAGATAACGCCGGCAGGCAGCCATCAGTTCGACCAGCGGATATTTCTGGTTGATCGGCACCAGTTCGTTGCGCAGTGCATCGTTCGGCGCATGCAGCGAGATCGCCAGGGCCACCGGACATTCATCGCGCAGCCGGTCCATCGCCGGCACCACGCCCGAGGTGGACACCGTCACGCGGCGGCGCGACAGACCATAACAATGATCGTCCAGCATCAGGCGCAAGGCGCTCACGCTGTTCTCGAAATTCAGCAGCGGCTCGCCCATACCCATCAGCACCACGTTGGTCACCGGCCAGTTGCCATCGGCATCCTTGCCGATCTCATGATTGGCCCACCACACCTGGCCGATGATCTCGGCCGTGGACAGGTTACGGTTGAAACCCTGCTTGCCGGTGGAACAGAAGGCGCAATCCAGCGCACAGCCGGCCTGGGTCGACACGCAAAGCGTGCCCCTGCCCTCTTCCGGGATGAACACGGTCTCCACCGCGTTGCCGGTGCCGACATCCAGCAGCCATTTGCGCGTACCGTCGCTGGCCAACTCCTCACGCACCACGGTCGGCGTCTGGACGCAGGCGATCTGCTTGAGTTTTTCGCGAAGAGAGATCGCCAGATCGCTCATCGCATCAAAATCGGACTCCCCGTTCTTGTAGATCCAGCGCAGCACCTGCCGCGCGCGGAACGGCTTTTCGCCGTGCGCCGCGAACCAGGCGGTCAGGGCTGCGGGTTCAAGATCGAGGAGGTTCTGCTTCACTACGTCGCGTTTCTGATCAACGGGAATAGACGTTCAGTGCCGGGAAGAAATAGGCGATCTCCACAGCGGCGGTCTCCGGGGCATCGGAACCGTGCACGGCGTTGGCGTCGATGCTGTCGGCGAAATCGGCACGGATGGTGCCTTTCTCGGCCTTCTTCGGATCGGTGGCACCCATCAGGTCGCGGTTCTTCAGGATGGCGCCTTCGCCTTCCAGCACCTGGATCATGACGGGACCGGAGATCATGAAGTTGACCAAGTCGTTGAAGAACGGACGAGCCTTGTGCACTGCATAGAAACCTTCCGCCTCGGCGCGCGACAGTTGCGCCATGCGTGCGGCGACGACCTTCAGACCCGCGTTCTCGAAGCGGGTATAGATCTGACCGATGACGTTCTTGGCAACGGCATCCGGCTTGATGATAGAAAGGGTACGTTCGACAGCCATGCTTCTCTCCAAATGATTATTGTGAATCAGAAAATTCTGAGGGCGCGATTCTAGCAGGCTTTATGCGCCCTGTCGCAGGGCGCGACAGGGCTGAAACGGGTAGCTCCGCCCCGTCACGGCGCCGTCAATTGAACAGCAGATCGGGCAGGAACAGGCTGATCTCCGGGATGTAGGTGACCAGCCCGAGGAAGGCCAGCAGCACCAGCAGCCAGGGCAAGGCGGCACGGGTGACTTCCATGATGCTCATGCCGGTGATGCCGCTGGTGACGAACAGGTTCAGCCCTACGGGCGGTGTCACCATGCCGATCTCCATGTTGACTACCATGATAATGCCCAGATGGATGGGATCGATGCCGAGCTGGGTGGCGATGGGAAAGAAGATGGGCGCCAGGATCAGAATGATGCCGGTCGGTTCCATGAAGTTGCCTGCCACCAGCAGGATGATGTTGACCGCCAGCAGGAACATCCACGGCGCCATGCCGTAAGCCATGATCTGCTCGGCGATGGTCTGCGGGATGCGCTCGGTGGTGAGCACGTGGGCGAACAGCATGGCGTTGGCCACGATGAACATCAGCATCACCGTGGTGCGGCTGGCATCGACGAATACCTCCGGCAGGTCCTTGAACTTCAGGTCGCGATAGATGAACACCGCGACGAACAGCGCATACACGGCAGATACCGCAGCGGCCTCAGTCGGCGTGAATACGCCACCGTAGATGCCCCCCATGATGATGACCAGCAGCGCCAAGCCCCACATGGATTCGCGGAACTTGCCCAGCACTTCACGCAGGGGTACACGCGGCGTGGGCGAAATGTTCAATTTGCCCGCGCGCCAGTACACCGCGACCATCAGCATCAGACCGAGCATGATGCCAGGGATGACACCGGCCATGAACATGCGACCGACGGAGACATCGGTCACGGCGGCATACACCACCATCACGATGGAGGGCGGGATGAGGATGCCCAGGGTGCCGGCATTGCAGATGACACCGGCCGCGAACGACTGCGGATAGCCGTTGCGCATCATGCCCGCGATGACGATGGAGCCGACCGCAACCACGGTGGCCGGGCTGGAACCGGATACCGCCGCGAACAGCATGCAGGCCAGGATGGAGGCGATGGCCAGCCCGCCGCGCAGGTGGCCTACTGCGGCGATGGCGAAATCCACCATGCGCCGCGCCACGCCGCCGGTGGACATCAACGCGCCTGCCAGGATGAAGAACGGGATGGCCAGCAAGGTGTAATGCTCGCTGGTCTCGTACAGTTTGATGGACAGCGAAGCCAGCGAATCGTGAGCGAAGAAGGCGATGGTCAACAGGCTGGACAGCCCCAGGCAGATGGCGATCGGCATGCCGATCGCCATGAAGAAGAACAGGCTGGCGAACAGGAATACGGTATTCATTTGAGCGGCTCCTGTGCCTTCAGCTTCATGGTCTCCTCGACCTCGTTGGCGAGACGCAGGTGGTCGGTCTTGCCGCGCACCAGGCCGTACAACACCGGCAGGAAGCGCAGCACCAGCAGCACGAAGCCGATGGGCAGGATGGCACGCACCATCCAGATCTTGACCGGCAGGTCCTCCAGCTCGATGCCGATCTTCTTCATCTTCATCACATACTGGAACGAACCATAGATCACCATGCCGGCATAGCCCAGGCAGCACAGCACGGCGACGATGGCGACGATGCGGCGCACACGCGGCGAGAACAGCTTGACCAGCGCATCCACGCCGATATGCGCGCCGACGCGTACGCCGTAGGAGATGCCGATGAAGATCATGAAGGCGAACAGGATGGTGGTCAGTTCCTGCGCCCAGGTGAAGCCGGAGTTGAACACGTAGCGCATGACCACCTGCGCGAAGGTGAGCAAGGTCATCGCAGCGAGCAGCAGCGCGATCAGCCACTCATCCAGTCGTTTCAGGTATTTCATGCATCCTCCCGATGGCGCCCCCGTGCATGGGCGGGGGCGCTGGTCACTTCAGGACAGTCTATTTCTTGGTGTCGCCTTGTTTCTTCTTCTCGGCCGTCGGTTTGACGTTGGCCGCCAGCGCAGCGTCGATCAGGTCCTTGCCGATCTCGCCTTCGAACTTGGCCCATACCGGGCGCATGGCATTGCGCCATTGTTCGCGCTGCTGCTTGGTCAGCTTGACCAGCTTGGCCTTCTTGTCATCGATCACCTTCTGGCGGAAGGTGGCATCCTCTTCCAGCGCCACCTTGTTGCCATAGGCGATGGATTCCGCCATGGCTTCGCTCAACCCCTGCTTCACATCGTCCGGCAAGCCGTTCCACCAATCGGCATTGGCGATCACCATGTAATCGAGCACGCCATGGTCGCTCTCGGTGATGTATTTCTGCACCTCATGGAATTTCTTGGTGTAGATGTTGGCCCAAGGGTTCTCCGCGCCGTCCACCACCCCCGATTGCAGCGCCTGGTACACCTCCGCGAATGCGATCTTCTGCGGGTTGGCGCCGACCGCCTTGAACTGCTCTTCCAGCACATCGGAAGCCTGGATGCGGAACTTCAGGCCCTTGGCATCGGCCGGCGTGCGCAACGGCTTGTTGGCCGACAACTGCTTCATGCCGTTATGGATGTAACCGAAACCGATGATGCCCTTGTCTGCCATCGAGGTGAGCAACTCGCGCCCTTTCTCGCTATTCTGGAAGCGCCCTACCGCCTCGATGTCGTCGAACAGGAACGGCAGGTCGAAGATCTGCAACTTCTTGGTGTATTTGCCGAACTTGGCCAGCGAAGGCGCCAGGATCTGCACATCGCCCAGCAGCAGCGCTTCCATCTCCTTGCCATCGCCGAACAGTTGGCTGTTGGGGAACACCTGGACCTCGACCTTGCCCGGCAGTTTCTGCTCGGCCAGTTCCTTGAACTTCAAGGCAGCCTGCCCCTTGGGCGTGGAATCGGCGACGACGTGGCTGTATTTGATGATGATGGGACCGGCTTGCGCGGAAAGGGACAGACTGAACAACAGGACACTGCACAACGCACTCAAGATTCTCATGTTCTTCTCCCTGGAGTTGAGGATGCGGCGGGACCAGCGCCCGCATCATATGCCAATCCAGCTTACGACACCATTACAGCTTCCTCATCCGCACCCGCCTGGAACGCCGCATCGATGGCGACACCGACCACCGCCACCAATTGTTCACCGCAGAACAGCAGCGGCAAGCGTTCGCGCTGCCAGGGCGGCACGCCGTGTTGCTGCAACAGATTCTTTAGGGTACGTCGCGCGGCCTGCGCATGCGGACGCAAGGTCTCGCCGCCGTTACGCACACGCAGCGTCACCTCGCCGGCATGCAGCTGCATACGACTGATGCCCTGCCCTGTGCTCCACTCGAAGCGTAGCGTGCGCTGCAAAGGCGGCCAGTACAGCGTTGCGTCTCCGCGCCATGCGATGCGCAGGGACTGATCGAACGGCGGCAAGGTTTGCATCACATACACTTCTCCACGATAGCGATGCATCTCCCAGCCCCCGAAACGCACACAAGGCGAGGTATTGTCGGCGGCGTAGCACAACTGCCGCAACATCTGCTCCAGTTGCGGCGTCTGCGGCATGGGGGCACCGCGCACATGCAGGAAGTAACGCAACAGGTTGCTGGCACGCGCCGCACTCACCGCGCGCAGGGCGTGCACCGTCAAGCGACCGTCCGCCGGCATATCTGCCTGCGCGATCTCATCCAGCAAGCCGGACGCTTCGGCGAAATGTTGTGCGCTGCGGCCCAGCGTCTCGCGCCACGCCGGGAAACGTTCCGCCAACAGCGGCAGCACGCGATGACGCAGGAAGTTGCGCGGATACCGTTCATCGGCATTGCTCTCATCCTCCACCCAATGCAACCCCTGCCGCTGCGCATAGGCCAGCAGGGCACTGCGCGGCTGCTCCAGCAAGGGCCGCAACAAGGTCAGGCCATCGTGCTCGCGCACCAACGGCATGGCCGCGACCCCGCGCAAGCCGGCACCGCGCAACAGTTGCAGCAGCAGCGTCTCCGCCTGGTCGTCGGCATGATGGGCGAGTGCCACATAGGGGGCGCCGCTCGCGGCATAGGCGGCATACCGCAAGCTGCGCGCGGCCGCTTCGATGCCATGCTGGCTGAGCAAGGGGGCGACATCGACATGGCGCACCTGCAACGCCACGCCCAGCTCGGCACACAAGGCACCACAGGCATCGGCCCAGGCCTGGGCATGCGGGCTGATGCCATGATGCACATGCAGGGCCTCCAGCGTATAGCCGAGGCGCGGGGCCAATGCGTGCAGACAATGCAGCAACACCACGGAATCGAGGCCGCCGCTGAGACCGACCAATACGCGCTGGCCGCAAAGCAAACGCGGCGCCAGATGCGCCGCGATGCGTTGCTGCAAAGGATGGGAAGTGTGCGACATCGAGGCGGTCGCTGCGCCAGACAGGGCTCCAGCGCTTACTGGAGCTCGATCTCCTTGAATTTGCCGTAGCCCATCAGACGGGTGAAGCGGGTCTGCAACAACTCGTCGGCGGACCGGCCCTGCGCCTGCTTCAAGGCATCGGCCAGTGCCTTCTTCACGTTCTGCATGGTGCCGGCATAGTCGCGATGCGCGCCGCCCAACGGTTCGTTGATGATCTTGTCCACCAGGCCCAAGGTCTTCAAACGGGTCGCCGTGATGGCCAGGGTATCTGCCGCCTCTTCTGCCTTGCTGGCGCTCTTCCACAGGATGGAGGCGCAGCCTTCCGGCGAGATCACCGAGTAAGTGGCGTATTGCAGCATCAGCAGCGCATCCCCCACCGCCACCGCCAGCGCGCCGCCGGAGCCGCCTTCACCGATGATGGTGCAGATAATGGGCACGCGCAGTTCGGCCATCACATACAGGTTGCGGCCGATGGCTTCGCTTTGTCCGCGCTCTTCCGCGCCCACGCCGGGATAGGCGCCCGGGGTGTCGATGAAGGTCATGATGGGGATGCCGAACTTCTCGGCCAGACGCATCAGGCGCATCGCCTTGCGATAGCCCTCGGGACGCGGCATGCCGAAGTTGCGGTACTGGCGCTCCTTGGTGTCGCGCCCCTTCTGGTGGCCGATGACCATCACGCTCTGGCCGTTGAAGCGTGCCAGACCACCCACGATGGCGGGATCGTCGGCATAGGCGCGATCGCCGTGCAGCTCTTCGAAATCGGTGAACAGGTGTTCGATGTAATCCAGCGTGTAGGGACGCTGCGGATGGCGCGAGACCTGGGAGATCTGCCACGGGGTGAGCTTGGCGTAGATGTCCTTGGTCAGGGTCTGGCTCTTCTTCTGCAAACGGCCGATCTCGTCGGAGATGTCCAGGGCCGAATCGTCCTGCACATAACGCAGTTGTTCGATCTTGTTCTCCAGCTCGGCGACCGGCTGCTCGAAATCCAGGAAAGTCAGTTTCATGGTTGGCTGTCTCTAGGGTTGAATCACGGGCGGCATGATACAGCATGCCTTGCAGTAAACCGAGTGCGTCGATGTGTCGCACCACTACCCGTCATATCTTTCAATGATTTACTTTCCGAGCGAGAAGAACCGGCGGATGGTGGCCAGGATCTCGTTGCTGCTGCGGGCGAGATCGGGGTCGTTGCGGCGGGCATCGATGTTCTGGATCGCACTGTCCAGCTCGGCCGTGCGCACGGCCAGCATGTGCGACACCTCTTCGGCGATGGACGGCCGCGCATGCAGCACTTCCTCGAAAGCATCCTTGTCCAGACGATAACACTCGACATCGGTGAGCGCCATCACCGAGGCGCGCCGCGGCGCGCCGGTCAACAATGCCATCTCGCCGAAGAAATCGCCCTTGTGCAGGACATTCAGCACGCGCCGATCGCCGTTCGCCGCCGTCAGGAACACCTCCGCCTCGCCACGGATCACGATATACAGCCCGTGCGACTGCTGGTCGCCCTGGCGCGTGATGAGGTTGCCGCGTGCGAATGGGGCAAAGGTCAAGCGCTCGGCCAGCCACGCCAACTCCTGCTCGGTCATGGAATTGAACAGATCGATGCGATGCAAGGTCTTCAGGCGCAGTTCGATCTCGCGCTGGTGCAGCGTATCCTCGTACTTTTCGTTCTCCTTGGTCAGGTGGATGCTGCGCTCGTCCAGCGCCAGCTTGAGGCCGGAACGCTGCAAGGCGCTCATCACATGCCAGCGGATCAGGCCGTCGGTGGGATCGTCCGGCATCAAGTCGGTCAGCCAGTAACGCACGGCATACTTGGCGTAGCCTTTGTCGTCCAGCTCCATCAACACGCAGTTGGGCGCGGGATCTGCGGCGACATTGGGGATGGCGGCATGGCAGATGGCATCCTCGACCACGCGGATCACACGCGGCGGCGGCGCATCCAGCGAGACGTTGAACCACACCCAGCGCCGCCATTGCACCGGCTGGTCGGTGCGCCGTCCCAGCACCATGAACTTGTTCTTCATCAACTGCGAATTGGGGATCACCACCGTCTCCCAGTTGCGCGTCTCCACCAGCGTGGAGCGCCAGCGGATATCCACCACCTTGCCGGCGACGTCGTCCACCTTGATCCAGTCGCCCACTTCGATGGAATTGTCGAGTTGCAGCGCCAGGCCGCCCAAGATGTTGCCCAGCGTGTCCTGCATGGCGAAGGCGATCACTGCGGTGATCACCGCCGAGGTGGCGACGATGCTGCCCAAGTCCAGCCCGGCATAGCGCAGGCGCACCAGGAACCAGGCGATGTAGGCGATGATGACAAAGATGTCTTCGGTGATGCGCGGCGGGTTCAGCCTGATGCGCGGCAGGATCAGGCGGAACAGCATCAACCCGCCCAGGCGGATCACCGCCACCCCGGCGCCGATCATGGCAACCTCATGCAACACATCGGCACCGCGCGGGAACTGCAAGGCATGCAGCAGACCGGAGATGAACAGACCGATCTGGCAGACGAAATAAAAGATGACGGTATTGACGATGCTGGCGCGTTCCTCGCGCAGGAAATAATGCAGGATGAAGAACAGCGCCAGCATCAGCGCCAGCACGGGCAGCGATTCCGCGCCCCAGAAGAAATCCATCACATCACGCCAGAAGCTCATGGTCTCACCCGATATGGAGTGGCGGCGATTCTACACAGAATATGCGGACAGAGGCTGACGGCGACGCCACACGCGCCAGCGGTCGGACGGCTGCCACGCGAAGCTGCGCACCACCGGCCCCGAGGCGCTCTCCAGCGTCAACGAACGCAAGCGCCCCTCCCCCAGCGCTTGCCACAGCGGTTGCAGCACCTGCTCCTGCACCGCCTGTACGGCAGCCAGCCAGCCGGGCAAGTCATGCCGCGCCAGCGCAGCATGCAGCACATCCACCGACCACAGCGCGCGCTGCGCGCCGCTGGCCAGCAAGGATGACAGATCGGCAGGCACTGCCAACCCGGCACCGCGCGCCAGCACCTGCAACGCCTCCTCGCCGCCGGCCGCATCGAAACGGCCATGCAGCGTTTGCGCACGACCGCCGCCCCACAGCCACAGACTGTCTATGGTCGGCAGCCCGGCCGCGCTGCGCGCCTGGTTGAGCGGATGGCCGTGCAACAGCATCTGGATCTCGTTGCCCAGCGCCTGCCAGCGCAAGGCATCCCTGCCCTGCGGTAATTGCATGCGCACATCCTGCCAGGCCACTGCGCTAAGGGTAGGCATCTGCACCTCGGAGGCGTCCGCGCAGCTCAAGTACCAGCGCTGCGCATGCGGTGTGTGGAAACGGATGCCGTCCGCCGCGAAATGTTCGTTCAGCGCCGCGCAGAACGCCTGTGCCTGTGCCAGCTCGCACGGCAACCCGGGCAGCAACATCACGCGCGCCGGCTGCCGCTGCAACGCCACCGGATCGGCGCACATCCAGTAATCCGCCGCGGGCGTCAGCCCATCCCCGGCGGCACGCAGCGGCGCCACAGCAACGCTGCCGAGCAATTCACACAGGCGCGTTTCATCGCGTGTGGCGGCCGGCGGCAGCGGACGCGCGCGCGCCAGCATGGTCTCCAGCACACGCAAGCCGGGCTGCTGGGCGGGCGCGATATCGGCAGGCAGGAAAAGTTCGGGGATGAGCAGATGCAGATGTTCCATGGCGGCGAGTTTAGCACTCGCGGCTGGGCGGCTTGTGGCACACTAACGCCCCTCTTAAAGTCTGGGAATCGTCTTGCAGCCTTTCGAACTCCTGGTCGGCCTGCGTTACACCCGCGCCAAGCGCCGCAACCATTTCATCTCCTTCATCTCGCTGATCTCCATGCTCGGCATCGGCTTGGGCGTGGCCGCGCTGATCGTGGTGCTGTCGGTGATGAACGGTTTCCAGAAAGAGGTGCGCGCGCGCATCCTGGGCATCTCGCCGCACCTGCAAGTGATCGGTGACGACGGCATCGCCGACTGGCCGCAAGTGATGGCACAGGTGGCCGCCCAATCCGGCGTACGCGCCGCCGCCCCCTATGTCAACGGCCAGGGCATGCTGTCGCTGGGCGAACGCGTACAGGGCGTGATGGTGCGCGGTATCCTGCCCGATGCGGAACAGGCGCTGACGGCACTCGATGAGAAAATGAAGGCCGGCACACTGAACGACTTGCAGGCAGGCCGCTATAACATCGTGCTGGGCAGCGACCTGGCGCGTGCGCTGGGCGCCCATGTCGGCGATGCGCTGTTGCTGATCACGCCGCAGGGGCAATACACGCCGGCTGGCATGCTGCCGCGCCTGAAGCAATTCCATGTCAGCGGCATCTTCGAGATCGGCATGGCCCCCTACGACAACGCGCTGGCACTGATCCACCTGCAAGATGCACAAAAGCTGTATCGCATGGGCGACAAGGTGAGCGGCATCAGCGGCAGCGTGCAGCAACTGGATGAGGCACCGCGCATCGCACGCACGCTGGAACGGCAATTGCCGCCCGCGCTGTGGACCAGCGACTGGACGCGCCAGAACGCCGGCTATTTCGCGGTGGTGGCGATGGAGAAGAAGATGATGTTCATCATCCTGTCGCTGATCGTGCTGGTGGCCGCGTTCAACATCGTCTCCACGCTGGTGATGGCGGTCACCGACAAACAGGCCGACATCGCCATCCTGCGCACGCTGGGCGCCTCGCCCGCCAGCATCATGCGCATCTTCATGGTGCAAGGCATGCTGATCGGCCTGATCGGCATGACGCTGGGCGTACTGGGCGGCGTGCTCATCGCGCTCAACATCGGCAGCATCGTGCCCTTCATCGAACACCTGTTCGGCGTGCAGTTCCTGTCCAAGGAGTTCTACTACATCAGCGAACTGCCGTCCGACCTGCAACGCGGCGACGTGCTGGTGGTGGCCGGCATGTCCTTCCTCATCAGCCTGCTGGCCACGCTGTATCCGAGCTGGCGCGCGGCCAAAGTGCAACCGGCGGAGGCCTTGCGTTATGAGTAAGCAGGATACGGGATACAACAGGATACGCGACACAGGATACGGGATACAGGACACCGGACTGGTGATCGCCTGCCGTGGCCTGAAGAAGACCTACGGTCAGGGCACACTGGATGTGCCGGTGCTGAACGGCGTCGATCTCGAGGTGGCGCGTGGCGACAGCCTGGCCATCGTCGGCACGTCCGGTTCCGGCAAGAGCACGCTGCTGCACCTGCTGGGCGGGCTGGACACTTTCGACAGCGGCGAACTCTCCCTGCTCGGCCACGATCTGCGCAAGATGAACGAGACGCAACGCGGTGAGCTGCGCAACCGTTCACTAGGCTTCGTCTACCAGTTCCATCATCTGCTGCCCGAATTCAGTGCGCTGGAGAACGTCGCCATGCCGCTGCTGATCCGCGGCATGAAGCAACAGGAAGCGCAGCCATTGGCCGCCGCCATGCTGGAACAAGTGGGACTCGGCCACCGCATCCGCCATCTGCCCACCGAACTCTCCGGCGGCGAACGCCAGCGCGTGGCCGTGGCGCGCGCACTGGTCACCCGCCCAGCCTGCGTGATGGCGGATGAACCGACGGGCAATCTGGATCGCAACAGCGCCGCCGCACTATTCGAACTGATGTTGCAACTCAACGCCGAACTGAACACCAGTTTCATCATCGTGACCCACGACCTGGAGCTGGCGGCGCGCATGCAGCGCCGCGTGCATCTGGTGGATGGGGTGCTGGTAGCGGCATGAGGCACGGCGCGAGTCTGCTGAGCCTGTTGCTGCTGCCGCTCTGCGCGCTGGCGCAACCGGTGACGCTGAGCGGCCGTGTCGTGGAAGCCGGCAATGGCAAACCGCTGCCCGGTGTGACACTCACGCTGCCGGAACTCGACCGCTCGCTACGCAGTGACGATGCCGGTCGTTATCGCTTCCAGCTCGATACCGATGCCGCCTCGCTGCAACTGGAGGTGCGCGACGACGGCCGCCACGCATCGCGCACGCTGACGCTGCCGGTGTCTGCCGATATGCAGCAGGACATCGAGCTGCGTCGCCTATCCATGCTGCGCGAAGTGCAGGTCGTGGCCGAACGCAGCCCGGATCGCGTCGGCAAGACGGCCATCAGCGGCCGCCAGTTGGGACGCATCGCCGGTAGCGGCGGCGATCCCATGGCCGGCCTGCAAGCCCTGCCCGGCGTGGTCACGCCGCCGTTCGGCAATGCCCCAGCCATCCGCGGCTCCGCTCCCGGCGACAACGCCTATTACGTGGACGATCTGCCGGCGCGTCACATCTTCCATGCCGTGGGCATCAGCGTGTTCGACGACGACATCGTGCGCGACTTCAATCTCTACAGCGCCGCCTTCCCGCCGCATTACCGCAACGTGACCGGCGCCGTCATCGACGTGGCGCTGCGCGATCCCAAGCGCGACCGCCTGCACGGCAAGGCCGAGGTCGGCATCCTGTCTTCGGGTGCACTGCTGGAAGGGCCGGTGAACGACAAGCAGTCGTTCCTGTTCTCGGTGCGGCGCAGTTACGCCGACCTGCTCATCAAGCAAGTGGAGAACAAAGGCATCACGCTGCAACTGCCGGTGTATCACGACTACCAGGGCAAGTATCTGTGGGATCTGGGCGATGCCGGCAAGCTCACCTTCCATGTACTGGGCGCCAGCGACAAGGTCCGACTCAACATCGGCAGCAGTTCCGACCTCGCCGCCAAACAGCCGGTGCTGGTCGGCGACCTCGCCTTCGACCAGCATGACACGATGCAAGCCGCGACCTGGGATACGTTGCTGGCAAACGACATCTACAACAAGCTGTCGTTACAGCATTACCGCGCCGATGCTTCCAACAGCGTGGGCAGCGCGGGACGCCTGTCGTTGCAGCAGGATGGCTGGCAGCTGCATGAGCAGATGGTGCTGCCGCACGGCGAGGCGGACGAACTGAGCGTATCAGGCAACCTGGGACAGACCCGGGTGGCGGTCGACGCCAACATCAAGAACGCGACCTGTACCCAGTTCAATCCCGCCTGCGACCTCACCTCGGCACAGAAGGTGCAGTTGCAGGACAGCTATTCTTTCCGCAGCTGGGACTACGCCTTACAGGAACGTAAACGCATCCAGTCCGGCGTGACGCTGGTGGGCGGCGTGCGCCACAGCTATGAGAACTATCTGGCGCGTAGCTATACCGAACCGCGCCTCGGCATCGAATGGGAGCAGTCTGCCGACACGCTGTACACGGCGGGCTGGGGACGCCACAACCAGATGCCGGTGGGACAGCAGGTCGCGCGCAATTTCGGCAATCCGCAACTGGCGCACCTGCGTGCCGATCACAGCGTGCTGGGCGTGACGCACAAGATGGACGATGGCTGGTCGATCAAGTCGGAGACCTATCTCAAGCGCTTCCGCGACCTGGTGGTGGACGATGCGACCTTGAACTACGTGAACGGCGGCAGCGGCAAGGCCTATGGCGTCGAGTTCCTGCTGAAGAAGGACAGCGGTCCAGAAGACGACTGGTCGGGCTGGTTGTCGCTGTCGCTGGCGCGTTCCAGCCGTTTCAACGATCTCACCGGCCAATCGTTCCGCTTCGCGCTGGACCAACCGGTGAACGCCACATTGGTGTCGACCTGGCGCGTGAACGAGGACTGGACGCTGGATGCACGCTGGCAACTGCATTCCGGCACACCCTACACACCGATCAACGGTAGCGCCGGCACTTATGCGGATGGCCGCCCGATCCCGAACTACGGTGCGCTCAATTCCGGCACCCTGCCCGTCTACCACCGCCTGGACATCCGGCTGGAGAAGGAGTGGCTGCATCAACACTACGCGATGAAGCTGTTCCTGGAGTTCAACAACGTGTATTTCAGGAAGAACGTGGTCGGCTATACCTACGATCCGACCTACACCAAACGCGACCCGGTCTATCCCTTCGTGTTGCCGCTGGCCTTCGGCATGCAGGTCGAGTTCTAAGGTCAGGCGGTCACCCCGGCGAGCTTGAGTTGTTCCACCAGCTTGGCATCCTGCGTCTCGATGTGCGGCTGCAGCCATTCGCGGAACGAATGCGCCATCACCATCAAGCCATGCTCTTCGCTGTTGGCCAGCAATTCCTTGAGACTGCGCAACAGGTCGGCATGCTCTGATCGGTGCACCTCCTGGTCACTCACGGCATAGCGCAGGATGTATTCCTCTTCGCTGTCGAAATGCTGTTGCGCCAGTTCCTCCAGCTGCTGCGCTTGTTGTAGCAGCTGCTGCCGCGAAGCATTGCCGGACAGGTCATGCAGCATGCCGCGGATGGCGCCGGCCAGCGCTTCATGCTGCTCGTCGATGAGCTCGAAGCCCAGACTGACCACATCGATGAGCGGCTCCAGGCGATGGCGGGCCGAGATCGGCGCGATCTCGCCGGTACTCACCCGATAGCAGCCGCCCCCGGCCTTCTTGGCCAGATACATGGCGAAATCCGCCCGCCCCAGCAGCTCATGGATGGAAGCCCCATCCTGCGGACAGAACGAGACACCAATACTGGCCCCCAGCTGCACGCGCGCACCATCCAGCTCATAGGGCTGGCCGATCTCGGCGATCATCTTGCGCAACACCGTATCCGCCCCTTCCGGCGAGGAGATGCCGTGCAGGATCAGAGCGAACTCGTCGCCCCCCAGACGCGCCACCGTATCCACGCTGCGCACGCACTGACGCAGACGGCGCGCCACCTCTTTCAGCAACATGTCGCCGGCGGCATGACCTTCCTTGTCGTTGATGAGCTTGAAACCGTCCAGGTCGAGCATCCCCACCGCGAAATGCACGTTGTCGCGCTGCATGCGCGACAAGGCCTGGTTGATGCGATCGAACAGCAGTACGCGATTGGGCAGTTCGGTGAGTGAATCGTGGAACGCCAGCCGGTCGAGCAAGCGGCGCAGCCGTTCCTTCTCCGAGCGCTCGCTGACGACACCCAACAGGCAGGTGCGCCCCGCCATCTCCACGCCACTCAGCGTGAGGTCGATCGCCATATAGCGGCCGTCCTCGTGCCGCAGGTGCAAGGGCAGCCGCAATACTTCCCCCGGCGTCCAGGCCGGCAGGCTATGCTGGAGCAGTTGCCGGCTGTTTTCATCCAGCAACGTCTCCAGCCCGCACAGCTCGCACTTGTCGATACTGGCGCCGGGGCAACCGCGCAGACGGAGGAAGCGGTCGTTGCCGTAGATGCAACGCCCGTCCGCGATCACGAACATCGGGACGGGTGCCGCCTGTACCAGGGCGTGGAAGAATGCGTCTGCCGCCCGTCCTTCCGGATGTAGCACTTGCCTCAACATGCCGCTTCCCCTTATCTGCGAAACGCAACGATAGTGCATGCACATCAGGCAGCGGACAATATGCCGAATGGCCTATATATAGTTATAGGCGAGCACCGCCACGCTGGCGTCGGCGCTGCCGCCAGCGCCATAGTATCGACCAGCGCCAGGCTAAGCGCACCCCCAGATATCCGGCCACGGCGAGGATCATGGCCAGCAACGGCAAGCCCAGCAGCAGCGGCTTACCCCAGGCCTCCAGCCAATGCCACAACGGCCACATGCCGTCATGCCAATGCCATACCGGGAACGGCGGCACTTCGCTGACATGCCGCCCCCCACCCACCAGTACGCCGAGATGATGCGCCAGCAGATAGAGCGGCACGATGGTGAACGGGTTGGTATACAGGGTGGTCGCCAGCGCCAGCGGCAGGTTCACGCGCAACCACACCGCGAGCAGCGCAGCGCCCAGCATCTGCAAGGGGCCGGGGATCAGGCCGCAGAACAGGCCGAGCGCGACGCCGCCCGCCACCGAATGGCGGTTCAGATGCCACAGATTGGGGTGATGCAGCCAGCGTTGCAACGGTTGCAGCCAGCGATGCCGCAACACCCCGTCCTTGCCCGGCAGGCGATCCCTGATGAATTTGCGCATGACGGGATTGTACGGGTCGGTTAGGCTAGCCGCATGGTTTCCTTTGCGCTCGGTTTCGTGCTCGGTGTGTGGGGATTGCAGCAGCTGGCCTGGCTGCCTGCGCTGCCCGCCTATTGGCCGCTCGCGCTGCTGGGGTTATGGCTGCCACGCAGCCTGCCACCCTGGTCGCGCCAGCTGCTGATCGCAGCGTGTGCCATGCTGCTCGGTTTCTCCTATGCGGCCACCGTCGCCAAGCATCGCCTGGCGGACATCTTGCCTGCGGCATGGCAGGGACGCGATATCGAGCTCGTCGGCGTTGTCGCCGAGCTGCCGCGCATGCAGGCCGGGGCGCAACGTTTCCTGTTCGAGGTGGAACAGACCCTCACCCCGCAAGCGCAGGTGCCGCGATACCTGCTGCTCACCCGCTACGTACCGCGTAACGGCGCGTTGCCCCCGGCATTGCAGGCCGGACAACGCTGGCGTGTCACGGTACGCCTGAAACAGCCGCACTCGACACGCAACCCGTACACCCAGGATTTCGAACTGTGGGCGCTGGAGCGCGACATCGGCGCCACCGGCTATGTGCATGAAAAAACTGCACCGCAACTGCTGGATGCCCAGGTGCCGGGCATCGCCTATGACATCCAGCGACTGCGCGGCGCATTGCGCGTGCGTATCCTTGACGTATTGGCCGATGCCCCGCATGCCGGGATCATCGCGGCGCTGGCCATCGGCGACCAAGCCAGCATCCCGCAGGAATCCTGGCGGCTGTTCACGCGTACCGGCATCAACCATCTGATGTCCATCTCCGGCTTGCATATCACCATGCTGTCCGGCCTGTTCTTTGCGCTGACCTATCAGCTGTGGCGGCGCATCCCGTGGCTGACGCTGCGCCTCCCCGCACGCAAGGGCGCCACGCTGGTGGCGGTAGCGGTCGCACTAGCCTATAGCCTGCTCTCGGGTTTCGACATCCCTGCCCAGCGCACCTTCTACATGCTGGCAGCCTTTGCCTTGATGCTATGGTCTTCGCGCAATGTCGCGCTCAGTCAGATGCTGGCCATTGCGTTGCTGGCGGTGCTGCTGGTCGATCCCTGGGCGGTACTGGCGCCCGGCTTCTGGCTCTCTTTCGGGGCAGTCGCACTCATCCTCTACGTCACCGCCCATCGCCTGCAACGGCCACACTGGCTAATGGAATACGCCAAGGTGCAATGGGCCATGACCCTCGGCCTCATCCCGCTGCTGCTCGCCTGGTTCCAGCAGCTGTCGCTGGTGTCGCCACTGACCAATGCCTTCGCCATCCCACTGGTTGGCCTGCTGATAGTGCCGGCGACCCTGCTCGGCACGCTGCTGCCGCTGGACTGGCCCTTGCACCTGGCCCATGGTCTGACCACATGGTGCATCGCATTGCTGCGAACGTTCGACCAACTACCGTTCGCCGTCTGGACACAGCACGCGCCGCCCAGCTGGAGCCTGCTGCCCGGCCTGCTGGGTGTGTTGTGGCTGCTGGCGCCGCGCGGCATACCGTTGCGTCCGCTGGGCGCCATCCTGCTGGCACCCTTGTTCATCAACCATCCGAACGCCCCCGCACCGGGCACGGCACGCATCCACGTGCTCGATGTCGGCCAGGGACTGTCGGTCGCGGTACAGACGGCGCATCACAACCTGCTGTTCGATACCGGCCCCGACTATCCCGGCGAAGCCGACAGCGGCAGCCGCATCCTGGTGCCGGCGTTGCGCGGATTGGGCGTGGACCGCTTGGACATGATGGTCCTAAGCCATGGCGACCTCGATCATGTCGGCGGCACGCTATCCGTGCTGCAGGCGATCCCGACCGACCGCATCCTGAGCGCCCTGCGGCGCGACGACCCGCGCCTCGATGGCCATGCACAGGAACGCTGTGAGGAGGGAGGTCATTGGGAATGGGATGGCGTACATTTCGACATCCTGCATCCCGGCGCGCAAACGAGTGGCAAACGGCACGACAACAACCACAGTTGCGTACTGGCCATCCACATCGGCGAGCAGCAGGTGCTGCTGACCGGCGACATCGAGCGGCGCGCCGAGGCCACCTTGCTCAGCAAGCATGCCGCGACGCTGTTGAGCACCGTGCTGGTGGCGCCGCACCATGGCAGTCACAGTTCTTCCAGTCAGGCTTTCGTACAGGCGACCAGCCCGCAATACGTGGTGTTCACCGCCGGTTATCGCAACCGTTTCCATCATCCCCATCCGGAAGTCGTCCAGCGCTACCGCCAGCAAGGCGCAGAACTGCTGGCATCGGATGTGGACGGCGCCCTCCGTTTCGAGCTGGATGGGCGCCTGGTGCGGCTGGAACGCTACCGCGAGTACGCCCGGCGCTACTGGACACATGCCGCGGAATGAATCCCGCGATTGCCATTCACCGCCAGAATCGGCACGCGTATAATCGCCGCCATTGACCAACCCGCAAGGAAAAATCGTGCCTCTCTCACAGCGCGTACAAGCCATCAAACCTTCCCCCACTCTCGCCGTCGCGGCTCGCGCGGCCAAACTCAAGGCTGAAGGCAAGGACATCATCGGACTGGGTACCGGCGAACCAGATTTCGACACCCCGCAGCACATCAAGGATGCCGCCATCGCGGCCATCAACCAAGGCTTCACCAAATACACCGCCGTAGGCGGCACGCCCTCACTGAAACAGGCCATCATTGCCAAGTTCAAGCGCGAGAACAATCTCGATTACACCGCCAAGCAGATCCTGGTCTCCTGTGGCGGCAAGCAGAGCTTCTTCAACCTGGTGCTGGCGACCATCAATCCGGGCGACGAAGTGATCATCACCGCACCGTACTGGGTGTCCTACCCCGACATCGTGCTGATCGCGCAAGGCAAACCGGTGATCGTGCAGGCCGACATCGCGCAAGGCTTCAAACTGACGCCGTCGCAACTGGCAGCGGCCATCACGCCGAAGACGCGCATGATCGTCATCAACAGCCCGAGCAACCCGTCCGGCGCGATGTATACGCTGGATGACCTGAAAGGCTTGGGCGAAGTGCTGCGCAAGCACCCGAACATCCTGATCGCCACGGATGACATGTACGAACACATACAGCTGGGTGCAGACAAGTTCTGTAACATCCTCGATGCCTGCCCCGACCTGTACCCGCGCACCATGGTGCTGAACGGTGTATCGAAAGCCTACGCGATGACCGGCTGGCGCATCGGCTACGCCGCCGGCCCGGAAGCCATCATCACCGCAATGGAGAACGTGCAGTCACAAAGCACCTCCAACCCGACCTCGATCTCGCAGGTGGCTGCCGAAGCCGCGCTGAACGGCGACCAGAACTGCCTGGCTCCGATGATCAAGGCCTTCCGCGAACGCCATGAGTTCGTGGTGGATGCCTTCAACAAGATCCCCGGCCTGAAATGCATCAAGGCAGGCGGCGCGTTCTACGCCTTCCCCGATGCGCGCGAAGCCATCGCAAGATTGCATAAACAAGGCAAGCTCAAGGAAGCCAACGACCTCGCCCTGTGCGAATACCTGCTGGAAGCCGGCGTGGCGGTGGTCCCCGGCTCCGCCTTCGGCAGCGAAGGTTACTTCCGTATCTCCTTCGCCACCTCGATGGAAAATCTTAAGGCCGCACTGGAGCGCATCGCCAAGGCGCTCGCCTGATAGCGCAGCGACGGCATGGCCCGCAGGTCATGCCGTTCTGTTTTCTCGACGTTTCATCTCACCGACAAGGAATATCTGCCGAGCACCGGGCAGTCGACCGCGACCACCCGGCAGGCACGCTGATCTCAGCGAGCCGTCAACTTGGGCGCATCGACACGCCCTGACAGTTGCAGCGGATTGTTACCCGTGCGCATCTTGATCTCGGCATCGAAATTCCCCGTCAGTTGCCCATTGGCGGCGACCTCGAATCCGCCGATGGCATTCAGCATGCCGGAAACGACATGCACCTGACGGAAGCGCAGGTTGTGCTCATTGTAGACCAGGGAACCGGTCAAGGTATCGAAATGGGTGCGACCGCCGGGCAGATGCTCATGGCTGACCAGACGCGCGGTCTCTACCATATCGATACCGTTGATGGCACCGCGCTTGGCTTCCAGGGTCGCCTCCATGCGCAGGCTGGCAGGCAGCTTGTCCAAGGATGGTGCGGTAGCCGAGAGTACACCGTCGACGAACACCTCACCGGACAGTCCGTATTGCGGATAGAGCTCGTTCAACTCCATCGTCTTGGCCTGGATACGCGCATCCAGACGCCAGCCTTTGCCCCACTCCAGCTTGCCGCCGCCCGACCAGATGCCGCCATAGGCATTGGCATCCAGATCGGAGATGACGAGGCCCTGCGCGGACACTTCCCCGCGCGCATTGAAGGAACTGAATTCGACTGCCGGCAACAAGGGCAGCGCACGTTCACGGATACCGAACGCCAACTGGATATGGCCTGCGGCAGCCTTCAACTCCAGATTCATCTTCTCGTCCGCACTATGCAGCACCAGCCGCGCGAACGCTCCCGCCTCAAAATCGGCCGCCCCCTGCATGGCCGGTATCGCCGGCCCCTCTTTGAGTTCCAGACTGCGCAAGGTGGCATGCGTCAGCGGATATTGAGTATCCCCTCCCGCCGCCGCCAGCCAGCCGGCCAAACTGTCGAGATGACGTGCATCCAGCACGACCGACTGCAACTCCACATCTGCGATGCGCTTGCTGTCTGAGAACAAGCTCAATGGATCGAAATTGAGTACCGCTTCCCCGACAAGAACTTCCCTCTGGCTGCCGATCGACACTTCGCGCAGCTCCATCTTGGGCAAAGGCAACAGGCTCACGCGCATGCTGCCGACCTTCACCGGCTGCCCGAAATGTTGACTCAAGCGCTGCTCCAGTGGCGCGATATATTCTTGCATCGGCCAGAACATCGGCAACAGGAACAACGCAAGCAACGTCAGCGCCACAGCCCCAACGCCGATCTTGCCCCACGGTCGCGGCGCGCGCGGTCGTTTGGCGGTCGCCTGCTTTTGCGCCTTGGCCTGTGCCAGCGCGGCATCTTTCGCGGCCTGTTCGGCCTCCAGTTTGCTCTGCTGCTCGGCACGCTGCTCCGCTTCGGCCCATGCACTCTCCTGCTCGGCAGCCAACGCCTGTTCCTCAGCTTGCAGGCGCGCGGCTTCTTCGCCACGTTTGCGTTCGGCTTCCTGTTCCGCCTTCAGGCGTGCCATCTCGGCCGCCATGTCGTGCTTCGCAGTCTCCTGGTGTACAGCATCGGTGCCGACTGACTCGGCACGCACATCCGGCTGCTGTCGCGCCGCCTCCTGATCCGCCTGGCGGCGCGCGGCCTCTGCTTCTTTTTCTGCCTGACGTCTGGCGGCTTCCTGCTGCGCTTGCTGCTTGGCAGCTTCGGCTTCGGCACGGATACGTGCGGTCTCTGCCGCCGCTTCCCGTCTGGCAGCCTCGGCCTCCTCACGCGCTTTGGCTGCGGCCGCCTCATGCTCGGCCTTGAGGCGTGCCGCCTCTTCTTCTGCCTTGATACGCGCAGCCTCGGCTTCAGCTTTCATACGCGCCGCTTCGGCTTCATGTTCGGCTTTGAGGCGCGCGGCTTCCTGCTCGGCCTGCCGCTTCGCCTCTTCCGCTTCGGCACGGATACGCGCTGCCTCCGCTTCTGCTGCGCGCCTGGCCGCCTCAGCCTCTGCGCGCACCTTGGCCGCAGCCGCTTCCTGTTCCGCCTTGATGCGCGCAGCTTCCTGCTCGGCCTTGATACGCGCCGCTTCGGCTTCGGCTTTCAAACGTGCGGCCTCGGCCTCCTGCCGCGCCCGCTCCTCGGCGAGCGCCTTGGCTTCCGCTGCGGCGCGTGCGCGCTCGGCTTCCAGCTCGGCCTTCAAACGGGCCGCTTCCGCTTCTTGCCTGGCTCTGGCCTCGGCTTCTTCCTTGGCCTTAGCTTCAGCCTCAGCCTTACGGCGTGCTGCTTCCGCCTCGGCACGCGCCTTGGCCTCCGCTGCTTCCTGTTCGGCCTTGAACCGTGCGGCCTCCTGCTCGGCCTTAATGCGCGCTGCCTCCTGCTCGGCATGTAACCGTGCAGCTTCAGCCTCAGCCTGCAAGCGCCGCGCTTCGGCTTCCTGTTTGGCACGTGCTTCGGCCAACGCCTTGGCTTCTGCCTCCGCGCATGCCTTGGCTGCACTCAATTCTTGCTGCACGCGCTTGGCTTCAGCTTCCGCTTTTGCCCGCGCAGTCTCCGCCTCGGCACGCGCTTGCGCGGCGGCTGCCAGTTCCTGTCTGGCGCGCTGCTTCTCTTGCTCAGCCTGTTGCTCCGCCTCGCGCACGGCGGATACTGCCGGTTGTGCGGAAGAGATATGCGTGAAGTCGAGCTCTTCACCGTTGGGTTCGACCTTGGGGCTGGGGGCGGCAGGCTTGACGAGCTTGGGTGCCACGATCTTCAGATGGCTGGGAGATTGGGCTCGGTCGCGGATGAGTTCGGCGTCCAGCAGGCGCTGCATGATCTCTGGCAGATCGCTGCGCAAACTGGGCGGCGCATGACGGATGACTTCTTCGAGCGTCGACTTGCCATTGATCAGAAGCAGTACACGCTTCATGTCACCGGACATGCCGGATACTTCGCTCTCACCTTTTTCCGTCTTGATGAATACCGTCTTCTTGTCCATGCGCGCATTCTAATTTGATTCAGCTTCCATGACGGTGCATTGGCGACCGCATGCAAAAAAATGACAGCGCGATGTTGACCAAACGCCCGTCTGAAGCTAGTATAGCGCCCGCATCGATTCCCTGATAGCTCAGTCGGTAGAGCGACGGACTGTTAATCCGCAGGTCCCTGGTTCGAGTCCAGGTCGGGGAGCCAAAATATGAAAGCCAGCGCAACGTGCGCTGGCTTTTTCATTTGTCGCTTCGGGCACACAAAAAATCATCGCGCACTGCGTCTGCGAGTTGCGATGGGAAATTCAAAGTGTCGGGAATGAAAATGAAAAGGCCTGCGCAAGGCAGGCCTTCATGTTGGTGGGTCGTGAAAGATTCGAACTTTCGACCAACGGATTAAGAGTCCGCTGCTCTACCAGCTGAGCTAACGACCCGGAAGAGCCGCGCATTTTATGGATACGATAGAATTTGTCAAGAAAATTTCATGACTGCATGAACGATATGCGGAGAAAATGTCGACTCACAATTCCCGAGAGCTTTTCTCGGGAACTTATTCGCGCAATGAAGGACTATGTCAGCCGTGTGCTGGCAGCACCCCGATGCACAGTACCATCACCAACAATATGACTGACCGGGTCTGGGCAGTCGATTCGCTCTGGAGAAATATAAAGAATGAAGAAGATTCACTTGCTCGTCCTGCTGATCGCGCAGCTCCTCCATCCGGCATGGGCACAGGATCTCGCCCTGAGTGCGGAACAGATCGACAAGCTCGGCATCGCCACCGCACCGCTGCCCCCGCAAGCCAGTGGCGAACTGTCCGGCATCCCCGGGCAAGTGGTGATCCCTGGCGATCAGCTCTACACCATCAGCACGCCACTCGCCGCGATGGTAGAACAGACTCTGGTGGGAGTCGGTGACGCAGTGAAGAAAGGCCAGGTACTGGCTCGCTTGCAGAGCCCGGCTTTCATAGAGGCTCAACGCAGCCTGCTGCAAGCGCACATGCAAGTCCAGCTCACGGACGACAACCTGACGCGGGATCAGGCGCTATGGAAGGATGGCATCATCGCCGAGAGCCGTTTACGTGCCACGCGCAGCCAGCGCAGCGAGGCGCACGCCATCCTCAACGAACGGCGACAGTCGCTAAAACTGTTCGGCATGTCGCAACACGATATCGATGAATTGCTGAATGGCAACCATCTGAGCAGCCAGCTCGCCATCACCTCGCCCATCAGCGGCGTGATCCTGGAAAAGAGCGCCAGTTCCGGCCAACGCCTGGATGCCGCGGCCCCCTTGTTCAAGGTCGCCAGCCTGAAACCGCTCGCACTTGAACTGCAAGTGCCGCTGGCCAGTGCCGGCAACCTGAAGACCGGTGCGGCAGTGACCCTGCCAGCCTCCGGCGCACGTGGCAGGCTGACCGCGATCGGCAGCAGCCTGAGCGGCGGCAGCCAGACCATCCTGGTGCGCGCACTGATCGACAAGGGCGCGGAAGCCTTGCGTCCCGGACAATATGTGGAAGCCAGCATCAGCACCGAGAATGGCAGCAAGAAACAATGGAACGTGCCGAACACCGCTCTCGTCCGCCTGGATGCTCAGGCTATCGTATTCGTGCGCACCGCCACCGGTTTCCATGGCATGCCGGTGACTATCCTGCTCGAAGGCGCACAGAACAGCGTGATCACCGGGCAATTCAAGGGAGATGAGCAGATCGCCGTACGCGGCGTATCCGCCCTGAAATCCAGCTCAATGGGCATCGGCGGAGGCGAATGATGTTCTCCAAACTGCTTGAATTCGCGCTGACCCAGCGCATGCTCGCGGCCGCCCTGACGTTGCTGCTGATCGGCGCTGGCATCTCTGCCTTCCGCGAACTGCCCATCGATGCCTTCCCCGATGTCTCGACCACTCAGGTCAAGATCATCATGAAAGCCCCGGGCATGACGCCGGAAGAGGTGGAAGCACGCATCGTAGCACCGATCGAACTGGAGATGCTGGGTATCCCCAACCAGCGCGTGCTGCGTTCGATCTCCAAATATGCAATCGCCGACATCACCATCGACTTCAACGACGGCACCGATATCTACTGGGCACGCCAGCAGGTCGCGGAACGCCTGAACAATGCATTGCGCGACTTGCCGCCGGATGTTTCCGGCGGTTTGGCCCCCATCACCACCCCGCTGGGTGAGATGTTCATGTTCACGGTGGAAGGCGACGGCGTCTCGCTGGAAGAGCGGCGCACCCTGCTCGACTGGACCATCCGTCCGGCCCTGCGCACCTTGCCGGGCGTGGCCGATGTGAACTCGCTGGGCGGTCTGGCGCGCAGCTTCGAGATCGTGCCCAACCACAACGCACTGGCGGCGCACGGCATCTCGTTCGCCGAACTGCGTAACGCCATCGAGATGAACAACCGCAATGACGGTGCCGGACGTATCAGCGACGGCGACGAATCCTTGCTGGTGCGCGCCGAAGGCAGCATCCGCAATCTGCAGGATGTACGCGACATCGTCATCGTCGGCCGCCCCGGCAGTCTGGTGCGTGTAGCGGATGTCGCCGAAGTGCGCATCGGCAGCCTGACCCGCTACGGCACCGTCACCAAGGATGGTCACGGCGAAGCGGTGGAAGGCCTGGTGCTCGGCCTGCGCGGTGCGAATGCGCAAAAGGTAGTGGACGGCGTACGCGCCAAGCTGGCTGAGCTCGCGCCCACCCTGCCCAAGGGCGTGACCACCCAGGTGTTCTATGATCGCGGCAGTCTGGTGGAACGTGCTGTCGGTACCGTCTCCAAGGCGCTCACCGAGGCCATCATCTTGGTCGTCATCCTGCTGGTACTGTTCCTCGGCAACCTGCGTGCGGCACTGGTGGTGGCCCTCACGCTACCGCTGGCTGTGCTCATCACCTTCATCCTGATGAGCGAATTCGACATGTCGGCCAACCTGATGTCGCTGGGCGGTCTCGCCATCGCCATCGGCATGCTGGTGGATGCCGCCGTGGTGGTGGTGGAGAACATCATCAACCATCTGGCCCACCGCAAGGCGCATATCCCGCACCTGCACGTGATCTATCGCGCGGTGAAAGAGGTGATCACACCGGTCGCTGCCGGCGTGGCTATCATCATCATCGTGTTCCTGCCCTTGCTCACGCTGCAAGGACTGGAAGGCAAGCTGTTCATCCCGGTGGCAGTCACCATCGTATTTGCGCTGGCAGGCTCCCTGTTACTGTCGCTCACCTTCGTGCCGATGCTCGCTTCTTTCCTGCTGAAACAGGCCGGGCACGACGACCCCTGGCTGGTGCGCAAGGCGATGGGCCTGTATGAACCACTGCTACGCCGCGCCCTCGCTCAAGAGAAGCTGGTGATCGGTATCGCCCTGTCCGCACTGCTGGTGACTGGCGGCATCTACATGCTGCTCGGCAAGACCTTCATGCCGGAGATGGATGAAGGTGACATCATCATGCAGGTCTCCAAACTGCCTTCCATCAATCTGCAACAGACGGCAGAGATGGATAAGCGCATCCAGGCTGCGATCCTGGCACAGGTGCCGGAAGTCAAAGGCATCGTGTCGCGCGCCGGCGCCGACGAGCTGGGCCTCGACCCGATGGGTCTGAACGAGACCGACAATTTCCTGGTGCTGAAACCGCAGAAGGAATGGCGCAACCCGGACAAGAACGCGATCATCGACGAAATCCGCAAGGTGATGGCAGATTTCCCAGGTGTCGAGTTCGGTTTCACCCAACCCATCGCGATGCGCGTCTCCGAGATGCTCACCGGCGCGCGCGGCGACGTGGCGATCAAACTGTTCGGCACTGACTTGGCGACACTGAACGACCGCGCCGAAAAGATCGTCAAGGTGCTGGAAGGCATCCCTGGCAGCGAAGATGTTTATACCGTGCAGAACAGCGGCGTGCAGTACTACCGCGTCATCATCGATCGTCTCGCCGCCGGCCGTCTCGGCCTCAATGTGGATGACATCGGCGTCGCCCTGCGCAGCCAGATCGAAGGCCAGCAACTGGGTACGGTGATCGAATCCGGCCGCCGCACACCGCTCATCGTGCGCGGCGAATCGGACATCCAGCAATCCCCCGCGCTCTTCGCCGCTTTGACACTGCCCCTGCCCAACGGCCAGGCCGTGCCGTTGTCGGTGGTAGCGCGATTGGAGCGCGCCGATGGCCCGGTCAAGGTCGATCGTCAGGACGGGCAGCGCATGGTGGTGATCCAGAGCAACGTGCGCGGACGCGACCTGGTCGGCTTCGTCGACGATGCCAAGGCTGCCGTCGCAACGCAGGTCGATCTGCCCAGCGGCTACCACCTGACCTGGGGCGGCCAGTTCGAGAACCAGCAACGTGCCGCGGCGCGCCTGGCGGTCGTCGTGCCGATCGCCCTGGGGATGATCTTCATGCTGTTGTTCGCCACCTTTGGTTCGGTGCGGCAAGCGACACTGGTGCTGACCAACATCCCGTTCGCCTTGATCGGCGGCGTGTTCGCCCTGTGGCTGAGCGGCGAATACATGTCGGTCCCTGCCTCGGTCGGCTTCATCGCGCTGCTCGGCATCGCCGTGCTGAACGGGGTGGTGATGGTGTCCTATTTCAATCAACTGCACGATGAGGGCATGGATATCGCCAAGGTCGTCTTCGAAGGCGCCAAACGCCGCCTGCGCCCGGTGCTGATGACCGCCAGCATCACGGCGTTCGGTCTGCTGCCGGTGCTGTTTGCCAGCGGCCCCGGCTCCGAGATCCAGAAACCGCTGGCCATCGTGGTCACCGGCGGCCTGATCAGCTCCACTGCACTGACGCTGATCATGCTGCCCATCCTGTACCGCCGTTTCGGCGTGGAATCCTCCAAGGTGCAAGCATGAAAGAAATGAACTGTTGTCTGACACTGGTCTGCCACAAGTCGCAAGAAGAGCGCTTGGTGGACCAGCTCCTGTGCCATCCGGACTGGGTGCGCGGCTTCTCGGTGAAACGTATCGAGGGCAGCAGCCAAAAGGAATACCTGCCCAGCATGCTGGAACAGGTGCGCGGCCGCTCCCAGCGCGTGCAACTGGACAGCGTGATGAACCTGGAAGATGCGCAAGCGTTGATCGCCCACCTGAAACAGGCAGAAGCAAATCCTGAGGTCGCCTACTGGATCACACCGGTGCTGGAATTCGGGAGGCTGGCATGAAGCGCTTGCACAGATGGCTATTGATCACCGCACTGAGTGGCTTGCTGCAACCGGCCTTGGCGGCGGAAGACCTGCCGCCGCACGAGGTGGTGGACCGCGCCCTGGATAGCTATGTGGATGTACTCAACGCACGTTCGCGCATGCAGATGGAGCAAAGCGAACGCCGCCGGCGCGCCAGCGGCGATTACGAGTTCACAGTGCAAGGTGGCGTCTATCGTGACCGCATGCAGGAAGGCGCGGCATTGAACCACTACCGCGACTGGGAAGTGGCGATCGAGCGCCCGTTCCGTCTGCCGAACAAGATGTTCATCGATAGCGACATCGGCGCCGCCGCCATCGCACGCGGTGAGAACACCATGGCCGATGCTCGCCATACGGCGGCCCGCCTGCTGCTGCAACTATGGTTCACCTGGCAGCGCGAACAGGCGCAGGTAATGCAATGGCAAGAGCAGATGGACATCCTGCAACAACAGGCGCTGATCACCGAGAAACGCATCAAGGCAGGCGATGCGCCGCGCATGGAACTGAATCAGGTCAAGGCCGCGGCCGCCATGTCCGACGTCTCGCTGCAACAGGCCAGACTGCGTGCGCAACTGGCGGCCGAAGAGCTGCAACGTCAGTTCTCCGCCCTGCCCCTGCCGGAGCAACTGCCACTGCTGGAGCCCCAGGCGATCGAGCAACCCCTGGAATACTGGCGCGACATCATCCTGCATGACAACCATGAGATCGCCCTGGCGCAAGCCGAAGCAGCATACCAACAGGGACTGGCGGAACGCGCCAGTGCGGACCGTCTGCCCGATCCGACGCTGGGTCTGAAATACACCTCGTTGCTGGACCACAGACAGCGTATCGCCGGGCTCTACGTCTCGTTCCCGCTGGGCTATACCGCGCGCTCGGCCCACGCCGACAGTGCCCAGGCCCAGGCTGACATCGCCGCCGAACAGGCGCGCGCCATGCAACGCAGAGTGGGTAGCGACATCTTCAATGCCTATACCCGTGCGGTCAGCACTTATGCCATCTGGCAGCAAGGCAACGAAGCAGCCAAGTCGTTACGCCAGAATGCAGAATTGGTGGCACGCGCCTACAGTCTGGGCGAAAGCAGCCTGGATACGACCCTGATCGCTCGCCGTCAGGCGCTGGAAGCCGCGCTGGCCGAGAAGCTGGCGCGTCTGGATGCCAATGAAGCCCGTTATCGGCTGTTGCTGGACGCCCACCAGCTCTGGCCCAGTCACGACGAAGCGCACAGCATGCACTGAATGCCCCCCCGCCCGCAGCCGGAACTTGGATTTCCAGCTACGGGCCCGGGTAAGGTAGAATCGCGTCCTCATCGTTTCCCTCCATCGATCCTGCGGTATGCGCAAAAAGATCCGTGTCGAAAAAGTGCGCCTCGGCATGTACATCCATGAGCTGTGCGGCAGCTGGATGGATCACCCGTTCTGGCGCAAATCCTTCCTGCTGGACAAGGATGCCGACCTGAACACCCTGCGCAGCTGCGGCATCCAGGAAGTATGGATCGATCCGGCGCGCGGCCTGGATGCGGAAGACGACACCGTCGCCGTGTCGGACGAGGAAGCCGAACGCCAGATCACCGCCGAACTGGCGCTGATTGCCAAAACCAAGCCGCAGATCGAAGCCCGCGTCTCGCTGCATGACGAACTGGAGCGTGCGCGCAAGTTGCAGGCCAAGAGCAAGGCTGCGGTCACTTCCATGTTCCAGGAAGCCCGCATGGGCAAGGCGATCAAAGTGAGCGAAGCCGCACCGCTGGTGGACGAGATCAGCCGCTCCATCACGCGCAACCCGGAAGCCTTCATCAACCTGACACGCCTCAAGACCAAGGACGACTATACCTACATGCATTCGGTCGCTGTATGCGCGCTGATGATCGCGCTCGGCAAACAGCTCGGCCTGCACGAGGATGAACTGAAGGAGGTCGGCCTCGCCGGACTGTTGCATGACGTGGGCAAGATGATGGTCGACCAGGATGTGCTGAACAAGCCGGGCAAGCTGACGGATGAAGAGTTCGCCTTGATGAAGGACCATCCGCGCCGCGGCTGGGAGCTGCTCAAGGATTCCAGCGAAATCACTGCGGTGGCGCTCGATGTCTGTCTGCACCATCACGAACGCATGGACGGCAAGGGTTACCCCGACCAGCTCGCCGGCGAACAGATCTCGCTGTATGCGCGCATGGGAGCCGTGTGCGATGTGTACGACGCACTCACCTCCAACCGCTGCTACAAGAACGGCTGGGAACCCGCCGAGACCATCCGCAAGATGGCGGAATGGCGCAATGGCCATTTCGACGAGCGCGTGTTCCAGGCCTTCGTCAAGACCATCGGCATCTATCCTTCCGGCACCCTAGTAAGGCTCAAGTCAGGAAGGCTCGCTATAGTCATGGAGCAGACAGAGAAAAGCCTGCTCACTCCGATCGTGAAGGTCTTCTTCTCGACCAAATCCAACGAACCGCTCATGCCTGAGATGCTAGACTTGAGCCGTTCGCAGGAGACCATCGTCAGTGCCGAAGACCCCGCGCAGTGGGGCTTCGACCTGAAGCAGATATCCGGGATCTAGCAATCAACAAATCAAGGGAGCAAATGATGTCCAACATCCAGTCCGTGTTGCATGAAAATCGCGTCTTCGCGCCATCCGAGGCTTTCGTCAAGCAAGCCAACGTCTCCGGCATGGATGCCTATAAGGCGCTGTGCGCCGAGGCCGCCAAGGACTACACCGGTTTCTGGTCCAAGCTGGCACGCGACACCCTGCTCTGGCACAAACCCTTCACCAAGGGGCTGGATGACAGCAACGCCCCGTTCTACAAATGGTTCGAGGATGGCGAACTGAACGTCTCCTACAACTGCCTGGACAAGCACCTGCAGACCCAGCCCGAAAAGACGGCGATCATCTTCGAGGCCGATGACGGCCAGGTGACCCGTGTCAGCTACCGTGAGCTGCACGGCCGCGTCAGCCAGTTCGCCAACGGCCTGAAGGCACGCGGCATCAAGAAGGGTGACCGCGTCATCATCTATCTGCCGATGAGCGTGGAAGCAGTGATCGCCATGCAGGCCTGTGCCCGCATCGGCGCCATCCACTCCGTGGTGTTCGGCGGCTTCTCCTCCAAGAGCCTGCACGAGCGCATCACCGACGCGCAAGCCGTAGCCGTGATCACCGCCGATGGCCAGTACCGTGGCGGCAAAGCGATGCCGCTCAAGCCCGCCGTGGACGAAGCGCTGACCATGGGGGGGTGCGAAGCGGTGCATACCGTCATCGTCTATCGCCGCATCGGCGCCGACATCGAACTGGACGAGGATCGCGAGATCTGGTGGCACGACCTGTTCAACAGCCAATCCTCGGTGTGCGAACCGGAATGGGTGAGCGCCGAGCATCCGCTGTTCCTGCTCTACACCTCCGGCTCCACTGGCAAACCCAAGGGCGTGCAGCATTCCACCGGCGGTTACCTGCTGGGCACGATGATGTCGCTCAAGTGGGTGTTCGACTACAAGCCCAGCGACATCTTCTGGTGCACCGCCGACGTGGGCTGGATCACCGGCCACAGCTACGTGGCCTACGGCCCGCTGGCCATGGGCGCGACCCAGGTCATCTTCGAGGGCGTGCCCACCTATCCGGATGCCGGCCGTTTCTGGAAGATGATCCAGGACCACAAGGTCACCACCTTCTATACCGCACCGACCGCCATCCGCTCGCTGATCAAGCTGGGCGGCGACCTGCCGAAAAAGTATGACCTGTCCAGCCTGCGCCTGCTCGGCACGGTGGGCGAACCGATCAATCCCGAAGCCTGGATGTGGTACTACGAGACCGTGGGCCAGAGCCGCTGCCCCATCGTCGACACCTGGTGGCAGACCGAGACAGGCTGCCACATGATCGCCCCGCTGCCCGGCGCGATGCCGATCAAACCCGGCACCTGCACCCTGCCGCTGCCCGGCATCATGGCCACCATCGTCAACGAAGCGGGCGACGAAGTGCATGACGAACACGGCGGCTTCCTGGTCATCAAGAAGCCCTTCCCCTCGCAGATCCGCACCATCTGGGGCGATCCGGAACGCTACAAGAAGAGCTACTTCCCGGAAGAGATGAAGGGCGCCTATCTGGCCGGTGACTCCGCGCACCGCGATGCCGACGGCTACTTCTGGATCATGGGCCGCATCGACGACGTGCTGAACGTCTCCGGTCACCGCCTGGGTACCATGGAGATCGAATCCGCGCTGGTCGCCAACCCGCTGGTGGCGGAAGCCGCCGTGGTCGGCAAGCCGCACGAAGTGAAGGGTGAGGCCGTGGTCGCCTTCGTGGTGCTCAAGGGCGCGCGTCCGACCGATGCCGCCGCCACCAAGAAACTGGTGGAAGACCTGCGCAACTGGGTGGGCAAGGAGATCGGCCCCATCGCCAAACCGGACGAGATCCGTTTCGGCGAAAACCTGCCCAAGACCCGTTCCGGCAAGATCATGCGTCGCTTGCTGCGCGCCATCGCCAAGGGTGAGGAGATCACGCAGGACGTGTCCACCCTGGAGAACCCGGGCATCCTGGAGCAACTCAAGGAAGTGGTTCGTTGAATTTGACGGGTCACACCATCCGGCACAGCACAGGGATGACACGCTTCGGCCTGGCATCCCTGTTGTGTTTGTCCATGGCACTGCCGGTGTGCGCGGCGACACCGTCGTCCCCGCCACCTGCATTGTCGGCCCAACCGACTGTCCTCCGCAGCGTCGCCCAAGCTCATGGCAGCGACGAACAACCGTTGGTGCAGCCACCGGCACCGATACGCGAAGCCTTGATCATCGCGCCCGCCATCATCCTGGAGCAGCATGACGGTCCCGAACAAGCCTACAGTGCCACCGCTTTCCCGGAACTTTCCGCCTTGCCGGTCGAAGACGTCTGGCAACGCATCCGCGACGGCTTCGCCATGCCGCCGCTGGACAGCAAGCTGATCAAACGCCACGAGCAGTGGTATGCCAGCCATCCGGAATACGTGCAACGCATGAGCGAACGCGCCCGCCGCTATCTCTACTACATCGTGGAAGAGGTGGAACGACGCGGTATGCCGACCGAGATCGCGCTGCTGCCAATCATCGAGAGCGCTTTCAACCCTGGTGCCAATTCCGTCGCCAGCGCCTCCGGCATCTGGCAGTTCATCCCCTCCACCGGCCGTCATTTCGGCATGGAGCAGAACTGGTGGTACGACGGCCGCCGCGACATCATCGGTGCCACCAATGGTGCATTGGACTATCTGGAGAAACTGCACCGTCAGTTCGGTGACTGGCAGTTGGCACTGGCTGCCTACAACTGGGGCGAGAACGCCGTGGCACGCGCGCAGGCCAACAACCGCCGCCGTCACAAACCGACCGACTTCGCACACTTGCGCATGCCACGCGAGACGCAGAACTACGTGCCCAAGCTGATGGCAGTGAAGAACATCGTCAGCGACCCGGCGCGTTACGGCCTGACCCTGGCGCCCATCCCCAATGCGCCCTACTTCGCCGCGGTCACACCGTCCAAACCGATGGACGTCAAGGTCGCTGCGGATCTGGCCGAGATCGACATGGAAGAGTTCATCGCACTCAATCCCGGCCATAACCGTCCGGTCATCCTGCAAGACCAGGCCGAAGTGTTGCTGCTGCCGACGGACAAGGTCGATGTGTTCCGGCGCAACCTGCAGAACAACGATCAGCGCCTGGTCTCGTGGCGTCCCTATGAATCGGAGAAAGGCGAATCCTTCGCCGACATCGCCAAGCGTTTCGACATGACCCTGGAAGAGCTGCGCAACGCCAACGGCCTGTCGCGCTACGCCTCACTCAGCAACGGACAGACCCTGTTGGTGCCGGCCACGGAGGAATATCCCGCCACCGAGTTCGAACCGTTCAACATGCACGCCACCGCCGTACAGGAGATGGCCGGCTTCCGTTATGTGGTACGCAAGGGTGACACCATTTCCAGCATCGCACGCCAGTTCGGCGTCAGCCAGCGCGACCTCGTCGCCATGAACCACGGCAGCAAGTTCCTGCGTATCGGCCAGAAGTTCACCATCCTGCCTGGCAGTTCGCGTCGCACCGCATCACGCAAGGTGCGCAAGACGGTACGTCACAGCAGCCATCACGAACTGCGTGCCTACAGACGCTGACCGTCAACGCAACGGGCTGCGTGAGGCGCGCAACAGGGCGTCGCCACCGGCATCCGTCACCGGGCGCATTCCCCCTGCCAAGCGATCGGCACGACCACCACGCCGCCGCTGAACCGGCGATCCGGTCGCTTTGGGTGACACTTGACCGTGTTCGACCGCGGCATTCCCGCATGCAGGACAAGCAACGCCCCTGCCTTTATCCGGTCGGTGTCACCCCGCAATGTCAATTCAAGCGGAGAAAAGATGGCAGCTGACGCGCTGGCCGTCGGCTTGCTCGCTGACTGCCGGGTAGGATTTGCGACACAGCGGCATGGCCTGCGGGCAGCGCGGAGCGAAATGGCAACCCGGCGGGGGCGCCGCCGGCGACGGCAGATCGCCGGTCAGCCGCATCACCTCGCGCGCCTCCCCCGTGATGCGCGGCACCGCCGATAACAGCGCCTGCGTATACGGGTGTTTGGGCGAACGCATCACCACCTGGGTCGGCCCGCTCTCCACGATGCGCCCCAGATACATCACGCATACCTCATGCGCCAGATATTCCACCACGCCCAGATTATGGGTGATGAACAGATAGCTCAACCCCAGCCCCTGCTGCAAGCCACGCAACAGGTTGAGGATCTGCGCCTGCACCGAGACATCCAGCGCCGAGGTCGGCTCATCGCAGATCAGCAAGCGCGGCGACACCGCCAGCGCGCGCGCGATGGCGATGCGCTGGCGCTGGCCGCCGGAGAACTCGTGCGGATAGCGCCACTTGGCGGCCGTCGGCAGTCCGACCTGCTCCAGCAACGCATCCAGCTGGAGCTGGCGTGTCTCACTGTCCGCGCCGATCCCCAAAGCAGCCATCCCCTCCTCCAGTATCTCGGCCACGCGCATCTTGGGATCGAGCGAGGCATACGGGTCCTGGAACACCATCTGCATGCCGACACGCCGCATGTCTTCCGTTAGACGTTGCCCCTCGAACAGCACTTGTCCGCCGCTAGGTGCGACCAGTTGCAGCAAGGCTTTGCCCAGGGTCGTCTTGCCGCAACCCGACTCGCCCACCAATGCCAACGTCCGCCCCTGCGGGATGGCGAGCGACACCCCATCCACCGCCTTCACCTGCCCCGCCACGCGTTGCAGGATGCCCTTGCGGATGGGGAAATGGACTTGCAGGTTATCGACTTGCAATAAAGGATTCAGGATTCGGGATACAGGAGACTGGGAATCTACCCTCTCCCCCGGCCCCTCGCCCGCAAGCGGGCGAGGAGAGTTTCCTCCTGTATCCCCGATCCTGTATCCCGTATCCCGATAAAGATGGCAGCGCACGCCCTGCCCGGCGACCTCATGCCAGGCCGGAGTCTGCTCATGACACAAGGCCCAGGCGCGCTCGCAACGCGGTGCGAAACGACAGCCCTGGACGATGCTGCCGAGCGGCGGCACGCTGCCCGGGATGGCGTTCAAGCTGTGGCCGTTGCGTTGCACATCCGGCAGCGCGGCAAACAGTTTCTGCGTATACGGATGCAGGGGCTGCGCGAACAACTGCGCACGTGTCGCCTGCTCCACAATCTGCCCGGCATACATCACGCCGACATGATGGGCATTCTCCGCCACCACGCCGAGATCATGGGTGATCAGCAGCATCGCCATGCCGCGTGCCGCCTGTATCTCGCGCAGCAGTTGCAGCACCTGCGCCTGTATCGTCACGTCCAGCGCGGTGGTCGGCTCGTCGGCGATCAGCAGTTGCGGATCGCCGGCCAGCGCCATGGCGATCATCACGCGCTGCTTCATGCCGCCCGACATCTGGAACGGATATTCGCCCAGGCGACGCGCCGGATCGGGGATGCCCACCTGCTGCAACAAGGCCGCCGCGCGGGCATCCGCTGCCGCGCGCGCCAGGCCGTGATGCAGCGCCAACACCTCGCCGATCTGCGCCCCCACGGTCATCACCGGATTCAGGCTCAAGCCCGGCTCCTGGAACACCATGGCCATGCGCCCGCCACGCACCGCGCGCATCTCGCGTTCGGTCAAGGTATGCAGCGCCAGCTCACCCAGACGCATCGCGCCGCCGGCATGCTGCACCCCGTCCGGCAGCAAGCCCATCAGCGCCAGCGCCGTCAGCGACTTTCCGCAGCCGGACTCCCCCAGCAAGGCGAAAGTCTCGCCGGCCGCGATCGCGAACGAAATACCGTCGACGATGGCGGCACCGTTACGCAAGCGTATCGTCAGACTATCGGTCTGCAACAGCTTCATGCCGCCCCCTCCGTGCGGTTCAGGCGCGGATCGAAGGCATCGCGCACCGCATCGGCGAACAGGTTGGCGGCCAGCACCAGCACCAGCATGAAGCCGAACGCCGCCGCCAGCGACCACCACACCATGGGCTCACGCCCCATCTCCAGGCGCGCGCCGTTGATCATGGTGCCGAAGGAGATCATGGACGGATCGACCCCCACGCCGACATAGGACAACACCGCCTCGGCCAGCACCAGTGCCGAGAAATCCATCACCAGCGCGATGAGCACGATGTGCATCACGTTGGGCATGATGTGGCGCGTGAGGATGCGCAGCGACGACACGCCGAAAGCCTGCGCCGCCTGGATGTATTCCATCTCGCGCAGCTTCAGCGTCTCACCGCGCAGCAAGCGACACAGACCGGTCCAACTGGTCAGACCGAGGATCAGGCACAGCGCCACCAAGCGCAGATCGGCGCGCGCCGCGGAAGTGTCGAACCAGTCGGGATGCGTATCCAGCGTCACCTGCATCATCAGCACCGCAGCCGCGATCAGCAGCACGCTGGGGATGGAACTCAGCACGGTGTAGACATACTGGATCACGTCATCCACCCAGCCGCGGAAGTAACCCGCCGCCACCCCGAGGAACAAGGCCAGCGGCAGCGTGACCAGCGTGGTGACGGTACCGATGATGAGTCCGGTACGGATGGATTTCAGCGCCAGATAGAGCACATCCTGCCCCACCTTGTCGGTACCCAATACGTGATAGACCGCGGCCAGGTTCCACACCGCCCCGAGCAACGGTGTCAGCAGCAGCACGCTGACGAACAAGGCGCGCCGTTGTGTCCAATGCTGCGCCACCAGCAAGGCCAGCGCGGCCAACAAACAGCCGGCGAGCGCACCGACCAGAGCACGGTGTGCCACATCCGCATCGCGTTGTGAGACCTCGGTGAGGTGTGCACCGCCGAAGCGCAGGCGCGGGTAGTCGCGCACCACGCCACCTTGTGCATCCTCCATGCTCTCCTTGGCATACAAAGTCAGGGCGAACGGTTCGGAATAGGTCTTCTCGGTATGCGTGCGCAGCGGCTCGACCAGCTTGTCGAACACGCTGAGCACTTCAGGCGAATAGACGCGCTCGCTGCTTGCCTGTTGCGGCAATGCCGCGCGGTAATGCAGGCTATCCAGCAGACCGACGCCGAGGAACAAGCTCAGCACCAGCAGCGACACCAGCGCCATATCGCTGCGCGCCACGCGCTGCCAGGGCAACAGCAGATGCGCACGTTTGCGCACCTGCATGGCCGCTGCCACACCGGCCCCCAGCAACAGGAACACCAGCGCATCGCTCCACAGGATCACGGGCAGGAAACTCACAAAACACCCCCAGAAATCGTAGCGAGCAAGTTCAAGCGCAAGGATCCGCGCAGTGAGCAACGAGAAAACAAGCGAAACGCGTTTCGGCGCAGACTAACCTTCAGGTTATGTCGGAGCCACATACCGGATTGGTAGGCGAGGCGCGAACGAGCACGCGACGCCGCGATTGAACTGCGCAGTAGATTTATGCGGGTGTTTTTCATTGCAACCTCACCCGTGGATCAACGACAGTATAGGAGATGTCGGTCAGGATGAGGCCGATGATGTACAGCACGGAACCGAGGAACACCATGGCACGCACGATGCTGAAGTCCTGCGCATTGATGGCGTCGATGGTGTAGCTGCCGAGACCCGGGATGCCGAAGAAGGATTCGGTGAGCAGACTCCCCATGAACAGCAGCGGGATCACCACCACCACGCCGGTGAGGATGGGGATCAGCGCGTTCTTCAATACATGGGTGAACAGCACGCGCAACTCGGACAAGCCCTTGGCGCGCGCGGTGCGCACATAGTCGCGGCCGATCTCCTCCAGGAAGATGTTGCGGTACCAGCGGCTGCTGGAACCGATGCCGCCGATCACGCCGATCACGATGGGCAACACGATGAACTTGAAACTATCCAGACCGCCGGCATAACCCGAGATCGGCACCAGATGCCACAGCTTGCTCACCAGGAACTGACCGCCGATGATGTAGAACAGACCGGAGACGGACATCAGCAACACGCACAGCGCCACACCCGCCATATCCAGCAGCGTGGCGCGGAACATGGTCATCAGCAACGCGAAACTGACATACACCAGCAGGCCGATGAGGAAGGTCGGCAACGCGATGGCCAGGCTCGGCCCCATGCGTTGGACGATCTCGCGACGGATGCTGCGCCCGTCATCCGCATAACCGAAATCGAACACGAACATGCTGGCCGATTTCTGCCAGAAGATGGTGTCGGTGAACACCGCGCTGCCGCTGGCTGCGCCGTTGACCAGCAGCGGCTTGTCGTAGCCGTGCTGCTGCTTCCATTTGTCGATCGCCTCCGGCGTCACGCGCTTGATGCCGAGCTGCATGCGCGCCATGTCGTCCGGCGTGTTGACCACGAAGAACAGCGCGAAGGTGAGCAGGTTCACCCCGATCAGGATAGGGATGGCATAGAGGATGCGACGGATGAGATAAGCGACCATGACGGGGCATCATTGTACGGGAATCGACTATCATCCGTGCCATCCTTCACACGGGAGTCTTCCATGCAGATCGAGATCTGGTCCGACGTCATCTGTCCTTGGTGCTACATCGGCAAACGCAACTTCGAACAGGCGCTGGCCACCTTCCCGCACAAGGAGCAGGTGCAAGTCATCTGGCGCAGCTTCGAGCTGGACCCGCAGGCACCGGCCGCACTGCCCGGCACTCTGGCGCAGACACTGGCGGAGAAATACCGGGTCAGCATCGCGGAAGCCGATGCCATGATCGCGCGCGTGACCGCTGCGGCACGCAACGCCGGACTGGCATACCGCCTCGACCTGGCGCGTAGCGGCAACACCTTCGACGCCCACCGCCTGCTGCACCATGCCGCCAGCAAGGGTCTGGGGAACGCAGCGACCGAGTGCCTGATGCATGCGTACTTCTGTGCAGCGCTACCGGTCGGCGACCGCAACGCACTCATCCGCCTGGCACCCCAGTTCGGCATCACGGAAGCGGAAGCACGCCAGGTACTGGAAAGCGACGCCTACATCGCTGCCGTGCGCGCCGACGAGGCCCGTGCCGCCCAGTGCGGCATCGAGGTGGTGCCTTCGTTCCTGATCGATGGAAAGATCCTGCTGTCAGGCGGACAGCCGGTGGCCGAGTTCAGCGAACTGTTGCATCAGGCCATGGCACAGAGCCGCACGCGCGACTGAGCGCGACCAGTCAACTACGCTGATCGCGGCGGCGCAACAGCCACAGTAGCCCACCCACGCCCAGCAGCAACACCCCGCCGCCCAGCCACAACGGCCACAGCACCGGCGGGTTCCAGGCACGCCGTGCGAGCTCGCGTTGCTGGGCATCGATGCGCCAGTACTTGAGCTGGTTGTTGGCCATCACATTGGGCTTCACGTTGTGCAGCCAGCTGTGCTGCAACACATAGCTCTTCGGGTGATAGCCCCATAGCCAGGGTGAATCGCGACGCAGGATCTCCAGCATGCGATCGATGATCTCCTGCCGCTGCGGCCCGTTCTCCATGTTCTTCATGCGCTCGAACAGGCGATCGTATTCCGGGTTGCTGTAGTTGCTGGCGTTCTCGCCGCTGAACTGCACCTTGCCTTGCGGGCCGTACAGCAGGAAGAAGAAGTTCTCGGGATCGGGATAGTCCGCGTTCCAGCCGAAGTAGAACATCTGCGTATCACCACGGCGGATCTTGTCCTGGAAGCGGTTGTAATCGGTGCTGCGCACATCGAGCTGGATACCCAGCTTGTCGAACTGCTTGCGTAGCCAGTCAAGACGCGATTTGTTGCCTACGCCGTTGGCGGTGGTATCCAGATGGATGACCAGCGGCTGCCCGGTGGCGGCATCCACGCCGTCGGGATAGCCGGCTTGCGCCAGCAGCCGCCTGGCCTCGGCGATGGATCGCCGTTTGGGCTGCTCGCCCACGCACTCATAGACATAGCGGTTGACGCCGGCGCAGCCGTCCAGATGGCCGAAGATACCCGGCGGCAACGGCGACTGGGCCGCGATGCCGCGTCCGTTGGCGAAGATGGAGATGAACTCTTCGAAATCCACCGCGATGGCGATGGCACGCCGCAACTTGGTGGCGCGCGGACTGTTGCCGCCGACCACCGGATCGAGCCAGTTAAAGCCGGTGTACATGGTGGAGGTCGCGACCGAAGTGGCCAGCGTGATGCCCTGCGCGCGCATCGCATCGCTCACGCTGGCCTCGCCCCCCACGCCGACCTGCACCGCCTGATCGAAGCTGTCCGAACTGATGCCCGAGGCGTCGTAATAACCTTGCAGGAATTTGTTCCAGTAGGGGATGGTCTCCTTCTCCAGCGAGAACACCACCTCTTCGATCAGCGGCAAACGCCGCCCCGCATCGTTCAGCAACCCGACTTGCGCATCGCCCGGCTCCCCTTCCAGCGGATAACGCTCACTGTCGTAATACGGGTTCTTCTTCAGCACCATGCGCCGGTTGGGATCGTTCTGCGCCAGGTAATACGGGCCGCTGCCGATAGGCCACCAGTCCAGCGACAGGTTGCGCTCACGCATGCCGGGCTGCGCATAGAAACGTTCGGCTTCCTGCGGCATGGGAGCGAAGAACGGCATCGCCAGCCAGTAGAGGAATTGCGGATATTTGCCCTTGATGGTGATGCGATAGGTGGTGTCGTTGACCACCTCGACACCCGGCAAGGGATAGGCGTTCAGATCGAGGAAGCGCCCAGGATGCGCGTTGTCCGCCGCCTGCAAGGCAGCCGCATATTCCTTCAGGCCCACGATGTATTCCATCATGATGCCGGCGATGGGCGTATGCAGGCGCGGATGCACCAGCCGCTTGATCTGGTAGGCATAGTCGGCTGCGGTCACGGTGCGCGTACCGCTCTGGCGGAAATCGTCGAGGCCGTCGATATCGGCCAGATCCTCCGCTTTCAGGAACAGGTTGGCCGGCACCAGCGCCGGGTGTGGCTGGTAACGCATATAGGGTTTGATACGGATCTCGTACACGCTGTAAGCGATACGTTCATCTGGCGCAGTGATCAGCAACGGCCGCTGCTGTGCATCGAGATAGGTCACGCGCGGCATGTCGCTGGCAGCCAGCGGGACCAGGCGATAGGGACGTTTCAGGTAGTGGTATTGCAGCGGCGGCGCGTAGATGTTGGCCAGGAATTCGTATTCGTTCTCGCTGTAGGCCTGTGCCGGGTCGAGATGCTTGGGTCGCTCGGTGAATGCCGTGTAGAGGATGGAGCGCCCGGCTTCTTGTGCGGGATAGGGGGAGTTCCAGGGAGAGCCGTCACACGCGGCGAGCGACAACAGCGACAAGACTGCAAGCAAATATCTCATGGCGCGAGAGTTTAGCCGAAAGGTGCGGCTTCACGGTAACATTAGGCCGACCCATCCCTGCGGGACACGATCATGAACACTCAATGGCAAGACTTCCTTTCCTCTCAGCATGCACGGATCGTCGACGGTGTGGCGCATGACTTCGGCGATGCCGCGGCGGAACGCGCCGCCGCCGAGAATGGCGACATCGTGTGCGACCTGGCGCAGTTCGGCCTGCTGCGCGTGAGCGGCGAGGACGCACAAGGTTTCCTGCAGAACCTGTTGTCCAACGACATCCGCGAGACCGACGTCGGCCGCGCGCAACTCAGCAGTTTCAACAACGCCAAGGGGCGCATGCTGGCCAGCCTGCTGGTCTGGCGCGCAGGCACGGACTACCTGCTGCAACTGCCGCGCGGTCTGTGTGCCACGCTGCACAAGAAGCTCACCATGTATGTGCTGCGCTCCAAAGTGAAGATCGCCGATGTGAGCGACCAACAGGTGCTGCTCGGCGTGGCCGGCGATGCCGCACTCGCGCTGTTGCATGCGCGTTATGGTGCGTTGCCGCAAGCCGATCTGGCTCTCGTCCAGGTGGACGGCGTCACCCTGCTGCGCCGCGATGCGCGTCGTGTGCAGGTATTGCTCGATACGGAACAAGCCCGCGCGCTTTGGCCGGCACTGGTCGCGCAAGCACGCGCAGGCGGCTCGCCCTGCTGGGACTGGCTGGACATCCGCGCCGGCATCCCCTTCGTGCTGCCGCAGACGCAGGAAGCCTTCGTCCCGCAGATGCTCAACTTCGAGTTGATCGGCGGCATCAACTTCAAGAAAGGCTGCTATCCCGGACAGGAAGTGGTGGCGCGCATGCATTATCTGGGCAAGCCCAAGCGCCGCATGTACCTGGCACGCGTGATGACCGCCGAGGCAGCGCAACCCGGCGCGCTGCTGTTCAGTGCCAACACACCGGAGCAAGCCTGCGGCGAAGTGGTGAACGCCGCCCAAGCCGCACACGGCGGCTACGAACTGCTGGCCGTGGTGCAGACCGAAGTGGCCGGCGCCTTCCCGGTGCATCTGGGCGCACTCACCGGGCCGCGTCTGGACTTCGAACCGCTGCCGTATCCCTTGCCGTGAACCTGCCCGCGCTCCTGTTCACCGGCGACTGGCTGTGGCTGTTCAACCTGCTGTTCGCCTGGCTGCTGTATCGCGCGGTGCGTAGCGCGACCTGGCGCGAACTGCTAAACAACCAGAGCATGACCAACGCGCTGGTGGCGCTGACGCTGGGCGCGTTCATCCTGTGGCAATTCAATGCCGGCTTCCGTCCCGGCATCAATTTCCATATCGTGGGAGCGACCCTGTTCGTGCTGATGTTCGGCTGGCAGGTGGCGCTGGTCGTGCTCAGTGTGGTGATGGGCGCCTCACTGTTGCGCGCTGGCATCGACGGGGTGACCTTGGGCATCAACGGCCTGCTGATGCTCGCCATCCCCGCGCTGTTCACCGAATGGCTGTTGCGCTTCAGCCAGCAGAACCTGCCCAAGAACCTGTTCCTCTACGTATTGCTGAACGGCTTCGTTTGCGCCGGCTTGTCCATCGTACTCAATGTGGTGGCCACCACGCTGCTGCTGTTGCTGCTCAGTTCTTATTCGTGGGCGCAGATCAAATACAACTATCTGAGCGCGGCCCCCATCATTATGCTGACCGAAGCCTTCATGACCGGCATGCTGATCACCGCCTTCACCGTGTTCCAGCCGGACGCGGTGAAGAACTTCAGCGACGCGGATTATCTGGACGGTAAGTGAAGTTCACAACCTGAGCGTCATCTTGATGTGCGGGATACCGGCATCCATGAACGGCTCGCCCTGTTTGTCGAAACCGAAACCTTCATAGAACGGTACGGCATGCACCTGGGCATCGACGTCCACGCCGTGATAGCCGCGCGAGCGCGCCTCGTTGAGCAAGGCTTCCATGATGGCGGTGCCCACCTTCTGCTTGCGCCAGGCCGGCATCACCGCGATACGGCCGATATGCCCGTTGGGCAGGATGCGCCCGCAACCAACAGCCTCGCCGCTCAGGCTGAGCGCCAGCGCATGGCGGCAAGTCTCGTCGTGCTCGTCCCACTCCAGTGCTTCCGGCACGCCCTGCTCGCCGATGAATACCGCGGTGCGGATCGCGCGCAGCAAAGGCTCGCCGTCATGCCAGGACACCAGACTGACCGTGAAAGGATGTGCCATACCGCCCTCCTGTGTCGTTATGCAACGATATCGACCTCGATGCCCGCCTTCACCAGATCGAACAGTTCCAGCAGGTCCGCATTGCGCATCCGCACGCAACCGCGCGACCCCGGCTTGCCCAGTGACACGCTGTCCGGCGTGCCGTGGATGTACACGTAGCGGCGCATGGTATCGCAAGTGCCGCCGCGGTTGTAACCGTGCTCCAGCCCGGACAGCCACAGGATGCGCGTGAGTATCCAGTCACGCCCGGGATGGCGCGCGCCCAGCTCCGGCGTGTAGATCTCCCCGGTCGGCCGGCGCCGCACGAACACCGCACCCACCGGCTGCCCGGCGCCGATCCTGGCGCGGATCACATGGCGTCCGCGCGGCGTGCAGAAACTGCCGCTCTCCTCGCCCACGCCGTTGGCACCGGTAGATACCGCATAGCGGCGCAACAGGCTGCCATCATCGGCATACAGCTCCAGGGTCTGCGTCGGGATATGGATGCGGATATTCATGGGGCCTTCTGTTGCGCGCGGCGCTGCGCGAAGAAATCGCTGAGCAGTTTGCCGCACTCCTCGGCGAGCACGCCGCCTTCGATGCGCGCGTGATGGTTGAGGCGCGGCTCGGTGAACAGGTTGAATACGCTGCCCGCCGCGCCGGTCTTGGGTTCGTGCGCACCATACACCACGCGCGCGATGCGGGCATGGAAGGTAGCGCCGACGCACATCACGCACGGCTCCAGCGTGACGAACATCTCGCAGCAGACCAGGCGGTAGTTGCCGATGTGCTGCGCCGCATCGCGCAGCGCCATCATCTCGGCATGCGCGGACGGGTCATGGCGCGTGATGGGCTGGTTGTAGCCGCGCCCGATGATGACACCGTCCCGCACCACCACCGCGCCCACCGGCACCTCGCCCGCCTGTGCGGCCTGCTGTGCCAGCGCCAACGCCTCACGCATGTAATCTTCGTCCTGCATGCTGTCCAACTGTCTCAAGGGGCCAGCAACGTAGCACAGAACAACGTGCTTGTGTGGCTTGCCATATGCGGGCATTTTGACAACAATGCAGGTCATCTTATGGAGTGATGCATGCCAAACCAGCCAGTCCCCGCTTTCACCCTGCCCGCCACCGGCGGTGCCGATTTCAACCTCTATCCGATCCGCAACAAAGCCCTGGTGCTCTACTTCTATCCCAAGGACAACACGCCGGGATGCACCACCGAGGCGCAGCAGTTCCGTGACCTGTATGCCGAGTTCCAGCAGGCAGGCTGCGAGATCGTCGGCATCTCGCGCGACAGCATCAAATCGCATGAGGGTTTCAAGAACAAATTCACGCTGCCGTTCCCGCTGCTCTCCGACGCCGAGGAGATCGCCTGCGGCATCTTCGGTGTGATCAAGCAGAAGAAGCTGTACGGCAAGGATGTGCGCGGTATCGAGCGCAGCACCTTCGTGCTCGATGCGCACGGCGTGATCCGCAAGGAATGGCGTGGACTGAAAGCCGATGGCCACGCCCAGGAAGTCCTGCAATTCGTCCAATCTCTATAAGGAACGCCATGAACGCTCGCAAAGCCGCGCCGGAAAAGACCTCCAAGCTGTTCGTGCTGGACACCAACGTGCTGATGCACGACCCGACCAGCCTGTTCCGTTTCGAGGAGCATGACGTCTACCTGCCGATGTTCGTGCTGGAAGAGCTGGACAACAACAAGAAGGGCATGTCCGAAGTGGCGCGCAACGCGCGCCAGGCCAGCCGCTTCCTCGACAACCTGATCAGCAGTGGCGAAGACGAGATGAGCGCCGGTGTGCCGCTGGATGCGCTGGGCAACAAGAACGCGACCGGCCGCCTCTATCTGCAGACCGAATTCATCACCCATGACCTGCCGGAGAACCTGGCCAGCGGCAAGGCTGACAATGCCATCCTTGCGGTGGTCGCCCACCTGCACAAGCAGTTCCCCAAGCGCACCGTGGCGCTGGTGTCCAAGGACATCAACATGCGCATCAAGGCGCGCGCGCTGGGCCTGTCCGCGCAGGATTACTTCAACGACAAGGTGCTGGAAGACACCGACCTGCTGTATGCCGGCACACGCGAACTGCCTGCCGATTTCTGGGAACTGCACGGCAAGGATATGAAATCCGGCCTGCATAACGGCCAGACTTATTACAACGTGAAGGGCCCGTTGTGCCGCGACCTGCTGGTGAACGAGTTCGTCTACCAGGAAGGTGGCGAGAAACCGTTCTATGCCGTGGTGGCCGCACAACAGGACGATACCGCCACCCTGCTCACGCTCACCGACTACACGCACAGCAAGAACGCGATCTGGGGCATCACCGCGCGCAACCGCGAACAGAACTTCGTGCTCAATCTGCTGATGAACCCGGAGATCGATTTCGTCACCCTGCTCGGCCAGGCCGGTACCGGCAAGACCCTGCTCACGCTGGCGGCCGGGTTGATGCAGGTGCTGGAGCACAAGCTCTATTCCGAGATCATCATGACCCGCGTCACCGTCTCGGTGGGTGAGGACATCGGCTTCCTGCCCGGCACCGAGGAAGAGAAGATGTCGCCGTGGATGGGCGCGCTGGACGACAACCTGGATGTGCTCAACCAGTCCAGCGAGGAAGGCGGCGAATGGGGCCGCGCCGCCACGCGCGACCTGATCCGCTCGCGCATCAAGATCAAATCGCTCAACTTCATGCGCGGCCGCACCTTCCTCAACAAGTTCCTCATCATCGACGAGGCGCAGAACCTGACGCCCAAGCAGATGAAGACACTGATCACGCGCGCCGGTCCCGGCACCAAGGTGGTGTGCATGGGCAACATCGCGCAGATCGACACCCCCTACCTGACCGAAGGCAGCTCCGGCCTGACCTATGTGGTGGATCGTTTCAAGGGCTGGGCACACAGCGGCCATGTCACCCTGCAACGCGGCGAACGTTCGCGTCTGGCCGACCATGCGGGTGAAGTGCTGTGAAATTGATCGGATCCAACACCAGCCCCTACGTACGCAAGGCACGTCTGGTACTGCTGGAAAAGGGCATCGCACACGATTATCTGGTCGATCCGCCCAGCGATCCCAACAGCGCGGTGTATCGCGTCAATCCGCTGGGACGTATCCCGGCGTTGATCCTGGACAGCGACGAGTGCATCTTCGACTCGGTGGTGATCTGCGAATACGCCGACACGCTGAACGACACGCCCATCCTGATCCCGCGTCACGATGCGCTGGCGCGCATGCGCGTGCGGCGCTGGGAAGCCCTGGCCGACGGCATCATGGATTCCGCCATCGTGGTGCGCAACGAAGAGCTGCGCCCGCAGGCACTGCAACTGGCCGCCACCCTGCAACTGCACAACGACGCCATCGCGCGCACCTTGCAACACATTGCCGCACAACTCGGCGAGCGCAGTTGGTGCGCAGGCGAAGCGATGACATTGGCCGACCTGGCGCTGCTCGCTGCACTGGCTTATCTCGACCTGCGTCAGCCGCAACGCAACTGGCGCAAGACCCACCCCAACCTGGCGGCGTTCTTCGCGCGCATGCAAGCGCGCCCCGCCGTCGCACTCTCACTGGCTGACAACAAATGAGCGATATCGACAAGACCGACGCAGAATGGCGCGAGGAACTCACGCCCGAACAATATGAGGTATGCCGCAAGGGCGGCACCGAACCGGCCTTCACCGGCGAATACTGGGATTGCCACGACATCGGCATCTATCGCTGCGTATGCTGCGGCGTGCCGCTGTTCGATTCCGAGACCAAATACGAATCCGGCACCGGCTGGCCCAGCTTCTGGGAGCCGATCGAAGAACACGCCGTCGAATACAACGATGAAGACCCGCTCGACATGGGGCGTATCGAAGTGCTGTGCGCCAACTGCGGCGCGCATCTCGGCCACGTGTTCGACGATGGCCCGGAACCCACCGGCATGCGCTACTGCATCAACTCCACCTCGCTGGCACTGGATCGCACATGAAGCTACTGTTCGATCTGTTCCCCGTCATCCTGTTCTTTGTCGTATTCAAGCTGGCCGGGGTGTTCGCCGCCACCGCCGCCGCCATCGGCGCCACCTTCGTGCAGGTGGCCTGGGTGAAGTACCGCCACGGCAAAGTGGATACCATGCTGTGGGTGAGCCTGGGCATCATCACCGTGTTCGGCGGCGCCACCTTACTGCTGCACGATGAGACCTTCATCAAATGGAAGCCCACCGTGCTGTACTGGTTCTTCGCCGCCACCCTGCTCGGCGCCAGCGTGCTGTTCCGCAAGAACCTGATGCGCAGCCTGTTGCAGGAAAAGATGAAGCTGCCGGACACGGTGTGGCATCGCCTCAACCTGTCGTGGAGCGCCTTCTTCGCGCTGCTCGGCCTGCTCAACCTGTATGTGGCCTACAACTTCAGCACCGAAGCCTGGGTCAATTTCAAGCTGTTCGGCGCCACCGGCATCATGCTGGTGTTCATCCTGGCGCAGGCCGCCCTGCTCGCCAAACATGTAGAAGAAGATCACAAGGAGTCCTGACATGCTGTATGCCATCTTCGGCCAAGACGTGGAGAACAGTCTGCCGTTGCGCCAGACGGCGCGCCCTGCCCACTTGCAACGTCTGGAACAATTGCAAAACGAAGGCCGCTTGCTGCTGGCCGGCCCGTTCCCGGCGGTGGATGCCGTCGACCCGGGGGCAGCCGGCTTCACCGGCAGCCTGATCGTGGCCGAATTCGAATCCCTGCAAGCCGCCGAAGCGTGGGCTGTGGCCGATCCCTACATGGCTGCCGGGGTGTATGCCAAGGTCGCCGTGCGCCCGTTTAAGCAGGTGTTCCCGCGCTGAAACCCAAGCGGCGCGCTGTGCTATATTGCGCGCCGGACTTTTCTCCAACCTTCTCCAAGCAAAGGAAAGAAACATGCTGAACGCTTCCAGATCCACCCTGTTCGCTGCCCTGCTGCTCGTTGCTGCCGGTGCACAGGCAGCGGATGCCGACAAACCCGTCGCCCTGGTGAACGGCGTCGCCATCCCGCAAGCGCGCGTCGATCTGCGCGTCAACGTCGCGGCGACCCAAGGCGGTCAGCCCGATTCTCCCGAACTGCGCAAAGCGGTGCGCGATGACCTGATCAACCTCGAAGTGCTGTCGCAAGCCGCCGTCAAGGAAGGTCTGGACAAGCACAGCGACACCGCGCAGCAACTGGAACTGGCACGCCAGTCGGTGCTGGCCGGCGCTTTCGTGCAGGACTATGTGAACAAGCATCCGATCGACGAAGCGGTGCTGAAGCAGGACTACGAAGCGATGAAGGCGCGCGTCGGCGACAAGGAGTACAAGCTCTCGCACATCCTGGTGCCGACCGAAGAGGAAGCCAAGGCCATCGCCAAGCGCGTGAAGAAGGAAGCGTTCTCCAAGGTCGCCAAGCAGAAGTCGCAAGACCCCGGCTCCAAGGACAAGGGCGGCGACCTCGGCTGGTCGGTCCCGGCCAATTATGTGCAGCCATTCGGCGAAGCGGTGGTCAAGCTGAAGAAGGGCCAGATCAGCGAGCCGGTACAGACCCAGTTCGGCTGGCACGTGATCAAGCTGGAAGACACACGCGAGCTGAAGGTGCCAACTTTCGAAGAGATGAAGCCGCGTCTGGAACAGCGTCGCAAGCAGGAAGCCGTGCAGAAGGCCATCGCCGACCTGCGCAGCACCGCCCGCATCGAATAAGCCGCACGCACCTCCGAAGAAAGGACATCCCTGCGATGTCCTTTTTTTTCGTGGGTAGCGCTCGTTGCGTTGACAGGCGGCGGGCACAGCCCCTAAAGTTCGGCCATCCCACATGCAAGGTATCGCCATGACACGCAACCCGCTCGTCCTGTTGCTCGCTGCGCTTTTCGCGTTCACGCCGTCGTACGCTGCCGCTTCCTCCTGCAACCCGAACGAAGCCGATGTGGCCGAGGCCCGCATCATGCATTACCGCGAATCGAAATGCGCCGACCAGGTGCTCGACCAGGCCGATGGCGCGCTGGACCAGGCGCTCGCCTACGAGCAGCGCGGCGAGGTGTCGCGCATGTGCAGTGCGTTCTACAGTGCGATCATGCAGCTCGACCGCTACAAGCGCGGCGAATGGCGCGACGGCTATGCGCGCATCGCCGAGAAGATCGATGACAAGTTCGCCGATCGTGTGGCGCGCTTCGAGAACACCACCTGCCCGCAGAAGATCCTGCTGTACCGCCACCTGGCGCTGAAGGGCGATGCCTGGGCGATGTATCGCCTGGGCAGCAGCTACGCCAGCGGCACCGGCGTCGCGCAGGACGACAACGAGGCGCTCGCCTGGTACCAGCAAGCGGCCGACCGCAACTACCCCGATGCCAATATGGCGCTGGGCGTGATGTACAGCGATGGCAAGGCATTCGTGCCCGATTACCGCATCGCCTTCAACTGGTTCGCCAAAGCCGCCGAACAGGGCAATGCCGAAGCCCAATTCCAGTTGGGCAGCCTCTATCGCAAGGGTTACGGCGTGACCAAGAACAGCAAGCAGGCGGCCGACTGGTATCGCAAGGCGGCCGAACAAGGGCATGCCGGCGCCCAGGCCGGCCTGAAAGAGATGTATCAGGCGGGCGAGGCGCGCAAACCCCTGTTCGGCTATTGAACAAGGTGATTTACGCTTGCAATTTCATAGGGTTGAACATCCGGGATGGCTGGCGTATGCTTGGCGCCATGAACGAACACGGGGAGTAATGCCATGGCAACCGCATCCGCCCTTTCCCTGAGCGCAGGCAGCTACGTTCAAAGTTACCGGCAGCAACAGGCACAACGCAGCGCCGATCAGGCATTCCAGAGCGCGCAGAACTTGCTGAGCCGCGCTCAGGATGCACGTCAGCAAGCCGCACGTGCCCAGCAGAATGCCCGCGAACTGGAGATCCAGGCTAGCCAAGCACAATCAGAGGCGCGCCGCGTCAGCATCAACCTGAAAGCCGCCGACGCGATCCAGAACACGCAGACCCAGCTGAACAACAACTACGCCAACCTGCCTGCCCAGGTGCAAGCCAAGGCCGACACCTATACCGCTGCGGCCACCACCACCACCACCAGCGTCGGCAGCGTGGTCAACACCACCGCCTGAAAACAACAACGCCGTGCAACCATGCACGGCGTTCGTCCATCCTGCCCGGTTCACATCCCGCGCTGCTTGCTCACCAGATCGTAGGCCAGTTGTATCTCCTTGGCCTGCTCGGTCGCCACCTTGATCATGTCCTCCGGCAGGCCCTGCCCCATCAGCTTGTCCGGATGGTGCTTGCTCATCAGTTTGCGATAGGCGCGCTTCACTTCCGCATCGCTACTCTCGGCACTCACCCCCAACGCCTTGTAGGCTTCGGCCAGCGCCGCCTCCCCGCTCCCCTGGCCAGAGGCGAAATGGGCCTGGTTCAGCACCATGTCCAGCAGGCGCTTGAAGGCCTGCGGCCCATAGCCCAGATGGCCCGCGATCTCCATCAGCAATTTCTCTTCCTCGGGATGGTATTCACCGTCCGCCATCGCCATCACGATCAGATACACCAGCAGCATCTCCTTCAGGTGATGCGTATGGCCGCAAGTCGCCATGAAGCGGCGGCAGACCTCATAGATGTCGCTTTCGCCGGACGCCCCCTGTTTGAACAAAGCGATCGCCTGCTGGCGATGGCCCTCGCTCATGCCCAGCTTGTTCATCAACACTTCGGTATGGGCGATCTCGGCCTCGGAGACGCGACCATCCGCCTTGGCCAGCTTGCCCATGGCGATGAACACCGTCTCCAGGAACACCGCCTGGCGCAAAGCCGCTCGCAGCGGATTGAATGCGCCCTGACCGAAGGCGCGCACGCGGTCGATGACGATACCGAGGAGGAAGCCGAGGAAAGCGCCGATCCAGCCGAACAACAGGTAACCGAGGATGATGCCGAGCAGTTTGAACACGTTGACTCCATATGTAAGGTGGTGAGGATGCGCGCGCATTATACGTGTGCAATAGCATTCGATTGACAGGGCACGACGGCTTGCCTACAGTGCCCGCACTTGCAGTTCCCGCGTCCGTACATCCTGCCGCCAAGCACGGCACAGACAGTCGCTGGAACATCGGACAGGAGGCTGGCGCAAGCGGATAACCGTTACCACCACCTCACACGACAGGGGACTGCATGGACATCGAATTCCATTACTGGATCACCGGCTATCTCGCGCAACGTGCCGGCTTCGACCAGGATGCGGCACACACCATCGCCTACGCCTCGCAATACGTCGACGAGAACGACATCAGCTACGAGATCGAGGATCGTTCCGGCAAGCGCTCGAAGTACATCAACTTCATGAGCCAGACGATGAACATCCTCAAGCCCAAGGGCAGCCTGATGCGCATCTACCCCATCTTCCATTTCATCCCCGGCGACCCGCAGGCCTACACCGCACGTCGGCGCGACGGCAAGATGCACCTGCTCAACACCACGCCCGACAACGAACATGCCAACGCCATGCTGCAAGCTGCGTTTGCCGCCAACGAAGACACCCGTCTGTACCGCATCGGCATCGCCTCGCACAGCTATGTGGACACCTGGGCACATCAGAACTTCGTCGGCTGGTACGACCATTACAACCAGATAGAACTGAAACCCGTGCCGGCCATCGGCCATGCGCCCGGCGGTCATCATCCGGACTGGGTATGCCACGAATGGACCGACCAGCGCCTGGTGGACGACGAGATCAGCAACCGCAACCGCTTCCTCGATGCCGCCTGCGCCCTGTTCAAACACTATTGCACCTACCAAGCCAGCCAAGGTTCGCCAGACAACACCGCCATCTGGCCCGAGCTCGAAGCGGATCTCGTCACCATGTGCGGCCAGACCTATACCGGCGACGACCTGCGTTACCAGGAAGCGCGGCTGAAGAGCTATCGCAAGCGTCTGGACTGGTTCCCGGAATTCGACGAAGAGAGCTGGTTCAACGCCGCCATCGATACCCAGGTGCGCGGCCTGAAGGACAACCCGGATGGCCTGCTCAATGGCTTCACGCTGTTACGCGACCGCTACTACTGGAAGGAAGGCGTCGCCCGCGAAGACACCCACTGGTATCGCTTCCAGCAGGCGGTCAAGGACCACGAAAAATTCGGCATCGTCCGACTCTCGCCCCTCTTCCGCAAGATGGGTTACGACCTGGCCATCGTTTGAAGGAACATACGCATGACCAACTGGAAAGACCTGCTCCATCCCGGCGATGCCAGCGACTTCTTCGCACGCCGGCCCATGCCACCGTTCAATCCGGCCACCCTTTCCTACAGTCGCGCCAACGCGCGCTGGCTGGCCGAATTGAGCCGCCTCGCCTATCGCCACGACCACGAGGAGACCGACCATCCGCCGCAACCGACGCAGACCCGCTTCCTGGAGAAGGCGGGCTGCACGCATCGTCAGTTCTTCTTCTCGCGCGACACCGATACGCAAGCCCTGCTGGTGCAGTTCGACCACGCCATCCCGTTCGCCGTACTGGTGTTCCGCGGCACCGAGCAACACGTGCAGGACTACGTCACCGACCTCAACCTGGGCAAGCTGCGCCAGTCCGACGGCAAGGTGGACACCCATCGCGGCTTCACCCGCGCACTGGACAGCGTCTGGGAGGAGATCGAGCAGGCCCTCAAACGCCTGGATCGTCCGGTGTTCTATACCGGGCACAGCCTGGGCGCGGCGCTGGCCATGCTGGCCACGGCGCGACTGCGCCCTGCGGCGTTGTACACCTTCGGTTCGCCGCGTGTCGGCGACGACGATTTTGCGCGTCAGTTGGCCGACTTCGAAGCGCGCATCCATCGTCTGGTGCACGGCGATGACCTGGTCACCAAGGTACCGCCGGAGGATCTCGGCTTCCGTCATGTCGGCCGCGAAGTGAAACTGGAATCCCCGCCTGCACGCAACTGGCTGCAAAAGATCGCCGATTGGTTCCGGCCGCCCAAAGCGCTGGCCGATCATGCGCCGGTGAATTACGTGGACAAGGCCTGAGCGCATCTCACGGCGAATCCTGGGGCGCGACGATGAAGATCACGCTGGCCAAAAGCCGCCGCTTGGGTAGAATGCGCGCCGCCCGCCGACCGGCGGTGCGCCATCGGAGTGCATGCCATGACGACTGAACTCGGCGATCTGCTCGGCTATCCCGCCGCCTTCCTGACCACGCTCGCCTTCGTGCCGCAAGCCTGGCAATCCTGGCGCACGCGCGACCTGTCCGGCATCTCGCTGCCGATGTATGCCATGTTCACGCTGGGCGTGGCGCTGTGGCTGGGCTATGGCATCGCCATCGGCAGCACGCCGGTCATCGCCGCCAACTTCATCACCCTGCTGCTCGCCTCCATCGTGCTGTGGCTGAAGATCATCGAGACGCGCCGGCGCGACGACGATCTGCCTACCTAACGCCAATCGACCTCCACCACCTCGCAGTTGTGCAACTTGCGCAAGCAAGTCTGCTGCGGCGTATCGCTCAGCAAGGTGAGCACAGCCACGATGGGATTCTCGTGCGACACCACCAGCAACCTTCCCTGCGGATGCCGCAATGCCGCCTCATCCAGGAAACTGCGCAAGCGCGCCATCTGTTCGATGAATGACTCACCATGCGGCGGTTTGATGTGCAAGTAGTCGGCACGCACGAAATCGTTGAACGCATCCACATGCTGCCCATCCATCCCCGACAAGCGTTCATTCAGCCTGGCATCCACCTGCGCCTGCAAGGCATGGTGGCGCAGCAGGATGTCCATGGTCTGCTGCGCGCGCGCGAACTGCGAGACATAAGCATGGGTGAACGGCACCTCGCGCAAGCGCTGCGCCGCCGCCGTGGCCTGCTCGCGACCGCGCGCGGTGAGGTTCACCACGCGTCGCGGATCATCGTTGATCTCATGCACGACATTGCCTTCGCTCTCTCCGTGCCGCACCAGACATAGCTTCATGATTACCCCTCTTTAAATTGAGGCTTTACATTGAAAATCATTGACATGCTGCCGAACAACCCCTAGATTCAGCGCGATTCTTGCCCCCGTCCTTGCCTATCGTCCCACACGCATGGCACGAAGCATAGACGGCGGATACCAGAACAGGAGGCTGGTGCAAGCGAACATCATGCACACGCGATATCGTGTGTGCGTCGTCCAATTCGGGGGAAAGGGCGAGTGTCAGCAATGCTTCCAGAGAAACGGGCCATGTCACACATGGCCGACAGCCGATCGTTCTGCCTGCATGGCCTCCTGGCCATGCTCTTAGGCATCGGTCTTTCACTCTATCTCAGCTACGACGCCAAGATCGATGCGGAACTGCTCGCACGAGAACGGTTCGTCGCCACCGGCGAAGATATCCGCATGCACCTGTTGAGCACGCTCACTTCGCATGAACAAGTATTGCTGGGCGCAGCGGCGTTGTTCGATGCCTCCGATCGGGTGGGACGCAGCGAATGGCAGCGCTATGTGCGCCGGCTGGAGCTGGACGAACATTTCAATTGCGTACAGGGGGTGGGTTACGCCGAATGGCTGAGGCCGGCACAACTGTCGCGCCATATCGACAGCGTGCGCCGTGAAGGTTTCCCGGAATACGTCGTCTGGCCGCAAGGCAAGCGCGAACAGTACAGTCCTGTCGTCTATCTGGAACCGTTCGATAGCCGCAACCAGCGTGCCTTCGGCTACGACATGTTCGCCGAGCCGACGCGCCGCGCCGCCATGGAACGCGCTCGCGATACCGGGCGCGCCGCGCTCTCCGGCAAGGTCAAACTGGTGCAGGAGACCACACAGAACGTCCAGGCCGGCACGCTGATGTACATCCCGCTCTATCGCCACGGCATGCCGCTCGATAGCGTCGCCCAGCGTCGTGCCGCGTTGCAAGGTTGGGTATACAGCCCGTTCCGCATGGGCAACATGGTCGACGCGATCCTGAAGGGCGCCAATGTCGACCTGCCTAAACTCGGCACCCGCCTGCGCGTCTATGACGGCGACAAACCGGACAGCGAAGCCCTGCTGTATGCCAGTGACAACGAACCGGAAAGACCCGCCACACCGGATGCCATCCTGCAAAAGCTGTCGTTCAACGATCATCCCTGGACCTTGCAACTGGAACACGGCAAGGTCTCACCATTCAGCCCGGATTACAGCAAAGCCAAGATGTTCTTCTTCGGCGGCACCTTCACCAGCATCCTGCTGTTCTTCCTGATCAACGCATTGTCGCAGGCACGCAGCTCGCTGCAACGCGCGGAGAACGCCATCTCGGCGCTGCGCAAGAGCGAGGACAACCTGCGCGTGCTGGCCAAGAACGAATCCGTGCTGATCTGGACCGCTGGTCCGGACAAGGGCTGCACCCATTTCAACCAGGTATGGCTGGATTTCACCGGGCGCAACATAGAGCAGGAACTGGGCAATGGTTGGCTGGACGGCGTGCACCCGGAGGATCGTGAAGAATGCCTGCATGGTTACATCGAAGCCTTCGATGCCCGGCGCGACTTCACCCTGGAATATCGCCTGCGTCACCACAGCGGCGAATATCGCTGGATCGTCGACCATGGCGTGCCGCGTTACAACGACAAGGGAGATTTCCTCGGCTATATCGGCAGCTGCGTGGACATCACCGAACGCAAGACAGCGGAGACCCAGCTCAAGCTGTCCAAATTTGCCATGGACAATGCCTTCGACGAGATCTTCTGGCTCGACCGCCAGGGCCATGTCCGTTACGTCAACAACAAGGCCTGCGCCACGCTCGGCTACACGCGCGAAGAATTGCTCAAGTTCCACATCTCCGACCTCGACCCGGATTTCCCGCCGGAGCACTGGCAGCGCAACTGGGAGGCGATCAAGGTGATGGGCAGCCGCCTGTTCGAGACACGCCACCGGCGCAAGGATGGCACCCTCGTCCCGATCGAAGTGTCGGCCAATTACGTGGAATTCGACGAACAGGAATACCACATCGCCTTCTGCCGCGACATCAGCAAGCGCAAGGAGACCGAGCAGCAGATCTATTCCCTCGCCTATTACGACTCGCTCACCGGCCTGCCCAACCGGCGCATGCTCGGCGACCGACTCGACAAGGCGCTCGCCAGCAGCCGACGCAACGGCACCTGGGGTGCGCTACTGTTCCTCGACCTGGACAACTTCAAGCCGCTCAATGACCGCTTCGGCCATGAGGCCGGTGATGTGCTGCTGATCGATGTGGCACAGCGTCTCAATGGCTGCGTGCGCGAAGTGGACACCGTCGCCCGCTACGGCGGCGATGAATTCGTCATCCTGCTGGGCGACCTCGGCGAAGATGCCGAATCCATGCAAGAACAGGCGCGCACCGTCGCCGAGAAGGTACTCAAGGCGCTGGCCGAGCCCTACCACCTGCACGAAGTGAAGGACGGACCGGCCATGGGCATCGTGCATCACTGCTCCAGCAGCATCGGCATCACGCTGTTCAAGGGACGCCACGACAAACCGGACGACATCCTCAATCGCGGGGATGCCGCCATGTACCGCGCCAAGGAAGCCGGACGCAACCGCTATCACTTCAGCGAAGGTCCGCTCATCGACAATAACGGAGGGCGAGCGCTGCATTGACAAGCTGCGGCACTGCCACTAGATTCACCACCGCTTGCAGGAACGTCCAGGGACATCGCACCGCATGCACGGCGCGGGACCGCGGACGATCACACCGGAACAGGAGGCTGGGCAAGAGACGCACCCGCGACGCGGGCAGCCTTCGACCACCTGCATAAAGGGGAGCTGCATGATCCGACTGTTGGCACTTGGCATCTTGCTCAATGTAGCGACATGCGCCAGCGCACTCGACCAGAGTGACACCGGCAACTACGCCGTCCTGCATCAGGATGGTCGACTCACCGATTTCACCTTCTTCGTCTCGCAGAACCAGGGCCACTGGAACATCCAGCAACGGCAGACCGACGGCAGCTGGATCGACGTCACCTGTCCCAATGGCTGCCTGCTGGAAGAATCCCATCCCGCAGACCTGGCGCGCATCTTCCCGCAGAACGTCGTGCAAGAGAGCCTGCCCACCTGCCTGCATAACCAGGCGTTCGCCTTCTGCCGCCGCGACTCGCTGCTCGAACTCGGTGCGCGCGAATACATGCTGGTCGCCCTGACGATGCCGCGCCCCATCCAGATCCAGCTCAAACGCCTCGAATACGGCTGGAAAGACCCGCTTGGCCGCATCCAGCCCGACACCGATGAACGCAAGGCACAGAACGGCTTCGGCGGCTGGCTGCTGGTCACCGACGACAACGATTGGCAAGCCAAATGGCAGACCGGCCCGCAGGCCGTGCCGCACTTCAACCTCGCGCACAACGTCAGCAAAGGCAAGCCGCTCTACGCGCTCACCTTCTTCAGCAACCCCATGCGCAGCGCCAAGGGCGAGGCTGACATCAGTTGCGACATCGACCTGCGCAGACCCGACGGCAGCGCCTCCTACGCCCAGCACGACGCCGCCTGCTTCAAGGGTTCGCTGCGCGACCATCCCGAATATCTCTACCTGTCGGCGCCGATCATCAAATTCATCGGCGAGCAGAACGATCCCTACGGCGAATGGCAGGTCAACATCACGCTCAAGGACAACATCGGCCACACCACCCTGCCGCTCAAGACTTCTTTCATCCTGCAATGAGGTAGCATGCAGGCCATGGAGATGAAACGCATCAATTCCGGCAAGCTGCGCGCCATCGGTTACGACGCCAAGGCGCGTCTGCTGCAAGTCCAGCTCGACAACGGCGACACGCTGCAATACAGCGGCATCGGCCCCGAGATGTGGCAGCGGCTCAGCACCTCGGCCAGCGCCTGGAGCTACTACCGCGACAACATCGAAGAAGAACTCACCGCCCAGCGCGTCTCGTCCGCCCCGACCACCCCGGGCAAGAACCCGCTCGACGAACTCTTCGGCTGAGCCACGCCGCAGCACACCCACCACAGGAGGCAAGCATGAGCGAGCAAGACAACGATTCCATCATCATCAGCGAAGGCGGCGAACACGACGGCAAGACCGTCATCATGATGCGCTGCCCCAAGCATGGCATCGCCTATCTGCCCAAGGATGGCTGCCCGGAGTGCGCCAAGGAAAAAACCGGCAACCAGTGAACGCATGAGCAGCTATCACATCACCGCCGGCCTGCCCGCCGTCACCGTCCAGCATCAAGGCAAACCCGTCACCATCACCCGCGCGCAAGACCCGGCCGCCACCATTCGCGCCGAATATGCGCCGGTGGCGCGCGCCTGCCCGCCTTACTGCATCCAGCCCATCAAACTGGCTGAAGGCGTGGAAACGCTGGGCGAGCTGGAAGTGTTGGACCTGCTGCAACGCATCGTTGCCGGCGACACCAATTGTCTGGTGATCGACTCGCGCACACCAGACTGGTACGAGAAAGTCACCATCCCCGGCGCCCTCAACGTGCCCTATGCGCAGAACATGGCGGGCGAGGCCACCGACCTGCCCGGCGTGAAACAGACACTGGTTGAATCGTTCGGGGTGAAGGAAGTTAACGGCCGCTACGATTACCGCGATGCGTGCACCCTCGCCGTGTTCTGCAACGGCCCCTGGTGCGGCCAGACGCCCAACTACCTGCGCACCCTGCTCACCCTCGGCTACCCGGCGGACAAGCTCAAGTGGTATCGCGGCGGCATGCAAGACTGGTGCGCACTCGGCCTCACCACCGCCTGACGCCGCTCACCAGCACGTCATTCCCGCGTAGGCGGGAATCCAGTCCAGCAGACATCCGCCTCACTTCATCGTCAGCACAAAGATGTTCTCCTGCATGCGCGTCACCCCGCGCGCCTTGAAGCGCGGCTCGCGTTCCAGGATATCCACCTGCGCCAGCAAACGCACCTCGGCATACGCGCCATACAACGCCTGCACCTCGTCCACCGACACCGCGAACGGCGGGCCATTCATCTCATCCTGCGGATAATCGAAGGTCACCAGCAACACCGGCGTGCCGGGCGGCAACAACTCCGCCAGATGGCGCGCATAACGCGCCCGCATCTCCGGCGGCAGCGCCACCAGCGACGCACGGTCATACACCGCACGCACCTGCGCCAGATGTTCGCGCGTCAACTCGAAGAAATCGCCGCACAGGATGCGGATGCCCTCCGCCTCGCACTGGTCGAACTGCCCCGCACTCGCATGCGTCAACGCCAGCCCGTTCTCCGCAAAGAAATCGCGCACCGCGATCGGGCTCAACTCTACGCCCAGCACCGCATACCCCTGCTGGCGCAGCCACAGCATATCCAGGCTCTTGCCGCACAACGGCACGAACACTTCACCGCCCTGCGCCGCCTGCAACTCGGGCCAGTACTGCAACAGATACGGATTCACCTCATCCTGATGGAAACCGATCTCCGCCCGCTCCCACCGCTCCAGCCAGAATTCCTTCTTCATCATTCCCCCTTAGCATGCCGTTCGCCCTGAGTAGCACGCATCGCGTGCGTACCGAAGGACCGTATCAAGTGTATCAATCCATGCCCGCCGCAAAACCATTTTCAAATCATTGATTGCGCCCTAGCGCTTCGCGGAAAAAATATTCCGCCTATTCCCCCTCCGCAAACCATTACACTCTCGCACCTGCCCTTCCCGCCGCTCTATCCAATTCACGTAAGGTTTTCTGCGATGCGCCCAGACCACGATTTTGATGCGATTTTTTTGCTGGCGATTTCGCTTGCTGCCAAGCGCCGTCCGGCTGATTTGGCCGAGATCGTCACGGCATTCAATCTGGTTAGCGACGATATTCCTATCACAGCAAGATTTTCCGAGGCGTTTTATCGGCTCTCGCAATATGGCTTGTTGATCGAGCAGGATGGCGGCTATACGCTGACACCGTATGCGCTGAACATCGTGTCCGACCTCAAGAGGAACGCCACCTATGAAGCGCGCATACTTGCCATCAAGCAGAGCCTCGCGGAGTGCCGCATCAAGAAAGATATTGCACCTATCGAATTGAAGCTGGAACAGATCGCGCTTGCCGTGCGTGCATACCGGGCGTCCCTAAGCGCGCCCGTGAAGAACATCTCCCTCAAACCCAAACTGCCTGAGGGCACCGACAAGCGCTTGGCGCGGCGCAAATCCAATCAGGCGTTTGCCGCACGGCAGCGCAAGGGATGAAGTAAACAAGGCTCGAACTGCAAATTAAAAAGGCGACCGAGGTCGCCTTTTTAATTTCAACTGCTACAACTTTATCCCACCCACTTCCGCGCATTCTGGAACATGCGCAGCCAGGCGCCGTTCTCTTGCCATTCCTTCGGATACCAGGAGTTCTGCACGGCACGGAACACGCGCTCGGGGTGCGGCATCATGATGCTGAAGCGGCCGTCCGGTGTGGTGAGGCCGGTGATGCCTTGCGGCGAGCCGTTCGGGTTGAGCGGATAGGTCGTCGTCGGCTTGCCGTAGTGATCGACGTAGCGCAGGGTGACCAGCGGTTGCGCGGCGTGCAGCTTCTTGGTGTTGCCGAAGTCGGCATAGCCTTCGCCGTGCGCGACGACGATGGGCATGCGGCTGCCGGCCATGCCGTCGAACAGGATGGAGGACGACTCCTGCACTTCCACCATCACGAAGCGCGCTTCGAACTGCTCGGACTGGTTGCGCGAGAAGTGCGCCCAGTTCTCTGCGCCGGGGATGATCTCGTGCAGGTTGCTCATCATCTGGCAGCCGTTGCACACGCCCAGTGCGAAGGTGTCGTTGCGCTTGAAGAAGGCTTCGAACTCGTCACGTGCACGCGGGTTGAACAGGATGGAGTTGGCCCAGCCCTCGCCCGCACCCAGCACGTCGCCGTAGGAGAAGCCGCCGCAGGCGACCACGCCCTTGAAGTCATCCAGCTTCACGCGGCCACTGATGATGTCGCTCATGTGCACGTCCACGGTGTGGAAACCGGCGCGGTCGAAGGCGGCCGCCATCTCGACATGACCGTTCACGCCCTGCTCGCGCAGGATGGCCATCTTGGGACGCGCGGAGAGCAGCGCGGGCGCGATGCTCTCGTTCACGTCATAGCTCAGCTTCACATGCAGACCGGGGTCTTTCGCATCGAGGATGCGGTCGTATTCCTGTTGCGCGCAGGCCGGGTTGTCGCGCAGCTTCTGCATCTGGTAGGTGGTCTCGGACCACATGCGGCGCAGCGCGATGGCGTTCTCGCTGTAGAGCTGTTGCTTGCCGCGCGTGACGTTGAGCGTGCCGCTGGTGTTGAGCCAGGCGACTTCGTGCACGTTGGCGAGGCCGGCTTCTTCGCACAGCACGAAGATGTCGGCGAGGTCGTCGCGGCGCACTTGCACCAGCGCGCCCAGTTCTTCGTTGAACAGCACGGCGAGGTCGTCGCCCTTGAGATCGTCCAGACGGATGTCGAGGCCGACGTGCGAGGCGAAACTCATCTCGGCCAGCGCCACGAACAGGCCGCCGTCGGAACGGTCGTGATAGGCGAGCAGTTTGCCTTCGCGGTTGAAGCGCTGGATCAGTTCGAAGAAGGCCTTGAGCTTGGCGGCATCGTCCACGTCGGGTGCCACGTCGCCCACTTGCTTGTACACCTGCGCCAGCGCGGAGCCGCCGAGGCGGTTCTTGCCCTGCCCCAGATCGAACAGCAGCACCACGGTGTCGGTGTCGGCCACCAGTTGCGGGGTGAGCGTCTTGCGCACGTCCGGCGTGGGCGCGAAAGCGGAGATGATGAGCGAGACCGGGGCGACCACGGCTTTCTTCTCGCCGTTGTCTTCCCAGGCGGTGCGCATGGACATGGAGTCCTTGCCCACCGGGATGCTGATGCCGAGCGCCGGGCACAGTTCCATGCCCACCGCCTTGACGGTGTCGAACAAGGCGGCGTCTTCGCCGTGGTGACCGGCAGCGGCCATCCAGTTGGCGGAGAGTTTGATGTCGCCGATCTTGTCGATCTGCGCGGCGGCGATGTTGGTGAGGGCCTCACCGATGGCCATGCGGCCGGAGGCCGGTGCATCGATGATGGCGATGGGCGTGCGTTCGCCCATGGCGAAGGTCTCGCCCAGATAGGTGTGGTAACCCATGGTGGTCACCGCCACGTCGGCCACCGGCACCTGCCACGGACCGACCATCTGGTCGCGTGCGGTGAAGCCGCCCACGGTACGGTCGCCGATGGAGATGAGGAAGGTCTTGTCGGCCACGGCCGGCAGGCGCAGCACGCGCTCCACGGCATCCTTGAGGGCGATGTTGCGGGTGTCGAACTTGGGCAGCTTGACCTGCTCGCGCTTCACATTGCGCGTCATCTTGGGCGGCTTGCCCAGCAGCACGGACAGCGGCATGTCCACTGCGTCGTTGTTGAACAGTGCGTCGTGCACGGTCAGGCGATCTTCGCTGACGGCACGGCCCAGCACGGCGAACGGGCAGCGCTCGCGCTCGCACATGGCGGTGAATTCTTCCAGACGCTCGGCCGGGATGGCCAGCACGTAACGCTCTTGCGCTTCGTTGCTCCAGATCTGCATCGGCGACATGCCGCGCTCTTCGTTGGGCACGTCGCGCAGTTCGAAGCGCGCGCCCTTGCCGCCGCCATGCACCAGCTCGGGCAAGGCGTTGGAGATACCGCCGGCACCCACGTCATGGATGGACAGGATGGGATTGTCGTCGCCCATCTGCCAGCAGCGGTCGATGACCTCCTGCGCACGGCGTTCCATCTCGGGGTTGCCGCGCTGCACGGAATCGAAGTCCAGGTTCTCGGCGTTGGCGCCGGTATCCATCGAAGACGCAGCACCGCCGCCCAGACCGATGAGCATGCCGGGACCGCCCAGCTGGATCAGCAGCGCGCCTTCCGGCAGGTCTTGCTTGTAGGTGTGCTCGGCTTTGATGCTGCCCACGCCGCCGGCGATCATGATGGGCTTGTGATAGCCGCGCACTTCGCCGTTCACCTGCTCTTCGAAGGTGCGGAAGTAACCGGCCAGGTTGGGACGGCCGAATTCGTTGTTGAAGGCGGCGCTGCCGAGGGGGCCGTCCACCATGATCTGCAACGGGGTGACGATGCGGCCCGGCTTGCCGATGCCGTCGGCTTCCCACGGCTGTTCGAAGCCGGGGATGTGCAAGTTGGACACGGTGAAACCTGCCAGACCGGCCTTGGGCTTGGAGCCGACGCCAGTGGCGCCCTCGTCGCGGATCTCGCCGCCGGAACCGGTGGCCGCACCGGCGAACGGTGCGATGGCAGTCGGGTGGTTGTGCGTCTCCACCTTCATCAGGATGTGGGTCATCTCCTTGCTGTAGGCATAGCTGCCGTCTGCGCGCGGATAGAAGCGCTCGATCTCGGCCCCTTCGATGATGGAGGAGTTGTCCGAATAGGCGACCACCGTGCCTTGCGGGTGCAGCTTGTGCGTGTTGCGGATCATGCCGAACAGCGAGATGGCTTGCGCCTCGTCGTCGATGATCCAGTCGGCGTTGAAGATCTTGTGGCGGCAGTGCTCGGAGTTGGCCTGCGCGAACATCATCAACTCGACGTCGGTGGGGTTGCGCTGCAACTTGGCGAAGTTCTCCACCAGGTAGTCGATCTCGTCCGGCGACAGCGCCAGGCCCAGCTCGCGGTTGGCCGCTTCCAGCGCCGGCTTGCCCCCGCCGAGGATGTCCACCGTGGACAGCGGCTGCGGCGTGCCGTGGGTGAACAGCTTGCCTTCGATGCCGTCCAGATCGGCCAGCACCGATTCGGTCATGCGGTCATGCAGCAGCGGCAGCACGGCCTGTTGCTCGGCGGCCGTCAAGGCCTTGCCGCTCTTGCTCTTCAGGTAATACATCACGCCGCGCTCGATGCGCGTCACCTGCGGCAGCGCGCAGTGCTTGGCGATATCGGTGGCCTTGGACGACCACGGCGAGATGGTGCCCAGGCGCGGCACCACCAGCAGGCTGTGCGTAGCGGCATCGGTCTTGGGCGCGCCGGCATGCGCATCCAGCCCCAGCAGGCGCTGCAGCAGGGCTTGCTGGCTGTCGTCGAGCGCGGCGGACAGTTCGGTGAAATAGCAGTGGCGCGTGTCTTCGAGGGTGACGCCGCAGCCTGTTTCGGCCAGCGCGGCGCGCAATTTGTCGAGGCGGAAGGAAGAAAGAGCGGCTTTACCGATGGAAGTCAGGAACATGGCGAGCTAGGGCACGTTGGAAACAGGGCGCGATTATAATGCAGCCGACCCTGACACCCCGAGGAAAACCGCATGAAACTCCCCCGCCCCACCACGATCACCCGCAAACAGGTATCCGCCTTCCTGCAACCGCGCCCCCAGGACAGCCATAAAGGCCAGTTCGGCACGGTCGGTATCGTCGGCGGCGACCAGGGGATGCTGGGCGCCGCCTTCCTGGCCGGACGTGCCGCCTTCAAGATGGGCGCGGGCATCGTGCATGTCGGCCTGCTGGCCGACAAGATGCCGCTGGTGGACCTGCGCATGCCGGAACTGATGGTGCATCCGGCACGCCAGGTGGTCGACCTGCCCGACCTCGATGTACTGGCCATCGGCAATGGTCTCGGCCGCAGCCTGCCGGCACACAAGCTGCTGTTCGACGCTATCCGGCGCGATGTGGCGCTGGTGCTGGATGCCGACGCGCTGAACCTGCTGGCCGATCGCCCCGACCTGCGCAGCATGCTGTTCGAACGCAAGGCCGCCACCGTGCTGACGCCGCATCCCGGCGAGGCCGCGCGCCTGCTACAGCGCAAGACCGAAGACGTGCAAGCCGACCGCATCGCCTCGGTGCTGGAACTCGCCCAGCGTTATCACGCAACGGTCGTGCTCAAGGGCGCACACAGTCTGATCGCCAGCGACGGCAAGGTGTATGAGAACACGAGCGGCAACCCCGGCATGAGCAGCGCCGGCATGGGCGACGCACTGGCCGGCATGGTGGCCGCCTTCCTCGGCCAGGGCATGAGCGCCGAACAAGCGCTGCTGCTGGGCGTGCACCTGCACGGCACGGCGGGCGACATGCTGGCCGAACAACAAGCCACGCTGGGCATGAGCGCCACCGAAGTCACCGAGTGGGCACGCTGGCTGCTGAACCAGTGGGTAGCGCGCTGAGTACGCGATGCGCGGCATCCTTCAGCATTACCTGACCGTCCTCGTCGCCTGCGCCGCGCTGCTGCTCGGCTTGCAGGCGCCCAACCTGGCCGACCAGTACCAGAAACGCGTGGATGCGCATCTGCGCGAGGTGACGGCGAACCTGCTGCCGTTCCAGGCCATCGCCGATAAATATTTCGGCGGCGACCTGGACAAACTCATCGTCTTGCATCGCAACAGCGGCGAGAAACCGTTCCAGGAAGAAGGCGCGGCCATCGAGCAGATGGTACAACGCAAACAGCGCTTCGAAGCGGAGCTGGCCGCCATGACCGGCAGCCTGCCCGCGCGTGTCTGGCACGTGCTGATGCAGGCCGATGACGAATTACGCGACGAGACGCTGGCGCAATACAGTTACAATGTGCCCATGGACGCCGCTGCCCTCAGCTTCGGCGCACTGTTCACCTTGGGCGTGCTGGGGCTGCTGGAAGCCTTGCTGGCAGTGACACGCGCCCTGCTCCGTAAACCTGCCACACAAAGATAGAAATCCCATGAGTTATCCCATCGACATCAGCGAAGAGGCGGGTGTCCGCTACCTGCATTTCGGTTCCCTCTGGATACAAGGCGCGATGCGCATCGCGCGCCCCTGGCATTTGGAGCTGGATTACACCAAGGAGATGATGGCCAGCCTGCTGCTGCGTGAAGGCGCACGCTTCCCGCGCCGCGTGCTGCTGATCGGCCTCGGCGCGGCCTCGCTCACCAAGTTCCTGTATCGCAACTATCCGCTCTCGCAACTGACGGTGGTGGAGATCGAGCCGGCCGTGGTGGCCGCCGCGCGCCAGTTCTTCAAACTGCCGGAAGACCCGTTGCGCCTCAACATCGTGATCGACGACGGCGCGAATTTCGTGCAGGAATACCAGAAGCAGTTCGACCTGATCCTGGTCGATGGTTTCGATGAGGATGCGCGCGCGGGCGGGCTGGACACGTCACCGTTCTATGAGAATTGCTACGCGCGCCTGAACGAGAACGGCATCATGGCGGTGAACCTGCTCGGGCGCAGCCGTGGCTACAAGGCCAGTTTCGAGCGTATCAGTGCAGTGTTCGAAGACCGCGCGCTGGCCTTCCCTTCCTGCGACAGCGGCAACGTGATCGCCTTCGCCGCGCGCGGCAAACCGATCAAGATCACGCTGGACGACATGAAGGACGATGCCGAGAGCCTGAGACAGAAGACCGGCCTCGATCTGCGCCCCACCATCACCCGCATCGAGCAGGCGCGCACCTGCAAGGGCGGCGTGCTGACGATTTGAACTGACTGCGGCGGAGTGTGTGTAGAATGCCTGCAAGGCACAGCGGTGTCTGTCGGTCTGTGCCGCCTTTCATGTCCTAAGGGGGAACATCATGGCAACTGCAAAATCCACCGGCACCACCAAGAAAGCAGCATCGACCACCCAGAAGACCACGACTGCAAAGCCCGCAGCGAAGAAGACGACCACCGCCACGACGAAGAAGGTGGCAGCAGCGAAACCTGCGGCCAAGCCGGCCGCTGCCAAGAAGCCCGCCGTGCGCAAGACTGCTGCAGCGAAGCTGAGCCCGACGCCGGAAGAACGTTACCGCATGGTGCAGGAAGCCGCTTACTACATCGCCGAGAAGCATGGTTTCGGCGGTGCCGACATGGACTACTGGATCATGGCGGAAGCGGAGATCCAGACCATGATCTCCGGCAAGCAAAAGTAGATCTATTGCGGCAGCGTATTGCCGCTCTCGACCACGTAACGCACGTAGGGCAAGCCGATACCCTCGGCTGCCAGCACGCCCAGCAACTGGTTGGCGCGGGTCGGTTCGAGCACGAATTCGACCTGCATCGGCAACTCGCCGCCCAGCTCGAAGAAGGTCTCTTCATGCAGCCGGCCGTGGCGGCCGAAGCCGGCGACGGCACGGAACGCGGAACCACCCGGCACCCCCAAGGCGCGCGCCGTTTCCAACAGCCATTCGGTCAGTTGCTTGCCTTGATGCATCTGCTTCTCGGTCAGGTAGAACTTCAGATAGACGTTCTGCTGCATGTCAGCCTCCTGCATTGAGCCACTTGAAAGTCTGTATCCCGAGCACCGTCATCAGCAGCGAGCCGCCGAGGTGGGCGGCGATGATGCCGATCCCCCAAGCATACTGCCCGCGCATCAGCAGCGTGACGGTCTCGGCCGAGAAGGTGGAGAAGGTGGTGAGGCCGCCGAGGAAGCCGGTGATGATGAACAGACGCCATTCCGGCGACAGGCCGGGGTGCTGGATGAAGAACGCGACGGCGATGCCGACCAGGTAGCCGCCGATGAGATTGGCGACCAGGGTACCCGGCGGCAGTTCGGGCAACGCAGGATTGAGCCACAGCCCCAGCCCCCAGCGCAGCCAGGCGCCACAGGCAGCGCCCAACCCGACCGCGAGGAAGGCATAGACGCCCATCGCCATCTCAGGCGGTACCGCCCACGGTGAGGCCGTCGATACGCACGGTGGGCTGGCCGACGCCGACCGGCACGCTCTGCCCTTCCTTGCCGCAGGTGCCCACGCCGCTGTCCAGGCGCATGTCGTTGCCCAGCATGCTCACGCGCGTCAGCGCATCGGGGCCGTTGCCGATCAAGGTCGCTCCCTTCACCGGATAGGCGATCTTGCCGTCCTCGATCATGTAGGCCTCGGTGGTGGAGAATACGAACTTGCCGCTGGTGATGTCCACCTGGCCGCCGCCGAAGTTAGCCGCATACAGGCCATGCTTGACTGAGGCGATGATCTCTTCCGGCGATTTGTCGCCGGCCAGCATCATGGTGTTGGTCATGCGCGGGATGGGCAGGTGCGCGAACGATTCGCGGCGAGCATTGCCGGTGAGCGGCACTTTCATCAAACGCGCGTTCATGCTGTCTTGCAGGTAACCGCGCAGGATGCCGTCCTCGATCAGCACGGTGCGCTGCGTGGGGTTGCCTTCGTCATCCATGTTGAGCGAGCCGCGCCGGTCCTTGATGGTGCCGTCGTCCACCACGGTCACGCCCTTGGAGGCGACACGCTGGCCGACGCGGCCGGAGAACGCCGAGCTGCCCTTGCGGTTGAAATCGCCTTCCAGACCATGGCCGACGGCTTCATGCAGCAGGATCCCGGGCCAGCCGGAGCCGAGCACCACGGTCATGTTGCCGGCCGGTGCGGGACGCGCGTCGAGATTGACCACCGCCTGATGCACCGCTTCCTGGGCATAGCGATGCAGCATCTCTTCAGTGAAATAGTCGTAGCCGAAACGGCCGCCACCGCCGGCGGAACCTTGTTCGCGGCGGCCGTTGGCTTCCACGATGACTTGCAGCGACAGGCGCACCAGCGGCCGGATGTCGGCATTCAGCAGACCGTCGTTACGCGCCACCAGCACCACTTCGTATTCACCGGCGAGGTTGGCCATCACTTGGGTGACGCGCGGGTCGAGCGCGCGCGTGATGCGTTCCAGTTTCTCCAGCAGCGCGACCTTGGCATCGGCATCCAGCGTGGCGATGGGGTCTTGCGGCAGGTAGAGCTGATGCGCACGACCATGTTTGAGCTGCGGCGCGCGCTGGTTGCCGCCTTGACGCGCGATGGCGCGTGTGGCGCGTGCGGCTTCCTGCAAGGCGCCGAGCGTGATGTCGTCGGAATAGGCGAAGGCGGTCTTGTCGCCGGAGACGGCACGCACACCCACGCCCTGGTCGATGCTGAAGCTGCCGGATTTGACGATACCCTCCTCCAGCGCCCAGCTCTCGGCGCGGCTGTACTGGAAGTAGAGGTCGGCGTAATCGACGCGGTGCGCCATGATCTCGCCGAACACCTGTTGCAGTTGCGCGGCGTGCAGGCCGTGCGCGGCCAGCAGGGTGTGTTCGGCGAGTTTCAGTGCGGATGCGCTCATGCCTTCTTGTCGCAGCAGGTACAGGAGATGGTGCGGTGCGTCAGCGCGGGCAGGCTGCTGCGCAGGCTCTTCTGGTAGGACGGATTGACGTCGGCGATGACCACGCCGGAACCGCGTTGCAACTCATCCATGATGCGCCCCCAGGGATCGACGATCATGCTGTGGCCGTGCGTCTCGCGCCCGCTCACATGGTAGCCGCCTTGCGCCGCCGCGATGACGTAAGCCAGGTTCTCGATGGCGCGCGCACGGATCAGCGACTCCCAGTGCACCTTGCCGGTGGTGGCGGTGAACGCCGACGGCAGCACCAGGATGTCCACATCTTTCATGGCGCGGAAGAGTTCGGGGAAACGCAGGTCGTAACAGATGGCGAGGCCGATGCGCCCGAACGGGCTGTCGATCACCACCACCTTGTCGCCGGCCTCGATGGTCTGCGCTTCGTTGTAGCTCTCGTTACCCAGGGTCAGGTTGAACAGGTGGATCTTGTCGTAACGCGCCACTTGCGCACCGGTCTCGTCGTACACCAGCAGGCTGTTGCGCACCTTGTCCGGCGCACCGGCCACCAGCGGCAGCGAACCCATCAGCCAGATCTTGTGCTGCCTGGCGGTCTCGCTGAGGAACTGCTGGATCGGACCTTGCCCTACTTGCTCGCGCACCTTGACCTTGTCCTGCTCGCTCATGCCCATGATGGCGAAGAACTCGGGCAACACCACCAGCTTGGCCCCCTGCTCGGCTGCATTGGCCACCAGCCGGCGTGCTTCGCTCAGGTTGCCAGCCACATTGGGGCCGGACGCCATCTGGATGGCGGCGACTTTGAAAGCGTTCTGCTGTGCGGCGATGCGCATCTGGGTGGAATCGAGCGAGCTCATGGTGTGTATGCCTTCAATGGTTCTGGGGTTGAGAGTCGGGTTTTCCTGTATCGGTCTTGTCGGCTACGCCGGCCCGTTCCACCTTGGGGTCGGCCCAACTGCCGCTGACATTGTAGTCAAAGGCCACCAGCTTATCGAGCGGATCGCGCAGCAGTTTGTTGGTAAGCAACACGCCCACGCCGACCGCAGGGCCGGCTGCGAAGGACAGCAGCGAGACGTTGTCGCCCAGGCTGGGCAGCACGCGTACCTTGAGCTGCTGCGTCTCCTGTTGCAGATCTACCGTGCCCTGCAAAGTGACCTTGGCCGCGGAACCGGTGAGTTTGAAATCGTCGGTACGCAGGATGCCGTCCCGGATCGCGGCATGGCCTTCGATGCTGCTGAACTCGAAACCCGGCGTGAACACATCGGTGAAATCGAGCGAAATGCGTTTGGGCAAGGCTTGCAGACTGAGTACGCCGAGCAGCTTGGCCGCGCCCGGATCGACTTGCAGGAAGCGCCCCTTGCCGGTCTTGAGATACAGGCTGCCGTTGAGGCTGGCGTAATCCAAGGTGTCCGGCGCGCCGTGCCAGGCGAGCTCGCTCTCCAGCACGCCGCCGCCGCCACGCAGGCTCTGGGGATAGCCGGAACGCGCCAGGATATGGCCGGCATCGGCGATCTCGATGCGCGCCTTGACGCGCGTCTCGTCCTGTTGCGGTCGCCAGCTGCCGTCCGCCTCCAAGGTGCCGTCCGGATTGGTCAGGCGCAGGCGCCGCAACACCGCCGCACCCTGTTCGTCGTCCAGCATCAACTCAAGCTTGCCCAGCTCGCGCCCCTGCCACGACAATTGTTCGACCGCGACATCGATCTCCGGCAACACCAGCGGCGTGTTCTGCCGCGGTGCGCGTTCGGCGGAAACCGCCGGCAACGGTTCGGCATCCTGCTCGCCCAGCTGCAGGTGCTTCATGCGCACATACAACCGGCCTTCGTCCTGCGGCTGCCAGATCAGGTCGCCGGCGGCTTCGCGCGCGTCAAGACGGGTGCTGACCAGACCGTTGCGCCCACTGCCCAGGATATGCACGTCATGCAGGGTACTGCCATAGCCGGCTACGCGATCCAGCCGCACGTCGATGCGCGCGATATCCGGTAACGATCCGCCCTGCGCCGCGCCGCCGGCCTCCCATCCTTGCAACGACAGATACGGCAGATGGCCGGTGATCCAGATGCCTTCGCGCGCGGCGGCCGCGCCGGCGCTGCCGAACACGATGTCGCCGCGCCGTATCGTCACCTGCCCTTCTTCGTCCGACTGACGCAGCAATTGCGCGCGCAGCAGGTCGCCATATTGCAGTTTCAGGCTCTGCTGGCGTGCATTCAGATCCTGCTGCTGGAAGTGCAAGGCGACCTTCTGTTCGGCTGGTTTGTCGAACGGCGGTGGCAGGGTGGATGACAGACCTTGCAGGTCCGAGTCGATGCGTATGTGCGCCAGCTTGTCCTTGACGCCGATCTCCGCCTGCCAGCCGGCCTTGCCGTGCAGGCGTGCTAGTACCGGGATGCCATAGGCTGGATACAGGTTGTCGGCATCCAGCGTACCGCTGGCGTCCACACGCAAAGTCGAACCTTCGTTGCGCAACGACAGCCGCGCCGGGCCGCCCAGGATGCGTACGCTGACGTCTTTCGCCTCGATTTCCTCACCGCTGAACTGCAGCGTACCGTTGACCAGGCGCAGCAGCGGGATGTTGGCGCCCAGGTCGAGGTCGTTGCCGTCGACACGGTAACTGCCGCGCACCTGGGTATCGCCCTCGCCGTCCAGCGGGATACGCAAGCTGAGGCGCAATAGGCCGCCGCCCTTGGCATGGAAGCTGTCGGTATAACCATCGAGGTAACCGCGCACCGGACTGTTGCGGATGTAATCGAGCGAGCGTTCGGTCTGGTCGGCCGCTTCGCCGTCCACTTCCATCACCAGATGATCGGACAACATATCCGGCAAGGCGACCCGCACGTTCTGCAAGGCGGCACCGGCGGTCATGGCGTGCGCCGCCTTCACTTCCAGCAAGCGCCCCTGGATCAACAGGTCAGCCTGCGCCTGCTCGATGCGCGGCCAGCCGGGATCGAACTCGATGACCACGTCGTGCGCCTTGGCGGTGAGACGGAACAGGCCCTGTTTGCTGTCGGGGAAGGGGAAGCCATCGAGGTCGCCGCGCACGCGCATCTGAAAGGTATCGGCGATGCCGCCCTGCAAACCGGTCTGCAACCAGCGATAGGTCTCAGCATTGAACGCCTGTACCGGGATATAACGCGCAGCATGCTTGACCGCGACCTGCGTCAGACTCAGGGTGAGGTCGGCACTGCCGGCACCGCTGCCGGTCTGGTAGCTGCCGTACACGGTACCCCGCGCATCGGCATTGGCCACCAGCACCTTGTTCAGTTTGAAGTCCCAGCCGCGCTGGCTGTTGCGCTGCCAATCCAGCTGGCCATACACGCGGTCGAAATCCAGTGCCTCGGACAGAAAGCCGGGGGCAGCGATATGCAGGTCACGGCTGTCAAGGCTGAGTTGCCCCGCGCTATCACTGCCGCTGACCTCGCCGCTCAGCCCGGAGAAACCCGGCAGGTCGCCGACCTGGCGCAGCGCCAGATGCTGGAAACGGGCGCGCACCTCATAGCGCAGCAACTGACCGAACTCCCCCTGCCAGCTGGCATGCATGTCCTGCACATGCCCTTGCGGCGCCAGCGCGGTCAGCCGCTGTTTCAGTTCCGCCTGCACCGGCAGATAGGCCAGCACGCGATTGATGTCGCCCAGGTCCAGCGCATCGGCGCGGATCTCGCCGGAAGCGGAGCGATAACCGCTGGCCGGCATCAGATTGAACAGGAAAGTGGTCGGCCGCAGGCTGAAACCATCCGCCAGGCGCATGGACAGTTTGTCGGCCGAGACCTCGATGCCCTGATCGACCTGGCGCCAGCCGATGCGTCCCTGCATGCGCTGCAAGGCGAGCGTAGGCAGGTCTTCGCGCAGTCGCGCATCGACCCCGCGCAGGTCGACGTCCGCCAACACCGAGACCGGCTGCCCGCCCTGCCACCCCAACCATAGGCGCACGCCGCCCTGCCCGTGACGCAGACCTTGCGGCAGGTCGAACCAGGTACGCCAGGACGCGACATCGGTATGGTCCATGCGCGCATACACTTCGCCGTGCCAATCCTGCGGCGCGGCGAAGCTGGCGCCATGCAACTCGGCACGCAGATCGATGGGGGTCGCCAGCTGCGACGGCGGAGTGGCCAGCACGGCGATGCGATGCCGGTCACCGCGATTCTCGATGACCATATCGAGCTGGTCGAAGGTGACCGGCGGTGCACCGCGCAGTTCGTCCTGCCACACGATGCGCCCGTTCAGGATGACGATGCGCGATTGGTGCAACAGCCAGTCCAGGCCGCTGACATCGGAGCTCACGCTGGTGGTATCAGCGGAAGCGATGCCCGCCACATAACGCCGCCCGGCGCTGTCGCGGCGCACCAGCAATTGCGGCGCGACCAGCTCCAGACTGTGGAAGCGCAGCTCACCGGTGAATAACGTGGTCCAGGCGACGGTATTGCGCAGCAAAGGGAAACGCAGCGCGACCTGCCCCTGCTCGTCCAGCACCCGCACATCGGACAGCAACAGACGCGGCCGGAAACCGTTCCAGTCGGCCTCGATCTGGCCGATGGTGACCTTGCGGCCGACTTGCAGGCCAGCCTCGTATTCGATGACCGCGTGATAGCGCTCGATGTTCGGCAACACCCAATAGCGCAGACCGAGCAAAGTAACCGTGCAGAACAACACCAGCGCCAACAAGAGCAGACGCGCCAGGCGCCCGGCACCGAATGCGGTGTAATGGAACAGCGAACTCAACATCGCGCGCCGTCGCTCATAAGTGCACGCGGGAAAATGGGTCGGAATGGCATGGAAGACTATAGAATGCGGGGCCCGATAGACGTCGCGCATTCTAACCGAAAGCCACCATGGAAAAGCCCCAAAACACCGACGATTTCGAACCCATGCTGCGCCATGCGGCGCATTGCAGCCGCTACTTCGCACGCCTGCTGGAGGCCGAACCGGGCTGGCGCGCCACCCTGCACGCCGACCACCGCACGCCGGCGGATGCCGCACGCTTGAGCGCCTGGCTGGACGAACTGCCGGCGGCGGACGAAGCGCAGTTGTCGCGCGCCCTGCGCCTGCTGCGCAAGCGCGTGATGCTGCACCTGATCCTGCGCGACCTGAACGGCCTGTGCGGACTGGACGAAGTGATGCACGCCATGACCGCGCTGGCGGAACTGGCCGTGCGACGCGCGCAGAGCCTGACCATGGCCAGCCTGGTCGCCCAGTTCGGGCAACCCATCGGCAGCGACAGCGGCACACCACAGCAACTGCTGGTGATCGGCATGGGAAAACTGGGGGGGGGCGAGCTCAACGTCTCGTCCGACATCGACCTGATCTTCGTCTACCCCGAGGAAGGCGAGACCGACGGCGCGCGCACGCTTTCCAACCACGAGTTCTTCAGCCGCCTCGGTCGCCGCATCATCGCCCTCATCAACGACCTGACCACCGACGGTTATGTGTTCCGCGTGGACATGCGCCTGCGCCCCTACGGCGACAGCGGCCCGCTGGTGATGGGCTTCGCCGCGCTGGAGGAATATCTGGTGGCGCAGGGCCGCGAGTGGGAACGCTACGCCTGGATCAAGGCGCGCGTGATCGCGCCGGCGGACGATCCGCATATCGCCGAACTGGAAAAACTGGCGCAGCCGTTCGTGTTCCGCAAATACCTGGATTTCGGCGCTTTCGACTCGATGCGCAAGCTGCACGCGCAGATCCGTGCCGAAGTGGTGCGGCGCGACCGTCAGGACAATATCAAGCTCGGAGCCGGCGGCATCCGCGAGATCGAGTTCATCGCCCAGGTGTTCCAGCTGATCCGCGGTGGCCGCGATGCGCGCCTGCGCATCAAGCCGACGCAGCGCGTGCTGCAACGGCTGGCGCAGCAGGGCGAGCTGCAAGCCGAAGTGGTGCAACGCCTGGACGCCAGCTATGTGTTCCTGCGCAACCTGGAACACCGGCTGCAATACGTGGACGACCAGCAGACGCAGATGCTGCCGGAACAGGATGAGGCGCGCCAGATCGTAGCGACAGCCATGGGCTACCCCGATTACCCGGCCCTGCTGAACGCACTCGATCCATTGCGCGAATTCGTCAGCGCGCAATTCGAGGCGGTGTTCGGCAGCAAACAGCAGAACGAGGTGGACCCGCTCTGGCATGACGGCGCCGAGCACGATGGATTGGCGGCGCGCCTGAGCGAGCTGGGCTACACCGAAGCGGATGCGCTGGCCGCCACCTTGCAGCAGATGCGCGCCAGCAACCGCTACCGGCAGCTACCAGAGATCAGTCGCCAGCGCATGGATACGCTGGTACCCAGTTTCATCCGCCAGTGTGCCGCGCAAGGGCAAGCGGATGCTGCACTGCAGCGCGCGCTCAAGCTGCTGGAAGCCATCGCGCGCCGCGCGGCCTATCTGGCGTTCCTTGCCGAATACCCGCAGGCGTTACCGCGCCTGGTGCGCATCCTCGCCGCCAGCGCCTGGGCCGGCGATTATCTGACGCAGCACCCCATCCTGCTCGACGAGTTGCTGGATACGCGCGAGTTGTACGAAGCACCGGACTGGCAGATGCTCGATGCGCTGCTGCACGAGCAACTGGAAAGCTGCCACGGCGACACCGAACGCGAGATGGATGCGCTGCGCCAGTTCCAACAGGTGCAGACCTTCCACCTGCTGGCGATGGATCTGCAGGGCGTGCTGCCGCTGGAGAAACTGAGCGACCACCTGTCCGACCTGGCCGACCTGATCCTGCGCCATGTGCTGCGTCTGTGCTGGCGCGACCTGCGCATCCGTCACCGCGACGATCCGCGCTTCGCGGTGATCGCCTACGGCAAACTGGGCGGCAAGGAACTGGGCTACGCCTCCGACCTCGACCTGGTGTTCATCTACGACGACGAGCATCCCGACGCCGGGCAGATCTACGCGCGGCTGGCGCAGCGCATCAATACCCTGGTCTCCAGCCACACCGCCGCCGGCCGCCTGTACGAGGTGGACCTGCGCCTGCGCCCGAATGGCGAGAGCGGCTTGCTGGTCAGCTCGGTGGAAGCGTTCGAATCCTACCAGCGCGAGCATGCCTGGGTGTGGGAGCACCAGGCGCTGACGCGTGCCCGCTTCTGCGCCGGCGATGCGGCGGTCGGCGCGCGCTTCGAGCAGATCCGCACGACGATCCTGCGCCTGCCGCGCGAGCGGGAGAAACTGAAGGAGGAAGTGCGCGCGATGCGCCAGAAGATGCACGATGGCCACCCCAACCCGACCGCACTGTTCGACATCAAGCACGACAGCGGCGGCATGGTGGATATCGAGTTCATGGTGCAGTTCCTGGTGCTGGCGCATGCCGCGCAACATCCGGAACTGACGGCGAACAGCGGCAACCTGGCCTTGTTGCAGACCGCCGCAACCTTGGGCTTGATCGACCAGGCGAGCTGCGATGCACTGCGCGAGCACTACCGCGAGCTGCGCCGCCTGCAACACGAGTTGCGCCTGAACAACCAGTCGCCAGCGCGCATCGAGGCCGGCCGGCTGCAAGTCGCGCCGGTGCTGGCGCTATGGCAGACGTTGCTAGGAAGCTAGCGGGCCGAACCGGTATCAGGCGACGGCAGGATCACCGCCTGATACCGGCAACTGATAGACGTTGCTCTTGCTGGACTCGGACAGGGATTCCACACGTCCGACCAAACGATACGAGGTCATCTCCCCCTTGCCCTTCACGTTGAGCACGTTAGGCGGCTCAAACAGATACTCATGGCGCAGGCGGTTGTAGGTGGCGCGGTCGGTCAGGATGTGACCGGAGGTCGCATCGTCGGTGAGCCGGCTGGCGATGTTCACGGTATCGCCCCACAGATCGTAGATGAAACGCTTGGTACCGATCACACCGGCCACCACCGGGCCGGTGGCGATACCGACATGCACATTGAGGTTGCGCTTCACTGCCAGCGGATGCTTGCCGACGAAATCGATCATCTCCAGCGCCATGTTCACCACGTCGGCGGCATAGTCCGGTCGCTCGCGCGACAGGCCGCCCACCACCATATAGGCGTCACCTATCGTCTTGATCTTCTCCAGGCCGTATTTCTCGGACAGCTCGTCGAAACCGGAGAACACGGTGTTGAGCAGGCCGACCATCTGTTCCGGCGACATCTGCTCGGTCAACTGCGTGAAATTGACCAGATCGGCGAACATGACCGTCACATCGGCATAACCGTCGGCGATCAGCCCCTCGTTGCTCTTCAGGCGCTCGGCGATGTTGGACGGCAACACGTTGAACAGCACGCGCTCGGACTTCTTCTGCTCTTCCGCCAGCAAGGCATGCTGCTTGTCCAGTTGCGCCTTGATCTTCTCGGTCTCGATGACGAAATAGCGCACCAGGAAATACAGGATGGACGACATCGCCACGAAGTTGAGCGCGAAGAACACGCCGATGGTGTCGAGCGGAATACCGGCCTGGGTGCCGCCCAAGTAGTAATCGAAGAAGCCGGACAGCGCAGTCAGCACGACGTAGGCGATGAACCAGGGGATGGATTCCTTCCAGCCGGACACCACCAGCGCACCGATGGGCGCCAGCAAAGCCCACAGCGCGACGCCGCTGGAGGTGATCGAGCTGCCGATGCTCCATTGCATGACGAAGGGCGCGAACAGGAACAGGTTGAGTTGCACGAAGCGCAGCACGGCGAAGTTGCGCGTCTTCATGTAATAGGCCAGAGATGAAACCGAAACCACCTGATAGGCGAGCGGCACGTTGCTGGAGAAGTTCAGCCCCATCATCCAGTACAAGGCCAACCAGAACATGACGGCAAAGGTCATGAAAGATGCTGCGAAGATGAGCAGGCTCTTGCGCAGTTTGTCTTCCTGCGTATCCAGCATCTCCGGTTTGATGTCCTGCGCGCTGATATGCTCAGCCATATGCCCCCAAGGCGCCCGATTGGCTTCCGCCGGCGATATTACCCGAAGGCGCGCTAAAGGGATATCGCCCCATATCGCCGAACCCAGTTCAATAACGCCCCGGAACAGGCTAGAATCGCCACCCCGATCATCAACCTAAGTTTTCAAGGAAATCACCATGTCCATGTCTGACCGCGACGGCTTCATCTGGCACGACGGCAAGCTCGTGCCCTGGCGCGAAGCCACCACCCATGTGCTCACCCATACCCTGCATTACGGCATGGGGGTGTTCGAGGGCGTGCGTGCATACAAGACAACCAAGGGCACCGCGATCTTCCGCCTGGAAGAACATACCGAGCGCCTGTTCAATTCGGCGCGCATCTTCCAGATGAAGATGCCGTGGGACAAGGCCACGCTGATGGAAGCACAGAAGGAAGTGGTGCGCGCCAACAAGCTGGAATCCTGCTACATCCGCCCCATCGTGTTCTACGGCTCCGAGGCGATGGGCATCGCCGCCAAGACCCTGTCCACCCATGTGGCCGTGGCCGCCTGGCCGTGGGGCGCCTACCTGGGCGAGGAAGGCATGACCAAGGGCATCCGCGTCAAGACTTCCAGCTTCACCCGTCATCACGTCAACGTGAACATGTGCCGTGCCAAGTCGGTCTCGACCTACACCAACTCCATCCTGTCGCACCAGGAAGCCGCGCATGACGGTTACGACGAGGCGCTGTTGCTGGACGTGGACGGTTACGTGGCGGAAGGCTCCGGCGAGAACATCTTCATCGTCAAGAAGGGCAAGCTGTACACGCCCGACCTGACCTCCTGCCTGGAAGGCATCACGCGCGACTCCATCATCACGCTAGCCAAGGACATGGGGCTGGAGATCATCGAGAAACGCATCACGCGCGACGAAGTGTATTGCGCCGAAGAGGCCTTCTTCACCGGCACCGCCGCCGAAGTGACCCCGATCCGCGAACTGGACAACCGCGCCATCGGCAGCGGCGTGCGCGGCCCGATCACGGCCAAGCTGCAAGCCGCTTTCTTCGATATCGTGGGCGGTAAGAACGACAAGTACGCCCACTGGCTGGCACACGTATAAACAGATCAAGGGGGGAGCATGTCCAACGATAACCAGCGATATATCGAAGTCACGGCGGAAGCCTTGCCGCTGTTCTGTCCGACGCCTGCGATGACCTTGTGGAGCGGCCACCCGCGCGTGGCCATCCCGGTGGAGAAGACTGGCGAAGCGGTCTGCCCGTATTGCGGCACACATTACCGCTTCAAGGGCGAACGTCCCGCCGGCCACCACTGACGCGGACCGCACCTGCTCCCGTATACCATGCAACGCATACTCGTCGTCGCGCCGAGTTGGGTCGGCGATTGCGTCCTGATGCAGCCCATGCTGCGCCGCCTGCACCAGCGCCATCCCGGCGTGCGCATCGACGTGCTGGCGCCGCCGTGGACCGAGAAACTACTGCGCCAGATGCCGGAAGTCGGCGATATCGTGGTCAATCCCTTCCCGCACGGCGCTTTGCAACTCGGTGCGCGCCGCGCGCTGGGCCAGCAGTTGCGCGAACGCAACTACGACCAGGCCATCATCCTGCCCAATTCGCTCAAGTCGGCACTGGTCCCCTGGTTCGCCGGCATCCCGCGGCGTACCGGCTTCGTGGGCGAGATGCGCTACGGCCTGCTCACCGACGCGCGCAAGCTGGACAAGAAAGCGCTGCCGCTGATGGTGGAACGCTTCGCCGCACTGGCCGAAGACGCCGACACGCCGCTGCCGCGCCCGGTGCCTGCACCGACCTTGCTGGCCAGCGAGGAACAACGCCAGGATGCCTTGCGCAGGTTCGGCCTGACGCAGGCGCAGCCGGTGGCCGTATTTTGCCCCGGCGCGGAATACGGCCCGGCCAAACGCTGGCCGGCGCACTACTACGCCGAACTGGCGCAGGACCTGCGCACGCGCGGCTATGCCGTGTGGTTGATCGGTTCGCCCAAGGACAAGGAAGTCGCCGACAAGATCGTGGCGCTGGGCAACGGCCCCTGCCGCAACCTGTGCGGCGAGACCGACCTGACCGACGCCATCGCCCTGCTCGCCTGCGCCGACCTGGTGGTAAGCAACGATTCCGGCCTGATGCATATCGCCGCCGCGCTGGATCGCCCGCTGCTCGCCATCTTCGGCTCCAGCAGCCCGCAGTTCACGCCGCCGCTGTCGCCACAGGCGCAGGTGCTCAAGCTCGACCTGCCATGCAGCCCGTGCTTCAAGCGCGAATGTCCGCTCGGCCATTTCAACTGCATGCTCAAACTCACCCCCAAGGAAGTCGCCCGCCACCTCCCCGTCCGCGGCGCATGAGCGACATCCCCGCTTCCATCTTCAAGGCTTACGACATCCGCGGCATCGTCGGCCACACCTTGAGCGCGGACAGCGTGGAACGGATCGGCCACGCCATCGGCTCCGAAGCCGTCAGCCGCCAGCAGCACAGCATCGTCCTCGGCCGCGATGGCCGCCTGTCCAGCCCCGAGCTAGCGGCCGCACTGGCACGCGGCATACAGCAGAGCGGCATCTCCGTCATCGACCTCGGGCGCGTCACCACGCCGATGGCTTATTTCGCCGCTTTCCATCTGCAAACCCGTTGCGCGGTGATGGTCACCGGCAGCCACAATCCGCCCGACTACAACGGCCTGAAGATGGTGCTGGCCGGTGAGACGCTGTCCGGTGCGACCATCCAGCGCCTGCGTACACGTATCGAGCACGACGAACTGACGCACGGCAGCGGCAGCTACCGGCAATACGACATCAGCGCCGACTATCTGGCGCGCATCGTCGGCGACATCCGGCTGGCGCGCCCGCTGCGCATCACCGTCGATTGCGGCAACGGCGTGGCCGGCGATTTCGCCCCCCGCCTGTATCGGGCCCTCGGCTGCGAAGTGAGTGAACTGTATTGCGAAGTCGACGGCCGCTTCCCGCACCACCATCCCGACCCTTCGGAGCCGCACAACCTGCACGACCTGATCGTTGCCTTGCGCAACAACGGCGGCGAACTCGGCCTGGCCTTCGACGGTGATGCGGACCGGCTGGGCGTGGTCACCAAGGATGGGCGCATCATCTACCCCGACCGGCAACTGATGCTGTTCGCCGCCGACCTGCTCAAGCGCCATCCCGGTGCCCAGGTGATCTTCGATGTGAAATGCACGCGCAAGCTGTTCCCGTGGATACGCCAACACGGCGGCCAGCCGTCCTTATGGAAGACCGGCCATTCGCTGATGAAAGCCAGGATGCAGGAGACCGGCGCCCTGCTCGGCGGCGAGATGACCGGCCACTTCTTCTTCCAGGAACGCTGGTACGGTTTCGACGACGGTCTGTATGCCGGTGCGCGTCTGCTGGAGATCCTGAGCCACGCAAGCGATCCGAGCGCCGTGCTGAACGCCCTGCCGGACGCGCTCAGCACCCCCGAGCTGCACATCGCCACCGCCGAAGGCGAGAACCATGCCTTGATCTCTCGTCTGCAACAGGAAGCTCACTTCCGTGCGGCACAGGACATCATCACCCTCGATGGTCTGCGCGTGGAATATGCGGATGGCTTCGGTCTGATGCGCGCCTCCAACACCACGCCAGCCATCGTATTGCGCTTCGAGGCGGATGATGCCGCCGCGCTCGCGCGCATACAGCAAGATTTCAGGAAGGTACTGCTGGACGCAGCGCCAGAGCTGGCACTGCCGTTCTGAGTCAGGAAGGGATGGTCTGGTGCAGGGTCTTGCCGAGGCCGCCCTGTTCCAGCCAGCCCATATCGATCAGATCGCGCATCAACTGACCGAACTCGCCCAGGTTCTCCGGCTTGCGCACGAAACTATTGGCGCCCACCTGATAGGCCAGCACCACATCGGACGGTTCATGCACCTCGGAATAGACCACGATGGGCACATGTGCCAAACGCTGGTCCATGCACAAGGTACGCAGTACGGCGAGGCCGATGAGCTTGGGCAGCTTGAGATCGATCAGGATCAGGCGCGGCACCGGATGCCCATGCGCGGTCTCGGTCGACAGCCAGTCGAGCGCCGCCACGCTATCCGGCACCACCGCCAGATGCAGCCCGCCCGGACAAGTCGCCACCGCCTGCTGCACCAGCAGGATCGCGGATTCTTCATCCTCCACCAGCAAGATCGTGTCGCCTGCCTGCTTCAACATCGGTTCTCCCTCGTACGTGGAACGCACTCGGCCTTATAGTTTGGCCTTCACCCAGCCCGGCACGGAAGCCAGCGCCTGCGCCAGATGCTCCGGCTGCGTACCGCCCGCCATCGCCATGTCCGGCCGGCCACCTCCCTTGCCGCCCACCTGACCGGCAACGAAATTCACCAGTTCGCCGGCCTTCACCTTCGCGGTCTGGTCGGCCGTCACGCCGGCGGCCAGGCTGACCTTGCCGTCGGCGACAGTCGCCAACAGGATAACGGCAGACTTCAGTTTGTCCTTGAGTTTGTCCATGGTCTCGCGCAGCGTGGCGGCATCGGCGCCGTCCAGCTTGGCGGCCAGTACCTTCACGCCGTTGATATCCTGCGCTTGTGCGAGCAGTTCGTCGCCCTGCGCGGAAGCGAGCTTCGATTTCAGCGCGGCCAGTTCTTTCTCCAGCGCCTTCACGTTGTCCATGATCTGTGCCACGCGCGCGGCAGCTTCCTGCGGCTGCGCCTTCACGGCATCGGCCACCTGCTGCAGTTGCGCTTCCTGCTGCTGCACCAAGGCCAGCGCGCCCTCGCCGGTCACCGCCTCGACGCGGCGCACACCGGCCGCGACGCCCGATTCAGCCACGATCTTGAACAGGCCGATGTCGCCGGTACGCTTCACGTGCGTGCCACCGCACAGTTCCTTGGAGCTGCCGATGGAAAGCACGCGCACCTCGTCGCCGTACTTCTCGCCGAACAGCATCATCGCGCCGGTCTTCTGCGCATCCTCGATGGCCATCACGCTGGCATCGGTCGCGCTGTTGGCCAGGATCTCGGCATTGACGATAGCCTCGACCTTGCGGATCTCCGCATCGGTGAGCGGCTGGTTCTGCACGAAGTCGAACCGGGTCTTGTCCGGATCGACCTGCGAGCCCTTCTGCTGCACATGCGGACCGAGCACTTCGCGCAGAGCCTTGTGCATCAGGTGCGTCACCGAGTGGTTGCGCTCGGTGCGCGCACGCGCCTGCATATCCACGCGCGCCGTGACGCCGTTGCCTACGGTCAGCTTGCCGGTCTTCACCACGCCGTGGTGGCCGAACACGGTGGCCTGGATCTTCTGCGTGTCTTCCACCGCGAAGATGCCGTGCACGCTGCGCAACTCGCCGCGGTCGCCCACCTGACCGCCGGACTCGGCGTAGAACGGGGTGTCGTCCAGCACCACCACACCCATCTCGCCTTCGTTGAGTTCGTTCACTTCGACGCCGTCCTTGTACAGCGCGAGCACATTGCCCTTGTGCTCCAGCGTCTCATAGCCGTGGAAGGTGGTGGCCGGGCCGGAGTATTCCAGATTGGCTGCCATCTTGAACTTGCCGGCGGCGCGCGCCTGTTCCTTCTGGTGCGCCATCGCGGCGTTGAACGCCGCATCGTCCACCGATACATTGCGCTCGCGGCAGATGTCGGCAGTCAGGTCGAGCGGGAAACCGTAGGTGTCATGCAGTTTGAAGGCGGTCTCGCCGTTGAACACTTTGACGCCCGCCTTCTCCATCTCGGCCAGCTCGGCTTCGAGGATGTTCATTCCATTCTCAATGGTCGCAAAGAAGCGCTCCTCTTCCAGCTTGAGCACGCCCTTCACGCGCACCTGCTCGGCGACCAATTCCGGATAGGCGCTGCCCATCTGTTCCACCAGGTCTTGCACCATGTTGTGGAAGAACGGGCCGCGTGCGCCCAGCTTGTAGCCGTGACGGATGGCGCGGCGGATGATGCGGCGCAGCACATAGCCGCGACCTTCGTTGCCGGGGATCACGCCGTCGGCGATCAGGAAGGAACAGGCGCGGATGTGGTCGGCCAACACCTTCAGCGAAGGCGAATCCATATCGGCGCAATGGGTCTCGCGCGCCGCCGCCTTGATCAGCGCCTGGAACAGGTCGATCTCGTAGTTGGCATGCACGCCCTGTAACACCGCCGAGATGCGCTCCAGCCCCATGCCGGTATCGACCGATGGCTTGGGCAGCGGATGCATCACGCCCGCCTCGTCGCGGTTGAACTGCATGAACACGTTGTTCCAGATCTCGATGTAGCGGTCGCCGTCTTCCTCGGGCGTGCCGGGCAGGCCGCCGGGGATGTGCGCGCCGTGGTCGTAGAAGATCTCGGTGCAGGGGCCGCAGGGGCCGGTGTCGCCCATCATCCAGAAGTTGTCGGAGGCGTAGCGCGCGCCCTTGTTGTCGCCGATGCGGATCACGCGATCCGGCGTCAGGCCCATCTCCTTGGTCCAGATGTCGTAGGCCTCGTCGTCCTCGGCATACACAGTGACGTAGAGCTTTTCCTTGGGCAGCTTGAACACTTCGGTCAGCAGCTCCCACGCGTACTTGATCGCGTCGCGCTTGAAGTAGTCGCCGAAGCTGAAGTTGCCCAGCATCTCGAAGAAGGTGTGGTGACGCGCGGTGTAGCCGACGTTCTCGAGGTCGTTGTGCTTGCCGCCGGCGCGCACGCATTTCTGCGAAGTCGCTGCACGGGTGTAGGGGCGCTTGTCGAAGCCGAGGAACACGTCCTTGAACTGGTTCATGCCCGCGTTGGTGAACAGCAGCGTCGGATCTTCGTGCGGCACCAGCGAACTGGAGGCGACTACGGTATGGCCCTTGGAGGCGAAAAAATCGAGGAACTTCTGGCGGATCTCACTGCTTTTCATCTGGTCACCGATAGGCGCAAATCGTTCAATGAACATGCCGCCACGCGGGCGGCTTCTCGGCGCGAATCATACCATTTGGCGGCGTTTCGGGCGTGCCTATCCGTCGCCCTCGGCGGCGTCGACGGTGGCACTTTTCAGCACCTTTAGGATGGTCTCCATAGAGAAACCGCGGGACTGCAGGAAACGCGCCTGACGCGCCCGTTCCTTCTGGTCTTGTGCCGGCTGGCCGAACTTGCGGGCCCACACCTCGCGCGCCGCTTCCAGTTCGGAGGCCTTTAGTTGCGGCAAAGCCTCGGCGATCAGCTCTTCGCCGATACCCTTCTGCCTCAGCTCATGCGCGATGCGCTGGCTGCCGTAACGGCTGCGGCGCTGCGTAACCATCTGCTCGGCCGCACGCGCATCGGACAGCCAGTTGCGTTGCGCCAGCTCGTCCAGCACCGCCTCGACATCCTCGCCGTCCTGCACGTACGGCAGCAGCTTGCTGCGCAACTCGGCACGGCTGTGTTCGCGCCGCGCCAGATAGCGCATGGCGCGCACACGCAGGCTGACCTCAGTCCTCGGCTTCGGCACCGCTGCTCAGTGCGATCACGCCGAGTGCGGCACGCACCTTGTGTTGACTACGGCAGGCCGTCACAAGCGCCTTAACAAGCGCTACGCGCCTGTGAGCCTGCGTCGAAATCGCATGCACCAGCCTCATCACTCAGCGTTCGCTTCGGCCAGTTTGGTCACACCGAGGGCTTCTCGGACGCGATTTTCGATCTCGACGGCAACCCCGGGATTGTTACGCAGGAACTCGCGGGCGTTGTCCTTGCCCTGGCCGATCTTCTCGCCGTTATAGGCATACCAGGCACCGGACTTCTCCACGATCTTGTGCTGCACCCCCAGTTCGACGATCTCGCCCTCGCGCGAGATACCTTCGCCATAGAGGATGTCGAAATTGGCTTCCTTGAACGGAGGCGCCACCTTGTTCTTGACCACCTTGACGCGCGTCTCGTTGCCGATGACCTCGTCGCCCTTCTTGATGGCGCCGGTACGGCGGATGTCCAGTCGCACGGAAGCATAGAACTTGAGCGCGTTACCGCCGGTGGTAGTCTCCGGGTTGCCGAACATCACGCCGATCTTCATGCGGATCTGGTTGATGAAGATGACCAGTGTGTTGGAGCGCTTGATGTTGGCGGTGAGTTTGCGTAGCGCCTGCGACATCAGACGCGCATGCAGGCCCATCTGCGGGTCGCCCATCTCGCCCTCGATTTCGGCCTTGGGCGTCAAGGCGGCGACCGAGTCGATCACCACCACGTCCACCGAGCCGGAGCGCACCAGCATGTCGGCGATCTCCAGTGCCTGCTCACCGTTGTCCGGTTGCGAGATGAGCAGGTCTTCCACCTGCACGCCCAGCTTGCCGGCATACCCCGGGTCAAGCGCATGTTCGGCGTCGATAAAGGCCGCAGTGCCGCCCAGCTTCTGCATCTCCGCGATGACTTGCAGGGTCAGCGTGGTCTTGCCGGAGGATTCCGGGCCATAGATCTCCACGATGCGGCCGCGCGGCAGGCCGCCGACGCCGAGCGCGATGTCCAGGCCGAGCGAACCGGTGGAGACCACTTGCAGATCCTTCGCCACATCGCTTTCGCCCAAGCGCATGATGGAGCCCTTGCCGAACTGCTTTTCGATCTGGCTCAGGGCCGCCGCGAGTGCCTTGCTCTTGTTGTCATCCATCATTCGATCTCCTTGGAAAAATTCGGGGCGGATTGTTGCACAACGTTCTGCGGTTGTACAGAACGTTCGTTCTTGTTTATGCCAGCAGGGTGGTCTGCCCCAGCAGATCGAGCAGGCCGCGCAAGGCGGTGCGCACCGACTGGGCGCGTACCTCGTCGCGGTTACCTTGGAACAGGTGACGCGCGACGATGACATTGCCGTTGTCCTGCGCCCAAGCGAACCATACGGTGCCGACCGGCTTCTCCGGCGAACCGCCACCGGGGCCGGCGATACCGCTCACCGCCAGCGACACTTGGGCCGTGCTGTGCTGCAAGGCCCCCAGTGCCATCTCGCGTACCACCGCTTCCGACACTGCTCCGTAAGCGATCAAAGAGGCTTCGCTGACGCCCAGCATCTGCTGCTTGGCGAGATTGGAATAGGTCACGAAGCCACGGTCGAACCAGTCCGAACTACCGGCGATGGCGGTGACTGCCTGCGCCACGCCGCCACCGGTGCAGGATTCCGCCGTCGCCAACATGTAGCCGTGCGCCTTCAGCGCCCCGCCCACTCGCGCTGCCAACACATCCATCACAGGCCTCGCGCCAGATCGTGCTGGATGTCCACCACCGCTTCCAACCCTACCGCGATGCGCAGCAGGCCATCGCTGATGCCGGCCGCCGCGCGTGCTTCCGGGGTGATGCGCGCATGGGTTGTGGTGGCCGGATGGGTGATGGTGGTCTTGGTATCGCCCAGATTGGCGGTGATGGACAGCATCTGCGTACTGTCGATCACGCGCCAGGCCGCTTCCTTGCCACCCTTCACCTCGAACGCGACGATGCCGCCGCCGGTCCGTTGCTGCCGCATCGCCAGTTCATGCTGCGGATGCGACGGCAGGCCCGGATAGAACACGCGCGCCACATTGGGTTGCTGCTCCAGCCATTGCGCCAGTTGCAAGGCGTTGGCGCTATGCGCCGCCATGCGCAGCTTGAGCGTCTCCAGCCCTTTCAGGAACACCCAAGCGTTGAACGCGCTCATGGTCGGCCCCGCCGTGCGCAGGAAGCCATACACCGGCTCCATCAGTTTCTTGCTGCCCAGCACCGCACCGCCCAGCACCCGCCCCTGACCGTCGATGTATTTGGTGGCGGAATGGATCACGATGTCCGCGCCCAGCTCCAGCGGGCGTTGCAGCGCAGGTGTGCAAAAACAGTTGTCCACCGCCAGCCACGCGCCGCACTGCTTCGCCACCGCCGCGATGGCCGCGATGTCGGACACCTCGGTCAGCGGGTTGGACGGCGTCTCCAGGAAGAACAATTTCGTGTTCGGCTGCGCCTTGGCCGCCCAGTCCGCCGCCTCGGTAGGCGAGGCATAGCTCACCTCCACGCCGAATTTCTTGAAGTAGTTGTTGAACAGGTTGATGGTGGAACCGAACAGGCTGCGCGAGGCGACGATATGGTCGCCCGCCTTGAGCAAGCCCATGCAGCAGGCCAGGATGGCGGACATGCCGCTGGAAGTCGCCACGCATTGTTCTGCACCTTCCAGCGCAGCCAGCCGTTCCTCGAACATGGTGACCGTGGGATTGGTGAACCGCGCGTAGATGTTGCCCGGTTCCTCGCCGATGAAGCGGCGTGCCGCTTGCGCCGCATTGTCGAAGGTGAAGCTGGAGGTGAGGAACATCGCCTCGCTGTGCTCATGGAACGGCGTCTGTTCACGGCCGGCTCGCACGGCCAGGGTCTCAAGCTGGTATTCGTTGTCGCTCATCATCGATCTCCGCGCGCGGTCACCCCGCGCAAAATATAAAACCCGGAAAGCTTGACGCTAAACCGGGTTCCCCGCTTTAGCTGGATTTATAACGCGCCCGCAAGCTGTTCCTCAAATCGGCGCGGAGGGAAAGTAGCACCCGTCCGATGACGGCGTCAACTCACATCGAGCTGGCCGCCATCGCCAGGTCCAGTTCCATCTGGTCGTCGTCCACCGGCTTGTTGGCTTTGCCACCCTCGCGTGCCGTTTCGATGGCATCGAGATATTCCGGGGAGATGTCGCCGGTGATGTAGTGACCGTCGAAACAGGAGGCGTCGAATTCCTGCAAGCTGGTGTTGGTCTTGCGCACGGCGGTCTTGAGATCGTCCAGATCCTGGTAGAACAGGCGGTCGGCGCTGATCTCGCGGCAGATCTCCTCGTCGCTGCGGCCGGTGGCGATCAGTTCCTTGCGCGTGGGCATGTCGATGCCGTACACGTTGGGGAACTTGACCGGTGGCGCGGCGGAGGCGAAATACACCTTGCGGGCACCGGCGTCGCGCGCCATCTGCACGATCTCGCGGCTGGTAGTACCGCGCACGATGGAGTCATCCACCAGCAGCACGTTCTTGTCCTTGAATTCGACGCTGATGGCATTCAGTTTCTGGCGCACCGATTTCTTGCGCATGGCCTGCCCCGGCATGATGAAGGTGCGGCCGATGTAGCGGTTCTTGACGAAGCCTTCGCGGAACGGGATGCCGAGATGGTTGGCCAGTTGCAGCGCGCTGGGACGGCTGGAATCGGGGATGGGGATGACCACGTCGATGTCATGCTCCGGCCATTCGCGCTTGATCTTGTCGGCCAGGTATTCGCCCATGGCCAGACGGGTGGCATATACGGAGACGCCATCCATCACCGAGTCGGGGCGTGCGAAATACACGTATTCGAACAGGCAGGGATTCAGTTTCGGCGACTCGGCGCATTGCTGGCTGAAGAAGTTGGCGTCGAGGTCGATGAACACCGCTTCGCCCGGCGCGATGTCGCGCAGGAAATGGAAACCCAGGGTATCCAGCGCCACGCTCTCCGAGGCGATCAGGTATTCGATGCCGTCACCATGCTGGTTGCTGCCCACCACCAGCGGACGGATGCCGTACGGGTCGCGGAACGCCAGCAGGCCGTAGCCGGCGATCATCGCCACCACGGCATAGGCCCCCTTGACGCGGCGATGCACGCCTGAGACGGCGGCGAAGATCTTCTGCGGATCGAGTTTGAAATCGGCGGCATTGGCTTGCAGTTCGTGCGCCAGCACGTTGAGCAGCACCTCGGAATCGGAACCGGTGTTGATGTGACGCAGGTCCTGCTGGAACATGGCGCGACGCAGTTCGTCGGTGTTGGTCAGGTTGCCGTTGTGCGCCAGCGTGATGCCGAACGGCGAATTGACGTAGAACGGCTGCGCTTCGTTATGGTCCACCGCATTGCCTGCGGTCGGATAGCGCACATGGGCGATGCCGGAGTTGCCCTTGAGCGCGCGCATGTTGCGCGTGCGGAACACGTCGCGCACCAGGCCATTGCCCTTGTGCAGATGGAAGGTGCGCCCTTCCAGCGTCGCGATGCCGGCGGCATCCTGACCGCGATGTTGCAGCACCTGCAAACCGTCGTATAAAACCTGGTTCACCGGCGTATTCGCCACCATACCCAGAATCCCGCACATATCGTTTCCCGTTTCCGTGAGATGAATCTTCAACTACCCTGCATCGGCAGGTAGTCACGCACATACAAAGCCGCCTGTTGCAAAGGCTGGCTGGTCCATGCCTCTTTCCACCAGGCTTTCTGCGGCAGGTTGGTCAGCCCGCCGATCCACACCAGCGCCAGCACCACCAGCACGCCGCGCAACACGCCGAACATGGCGCCGAACTTGCCGTCCAGCCCGCCCAGGCCGGCGACCTTGGTGAGCTTGGACAACAGCCAGGCGACCACAGCCGCCACGATCAGCGTCACCACGAACACGAATGCGAAGGCAACCGCGGAACGCGCGCTCACCATCGTAATAGCCTCCGGCACATACGGCAGCGCCAAATCGGAAAAGGAAGTGGCCGCGATATACGCAGCGATCCAGCCCAGCAGCGAGAACAGCTCGTACATGAAGCCGCGCCACCAACCCAGCAAGGCCGACAAGGCGATGATGACCAGCACTGCGATATCGAAAACCGGCATCGAAACTAGCCCAGATCGATGACGTTCGGGTGCAGGCCTATCGCCTCCAGTTTCTGCTTCACCTTCTCCGCCGCTTCACGGCTGGGATAGCTGCCCACGCGTACGCGCAGCATGCCGCTCACCTTCTCGGTATACGCCGGGAAACCTTTCTGCTTCAAGCTGTCGTACATTTGGCGCCCCGCTTCCTCGCGCGAATAGGCGCCGACCTGCAACACCCAGCCGGAGGTGGGGGCCTTCTGCGTGGCGGACGGTTTCTTCGCCACCGGTGCTGGCGCGGGTTTGGCAACGACCGGTGCAGACTTGCTCTCTGCAGGTTTGCTGGCGGCCGGTTTCGCCTCGATGGGCGCACTCTCCACCGGCTTGGGCGTTGCAGGTTTAGTTTCCACTACGGCCGGTGCAAGCGGTTTATCTACCGGTGCGGCGACCGTGCTGGCCGCTTCCGCAGCAGGAGCAACGGCTGATTCGCTCGCCGTCTCGGGATGGAAGGGCGGGACTTCGCTCTTGTCGGGGATGCGCAACTCGATGTTGCCGACGAGGGCGTCCGGCTCACTGTCGAACACCATGGGCAGGAACACCACCACCGCGACCATCAGGGCCACGGCGCCGATCAGGCGATGGCGCGCCTGGTTCTTGAGTTTGAAAGCTTCGTCGGTATTGAGCTGTTTCGCCATGGGGACCCCGGAATCTCAGGCGTTGCGCAGTCGGCGCAGACGCATCACTTCGGCCACCGTATAGAAGGAACCGAGGGCGGCGATTCTATCATTTTCGCCAGCCCGCTTGCTCGCCTCTTGCAGCGCATCGGCGATGGAGGCACAGCACACCACCTCCCCGCGCACCCCTACCTGACGCAGGATGGCGGCAGCCTCCTCCGCACTGGCGCCACGCGGCGCCGTAATGCCGCTGGCCAGCCACACGTCGATCTGCGCATCCAGCGCCTGAGCCACGCCCGCCATATCCTTGTCCTTGAGCATGGCGAACACGGCAAAGGTCCTGGCCGGCGGCAGCGCAGCCAGGTTCTGCGCCAGCGAACGTGCGGCATGCGGGTTATGCGCCACATCCAGGATGAGTTGCGGCCGCCCAGGCACAAACTGGAAACGCCCCGCCAGTTCGACTTCCACCAGCCCGCGCCGCACCGCTTCCATGCTCACCGGCAAACGCGCCTGCAAGGCATCCAGCGCAGCCAGCACCGCGCTGGCGTTATGTAACTGGAAGGCACCGCGCAAGGCCGGGAACGGCAAGGCATTGCGCGAGGTACGGCCGCGATAATCCCACTGCGACTGATGGTTGAGAAAACCGAATTCGCCGCCGATGCACCACAGCTCGGCACCGATCTGCTGCGCGTGTTCGCGCAGCGCCTGCGGCACATCGCTGTCCGCACAGATCGCCACCTTGCCGGCGCGGAAGATGCCGGCCTTCTCGTGGGCGATCTGCTCGCGCGTGTCGCCCAGATAATCGACGTGATCGATATCCACGCTGGTCACCAGCGCCACATCCGCATCGAACACGTTCACCGCATCCAGCCGACCGCCCAGACCGACTTCGAGGATGGCGACTTCCACACGATGCGCGATGAACAACTGCATCGCAGCCAACGTGCCGAATTCGAAATACGTCAGCGGGATATCGCCACGCGCCTGTTCGATGGCCTCGAACGAGGCACACAGCTCGGCATCGCTCGCCTGTTGTTTGGCGATGCGCACACGCTCGTTGTAATCCAGCAGATGCGGCGAGGTGTAGCAGCCGACCTTGTAACCCGCCGCATGCAGGATGCTTTCCAACATGGCGCACACCGAGCCCTTACCGTTGGTGCCGCCGACGATGATGACGGGGAATTCCGGTTGCAGACCGAGCCTGTCTTGGACGCGCGCCACACGCTCGAGGCCGAGTTCGATGGTCTTGGGATGCAGGGATTCGAGATGGGTCAGCCAATCGGCCAAGGAAGCGGGCATTTCGTCACGCACAAAACAAAAGCGGCCGGCTCAACGCCGGCCGCCGGGTGGATCGAGGTTAAGCAGCCTCCAGCTTGGCCACCGGCTCCTGTTTCATCAGCAAGGTGATCAGCGTCGCCAGCTGGTCACGCATCTGACGACGGTCGACGATCATATCGATAGCGCCGTGTTCGAGCAGAAACTCGGCACGCTGGAAACCGTCCGGCAGCGTCTCGCGTACGGTCTGCTGGATCACGCGCGCACCGGCGAAACCGATCAGCGCCCCCGGTTCGGCGATCACCACATCCCCCAGGAAAGCGAAGCTGGCGGAAACGCCGCCCATGGTCGGGTCGGTCAGCACGGAGATGAACGGCAGCTTGGCTTCGGAGAGTTGGGTCAACGCGGCGCTGGTCTTGGCCATCTGCATCAGCGACAGCAAGCCCTCCTGCATACGTGCACCGCCGCTGGCGGAAAAGCAGATGAAGGGGCACTGCTGCTCCAGTGCGACCTGCACGCCGCGCACGAAACGCTCGCCCACCACAGAGCCCATGGAACCGCCCATGAAGCTGAAATCGAAGGATGCGGCCACCACCGGCAAGGCATGGATGCTGCCCTGCATGACCACCAGCGCATCGTCCTCGCCAGTGCTCTTCTTGGCGGCTTCCAGACGTTCGGTATATTTCTTCTGGTCCTTGAACTTCAGAGTATCCACCGGCAACACTTCGGAACCGATCTCGAAGCGGCCTTCGCCGTCCAGCAGCCAGTCCAGGCGCGTGCGCGCCGTAATGCGGTGATGGTGGTTGCACTTGGGGCAGACGCTGAGATTCTTCTCCAGGTCGGCGTGATACAGCACGGCCTGACAATCCGGACACTTGAACCACAAGCCTTCCGGTACGTTCTTCTTGCCATCTTCGCCCTCACGGCGTTTGATCTTCGGCGGCAACAGCTTCTGGAACCAACCCATGATTCACTCCTTGTCAATTATCTATCGCGGTTCGCAATGTTTGCACCAGTCGCCCCACTTGGGCGACCACGTTGTGTTCGTCGGACTGCTCGATCTCCTGCACGATGCGGCTACCCACCACCACGCCATCACACAAGGCGCTCACCGCTTTCGCCGTCGCCGCATCGCGGATGCCGAAACCGACGCCGATGGGTAGTTTGATGTGCTTGCGCAGCTGCGGCATCTTCTGCTCGATGGCCGACAGGTCGAGATTGCCCGCCCCGGTCACGCCCTTGAGCGAGACGTAATACACATAGCCGCGCGCCAGTTTGGCCACCTGCGCGATGCGTGCCTCGTTGGTGGTCGGCGCCAGCAGGAAGATCGGCGCGATGCCGTGCTTCTGCAGATGTTCGAACGCCTCATGGCTCTCCTCCGGAGGGAAATCCACGGTCAGCGCACCATCCACCCCCACCTCGGCGCAACGCTTGGCAAACGCTTCCCAGCCCATCGCCTCGATCGGATTGCCGTAACCCATCAACACCACGGGCGTCGTCGTATCCTGCTGGCGGAACTGGGCCACCATGCCCAGTACGCCGCGCAGACTCATGCCATTCGCCAGTGCGCGCTCGGATGCGCGCTGGATGGTCGGACCGTCCGCCATCGGGTCGGAGAACGGCACACCCAGCTCGATCACATCGGCGCCGGCCTGCACCAAGGCATGCATCAGCGGCACGGTGAGTTGCTGCGAGGGGTCGCCGGCAGTGATGAAAGGGATCAGTGCCTTGCGTTGCTGCTGTTTCAGGTTCGCGAAAACGGTATCGATGCGGCTCATAGCGTGATGCCTTTGATCTTGGCCACGGTGTTCATGTCCTTGTCGCCACGGCCGGACAGGTTGACCAGCAGCACCTTGTCCTGCGCCATCGTCGGCGCGATCTTCATCGCATGCGCCAGCGCATGGCTGGATTCCAGCGCCGGGATGATGCCCTCGTAGCGGCACAGCGCATCGAATGCAGCGATGGCTTCGTCATCGTCGATGGCGACGTATTGCGCGCGACCGATGTCCTTCAGCAGGCAATGCTCGGGACCGACGCCGGGGTAATCCAGACCGGCGGAGATGGAATGCGTCTCGATGATCTGGCCGTTCTCGTCCTGCATCAGGTACACCTTGTTGCCGTGCAGCACGCCGACCTTGGCATTGCCGGTCAAGGGCGCGGCATGCGAACCGCTGGCGATGCCGTGACCACCGGCTTCGACGCCGATCAGTTGCACGTTCGGCACTTCGATGTAGGGATGGAAGATGCCGATGGCATTCGAGCCGCCCCCCACCGCGGCCAGCACCGCATCCGGCTGGCGACCGATCATCTCCTGCATCTGCACCTTGGCTTCGTTGCCGATCACGCACTGGAAGTCGCGCACCAGCATCGGGTACGGATGCGGGCCAGCGGCGGTACCGAAAATGTAGAAGGTCGATTCGACGTTGGTGACCCAGTCGCGGATGGCTTCGTTGCAGGCATCCTTCAAGGTGCGCGAACCGCTCTCCACCGGCACCACGGTGGCACCCAGCAGCTTCATGCGGAACACGTTGGGTGCCTGGCGCTGCACGTCTTCCGCGCCCATGTACACCACACACTCCATGCCGAAACGCGCCGCCACGGTGGCGGTCGCCACGCCGTGCATACCAGCACCGGTCTCGGCGATGACGCGCTTCTTGCCCATGCGTTTGGCCAGCAATGCCTGACCGATGGCATTGTTGATCTTGTGCGCGCCGGTGTGATTCAGGTCTTCGCGCTTCAGGTAGATCTGCGCACCGCCCAAGTGTTCGGACAGACGCTTGGCGTGATACACCGGGCTGGGACGGCCGACGTAGTGCTTGAGTTCGTATTCGAATTCGGCCTTGAACTCGGGATCGTCACGGAAGCGCAGATACTGGTCGCGCAGTTCCTCGACCGCCGGGATCAGCGTCTCGGCCATGTAGATGCCGCCGAACTGGCCGAAATGGCCGTCTTTATCTGGGTAGCTGTAAGTCAACGTTCTTAACCTCTTCGATGAACGCGGCGACCTTCGCCGCATCCTTTATACCTTTGCTCGCCTCGACACCGCTGGACACATCCACCGCGTAGGGCCGCACCTGGCGCACCGCCGCTGCCACATTGCCGGGATGCAGACCGCCGGACAGGATCACCGACAACGGCAATTGGCGCGGGATCAATGCCCAGTCGAACGACTCGCCGGTACCGCCCTGCACGCCTTCCACATAGGCATCCAGCAACAAGCCCTGCGCATCCTGGTAACGGGCCGCGCATTCTACCAAATCCACCCCGACCCGGACGCGTATCGCCTTCAGGTAAGGGCGGCCGAACTGGCGGCAGAACGCCGGCGGCTCGTCGCCATGGAACTGCAACACATCCAGCGGCACGTGCGCCAGCACCTCGCGCACGAAATCTTCCTCGGGATCGACGAACAACCCGACACTGGTCACGAACGGCGGCAAGGCGCGCAACAGTTGCCCCGCTTGTTGCGGGGAGACGTTGCGCGGGCTTTTGGCATAGAACACGAAACCGAGCGCATCCGCGCCGGCCGCCACGGCGACGTGCAGATCTTGCTCGCGGGTGATACCGCAGATCTTGGTTCTGGTCATTCGCTGCTCAGTCCGTTGACGAGGCCGGCATTGTACCTTGCGGCAGCCCCCATTTCGGATCGTAGGTGATATGGCGCAGATACAAGCCATCCGGCATGAAGGTCGGTGCCGCCAGCTTGCGCTCGCGCGATGCCAGGATATGCCGCATCCACTCCGGCCCATGCTTGCCTTTACCCACATAGACCAGACAACCGACGATGTTGCGCACCATGTGATGCAGGAAGGCATTGGCCGTCAGCTCGAAGATGAAAGTATCCCCCTGCTGGCGGATATCCAGTCGCGTCATGGTCTTGATCGGCGATTTGGCCTGGCATTCCGCAGCACGGAACGCACTGAAATCGTGCTCGCCCAGCAGATAGCGCGCCGCCGCGCGCATCGCTGTGATGTCCAGCGACGCATGGAACCAGCCGGCTTTGCCCGCATGCACCCCCAGACGCGCCGGCCGGTTGATCAACACATACTGATAGCTGCGCGCCTGCGCCGAGAAACGCGCATGGAACTCGTCGGGCACCGCATGCGCCCATAGCACGGCGATGCCGGACGGCAAGAAGGCATTCGCACCGCGCACCCAGGCCGATAACAGCCGCGCCACCGGCGTATCGAAATGCACCACCTGCTCCAGCGCATGCACCCCGGTATCGGTGCGGCCGGCCGCGACGACTTCAATAGGCGCACTGGCGACGGAAGTCAGCGCCGCTTGCAAGGCATCCTGCACGTTCGCCATGTCCGGCTGGCTCTGCCAACCGTGGTAGCGACTACCGTCGTATTCCACCCCCAGCGCGATTCTCATCTCCATACCCCAGCCATCAGACCCGCACAAGCCACCAGACAGACTGCATCAATCCAGCGCAAACCCTGCGTATGCAATTCGATCAGGCCGCCCGCCCCGGCCGGTGGACGCAGCGCGGCATGTATCGTCTGCCGCCAGTCCGCCGCCGTGTCGCGCATGGCTGGTTCCGCATACTCCAGGGTCAAGGCCAGCCGTACCGCGATCCGTTCGCGTGACATGCCCAACCCGCGCAACGGCCAAGCCAACACATGGATCCCAGCGATGAACTTCGCTGTCGTCAGCAACGACAGCAGGACGGCGAGCGTCGCCAACATGCACAGCAGACGCCCCAGTTGCAGCAGACCATCGAACAACCCTTGCTGTGTAGGTGACCAACGCCCCAGTGTCTCGACGAGCGCGGTTCCCGGCGTGGTGTAGGCATAGATCAGCAACAACGAGAAGGCGATCCAGCGCGTACGGCGCAGCAGACTGCCCAGCCTGCGCCCGTCCAGATGCCATGCCAGCACGGGCAACAACAGCGATGAGGCAGCCAGCGCCGCGCCGGGCAACAACTGTACGATGACCGCAGAAGTGAGCCAGATCACTATCAGTACGGCGGGATGGGGCATGCGCATATCCTGTGGTTCAAACAAAAACGGCAGCCGCAATGGGCTGCCGTCGCGTATGTGCTTCAGGTTCAGAGTTGACCCAGCATCGCCTGTGCTGCAGCCTTTTGTTGCCCGTCGCCATCCTGCAACACCTCTTCCAGGATCTCGCGGGCACCTGCCGCATCGCCCATCTCCTGATAGGCCTTGGCCAGATCGAGTTTGGTGGCCACTTCCTGCCAGTGCTCATCCTTCACGGCCGGTGCGCTCCCCAGCTCCTGCCCCGCACCCTCCAGATTCAGACTGATGTCGCCCAGACCGATGTCCAGCGGAGCGGACGGCCGCTCCTCTTCGTCCGCACTGGCGTCGGTCTTGAAATCCGGGATATCCAGGCTGAAGGACAATCCTTCATCGGCAGGCTGTGCCGATGCCGGCTGGGCACCGGCGGCCGGCGCATGCGCGGTGGTGACATCGAACACCAGATCATCCAGGGTCGGTTCCGCCGCCGTGGCAGCGGGCACGCCAGGATGGGTCGCCGTAACATCGAAGATCAGGTCATCGCCACCGCCGCTCGCAGATTGGCTGACCGCTGCCGCGCTGGGTACGCCGGAGTGGGTGGAGGTGACATCGAACACCAGATCGTCCATCCCGCCGCCGGACTTGCCCACTGCGCTTGCTACGCCAGCCGGTGTTTCCGCAGCCCCCGTGATATCGAAATCCATCGGCGCATCGCTGGCGGCCAGCAACTCTTCGGAACTGAGGACCGCGGTACTTTCCGGTGTCTTCGGCACATCCAGAATCACGGTATTCATGCTCGATGCGACAGGCTGATCGAGGACGATGGAGTCCATCGAGGGAGCTGCCGACGTCTCGGCTGCCGCACTGCCGAACCCCAGGTCGAAATCGACCGCCGGCTCGCCCGCTGCTTCGGCAACCGGGGCAGCCACAGCTTCACCGCTGCCGCCATAGAACGGATTCCCCGGCTCCAGTTCATGCCCCATGGCCGCAGCCTGCTGCCAAGCCGCCTCATCGCCAGTATCCTTGACCTGACGGGCGTAGGTCATGAAAGCATTGGCATCCTTGCGCGTCGCATAGATGGACAACAGTTTGAGCAGGATGGGGATATCGCCTGGACGGCTATGCAAAGCCTCCTTCAGCACCTCTTCCGCCTGCACATCGCGACCGAAGGTAAGGAAAAGTTCCGCCTCGGCGATCGGGTCGACCTCGTCCGAAGCTGGCGCTTCCTGCTCCTGACCGGCCATCTGTGTGAAATCGCCGGTATCCGGGGACGGCATCACCGGTTCTGCGATACGGCCGGTAGCACTGCCTACATCCACAGCACTGGCTGCGACAGCAGGCACGGCAGCCACGGTTTTGCGACGACGCGACAGCCACAGACCAAGACCGAGCACTGCCACAGCACCAGCACCCGCGCCCCCCAACAGGATCGGGTCCTCCAGCACAAAATCGACGAAGGAAGGCTCAGTCTGTTCCGGCACAGACACCGGAGCCGGCACTGCCGGTTTGGCGGACGGCTGGGCAGGTACCGGCGCGCTCGCACCGACTGCCGCCGTCGCGGCTTCAGCCGGTGCCTTCTGCGCCGCAGCGGCTGCTTCTTGCTGCTTCTTCAGCTCAGCCAGACGTTGCAGATCCTGCACGTTCTTTTCCAGCATGGCAGTACGCTGTTCCGCTTCCTTCAGCGCCTTGGCCTTGGCGATGGATTCTTCTTCCTTGCTACCAGGGCTCGCCGCAGCGACTTCATCGCCGGGAGCCTCACCCTTGGAGAGCTTCAGCACTTCGGTTGCCGGCCCTTTCGGTGTCGTTTTCTCCGCCACGGCGGCAGTGACCTTGCCGGCCGCTTGCTGCTGCACCACGTCGTCACGCGCCTCGCCGCGCACGGCAGCGAGTTGCTGACGATAGGCATTCCAATCCTGTACTTGAGCGCGATATTCGCGCACCGCCTCATCCTGCTGTACGGCAGCGACCTCCGCAGCATCGGGGATACGGATGATCTTGCCGGCTTTCAGGCGGTTCATGTTCTTGCCCATGAAGGCCTCGCCGTTGGCGCGATAGAGCGCGACCAGCATGCGCTCCAGACTGACGTCGTCCGACTTGGCTTGCAGCGCGATCTTGCTCAGGGTGTCGCCACGCATGACCTTCACGGTCTTGTCTTCCACCACTGGAAGGGCTTCTTCCTTGCTCAAGGCATCCTGCTCTACGGGGGCCGCTTCGGCAGCAGCGGCGGGTTCGGAAACCGCAGCGCCGGCAGCCGCTGCAGCGACCGGCGCGGCCTCGGCTGTTGTAGTGGTAGCGGCGGGAGTGGATTCGCTCGCTGCAACAGCCGGCTCTGCAGCTGCAGCAGTGGGTTCGGCCGGGACAGGTTCGGCCGCCGGCGTTGTGGCAGCTGGCGCTTCGATGGCGGGCGCCGCATCCATCGGCGGTAACGGAGGAGTAGCCAAAGCCGCGGGGGCTGCCACTACCGGAGCGACCGGGGCGACGGCGCCTGCTTGCGGTTCGACATTGAAACCGACCGGATCGAGCAGGAAGGTGTACTCACGCAACAGCTTGCCGGAAGACCAGCTGGCTTCGACCAGCAAAGTGACGAAAGGCTCGTTGATCGGCTGATTGGAGGAGATACGCACGACCGGCTGGGAAGTGTCGCGTCCGACGATCTCGAATTTCAGCTTGGGCAGCGCATATGGGTAGTCGATGCCGGCGTTCTTGAAGTCTTCCACGGAGGCTAGCTTGGCGACCAGACTTCCGCGATCAGCATTGTCCACTGCAACCAGGTCGATTTCGGCTTTCAGCGGCTGTCCAAGATTGGAGGTGACCGACAGGCTGCCTAAGCCGACGGCACCGGCAACTCCTGACACCAACAGACAGACGATAAAACCCGACGTTTTAAGGATCGTTTTCAGCACGCAGCCACCCTTTAGTAATTCCCTGACGATAATCAGACTAACATCAGAGGGTTAGTGATGCAAGCTCAGGAACGCTCTAGATAGCGCGACTAAGCAGCGGTAATCAACAGGTTTTTTCCATCACTTGCCGATCAGGATACGCAACATCCGGCGTAACGGCTCTGCCGCCCCCCACAGCAACTGGTCGCCGCAGACGAAGGCGCTCAGATACTCCGCGCCCAACTCCATCTTGCGCACGCGGCCAACGGCGACATCCAGTTTGCCGGTCACCGCCGCCGGGGTCAGCTCGCGCACCGACAGACTGCGCTCGTTCGGCACGAACTTGACCCACGGATTGCCGCCCTTGATCAAAGCTTCGATCTCGGCCAGCGGCAGGTCCTTGTTCAGCTTGAGGGTCAACGCCAGGCTGTGACAGCGCATGGCACCGATGCGCACGCACAAGCCGTCCACCGGGATGGTCTGCTGGGTGCCGAGGATCTTGTTGACCTCAGCCTTGCCCTTCCACTCTTCCTTGGACTGACCGTTATCCAATTGCTTGTCAATCCACGGGATCAGGCCACCGGCCAACGGCGCACCAAAATGTTCGGTCGGCATGGATGCGGAATGCATGCTCGCCGCCACACGTTCATCGATCTCCAGGATGGCCGACTTCTCGTCCTGCAACAGATCGGCCACCGAAGCATGCAACACCCCCATCTGCTTCAGCAGTTCGCGCATGTTCTGCGCGCCGGCACCGCTGGCTGCCTGGTAGGTCATGGAAGACACCCATTCCACCAGTCCCGCATGGAACAGCCCGCCCAAACCCATCAACAGGATGGAGTTGGTGCAGTTGCCGCCGATGTAGTTCTTGATGCCGCGTGCCAGCGCCGCATCGATCACGTTGCGATTGACCGGATCCAGGATGATGACCGCATCGTCCTCCATGCGCAGCGAGGACGCCGCATCGATCCAGTAACCCTGCCAGCCGGCGGCGCGCAGTTTGGGGAATATCTCGGTGGTGTAATCGCCGCCCTGACAAGAGATGATGGCATCCATCGCCTTCAGCTCATTGATGTCCATCGCATCCTTCAGCGGTACACCCTTGCCTTCGGCAGGAGCCAAACCACCGACGTTGGAGGTGGTAAAGAACACCGCTTCGATCAGGTCGAAATCCTTCTCCTCGCGCATGCGCTGCATGAGCACCGAACCAACCATCCCGCGCCAACCGATCAAACCGACTTTCATGATGTTCCTTTGCTATTCCCGTTACAGCGCCGCGACCACTGCGTCGCCCATGGCCGCACAACCAACCTTGTTCATGCCTTCGGTCCAGATGTCGGCAGTGCGATAACCCTGCGCCAGCGCCTGCTTCACCGCACCCTCGATACGCGTCGCGTTCGCCTCGTCGTTGAAGGTGTAGCGTAGCATCATCGCGGCGGACAGGATGGTCGCCAGCGGATTGGCCACATCCTTGCCGGCGATGTCCGGCGCGGAACCGTGGCTGGGCTCGTACATGCCCTTGTTGTTGGCATCCAGCGAAGCGGACGGCAACATGCCGATGGAGCCGGTCAGCATCGAAGCCTCGTCGGACAGGATGTCACCGAAGATATTGCCGGTGACCATCACATCGAACTGCTTGGGCGCGCGCACCAGCTGCATCGCGGCGTTGTCCACGTACATGTGCGACAGCTCGACTTCGGGATATTCCTTGGACAGCTCGATCATCACCTGGCGCCACAGCTCGGTGGTCTCCAGCACATTGGCCTTGTCCACGGAACACACTTTCTTGTTGCGCTTCATGGCGATGTCGAACGCGACTCGACCGATGCGTTTGATCTCGGTTTCGTTGTAGCGCATGGTGTTGATGCCTTCGCGCTCGCCGTTCTCCAAAGTGGAGATGCCGCGCGGCTGGCCGAAGTAGATGTCGCCGGTCAGTTCGCGCACGATCATGATATCGAGGCCGCTCACCACTTCCGGCTTCAAGGTGGAAGCCGAAGCCAGTTCCGGATACAGCAGCGCCGGGCGCAGGTTGGCGAACAGGTTCAGCTCCTTGCGGATGCGCAGCAGGCCGCGCTCGGGGCGCAGATGACGCTCCAGCTTGTCGTACTTCCAGTCGCCCACGGCCCCCAGCAACACCGCATCGGCGGCCTTGGCCAAGGACAGCGTGGTATCCGGCAGCGGATCGCCCGCCGCCTCGTAACCCGCGCCGCCGATGGGCGCCTCTTCCATCTGCAGGCCGATATCCAGTGCCTTCAGCACTTTCACGGCTTGCGCCACGATCTCGGGACCGATACCGTCACCCGGCAAGACTGCGATCTTCATGCTCTCTTCCAGTTCTATCTATGAAATTATTCAGGCGAACAACCAGGGCTGCGCCGCCTTGTGCTTGGCCTCGAAGGCCTTGATATCGGCCACATGCTGCAAGGTCAGGCCGATGTCATCCAACCCGTTCAACAGGCAATGCTTGCGGAAGGCATCGACCTCGAACGGGATCTCCTTGCCGTCGGGCGTCGCAATCACCTGACGCGCCAGATCGACCCTGAGCTTGTAGCCGACGTTCGTCTCCACCGCCTTGAACAGGCTGTCGACGATGGCTGCATCCAGCTTGATCGGCAGCAGGCCGTTCTTGAAACAGTTATTGAAGAAGATGTCGGCAAAGCTGGGCGCGAGGATGACGCGGAAACCATAATCCTCCAGCGCCCACGGCGCATGCTCGCGCGACGATCCGCAACCGAAGTTCTCGCGCGCCAGCAGAATCTGCGCACCTGCATAGCGCGGCTGGTTCAACACGAATTCAGGATTCAGCGGACGCTTGCTGTTATCCATGCCCGGCTCGCCGTGGTCGAGATAACGCCATTCGTCGAACGCGTTGGGACCGAAACCGGAGCGCTTGATCGATTTCAGGAACTGCTTGGGGATGATGGCGTCGGTATCCACATTGGCACGATCCAGCGGCACCACCAACCCATCAAATGTAGTGAATTTCTTCATCGTCACACCTTGCTCACATCGACGAAATGCCCGGCGATCGCCGCCGCTGCCGCCATCGCCGGGCTGACCAGATGGGTACGCCCACCCTGCCCCTGGCGACCTTCGAAGTTACGGTTCGAAGTCGAAGCGCAACGCTCGCCCGGCTCCAGCCGGTCATCGTTCATCGCCAGACACATGGAACAGCCCGGATCGCGCCATTCGAAACCGGCGTCGATGAATACCTTGTCCAGCCCTTCTTTCTCGGCTTGCGCCTTCACCAGACCGGAGCCGGGCACCACCATCGCCAGCTTCACGTTGGCAGCCACCTTCTTGCCCTTGGCCACCGCCGCCGCTTCGCGCATATCCTCGATGCGCGCATTGGTACAGGAGCCGATGAACACCTTGTCCACCCCGATCTCGCTGATCGGCGTGTTGGCCTGCAGACCCATGTACTGCAAGGCGCGCTCCCAGTCGCCGCGCTTCACCGCATCGGGTGCGGAGGCCGGATCGGGCACGCGCCCATTGATGTCCGTCACCATCTCGGGTGAGGTGCCCCAGGTCACTTGCGGACGGATGCCGGCGGCATCCAGCTCGACCGCGGCATCGAACTTCGCGCCCGCATCGCTATGCAAGGTCTTCCAGTAGACCACCGCCTTTTCCCAGTCGGCGCCCTTGGGCGCGAACGGACGCCCCTTCACGTATTCGATGGTGATGTCGTCGCAAGCCACCATGCCTGCGCGCGCGCCCGCCTCGATGGCCATGTTGCACAGGGTCATGCGACCTTCCATGCTCAAGCCGCGAATCGCGCTGCCGGCGAACTCGATGGCGTAGCCGGTGCCGCCCGCAGTACCGATCTTGCCGATCACCGCCAGCGCGATGTCCTTGGCCGTCACGCCGCGGCCCAGCTTGCCTTCCACCTTGACCAGCATGGCTTTGGATTTTTTCGCCACCAGGCACTGTGTCGCCATCACATGCTCGACCTCGGAAGTGCCGATGCCATGCGCCAGCGCCGCGAACGCACCGTGCGTGCTGGTGTGCGAATCGCCGCACACCACGGTCATGCCGGGCAAGGTCGCGCCCTGCTCGGGGCCGATGACATGCACGATGCCCTGGCGGATGTCGTTCATCTTGAATTCCACCACGCCAAACTCGGCGCAGTTGGCGTCCAGCGTCTCCACCTGCGTGCGCGAGATGGGATCGGAAATTCCCGCTGCACGATTGGTCGTCGGCACGTTGTGGTCCGGCACCGCCAGCATCGAGGCGGTGCGCCAAGGCTTGCGGTGCGCCAGTTTCAGACCTTCGAAGGCTTGCGGGCTGGTCACTTCATGCACCAGCTGGCGGTCGATATAGATCAACGCGGTGCCGTCGGCTTCCTGGCGCACCACGTGAGAATCCCAGAGTTTGTCGTATAAGGTCTTTGCGGTCATTTCATTCACTTTCCGAGAGCGCGCGATTATGCCACAGCACTATGCCCATCCCAAGCAACGCAGCACCCGCACTCGCGGTGTACAGCACACTCGCCCCCCAATGCTGCCAGATCGGGCCACTGGCCAAGCCGCCCAGCACCCCGCCCGCCCCATAGGTCACACTACCGAACAAGGCCTGCCCACGCGATTGATGGCGCCCCTGGAAGAAATCGTGGACCAGCCCGACCGATGCGGCATGGAAGGCGCCGAAGGTCGCGGCATGCAACACCTGCGCAAGCAACAGCAGCAAGATCCAGTCCACCGTCCAGCCGATGAGCAGGAAGCGCAACACGGCCGCAGCAAAACTGATGGCCAGGATGCGCACGAAACCGAAGCGGCGTACCAGCGACGGCATCAGGAAGAACACTGCGATCTCGCAAATCACCCCCAGCGCCCACAACATGCCGACCGCACTCTTGGCATAACCATGCTCGACCAGGTAGATGGAGAAGAAGGTGTAATACGGGCCGTGCGCCACCGCCATCAGGAAACAGGCTCCGAACAGGGCCAGCACCTTGGGCTGCATGACGATGCGGCGGATGGGCTGGTGGTCGGTATGGTGCGCCAGCACCTCGGTCCTGGGAATCTGGCGCGCGAAGATCAAGATGCCGATCTCGCACACCAGCCCCGCCCACAGCAGCCAATAGATGGCGACATGGTCGAAGGCATAGCCCAAACCGACCACGCTGACGATGAATCCGATGGAACCCCACGAGCGCAGACGACCGTAATGCGCCGTGTTCTTGCCCAGCCAGGTCAGCGTGGTCGCCTCCACCAGCGGCATCGAGGCGCTCCAGAAGAAGCTCATCAGCAACAGCACGACGAACAGCCCCCAGAAACTCTCGGTGGCGAACACCCCCAGATAGAACAAGGCACTGAGTCCGGCGGCCACCACCACCACCTCCTTGCGCTTGCCGGTATGGTCGGCCAGCCAGCCCCACAGGCCGGGCGCCGCCATGCGCATCACCGGTTGCAGGGACATCAGGATCGCGATGTCGATGGCATCGAAATGCAGCGATTTGAGATACAGGCTCCAGTAGGGCGAGAACATCCCCACGAAAGCGAAATAGAAGAAATAGAAGCCGGCGATGCGCCAGTGATAGTTGCGGTCAGTCATGATCGAGGAGCGGAAGCGGCGCGCATTATCCCACCGAAAAAAATTTCCTGCCGCCCCTTGAAATCGCAAAGCGCGCCCCCATCAAGCGCCAATCGCCAACAGGAGATGCACATGGAACAGAACGAGAACAAGCCCCAGACCGAGCAACAGGATCCCGTCACGACACCCGACAGCACGGCTGGCGACAAGATGCCCAGCATGGAAGAGATGCTGCGGGAAGCCGAGCGCAAGGCACAGGAGCACTACGACGCCTGGATGTACGCCAAGGCTGAAGGCGAGAACATCCGCCGCCGCGCCGCCGAGGACATAAGCAAGGCACAGAAGTTCGCGGTGGAGCGCTTCTCCGGCGAGCTGTTGGCGGTGATGGACAGCCTGCAAGCCGGTCTGGCCGTGGAGACCGAGAACGTGGAGAGCTTCAAGAGCGGCATGGAGCTGACGCTGAAGCAACTCGCCAGCGTGTTCGAGAAATTCCACATCCAGGAAGTGAATCCGGTCGGCGAGAAGATGGACCCCAACAAGCACCAGGCCATCGGCATGGTGGACAGCGACCAACCAGCCAACACCGTGGTCAACGTGATGCAGAAGGGCTACACCCTGCACGACCGCGTGCTGCGTCCGGCACTGGTGATGGTGAGCAAAGGCAAGTGACACTTGAAATCGCTGCCCGACGCCCCACTTTATGCGGCAAGGCAGCAACGGCATTCCAATATTACGTTTTGAACTGAAAGGAAAGACATCATGGCAAAGATCATCGGTATCGACCTGGGCACCACCAATTCCTGCGTCGCAGTCATGGAAGGCGGCAAGCCCAAAGTGATCGAGAACGCGGAAGGCGCGCGCACCACCCCCTCCATCATCGCCTACATGGAGGACGGCGAGGTGCTGGTAGGCGCGCCCGCCAAGCGTCAGGCCGTGACCAACCCCCAGAACACCCTGTACGGCGTGAAGCGCCTGATAGGCCGTCGCTTCGAAGAACCGATGGTGAAGAAGGACATCGACATGGTGCCCTACGGCATCGTCAAGGCGAAGAACGGCGACGCCTGGGTGAAGGTGCGCGACAAGGAGATCGCACCGCCGGAAGTCTCCGCGCAAGTGCTGATGAAGATGAAGAAGACCGCCGAAGACTACCTGGGCGAACCGGTCACCGAAGCCGTCATCACCGTGCCGGCCTACTTCAACGACTCGCAGCGCCAGGCCACCAAGGACGCCGGCCGCATCGCCGGTCTGGAAGTGAAGCGCATCATCAACGAGCCGACTGCGGCCGCGCTGGCTTTCGGCCTCGACAAGCAGGAAGGCGACCGCAAGATCGCGGTGTATGACCTGGGCGGCGGCACCTTCGACATCTCCATCATCGACATCGCCGAGATCGACGGCGAGCACCAGTTCGAAGTGCTGTCCACCAACGGCGACACCTTCCTCGGCGGTGAAGACTTCGACCTGCGCGTGATCGACTTCCTGATCGAAGAGTTCAAGAAGGAGAACGGCATCGACCTGAAGAAGGACATGCTGGCGCTGCAACGCCTGAAGGACGCGGCGGAAAAGGCCAAGATCGAACTGTCCTCCGCGCAGCAGACCGAGGTCAACCTGCCTTACATCACCGCCGACGCCTCCGGCCCGAAGCACCTGCTGGTGAAGATCACCCGTGCCAAGCTGGAAAGCCTAGTGGAAGATCTGATCGCGCGCACCATCGAGCCGTGCAAGATCGCCATGAAGGATGCCGGTGTGTCGGCTGCCGACATCGCCGACGTGATCCTGGTCGGTGGCCAGACCCGCATGCCCAAGGTGCAGGAGAAGGTGAAGGAATTCTTCGGCAAGGACCCGCGCAAGGACGTCAACCCGGACGAAGCCGTGGCCGTCGGTGCCTGCATCCAGGGCGGCGTGCTGCAAGGCGAAGTGAAGGATGTGCTGCTGCTGGACGTGACCCCGCTGTCGCTGGGTATCGAGACCATGGGCGGCGTGATGACCAAGCTGATCAAGAAGAACACCACCATCCCGACCAAGGCATCGCAGGTGTTCTCCACGGCCGACGACAACCAGTCCGCGGTGACCATCCACGTGCTGCAGGGCGAGCGTGACATGGCGTCCGGCAACAAGAGCCTGGGCCAGTTCAACCTGTCCGACATCCCGCCCGCACCGCGCGGCATGCCGCAGATCGAAGTGACCTTCAACATCGACGCCAACGGCATCCTGCACGTGAGCGCCAAGGATAAGGCCACCAACAAGGAAGCCAACATCACCATCAAGGCCAGCTCGGGCTTGAGCGAGGAAGAGATCCAACGCATGGTGGCGGATGCCGAAGCGCATGCTGACGAGGACAAGAAGGCGATGGAACTGGTGACCGCGCGCAACCAGCTGGACGCGCTGATCCACTCCACCAACAAATCGATGAAGGACTACGGCGAGCAGTTGTCCGCCGACGAGAAGACCGCCATCGAGAAGGCATTGAAGGAAGCCGAGGAAGTGGTCAAGGGCGACGACAAGGACGCCATCGAAGCCAAGGCCGAAGCGCTGGCGCAAGCCGCACAGAAGCTGGGCGAAAAGATGTACGCCGCCGAGCAGGCCAAGGCCCAGGCGAGCGGTGGCGCCCAGCCGGAAGGCGGCGCCAAGGCGGACGATGCCGACGTGGTGGATGCCGAGTTCACCGAAGTCAAGGACAAGAAGTAATCCCTGGCCTTCAGTCGATGTAGCAACCGGTGGGGCGCATGCGCCCCACCGCCACTTGGAAAGAACATGAGCAAGCGCGACTACTACGAAGTCCTCGGCGTCAACCGCGACGCGTCGGAGGAAGACATCAAGAAGGCCTACCGCAAGCTGGCCATGAAGTACCACCCCGACCGCAATCCGGACAATCCGAAGGCCGAGGAAAACTTCAAGGAAGCCAAGGAAGCCTACGAGACGCTGTCCGACGGCCAGAAGCGTGCCGCTTATGACCAATACGGTCACGCCGCTTTCGAGGCTGGCGGCATGGGTGGCGGCAATCCGTTCGGTGGCGGCTTCGGCGGCGGTGCCGGTGGTTTCGACTTCGGCGACATCTTCGGCGACATCTTCGGTGGCGGGCGCGGCGGGCGCCAGCAAGCACATCGCGGTGCGGACCTGCGTTACAACCTGGAGGTCACGCTGGAAGAAGCTGCGCGCGGCGCCGAGAAACAGATCCGTTTCCCGGTGATGGACGAGTGCGAAACCTGCGAAGGCTCCGGCGCCAAACCCGGCACCAGTGCCACCACCTGTACCACCTGCGGCGGCCACGGCCAGGTGCGCATGCAACAGGGCTTCTTCTCGGTACAGCAGACCTGCCCGCGCTGCCACGGTAGCGGCAAGCAGATCAACTCGCCGTGCAAGGACTGCCACGGCAGCGGTCGCGTGAAGAAACAGAAGACGCTGGAGATCAAGATCCCGGCCGGCATCGACAGCGGCATGCGCCTGCGCCACAGCGGCCAGGGCGAAGCCGGTTCGCACGGCGCCCCGCACGGCGACCTGTACGTGGAGATCCACATCAAGCCACACAGCGTGTTCGAGCGCAACGGCGACGACCTGCATTGCGAGATGCCGATCAGCTTCGCCACAGCAGCACTGGGCGGCGAGATCGAGATCCCCACGCTGGATGGCAGCGCACGCATCAAGATCCCGGCCGAGACACAGAGCGGCAAGATCTTCCGTCTGCGCGGCAAGGGCATCAAGGGCATGCGCACGCACGAGCATGGCGACCTGCATTGCCATGTGATCGTGGAGACGCCGTCCAACCTGACCGAGCGCCAGAAGGAGTTGCTGCGCGAGTTCGAAGAGATCAGCCAGAAGGATCACGGACGCCACAACCCGCGCGCCAAATCCTGGATGAGCAAGGTCAAGGAATTCTTCGGACAATAAGCCATGCGGATCCGCACCCTTGGCCATGTAGTGCTCAAGGTCAGCGACCTGGAGCGTTCCGTGGCGTTCTACCGCGACGTGCTGGGCATGAAGGAGGTCGCCCGCCATCAAGGCGTGATGGCCTTCTTCACGCTGGGCGCCAACCATCACGACCTCGGCCTGCTGCAGATCGGAGCCCATCCGCCGGAAGCCGATCCGGGCAGCGTCGGCCTGTACCACGTCGCATTCAAGGTGGGCGACAACCTGGATGAACTGCGTGCCTGCAAGGCGCATCTGGAAGCACACCACGTCACCATCTTCGGCATGAGCGACCACGGCGTGAGCCAGTCGTTATATATCCAGGATCCGGACGGTATCGAGATCGAGCTGTACGTCGATGCCGATCCCGCTTTGTGGCGCGACGATCCCGGTGCCGTACTCACCACTCGCCGCCTGCAACTCTGATCGCCCGCTGTGCGGCGCTTTGTTTTATGATGCGCCGCGACATCAACCAGACTTGCGGAGCCGCTCCATGACTTCCACCCTGCTGCTACTCGGCGTCAGCCTCGTATCACTGATCTACGGCATCACCCTGTACAACCATCTGGTCAAGCTCAAGCATGCCGTGAGCAAGGCCTGGGCCAACATCGACGTCGCGCTCAAACAGCGCCACGACGAACTGCCGAAGCTGGTCGAGGTGTGCAAGCAATACAAACAGTTCGAACAAAAGACCCTGCAACGCGTGATCGAGGCGCGCTCGCAGGTACAGTCGGCACGCGAAGGCCAGGACATCGCCGCACTGGGCCAAGCGGAGGGATTGCTGCGCCGTGGTCTGGGCCAGTTGTTCGCGGTAGCCGAGGCCTACCCCGAGCTGAAGAGCAACGAGCATTTCATGCAATTGCAGACCCGCATCAGCGGACTGGAGAACACCATCGCCGACCGCCGCGAGCTGTACAACGAATCGGTCAACCTCTACAACGTGGGCATCGAACAGTTCCCGGCCGTGCTGATCGCCAACATGTTCGCCTACCAACCCAAGCCGCTGCTAGAATTCGCCGCCGCCGAGAAGGCTGACGTGGATATCAAGCAACTGTTCGACTAGGAACCAAATCCACGCTGCGTACTCTCACTGCCGCCGTGCAGCGGCAAGCTGTGTTGCGGACAAACTATCTCATCACTGAAGGGAAGCGAAAAATGAAGAAACTGCTCGTACTGACCTGCGCACTGGGCATCGCCCAACCGGCTCTGGCTGGCAACATCAATCTGAGCAACCTCACTGGCGGCCAGGCAGCCTTCCGTAACGTCTCCGAAGACCTAGGTTCCGCCTTGAGCTACAAGGGCGTAGTACCTGCCGAATCGCTGGGCGTCACCGGCTTCGACTTCGGTCTGGAAGTGACCCAGACCAACCTGGCCAAGAGCGCCACCCTGTGGAAGAACCTGTCCGGCAACGACATCAGCAACCTGTACGTGCCAAAACTGCACGTGACCAAGGGCCTGCCGCTGAACATCGATATCGGCGCCTTCTACTCCGCTGTCCCCACCACCGACATCAAGCTGTACGGCGGCGAGCTGCGCTGGGCCTTCATCGAAGGCGGCGTGGCCATGCCGGCCGTAGCCGTGCGCGGTGCCATGACCAAACTGTCCGGCGTGAACCAACTGGCACTGGACACCAAGAGCGTGGACCTGTCCATCTCCAAGGGCTTCGCCATGCTGACTCCGTATGCCGGCGTCGGTCAGGTGTGGGTCAACAGCACGCCGGATGCTGCGACCACCTTCAAGGCAGAGAGCTTCAAGCAGAACAAGGTATTCGCAGGCGCCAACCTGAATTTCGGCCTGACCAACCTGGCCGTCGAGTTCGACAAGACCGGCTCCGCCCAGTCCACCAGCCTGAAACTGGGATTCCGCTTCTGATGCGGACAGCGTCGTCGCAAGGAGGATGGCGATGCTGAACTCCCTGCGACGACAATACGCGCAACTCATCACCTCCGGCGGACAGCTCGTATTGCTGTTCGCCGGTTTTCATTTGGGCAGTCGCGACGGCTGGCTGTGGAGCCTGTCCGGCGTCGCCCTGCTCAGCCTGCTGGCCTGGTATTCCACGCTGCATCGCTACCGCATGATCAGCGGCACACCCACCTCGCGCGTCGCCTCGGCGGCGCAGGGTTATGTGGAGCTGGTGGGCCGCGCGCAAGCGCATGGCGCCCCCATCCTCGGCAAATTCTCGCTGCTGCCCTGCCTGTGGTATCGCTACAAGCTGGAGCGCAAGAACCACAAGAACGAATGGCGCACCGAATCCAGCGGCGAGAGCGAAGCCCCGTTCTGCCTCGACGACGGCAGCGGTCTGTGCGTGATCGACCCGCGCGGCGCCGAGATCGTCACCCGTCACAAGGACACCTGGCAGGTCGGTGACCAGCGCTACACCGAATGGAAGCTGATCCAGCAGGACCCGCTGTATGCTCTGGGCGAGTTCCGCACGCTGGGCGGCAGCAACGACCCGGTCACCCACAACGAGCTGGTGAAACAGGTGATCGCGGAATGGAAGGCCGATCAGCCGGAACTGCTGCGCCGCTTCGACCTGGATGGCAGCGGCCATCTGGATATCGACGAATGGATGCTGGCACGGCAGGCCGCCCGACGCGAAGCCGGAAAACGGCTGAGCGCGGCACGTGCCGCCCCGGACGTGCATTTCCTGCACCGGCCGCAGGATGGCCGCCTGTTCCTGCTCGGCAACCTGGCACCGGAACGCATGGCGCGTCGCTATGCCTTGTGGACCTGGGGTAACCTGGCGCTGTTCTTCGGCGCGCTGGGCGGCATCGCCTGGGTGCTCAACGGCTATACCTTCTGATCAGACCGCCCACGCCCGCCCCGGGTGCAGCAAAGCGACGATGTCCTGATGACCGGCCTTCTCCGCCAAGTCCAGCGGCGTGCTGCCGTCCTGGTAGCGCGCATGGCGGTTGGCCCCTTTCTCCAGCAGCAGCTTCACGATCTGCGTGTGACCGTTGTTGGCGGCCTTGTGCAAAGCGGTCCAGCCATCGACGGTCGCCAGGTTCACATCCGCGCCACGCGCGATGAGGTAGGCGCAAGTCAGCAGATGGCCGCGCGTAGCCGCCTGCATCAAGGCGGTCCAGCCGAACTGGCTCTGCCGGTTGGGGTCAGCCCCCTTGTCGAGCAGCAGGTTGACCACATTGGAATAGCCATTGAACGCGGCCCAATGCAGCGGCGTATAACCGTTCTGATCGGTCGCCGCGATGCGCGCGCCGCACTTGATCAGCAACAGCGCGAACGCCTCGTTGCCGTTGAAGGAAGAGATCATCAGCGGCGTCCAGTTGCGTTCGTCGCGGATCTCCAGGTCCACGCCACAGGACATGAACACCTGCACCGCATCGTGATTGTTCTCTTCGATGGATTTGATCAGGCCCGCCGGACTGAACTCATAGCCGAACTGTTCCAGTTCCGCGCGCTTGTACTCTGGCACGTCGTCCCAGGCATCGCGTGCGACTTCCGCATGATGCCGACGCGCGACGAAATTACTCAGGCGGATGATCTCCGTCGCCACCTGGGGCGGAAAGCCGGCGCGCTCGCGACTGTGCTTGTCCACCAGCAATTCATCGAGGAACGGCTCCAGATGCTCGGTGTCGAGCAGGTCGAGCAGTTTGTTGAACACGCGCGGGAACTGCGCTTCCAGCAACTCGGGATAGAGCGACCGGTCGCCGCCCAGGAAATCCAGCAATCTTGCATCCATCAATCAGCGAACCTCTGTGCGATCTGCCTGAACTCGTCCTGGATGGAGAGGAAAGCATCCACTACATCCGGATCGAACTGCCTGCCGCGCTCCGCCACGATGTAGGCCACGGCCTCCTCGTGACTGTACGCCTTCTTGTACACCCGCTTGCAGATCAACGCATCATACACGTCGGCCAGCGCCATCAGGCGTGCCGAGATGGGGATGGCATCTCCCTGCAAGCCTCCGGGATAGCCGCTGCCGTCCCATTTCTCGTGATGACAGGAAGCGATCTCGCGCCCGATATGCAGGAAGCGGTTGGGGGCAGGCAGACTGGCCTCGGCGGCGGCCAGCACTTCGCCGCCGATACGCGGATGCTGCTTCATGATCTCGTATTCCTCCGGCGTCAGCTTGCCCTGTTTGCGCAAGATGTTGTCCGGGATGCCGACCTTGCCGATGTCGTGCAACGGCGCCAGCTTGTACAACGATTCGATGGTGTCGTCGTTGAGGAAGTCGCGGAAGCGCGGATGATCACGCAGACGCTCCGCCAGGGCACGGATATAGGTCTGCGTGCGGCGCAGATGGTTTCCCGTCTCGTTGTCGCGCGTCTCCGCCATGGTCGCCATGGCGATGATGGTAACGTCGCGCACCTGCCCTACCTCCTCCGTCTTGAGTTGTAGCTGCGCGGTGCGTTGCTGCACCTTGCGTTCCAGGCCATCGTTCAACTCGGCCAGCTGCCGCGCCAGCGACTGGTTTTCGAAACGCTGGCGCAAGGACTGCATGAACAGGCGCCCCATGAAATGTCCGCCCCCCAGCATCACCAGCAGGAACAGGCTGAGCATGCTACCCAGCACCAGGTGGGTCTCGTTCTGCTCCACCAGCACGCGGAAGATCAGCGGCAGCATCAGGCCGAGCAGATAGGCATAGAACGCCGGCGGATGGGTGGCGTTCATGGTCGCGGCGACGGCTGCCAGACCGAGCATCACGCACACCAGCAACACCTGGTCGGTGAGGTCCGGCGGGAAGAAGAACAGCGTGCTGAAGCCCCACATCATGCCGACCACCAGCGCGAACCAGCGGAAACGCCGGCTCCAGTCGCGACAGCCGCGCACGCTATCCAGATCGTGGCGGTTTTCCAGCCACAGCGCGGCTTCGGCGATGTGCAGCACATAGATGCAGGCCAGCCACAGCAACAGATCGCGATGGTTGTCCACGCCCCACATCAGCCATACGAACAGGGGTTCCACCAGCACCTGCACCAGCACCATGTACGGGAACAGATCCAGCCGTGCGCGCAACTGCTCGGCACGCACCGCAAGGTTGCGTGCATCGATACGGAAGGTCAGTTCTTCGAAAAAACCACGCGACGATGTAGGCATGATGGGTATACGCTGTCCGATGGCGACAGTGGACAACATCGCACCCGATTCGTCAACGCATGTTGCATCTGCAGGCCGCTATAATCGGCGCTTTTATGCAGTCGCCGCTTGCCGGAGCCCACATGTACAAACACAACAAAGTCGAGGATTTCGTCGAAGAATGGCAACGTCTGCACCAGCAGACCGATGCCGCCGTATTGCAGCTCATCGCACAGACCGTGGAACGCCATGCCGACGAGCTGGCCGGCCTGTTCTATGCACATATGCTGGCGGACCAGGCGGCGCGCCCCTTCCTCGACCATGAACTGGTCAACCAGCGCCTGCATCATTCGATGCAGCGTTGGTTGTGCGACCTGTTCGCGACCGCACATCCGGATGCCGCGCAACTCTACCAACACCAATGCCATGTCGGCGCGGTGCATGCCCGCATCCAGATCCCGGTCAGTCTGGTGATGCGCGGTGCGCGCCTGCTCAAGCAAGCCATCACCAGCCATCTCGTGGGATCCGAACTTGATCGCAGCGGTCTGGTGCAGGCGGCGCGCTTCGTTTCCGAAGCGATGGAACTCAGCCTGTCGGCCATGACCGACTCCTACATCCTGAGTCTGGGCAAGAACGTGCGCGCGGACGAGTCCTACCGCATGTTCGCGCTGGGACAGAACCTGCTCGCCGAACGCGAACGGCAGCGTGCCGCGTTGCTGGAATGGGCTCAGCACCTGCTGCTCCAGCTTCTCAGCGGCGAACACGGCGAGCTGCCGCCGATCCGTCATTCCGAATTCGGCATGTGGTTGCAGCACAAGGCCAGCATCATCTTCCACGACGCCCCGGAACTGGAACGCATCCGGCTATGTATCGACACGTTGGAGCAGCGTCTGGTACCCGCCGTGCATCAAGCACGGCGTAAGCAACGCGACACGCGCGAACCGCTGCGCCAGATCGAGGCCAACATCGGCGAGATGAAGTTCCTGCTGACCGGCCTGTTCGACCGCGTACTGGAAGTGGAGAGCGGGCGCGACAGCCTGACCCGCCTGCTCAACCGTCGTTATCTGCCCACCATCCTGATGCGCGAGGTCACCTTCGCGCGCCGCAATGGCACGCCGTTCGCCGTGCTGCTGCTCGATATCGACCACTTCAAACGGATCAACGACAACCACGGCCACACCAGCGGCGACCTGGTGTTGCAACAGGCTTCCGACCGCGTCAGCGCCAGCGTGCGCATCGGCGATTTCGTGTTCCGCTATGGCGGCGAGGAGTTGCTCGTGGTGCTGGTCGAGGTGACGCCCGCCCAAGCGTTACAGGTGGCCGAGCACATCCGCGAACGCTTCCAGGCGGAGCCCTTCCGCATCAGCGACGAGCAAAGCATCTCAGTCAGCGTGAGCATCGGCATCGCCAGCTACGGCGGCCATCCGGATTACGAGAAGGTGATCCGCGACGCGGACGACGCGCTGTACCGCGCCAAGGAGGGCGGCCGCAACCGCTGTGAGGCGGCCGCCTAAGCCGCGAAGAAATCCACCGCCACCGCCTGCTCGCGCGTGCGCTTGAACGGCGGCAGGCTCTGCCACACGCGCTTGCCGTAATGCTTGCTGATCAGGCGCGGGTCGCAGATCATCAGCACGCCACGGTCGTGCTCGTCGCGGATCAGGCGCCCGGCGCCCTGCTTGAGATTGATGATGGCGCGCGGCAGCTGAAACTCCATGAAGGCGTTGCGCCCCTGTTTGTTCATCTCGGCGATGCGTGCCGCCAGCACCGGATCGTCCGGCGGCGCGAATGGTAATTTGTCGATCACCACCAGCGACAGCGCCTCGCCGCGCACATCCACGCCTTCCCAGAACGACTGGCTGCCCAGCAACACCGCATTGCCATGCTCGCGGAAGCGCGCCAGCAACTCGTTGCGCGAGCCCTCGCCCTGCATCAGCAGCGGATACTTCCAGCCGCGCCGGTCGAACTCGGCCTGCAAGCGGTCATGCGCATGCTGCATCGCGCGCAGGCTGGTGAACAACAGGAAGGCGCGCCCCTCGCTGGCACCGATCAACGGTAAGGCCGCCTCCACCACCGCATCGGTATAACCCTCGGTGTTCGGTTCCGGCAGCCCTTGCGGCACATACAGCAAAGCCTGCTCGGGATAGTTGAAGGGGCTGTCCCAGCACGCGGTACGCGCATTCCACAAGCCCAGCTGATGCTGGTAATGCGCGAAGTTGCCCTTCACGGCCAACGTGGCGGAAGTGAAGATCCAGGCGCGCGGATGGCCGGCCAGTTGCTTGGCGAAGATGTCGGCGATCGACAGCGGCGTGCTGTTGAGCTGCACCGTATGGTGGAACACCTCCAGCCAGCGCACTGTTTCCGGCACGTCGCCCGCCTGCCAGTGCTTGAGCTGGCCCAGCAGCGTCTGCGCGCGTTGATGGCAATTCTCCAGCCCTTCGCTGCGCTCCGCCTGCTGCTCCAGCAAGCCCGCCAGCGCCTGCAACTTGTCTTGCAGCGTCTGCAAGGCCGGCGCGAAATCCTTGATATCCGCTGCCGCATCGGCTGCCATGCGGCCTTCGCGTTTGAAGGCCAGGCGCAGGTCGCGCGCGGCTTTGTCCAGCGCATCGCAGCCCACCGGCAGCGCGGCGAAATCCTTGGCCGAACTCAGCGCCTCGATACGCGCATCCTGCGCCAGGTCGAACAGTTGCGAGGTGGACAGGCTCTCGCCGAAGAACAGGCTGGCGGTCTCCGGCAACTGGTGCGCCTCGTCGAAGATCACCGTGTTGCAGGCGGGCAGCAGTTCGGCCACGCCCTCGTCGCGCAGCATCACGTCGGCAAAGAACAGGTGATGGTTGACCACCACGATGTCTGCCTCCATCGCCTCCTTGCGCGCCTTGAGCACGAAGCATTCGTTGTGCTGCGGACATTCCTGGCCCAGACAGTTGTCGCGCGTGGAGGTGACATGCATCCAGATCGGCGCCGTCTCCGGCACATCGGCCAGCCCGCTCTTGTCGCCGCTCTGCGTGACCTTGGCGTATTGCACGATCCTGGCCAGGTGCTTCACATCCTCGCGCGTCTTGAACAGGCCGTTGGATTGCGCCAGCTCCAGATGGTAGTGGCACACATAGTTGGAACGTCCCTTGAGCAACGCCACGCTGAGCGGCGCCTTCAGCGCATCGCGCACCCGTGGCAGATCCTTCTGGAACAACTGGTCTTGCAGGTTCTTGGTGCCGGTGGAGATCACCACCTTGCCGCCCTTGAGCAAGGCCGGCACCAGATAGGCGAAGGTCTTGCCGGTGCCGGTGCCGGCCTCGGCGATGAGCACCGCGTTGTCGCGGATCGCCTCGCCCACCGCCAGCGCCATCTCGCGCTGCTGCGCACGCGGACGGAAACTGTCCACTTCGGCGGCGAGCGGACTCTGTGCGGAGAAGAAACGTTCGATCTCGGTGGTCACGGCGGGATGGCGATGGGCGACGGCGGGGGTTATAGTGCGGCCGCGATTCTACGCGAGGTGTGCGCCATGCCCAAGAGAAGCTTTCCGCTAGCCAAGGTCTATCGCCTGCTGGAGCCCGGCCCGGTGCTGCTGCTGACCACCGCACAGCGCGGCCGCCACAACATCATGACGCAGTCCTGGCACACCATGATGGAATTCGAACCGCCGCTGGTGGGCTGCGTGGTCAGCGGCCGCAACCACAGTTTCAGCGCACTGCTGAAGACCCGCGAATGCGTGCTCAACATCCCCACCGCCGAACTGGCACGGCAAGTCTCCGCCATCGGCAACTGCTCGGGCAGCGATACCGACAAATTCACCAAGTTCCGTTTGACCGCACAGCCGGCACGCCAGGTGCAGGCACCGCTCATCGCCGAATGCTATGCCAGCCTAGAATGCCGCGTGGTGGATACACGGCTGGTGAACCGCTACAACTTCTTCGTGCTGGAAGTGGTGCAAGCGTGGGTGGATACGACCCTCAAGGCACCACGCACCCTGCACCATGAGGGCAAAGGGCGCTTCATGCTGGCCGGCGAACGCATCCGGTTGCCCTCACGCATGGCTTGAGGGCGGCGCCGGCCGATGCGTCACTCATCAACCTCCGGTGCGTCCTCGCGCCTGTCATGCCAGCGCACATAACATTCCAGACCGCAGAAATACACCACATAATCCTGCGCCTCGAAATGCACCGCGGCCGAAAGCGGCACCTCCTTCAGGCAGACCTCACAGGTGACCCGCTCCGGCATGGGATGGCGGTTGCTGTCCATGATGCACCTCCTGTTCCGGTGTACGTCATGGCTGTCAGGGTATGCCTGCCGAGGGGCGGATACAACACCACAAAAAAAGTGGGTTTATAGGTCCGATTGCTGCGTACAATAGATGCCATCGTGGTGCATCAATTGGGGAGGGGACCATGCAGATCGCCTGGAAGAAAGAGCTGGAAATCGGCAACGAGATGATCGACACGCAGCATCGCATGCTGGTGCTGCTGCTGAAGAAACTCGATATCGCCCTGAGCAACCACATGGACCAGAAAGTGGTCATGGGCATCATGCTGGAGATCAAGAAGTTCACCGAGTTCCACTTCTTGAGCGAAGAGAACCTGATGGCCGAACTGCATTACCCGGGCATGGCGGAACATGAACGCATCCACTCCGAGCTGTTGGCCCATCTCAATGTGTTCATCGCCAAGATCAACCGCAACCAGGAAACGCCCCAGGACATCCTGCCGCAGATCGTGACCTGGGTCACCAACCATGTGGTGAGCGAAGACCTGAAGATCGCCGAGTACGTGCGCCGTTCAGCGTTCCGCCCCATCGCGGAGGAGAGCTACGCGCTCTACCTGCGCCACTACGAATGACCGCCACGGTTCACATCACCGCGAACAGTTTCTTCGCTTCCACCACCTTCACCACATAGCCGCGCGTCTCCTCGTAGGGCAGATGCTTGCGCAGGACGTCATACACCTGGTCCGGGCGCATGGCATTGATGCGCTCCAGTGCCTCGGCCTGCCGCTCGCGGCTGCTCTTGGCGCTGCTGAAAGCGCGGAACACGTTGGACGGCCCGGTGTTGTAGGCGGCGATGGCGCAATACTCGCGCGACACCGGATTGTCGATGGCACGCAACGGACTGTCGCGCAACAGCACGCCCAGATAGGTGGAGCCCAGTTCGATGTTGTTGTCGGCATCGAACAGGTATTCCTTGCTCGGCATCACATCCTCGCCCTTGGCCTTGCGATAGGCCTCGCGCCCGCCGCTGGAAGGCACCAGTTGCATCATGCCGTAGGCCGGCGCGCTGGACACCGCGTAAGGATTGAAGGCGCTCTCCGTCTTGATCACGGCGTACACCAGGCTGCGGCTGACCTGCGCCGATTCGGCATGGCGACGTACCACCGAGGCGTATTGCACGGCACGCTTGTCCAGATGCGAATTGACCATGCTCAACTGCACGTAGGAGACCTGCTTGCGTGTGCCGTTGGCATCGATGCTGCGCATCTTGAGCTGATTGGCCACCAGATAATCGGCATAGCGCTCCACATCGGCGCGCGACTGCAACACCCGGCCATCCTGGTCCGCCACCAGTTGTTCCAGATACGGTTCGCCCTTGAGTTCCACCGGCTTGGCCGAGAACAGGTCCACCGCGCCCGGATCGTCCGGCGTCAACAAGGCCACCACCACCGCGTTGCGCAGCTTGTCGCGCACGCCGGGTTCATCCAGATGCTCGATCAGGATGGTGCCCGCGTCGTAATCCACCACCACGCGGTTCTTGTAGTCCTCGGTGTATTTCACATAGCGCGTGCGGCTGGGCAACACATCGGCTTCGCGCTTGCCCCACTGCGCCCCGCTCTCCTTGCGCACGTTGCCCATCAAGCGGTCGTATTCGGCGCGCGCCTTGCGCAGGTCGGCGATGATCAGGCGCGGATCGTACTTGTATTGCTCCACGCGATGCTCGGCCATCTTGCGCAAGGCCTGTTGCGGGTCTTTGGCGGTGGCCACATCGATGAGCTGCCGCGTGCTGCACGCCGGCAGCAACAGCATGCCGCCCGCCAACGTCATCAGGTATCTGCGCTTCATGTTGCCTCCCCTAGCGTGATTCCAGTTCCTCCCAGCGCGCCATCAGCTCGAGCAACTGCGCCTCGATCGCGGCCGTGCGTTCCGACAACTGGCGCGCATGCGCCGGGTTGTCGCGATACAAGGTACCTGCCCCCAAGGCCGCGCCGATCTCTTCCTGCTCGCGTTCCAGCGCCTCGATGCGCTGCGGCAGTTCGTCCAGTTCGCGCTGTTCCTTGAAGCTCAACTTGTTGCCGGACTTGGGCTTGGGCGTCTCGACCTTGGCCGCAGGCTTGGCGGCCAGCGGTACCGCCGTCTTCTGCGCCTGCTGGTATTGCTTCACGCGCACCCAGTCCTCGTAACCACCGACGTATTCCATCAGCTTGCCATCGCCCTCGAAGGCGATCACCTGCGTCACCACGTTATCGAGGAAGGAACGGTCGTGGCTGACCAGGAACAGCGTGCCTTCGTAGCTCGCCAGCAACTCTTCCAGCAGTTCCAGCGTCTCGATGTCGAGGTCGTTGGTCGGTTCGTCCAGCACCAGCACATTGGCCGGCTGGGTGAACAGGCGCGCCAGCAACAAGCGGTTGCGCTCGCCGCCGGAACAACTCTTCACCGGCGAACGCGCGCGCTCGGGCGCGAACAGGAAATCGCCGAGGTAGCTGATGACGTGCTTCTTCACGCCACCGATCTCGATGTAATCCGAGCCCTGGCTGATGGTGTCGGCCAGTGTCGCGTTGTCATCCAGTTGCGCGCGCAACTGGTCGAAATAGGCCACGGCGAGTTTGGTGCCCAGCTTCACACTGCCGCTGTCCGGCGCCAGCTCGCCGAGGATGATCTTGAGCAGCGTGCTCTTGCCCGCGCCGTTGGGACCGAGCAGGCCGATCTTGTCGCCGCGCTGGATGCGGCAGGAGAAATCGCGGATCACCGGTTTGCCTGCGAACGCTTTGCTGACGTGGGTCAGCTCCGCCACCAGCTTGCCGGAACGTTCGCCCGCGTCGATATTCATCTCCACGCGGCCGACCTTGTCGCGCCGCGCCGCGCGTTCCAGACGCAGCGCTTCCAGCCGGCGCACGCGACCTTCGTTGCGCGTGCGGCGCGCTTCCACGCCCTTGCGTATCCACACCTCCTCCTGCGCCAGCACCTTGTCGAACTTGGCGTTCACCACCGCCTCGTCCGCCAGCATGCGTTCCTTGATGCGCTGATAGGCGGAGAAATTGCCGGGGAAGGAAGCCAGCTTGCCGCGATCCAGTTCGACGATGCGCGTCACCACGTTATCGAGGAAGCGCCGGTCGTGCGTCACCAGCAACACGCTGCCGCGGAAGGTGTTGAGCAAGTCTTCCAGCCATTCGATGGACGCGAAATCCAGGTGGTTGGTCGGCTCGTCGAGGATGAGCACCTCCGGCTCCGCCACCAGCGCCTGGGCCAGCGCCACGCGCTTGCGCACCCCGCCGGAGAGCGAGCCGATGACCGCCTCAGGGTCCAGCCCCAGCTTGCCGATGGCTGTCTCGATGCGCGCCTGCACCGCCCAGCCGTCCTGTGCTTCCAGTTTGGTCTGCAAGGGTTGCATCTGCGCCAGCAAGGCCGCGTGGTCGGCATCCGGCTCGGCCAGGCGATGCGACAGGTGGTGATAATCCTTGATCAACTGCTGCAACTCGCCCAAGCCGCGCGCCACTTCGTCGAACACGGTCGCATTGGCGTCCAGCGGCGGCTCCTGGCTCACGTAGCAGATGCGTGCTCCGGGTTGTTTCCACAACGTGCCGTCTTCCAGCTTCTCCTGCCCGGCCAGCACGCGCAACAGGCTGGATTTACCGCCGCCGTTGCGGCCGATCAGGCCGACGCGCTCCCCCTCGTCGAGCTGGAAATCCACATGGTCCAGTAACGCCACATGGCCGAATGCCAGACAGGCCTGATCCAGCGTGAGGTACGGCATTTAGGACTGCGACTCCTGCGGCAAGGAGGATTGGTAGAGCAGCGAGAAGCCGACCGCGAAAAAGCCCATGCACAGATAGCCGAAGGCATTGGTGAACTTGGTCAGCACCAGGTGCAGGTTATGGCTGTCGATGGAAGGTTCGAAGAACTGGTACACGAACAGGCAGGCCGCCATCACGTTGCCGGCGAGCACCAGCTTGTGGCCGAAGCGATAACCGTTGCCTTCCGGTTTGCCTTCCGGCGGCAAGTTGCCGCCACGGAAATGCCATACCAGGTACAAGGCCGCGAACAGCAGCACGGCACCCATCAGACGACTGGGGATATCCCCTTCCGTCACCGGCGAACCCAGCACTTGCAGCACACTGCCGCCGACGGCGGCGATCCAGCCCATGACGATGGTCTGCGGCATGAAGAACCATGCCAGGAATATGTTCAATCGCGCTTGCATCCTCTTCCCCTCTTCGTTCTGTGCGTTACAGGCCGCGCATGATACCAGCCCGTGCGCCACAGACGCCGGCCCATTTCGGCTAGAATGCGCACCAGTCTGTCCTCGTAGTTAAATGGATATAACCGGCCCCTCCTAAGGGTCAATTACAGGTTCGATTCCTGTCGGGGACGCCAACCGGATAGCGGAGTCTGGACATGAACCAGCACAGCGAGTCGCGCCCCCAGCCAGTCGACATCTTCCGCATCGTCGCGCTCTACGCCGCGTTCGCCGGCCTGTGGATCCTGTTCTCCGACGAACTGCTGCGGCGCTACCTCAATCACCCCATCTATCTGGAACTGGCCCAGACCCTCAAGGGCACGCTCTTCGTCGCCGTCACTGCCATCCTGCTCTACCTGCTGCTGAGGAAACTGACCGGCGCGACCTACGCCGGCGGCAAGCCATTACGCGCTCATGCGCTGGTCGACTGGCCGCGCTGGCAGCTGTATGCCTTCGCGGCGACCATCACCGTGGTCAGCCTGCTGGTACGCAACAGCATCGCGCCCGCTTTCGACGAACGACCGCTGCTGCTGGTGCAGATGCTCCCCGTCCTGCTCAGCGCCGTGCTGGGCGGACTCGGCCCCGGTCTGTTCGCCACCGTGCTGTCCGCGCTGGGGCTGGCCTATTTCGCCATCCCGCCGCTCGGCAGCTTCGCCATCGGCAGCCTGATCGATTTTGTGCACCTGCTCTTCCTAGGACTGAATGGCACGCTGATCAGCGTGCTCAGCCACATGCTGCATGTATCGCGCGCGCGCGCGGAACAGGAGCATGAACGCACCGCCATCGTGCTGGAAGAGAAATCCCAAGTGCTGCAACTGCTCAACGGCATCGCGGAAGGGGCCACCGACGCCATCTTCGCCAAGGACCGCGACGGGCGCTACCTGCTGTTCAACCGCGCCGCCGCGAAATTCGTCGGCAAACCCGCCGATCAGGTGCTGGGGCGGGACGACACGGCGAACTTCCCGCCGGAACAGGCCGCGATGGTGATGGCGGACGACCGCAAAGTGATGGAATCCGGACGCGTCGTCACCAATGAACACAAGCTCGCCACCACGCAGGGCGAGACCGTGTTCTCCACCACCCAGGGACCGCTGTACGACGCACACGGCAATGTGTTCGGCGTGTTCGGCATCGCGCGCGACATCACCGCGCTCAAGGCGGTGGAACGCCAACTGCGCCAGCAACGCGACTTCGCCGAGACACTGATTGACACCGCACAGACCATCATCCTGGTGCTCGACCCGGAAGGGCGCATCATGCGCTTCAACGACTACATGGAAAAACTCAGCGGCTGGAAACTGACCGAAGTCGCCGGCCGCGACTGGTTCAGCATCTTCCTGCCCGCGGACAAACAGGATGTGACACGGCGCCTGTTCCTGAATGCGATCAACGACATCAGCACCCACAAGAACATCGACCAGCTCATCACCCGCGATGGTCGCGAACTGGTCATCGAATGGAACGACCGTGCGCTGAAGGATGACTCCGGCAAAGTGACCGGCCTGCTCGCCGTGGGCATGGACATCACCGAACGCCAGCAGGCAGAGAAGGAGATCCACCGCCTCGCCTTCTACGACAGCCTGACCGGCCTGCCCAACCGTGCGCTGCTGCTCGACCGCCTGGGCATGATGCTGCCCATCGCCCAACGTCAGCAGCGCCACGACGCCCTGTTGCTGGTCAACATCGACCGCTTCAAGGCCATCAACGACACCAGCGGCCAGGCCGTGGGCGATGCCCTGCTGCGCGCCATGGGGGAACGACTTTCCGGCATGCTGCGCGAAGGCGACGTGCTGGCCCGCATCTCGGGCGACGAGTTCGCCGTCCTGCTGCCCGACCTGTCCAAACAATCGCACGCCGCCGCACACCAGAGCATGCACGTGGCGGAGAAGATCCATTACGGCCTGCGCGACGCCTTCGGCATCGACGGCGAACACTACACGCTGACCGCCTGCATCGGCATCGCGTTGTTCCCCATGCGGCGCAGCGACGACACGCCGCTCGACATCCTGCGTCGCGCCAACAGCGCACTGCACAAAGCCAAGGAGAAAGGTAGCGGCCAAAGCGCCCTGTTCGAACAGGGGATGGACGATGACACCAAACAGCGCTTCCAGCTGGAACGCGAGCTGCGCGAAGGCATCGCCAAGGGGCAATTGCGCGTCTATCTGCAACCTCAGGTGGATGCGCAAGGCCACCAGGTCGGCGCCGAAGCGCTGGTGCGCTGGCAGCATCCGCAGCGCGGCCTGGTGCCGCCCGCGTTGTTCATCCCGCTGGCGGAGGAATCCGACCTCATCGTCGAGATCGGCACCTGGATGCTGCAACAGGTGTGTTGCCTGCTCGGCCACCCGCAACTGCTGGGCCGCCCCTATCGCATCGCCATCAACATCAGTCCGCGCCAGTTCCGCCAGCCCGACTTCGTCGAACTGGTGCGCCACTCACTCGCCGCCTGCGGTGCAGAGCCCACGCGCCTGACGCTGGAAGTGACCGAAGGGGTGGTGATCGACAACGTGAACGAGGTGATCGCGCGCATGAACGAGCTAGCGATGATGGGCATCCATTTCTCGGTGGATGATTTCGGCACCGGCTATTCTTCGCTGGCCTACCTCAAGCGGCTACCCATCCACGAACTGAAGATCGACAAGACTTTCGTGCAGGATGCGCCGAGCGACCCCAACGATGCCGCACTGATCGAATCCATCCTGGCCGTGGCCGGCCATATGCATCTCAAGGTGGTGGCGGAAGGCGTGGAAACGCAGGAGCAGGCCGACTTCCTCAACAGCCGCGGCACCATCATCCACCAGGGCTATCTATACGGCCAGCCGCAACCGGCACAAGAACTGCTCGAACAGTTGCCGCCGCTGCAACGGCACTGAACTCAGCGTACCGCGACGCGTGCCGGACCGTCCGCCAATGCGCCGACCACCGCAGCCTGCGTGAAACCCGCCGCATGGAAACGTGCCAGCACCTCGTCCACGCCGTCCGCTGCCACCGACACCAGCAAGCCGCCGCTGGTCTGCGGATCGGCCAGCAACTGGCGCTGCCATGGCAACAACGTCTCGGCGAAATCCACCTCATGGCCGTAGCTCGCTAGATTGCGTGCGATGGCCCCTGCCACGATGCCCTGCTGCACCAGCGGCAGCGCCTCGGATAAGGTCGGCACTTGGGCGAAATCCACGGTCGCCCCCAGACTGGAGCCGCGACACACTTCCAGCAGGTGGCCGAGCAAGCCGAAACCGGTGACATCGGTCAGCGCATGCACCTGCGGCAGCGCGGCCAGTTCGCTGCCCACGCGGTTGAGTTGCGTGGTGGTGGCGATCATCTGCGCATAACCCGCTTCGGATAGCAGTTCCTTCTTCATCGCCGCCGCCAGCACGCCCACGCCCAGCCCCTTGCCCAGGATCAGTTTGTCACCGGCATGCGCGGCGTTGTTCTTGCGCACCTTGTCCGGATGCACCACCCCCAACGCCACCAGGCCATAAATCGGCTCTGGCGAATCGATGGAATGGCCGCCCGCGATGGGGATGCCGGCATCGCGGCACACCGCTTCGCCGCCTTGCAGGATGCGCCGGATGGTGTCCGGGTCCAGGGTGTTGATCGGCATGCCCACGATGGCCAGCGCCATGATGGGCGTGCCGCCCATGGCATATACGTCGGAGATGGCGTTGGTCGCAGCGATGCGCCCGAAGTCGTAGGCGTCGTCCACGATGGGCATGAAGAAGTCGGTGGTGGCGACGATGGCCTGTTCGTCGTTCAAACGATATACCGCTGCATCGTCGCTGGTCTCGGTACCCACCAGCAGGTCGGGGAATGCCTGCCCCATCGCCGTCTTGCCCAGGATCTCCTGCAACAGGCCGGGTGCGATTTTGCAGCCGCATCCGCCGCCGTGCGACAATCGGGTCAATTTCACTTCAGACATCTTCACTCCCACCGCTCATGTTATTCAGAAGCGCGAACCTAACACAGCTCGCCGAGTTTGACGAAATCATCGACGTGCGCACGCCGGCCGAGTTCGCCGACGACCATATCCCGGGCGCAATCAACTGCCCGGTGCTGTCCAACGAAGAGCGCATCACGGTGGGCACGCTGTACAAACAGGTGTCGCCGTTCGAGGCGCGCAAGGTGGGCGCCGCGCTGGTGGCGAAGAACATCGCCCATCATCTGGAGACGTGCTTCCGCGACCATCCCAAATCCTGGAAGCCGCTGGTGTATTGCTGGCGCGGCGGCCAACGCAGCGGCGCGATGACCATCATCCTCAACCAGGTCGGCTGGGCCGCGCACAAACTGGATGGCGGCTACAAATCTTATCGCCGCGACGTGCTGGAGAAGCTGGAGACCCTGCCCAGCCAATTCGACTATCGCGTGATCGGCGGCGCCACCGGCAGCGGCAAGAGCCGCTTGCTGCACGCATTAGCAGAAGAAGGCGCGCAGGTGCTGGATCTGGAAGGTCTGGCCTGCCATCGCGGTTCGGTGCTGGGCAATCTGCCGCAACAAGGGCAACCTTCGCCTAAGGGGTTCGAGAGCGCGCTGGTACAGGCGCTGGCCGCGCTCGATCCGGCGCGACCGGTGTATGTGGAATCGGAAAGCAACAAGATTGGCCGCCTCACTGTGCCGGCCACGCTGCTGCAAGCCATGCACCGCAGTCCCTGCATCCTGCTCGACACTGCGCGCGAGGCACGCATCGCGCTGCTGCTGGAGGATTATCGGCACTTCGTGAGCGACCCCGAACAACTGATCGAACGTTTGCAGATCCTGCTGCCGTTCCAGGGGGCCAAGCGCATCGCACACTGGACCGCGCTCATCCGCAGCGGGGATTTCCGCACCTTGGTGGACGAATTGCTGGCATTGCATTACGACCCCGGCTACCTGCGCTCATTGACCAAGCATTACGGGGCCATGGACCAGGCACACCTGCTATCGCTCAGTGACACCTCGCCCGAGTCCTTGCAGCACGCGGCACGCAGCCTATTACAGGAAGATTGATCTTCAGGCCGACACCGGCACCCGCGGCGCCAGCGCACACAGCAATTCGTAACTGATGGTGCCGGCGGCACGCGCCACTTCGTCTATCGGCATCCCCTCGCCCCACAGCACCACCGGGCTACCCACGCGCGCTGCGGGCAGTTCGCTCAGATCCACCGCCAGCATGTCCATCGACACCCGCCCCAAGGTACGCGAGCGCTGCCCTTCCACCAGTACCGGCGTACCGGTCGGCGCATGGCGCGGATAGCCATCGGCATAGCCGCAGGCCACCGTGCCGATGCGCATGTTGCGTTCGGCGCGGAAGGTGGCGCCATAGCCCACCGCATCGCCCGCCTTGATGTCGCGCACCGAGATCAGTTCGCTGGACAGCGTCATCACCGGGCGCAAGCCCAGTTCCGCCGCGCTGACCTCGGCGAATGGCGAGCTGCCGTAGAGCATGATGCCGGGGCGCACCCAGTCGCCGTGCGCGGCGGGATGGCGCAGGATGCCGGCCGAGTTGGACAGCGAGCGCGGCAGGCGCTGGTTGGCGGTGAGTTGTTCGAACAATGCCAGTTGCGCGGCCACGCCGGGTGGCTCGTCCGCCTGGGCGAAGTGCGTCATCAACGTGAGGTCGCGTACCGCACGATGCGACTTCAGGCGCTCCAGCACCATGGGATATTCCTGCGGCGTGAACCCGAGACGATTCATGCCGCTGTTCACCTTGAGCCAGACCGACAGCGCGTTGCGGCGCGGATAGGATTCCAGCCATTCGAGCTGTTGCTGGCTATGGATCACGGTGGACAGTTCGTATTCGGCGAGCAGCGGCAACTCGTCGCGCGCGAAGAAACCTTCCAGCAGCAGGATGGGCTGACGGAAGCCCGCTTCGCGCAAGGCCACGGCATCGCGCACATCGAGCAGCGCATAACCGTCCGCCTCGCGCAAGGCCTGCGCTGTCTGCAACAGACCATGCCCATAGGCATTCGCCTTGACCACCGCCATCACGCGCGCCGTGCTGCGGCGGCGCACCACACCGAGATTGTGGCGCAGGGCAGAAAGGTCGATGCGAGCCTGGATCGGGCGGGACATGGGCGTACTCGGAACAAGGTTGTCGAAGGTGGCGCATGATAGCAGGCACCCCGCCTGCGCCGCGCCGCGTTTCTTGAGAATTTAACAATCCATGATGGGTTCTATGTTATAAAACCGCGTCTTTGCGAACCCTGAACATCGTGAGCAGTCTCCATCTCCAACCGGCGAGCCCCAGCGCCTTGAAAAGAACCGGGACATGAACCGCGGCTTTTACACCATCTTGGCGGCCCAGTTCTTTTCTGCGTTGGGCGACAATGCCTTGCTGTTCGCCGCCATCGCGCTGCTGAAAGAGCTGCAATCCCCGGCTTGGCACACCCCGGTCCTGCAACAGTTCTTCATCTTCTCTTACATCGTGCTGGCGCCCTTCGTCGGCGCCTTCGCCGATTCGCTGCCCAAAGGGCGCGTGATGTTCCTCAGCAACCTGATCAAACTGGCCGGCTGCATCGCCATGCTGCTCGGCACCCATCCCTTGCTGGCCTACGGTCTGGTGGGCCTGGGCGCAGCCACCTATTCGCCGGCCAAATACGGCATCCTCACCGAGTACCTGCCGCCCGACCAACTGGTTAAGGCCAATAGCTGGATGGAAGGCCTGACCGTGGTAGCCATCGTGCTGGGTGCGATCATCGGCGGTCTGCTGATCTCGCCCAATGTGTTCGGGCCGCTGGTGGCGTCGTTGCATCTGCCGTTGCTGGACAGCGTGCCCAAGTTCGCCATCTCGCTCATCGTGCTGCTCTACGTAGCGGCCGCCATCTTCAACCTGTACATCCCGCGCGTGCCCATCGAGCACAAGCCGCTGAGCCGCAATCCGGCCGCGCTGCTACAGGATTTCTGGCACTGCTTCAAACTGCTGTGGAAGGACCCGCTGGGGCAGGTATCGCTGGCGGTGACCACGCTGTTCTGGGGCGCCGGCGCCACCTTGCGTCTGCTGCTGATCGGCTGGGCGGCAGTGGCGTTGAACTACGACATCGGCCAGGCCGCCCAGCTCACCGCCTGGTTCGCCATCGGCATCGCCATCGGCTCGGTGCTGGCCGCCAAATACATCAAGCTGGAACACTCGGTGAACGTGCTGCCGGTGGGCATCGCCATGGGCCTGGCTGTTCTGCTGATGATCCCGCTCACCAACAGCACGCTGGCCATCCTGCTGCTGATCGCCATGGGCGCCATGGGCGGCTTCTTCGTGGTACCGATGAATGCGCTGCTGCAGCACCGCGGTCACCTGCTGATGGGTGCGGGCCGCTCCATCGCGGTGCAGAACTTCAACGAGAACATCAGCATCTTCGCCATGCTGGGGCTATACGCGGTGATGGAGAAGCTGCAACTGCACATCTTCATCATCCTCATCGTGTTCGCACTGATCCTGTCCGGCGTGATGAGCTGGCTCTACAAGAAACACGGCCACGACCAGGATCGCGGCCAGTTCTAGCCGTTCACCGCTCGCGATAGAAACGCCAGGTGTTCTTGCCCTCGCGTTTGGCCTGATACATCGCCTCATCCGCCTGGCGCATCAATGACGCGGCATCCATCGCATCGTGCGGGAACAGCGCGATGCCGATGCTGGCGCCCACCTTGCCCGTCGCTTCGCCCAGATCGAACGGCGCTTCCAGCACCTCCAGGATGCGCGCAGCAACGAAGGCCGCGTTGTCCTCGCTGGCGATGTCCTGCAACAGGATGACGAACTCGTCGCCCCCCAGGCGCGCCACGGTATCCGAAGCACGCGGCACCGTGCGCAAGCGTTCCGCCACCCCGCGCAGCAGCATGTCGCCCGCTTCGTGGCCCAGCGTATCGTTCACCTGCTTGAAGCCGTCGAGATCGATGAACATCACCGCGAAGCGTTGGCGGCCGCGCCGCGACAGCGGTACCGCATGATTGAGTGCCGCAAGGAAGGAAGCGCGATTGGGCAGACTGGTCAGGCTGTCGAAATGCGCCAGATGGGCGATGCGTTCCTCGGCGGCGCGGCGTTCCGTGATGTCGCGCACGATACCGATGAAATAGCGGTGACCGCCCAGCATCATCTCGGAGGCCGACAGCTCCATCGGGAACAGCGAACCATCCTTGCGCATGGCCTGCACCTCGCGGCCGCGCACCCCCAGCACCGCACTCTCACCACGCGCCAGATAGCGTGCCAGGTAACCATCGTGCGCGCTGCGGTCCGGCTCCGGCATCAGGATGCTCACGTTGTGCCCGATCGCCTCGTCGCGCGCGTAGCCGAAGATGCGCTCCGCCGCCGGATTGAACCCCTGGATGATGCCGCGCTCGTCGATGGTGATGATGCCGTCCATCACATTGTGGATGATGGCCTGCAACTCGTCCTGGCTCTTCTCCAGCTCGTGCTTCACCGCTTGCAGGTTGGTCACCATCTGCCAGAACAGTTTGGCTTCGGCGCCACCGGTCACGCGCCACTCGCCGAACACGCGTTGGGCCTGCTCCGCCACCGTGTCGTCATGCGACAGGTTGAAGATGATGCAATCGGCATATTGCCGGCACGCCTCCAGTGCCGCGAGCGTATCGGTATACACCGGGATGCCCAGGCGACGCGCCAGATCGAGGCCGGGCGCCTGCGGATCGACATCCGCCATCGCCACCACCGTGGCCTGCGTATCCTCGTTGAACATCTCCAGCAACGCGGAACCGCCGCGCCCTGCGCCTATGATCAATACCGGATGGCCGGTGACGTGCTGTTTCATCCTCCCTCCAATACTTCGTCAGAAAAGACCCGCATCGCGACGCGGGGAAATGGATGGGGGTGGATGCTACATGGAGATCGCGGTTTCGGGTAAATTCAGCACACGGTTTTCGCCAGGAGGATGCCATGGACGAATCGCTCAGCCTGACCCACGCCGCCCGCCTGATCGGCGTACCGCGCGCCGAACTGCAACACCGCATACAGAACGGCGAGTTGCTGTCGCACGACGGCATGGTCAGCGTCGGCAATCTGCTCGCATGCTATCCGGATGCCCAGCTCGACGACGTCAGCGAACTGCAACGCGTGGCGCGCATCAAGGAACGCGCCTTCGGCAAACGCGTGTACGAACGCGCGCTGCCCGAGCCCGAGGTGTTGGCCGCCCGCGTCACCGAACTGGGCAAGTCGCTCGCGCGCAGCCAGGCGCAGGTGCAGCGTTTCGAAGCCTTGCTGCGCGCCTTGTGGGAGCGCCTGGCGGACAGCGCACAGGGCCTGGACGACACAGCGCAGCGCCAGCTGGCCGAACTGCAAGACTGGCTGCGGCTGCAAGCCGATGCCGCGATGGAACCCGGCAAGGTGAACCCGCTTGCCATCAAGGACAAGGTATTGAGCGTGATGACTGCACAAGTGACTTTGCAACCCAGCGGCCACGACTTCCTGGTCGAAGGCCACGACTCCCTGCTGGACGCCGCCATGCGCGCCGGCATCCCGCTCGACTATGGTTGCAGCGGCGGCAACTGCGGCCTGTGCAAGGCACGCGTGGTCTCCGGCCAAGTGCAGCAGACGCGCCACCACGACTTCACCATCGCACCGGCGGAACAGGCTGCCGGCTACATCCTGCTGTGCAGCAACACCGCAGTGAGCGATGTCGTCATCGAAGCGCCGGTGGCGGACAGCGTGCAGGACATCCCGTTCCAGCAGATCGAAGCCACGGTGAAAGCCGTCGGCCCGATCAACGACGACATCCTGTTGCTGCACTTGCAGACGCCGCGCACGCGCCGCCTGCGTTTCCTCGCCGGCCAGAGCGTCACTCTGCGCGTGGGGCGCGCCTTCAGCGCGCTGCAAGCCATCGCCAGTTGCCCGTGCGACGACCGCAACCTGCTGTTCCACATCCATCGCCAGAGCGGCAACCTGTTCGCCGACTATGTGTTCGACAAGCTGAAGGCGCACGAGGTGGTGGAGATCGAAGGCCCGCAGGGCGAATTCATCCTGCACGAGCGAGCGATGCGGCCGCTGTATTTCCTCGCCCTCGATTGTGGCTTCGCGCCCATCAAGAGCGTGATCGAGCATGCGCTGTCGCTGGAGGCGGAAGACATCACCCTGCACTGGATCGGCTCCGACAAGCGCCACATCTACCTGCCCAACATCGCCCATGCCTGGGACGACGCGCTGGACAATTTCCACTATGCGGAACATGTGGCCGGCTTCGACCTGCGCCAGCTGAACGCCCATCGCAGCGCCGCGTTGCACAAGCTGCTGGATGAGCTGGTCGGCGCCGATGCGCGCCTGCTGGAAGGCGACCTGTACATCGCCGGCCCGAGCGATAGCGTGCAGTGCATCGAGAGCTATTTCCTGGAACGCGGCTTGCCCAAGACGCGCGTGACGGTCGCCGCCGTGAAGTGATTCAGTCCGCGTGCGCCAACGCGGCCAGCGCCTCATGCGCGATCTCGCGCACTTCTTCGTGTTCGTCCACCCGCAGCAGTTCCAACGGCTTGCGCGCCGCTGCACTGCCGGTGAGGCCGAGCAGATGGGCCGCATCGGCGCGCACGCGATGGTCGGCATGCCGCGTCATCTCGCTCAGCTCGGGAATCAAGGCCTGCAAACGCGCATGCCCGGCATAACGCTCCAGCAGCGCACTCACCCCCAGGCGCACGTCGATACCCAGCTCGGTATCGGCCAGCATGGCGAGCAACACCTGCAAGCGCGCCGCATCGGCCACCACGAAGGCACGCGCATGGGTGAACTCGCCGCCCCGCAACAGATGTTCGAGGTAATGGGCGGTGCCCGCTTCGCTCTCCGCCCAGGCCGCCCACTGGCGTAGCTCGGCCAGCGTCTGCGCACCGCTCAGCGTGAACGGCCCCATCTCCAGCCAGGGCGCGCTGCGCACGCCATGTTGCGCCGCCAGTTCCGGCTGTTGCGTGGCATCGACCTCGATCACTTGCGCCACGGCACCTTCCCGCACCAAGGTCGCCAGCGCCTGCTTCACCGCCGCGCAATGCACGCAGCCCGGCGTGACGAAGAGCAAGGCAGCCGGCCTCATACGCTGTCGCGCACCTCGAAACCGGCATACTCGCCGCTGCCGGGTGACACCTCGACGCGCGTCACCTCGGCTAGGTCCGGACCGCGCTGCGCCCACTGCACCAGACGGTCCACCGCCTGCGCATCGCCCTGCACCATGGCTTCCACCGTGCCGTCGCTGCGGTTGCGGCACCAGCCTTCCACGCCCAGCATCTCCGCCTCGCGCCGCATCGAATCGCGATACCACACACCTTGCACGCGGCCATGCATCACCAGATGCAATGTCTTGCTGCCTTGTTCCATCTCATTCTCCATGCACCGTCACCAGCAGGCGGCGACTGCCACCCTGGTCACGGTGCTCACACAGATAGATCCCCTGCCAGGTGCCCAGCGCCGGCCGACCGTTGGCGATGGGGAGGTTCAGACTCGCGCCCAGCAGGCTGGACTTGATATGCGCGGGCATGTCGTCCGCGCCTTCGTCCTGATGCAGGTAATAAGGTTCGTCCTCGGACACCGCGCGATTGAACCAGCTCTCGAAATCCTGGCGCACGCTGGGATCGGCGTTCTCGTTCAGCGTCAGCGAGGCCGAGGTGTGCTGCAGGAACACGTTCATCATGCCCACGCGCAAGCCGCGCAATTCCGGCAGCTGGCGCAACACCTCATCGGTCACCAGATGGAAGCCGCGCGCACGCGGCTGCAAGCGGATCTCTTTCTGCAACCACATCGCTCAACGCTCCTCGCGCAGGGTGCTCAGCTTCACACTCACCACCTCGCCTTCGATGATCTCGCCGCCCCTCTCGGTGCTACGCGCACGCGCCACCTCTTCATGCATCTGCTGCATCTGCGCCTGCATGGCACGCCACTGCTGGCGCGCTGCGCGCGTCTTCCACCAGAACCAGGCGGCGAGCAGCAACAGCAGCGGCAGCAACACCATGGACAGGGTGAAGATCAACGCCAGCAAAGCGACGAACACCAGCAGGGCCAGCAGTTTCTGCCAGGGGGAGGTCGGTGTCGGCGGCAGGGAAGTGAAGAACATGCGCATGGGATCTCCTTTCAGTCGATCGGTTCAGTGGTTGGACATCACATGGATGCGTGCCGCGCTCAAACGTTCATAGAGACGGATCTTGCGCAGCACTGGCCACCAGTCGTAGAGGAATATCTGCATCGGCCGCCACATGGCCACCCAGCCCACGATGGTCAGGCTCTCGCGCGCGATGTTGTAGCCGGGATTGGGCCCCATGCGCGAGATAGTGTCGGCGGCGACCAGACACAGCGACACGAACACGATGCCCACCGCCATGCTGGTGCGTCCCTGCCGCAACAGACGGCGCAGATGGCGGCGCGTGCGCTCGGCCTTGTACGAAAAATGGTTGTGGATGGCCTTGTTCAGGCGCTCGGCCAACGTGTCATCCTGCGGCATCTGCTCGATATGCAGGTTGATCTGGAAACGGCTATTGGGCGAATAGTCGAACGCCCAGCTCTCGATGTACGCCTCGGCATCGGGATCGAGATCCTTGTTGAGGAACGGCGTCGGGTCCATGGAATTGAACAACTGCCCCACCTCGCGCACGCGCATGGCCAGTTGATGGGTGGGGACGGGATGGGCGGCATGTGTCATGGCAGGCGGCAACGGCAGAATGGATGGGCGCGATTATCGCAGAATATCCACGCCCGACAGCCGCGTGGCCCATATGGGCTAACCCGAAAGCGTCGAGACGGCCGCGCGCGAATCCAGTAGATTCCGGTCATCGAGACTCCGGGGAACGACATGGACCAGCAAGCCCTCCGCAATGAACAACAGATCCTGCGCCAGATGCGCAAGACACTGGGCAACGTGGTGCGCGACGTGACGCCGCTGGGCGGCCGTCCCAACCCGCTCACCCAGGACACCATCCAGGACATCAAGGACTGCTTCGCGCTGATCTCCGATCGGGAACGCGCGCTCGCCGAGCTGCTCGGCTTCGATGCCGAGCGTCCCTACTTCAACGACGACGCCGACAAACCCGACACCCAGGCCATCAGCTTCGTCAAGCCGACACGGCAGTGAGCGGCAGCGACAGCTCGAAGCACGCGCCGCCCCCCGCATGCGCCAGACAGCGCACCTCGCCGCCATGGCGCCGCGCGATCTGGCGCACCAGCGCCAAGCCCAAGCCATAACTGCCTTCCTTCTCGCGGCTGCCGGCCGGGCGATAGAACGGCTCGAAGATGCGTTCGCGTTCTTCCGGCGCGATGCCCTTGCCGTTGTCGCACACGCGCAGCACGGCCTGATCGGCCACCCGTGACAAGCTGGCCTCCACCACCGCGCCGCCATGACGGCGCGCGTTCTCCAGCAGGTTGCGCAAGGCGCGGCGCAACAGGCGCGCCTCGCCGTGCACGCTGAGCGCTTGCGCTTCGCATTGTGCATCGCTGCGCGCGCACTCCTCGGCCAGCAGTGCGGCCAGGTCCACCGCTTCACTGTGCAACGGTTCGCGCATCGCATCCAGACGGCTGGCCAGCAAGATCTCCTCGATCAACTGGTCCAGCTCGGCGATGTCCTGGCGCAACTCGTCTTGCAAAGGCGCGGCGGGCGCCTTGGCCTGCATCTCCAGCGCCAGACGGATGCGCGTCAGCGGCGAGCGCAGTTCGTGCGAGGCGTTGGCCAGCAACTGCTTGTGCGCCAGCAACAACGACTCGATGCGCTCGGCCGCCAGGTTGAAACTCTGCGCCAGCGACGACACCTCATCGCAGCCTTTGGTCTCCACGCGCGTCTTGAAATCGCCCCCGCCCAACGCCTCCACCGCCTGCTTCAAGCCTTCCAGCCGCCGCGTCATGCGCCGCGTCATCGGGTAAGCCACCAGTGCCACCACCAGCGCGATCAGCACCAGCGTGGTGAACAAGGGCAGCGGCGGCCGCGGCCGTTCATGCGCCGGCTGCGCCAGCAACCAGCGCCCGTCCGGCAACTGCATGGCCCAGGCCGATTCGTGATCGTGCCGGTGCAGCCATTCGTTGTCATGTGCCTGCGGCCCCGGCGGCAGCAAGGGGCGCCCCGCCGCCGCCAGCAAACGGCCGTCCGCCGCGAACAGCGACAGGCGCGGCAACATCGGACGCGCCAGCTTCTCCAGTACCGCCTGCTGCTGCATGGGCGATGCTTCGACCGGCGGCAAAGCCAGCACGATCACATCGCGCACCGTCTGCAGGATCTGCTTCTGCGGCGAACGCTCGCCCTGGTAATGGAAGAACGCGCCGGCCGCCAGCACCAGCAAGGCCAGGCTGGCGATCACGCCGAGATAGATCTGGAAATACAGTTTCCTCATGCCGCCTCCTCGCCATCCTGGTTGCGCGCGAACACGTAACCCGCACCGCGCAAGGTGATGATGCGGCGCGGGTGTTTGGGATCGTCCTCGATGGCCGCACGGATACGCGAGATGTGCACATCGATGGAACGATCGAAGGCTTCCAGCGGTTCGCCCTTCACCGCATCCAGCAACTGCTCGCGGCTCATCACCCGCCCCGGCCGCTCGGCCAGCGCCAGCAACAGGTCGAACTGATAGGCCGTCATCTCGCACGGCTGGCCGTCCACGCGCACCAGCCGCGCGCCGCGATCGATCTCCAACCGGCCGAAACGCAAGGCCTCGCCGGCACCGGACTTGCCCCGGCGCAGGATGGCCTTCAGCCGCGCCAGCAATTCGCGCGGTTCGAACGGTTTGGGCAGGTAATCGTCGGCGCCCATCTCCAGCCCGAGGATGCGATCCATCGCCTCGCCGCGCGCGGTGAGCATCAGCACCGGGATGTCGGAGAAGCTGCGCAACTGGCGGCACGCTTCCAGCCCATCGCCGTCCGGCAGCATCAGGTCCAGCACCAGCGCATCGAACGCCTCTTGTTTCAAGGCCTGCAAACCGCTGGCGATGGTGTGGCGCGCCGCCACGCGATAGCCCGCGTCGCCCAGATACTGCTGCAACATGGCGCACAGGCGTTCGTCGTCGTCGATGATGAGGAGATGATGGCTCATGGCATAGGTTCCAAAAAGTTGCCGCGCATCATAACAAGCGATGCAGACTTCCATACCCGTCATACCGGCGCAGGCCGGTATCCAGCGAATAAACACCCCGCGCAGCGGACAACATCCTGATGTAGCACGGCTTGCGCCGGAGTGGTCTTCACAACTGGATACCGGCCTGCGCCGGTATGACGTGCGGGAAGATGACTTTACTCGCGCCCCATCCTGCCGCGACGCTGCTCCATCTTCTGCGCCAGTTGTGCGCGCTGCTCCGGCGTCAGCACCTCGGCCACGGCCAGCATGGTGGCCGTCATCTGCTTGCTGGCTTCGTCCGCCAGTTTGATCTGTTCGGCACGCAGGGTCTCGATGGCGCCCTTATCCAGCTCGGCGGCCGCCATCAGCTTGCGCATCTGCACATGGTTGTCGCGCATTTTCTCGGCCAGCGGTGCGCCCTGTTTCAGTGCGGCCTGCACGATCTCGCCGGCCTTGGCCTTCTGTGCGTCGCTGGCTTTCACCTCGTCCAGCATGTGTTGCATACGCTTGTCGGCGAACTTGCCCATGCGCGCGCCATCCAGCGGCGCACCGGACATGAAGGCGGCCGGCCCGCCGTGGTGCATATCCTGTCCGCAAGCCATCACCTTGCCCGAGAAGAAACCGATGCCGAACACCGCCAGCAGGCCCACGATGCGCGCCACGCAATGGCCGCGCCGGCCATGGCAATGATGGTCGTGGCGACCGTTGCAACGTTGCTTGTCGTTCGTATCCGGGTTTGTGTTATGTTCGCTCATGTCCTTCTCCTTGTTCGGTTGATGCCGCACCTGCGTGGCGGCTGGATGTCACTGTAGGGGCGACCGTTTGCGGAGAGTTGTCGCCCAGGTAAAGAAATGTGAAGCGGTACGGCACGGGCCGGCAAAGCAGCATTAAAGCTTTGCCGTGCAACGCCGATAGAGTACGGATTGAGCGATCACGACAAGCGGCTCGCCGCCTGTCCAAACGAAGGCACGACAGGATAACCATGTTGCGCAGATTGTTACCCGACACCCCCAGCCCCAAGGTCAAGGCCGAACAGATCCGCCTGCTGTACGACCAGGGCACCACCATCCAGTTGCTGGGCATCGCCACCGGCGGCGTGGCGGTCTACATGTTCTGGGGCATCGTCGATCACGCGCAACTGCTGCTCTGGCTGAGCGTACACCTGCTGCTCACGCTGGCCCGCCTGCTGCTCAACCACAACTTCAAACGTGTGCAGGGCAACACCGACAACCTCGACCGCTGGGGCCACTTCTACGTCATCGGCACTTTCCTGTCCGGCCTGGTGTGGGGCAGCCTGTGCCTGTTCCTCGACCCCAGCTGGCCGCCGCCGGACCAGATCATCCTGTTCGCCATCTACACCGGCATCATCGCCGGGGCGTTCAACACCAACACCCCCTACTTCATCGCCTTCCCCGCGTTCTACCTGCCGCCCGTGCTGTGGCTGTGCTACACCATGCTGCAACAGCGCGCCGAAGGCTTCGCTTCGCTGACCGCACTGTTCGGCATCTACATCGTGCTGATGTACGTTTCCGCGCTGAAATTCCACGCCCGCCTCACCCGCTCGCTGCTGCTGCGTTTCGAGAACGAAGGCTTGGCCGACCGCCTCGCCCATTCCAATGTGAAGCTGGCCACGCTGGCCGACACCGATGAACTCACCGGCCTCAGCAACCGCCGCGCCATGTTCAAGCGGCTGAACGAAGAATGGAACCGCCACCACCGCGCCCACGAACCGCTCACTCTGATGTACCTCGACATCGACTGCTTCAAGCAATACAACGACACCTACGGCCACGAATGCGGCGACCAGTGCATGGTGCGCATCGCCCAGTTGCTGCACGACCACGCGCAACGCTCCAGCGACCTCGCCGCGCGCTTCGGCGGCGAAGAGTTCGCCCTCATCCTGCCCGAGACCTCGCTCAAGGAAGCCGAGTCCATCGCCGCCTCCATCCTGCATGAACTGCACCTGTTGCAGATCCCGCACGCCACCTCCACCGTGGCCGGCCACACCACCATCAGCATCGGCATCGCCGCGCTCATCCCCGACCGTCCCGACAACGACATCGTCCTGCGCCAGGCCGCCGACGAAGCCCTGTACAAAGCCAAGAACAGCGGCCGCAACCGCTTCATCGTTTCGCCCGACAGCCACGACTACGCCGCCGTCAGTGCCTGAGTCACCGCGCGACCTATCGTTGCATTGACACGCCCCGCATCGCTCGCCTAAAGTTCCGCCCCACTTGCAGATCTGCCCGCAGTACATCGCGCCGCACGCACGGCACGAGGCTCACGGCAAAGTTCCCAGAACAGGATGGCTGGCGCAAGGAAGATTCCCGCACCGATGGGAACGCAGCTCGCCATACAACTGTTCGCAAAAGGGGAAGCACTTGTCAAAACCATCACACGCACATCCTGCGGCCATTGTCGCATCGCCCTCTCCTAGCCCCTGGTTTTCCCGTCGCCCACATTGCCAAGTCCCAGAAATTTATGGTCAAGAGCAGAGGCCCGCTGGTAATAAGGAAAAGCTCGCACTGGTTTACCTGAAGGGACGATTGCCCTCGCTGCCGACCGAGCTGACTTCGGATGCGTGGTTGAGAGTGGGAGTGAAATGTTGAAGAGAGTACATCCATGACCATCGTTACCAAACTACACGTTCAAAAATTAAAACGCCTAGAAAATGTAACGATTGAATTCCCAGAAAAGGGGGTCGTGGCATTGTTAGGCGAGAATGGCACGGGAAAAACAACCGTACTTCACGCGTTAGCATGTCTCTATAAACCTCACCCACAATTGCAGATAGAACGAGGAGACGTAGGAAATTGGTGGACGGACTGGTTCGTTCCTCACACAGGTAATTTTTGGCGAAACTCTGAACTAAAGGCACATTTCAAAGGCATTCCTGACGGAATTACTTACAAAAAACTGCAGGACCGTTGGAGTCCTCGCAAAGATGATCGGCAAGAACGCTACACGCGATACATCGGATTCAAGGATTGCATGCCGCATATCGAGGAGGAATATCAACGCTCTAGATTTGAATTCAATTTGCAGGCGCTTGATTTAAGTGCCTCTAAGCGCAGCCAACTTCTTGGCGCCGCGAGGCGAATTCTGAACCGCAACTATCAAGACATTCAGCGCGCAACGAAAGGGTATGGTCTCGGACGGTTTCTTTACGCCACCATTCTTCAAGGACAACCACCTACAACATCCTCTTATCCTTCGCACTATATGGGCGCTGGTGAGCAAAAAGTACTGAAAATTATTGAAGAGATAGTACGAGCACCTAACGGAGCCATGCTCTTGTTTGAAGAATTCGAGGTGGCGATTCATGAGTCAGCGTTGCGCAGACTTATTCCTTGGCTAGCTGAACAAGCAGACGAGAAAAATCTACAAATCATTGTTTCAACGCATTGGCCTCGTATGACAGAGTTTCACGAACAGATTCACCTACGGACATTGCACGCTACTCCTTTAGGTGGAATCACCTGCATTAACGGCTTTAAGCCATCAACCATGCATCGAATAACCGGAGATCTTGCAGATCTTCGGTTAATTACAGTATGGGTTGAGGACAAGCTTGCCGAAAAGATTGTCGAACAAATAGCCTCCGAATTGAGGCTGTCGCCAAGTGTTACTACGAAGATTTTTGGAGCCATAAACAATTCTTTTTCGGTCGCCGCCGCGTTGGAACTAGATTCAGCAGACAGGATAAAAAATATTGTCGTGCTAGACGGTGACCGCTATCGCACTGATGCGGAAAAACTAGAACGACTAAATGCCACACTGTCTGGCACAGGTAGCCAAATCGATGCAACCCGACAGAGCGCGCTAGCTTGGTTTGCACAATTCAATCCCGTCGAAAGTGACCCTACTCTTCCACAAACCCCAATTAATCCAGAGAGATTTTTACTCAACGCGGCCATGCGCTCTCACCAAGCTGGCAAAACGAACTCCTATATTCAACAATATTTTGAATATGCGGCAGGGAACATCTTTGAAGACCCTGACAAGACTTTGATTTACAACATCCATCGACATTTCGGGCAACCTATTGATCGCGTCGAACACATTCTTGTGGAAGCTGCTAGTCAAGACGATTCATGGTTAGTCTTCCGACAAAACTTACGTGAGAGATTGATTGCTTCGGCTACAGCTCTAGGACTTGAGCCAAACTCAGGCTTAGGAGCCTAGAAAACTAGAAAGGTCAGATTCTTAATAATCCTCCACACACCATGGCCACCCTCATTCCCTCCCTAGGCTCCGCCAAATTCGACACTCGCGGCGAACTACGCCTTGCCGAGCGACTGAAAGACTGTCTCGAAGACAACGCCTGGGTGTGGCACAACATTCCGGTGGGGCCTTTCGGCAAGCATCCTGATTTTGTGGCGCTGCATCCGCAGCAGGGCATCGTGGTGCTGGAAGTCAAAGACTGGCGGCTGGATACGATAGGTAACGCGAACAGCAAGCAAGTCGAACTGATCACGGATCGGGGCAATGTATCGGCCGACAATCCTTTCGAGCAGGTGCGCGGCTACATGTACAACGTAGTGAGTACGCTGAAGCGCGACCCGCTGCTGGTGATCGAAAGCGGCACCTTCAAGGGTCAACCTGTATTCCCGTTTGGGCATGGCGTGGTGTTTTCCAACATCACGCGCAAACAATTCGACCAGACCGATCTGCATGAGGTGTTTCCGCCTGAGCGTTGCATCTTCCGCGATGAGATGTCAGAGAGCGTCGATCCCGATGAATTCCGTGAACGGATTTGGCGCATGGTGTCGCGCCGCCTGGGTTCTGGATTGAGTTTGCCCCAGATCGACCGGGTGCGCGCATTGCTGTTCCCCGAGATACGCGTGACGCAAATCGCTTTGCCATTCGATGAACCTGCTGCCAAGGTTTCTCCTGCGGATGACCGTTTGCTGGCGGTGATGGATATGCAGCAGGAGTTGTTGGCGCGCAGCATGGGCGAAGGACACCGCATCGTGCGCGGAGTGGCGGGTTCTGGCAAGACGCTGATCCTTGCGTTCCGTGCCGAGCAGATCGCGCGTGCGGCGAATCGTCCGGTATTGCTGTTGAGTTTTGCGAACGGCATTTCGGGGCGGCTGGAGAATGCGATGCAGGATCGCGGTGTGGAAGACAAAGTGATTGTCTCGACCTTCCATGCCTGGTGCTGGAAGATGCTGCGCACTTATGGCCTGCCGATCACCACTGAGAAAGATATTCCCGACTTTAGTGAACGGCAGGCCGCCAATGTGCAGGCCGTGCTAGACGCTGCCGAACGCGGGCTGATCCCTGGCGGGCAATACGATGCGGTGTTGATCGACGAGGCGCACGATTTTGAGCCGCAATGGCTGGCGCTGGCAGCAAAGATGGTGAACCCGGACACCAAGGCGCTGATGATCGTTTATGACGATGCGCAGGCGATCTACAAGGGGCGTAAACGGCCGGTATGGAAGCAGCTCGGCATCGAGGCGGCGGGTCGCACTTCGGTGCTCAAGGTGAATTACCGCAACACTGCGCAGATATTGCGCTTCGCCCGCAAGTTCGCCGCCGATGTGATTGGTGCCCCCGGTGTGTGTGCCGGTGAAGAGAGTGCCGTGCTGATGCCGGAAGACGGCGGCCGCGAGGGGGTGGAACCGGTGGTGCGCCAGTGTGTGAACTATGATGGCGAAGCACATGCAATTGCCGAATGGTTGCTGGGACGCAAGGCCGCCGGTTATCAGTGGGGACAGATGGCAGTGTTGTATCCCCGGCATTTCATCGGAGAGCGCTTCGAGAAGATTCTGGTGAAACAAGGTGTGCCGGTGGATGTGGCAAAAGATCATCACAATCGCGTGGATACAAAGTGCGATGCGATTCGCTTCCTCTCCATGCACACTTCCAAAGGACTGGAGTTCCCCTGTGTAGCGATCGGCGGATTGGGAGAGTTGAAGAAACCTGAAGACATCGAAGACGACATCCGCCTCACCTACGTCGCCATCACCCGCGCCACGCATGAGGCATTCATTACTTACTCGCACATATCGGAGTTGGTGAGCCGGTTGGTGGTGTGATCTAAAGTCCGGCACCCTCATCTATAATCCTTCCCGCAAAGCAGTTTCGTACTGCGCCCGTCTGTCCACATTGCCCAAGAAAGCGCCATGCCCATCAAGCCTGAAGACCGCGCCTACGCGCAAGATCTGTTGAAATTCATCGACGCCAGCCCCAGCCCGTGGCATGCCGTGCAGTCCATCACGCAACGTTTGCAGGCGCAGGGGTTCGCGCCGCTGCAGGAGAAGCTGCGCTGGAAGCTGGAGGCTGGCGCTGGTTATTACGTGGTGCGCGGTGCATCGCTGATCGCTTTCCGCATCGGGCGGCAACCTTTGGCGGATAGCGGTTTGCGCATGATAGGCGCGCATACCGATTCACCTGGCTTGCGCCTGAAGACGAATGCGGCGCAGGCCAGTGAGGGCGTGGTGCGATTGGGGGTGGAGGTTTACGGCGGGCCGATACTGGCGACCTTTACCGACCGCGATCTGGGCCTGGCCGGTCGCGTGAATGTGCGCACGGCACAGGGTTTTGAAACACGTTTGGTCGATTTCGATCAGCCGCTGCTGCGCCTGCCCAACCTCGCCATCCACATGAATCGTGAGGTGAACGAGCAAGGCCTCAAGCTGAACAAGCAGACCGAGTTGCCTTTGCTGCTCGGCATGGCCGATGACAAGCTGCCCGCTGGTGAACGATTCCTCAAGCTGCTGGCAGATGCGTTGCAGGTGCAGACGGCAGACATCCTCACTTATGAGCTGGCCGTGACCGATACCCAGCCCGGTGCGTTCTGGGGAGCGGAGCAGGAGTTCATCGCCAGCAGCCAGATCGATAATCTGGCCTCTTGCCACGCCGCGCTGACTGCCCTGCTCGCCACGGCCACGCCCACGGCCACCTGCATCGCCGCGTTCTTCGACCATGAGGAAGTGGGCAGCGAAAGCGCTGCGGGCGCGGGCGGTAGTTTTGCCAGCGATGTGATCGCGCGCATCTCGCTGTGTCTGAGGCTGGATGAGGAGCAACAGCATTGCGCGGCGGCCCACAGCTTTTTCATCAGCGCGGACATGGCGCACGCTTACCAGCCCAACTTCCCCAATGCCTATGAACCCAACCATCGCGTGCAGATGAATGCCGGCCCGGTGATCAAGACCAATGCCAACCAACGCTACAGCACCAATGCGGATACCGCCGCGCGTTTCATCACGCTGTGCGAAGGTGCCGGCGTGCCCTGCCAGAACTACACCCACCGCACCGACCTCGGCTGCGGCAGCACCATCGGCCCTATCGTCGCAGCCAGCCTGGGCATCGCCAGCGTGGATGTCGGATCACCCATGTGGGCCATGCACAGCCTGCGTGAAAGCGCCGGCGTGCAGGATGTGGCTTATATGATCAGGGTGATGAAGGCGGCGTTCGGTAGCTAAGGCGGTGGGAAGCGACGAAGCGGCTGCGCCTGCCCTTGGAGCGCCGGACGCGCATTACAAGGGAGCTGCCTCGCACTCATCCCCGCCTCTTCTTTTGGCTCCTGCCTGAGTTAGAATCGCGCCCGCTTTCCATGCGGGCCTTCCCATGCTTCTTTCACAACTCACCCAACGCCTGACCGACCTCGGCTGCAAGCCTTGCCATGTCGACCGCCTGCTGCGCGGCTGGTCGCAGGTGAAGTCTTACGACCGCAAGGGCAGCCCGGCGGCGACGTTCTTTCCAGCGGCAGTGCGTGAGGCGTTGCCCGGTATCGAAGTAGAGTTGGCAGGGTTGGCACGACTGCATGGTGAATACCCGGCGAATGAAGAAGTGGCACGCCTGCTGGTGGAACTGGCGGACGGACAGATGGTGGAGAGTGTGTTGCTGCCGCGCGGCGGGTTGTGCATCTCGACGCAGGTAGGTTGTGCGGTGGGCTGTGTGTTCTGCATGAGTGGGCGCGATGGTTTGCAGCGCCAGCTTTCCAGTCTGGAGATGGTGGCGCAGGTGGTGCTGGCGCGCCGACGGCGCGCAGTCTCCAAGGTGGTGTTCATGGGCATGGGCGAGCCGGCACACAATCTGGACAACGTGCTGGAGGCGATCCAGTTGCTGGGCATGCAGGGCGACATCGCGCACAAGAACCTGGTGCTCTCCACGGTGGGCGATGTGCGGGTGTTCGAGCGGCTGCCGCAGCAGACGGTGAAACCCGCCCTCGCCCTCTCGCTGCATTCCACCAATGACGAGCTGCGTGCGCAGTTGTTGCCCAACACGCCGCGCATCCCGGTGGAAGAATTGGTGGCGCGCTGCGAGGAATATGCGCGCGCCACGCATTACCCCACGCAGTACCAGTGGACGCTGATCGAAGGCGTGAACGACAGCGATGCGGAACTGGCGCGCATCGTCGAACTGCTCAGCGGCAAGTACGCGATCATGAACTTCATCCCGTTCAACGATGTGGAAGGTCTCCCCTATCGTCGCCCCGCCCCCGAGCGTTTGGCGCGCATGGTAGGCACACTGAAGCAACGCGGCATCATCACGCAGTTGCGCGATTCGGCCGGCCAGGATGTGGAAGGCGCATGCGGGCAGTTGCGCGCGCGGGCCGAGAAGAAAGCACGCAACCCTGCACGCCCCATCAGTCTGCTACCGCAATGAAAGGAACCTGCATGCGCTACCGACACTACAAAGGCGGCCGCTACGAACTCGTGTGCGAGGCGAAACTGGAGGCCGACCCGACGGTCACGCTGATGATCTACCGCTCGCTCAGCGACGGACAGATCTGGGCGCGGCCGAAAACGGTGTTCTTCGAGATGGTGCAACATGAAGGGCGGCAGGTGCCGCGCTTCGCATCGATAGCGGACTGAAGCGCGCTCAGGCCTTCATCAGCGCGCTGTTCAGTGCGTTCAGCGTCTGCATCACTTCGTGGAAGGCTTTCTTGAATTCGCCGTTCATGATCTTCTTGGCGGCGGCGAGGTCGTTGTTCTCGATGTTGCGCACCACGAAGCCGGCGGCCATATGCAGACGCTCATGCTGCGCGGTGAGCATTTTGATGCCGGTGTTGCTGGCGCCGAAATGCTGTAGCGCGGGGCCGTGCAGCCATTTGCCCAGCTCGCACTGGTCATCGCGCATCACCTGATCCACTTCGATGCGCGCGTTGGCATCCCCCTCCAGATATTTTTGCAGCCGTATCTTCCAGGCGATGTGCGCGTTGATCTCGTCCATGATGTTGATCTCATCCTGCACGCCTGCGCGGTGACTGTCGGGCAGCTTGTACAGGTTGAGCAAGGCATCCTTGAGGAATTTGAAGGAGATCAGGATGACCAGACCGGAAAGGCCGCTGGAGATCAGCAGCTGGTCTGCGCTGAGTTTGCCGAAGATGATCAATATCAGCTCGATGCCGATACCGATCACCACCACCAGATTGATCAGGAAAGATGCAGTATTCATGGTTGCGTGATGCTCGTTGATTTTTGTTACACGCAGAAGCATCGCGCACACCGCAATCGCGAAGGCCCCACCCCTGGCGCGGATTATATTCGATTTAACAGTAAGTTAAGTTACGACTTGCAACCCTGCGCAGGGGGTGCAGAAACGAAAAGCCCGGCATAGCCGGGACCCTTCGTTCACCTCTGGGGAGAAGCAACTGTGTTGGCTGTACGCGGGCGGCAGGCACCGCCCGCCGAATCAGCCTTTGTCGAACTGCATGATGCCGCCCTGGCAATCCACTTTGATGGTGTCCTTGGCGGCGAAGCGGCCTTCGAGGATGGCCTTGGCCAGCGGGTTCTCGATCTGCGCCTGGATCGCACGCTTCAGCGGACGCGCGCCGTACACCGGATCGAAACCGGCGTTGGCCACTTCGGCCAGCGCGGCATCGCTGACTTCCAGCTTCATCTCCATCGCGGCCAGACGTTTCTCCAGCCCCTGCATCTGGATGCGCGCGATGGACTTGATGTTCTTCTCGTCCAGCGCGTGGAACACCACCACCTCGTCGATGCGGTTGATGAACTCGGGACGGAAATAGTTCTTCACCTCGCCCATCACGGCCAGCTTCACCACCTGGTAATCGTCGCCTTCCATCTGCTGGATCATCTGCGAGCCCAGGTTGGAAGTCATCACGATCACGGTGTTCTTGAAGTCCACGGTGCGGCCCTGGCCGTCGGTCATGCGGCCATCGTCCAGCACTTGCAGCAACACGTTGAACACATCCGGGTGCGCCTTCTCCACTTCGTCCAGCAGGATCACGCTGTACGGCTTGCGGCGCACGGCTTCGGTGAGATAACCGCCTTCCTCGTAACCCACGTAGCCCGGCGGCGCGCCGATCAGGCGCGCGACGGAATGTTTCTCCATGAACTCGCTCATGTCGATGCGGATGAGGTGCTCTTCCGAATCGAACAGGAAGGTCGCCAGCGTCTTGCACAGCTCGGTCTTGCCCACGCCCGTCGGGCCGAGGAACAGGAAGGAGCCATAGGGACGGTTGGGATCGCTCAAGCCGGAACGTGAACGGCGGATCGCATCCGAGACGAGACGCACGGCCTCGTCCTGCCCCACCACGCGCTCGTGCAGCTTGTCTTCCATATGCAGCAACTTGTCGCGCTCGCCCTGCATCATCTTGCTCACCGGGATGCCGGTCGCGCGGCTCACCACCTCGGCGATCTCTTCCGCACCGACCTGGGTGCGCAGCAGTTTGTTCTTCTGCTCGCCACCGGCGGCCTCGCGTTGCGCGGCTTCCTTCAGCTTCTGCTCCAGTTGCGGCAGCTTGCCGTATTGCAGCTCGGCCACTTTCTCCAGTTTTCCTTCGCGTTGCAGACGGTTGATCTCGGCCTTCACCTGGTCGATCTCTTCCTTCACCGAAGCCGCACCTTGTGCTGCGCCCTTCTCCGCCTTCCACACTTCTTCGAGGTCGGCGTACTCGCGTTCCAGCTTCTTGATCTCGTCTTCGATCAGGCCGAGGCGTTTCTTCGACGCTTCGTCCTTTTCCTTCTTCACCGCTTCGCGTTCGATCTTGAGCTGGATCAGGCGGCGGTCGAGCTTGTCCATCACCTCGGGCTTGGAGTCGATCTCCATCTTGATGCGCGCGGCGGCCTCGTCGATCAGGTCGATGGCCTTGTCCGGCAGGAAGCGGTCGGTAATGTAGCGATGGCTCAGCTCGGCGGCGGCGACGATGGCCGGGTCGGTGATCTCCACGCCGTGGTGCAGTTCGTATTTCTCCTGCAAACCGCGCAGGATGGCGATGGTCGCCTCCACGCTCGGTTCATCCACCAGCACCTTCTGGAAGCGACGCTCCAGTGCGGCATCTTTCTCGATGTATTTGCGATATTCATCCAGCGTGGTCGCGCCGATGCAGTGCAGCTCGCCACGCGCCAGTGCGGGCTTGAGCATGTTGCCGGCATCCATCGCGCCCTCGGCCTTGCCCGCGCCGACCATGGTGTGGATCTCGTCGATGAACACGATGTTCTTGCCTTCGTCCTTGGCCAGCTCGTTGAGCACCGATTTCAGGCGCTCCTCGAACTCGCCGCGATACTTCGCGCCCGCCAGCAGCGCCGCCATGTCCAGCGACAGCACGCGCTTGCCCTTCAGCGTCTCGGGCACTTCGTCGTTGACGATGCGTTGCGCCAGACCTTCCACGATGGCGGTCTTGCCCACGCCGGGTTCGCCGATCAGCACCGGGTTGTTCTTGGTACGGCGTTGCAGCACCTGGATGGCGCGGCGGATCTCGTCATCGCGACCGATCACCGGGTCCAGCTTGCCGGAACGGGCGCGCTCGGTGAGATCGAGGGTGAATTTCTTCAGGGCTTCGCGCTGGCCTTCGGCCTCTTGCGAGCCGACCGACTCACCGCCGCGCACGGCGTTGATGGCATCTTCCAGCGCCTTGCGCGTCACGCCGTGCTGCTTGTACAGACGGCCGCATTCGCCCTTGTCGTTGGTGACGGCGAGCAGGAACATCTCCGAAGCGATGAACTGGTCGCCACGCTTCTGCGCTTCCTTATCGGTAAGGTTGAGCAGGTTGGACAGGTCGCGCCCGACCTGCACCTCGCCGCCGTGGCCTTCCACCTTGGGCAGGCGGTTCACCGCGTCGTTGAGCGAGCTCTTGAGCGCATTGACGTTGCCGCCGGCGCGGGCCAGCAGCGAGCCTGCCCCGCTGTCGGCATCGTTGAGCATGGCAAGCAGCAGGTGCTGCGGCTCGATGAACTGGTTATCGGCGCCGACGGCCAGGCTCTGGGCATCGGACAGGGCTTGTTGCAGCTTGGTGGTGAACTTGTCGAAACGCATGTTCCTCTCCACTGTGGAATTGATATTGGCCGGTATATGGGGGGGGCTGCGGACATTTCAAGTGGTGGCTGACCGCTGCCGGGCATGGTAATTTTGTCGCATGGACCTCCAGACTTGGGAACTGCTGAGCTATATCGTCACCGTCATCGGCCTGCCGCTGGCGATCTTCGTGTTCATCTATGAGCAGCGCAAGGAGCGTGACAACGAGGACGAGGCGGTGTACCAGTTGCTGTCGGATAACTACCAGGATTTCCTCAAGGTGGCGCTGGAGAACCCCGACCTGCGCCTGTTCTCCACCGAGAAGACCTCGGCGCTGGACGACCTCCAGCGCGAGCGCATGTACATCGTATTCAGCATGCTGATCTCGCTGTTCGAGCGCGCCTATCTGCTGCTGTATGAGCCGGACATGTCGGACAAGCAGTTGCGCCGCTGGCGCTCCTGGGAGGATTACATGCGCGAGTGGTGTTCGCGCGAGGATTTCCGCGCCGCACTGGAAGAACAGCTGGGCGGCGAAGACCCGGATTTCGTGGCCTACCTGCGCGCCCTGGCGCAGGAACGCGGCGCAGCATGAGTCGGCGAGCGGCGGCTGTGGTAGCCTTTGCGTCCTTTGCACAACCTCATCGATCAACGTGATCCGCCTGTTCAACCTGCTCGCCAACCTGTTCCCGCTGTGGGTGCTGACCGCTAGTGGTCTGGCCCTGGTCTTCCCACATTGGTTCAGCTGGTTCAGCGGACAGATGATCGTGTGGGGGCTGGCCGTCATCATGGTCGGCATGGGCATCACGCTGGAACTGGACGATTTCCGCCGCGTGGCGCAGATGCCGCGCCAGGTGGTGATCGGCGTGTTCGCGCAGTTCGCCATCATGCCGTTCCTCGGCTGGTTCATCGCGCTGTCGCTGCATCTCGATCCGCAACTGGCGGTGGGCTTGATCCTGGTCGCCTGCTGCCCGGGCGGCACCGCGTCCAACGTGGTGAGCTACATCGCCCGGGCCGATGTGGCACTGTCGGTACTGATGACCATGTGCTCCACCTTCGCCGCCGTGGCGCTGACGCCGCTGCTCACCCAATGGCTGGCCGGAGCCTATGTGCCGGTGGATGCCGGGAGCCTGTTCCTGAGCACGGTGAAGGTGGTGGTGCTGCCCATCGTGATCGGCATGCTGCTCAACCGCTATGCGCACCGCAGCGTACAAGCCATCCTGCCGGTGGCGCCGCTGATATCGGTGATCTTCATCGCACTGATCTGCGCCAGCATCATCGGCAGCAATGCCGACACGGTGAAGCACTCGGCACTGCAACTGTTCTCCGCCGTGGCGTTGCTGCACATCGGCGGCTTCGCGCTCGGCTATCTGCTGGCGCGCGTGCTGCGTCTGTCCGAAATCTCCGCGCGCACCATCTCCATAGAAGTGGGTATGCAGAACTCCGGGCTGGGCGCGGTGCTGGCGCGCAGCAGCTTCCCACAGATGGCGCTGGCGCCGGTACCCTCGGCCATCTCGGCCAGTTTCCACTCGATCATCGGTAGCATGCTGGCCGCCTGGTGGCGCCTGCATCCCACGCACAAGGAATCCACATGAGCCTTTCCGCCCATATCCGCGCCAACGTGAAAGCCGCGCTGGAAGAAGACATCGGCAGCGGCGACCTCACCGCGCAACTCATCGCCGCAGGCACGCACGCCAGCGCCACTGTCATCACGCGCGAAGACGCCATCCTGTGCGGCACGCTGTGGTTCGAGGAATGCTTCCGCACGCTGGATGCGGATTGCCGCATCGACTGGAAATTGCGGGAAGGCGAACGCGCCACCGCCGATCAGGTGCTATGCGAGATCCACGGCGATGCGCGCGCCATGCTGTCGGCCGAGCGTCCCGCACTGAACTTCCTGCAGACGCTGTCCGCCGTGGCCAGCGTGACGCGCCGTTACGTGGACGCAGCTCAGGGCCACAAGGCGAAGATCATGGACACGCGCAAGACCCTGCCCGGTCTGCGCCACGCGCAGAAATACGCGGTGACGGTAGGCGGCGGTCACAACCAGCGCGTCGGCCTGTTCGACGGCGTGCTGATCAAGGAGAACCACATCGCGGCGGCGGGCGGCATCGACAAGGTGATGGAGCTGGCCTTCCGCGTCACTCCGCCGCAGACCCCCATCCAGATCGAGGTGGAGGACATGACGGAACTGGATGAGGCACTGCAGGCCGGAGCACGGCTGATCCTGCTGGACAATTTCTCGCTGGAAGACATGAAGCGCGCAGTGGAACACTCTGCCGGTCGCGCGGAGCTGGAGGCCTCGGGCGGCATCACGCTGGACAACATCCCGCGGGTGGCCGCCACCGGCGTGGATCGCATCTCCATCGGCGCGCTGACCAAGGATGTGAAAGCCATCGACCTGTCGATGCGCGTGCGGCTGCCCTAAAATCTACTGCGCGCTCGAATTGCGGCGTTGCGCGGTGCTCGGAATCCTCATGTACTTTCCGTACATTCCGGTCCCTGCGCTCCGTGCGCCTTGCACTTCGAACGCTCGTAACGATTTATCTCGTCCTCACTTGAGATCGTTCAGGCCGCCCATATATTAGGAATTGCTAATCAACAAAGGAGCGATCATGTCCGACCCGAAACATCTCGTCTGCCCGCATTGCGATGCGGTCAACCGCGTCCCGGCCGACAAACTGGGCGCCCAGCCCACTTGCGGCAAATGCAAGCAGCCGCTGTTCACTGCGCATCCTGTTGAGCTCAATGAAGGTAACTTCATGCGCCACATCGCCAACAGCGACGTGCCGGTGCTGGTGGATTTCTGGGCGCCGTGGTGCGGCCCGTGCAAGATGATGGCCCCCGCCTTCGCCCAGGCGGCGCAGCAACTGGAACCGCAGATGCGTCTGGTGAAGCTGGATACCGAGCAAGCGCAACAGCTCGCCGCCCAGTTCAACATCCGCAGCATCCCCACGCTGGCGCTATTCAAGAACGGCCGCGAAGTGGCGCGCCAGGCAGGCGCGATGGATGTGCGCGGCATCGTGCAATGGGCACGCGCGCAGGTCTGACGCCATGCGCTACCTGTTGATGCTGTCACTCTTGCTGCTGGCGAGTTGTGCCGATCCGGCACGCAATCTGTACCAGGGCATCCAGTTGCAACAGGAAGCGCAACGCACACCGCTAGAGCGTGCGCTCTCACCCGCGCCGAGCTATGACCAGTACAAGCAGGAACGGGAGCAATGAGCGCCGACCATTTCAGCGCCGTGGCGGGCCAGTACGCCGCGTTCCGCCCCGACTATCCGCCGGCCTTGTTCGACTGGCTCGCCAGCTTGGTGCAGCAGCATGAACTGGCCTGGGATTGCGGCGCGGGCAGCGGCCAGGCGACGGTACCGTTGGCCGAGCGCTTCGCACATGTGGTCGCCACCGACATCAGTACTGCCCAACTAGGCGGCGCACCCGCCTTGCCCAATGTGACATACCGAATCGCCCCGGCCGAGGATGGCGGCCTGCCGGATGCCTCGTGCGATCTGGTGACAGTGGCGCAAGCCATGCACTGGTTCAACCTGCCGCAGTTCTATGCCGAAGTGCAGCGTGTGCTGAAACCGCAGGGTGCTTTCGTGGCTTGGGGTTACAACCGTTTGCTGGTGCAGGATGCAAAGATCCAGACGGCGGTGGATCGTTTCTATCGCGAGACGGTCGGCCCCTACTGGCCGCCGGAACGGGTGATCGTGGAGAGCGGTTACCGCGATCTGCCCTTCCCGTTCGCGCGTCTCACAACGCCGTCTTTCTCGCTGGAAAAAAACTGGCCGCTGGAACATCTGACAGGCTACCTGCGCAGTTGGTCGGCCGTGGCCCGCTATCAGGCCGCCAACGGCCACGATCCGGTCGCGCTGCTGGCGCAGGAACTCGCCGCGCTGTGGCCGCAGGGTCAGTCACTCGCCATCGAGTGGCCGCTGTTCGTGCATGCAGGCAAGATGGATTAAGCCGGTTTGCGCGCGACCAGATCGATCAGCGCCGACATGCCGCTGTGCCCCGTGCCCTCGTGGATCACGCTGTCGTGTTCGGCGAGGTGCAGGATCTCCAGGTCGGCGCACAGTTCGCGCAGCATGGGCTCGGTATACAGGTTCTCCACCTGCGACGGGCCGCCGGTCTTGTAGTCGAGCTGTCTGGGCGTGTAGCCCTGCAACAGCAGCAGACCGCCCGGCTTGAGGTGTTGCTTGAGGTTGGCGAACTGCTGCGCGCGCAGCTCGGGACCGACGAACTGGATGAAGATGGCGGCGACCACGTCGTACGACTCGTCGCCCGCCCATTGCAGCAGGTCCACCTGGCCGAAACGCATCTGCACGCCGCGCGCTTGCGCCAGTTTCTGCGCCTTGGCCTGTGCCACCGGCGAAGCATCCACCGACAACACGTCCAGCCCCTGCTCCGCCAGCCACACGCCGTTGCGGCCTTCGCCGTCGGCCACGGCCAGGCATTTCATGCCGGGTTGCAGACGGCTCACCTGCGATACCAGGAAGGCGTTCGGCTCGGTACCGTAGAAGTATTCCTCGCCGGCATAGCGTTGGTCCCAGATGCTCATACGCCACTCCACAGCCACGACCACGCACTCAGCGTGAAGAAGGACAGGATCAACCCCACCGCCACCATCAGGTTGGCCAGCGGCGGATCGAGGTCATGCTCGCTCGCCACGATGGCGGCGGTGATCATCGACGGCATCGCCGCCTCGAACAGCGTGACCTGGATCGCCAATCCGTGCGCGCCCAGCACCTGCACATACAGCAGATAGACGACCAACGGCGCCAGGAGGAGTTTGTAACCCAGGCCGAGCACCAGGTTGCGCTTGTGTTCGGCCACATGTCCCAGACGCAACTGCAAGCCCACCGACAGCAAGGCCAGCGGCGCCAGCGTGTCGCCCAGACGCTTGAGCAAGGCGGAGAACCAGTCCGCGTACTCCACCGGGATCAGCAGCAGTGCGATCACCAGCGAGATGAACGGCGGGAACAGCGCGATGCGCTTCACGATCTGCGCGGCGGTAGGCCGCCCCGAGGAATAGATGCCCGCCACCGTGATGCCCAGCACCGACAGCACGAAGAAGGACCCCAACTGGTCGGCCACGATGGCGGTGGCCAAACCTTCCTTGCCGTAGAACGCATCCACCATGGGCAGACCGAAGAACGAGGTGTTGCCCAGACCGCCGACCACGATCAACGCGCCGGTGGTGCTGCGCGACAGTTGCAGCCAGTTGCCCAATGCGCGGAACAGCAGGAAAGACAGCCCGAACACCAGCCACGCCATCAACGCCGTCAGCACCACATGGCCGGACAGCTGGATCTCATGGATGTAGAGCAGCGTCAGCGCCGGCAGCGAGACATGGATGATGAAGCTGTTGAGTGTGGCCGGTGCGTTGTCCGGCATGCGCCGGAAACGGCGCATCAACATGCCGGCGACAAAGCAGAGCACGAGCAGGATGAGGTTGTTCATGCCTCTGCTTCCTTAAGTCTGATCAGGTGTTGGCCGTGATGTATGCCTTCAGCTTCGCCACGTCGGCTTCCATCACCTCGCAGCGTTGCGGCAAGTCTTCGATGCCTGCCAGCTTGGCGGGACGCTCGGGCTGGCGACCCAATGCTTCCTGGATGGTCTCGGCGAACTTGGCCGGCAACGCGGTCTCCAGGCAGATCAGCGGCAGGCTGGGACGACGCTGCTCCAGACCGACCTTGAGGCCGTCGGCGGTATGGGTATCGATCATCACACCGTATTCCTGCCACACCTCGCGGATGGTCTTCAGACGGTCGGCATGACTGCTCTTGCCGGAAGAGAAGTGGAACTTGGGCAACGCGTGCCAGTAGTCGCTGCCCTTGATGTCGAAGGCTCCGCCCTGGTCCACCTTGCTCCAGAACTCGCGCACCTTGGCGGCGTCGCGCCCGACCAGGTCGAACACGAAGCGCTCGAAGTTGGAGGCCTTGCTGATGTCCATCGACGGGCTGCTGGTCTCGTAAGTGTGCTTGGTATCGCGCGGACGGTAGACGCCGGTGCGGAAGAATTCGTCCAGCACGTCGTTCTCGTTGGTGGCCAGGATCAGCTGGCCGATGGGCAGGCCCATCATGCGCGCGATGTGGCCGGCGCAGATGTTGCCGAAGTTGCCGGACGGCACCGAGAACGCCACCTGCTCGTCGTTGGATTGGGTCGCGGCGAAATAGCCTTTGAAGTAATACACCACCTGCGCCGACACGCGCGCCCAGTTGATGGAGTTCACGGTACCGATCTTGTGTGCAGCCTTGTAGGCGTGGTCGTTGGACACCGCCTTCACCATGTCCTGCGCGTCGTCGAAGAAGCCGTGGATGGCGATGTTGAAGATGTTGGGGTCTTGCAGCGAATACATCTGCGCGCGCTGGAACGACGACATCTTGCCTTCCGGCGACAGCATGAACACGCGGATGCCTTTTTTGCCGCGCATCGCATATTCGGCGGCGGAACCGGTATCGCCCGAGGTCGCGCCGAGGATGTTCAGCTCGGCGTTCTGCTTGGCCAATGCGTACTCGAACAGGTTGCCGAGCAACTGCATGGCCATGTCCTTGAACGCCAGCGTCGGGCCGTTGGACAGTTCCTGGATGAACACGCCCTCCGCCAGCTTGCGCAAGGGGGTGATGTCGGCGGCATTGCTGTCGGCGCGACCATTGCTGTACACCTCGGCGGTATAGGTCTTGCTGACGATGGCTTTGAGATCGGCCGCCGGGATGTCGGTGGCGAACTTGGACAGCACCGCGAAAGCGAGGTCGGCATACGACAGCTTGCGCCACGCATCCAGCTCGGCGCGCGTCACCTGCGGGTATTGCTCCGGCAGGTACAGGCCGCCGTCCGGCGCCAAGCCGCCCAGCAGGATCTCGGTGAAGGTTTTGGCGGGAGAATTGCCGCGGGTGGAGATGTATTTCATCGTTTGCTCTCTGTGTCCGTCATTCCGGCGCAGGCCGGAATCCAGCGAAAGTAAAATCCGGCGAAGCCGACTATTTGGTTTTGTCCCGCTACGCGGGGGCGTTCAATCAACTGGATTCCGGCCTGCACCGGAATGACCAGCATTTATTTTCCCAATTCTTCCAGCCGCAGCTTGGTCACCTTGCCCGCCACCACGCCCAGCGTCTCGATCTTGCCGATCGCCGCGTTGATGCGTTTCTCGCGCGTCTGGTGCGTCAGCATGATGAGGTCGGTCTGCTCCTCGCCTTCGCCCGGTTCCTTCTGGATCACGGCGTCGATGGAGATCTGCTCGTCGGCGAGGATGCGCGTGATGTCGGCCAGCACGCCCGGCTTGTCCTGCACGCGCAGACGCAGGTAGTAGCTGGTCGTGACTTCGTCCATCGGCAGCACTTTCAGGTCGGCCAGCTGGTTGGGCTGGAAGGCCAGGTGCGGCACGCGGTTCTGCGGATCGGAGGTCGCCATGCGCGTCACGTCCACCAGGTCGGCGATCACCGCACTGGCGGTGGGTTCGGCACCGGCGCCCTTGCCGTAATACAGCGTCGCACCCACGGCATCGCCCTGCACCAGCACGGCGTTCATCGCGCCTTCCACGTTGGCGATCAGGCGTTTGGCCGGGATCAGCGTGGGGTGCACGCGCAATTCCACGCCTTCGTCGGTGCGCTTGGTGATGCCCAGCAGCTTGATGCGGTAGCCCAGTTGTTCGGCGTACTTGATATCGGCCGCATCCAGCTTGGAGATGCCTTCGATATAGGCCTTGTCGAACTGCATCGGGATGCCGAAGGCGAGCGCGGACAGGATGGTGATCTTGTGCGCGGCGTCCACGCCTTCGATGTCGAAGGTGGGATCGGCTTCGGCGTAGCCCAGACGCTGCGCTTCCTTGAGCACGGTGTCGAAGCTCAAGCCCTTGTCGCGCATCTCGGACAGGATGAAGTTGGTGGTGCCGTTGATGATGCCGGCGATCCATTCGATGCGGTTGGCGGTGAGGCCTTCGCGCAGCGCCTTGATGATGGGGATGCCGCCCGCCACCGCCGCCTCGAACGCGACCATCACGCCCTTGTCCTGCGCGGCCTGGAAGATCTCGTTGCCATGCACGGCCAGCAGCGCCTTGTTGGCGGTGACCACATGTTTGCCGTTGGCGATGGCTTTGAGCACCAGTTCTTTCGCCACACCGTAGCCGCCGATCAGTTCGACGACGATATCGACTTCCGGGTCGCTCACCACGGAGAACGCATCGTCGGTGACGCGACACTTGCCGCCGGTGACCTGCTTCGCATGTTCCAGATTGCGGTCGGCCACCACGACGATGTTGATCGGGCGTCCGGCGCGGCGAGCGATCTCTTCCGCGTTGCGTTGCAGCACGGTGAAGGTGCCGCCACCGACGGTGCCGATCCCCAGAAGGCCCACATTGATTGGCTTGGTTCCGGCATAACGCTCGCTTTGCTCACGTGAGCCTTCACCGAAACTCGCTTTGTTCGTTTTGATGCTCATGTTCCTCTTTCCTTAGTTGGTGCCGTGACGCTTGCGGTAGCTCTCCAGGAAGCGTGCCAGACGGGTGAAAGCATCGCGCAGGTCGTCCGCATTGGGCAGGAAGACGATGCGCATGTGGTCCGGGTGTGGCCAGTTGAAGCCGGTGCCCTGCACCACCAGCACGCGCTCCTCTTCCAGCAGTTCGAGGATGAACTGGCGGTCATCCTCGATGGGATAGACCTTGGGATCGAAACGCGGGAACAGGTACAGACCTGCCTTGGGCTTGACGCAGCTCACGCCCGGGATGGCGGTGAGCATCTCCCAGGCCAGGTCGCGCTGGCGCGCCAGACGGCCGCCCGGACCGACCAGGTCGTTGATGCTCTGGTAACCGCCGAGCGCGGTCTGGATGGCGAACTGTCCCGGCACGTTGGAACACAGGCGCATCGAGGCCAGGATGTTGAGACCGGCGATGTAATCCTGCGCGTGTTTCTTCTCGCCCGAGATCACCATCCAGCCGGAGCGGTAGCCGCAGGCGCGGTAGTTCTTGGACAGGCCGTTCAGCGTGACGAACAGCACGTCATCGGCCAGCGAGGCGATGGAGGTATGCGTCGCGCCGTCGTACAGCATCTTGTCGTAGATCTCGTCGGCGAAGATGATCAGCTGGTGCTCGCGCGCGATCTGCACGATCTCCTTCAGGATGTCGTCCGAATACAGCGCGCCGGTCGGGTTGTTCGGGTTGATGACCACGATGGCGCGCGTGTTCTCGGTGATCTTGCTGCGCATGTCCTTGAGGTCGGGATTCCAGTCGTTGGCCTCGTCGCACAGGTAATGGCGCGGCGTGCCGCCGGCCAGCGCCACCGCCGCCGTCCACAGCGGATAGTCGGGCGCCGGCACCAGCACCTCGTCGCCGGGATTGAGCAGGCCCTGCATGCCCATCACGATCAGCTCAGACGCGCCGTTGCCGATGTAGATGTCGTCCAGCCCCACGCCCTTGATGTTCTTCGACTGGGTGTAATGCATGATGGCCTTGCGCGCCGCGAACATGCCGCGCGAATCGGAATAGCCGGACGAGTTCGGCAGGTTGAGGATCACGTCCTGCTGGATCTCCTCCGGCGCCTCGAAACCGAACGGCGCCAGATTGCCGATGTTCAGCTTGATGATGCGCTGTCCTTCCTCCTCCATCATCTTGGCGCGATCCAGCACGGGGCCGCGGATGTCATAGCAGACGTTGGCAAGTTTGGACGACTTCAGTATGGGTTTCACGGTCATTCACTCGGGTTGGCCCGGAAACCGTCCCGCAGCCGATGATAGAATCCGACGCAAGCACTGGGTTTCCGCAAGGGTCGCGATTTTACCCGTCCCGGGCCCCAAGCCGCAAACGATAGGAGGAAACCTTGGCCCTGCATCTCGAATCCGTCTCCCACCTGAAGACCTTCACCGGGCACGGCGCAGGTTATGTGGCCGTCAACGGCCAGCGCTACCAGCAGCCGCTGGTGGTCAGCGCCGATCAGGTGCGTACCGACTGGCCCGCCACCGACTTCGCCGGGCTGCAAGCCGCGCATTTCGACTTTTTCATCGACCTCAAGCCGGAAGTGCTGCTGTTCGGCTGCGGCGCCACCCAGCAGTTCGCCCACCCCGACCTGCTGCGCAACCTCTATCGGGCCGGCATCGCCATCGAATTCATGGACACCCCGGCCGCCTGCCGCACGTATAACATCGTGGTCGCCGAAGGCCGCCGGGTGATCGCGGCAGTATTGCCTCCCAACAAAGGATGAACATGAGCGAAGCCCTGAAACACGTCATCGATCAGACCAGCCAGGTCATCCTCGGCAAACCGCAGCAGATCCGCCTCGCCCTGACTTGCCTGCTGGCGCGCGGCCATCTGCTGATCGAAGACCTGCCCGGCGTCGGCAAGACCACGCTGGCGCATGTGCTGGCCAAGACGCTGGGTCTGCAATTTGCGCGCATCCAGTTCACCAGCGACATGCTGCCGGCCGACATCCTGGGCGTTTCCATCTACCATCGGGAACAAGGCGAGTTCCAGTTCCATCCCGGCCCCATCTTCGCCCAGATGATCCTCGCCGACGAAGTCAACCGCGCCACGCCGAAGACGCAGAGTGCCTTGCTGGAAGCCATGGAAGAGCACCAGGTCACCAGCGAAGGCACCACGCGCCCGCTGCCCGTGCCCTTCTTCGTCATCGCCACGCAGAACCCGACCAACCAGATCGGCACCTTCCCGCTGCCGGAATCGCAGCTCGACCGCTTCCTGATGCGCATCCAGCTGGGCTACCCGGATGCCCAGGCCGAACGCGGCCTGCTCGCCGGCGTGGAACGGCGCGACCTGATCGCCGGCCTGCAACCGCAGATGGCGACCAGCGAACTGCTGGCGCTGCAACAGCAGGTGAAACAGGTGCATGTCTCGCCCGCCCTGCTCGACTATGTGCAAGCCATCCTGCGCCACACGCGCGAATCGGCACGCTACGTGCACGGCCTGTCGCCGCGCGCCGGGCTGGCACTGCTCGGTGCCGCACGCGCCTGGGCGCTGATCGACAGTCGCGCCGCCGTGCTGCCGGAAGACATCCAGGCCGTATTGCCCGGCGTGGTCAGCCACCGCCTGCAAAGCGTGCACGACACCCAGGCCTCCGATGGCGAGCGGCTGGCGCGCGAACTGATCGAGGCGGTCGCCATCCCCTGACGGGACCAGCCATGCTCGGCGCGCTCCGTCTCCGTTTCCGCAACTGGGCGTTCCGCCGCAGCGTCGAGAGCGGCACGCTGCTGCTCAACCAGCGCCGCATCTACATACTGCCCACGCGCCAGGCGTTCGCCTTCGCTTTCGTGCTGTTGCTGATGCTGCTGGGCGACATCAACTACAACCTCAGCCTGGGTTATCTGCTCACCTTCCTGCTCGCCACCAGCGGCGGCCTGACCATGCTGTATGCCTTCCGCAACATGGCGCAACTGGAAGTGCGCGCCGGCCACATCGAGCCGGTGTTCGCCGGCGAGGCGGCGCGCTTCGTGTTCCATTTCCACAATCCCGGCACGCTGGCCCGCCATCAGTTGCATCTGCATGACGATGCCGGGCATGAGGTGGTGTTCGACCTGCCGCCGCTGACTTCGAGCGCGATCGAACTGCCGCTGCCCACCACGCAGCGCGGCTGGCTGGACAGCGGCCGTCTCACGCTCTATACGCGCTATCCGCTGGGCCTGTTCCATGCCTGGACTTATGTGCATTTCGACGTGCGCGCGCTGGTCTATCCGCAGCCGGCGCCGCCGCAACCGTTGCCGGTGGCACTGGCACCGGACGGCAGCGGCACGCTCACCGTGCGCGGCGACGAGGATTTCGCCGGGCTGCGCAACTACGTGGCGGGCGATGCCTTGCCGCGCATCGCCTGGAAGGCGCTGGCGCGCGAACAGGGCTTGCAGGTGAAACAGTTCTCCGAGCAGCAGGGCCAGCAACTGTGGCTGGACTGGGCGCGCCTGCCGGACATCGCCGCCGAGCGCAAACTGGAACTGCTCACGCGCTGGGTGCTGGATGCCGATGCGCAAGGCTTGCACTACGGCCTGCGCCTGCCGGATGGCGAATTGCCGCCACAACACGGCGCGCGCCATCGCGCCGAATGCCTGCGCCGGCTGGCCTTGTTCGGGAGCGCGCCATGAACGGGCTCGCCGCCCCGCTCATCTACGGCCTGTGCGCCAGCATGCTGCTGGTGGGGCTGCCGCATGCCGAACACCTGCCGCCGTGGGTGAGCGCGGAATGCGCCATGCTGTTGCTGTGGCGCGTGTGGCTGGCGCGCAGCGGCAAGGGCCTGCCGCCGCGCTGGCTGCTGCTGGGCATCGCGCTGACCAGCGTGGCGGCGGTCGCGCTCTCCTTCCATTCGCTGTTCGGACGCGAGGTCGGCGTCACCCTGCTGATCCTGCTCTCCACCCTCAAGTTGCTGGAGCTGCGAACCGTGCGCGATGCCGGGGTGATGGTCTACCTGGCCTGCTTCATCATCATCACCAACTTCTTCTACTCGCAAAGCATCCCCACCGCGGCCTTCATGCTGTTCACCCTGCTGGTCGTGCTCGCCACCTGGGTACATCTGTACAGCGGCACGCTCGGCCTCAAGCCGCGCCTGCGTTTCGCCGGCACGCTGCTGTTGCAGGCCATCCCGCTGTCGCTGATCCTGTTCGTGCTGTTCCCGCGCATCCAGGGGCCGCTGTGGGGCTTGCCGCAGGATGCCTATGCCAGCAGCGGCCTGTCCGACAGCATGTCGCCGGGCAGCATGAGCAAGCTGTCGCTCAACGACAGCGTGGCGTTCCGCGTCAGCTTCGAGGGCGCCGCACCGCCACGCAGCCAGATGTACTGGCGCGGCCCGGTGCTGTGGGATTTCGACGGCACCACCTGGCGCCGCGGCCAGACCGCCACGACACGGGTGCCATCACTGGTCGACACCTCGCAGAACGTGCGCTACACCGTCACGCTGGAACCGCACAACAAACGCTGGCTGTTCGCGCTGGACATGCCGGCCAGTCTGTCCATCGCCTCGCAGCAGACCGCGGATTTCCAGATACTCAGCCGCGAAGCAGTGAACAAGCGCCTGCGCTACCGGGCGGAATCCTTCCTCGGCTACCGTGCCGCGCTGGATGAGACGCCGCGCCAGTTGCAACGTGCGCTGCGCCTGCCGCGCGGACTGAACCCGCAGGCACAGGCACTCGCCGCCGAGTGGCGCATACAGCATCCGCGCGACGATGCCGCCATCGTGCGCAGTGCACTCACCTACTTCAACCAGAACGGCTTCGAATACACCTTGGAACCGCCGCTGCTCGGCGCGCACGGCATCGACGATTTCCTGTTCCGCACCAAACAGGGCTTCTGCGAACACTATGCCGGCGCCTTCGTGTACCTGATGCGGGCGGCCGGTGTACCGGCGCGCGTGGTCACCGGCTATCAGGGCGGCGAATACAACGCGCTGGGCGACTACACCATCCTGCGCCAGTCGGACGCCCATGCCTGGACCGAGGTGTGGCTGGCCGAGCGCGGCTGGCAGCGCATCGACCCCACTGCCGTCATCGCGCCGGCGCGCATCGAGACCGGTCTCTCCGCCGCGGTGCGCGACACCGCCGCCCTGCCCTTCATGCTGCGCGATCCGCCGCAATGGCTGCGCCAGATGCGCTTCAACTGGGATGCGCTGGCCAACCGCTGGAACCAATGGGTGCTGGGCTACGACACGGAACGCCAGTTCGCCTTCCTCACCCGTCTCGGCATGGAAGACCTCACCTGGCAGAAGATGGCGCTCAACATGCTGGCCGGCGTGTTCATCCTGGTCGGCCTGTTCACGCTGTTGCTGCTGCGGCGCCTGATCGTGCGCCAGCACGACCCGGTGCAGGCCGCCTGGCTGAAGCTGTGCCGCAAACTGGAAAAGGCCGGCCTGCCGCGCGCCGCGCATGAAGGCCCGCAGGACTACGCGGCACGCATCGCCGACCTGCGGCCGCAGCGGGCGACCACCGTGCGGGCGCTTGCCGCGCAGTACATCAGCCTGCGTTATGCGGATGGCTATTCCCCCGCCGCGCTCGCCAGCTTCCGCCGAGCCGTACGGGCATTCAAGCTATAATCCGCACCTCATCCAACGAGACACGCATCATGCAGATCACCCGCAGACTGGAATTCGACGCCGGTCACCGCATCCCCAACCACAACAGCCAGTGCCGCCACCTGCACGGCCATCGCTATGCCATCGAGATCACGCTGTCGGGCGAGGTGGTGACCACCGAGGGCGTATCGGAACAAGGCATGGTGATGGATTTCTCGGATGTGAAGCGCATCGCCAAGGAACGCGTGGTGGATGTGTGGGACCATGCCTTCATCGTCTATCGCCACGACAAGGCAGTGCTGGAGTTCCTGCAAGGCATGCCGGGGCACAAGACGGTGGTGCTGGAGGTGGTGCCGACCGCGGAGAACCTGGCGCGCGTGGCGTTCGAACTGCTGGACGGCGCCTATCAGGACACCTACGGCAACCACCTGCAGCTGGAGCGCGTGCGCCTGTATGAGACGCCCAACAACTGGGCCGATCACACCCGCTAGATCTTGCCGTACTGCCCTGCCGACACCCGGTTACGACCGGCACGTTTCGCCTGATACAAAGCCGCATCCGCCGACTGGAACAACACCTCGATAGTGGTGCTGGCATCCGGCACCACCGACACCACACCGCAACTGACCGAGACCAGCTTGTTGTCGGTCGCATAGTGCGCGATCTGTAACTCGGTCACCATCTGACGCACCCGCTCGGCGATCCACATCGCGCCGTCCTGATCGGTTTCGCCCAGCACCAGTGCGAACTCCTCGCCACCGAAACGTGCCGCCAGATCGCTGCCGCGCGGCGCGGCGCGCGCGATCTGCTGCGCCACCTTGCGCAGGCAGTCGTCACCCGCCGGGTGGCCGTATTTGTCGTTGAACAGTTTGAAATAGTCGATGTCGAGCAGGAGCAGCGACAGCGGCTTCTTCATGCGCTGGCAACGCCGCCATTCGCGCGCCATGAACTCGTCCAGCGAACGCCGGTTGGCGATGCCGGTGAGCGCATCGGTGGTGGACAGGCGCAGCAGTTCGGCATTGGCGGCATCCAGCTGCTGGGTGACCTCGCGCAGGCGGCGCTGCATCTCGATCAGGCGCAGCATGGCGCGCACCTTGGCATGGAACACCAGTTCGCTCACCGGTTTGACCAGGTAATCGTCGCCGCCGGCGGCGATGCCGCGTGCCAGATCCTCGTCGGTGTTCATCGCGGTGAGGAAGATGATGGCCGCCCATTCGCCCTCTTCTTCCAGCTTGCGCATGGCGCGCGCCACATCGAAACCGTCGATATCCGGCAGCCGCGCATCGAGGATCACCACGTCCGGCCGCTGCTCCTCGAACACCTTCAACGCCGCCTTGCCGCTGTCGACCAGCAGCGGGTCGTGGATGCCCATGTTCGCCAGATAGTTGGACAACACCCGGATGGTGACCAGACTGTCTTCGACCACCAGTACCTTGCCTGCTATGTTGAGGTTCTTCATATCGACGGGATCCCATGGAGTGGGGGCATTATAGGCCGCCTGCGCCGGCATATCCCCATCCAACACATGGCCCGGCTTGGGATATCATGTCCGCCTGAACTCGATGTACGACCGATGACGCCCTCGTCCCTTTCCGTTAACGCGCTGTTCGCCGGCCTGGAACGCTCGCAGCTGGGCGCCGCCCTGCTGGAGCTGGATGGCCGCTTCCTGCGCGTCAATCCTGCGCTGTGCCAGATCAGCGGCTTCGCCGCCGAGCGCCTGCTCGCCAGCGGCTGGGACCTGCTGCTGCCGGCTGCGGAACAGGCCGGCTGCCATACCCTGCTGCAAGGTTTCTGCGACGGCAGCACCCAGCATCACCATATCGAGCTACGCCTGCAACACGAGGACGGCCGCCGGCTGTGGGTGAGCCTGAACCTGTTGCTGCTGCAGCATGAGGATGGCCAGCGCGGCCCGCTGCTCGCCTTGTTCGAAGACGTGACGCACCGCAAGCACAGCGAGGCGGGCATGCTCTCGCTGATGAACAGCTACACCCATCTGTTCCATCACACGCCGGACAGCGTACTGCTGTTCGACGACAGCGGGCGCGTGGTCAGCTTCAACCAGAAAGCGCTGGAGCGCTACGGCTATACCGCGGACGAGATGGTACAGCTGCATATGACCGACCTCACCGTGTCCGAGACGCCGGAACAGATCCGGGAACGTCGCCAGCGCATGAACGAGACCGGCCAGGACAGTTTCTTCAGCCGCCATCGCACCAAATACGGCACCTTGATCGACCTGCACGTGTCGGCACAGGTGATCGCCCTGCCCGACGGCAACCGCCTGTGCCAGGCGCTGTTGCACGACATCACCGAACAGACGCAGCGCGAGGATTCGCTGCTGGAAGCGCAGGAGCGCCTGCAACTGGCGCTGGAGAGCGCCGAGGAAGGCATGTGGGAATGGGACATCGCGCACGACACGCTGGTGGTGTCCGCGCAATGGGCACGCATGCTCGGCCTGCAACCGTCCGACATCCGCACCCTCGCGGACTGGCGACGGCTATGCCATCCGCACGACCTGGAAGAGGCGGAACGGCGCTTGCAGGCGCACTGCAGCGGGGCGCTGCCGGTGTATGAGTTCGAGCATCGGCTGCGCCATGCGCGCGGCGACTGGATCTGGGTGTTCGGCAAAGCCAAGGTGGTGCGGCGCGACGACGCCGGACAGCCGCTGCGCGTGGTCGGTACCAACATCGACATCACCGCGCGCAAACTGGCGCAACAGACCCTGCACGAAGAGATCGTCAAGAACCAGATCCTGTTCCGCACCTCGATGGACGGCCTGCACATCCTCGACAGCAAGGGCAACCTGCTGCAGGCGAGCGACTCGTTCTACCGCATGCTGGGCTACACCGAGCAGGAGATGCGCGGCATGAACGTGCTCGACTGGGACGTGGAGATGCCGGCCGATACCGATTTCGAGGCCATCGTCGGTCGCCTGCCGGCCGGCGGCCAGACCCTGCACACCCGCCAGCGCCGCAAGGACGGCAGCGTGATCTCGGTGGAGATCAACGCCATCGCCGTCACCGTGTACGGCGTGCGTTACCTGTATGCCTCGATGCGCGACGTGACCGAACGCCTGCGTACCGAACAGTTGCTGCGCGAACGCGAGGCCACGCTGCGCGCCATCCTCGACAACATGCCGCACATGGCCTGGCTCAAGGATCTGCAAGGCCGCTACCTGGCGGTGAACGAGAAGTTGTCGCGTACTGCCGGCTTCAGCAGCCCGGCACAGATGGAAGGCAAAACCGACCGCGAGGTGTGGCCGCAACCGCTGGCGGACAAGTATCGTGCCGACGACATCGAAGTGGCCGAATCGCGCCGCCAGAAATTCATGGAAGAGCACGGTCTCGACCAGGGACGCCAGTACTGGTCGGAGACCTTCAAGACGCCCATCATCGACAGTAGCGGCAACGTGCTGGGCACCACCGGTTATGCGCTGGACATCACCGAACGCAAACAGGCGGAGGAATCCATGCGCCTGTCGGCGGCCATCTACCAGCACAGCACCGAGGCCATCCTGGTCACCGACGAGGACAACCACATCATCGACGTCAACCCGGCGTTCACCGAGATCACCGGCTATACGCTGGACGAAGTGCGCTTGCGCGACCCGCGCTTCCTGCAATCCGGACGCCACGACCATGCGTTCTATCAGGAGATGTGGCGCCAGATCGTGGAACAGGGGCATTGGCAGGGCGAGATCTGGGACCGGCGCAAGAACGGCGAGGTGTATCCGAAATGGGTGACCATCAGCGTGATCCGCCATCCCGACGGCCGCATCCACCGCCATATCGCGCAGTTCTCCGACATCACCGAGAAGAAGCGCAAGGAAGAGCAGATCTGGCGCCAGGCCAACTTCGACATGCTCACCGAGCTGCCCAACCGCCGTCTGTTCCGCGACCGCCTGGAACAGGAGATGCGCAAATCGAAACGCACCGGCAAGCCGCTGGCGCTGATGTTCATCGACCTCGACCGTTTCAAGGAAGTGAACGACACCCTGGGGCATGACGTGGGTGACCTGCTGCTGGTGGAAGCGGCCGGGCGCATCTGCGCCTGCGTGCGCGAATCGGATACCGTGGCGCGCCTGGGCGGCGACGAATTCACGGTGATCCTGCCCGAGTTCGGTACGCCACAGAACATCGAACGCGTGGCGCAACACATCATCGAGAACCTCACCGCACCGTTCACCCTGCAAGGCGAGGCGTGCTACATCAGCGCCAGCATCGGCATCACGCTGTACCCCAACGACGCACAGTCGCAGGACGAGCTGATGAAGCACGCCGACCAGGCCATGTATGCCGCCAAGGAAGAGGGGCGCAACCGCTTCCGCTACTACACCGCGGCCATGCAGCAACGCGTGGACGAGCGCACCGCGCTGACCAACGAGTTGCGCCTGGCGCTGGAACGCGGCCAACTGGAAGTGCACTACCAACCCATCGTCGACCTGGCCGACGGCAGCGTGCACAAGGCCGAAGCGCTGCTGCGCTGGCGCCATCCGCAGCGCGGCATGGTCAGCCCGGTGCAATTCATACCGCTGGCCGAGGAATCCGGCCTCATCCTGCCGATCGGCGATTGGGTGTTCCATCAGGCGATCGCCTGTGCCAGCCGTGCCCGCTATGAGCACGGCATCCCGCTGCAGATCAGCGTCAACAAATCCCCGGTGCAGTTCACCGGCGGCAACGATGCACGCACCTGGCTGGAGAGCATGAGCGTGCGCGGCCTGCCGCATGACATGATCGCGGTGGAGATCACCGAAGGCTTGATGCTCAAGGATTCGCCGGAGATCCGCCGCCAGTTCGAGTTGCTGGAGCGGCATGGCATCCAGCTCTCGCTGGACGACTTCGGCACCGGCTATTCCTCGCTGTCCTACCTGCAGAAGTTCAAGGTGCACTACCTGAAGATCGACCGCTCCTTCATCAGTCACCTGACGCCCGACGCGAACGACCTGGCGCTGGTGGAAGCCATCATCGTGATGGCGCACAAGCTGGGCATACGCACCATCGCGGAAGGGGTGGAGACCGAGGTGCAGCGCGACATGCTGCGCCAGATCGGCTGCGACTACGCGCAGGGCTACTGGTATGCGCGCCCGCTGCCCGAGGACACCTTCATCGAATATCTGACCAGCCGCGACCGTGCGCTGGCATGAGGCACTGCCGCCTCACGCCTGTGGGTCGTCCAGCACGTCCCAGCCCTTGACCAGCGCTTCCAGCTCCTGCAGCGGCAACGGCCTGCTGAACAGATAGCCCTGATAAGCCATGCAGGCATGGTGCTGGAGGAAGGCCAATTGCGCCTCGTTCTCCACGCCTTCGGCGATCACGTCGTGCTGGAAGTTCTTGGCCATGTCGATGATGCTCTGCACCATGCCGGCATCGCTGGGATCGTGGGTGATGTCGCGCACGAAACTCTGGTCGATCTTCAGCTGGTCCAGCGGCAGGCGCTTGAGATAGGCCAGTGACGAATAGCCGGTGCCGAAATCGTCCAGCGACAACTGCACGCCGACCTCCTTCAGCGCCTTCATCTTCTCCACCACGTCGCCGATGTCATTCAGCACCACGCCTTCGGTCAGTTCCAGCTTGAGACGTTGCGGCGCCACGCCATGCTGCTGCAACACGTCGCGCAGATGTGGCACGAAATCGTGCAAGGCGAACTGGTGCGCGCTGACGTTGATCGACAGCGTCATGCGTCCCAGCAGCGGATCCGGCGTCCAGCGCGCCAACTGGGCACAGGCCTGGTTGAGCACCCACTCGCCCAGCTCGAGGATGAGCATGCTCTCCTCCGCCACCGGGATGAAGCGCGCCGGCGGGATCATGCCGCGCTGCGGATGCTCCCAGCGCAACAGCGCCTCCATGCCGAGCAAACGCCGCTCGTTGTCCACCTGCACCTGGTAATAGAGCTTGAGTTCCTGGTTCTCGATGGCGCGGCGCAGTTCGTTCTCCATCTCGGCACGCGATTCCAGATCATGCTGCAGGTCGGGATCATAGAAACGCACGGTGTTGCGGCCGGCGCTCTTGGCCTGGTACATCGCCACATCGGCATGCTTGATCAGTTCGTCCGCCGACATGCCGCCGTCGAGGAACAGCTCGACGCCGATGCTGGGCGAAGTGAAGTGCTCGTGCTCCTTGAGCTGGTAGGCATGCGCCAGCGATTCGCGGATCTTGTCCGCCACCGTGCCGGCATGCGCCGAGGCCGCTTCGCGATCGCCACCGATTCCCTCCAGGATCACCACGAACTCGTCACCGCCCAGGCGCGCCACGGTATCGGTCTCGCGCACGCAATGCTTGATGCGCGCGGCGACCTCAACCAGCAGCAGGTCGCCGTAATCGTGCCCCAGCGTGTCGTTGAGCACCTTGAAGCGGTCCAGGTCGATGAACAGCAGCGCGCCGAACTCGCCGTGCCGCGTGGAGGTGGCCAACGCGCTGCGCAAACGGTCGAGGAACAGGCGACGGTTAGGCAGATGGGTCAGCGCATCGTAGAACGCCAGCTCGCGGATCTCGTCCTCGTTGCGCTTGCGCTCGGTGATGTCGTTGAAGATCGCCACGTATTGCGTGACGCGCCCCTGCTCGTCCTTCACCGCAGTGATGTTCATGCGTTTGGGATAGACCTCGCCGTTCTTGCGTCGGTCCCAGATGTCGCCGCTCCACGTCCCGCGCTCATTGATCTGGCGCCACATCTCCGCATAGAAGTCGGGATCGTGCCGCCCCGAACTGAGCATGCGCGGGTTCTTGCCGCGCACATCGTCCGGGGTGTATCCGGTGATGGCGGTGAAGGCGCTGTTCACACGCACGATGTTGGCCTCGGCATCGGTGATGAGGATGGCCTCCTGCGTCTCGAAGGTCGCCGCCGCGATACGCAGCGCGGCTTCGGCTTCCTTGCGCTGCGTGATGTCGCGGCAGAACACGAAGAAATAGCCATCGCGGAAAGTGACCGAGACCTCCAGCTCGACCAGGCTGCCATCCTTGCGCCGGTGACGCGTCTCGAAGCGGTCGCGTCCTGCGCGATGATCTTCTCGATATGCCCCTTCACATCCTCCGGCCGTTCGTTTCCCTCCAGCTGGCTGATGTGCATGCCGAGCAACTCCTGCACCGTGTAGCCGGACATGTGCGCGTAGGCTTCGTTCACCTCCTGCAGGATGCCGTCGGCGCTGGTCATCCAGTAGCCGTCCATGGCGGTCTCGATCACCAGGTGATGGCGCCGCATCACTTCTTCCACCCTCTTGCGCTCGGTGATATCGCGGCTGGCGGCATACATGTAGAGCTGTCCGTCGATCTCCACCCCGGTGGCACAGAGTTCGACGTCGAGCAGCTTGCCGTCCTTGCGCCGGTGCCGGGTCTCGAAGATGGCGCTCCTGCCATTCAGCTGGCGAAAGCGCTGGGCCAGCTCCTCGCTGCTGAACTGGTCATCCCAGTCACGCACGTTGAGCCGCAACGCCTCCTCGCGCGTATAGCCCAGCATCTTGCAGAAAGCTGCGTTGACCTCGATCACCTTGCCGCGCGCATCCATCACGTGCACGCCCTCCATCGAGTTCTCGCGCAGCGCCTGGCTGCGCGCGAGCGCCCCCTCGATCTGGCGCAGATGGCTGCGTTGTGCGGAAATGTCCATGCCGAGGCCGATCAGCACCGGGCTGCCGTCGAACAGCGCGCGCCGCCCGGTGAAATGGTAAGGGATGCGCGCGCCAGATGTCGTGACCAGCGATGCCTCGGCTTCCGACTCGCCGCGCTCGAACACCTCGCGGATGCGTGCTTCGATCACCACCCTGTCCTCGCCCTCGAACAGGTCGAGCGCGTTCTTGTCGGCCAGTCCGTTTTCGCCCACGCCCAGCACCTGCTCGAAATTGCGGTTCCACATCAGGATGCTGCCGTCCCTGCCGACCATGTAGAACGCTCCCGGCAGCGACTCGATCAGTTCCTTGCGGAACGCGTTCTCGCGCTCCACCACGTCGCCGGCGGTCAGGCTCTCCAGCATGATGTTCAAGGAGCGCACCAGTTCGCCGATCTCGGCACTGCCCGATTCAGGCAGCTGGGGCGTGCGATGGTCGTCCGCGATCTCGCGTGCGGCGCGCGCGATGTCCTTGAGCGGACGCAGGATGTAACGCAGTGCCAGCATGAACACGCCGGTCGCCAACAGCATCAGCAACAGTGCGTTGAGCTGGCTGCGCCAGGGGATGCCGATATCTTCCATCTGCAGCGCCTGCTGCGGCGCATGGTAGACCAGCAACAGGAAGCGCCCCGGATCGGCACGGTCGAACGGCACTTTCTCCGCAGCCAGATAGCCGCCATGGCCATCGGGAGACTGCCGCAAGAGGGAACAGTTGGCCGCCTGCACCGCGAACTTGTCGCGCAGGACCGGGAAGTCGGCACGGATATCGGCCGGTGGGGCACCGGTATCGGCAGCCAAGGCGCGCGCCGCATCCGGGTGCAGCAGATAGCGCCCGTCCTGGTCGGTGATGTAAGCCTGTATCCCGCGCGGCACGCCCTTGCTGGCGGCGGCCAGCAGGTGCGTCACTTCCATGTTGATCACCAGCATGCCCGAACGCCTGCCCTGGGCGTCGAACACCGGCGCCACCACGCGCAAGGTCGGGCGCTGCGGCAGCCCGATGCGGCCTTGCTCCGGAGTGAGGTCGAAACCGGACAACCACACCTGTCCCGCTGCCACGGCAAGACCCGCCTGGAAATAGTCGCGGTCGCCCTGGCGTTGCAGGTCGCGCGCCGGGGCGACCACGATTTTTCCGGCGGTGCGCTCGACACGTACCAGCTCGCGCCCGCCATCGGCCAGCCCGAGGTAACGCACCTGGGAATAGTCGGGATGGGCATCCAGGTAGGCGCGGAAGATCTCCTGCAAGCGCCGTTCCCACACCGCGCGCGGATTGTGTTCGCGCGGATCGACCCCTTGGTTCTGGATGGCGCGCATGATGCCGCTGACCGGCGGGGTATGGGCCATGAAGACGACATCGCGCTGCAAGGCCTCGATCTGCAATTGCAGACGCTCGCGCTCGACATGCAGGGCTGCATCCAGTACCGACTCACGCTCGGCGAGGTAGGCCTCCTCCAGTCGCCGGTTCTCGTTCCAGGTCCACAGCAGGCCGCTCGCCGCCACCAACCCCAATGCCAGCAATGTGATGCGGGTCGAGAGGCTGATGTCGGCGAGTTTCATGGTCACCTCAGTTCATCTGTTGGACCGCCTGGCGCAAGTCTTGCCAGGCCTTGGCTTTCTCGGCCGGACTGCGTAGCAGGTAGGCCGGGTGGAAGGTGACCAGCAGGGGGATGCCCTGATATTCATGCAACGTACCGCGCAGGGAACCGAGCGGCACGTCGCGCCCGAGCAGCGCATTGGCCGCGGTGCGGCCGAGCGCCACGATGAGCTTGGGCTGTATCAATGCGATCTGCCGGTGCAGGTAAGGCAGACAGGCGGCGACTTCCTCGGCTTCCGGTGCGCGGTTGTTGGGCGGCCGGCACTTCACGATGTTGGCGATGTACACGTTGGCGCCGCGTTTCAGCTTGATCGCCGCCAGCATGTTGTCCAGCAGCTTGCCGGCCTGGCCGACGAACGGCTCGCCCAGCGCATCCTCGTCCGCACCGGGGCCTTCGCCCACGAACAGCCAGTCGGCCTGTTCATCGCCTACACCGAACACGGTCTGCGTGCAGCCGGCGCGCAGCTTGCAGGCCGTGCAATCGCGCACCTGCTGTTTGAGTGCCGGCCAATCCATCGCTGGCTCGGGCGCAGATGCGTGCGCTACGCTGAGCGCCGGAGCGGGCTCGGTCTTTGCCGTGGCCACCGGCACCTCGCCCCGCGCGGCGCCAGGCATCTCGACCGCCGGCGCGTCCGCTGGTGCGGCCGGCATGTCGCGCCGTACCCAGAGCGGATACAGGTTCAGTTCGCGCAGCACATGTTCGTCGCGGATGTTCACAGTCCCTTTCCCATCAGGATGGCGTCCTCGCGTCCATTCTCGGCTGGATAGTAAGCACGGCGCAAGCCGATGTCGGCAAAGCCCGCACTGCGATAAAGGGCTATCGCCGGCAGGTTGGAGGCGCGCACCTCCAGCACCATGCGGCGCATGTCGTGGCGCCGGGCCAGGATCAGCATCTCGTGCAGCAGACGCTGCCCCCAGCCCTGGCGCTGATGCTCGGCGGCGATGGCGATGTCCAGCAGCTCCGCCTCGTCCACCGCCAGCAGCATGATGGCGTAGCCCACCATCTCATGCCCCTGCATGGTTTCATAGACCTTGCATTGATAAGCGCTCTTGAGCGCATCGCTGAAATTGCCGCGCGTCCATGGATGCGAATGCACCGCTTGTTCGATACGCAGCACCTGCGCCAGGTCGTCCGCATGCATGTCGCGCAGGATCATGCCTGACGTTCCGCCGTGGTCAGCGCCACCTTGTCGCGCAGATAGAGCGGCAAGGCCTGCGCCGCATCCTCGCCACCGCCGGCGGCGAACACCGGCGCTGCCAGGCGGGCGACGGCCGCCGCCTGTGGCACCGCACTCGCATCACTGCCGCTCAGGCCGTAGCGCGCTTGCAGACCAGCGGCAGCCACGGCAAAGCCGCTGCCCGCGCCGTACCAGTCGTTGCCCGGCAACGGCAGTGCGTTGTCGGCGGTGCACAGGCACGGCGCGATCACCTCGCGCCAGCCCTCGCCGCTGCGTGCATAGGCCGCCAGATAGAGCTCGCCCATGCGTGCATCCAGCGCCGCGATCACCTGGTCGCGGCCGGCAGCCTCGGCCAGTGCTTGCAACGTGCAGATGCCCACCACCGGCACTTCCAGTCCCAGTGCCAGGCCTTGCGTCACGCCGCACGCGATGCGCACGCCGGTGAACGAGCCCGGCCCTTTGCCGAAGGCGATGCCATCCACATCCCGTATCCCGATTCCTGAATCCTGAAGTACTGCATCCACCATGCCCAGCAGCACTTCGGAATGTCTTTGCCCCACCCGCTCGCAGCGTTCGCTGACGACACCGTCCTGCCACAGCGCGACAGAACAATATTCGGTGGAGGTCTCGATGGCGAGCAGCTTCATGCGGCCAGCAGCAGCACGACGGCTTGCGCCGCGATGCCTTCGCCGCGCCCGGTATAGCCCAGCTGCTCGGTGGTGGTGGCTTTCACGTTGACCGCGCTCTTCTCGATGCGCAGGTCGGCAGCGATGTGCTCCACCATCTGGTGGATGTGCGGCGCCATCTTGGGTGCCTGCGCGATGATGGTGGCATCCACGTTGCCCACGCGCCAGCCAGCCTCGCGCACCAGATGCAGCGTCTCGCGCAGCAGGATGCGGCTGTCGATGTTCTTGAATTTGGCATCGGTATCGGCGAAGTGTTTGCCGATATCGCCCAGCGCCGCAGCCCCCAGCAGCGCATCGCAGATGGCATGCAGCAGCACGTCGGCGTCGGAGTGGCCGAGCAGGCCCTTCGCATACGGGATGTCCACGCCGCCGATGATCAGCTTGCGCCCCTCGACCAGTTGGTGGACGTCGAAACCTTGTCCGATACGCATCTTTTCCTTTCTCCCGTTATTCCGGCCTGCGCCGGGATGACGATCATTTATTTTTGCTTAACAGCAGTTCCGCCAACATGATGTCCTGCGGATAGGTGACCTTGAAATTGCTGCTGTCGCTCGCCACCAGCTTGGGTTGCAGCCCCATGGCCTCGATGGCGGAAGCTTCGTCGGTGACATTGTGGCAGTGCGTCAGCGCTTCGGCCAGCAGGCCGGCACGGAACATCTGCGGCGTCTGCGCCTGCCACAACCCTTCGCGCGCTTCGGTATGGGCGATGCGCTGCTGTGCACCGGCACGCTTGAGGGTGTCGGCCACCGGTACCGCCAGGATGCCGCCCACCGGGTCATCACGCAACTCGGCGATCATGCGCGTGAGCAGATGCGCGGTCAGGCAGGGACGCGCCGCATCGTGCACCAGCACCCAGTCGTCGGTCTCCATCTCGGAGGCGCGCAGGCCGTTGGTGACGCTCTCGGCACGTGTGGTGCCACCGCAGTACAGCGGCTCCAGCTTGCCGCCGCAGTGCGACCAATCATAACGCGCGAAATGCTCGTCGCCGGGCGCCAGCACGACGAACACGGTCTTGATGTTGGGATGGGCGCACAGCGTGGTCAGCGCATGCCAGATCATCGGCCGGCCGGCGAGATCGAGGTATTGCTTGGGCAGTTCATGGCCCATGCGGCTGCCGCTGCCAGCGGCGGGTACCAGTGCGTGGAATTCGGACATGGGCGCGAGTCTACCAAACTCTGTCGCGCGCCACTCAACTGAAGGTGAAGCCTTCGTCCAGCGCCGCGATGCAGGCGGCGGCCACCTGCGCGTCGTAACGCGAGCCGCTGCCGGCGGCGATCTCCTCGCGCGCGGCGGCCAGACCGAGCGCCGGCCGGTAGGGGCGATGGGTAGCCATGGATTCCACCACATCGGCCACCGCCACGATGCGCGCCTCCATGCAGATGGCCTCGCCCTGCAACCCTTGCGGATAGCCGCTACCGTCCATGCGTTCGTGATGCTGGCGTGCGATGTCGGCGATCGGCCACGGGAAGCGCACATCTTTGAGGATGTCATAACCCATGCGCGCATGCTCCTGCACGATGCGGGTCTCGATCTCGTTCAGGCGCGAGGGTTTGCTCAACACCTCGGCCGGGATGCCGATCTTGCCGATGTCATGGATGGAAGCCCCCAGACGCAGTCCCTTGATGCGGTCGTCGTCCCAGCCCAGGCGCTGCGCGATGATGCAGGACAGTAACGCCACGCGCTGCTGGTGGCCGGCGGTGTACGGGTCGCGCATCTCGACCGCCAGCGACACCGTGTGCACGGTGCCTTCCAGCGCCTGATCCAGTACCTGCTGTTGTTCGCGCAAGGCCTGCTCGGCGAACATGCTGGCGGTCACGTCCTGCACCATGCCGAGGGAGCGTAAAGGCTTGCCGTCGGCGGCATAACTGGTCTCGCAACGTTCCAGCACGTATTTCACGCGACCGTCCTTCATCAGCAGGCGATGGTGCATCTGGTAGGACGAGCGATTACGCAGCGCATCCTGGTAGGCGCGATCCACCGCCGCACGGTCTTGCGGATGGATCGCCGCAAGGAAGGCCTGGTAGGTGCCGTCGAACGCATCCGGCTCGATCTCGAAGATGCTGTACACCTCGTCCGACCATTGCAGGCGCTGGCTGGCGATATCCAGTTCCCAGTGGCCGATGTGTGCCATGTGCTGCGCCTCGGACAGCTTGGCCTCGCTCGCTCGCAAGGCCTCCTCCATGCGCTTGTTCTCGGTGACATCCATCGAGATGCCGAGCAGGTAGGTGGGCTGCCCGGCGTCGTCGTACAGCCCGGTCTTGAAGGTATGCAGCCAGCGCTGTTCGCCGGATGCGGTGTTGATCGATTCCGCCGGGATTTCCAGCAGCTGGCGGCCGGCGAGCACGATACGGTCCTTCTGCGTGAAGAAATCCGCCTGTTCGCGCGGGAAGAAATCGTAATCGTTCTTGCCCAGCATCTGCGCACGGGTATAGCCCAGCATCTGCTCGCCGGCACGGTTGAACAGCTGGAAGCGCAGATCCCTGGCATCCTTCAGGAACACCATGGCCGGCATGTTCTCCACCACCGATTGCAGCAGGGCCTGCGAACGCTTCAGGTCGTTGCGCACCTGCAACTGGCCGCTGATATCGAGGAAGGTGACCACCGCGCCATGCACCTTGCCGTCCTGGATCACCGGATAGGACCAGTATTCCGCCGGGAAGGAACTGCCGTCCTTGCGCCACAGCACTTCCTGTTCGGAATAGCGCACCGCGCGTGAATGGATGGTGGCATAGTTGGGACAATCGCGATAGTGGTAGACCGAGCCGTCGGCATACGAGTGATGGGTGAGCTGGTGCATGTTCTTGCCCAGCAGCTCCTCGGCATCGTCATAGCCCAACGCCTTCACCCCGGCCGCGTTGATGAAGGTGCAGTTGCCCTCCACATCCTGGCCGAAGATGGCATGCGCGATGGAGTTGGCGAGCAGCGCGGCTTCCGCCTCGGTCTTGCCGATACGCTCCATGTCGGCCTGCTGCCGGCGTCCGGCCAGGAACAGGCCGAACAGCCCCACGCCCCAGACCAGGCCATGCCCCACCAGCAACACGTTGCGCTCATGCGACTGCGCCAGCGCCTGCCGCGCCACCGGGATGGCGATGCTGACGCCGCCGCGGATGTCGCCCACGCGGTCGCCATAGACGGCATGGCATTTCATGCAGGAGGCATCGGCCACCATCGGCTGCATGTAGCGGAAATAGCGTTTGCCGTCGTCCATGGTGTCGAACGAAGCCCATTCGCGGGCGCCCTGCTGAAAGGCCTGCAACGCGCTACGCTCCCACACATCCGGGGCATTGATCGGATTGATCGGATGCAGGCTGGCGATGTGGCCGCGCATGCCGCCCACCTGTTCGCCCTCATGTACCAGGCGCACGACATAGGAAGAATTGAGCAGGGTCAGCTGCTGCCCGCCGGGCGTGCTGATGTCACGCTCGGGGATATGTGCGAGACGCGGGTTGGGCTGCACCTTGTCGCTGACCGGCACATAGACACCGCCGTTGGCGATGATCCAGTTACGGTATTGCATCTCCACCGCATGCATGGATTCCGCCTGCCCGCGCAACGAGGCTTCGAAGGATTCGCGCTGCGAATACAGGTTCCAGCCCAGGGAGATGGCCACAACGACGGTCCATGCCAGCATCATGAGCTGTAGATTGCGACGTAACATGCCCAAGCGGGTGGATCGTGGGTAGCGTTGCATGGTCGCCCTGTGCGCGGGATCGGGGGCGCCATCATAGTACAGGCACGCCGGCTTGTAACCGCAGCGCGGGTATAATGCGCGCCTTTGCTCGCAGGCTGTCCCCCATGCTGTTCGATTCGAAACACCCCCATCCCCGCTATAGCCGCCTGGTCGGCTCATCCGATGCGCTGGCGCTGGCGCAATACGCCCCCCAGGCCGCCCCGCTGGTGGTGATCGCCGCCGACGCGCTGGAAGCGCAACGCCTGGTGGAGGAGATCCCGTATTTCGCGCCGCAACTCAAGGTGCACCTGCTGCCGGACTGGGAGACGCTGCCCTACGACCATTTCTCGCCGCACCAGGACCTGATCTCGGAACGGCTGGCCACGCTGCACCACATCCGCACCCTGGCCTTCGACATCGTGGTGGTGCCGGTGACCACCGCGCTCTATCCGTTGCCGCCGGTGAGCTACATGGCGGCCTGGACCTTCTTCCTGAAGAAGGGCGAGCGGCTCGACCTGGACGACTTCCGCAACCAGATGACGCTGGCCGGCTATTCGCATGTGCAGCAGGTGCTGACGCCGGGCGAATACTGCGTGCGCGGCGGACTGATCGACCTGTTCCCCATGGGCAGCGCGCTGCCCTACCGCATCGACCTGTTCGACGACGAGATCGAGACCATCGCCACCTTCGACGTGGACAGCCAGCGCACGCTGTACCCGGTGCCGGAGATCCGCCTGCTGCCGGCGCGCGAATATCCGCTCGATGAGCAAGGGCAGACCACCTTCCGCCAGCGCTTCCGCGAACGCTTCGAGGGCGACCCGTCCAAGTCGCGCATCTACAAGGACGTGAGCAAGGGCATCGCGCCGGCCGGCATCGAGTATTACCTGCCGCTGTTCTTCGAACAGACCGCGACCCTGTTCGACTACCTGCCGCGACACACCACGCTGTGCCTGCATCACGACATCGATGCCGCCATCCAGCAATTCGCGCAGGATGCGGCCGCGCGCTACAACCTGCTGCGCGGCGATCCGCAGCATCCGCTGCTGGATACCAGGGAACTGTTCCTGAGTGCGGAACAGTTCTTCATCAAGGCCAAGGACTTCGCGCGCATCGACATCCTGGCGCAGGCGGAAGGCAACACGGTCACCCCCTGCCCCACCTTGCCGCTGCCGCCGCTGGCCGTGGACCGCCGCGCCGAAGTCCCCACGCACCAGTTCGCCGCCTTCCTGCAACGCTATACCGGCCGCGTGCTGCTGCTGGCCGACAGTCTGGGGCGACGCGAGGTGATGGCGAACTACCTGAAGGAATACGAGCTCGCGCCCGCGCTATGCGAGGACTACGCCGGCTTCCTCGCCGCGCCAGACAAGTTCATGCTCGGCGTGGGTCCGGTCGGCAAGGGTTTCATGCTGCCGGACGATGGACTCGCCTTCGTCACCGAAACCGAGCTGTACGAATCGCAGCCGCGCAGCCGCGCCGCGCGCACCGCGAAGAAGAGCAACGTGGAAGGCATGCTGCGCGACCTCAGCGAACTCAAGCCGGGCGACCCGGTGGTGCACGAGCAGCACGGCATCGCGCGCTATCAGGGGCTGGTGAACCTGGACATGGGCGAAGGCGACAACGAGTTCCTGCTGCTGGAATACGCGGACCAAGCCAAGCTGTACGTGCCGGTCTCGCAACTGCACGTGATCAGCCGCTACAGCGGTGGCGCGCCGGAAGCCGCGCCGCTGCACAAGCTGGGCAGCGGCGCCTGGGACAAGGCCAAGCAGCGCGCGATGAAACAGGTGCGCGACACCGCCGCCGAACTGCTCAACCTGTATGCGCAGCGCGCCTTGCGCAAAGGCCACGCCTTCAAGCTGAACTATCACGACTACGAAGCCTTCGCCGAAGGCTTCGGCTTCGAGGAGACCGCCGACCAGGCCGCCGCCATCGAAGCGGTGATCCTCGACCTGCAATCGGGCAAGCCGATGGATAGACTCATCTGCGGCGACGTCGGCTTCGGCAAGACCGAGGTGGCCTTGCGCGCCGCCTTCATCGCCGCCATGGAAGGCAAGCAGGTGGCCGTGCTCGCGCCCACCACGCTGCTGGTGGAGCAGCACTACCAGAACTTCGCCAACCGCTTCGCCGACTTCCCGGTGAAAGTGGCCGAGCTGTCGCGCTTCCGCAGCGGCAAGGAGACCACGCAGGCGCTCAAGGAACTGAGCGAGGGCAAGATCGACATCATCATCGGCACGCACAAGCTGATCCAGAAGGATGTGCAGTTCGCCAACCTCGGCCTCATCATCATCGACGAGGAACACCGTTTCGGCGTGCAGCAGAAGGAACGCCTGAAGGCGTTGCGCGCCGAGGTGGACGTGCTCACGCTCACCGCCACGCCGATCCCGCGCACGCTGGCGATGTCGCTGGAAGGCCTGCGCGACTTCTCGGTGATCGCCACCGCACCGCAGCGCCGCCTGTCCATCAAGACCTTCGTCAGCAATTACAGTCAGGGCGTGATCCGTGAAGCGGTGCTGCGCGAACTGAAGCGCGGCGGCCAGGTGTACTTCCTGCACAACGAAGTGGACACCATGCCCAACATGCTGGAGAAGCTGGAAGAGCTGCTGCCGGAGGCGCGCATCCGCATGGCGCACGGCCAGATGGGCGAGCGCGAACTGGAAGCGGTGATGCGCGACTTCACCCACCAGCGCTTCAACGTGCTGCTGTGCTCCACCATCATCGAGACCGGCATCGACGTACCGACGGCCAACACCATCATCATGAACCGCGCCGACCGCTTCGGCCTCGCGCAACTGCACCAGTTGCGCGGCCGCGTCGGACGCTCGCACCATCAGGCTTACGCCTACCTGCTGGTAAATGACAAGGAAGGCCTCACCGCGCAGGCCAAGAAACGTCTGGAAGCGATCCAGGCCATGGAACAACTGGGCAGCGGTTTCTACCTCGCCATGCACGATCTGGAGATCCGCGGCGCGGGCGAAGTGCTGGGCGAATCGCAGAGCGGCGAGATGCAGGAGATCGGTTTCAGCCTGTACAACGACATGCTGAACGCCGCCATCAAATCACTGAAGTCGGGCAAGGAACCCGACATGGCGCACCCGCTGGGCGTGACCACCGAGATCAACCTGCACACCCCCGCCCTGCTGCCGGACGACTACTGCGGCGACATCCACCAGCGCCTGGTCATCTACAAACGCCTCGCCAACTGCGAGAACGGTCAGGACCTGGAAGACATGCAACAGGAACTCATCGACCGCTTCGGCCTGCTGCCCGAACCCGCGCAGACCCTGCTCGACTGCCACCGCCTGCGCATCCTCGCCAAACCGCTGGGCATCCAGAAAGTGGACGCCTCATCCGAAGCCATCGTCATACAGTTCGTCCCCGAACCGCCCATCGACCCGATGAAGATCATCACCATGATCCAGAGCAAACGCCACATCAAGATGGCCGGGCCGGACAAATTGCGCATCGAGTTGAAGTATGGGGATCTGAAGCAGCGGGTACTGGCGGTGGTGAATTTCTTCAAGGAATTGCAGTAGGCGTTTCGCTTGTTGGCTCGCAATATCGCGGCACCCCGTTCGTCCTGAGTAGGCGAAGCCGTATCGCAGGATGGGTATCGCTGCGCTCTCGTCCCCGAAGGGGGCACCCCATCCTACGGCGCATTATTTCCGACCATGTCTCTCCCACCACTCCCGCCGCTGTTGCTTGTCCATGAACGTCCACGCTAGCAAGCGGCTCTTCTTCTGCCCTTGTGCCATCTCGATGGTGCGGCTGTCCACTGCGCCAAAGTGCTTCAGCGCGCTGTAAGCCTGCGGCAGGCTGGATGATTTCGAGACCAGCGTGGTGAACCACAGGCAGTGGTCGCCGCCGTCGGCGCTCTCTTCGATCATACGGGTGATGAAGGCTTCTTCGCCACCTTCGCAGCACAGCTCCAGACTCTGTCCGCCGAAGTTCAGCACCGGCTTCTTGTGCTTGTTGTGTTCTTTGCCCAGGTTCTGCCATTTGCGTTGCGAACCTTTTCGGGCTTCGGCGAGCGAGGCATGGAACGGCGGGTTGCTCAGGGTGAGTGCGAAGTATTCATCGGCATAGGTCACACCTTCGAAGATGGACGAGGTGGATGACTGATGACGCAGTTCGATGGCGTCCTCCAGTCCGTTGGCATCGATGATGTGACGCGCATTGCTGAGTGCAGGCTCATCGACATCGGTGCCGACGAAATGCCAGCCGTATTCGGCGTGGCCGATGAGCGGGTAGATGCAGTTCGCCCCGACACCGATGTCGAGCACGTGCACCGTGTCGCCGCGCGGGATGTTGCCACCGTTGCTCTCGGCCAACAGGTCGGCGAGGTAATGGAGGTAGTCGGCGCGTCCCGGGATGGGCGGGCACAGGTACTGCGCGGGGATGTCCCATTCCTTGATGTGGTAATGCTGTTTCAGCAAGGCACGGTTGAGTGCTTTCACGGCGGCCGGGTCGGCGAAGTCGATGGATTCGTTGCCGTACTTGTTCACGGACACGTAAGTGGCCAGTTCGGGGCAGGCCGCGATGAGTTGCGCGAAGTCGTAACGTTCCCGGTGCGGATTGCGTGGGTGAAGACTGGTTTTGGTTGCGACTTGGGGCATGAAGGCAAGGCGGCTGAACACGAACGTGAGGGCGGGTCATTTTATACAACTGGCGTGATCGCACGCGCATTTCAGGCATGTGCGACATGAAGCGGAGCGCGACCAGCCTGGCACTGGTCGCGAGGCACCTGCTGCTTACAGTGCCGCTTTCACCACTTCCGCCAACGGCGTGGTTGCTCTGCCGATCAGCGTGCTGAGTTGCTTGCCGTCGTCAAATAGCGCGCCTTTGGAAACGCCGGCATCGGAATCGGCCAACAACGCGGCCAATGGTTCCGCCAGGCCCGCGCCCAGCAGCGCTTGTTTGTAATCGGCTTGGGGCAGGTTGACGTAGTGGATGGCACGGCCAGCTTGTTTGGCGATCTCGGCGGCGAATTCGGCCAGGGTATAGCTGGTGTCACCGGCGAGCTCATATACCCTGCCTGCCTGACCTTCCATGGTGAGCACGGCGGCATCGGCTGCGGCGTAGTCGGCACGTGTCGCGGAGGCGATGCGGCCTTCGCCTGCGCAGCCGTACACCGCACCGAGATTCAGCGCGGTGGGGATGCCCATGGCGTAGTTCTCGGTGTACCAGCCGTGGCGCAGGAAGACATAAGGCACGCCGGAGGCTTTGATGGCGGCTTCCGTTTCGCGGTGTTCTCCGGCCAGGCCGAGCACGGAGGTATCGGCGTGCAGCACGCTGGTGTAGGCCAGCAGTTTCATGCCCGCACGTTGGGCGGCGTCGATGACGGCCTGATGCTGTCTGACGCGCTGGCCGATCTCGCTGGAGGAGATGAGCAGCACCTTGTCTGCGCCTTGCAGGGCGGCATCCCAGCTCTCGGGCTGGTTGTAATCGGCCTGGCGCACTTGCACGCCGAGTGCCTTGAGGTCGGCGGCCTTTTCCACGTTGCGCACGGCGGCGATGATCTGCGCAGCAGGCACTTTCTTCAGCAGCGAGGCGATGACGAGGCGGCCCAGTTGGCCGGTAGCGCCGGTGACGACGATCATGGCGTTTCCTTTCTTGGTTATTTATGAACAGGTGAACGCAGAATATCCGCTACAATAACTTTTCGTAAGTACGCACAAAAAAGTAAGTGCAATGCCCGCTATCGCCGCCAATCCCAAGCCCGTGTTTCGCCGCGGAGAAGTGTTCTCCACGAACTGCCCGTCGCGCGAGATCCTCAACCATGTCACCAGCCGCTGGGGTGTGCTGGTGCTGTCCGCATTGATGGACGGCACGCACCGCTTCAGCGAACTGCGCCGCAAGATCGACGGCGTGAGCGAGAAGATGCTGGCGCAGACACTGCAACAACTGGAAGCCGACGGTTTCGTGGAGCGCATCGCCTACCCCGTGGTGCCGCCGCATGTGGAATATTCGCTGACGCCGCTGGGCAAACAGATCGGCACACAAATAGACAGCCTGGTGGACTGGATAGAGAGCAACCTGCCCAAGATCATCAAGGCGCAACAGGCGCGTCAGCCCTGAAGTAAAATGCGCGCCTTCGTTTTCAACCACAGGCCTGCACTGGCAGGCTGCATCGCCGACCTATGAACCTCATCCTCCACGCACTGCATGCCATCCCCGACGTCCAGGTCAAACACATCGCCAGCCTGGCCGGGACGCATCGCATCGAACAGATCACCCCGCATGCCTACCGCCTGCGCGACGCAGAGCCGCACGAGATCATCGGCGCCTACTGCTACGAGCACCAGATCGATTGCGGTTACGTGCCCGAGGGCAAGCATCTGGGCGACTTCGGCCTGCTGGTGATGGACATGGATTCCACGCTGATCAGCATCGAATGCATCGACGAGATCGCCGACATGCAGGGCCTCAAGCCGCAGGTGGCGGAGATCACCGAAGCCGCGATGCGCGGCGAGATCGAATTTGCCGAGAGCCTGCGCCGCCGCGTAGCACTGCTGAAAGGCCTGGACGAATCGGCCTTGCAACGCGTGTACGACGAACGCCTGCAACTGAACCCCGGCGCGGAGACGATGCTGGCCGCGCTGAAACGGCACGGCATCAAGACGCTGCTGGTCTCGGGCGGCTTCGTGTTCTTCACCGAACGCCTGAAGGCCCGTCTCGGTCTGGACTTCGCCCACGCCAACACACTGGAGATCGTGGACGGCAAGCTCACCGGCAAAGTACTGGGTGACATCGTCGATGCACAGGGCAAGGCCGATTGGCTCAACCACGTGCGCGAAGAGCTGGGCCTGCAACGCGAGCAGGTGATCGCCATGGGCGACGGCGCCAACGACCTGAAGATGATGGCGCAGGCCGGCGTCAGCATCGCCTATCACGCCAAGCCGGTGGTGCGCGCGCAGGCCAGCCATGCGCTGAATTTCGTCGGACTGGATGGGCTGGTCACGCTGTTCGCGCAGGCATGAACCCGATCGCTGCTGAAAAGACATTCATCCTGCCGGAATGAAAAGCAAGGCCAGGTGACGCCGAAAAAATCCCCGGTTCTACAGGATTTTCAGAGAGTATTGCCTTTGAAGGCCGTGATGTAGCTGTAGCACAGGCGCGCATCCTCGGCCAGTTCTGAGAAGCTGATGTGGCGGCGGCTCCAGCGGGTGAAATCCGGCGCATCGGCCATGCGCGAGACGTCGCGGAACTGCAAGCTCCAGTCGAGGAACACGCGCCGCGCTTCCTCCCCTTCGATGACGATGCGCAGATCGCGGTGGCGTGTATCGGCCTGGATGAACGCCATCAGGCGCTGCACGTTCTCGCGGCTGCCCTCCAGCATCTGCATGAAACAACCGTCCTGATACAGCAGACAACCGGTGATGCCGTTCTCCTGATTGTATTGCTGTGCGCTCCTGACGATCTCGGCCAAGGCCGCCTCATCCACCGTTCCGGTCGCCACGCTGACATAGATGAGGAAATACAGGGCAGGCATCGTCCCCTGCCGCACCGTGCCCACCTCGCGGTCGACCGCTTCGATGAAGGCCGCCTCCTCCAGCGGTCGGTAACACAGATAGCCCTGGATGAAGTCGCAGCCGTTGGAGTGTAATTCGAGCAGCTGCGCCTCGTTCTCCACCCCCTCGGCCACCAGCTTCATGCCCAGCGAACGCCCCAGCCCGATGATGGTACGGATGATGGTGCGGCTGTCCGCCTGCTTGTCCACGCCATCGACGAAAGCCTTGTCGATCTTCAGCACGCTGACCGGCATGCGGGTGAGTTGCGCCAGCGAGGAATAACCGGTGCCGAAGTCGTCCACCGCGACATGCAGGCCCAGCGCAGCCAATTGCCGCAACACACCCAGGTTGGCTTCCACATTGGCCATCAGCGAAGTCTCGGTGATCTCGATCAGCAGACGCGCCGGGTCGGCACCGGTCTCACGCAGGATGCGCGCGAAATCATCGGCCAGGTTCTCATCGTCCAGCTGGCGCGTGGAAACGTTGATGGAGACATAGGACGGCGCCTGCGTCCCCCAGCGCTTGCGCCACTTAACCTCGGCCTGACAGCCCTGGCGGAACACCCACAAGCCGATGGCGACGATGGTGCCGGTCATCTCCGCGATGGGGATGAACACGGCGGGCGAGATCTCGCCGCCCTGGGTATGCCAGCGCAGCAACAGCTCGGCACCGACGATGCGCCGGTTCTCGGCCGACACGATGGGCTGGAAGCGACAGGAGAGTTCGCCCTGGCGCAAGGCATTGCGCAAGCCTTCGGTCACGGCCAGACGCTGGCGCACCTTCTGCTCCAGGCTGTCGTTGAAGAATTGCCAGCCGTCGCGCCCCTTCTGCTTCATCTCGTACATGGCGCTGTCGGCGGAACGCAACAGGTCATCGGCCGAATGGGTGCTGCCGTGGCCGACCGCGATGCCGATGCTGGCGGTCACGAACAAGGGGGTACCGTTGAAGTCCACCGGCTGGCGCAAGGCCTCGTTGATGCGCTCGGCCAGCGCCGAGATGGTGGTGGGCTGTTCCAGCTGTTCGCACAGCACCACGAACTCGTCGCCGGCCAGACGCGCCACCGTATCGCCCGGACGCACCTGCTCCATCAAGCGCGCGGCCACCTGCTTGAGCAAGGCATCGCCCGCCTCGTGGCCGTGCACGTCGTTCACCAGCTTGAAGCCGTCCAGGTCGATGAACAGCAGCGCGATGCTCAAGCCCTGGCGCTGCGAACGTTGCAGCGCGTTCACCAGCCGTTCGCGGATCAGCGCCCGGTTGGGCAACTGCGTCAGCGCGTCATGGGTGGCGCGCCACAACATATCCTCCTCGGCGCGCTTGCGCTCGGAGATGTCGCGCATGGTGACCACCAGCATCCAGCCATCTTCGTTGCGGAATTTGGCGATGGCGGCTTCCAGCGGGAAGAACGAACCGTCCTTGCGGTAACCGGAGATCTCGCCGCGCGCCGACATGCGCCGCTCGTTCTCGTCGCCCTCCACGAACCCCTTCACCAGTTCCACATGACGCTGACGCACATGCGGCGGCAACAACTGGTGGACCGACATGCCGACCATCTCCTCCAGGGTATAGCCGAACAGGTGGCAAGCGCCCGGATTGGCCTCGGCGATGATGCCTTGCTGATCGGTGGCGATGATCGCCATGTCGGCGATGGACAGGATCTGGTGTGCGGTGCTGAGCCGCTGCATGGCGGCATTGGCCTCGGCCGAGATGCGTGCCGATACCTGCGGCGAAGGCGGTGACTCATGCAGAGGCGCAGCATGGGACTGCCCGCGATAGCGGGCCGGGATCACCGGATCGATGCGCCCGAACGATTCCACGATGCTGAAGGTGCCATCCGCATTGCAACGGGCGAGATAGGCGTTGACGCTGGCATGATGGGTGGCGGCATCCATCGCCACCTCGCCCTGCGGCGCATCCACCCGCACCCGCTCCAGCGCATCCACCACGGCTTCCGCCTCGGTGGTGCCAGCCATCTCCACCGCCCGCGCGTAGGCACGCACACACAGATAGGTACCCTCGCCGAAGTTGGTGAGGATGCCGTTGCCGGCCGGCCAGATGCCGCTGACGCCCGGCACCTGCGCCAGACGTTCCAGATAGCTGCGGTTCTCCGGCGTGTTCACCGACATGAAGTAGGTGTTGCTGGAATAGAAGCCCTCGCGCACCGCAGCCGGCAGCTGGCTGACCATCATCTCGTCGTAATGCCCCATCGCCACCGCCATGCGCTTCTTCAGCCCCATCTCGGTGAAGCGCGTGAGCAGATGCACCTGATCCTGACCGGCGAAATACGGCACGAACACATCGGCCCCGGAGCGCGCCACCTGTTGCAGCAGGTCATCGATCTCCTGCAGGCTGGCGCCGATGGGCAGGTATTCCTCGCCCAGGATGTCGCCCCCCACGGCCAGTAACGCCTGCTTGGCGGCGTCGATGGAACCGCGCGGCCACTCATAGTTGTTGCCGGCGAAGAACATCTTGGGGCCGTAGCGTTCGGCCAGCCAGGGGATCATCTTGTCGATCTGCTGGTTGGGCAACGCGGCAAAGTGGAAGAAGTAGCGTCCCGAGATGCTGCCTTCGTAGAAAGAGAAGTTCAGGTAGGGGATGCGTTTCGGTTCGGCCACCTGCTCGGCGACGGCGATGCGCGAGTTGGACAGCAGGTTGCCGATGATAGCGTCGCACCGATGTTGCTCGACCAGGCGCAAGGCGGCCGGAACAGCGGTATCGGGCAGGCTGCCGTCATCCTCGATGAGGAGTTGCAGCGGACGCCCCAGCAAACCGCCGGCGGCATTGATCTCGTCACAGGCGATTTGTGCGGCATGGCAGATCTCGGCGCCATACAGCCCCACCAGCCCGGTCAACGGCGGCATCAGCCCGAGACGGACCGGTTCGATCGATGCATTGTCACTCATGCGCTATCTCAGCCCCCCTGCTGTTTGATGAGCACTCCCGCTACATTAACCCATCCTCGGCAAAAATGTGCCCTGTCATCGCGTCGCGTGTCCGTATAATCCACCGCCCCTCCCGCCTTCATGCGAGCGTCCTCATGACCCAAGAGATCAGCACCGAAGTCCTCCTCGAAAAATACGCCGAACCCGGCGAAACCTCGGTCCAGGACGTGCGCCGCCGCGTAGCGCGCGGTCTGGCGCAGGCGGAGAAGCCCGAACAGCGCGCACATTGGGAAGAAGCGTTCTTCCTCGCACAGGAAGATGGCTTCGTGCCCGCCGGGCGCATCAACTCCGCCGCCGGGCTGGACAGCCAGGCCACGCTGATCAACTGCTTCGTGCAGCCGGTGGGCGATGCCATCTCCGGCACCGTGGATGGCCGCCCCGGCATCTACGACGCGCTGCAACAGGCCGCCGAGACCATGCGCCGCGGCGGCGGCGTGGGCTATGACTTCTCCGCCATCCGCCCCGAGGGTGCGCACGTCAAAGGCACCAACTCGCGCGCCTCCGGCCCCATCTCCTACATGCGCGTGTTCGACCGCTCCTGCGAGACGGTGGAATCGGCCGGCGCGCGGCGCGGCGCGCAGATGGGCGTGCTGCGTTGCGACCATCCCGACATCGAGCGTTTCATCCACGCCAAGGACAGCGGCGACCTGCGCAACTTCAACCTCTCCGTCGGCGTCACCGACGCGCTGATGGAAGCCGTGCTCGCCGATACCGACTTCGCGCTGGTGCATGCCGCCCGCCCCGCGCAAAGCCTGATCGACCAGGGCGCCGCCCAGCGCGCCGACGGCAAGTGGGTGTATCGCACCGTGCGCGCCACCGAGCTGTGGAAACAGATCATGGCCAGCACCTACGACCACGCCGAGCCCGGCGTGCTGTTCATCGACCGCATGAACCGCGACAACAACCTGTCGTACTGCGAAGTGATCGAAGCTACGAACCCCTGCGCGGAGCAACCCCTGCCCGCCTACGGCTGCTGCTGCCTCGGCTCCATCGACCTGACGCGCATGGTGGATCATCCGTTCAGCGCGCACGCGACGTTCGACCGTGCGCGTTTCACGCGGCTGGTGAAGGTCGCGGTGCGCATGCTGGACAACGTGCTGGACGTGACCGCCTGGCCGCTGCCGGAACAGCAGGAAGAGGCGCGCAACAAGCGGCGCATCGGGCTGGGCTTCACCGGCCTCGGCGACGCGCTGGTGATGCTGGGGCTGCGCTACGACACCGACGAGGCGCTGGCCTTCGCCGCCGAGGTGTCGCGCCTGATGCGCGACGAGGCCTATCTGGCTTCGGTCGACCTCGCCATCGAACGCGGCGCGTTCCCGCTGCTGGACGCGGAGAAATATCTGGCCGCGCCGCGCTTCGCTTCGCGCCTGCCGGACGAACTGAAAGCCAAGATCCGCAAGCACGGCCTGCGCAACAGCCACCTGCTGTCCATCGCGCCCACCGGCACCATCTCGCTGGCCTTCGCCGACAACGCCTCCAACGGCATCGAGCCCGCGTTCTCGTGGTTCTACACGCGCAAGAAGCGCATGCCGGACGGCAGCACCAAGGACTATGCGGTGGAAGACCACGCCTGGCGCTTGTACAAAAAGAAGGGCGGCGACACCGACCAGCTGCCGCCCGCCTTCGTCACCGCGCTGGAGATCAGCGCCATCGCCCACATGAAGATGGTGGCCGCCGTCGCGCCGTTCATCGACACCTCGATCAGCAAGACGGTGAACGTGCCCGCCGACTATCCCTATGAGGACTTCAAGGACCTCTACACCGAGGCGTGGAAGGCCGGACTGAAAGGACTTTCCACCTATCGCCCCAACAGCGTGCTGGGCTCGGTGCTCTCCGTCGCGCCGGAGAAGAAGGAAGAAGAACAACCGCAGGATCTGGTGTTCGACCAGGACCGCCGCATCGTGCTGGAAAGCGCGCCCAAACCCGCGCTCGCCTCGCTGCGCTGGCCCGGCCGCCCCAAGCTGCCCGCCGGCAGCGAAGGCTGGACCTCGCAGGTGGTGAAACATCCGCTGGGCAGCTTCGTCACCTTCGTCTCGCACACCACCAATGGCAGCAACCATCCGTTCGAAGTGTGGGTGAACGGTTCCGAGCAGCCGCGCGGCCTCGGCGCGCTGGCGAAATCGCTGTCGATGGACATGCGCACGCGCGACCCGGTGTGGGTGCGCATGAAGCTGGAGATGCTGATGAAGTCGGCGGGCGACGACGCCTTCGAGATGCCCATGCCGCCCGATGGCGAGATGCGCCATATGCCCAGCCTGGTGGCGGCCTTCGCCCACCTGCTGAAATACCGCATCGAACAACTCGGCGCGCTGGAGATCACCGAAGACGCGACCACGCCGATGATGGATGCGCTGTTCGCCAAGAAGGAACCCAAGACCGGCGTGGACGGTACCATGAGCTGGACGGTGGACATCGCCAACGCCGGCACCGGCGACGACTTCGTGCTCGGCCTGAAGGAACTGGTGCTGCCCGACGGCCAGCGTCGCCCCTATTCCATGTGGCTGTCCGGCGTGTATCCGCGCGCACTGGACGGGCTGTGCAAGGTGCTCAGCCTGGACATGCGCGTGATCGACCCGGCCTGGATCGGCATGAAGCTGCGCAAGCTGCTCAACTTCGGCGAACCGCTGGGCGACTTCATGGCACGCGTGCCGGGCGAGAACAAGATGGAGAGCTTCCCCTCCACCGTGTCCTATGTCGCCAAGCTCATCATCCACCGCTACGCCATGCTCGGCATCCTCGACGAGCACGGCTACCCCGTGCAGCAGATGGGCGTGCTCGAAGTGCCGGAGGGACAGATCAAACCCACCTCCACCTTCAAGCCCGTCATCGGCAAACACTGCAAGGAATGCGGCAACGCCACGCTGATCAAAAAGGACGGCTGCGAGTTCTGCACCAGCTGCGGCGCCATCGGCGCCTGCGGTTAAGGGCGCGTAAAAGCCTCGTGACCGCGCCCCTGCCCTACCTCGCCGGCTACCCCGCCGCGCTGGTCGAACAGGTGCGGCAGCTGATCGCCGAGGACAAGGTGGCCGAACTGCTGCGCCGCCGATACCCCGCCGCGCACGACATCCGCACCGACAAGGCGCTGTACGACTACGTGCAGGCGATCAAGAACGAACACATGCGCAACGCCGGGCAACTGAGCAAGGTCGCCTTCGACAACACCCTGCACGTCCTACGCAACGCCCTCGGCACCCATACCACCCACGCGCGCGTGCAAGGCCAGAACCTCAAGGCCAAGAAAGAGATCCGCATCGCCTCCCTGTTCAAGGACACCCCGCCCGAATTCCTGCGCATGATCGTCGTGCACGAACTCGCCCACATGAAACAGCGCGAGCACGACAAGGCGTTCTATCAACTATGCCTGCACATGGAACCGGACTACGGCCAGCTGGAATTCGACCTCAGGGTGTACCTGAGTTATCGCGATGCAGGGGGCGAGACGTTGTGGGGGAGCGCGCTGGCGATCGCCGGCACCAGCATCGCAGCGACTAGTCGATCCGATCTTCCAGCGCGGTGATCTGCCCGCGATCATCGTGATGAACGGTGACCAATTGGCTATCCCGATAGGTTTGCAAGCGATCGGCATCCAGCCTGAAATAGCCGGCATAGTCCTCATCCGTATAGATGACATGTTCGCTTGGGCCCTTGTGGCGCTTCAGCCATGACAGGAGGAACAGCACGATGGGCGTCACGATCAGCATCTTCAGACCATTTTCAAAAGTGACGCTATGGATGTTGTCGTAGATCCAGTCCGAGATCTCTTCGGCGGGCACGTCCGCGTTGATGATGCGCAGGAAGATGTGGAACACCGGGTGCCACAGATAGATGAACCCCACCCACAGCAAGAGGGTGACCCCGTCCCACAGCCATATCTTGCTGCGCGGCATCTCATGGCGTTTATTGATGATCAGGGTATGTCTATACATGATCGCGGCTCCCCGGTTGCTTGAGCGTCTGATGCACACCACGATCCGGGCTCACCCAGCGTGCACGTTGCCGGGCGCCGAACAACACCTTGGGCAATGCCACGACCGCCGTGGCCAGGTTGATGAACCAGTAGACGAACGGGTACCAGATCATCCAGAAATAGTTCCGCCCCAAGCCGTGGTCATAGTGACCGTCCAGCCAGCGACTGACGGCGAATTGCAACAGGCAGGCGCCGATCAGGAACACACTGCTGTCATCCGGCAAGATCGGCGAACTGTCGGGCGACAGGTAACCCAGCGGGAAGAACAGGCTCAGCAGCCAGACCACGCAGACCAGCGCCATGGTGTATGCCCACAGCGTGCTGAGCAGCAGCTCGATCATCAAGCCCCACAAGTGGGTCTGCTTGGGCGCGAACAGCACCTTGAAGTTCTTGAGCATCACTTGCGCGCCGCCCATCGCCCAGCGCAGGCGTTGCTTCCACAGCCCCTGGATCGTCTCCGGCATCAGGATCCACACCAAGGCTTTCGGTTCGAAGCGCACATCCCAGCCGTTGCGTTGCAATTTCCAGGTGATGTCGATGTCCTCGGTCAGCATGTCCGGACTCCAGTAACCGACCTCATGCACCGCCGCTTTGCGGAACCCGGTGATCACCCCGGATACGGTGAACAGCCGCCCGAACGAACGCTGCGCACGCTTGATCATGCCGACGATGGAGGAGAACTCGCCCACCTGGATGCGGCCGAGCAGGCTGGTGCGATTGCGGATGCGCGGGTTGCCGGTCACCGCCGCCACCTGCGGATAGCGGATGAAGTGCTTCACCATCCAGTGCACGCAATAAGGGTCGAGCAAGGCATCGCCATCGATGCACACCAGGTAGTCGTGTTTGGCCAGCAAGGCGCCCGCTTGCAGCGCCAGCGCCTTGCCCTGGTTCTCGGCCAGGTTGACCACCTTGAGCTTGGGATGGCTGCGCGCCAGCCCGAGCAGGATCTCCAGCGTGTCGTCCTTGCTGCCGTCATTGATGGCGATCACCTCGAAATCGGGATACGCGACATTCAGCGCATAGCTGATGGTCTCGATTGCATTCTGCCCCTCATTGAAACACGGGATCAGGATGCTGACGCCTTCCCAGTGCTCACCCTCGCGCAGCTTGGGGATGTGGTCGGCCTGGACCGCGCGTTCGTTCTTGAAATAGAAATAGATCGCGCCGACCATCCACAGCGTGGACATGAACAGCGGGTAATAGAAGATATACCCGATGAAGAAGTGCCACAGCGAGTGCCAAAAAACATGCGAGCCCATCATCGCCTCGATCCTCTCTAGTTCCTGGGTAACACGCTGTTCGGGTTGAAGGGATACATGCGGATCGGCTTCCTGGCGAACAGGCGTTTCATCAGGTCGGCATCCGGGTTGTTGTGGAACAGATCGTCCGGGTAATACGCGATATGGTTCACACCGGCATCGTAGAGGTGCTGTATGGTCAGGCTCAGTTCCTGGGAGGAGATCGCCTGGCTGTGTCTGCGCCAATCGACCGCCTGCAATTCGAACACGGTCCGTTCCAGGCCGCACGCTTGCTGTTTGACATTGGCGACGAGCTGATCGTAGAACGCGCCGGCGTCATCGGCCTGCTCCATGTAAGGCATCGCCATGATCGCCGTGTAGTCGTATTTCCGGATCGAGTCCGCCAGGCTTTGCGCATACCATTCCTGCGCATCCTGGTTCAGGGCCACTTGCGCATACAGATTGCGCGCCGTCTTCAACCCCGGGCGATAGCTGCCCACGACGCGCGCCAGCTCCAGCGCGAAATCGTCCAGATACTCGGTCTTCAGTTTCGTCCAGCGCAAGAATTGCGCACGGTCGGCACGGATCTGCTGGACGCTCGCCTGCAATCCCCACTTACGGTATTGCGCGCGTGCCATCGCGCTGTCGTCCTCGTAGTCGGACAGCGTCACATCGTCATGGAACAGGATGCCGTCTATCACAGCCGACTTCGCCAGGTCCTCGTAGATCTCACGGATGACCTTGCGCGCCTGCGGCGAGAAGGGAGACAGGCGCGGATAGCCCATGTTCAGGCGCGAGGGATCGACCTGCAAGGTCACCACCTTGTCGTTCGCCGCCGGTTCCCCGGCCGGCAGTTCCCAGGCGATCATCGGCATCCAGGCATAGATGCGCTTCACCTGCGTACGAGTGCCGATCTGCCAGGCGACCCGATTGAACAGATCGCTGCGCAGCGGGATATGGCGGTTGGGAAAATAGACCTGATCGGCCGCGCCGTTGGCATCCGGGTCGGCGAACGCCTGCAGATAGACGGTATTCACATTGAGGCGCTTGATGCGCTCCAGCAGCTCGCCCAGGTTCTTGTTGAGCTGCTCCGGGTCGGCGTCGTAGATGTAATCAAGGTCGATATGCATCGCCTTGGTGGTCATCGCACCATCGGTGAAATTGTTGTTGCGATCCCACATATTGAGTTCCATGTCGGTGTGCGACATCTTGTGGTCCACCAGGATACGGCGCAGTCCCCACAGCGGCGTGCTGCGGGTATTGCTGCCGTCGTCCAGCGTCAATCCGATCGGCATCCCCAGCCGCTCGGCGATCCTGCGCACTTCCAGGTTGTAATCGCCATAGGGCCATACCATCACGCGCGGCCGCTGTCCGGTGTAACGCTGGAGAAAATCGTTGTTCGCCTTCAGGTCGGCATGGATGCGTTGCTGATAGTGCTTGTCATCCTCATAGGTCCCTTGCTCGCTCAACCATTGCCGCGTGATGACCGCCGGCTCCATGTTGCCCTGCGGGTTGCCCAATATCCCACGATGCAAGTCGTAACTATGACTGCCCACCTCCACCAGCCCGCTGGCCACCATCTCGCGGATCTCCGCCTGGCTCAGGAATTTCTGCCGGTCGATCGGATAACCGCCGACATCGACCTTGTCCTTGGCTTGCAGCCAACTGCCGACCAGCGCGACCACGGTAGGGATGTGATATTGCTTGATGACCGGGAACGCATTGGCATAGATCGACTGATAACCATCGTCAAAGGTGATCAGGACTGCCTTGTCCGGCAATGGTTTACCGTGTTTCCGATGATCGATGATGTCGTCGATGCGGATGAAGTGATAACCGTTATCGACCAGCCATTTCATCTGTGCATCGAAACTCGCGGGCGAGACCGCATAGGTCGAATCGAGCGTCTCGCTCTTTTCCGCGATCTCGTGATAACTGAAGATCGTGAAGTCGTTGGGATCACGGTCGCGACTGCAAGCGTTGGGCAGCTCGCTCGCCAGCAGATTCCCACTCAGCAACCATGCCAAGACCAGCATCGTCCTGGCTATCGAAGAACGCACCATGCAGTTTCCAAAAGGTTTAATTGAAAATCGAACGGGCATTGACCACCCATCCGCAAAAAAATTTCATGCGCCGGAAAATTTCGCTCGCCCAAAAGGTGCGCCATGCTAGCAGCCTTCCCAGCCTCAGGGAAATTTAGCTGGAATATCAGTAAGTTTGAGCCGGGAAATACGGATAGCCGCCACCACACCGGCCCCTGCGCACAAGACCTTGCGCCTAGTGCCCGGCACTAGGAACCTGCCCGCGGCCAGTGCTCAGCGAGAACGGAATGATCGGAATGCGGATTGGATAGACGATAGAGGGAATGATTCCAGAGGCGGCGGCTTGTCGGCCTGAACAGCCATTCGAACTACACTGGCTAGATGTCTGCAACCGATACAAACCGGTCGTTGCTCAAAAATATTGCGATGCCGAGCCCATATCGCCTTGCACAATTCAATCCCCAAAAAAGAAAATTCCCCTCTGCCGGGGAGGCAGAATTTGGTCTTTTGCTTTCACTTGCAAGCCAGATCGACGATGAGCACCGTCATCGCCGATGACCTCAATAATCTTTTCTTCAATAAGTTTCTCAATGGCTTCGCGGTAAATTGTGGCCGAGGCCGGGGAAGTATTGCATGTCTTGGCGAACAACTCGCCGAAGCTTACGCCTTCGTCGTGCGAATAAATTAACCTGGGGACTTGTCGCATCAAGGCAGAAATGCTGGCTTCCTTAGCGATATTATCAAACTCAAAACCCAATCCTGGCTGTCGCTTGAAATCGTTATCATGATCAGGGTCATAGCCAACCATCTGGAACATATTGAGTCCAGCACCACCATAATGAATGAAGTAATTATGGTTGCTCCAGTGCACTTCGGTCATTACATCGCGTGCTCGGTGGTGTTGCGACATGTGAATCAACCAATAATCACCATGCCCTTTCTTGTTTCGAATAAAGAAGGGCGTAAAGTATTCAGCACCACACTGGCTCACCAATTCTTTATACAAGGCACTCTGGATAAAGTAACGCCAATCTCGGTCTGAACTCTTGATTTCTTCAAGGCTCTTCCCTTGCCACGGCTGAGATATGCCGATCTCGCCTAACAAGTCATGGGTTAGTTTTTTATCGTTCGCAAAATTAAGCAACGAATCTACGCCAAAGGTCAGGATGACTTCTGCACTTGGCAAATTCGAAAATATCTTTTGTATGATCGGGGTGGGTACATCTTTGTACCCGTATTGGTCTAGCACAAAAATGGAACGTCCGTTACGTGGACTCTTGTGCTTAATAAATTCGATAATTTTGTCGGCTTCATCTTGAAATTTCGCACGCTTCAATTGGATTGCGTTGCCCAATTCGGCGGCATAGCCTTCCTCTCGCAGGACCTTATCCAGGTGCATATGGGCATTCCTGTCAGCCTCGACAAAGAAATAGCTGACATCCAGCCTGACTGGCTTGCGCCGATCTTTGTTAATCAGGTATTCAGCTTCTTTTGTCGCTTCAAGGAAAATAAAAGGTGAGCCTTTTACCAGCTCTTGGGTGTCATTGTGGTAATACAACCCTCCACCAGCAAAGCCATCAACCAAAGTAAGTCGCAAAATATCCTGATTGGGGGAGCTAACCAACGTTCTAAAATATGCCGCCAAATAGCTTTGCAAGATGCGGTGTTTCGCAATGCTGTGCTGCCGTATAACGTCGGGGCCATCGCCCCAGTCGTAGTGTCTTATGGACATTTAATGCCCTTATAGAAGGGCCGCGAGTTCCGGCATTTGATCCCAAACACGTCCGCGCAATTTTCTCCCATTTGCTTTTTTCGCTCTCTTTTTGCCATCAGCACCCCAGCCCCCCCACTGCTTGAAAAAGAAAGCAACATCTTGTCGTTCACATTGAGACTGTATAGATTCGACCCATTCTGGCTTCATAGGTCGAGCCTTCGGTCCAGATTCACCGCCAACAATTACCCAATGGATACCTTTTAAATCAAATTTGCCGAGTGATTCCAGAAGTGGCTCAATCGACAGGAATCGCACCTGCGCATTTACGGTACGCAAATGCTCAATTCGCGGTAATCCATATTTCTGATCTTCTACTGACACACCAAGCCATGCATTGGCAGGGACGGGGCGAGTGGCAAAGTATTTCGCCATGCGTGCGGCACGTTTTGTCAATATCTGGTAGGTGTGCTGTGGTGTTTGTTCGATAGTTTTGAATATCCGGTCAATATACTCAAATGGCACCTTCTCATGAAACACGTCTGACATCGAATTGACGAAATAAACCGTCGGTTTTTTCCTCGTCATGGGAGCATCGAGACGGTTAGGCAGAAGTGTCAGTTTGAAGCCATTGTCGTAGCCATGAGCGCCCATAGCTTGGAGCCGTCTTGACATCGCCTCGGCGTAACAATGTTTGCATCCTGGCGAGACCTTGGTACACCCTACAGTTGGATTCCAGGTCTGCTCTGTCCATTCAATTTTGCTATTGTTTGCCATAGGTCATTGTCCCAATAAATAGTCCGCGATTTTAATTGCCGTGGATGCGCCTTTGGGATTTCCGGCAGCAAAGCAGAGCAAGTACATCGGGTTGTTGCGAGAGTTGTACAGGGCTTTGGTGTTAGGTGCCACACCGGGGAATATGGTCTTCAGTCGTTTGACCAGAAATCGTCCAATCTGATCAAAGGTAGCGTCCTTTACCAGTTTCTGTTCTTCACCGAACAAATCGGATTGCAGCGACTGTGTATAGAACTCGGTTTTCCATTCGTCCGTTCCAAATATTTTTGTCAGCTTGTCTGCAAAAGCTTTGGGGGGCGTAGCGTCTCGCGTAAGCAACCTGTTTGCACCAGTACCTAAAGGGAATAGGAACCACAGGTCAACAGCTTTTGTGTCTGCGATTTGCTTAAGCAGGTCCCACTCAATATCCATTCCATAGGGGTCAAGAAAGATTACGGCCCGCTCTTTTTGCCAGTTCCGGCTCTTGCAGATTTCTCGAATTGCCTGGGGCCCATCCTTCTGCTGGATATGGCATCGAGCTTCCAGTTCTGGAAAGTCTCGTGTGATCATAGTTTGAAGCTGCTCTACGTGATCGCGCTTCTTATCCACAAATACGTATTCGTCAAAAGGTGAGGCCAGTTCCAGCGCAATCCGTGCACTACCTTTCAAATAGGCTTCGACCTCGGGTAGATCGTCTGACCCGAAAAGCTGCCTATCTTCAAGATTGACTTCCGGTGCTTTGCGCTCGCCCGTTCCGGCGAATGCATCGACGTAAATCGTTTTGAAGAATTTGGCTTTTTCGTTTTGCGTGAATATCAGGCGGTACTGAGTGAGATAGTTCTTGAGTGCTTCAAGCTTCTTCTCAGTCCAACGCCCACCAAATTCGTGATCAACCATAGTGGCCCTCGGTCTATCCGTATTTGCGGTAACAGCCAACCACTCGCCCAAAAATCTCCAAGCTATCCTTGGCGCGAATTGGTGGGTAATCCTTATTGCCTGGACGCAAGTAAAAACCTTTCCTGTCATGTGCCAGATATTTCACCGTGTATTCGTTATCCACGATTGCCACGACAATGTCACCTGGCTTGGTTGGCGCGTTTTTCTCTACAATGACTGTATCGCCTGGCAATACCCCGGCATCGATCATTGAGTCACCTCTGATGGTAAGCATCACCGTCCGCGATGGGTTCCGAATCAAATGCTCATCGATTAACACTACCTGATTGCCTAAATCATTGGCAGGCTGGGGCACACCTGCGCGCACGTAATCTGCAATCTCACGCTCAAAGAATCGCTTGCCAGGCCGTAATCGACGATCAGGTGCTTGATCTAATATGCCAGCCGCCTTCATCCGATTAACCATCGCCGCAACAGCCGAGGTGGATTTTAACCCTACGAGTTTGGCCACAGAAGCAAAGGATGGTAATACTCGATGCTGGGTGTAGTAATCCTGTAACTTGCCAAGGTATTCGCCGTCACGATTTTCCATGGCCGCATCATAGTAGAATGTTCATTCTATTACAACTATCGTATAGAATGAACATTCTATGTGTATGCAACAACCAAGACTGTTGCGCCAATAAGGGGGCAGCATCACTTATCTTTCCATGACGCGAAGCCGATAGGGCGTAGGTTGGCATCGCAATAATCTCGAGTAGTCCGATAAAGGGCGGAAGCGGAAGTAATACCACTTGATTCAAAGGGGCCGCTTTGGCCGATTCTCGGCCGTAGCAGCCCTTTCCGTCCTTCCGGGAGGGTGGCGGCTATCTGCTCAATACCGGACGTTCAGCGTGGAAGTGAGGAGCTGCCGAGCGCAGCGAGGGCAGCTTGCATGCAGTCACGCTCGACTGCATGGCTATGCGTTTTATAGAGTCGGGTAGACCGTCTTTTCATTGCTTTCACTGTACTCATCAGACCAAATCAGTTTGATAGCGTGCTTCCGCTTTGTGCCCATATGGACTGCCGCAATAAGCTCGACAGACTGATGTGTATCGAGAGCCTCAAGAGGGAATTTTTCGGATACGTCTGATTGAATAATGCAATCGTTTCCTTCCGGGAATTCGATTGATACGTTCCGGGCTGTGGTTTTCCCTTT
>JBFMFN010000037.1:0-2077 GCA_040754175.1 Pseudomonadota bacterium | reverse complement strand
TGCAGGGTTGCGCCAGCCTGCCACCGTCACAGTCGCCACGCTGCTGCGACCGCGTCGTACATTGCGCTCCCATGTTGCCCTGTCCTTATATGTCGCATGCGAACCACGGTTCTCTGCAAGCACGACCAGCGGGCGGTAGCGCGTCACTTGCTCATCGACAGATTCAGCCTTGATTTGTGTATGCGATTCAGGCTCTAAATCATCATCGCCTCCGCGATCCTGCCCCTTCACGATGTAGCGCGAGTGACGCTCCTTCATCCCGAACTCACCTTCTGCTGAAAGGATGTTCACGCCTTCGATCAGCTCAGCGATGGATTCGCTATCCTTCGCGCGGGTCAGTACCAATCCGCCTTTGCCATCAGATACAGGCATCACCGCGCGGTCACGACAAGCACGCTCGATGCACTCGAATGCAGACTCGCCATCGTTGATCTTGAAGCTCTTGAATGCTGAACCGATATCGGTATCTATGGCGACCTTGATATCAAAAGGCTTGCATACATCGCGCACGATCCTGTCCAGTTTCACGCCAGACCATTGGCCCGTCTTATAGATAGCGGAGCAATCCACCAAGTCTCCGGTCGCATCGCGTCCTGTCACGCGGAACTCGTGCGCATCCGCATCGAACGATGGCCGGGCATCGTCCACCCAGCCCGTGATCAGCGTCTCGCCATCATCCATCACCGTGCAACGGTCACCGCGACGGATCTTCCTCGGCTCAAGCTGTCCAGGCCAACGCTCAGAAACAGACAGCTCGAAGCTGCCAGCGATCTGCTCGATGCCCCGCTCGATGCGCGCTGACTTCCAGCCGCCATACACCTGGTCGCCGATCCTGATCTCAACCATTGGCCAACACCTCAAGCGGTTCACCGCCTGGAACAAACCCGGCGTGGCGCACATGGTTGCGTGCCACGATCTCATCCGCGCGCGTCGCATCGCCATAGAGCTGGTAGGCCAACACCACAGCCGGGATCGTTGCGCGCGGCGTGTACTGCATCAGTCTGGCCAGATCGGCCGCACGCGCCCCGATGTCACGCACCACAGCCGCTCGCAGCGCCATCAGCGCGAAATACACATCATCCGATGCAGTCTCAGCTGCTGCCTCCAGCCTGTCTGCCAGGCTGTCGCGTACCGCCAACGCATCGGTGCTGCTGGCAAAAGAGATCTGGGCGGCAGCACGAGCTGCCACCACCAGCCCGCTACGCTGCATCAACTGCGAGACAGCCACCGTATTGCTGGTGGCCTGCGCACGTGCTGGTGTGGAAGTGCTGCTCGGCAGCGCACCGCTGGAAGATTCAGCCACCGCGCCACCTGCCTCATAGGCATGTTCGCCCTCGAACAGATCGCCGATCATCTGCACCTGGGAAGACAGCTTGTCACCCAAAGTCGCTGGCAGACTGAGCCACTGCTCAGCTTGCCCCTTCAATGTGCTCAACCCTGCATAGATGCCAGGCAACACATTGATCTGGGCAAAAGCCCTCAGCGTTGCACCATAGGCCGTATCCAGCGCCGCATTCACATCAGCCAGCGCCTGCACAGCAACAAACGAAGGCTTGCCGTCGATCGAGAACTTATCCGCAAAGTCATTGACGCTTGCCGTGATCGCATCGTCAGCCGCCACCGTGACTGCAGCCTGCGTGTCCACACGCACGGAAGGGAAAGCATTGGAACCGGCCTCGATGAAGGTGAGCGAATAGCTCGCCATCCCGCCCGCATCCACGCTCTCGCTCGGACGGCAATCCTGAACAGCCACCAGCATGCGGCCGCGCGTAGGGTGCACCAGTTCGCCTGGGCCAGCCTGCTCGCAAGCCGCCTCCAGTCGATCACGCCAGGCAATGTAGTCATCACCCAGCACGAACGCTTCCAGCGTGAACTCGCGCGCCTTGCGCCCCATGTCCTCCACATAAGGCTCATCACGCCCAGGGAAGCTGTGAACCACATTGCGACGCCCCAGCACAGCCGCAGCCGAACGGAAGCGGAACACCACGCCCCGGAAGGATGCCGTCTGCCATTGATCGCGCCAGGCCATCAGTTCATCCCCGCCATGTACAGGCCGTTGTGGACGTTAACCCGCATG
>JBFMFN010000036.1:0-2031 GCA_040754175.1 Pseudomonadota bacterium | reverse complement strand
CCGCAGTCTCAACATGTTCACCCTGATTGCGCTCGGCGTCGGCGTAGCATGGGGCTACAGCGTCGTCGCCATGTTGCTGCCCGGCATCTTCCCGCCAGCCATGCGCAGCATGATGGCTACGGTGCCGGTGTATTTCGAGGCGGCGGCCGTGATCATGGCGCTGGTGCTGCTGGGACAGGTGATGGAATTGCGTGCGCGCAGCCAGACCAGCGCCGCGATCAAACTGCTGCTGGGGCTGGCCCCGAAGACTGCACGAATCGTTCGCGACAACGGCGACGAGGAGGACATCCCGCTGGAACAGGTGCAGCCTAACGATGTACTGCGCGTGCGCCCCGGCGAGAAGGTGCCGGTGGACGGCGTGGTGCTGGATGGAACAAGCGCGCTTGACGAATCCATGGTCACAGGCGAATCCATCCCGGTGGAAAAGACGGCTGGCGCGCGACTGATCGGCGCCACAGTGAACGGAACGGGAAGTTTAATGATGCGCGCCGAACGCGTCGGTGCCGACACTCTGCTCGCGCAGATCGTGCATATGGTGAGCGAGGCGCAGCGTTCACGCGCGCCAATCCAACGTCTGGCCGACGTGACGGCCGGTTATTTCGTGCCGGCGGTGGTGCTGATCGCACTCGCCACACTGGCGGTGTGGGGGTTGTTCGGGCCGGAGCCGCGTCTGGCGCACGCCGTGGTCAACGCGGTGGCGGTGCTCATCATCGCCTGCCCCTGCGCGCTGGGCCTAGCCACGCCGATGTCCATCATGGTCGGCACCGGTCGCGGCGCGACACTTGGTGTGCTGATCAAGAACGCCGAAGCGCTGGAGACCATGGAGAAGGTGAACACGCTGGTGGTGGATAAAACCGGCACATTGACCGAGGGCAAGCCGAAACTGGTGTCTATCATTCCGCTGAATGGGTTCGAGGAAGGCGTCGTGCTGTGGCTGGGTGCTAGCCTGGAACGCGCGAGCGAACACCCGCTGGCGGCGGCCATCGTCAATGGCGCGCAGGAAAGGGGCATCATGCTCACAGCAGTGAATGAATTCCGTTCGTTCACCGGCATGGGCGTGACGGGGACGGTTGAAGGCAGCGCGGTCGCTCTGGGCAACCTTAAATTGTTCGCGGAATTGCACATTGATGCAGGCGAATTAGTCGCCCGTGCCGAGGCATTGCGCAGCGACGGCCAGACCGTGATGCTGTTGGCAATCGACGGCAAGGCCGCAGGATTAATCGGCGTGGCCGACCCGGTCAAGGAGTCTACAGCGGAAGCTATTCGCGCCCTGCATGAAGAAGGCGTGCAGGTCATCATGCTCACCGGCGATAACCGCGTCACGGCGGAAGCAGTAGCGAAAAAACTGGGCATTGACCGCATCGAGGCGGAAGTGCTGCCGGAACAGAAGGCAGACATCGTCAAGCAGCTGCAGGCCGAGGGGCGCATCGTGGCTATGGCGGGCGATGGCATCAATGATGCACCGGCTCTTGCGCAGGCACAGGTTGGCATTGCCATGGGCACTGGCACTGACGTGGCGATGGAAAGTGCTGGCATTACCCTGATTAAAGGCGATCTACGCGGCATCGTGCGCGCGCTGCGCCTCTCGCGCGCGACAATGAAGAACATCCGCCAAAACTTGTTCTTCGCTTTTATCTACAACGTACTCGGCATCCCGGTCGCGGCTGGTGTGCTGTACCCGTTCTTTGGTTTGCTGCTGTCACCCATTATCGCTGCAGCGGCTATGAGCTTCAGTTCGGTGTCGGTGATACTTAATGCACTCAGGTTGAATCGGGTGAAGATATGACCTTTGCTGAGATACGCAATGGCTGATTGCTGTAACGACAAGGCATGCGATATAGACGCACTACATAAACATCAAAGTTCAAGATTAATGATCGTGCTGGCTATCAATGCCGTTTTGTCCGTCATCGAACTTACGGAGGGACTGATTGGACACTCCGCTTTGCTGGTGGCCGACTCGCTGGATATGCTGGGCGATTCATACTATTTGCGGCTGGTGCGTTATCGGAAAATGTATGAGGGTTTTAT
>JBFMFN010000035.1:0-98828 GCA_040754175.1 Pseudomonadota bacterium | reverse complement strand
TGCCTTCTTCACTGCGGGCTTCTTGGCGGCGACGGCTTTCTTCGCTGCCGGCTTCTTGGCAGCAGCTGCCTTCTTCACTGCGGGCTTCTTGGCGGCGACGGCTTTCTTCGCTGCCGGCTTCTTTGCTGCGGGTTTAGCTTTCTTTGCTGCAACCATTTCAACCTCCTTGAGATTTGAAAGTTAATTAAATAACTGCACCTGCTACACCTCCGGCCCGCTGCATGCAGCGTGGCTGAAGCCCTTGCGATGCGGCGCGCGCGCCCGGCATCAGACCCTTGAACGGCATCGCACAACCACTTGCGACCCCGATTCTTCCTTGACAGAAAGCATGCTTCGCCTGCGGCGACCAGGCACGATGACACCCGACCGATCCTGCGGTCAGTGCCGTTTTCAAGTTCCTGGATTTTTGAGGGAGGGATTCCCCCGAGATGGAATCTCGCGATTCAATTGCGTCGTACGCAAAGGGTGCTGCCAGAGATGTAGTTGCTTCCAGAATTCCGAGTTCGCGCAAGCGAAGCCCCCTTTTCTCTCTCCGCTACACTATAGCTAGTGGTTATTGAAGATTTTTCACACTACATATTGCGGTTGCAACTTTATCTTAAATATGTTTGCTGTCAATAAGCATTCGTTGTTTTTTTGATATTTCCGCATCGTTCACTCGTGCGACACAACAGCAGGCACAAAAAAATATCGCCCCCCGGAGGAGCGATATTTTTTCGTAGCCATATCAGCACGGCGAAGGCATCAATCCCACGACAATGCGCCGCCCGTCTGATATTCGGTGACGCGCGTCTCGAAGAAGTTCTTTTCCTTCTTCAGGTCGATCATCTCGGCCATCCACGGGAACGGATTGGTGGCCCCCGGATAGAGCGCATCCAGGCCGATCTGCTGGCAACGACGGTTGACGATGAAACGCAGGTATTCCTTGAACATCGCGGCATTCAGCCCCAACACACCGCGCGGCATGGTGTCTTCCGCATAGCGGTATTCCAGTTCCACCGCTTTGGTAAAGTGCCCCTTCAGGCGTTCCTTGAACTCCGCCGTCCACAGATGCGGGTTCTCCAGCTTGATCTGGTTGGCCATGTCGACGCCGAAGTTCAGGTGCAGCGACTCATCGCGCATGATGTACTGGAACTGCTCGGCAGCCCCGGTCATCTTGTTCTGGCGCCCCAGCGCCAGAACTTGCACGAAACCAACATAGAAGAACAAGCCTTCCATGATGCAGGCGAAGACGATCAGCGACTCCAGCAGTTTCTGGTCGTTCTCCGGCGTGCCGGTCTTGAACTCGGGATTGGTCAGGGTATCGATGAACGGCAGCAGGAACTCATCCTTGTCGCGGATACTCGAGACCTCGTGATACATGTTGAACACTTCGCCCTCGTCCATGCCGAGCGACTCGACGATGTACTGATAGGCGTGGGTATGGATCGCCTCGTCGTAAGCTTGGCGCAGCAGATACTGACGGCACTCCGGCGCCGTGATATGACGATAGGTGCCCAGCACGATGTTGTTGGCCGCCAGGCTGTCGGCAGTGGAGAAGAAGCCCAGATTGCGCATCACCAGACGGCGCTCATCTTCGGTCAGACCGTTCGGATTACGCCACAAAGCGATGTCGGCCGACATGTTGATCTCTTGCGGCAACCAGTGGTTGGCGTTGCCGGCGTTGTATTTTTCCCAAGCCCAGTTGTACTTGAACGGCACCAGTTGGTTGACGTCCGCCTTGCCATTGATCAGGCGCTTGTCTTCCACGCGGATGCGGCCGGCCGAAACCGAAGCGATGGTGTACTCATGGTCGCCTTGTGCAGCGGGTGCCGTGGTGCCGCCCATGAAAGCAGGCTGGGCGGTAGCCGGGGCGATGTCCTCATCGAAATTCAGCATGGTTATTCCCTTTTTTGTTATCCCTGCCCACGCATGGGCAGGGGAATTGGTCGACGTGCAGCGTTCTGACGGACGCTGGAATTACTGGCAAGCCTCGCATTCCGGATTGTCGATCGAGCAGAACTTGGGCTCTTCCGCCGCAGGCACGGCACTCGACACCGCATTCAGCGTGCCAGCGCGCGAGGTCGATTTCTCGGCTGAGGTCGCACCCAGCGTGCGCAGGTAGTAGGTGGTCTTCAGACCGCGCACCCAGGCCAGCTTGTAGGTCTCATCCAGCTTGCGACCGGAGACGCCCGCCATGTAGATGTTCAGCGACTGCGCCTGGTCGATCCACTTCTGGCGACGCGAAGCGGCTTCGATCAACCACTTCGGCTCCACTTCGAATGCGGTGGCATACAGGTTGCGCAGCTCGGCCGGGATGCGGTCGATTCGGGTCAGGCTGCCATCGAAGTACTTGAGGTCGGCCACCATCACTTCGTCCCACAGTCCCAGACGCTTGAGGTCGGCCACCAGATGCTCGTTGATGACCGTGAATTCGCCGGACAGGTTGGATTTGACGAAGATGTTCTGGTAGGTCGGCTCGATACAGGCGGACACCCCGATGATGTTGGAGATGGTCGCCGTCGGCGCGATCGCCACGCAGTTGGAGTTGCGCATGCCGTACTGGCGGATGCGCTCACGCAGGGCGTCCCAGTCCAGGGTGGCGACGCTGTCCACCTCCAGATAGCCGCCGCGCTGCTCGGCCAGCAGCTTCAAGCTGTCCTGCGGCAGGATGCCGCGATCCCACAGGCTGCCACGATAGCTGGCGTAGCGGCCGCGCTCTTCGGCCAACTCGGTGGAGGCCCAATAGGCGTAATAGCACACCGCCTCCATCGAGCGGTCGGCGAATTCCACCGCCGCGTCCGAAGAATAGGGCACGCGCATCATATGCAGGCAATCCTGGAAGCCCATGACGCCGAGGCCGACCGGGCGATGCTTGAGGTTGGAATTGCGCGCCTTGGACACCGCGTAGTAGTTGATATCCACCACGTTATCCAGCATGCGCATCGCGGTACGCACCGTACGACGCAGTTTCTCGTGGTCGATCTGACCATCGGCAGTCAGGTGCGCCGCCAGGTTCACCGAGCCCAGGTTGCACACGGCGATCTCGTCTTCCGAGGTGTTCAGCGTGATCTCGGTACACAGGTTGGAGCTATGCACGACACCAATATGCTGTTGCGGCGAGCGGATGTTGCAAGGATCCTTGAAGGTAATCCAGGGATGGCCGGTCTCGAACAACATGGTCAGCATCTTGCGCCACAGCGACTGCGCCGGCACCTTCTTGAACAGCTTGAGTTCGCCGCGCGCCACCTTCTCTTCGTAAGCGATATAAGCCTGCTCGAACTCGGCGCCGAACTTGTCGTGCAGGTCCGGGCAGGTAGAGGGCGAGAACAATGTCCACTCGCCGCCCTCCATCACGCGCTTCATGAACAGGTCGGGGATCCAGTTCGCCGTATTCATGTCGTGAGTGCGGCGACGATCGTCACCGGTGTTCTTGCGCAGGTCGAGGAACTCCTCGATATCGAGGTGCCAAGTCTCCAGATAAGCACACACCGCGCCCTTGCGCTTGCCGCCCTGATTCACTGCCACAGCAGTGTCGTTCACCACCTTGAGGAAGGGGACCACGCCTTGCGACTTGCCGTTGGTACCCTTGATATGGCTGCCCAAAGCTCGCACGTTGGTCCAGTCGTTGCCCAGACCGCCGGCGAACTTGGACAGCAAGGCATTCTCCTTCAGCGCCTCATAGATGCCATCCAGGTCATCGGACACGGTGGTCAGATAGCAGGAAGACAGTTGCGAACGACGAGTGCCCGAGTTGAACAGTGTCGGCGTGGAAGACATGAAGTCGAAGCTGGACAGCAGGCGATAGAACTCGATGGCGCGCGCCTCGCGGTCCACTTCGTTCAAGGCCAGCCCCATCGCCACGCGCATGAAGAACGCTTGCGGCAACTCGATGCGCTTGTCTTCGACGTGCAGGAAATAACGGTCATACAGGGTCTGCAAGCCGAGATAGTTGAATTGCAGGTCGCGCTCTGCGTCCAGCGCGGCCGCCAAGCGCGGCAGGTCATAGCGCCCCAGCTCCTCGTCCAGCAGCTCGGCTTCGATGCCGCGCTTGATGAACTTGGGGAAATACTCGGCATAGCGAGTCGCCATCTCGGCCTGGGTCACGTTCTCGCCCAGGATCTCGCAGCAGATGTTGTTCAACAGCAGGCGTGCCGTCACGAAGCTGTAGGCCGGGTCCTGCTCGATCAGCGCGCGCGCCGACAGGATGGCACACTTGCGCACTTCGTCCATGCTGACGCCGTCATACAGGTCCTTCAAGGTGTTCTGCAGGATCTTGCCGGCATCGACGGCTTCGCCCAGGCCGACACAGGCTGCCTCGATGCGCGCCGCCAGCGCCGCCGCGTCGAGCGGACGCGACACGCCGCCGTCCAGCACATTCAGTGCGGGGGCCGCGACCGCCGCCTCGGCCTTGCTCTTGGCGCGCTCCTGGTTGCGGCGTTCGCGATACAACACATAGGCGCGCGCCACATCGTGCTCGCCCGAGCGCATCAGCGACAACTCGACCTGATCCTGCACATCCTCGATATGGAAGGTGCCGCCGTGCGGCTGGCGACGCACCAGCGCAGCCACCACACCATCGGTCAGCTGCTCGACCAGCTCGCGTACGCGCGCAGAAGCCGCACCCTGACCGCCGTTCACCGCGATGAACGCCTTGGTCATGGCGATGGAGATCTTGGACGGCTCGAACGACACGACCGAGCCGTTACGACGGATGATCTTGTACTGATCCAAGGGGATGGCGGAAGCGCCGTTCGAGGCGTCGTTGTCGCGCGTAGAGAACATCGCAGCGGATACGGATGGCGAAGCTGTCTCTGAAGATTGCAGCATATTATTTCCCCTTTTTTGATTGCGAACGTGCCCAGCATTGCACCGGACGGCTGGTGAACGAAAACCACTATATCTAGTGGTCGAAACCGTGGAATGCCACTAATTCTAGTAGCTGAGGAAATTTATGCAAGCGGAAATTTGGCCTATATATCGCGTCGCCCGCCGTTACGCGGCATCGGCGGCAAAGACGCAAAATATCTGGGCCAATCGAAGTGCGGGCCGGGGTCGGTCTTGCGCCCCGGCGCGATATCGGCATGCCCGACGACATGCCGTATCGGGTAATGGCGCAGCAGCCTTCTGCTCAACCGCGTCAGAGCGACATACTGGACTTCGGTGAAGGGCAAGCTATCGCACCCTTCCAGCTCGATGCCGATAGAAAAGTCGTTGCAACGCTCGCGCCCCTGCCAGCGCGACAGCCCGGCATGCCAGGCACGCCGCCCGCAGGGCACAAACTGCTGGAGGGCGCCGTCGCGCCGGATCAGGAAGTGGGACGACACGCGCAAGCCGCGCAACTGCTCGTAATAAGGATGGGTGCTGCAATTCAGGGTGTTGGTGAACAGCTGCTGCACGCCCGGCCCGCCGAACTGGTCCGGCGGCAGGCTGATACTGTGGATGACCAGCATATCGATGGGCACATGCGCCGGGCGCGCATCGAAGTTGGGCGACGGGATACGCTGCACCCCGCTCAACCAGCCATGGGCATCGAACTTCATCGCGCCTTGTCCTGCTCGGTGATGCCCAAGCGCTCCATGCGATAGCGCAGCGCACGGAAGGTGACCCCCAATATCCTGGCGGCTGCGGTACGGTTGAAGTGGGTCTGCCCCAACGCCTCCAGGATGGCCTCGCGCTCCACCCGATCCAGGTAGTCGGTGAGCGGATACTTGCCGCCCTTGCCCGCCACCTCGGGCTCCATACCGGCCGGCAACAACTGCAGGTCGGCCGGCTGGATGACGCCGTCCGAACACAATGCCAGCGCACGTTCGATGACATTCTCCAGTTCGCGCACGTTGCCAGGGAAATCATATTCCGCCAACGCCTGCAGGGCTGCCGCCGAGAACTGCGCGCCACCACCCAACCGCGCCAGCAGTTGCTGCGCGATGCGCGGGATATCCTCGCGCATCTCGCGCAAGGCCGGCATGCGCAAGCTGATGACGTTGAGGCGGTAATACAGGTCCTGACGAAAATCGCCGCTACGCACGCATTCCGCCAGATCGCGGTGGGTCGCGCTCAGGATGCGTACATCCACCGGCTCTTCCTCGGTGGCGCCGACGCGGCGCACTTTCTTTTCCTGGATAGCGCGCAGCAGCTTCACCTGCATCAACAAGGGCAGTTCGGCTACTTCATCCAGCAGCAGGGTGCCTTGATTGGCCGCCTGGAAGAAACCTTCTTTGTCCTTGTCCGCCCCCGTGAAAGCTCCCTTGCGATAACCGAAAAACTCACTCTCCATCAGATTCTCCGGGATCGCACCGCAGTTAACCGCCACGAACGGCTGTTCGGCACGCGAGCTTTGCGCCACGATCAGACGCGCCGCCATCTCCTTGCCGCTGCCCGATTCACCGCTGATATGGATGGGGGCTTGGCTGCGCGCCACGCGCGCGATCAACTCCCGCGCCTGGCGCATGGGCGGCGCCTCTCCCAGCAGGCATTTCTCGCCTGCCGGCTCTGCGAGCGAGGGCGCCGGCAGACGCAAGGCAGCGCCCACCAACGCACGCAACTGCTCCAGCGAGACTGGCTTGGACAGGTAATCGAACGCCCCAGCCTTGAGCGCGGCCACCGCGTTCTCCATGTTGCCGTGAGCCGTGATCACGGCGACCGGCACATCCAGGCTACGCTCGGCGATCAGGCGCAGCACATCCAGCCCAGAGCCATCCGCCATGCGCATGTCGGTCAGACACAGCGCATAGTCGCCTTCGGCAAGGCGTTGAGCCGCCTCCGCCACCCCGGAGGCGCGCGTCACCTCCAGCCCCATGCGCGACAAGGCCAGCTCCAGCAACTCCAGGATGTCCGGCTCATCATCCACGATCAACACGTTCGGCAATTGTGCCTTCATTACAGCTCCTTCATGCATCCTGTGCGGCGAATACCAGCGTGAAACAGGCCCCCCCTGCGGCAGCGCGCCGATAGCTCAGGCGTGCGCCGTTGGCCAGTGCCAGCTCGCGCGCGATATACAGTCCCAGCCCGGTACCCCGACTGTCGGTAGTGTAGAACGGCTCGAACAGGTTGGTCACTTCAGCTTCCGCCACCCCCGGACCGTCGTCCTCCACTTCCAGACACAATTGCCCGACGCGGTCGCGCCGGCAACTCAGACGTACGCTGGCCGGCTGCTTGCTGCTGTAGCGCAAGGCGTTGCGGCAAAGGTTCCATAACACCTGCTCGAAATGGCCACGATCGAAATGCACCCGGCTCGCGGCCAGCAGTTCGAGCTGGAAGGTCGCGCGTGGCACCTGCTCGACCAAGGCCAGGCTATCGAGGAACTGCGGCAACAACTGCGCGAGCTCGAGTAATTCCGGCTGCGCACGGTCGCGGCGGTTCAGTTGCATCACATCCTGCACGATACGGTTCAGGCGCGACGTATTGTCCAGGATGATGCGCAACAGGCGCGCCTCGGCCGCATCGTGCGCCCCTTCCTGCAACAGCTCCGTAGCATAGCTGATGGCCGACAAGGGGTTACGCACCTCATGCGCGATGTTCGCCGTCAAACGGCCGAGCGCCGCCAGCTTGACCTGCTGGGCCAACTCCTGCTGGCGCAGCAGATCCTCCAGCACGATCACCGCGCCCCAGAATTCCTTGGCGCCGATGGGCAGGAAGCGCACGCGCACGGTACGCTGTGTGCGCGGCAGTTGCACCGCCTCACGCACCGCGGCCTGATCGCGCCGCCAATCCGCATACAGCTCAGCCAACAAAGGCGCGCACTCGCCCAGCAGCACCTGCGCTTGCGTCGGAAAATCCACCCCCAGCAAACGCCCTGCTCCCGGGTTCGCCTGGCGTACCATCCCGGCCTCATCCACCACCAGCATACCGTCCGGCATGTCCTGGATCATCAGCCGGTTGGCTTCGGCCATGCTGGACAGATCCACCCCGCGCCGCGCCGCCAGGCGCTCACTGTCCAAGGCATATTTAGACAAGGCATGCGCCAGCCAAGCCACCGCGAAATAGGAGATGCTGAGGATGCCGGTCTGAAAGAACAGGCCCTCCGAAGCATCGCGAGCCAACACGGCATAACCATGCCCCAGGAGCATGGCGATACTGGCCAGCGCCGCATACAACAAGGTGATGCGTCCATGGCTGATCATGCCGGCAAAGGCCAGCGACACCAACAACAACATGGGCAGATAACCCTGCACGCCGCCGGCGACATAACTCAGCAGACCGATACATGCGATATCCACGCACATCTGCATGGCAAGCTGCCAGAACGGCTGCGGCCTGCGCCACACCACCTGCAACACCGATATCAGGACCAATACGGTATAGCAGGCACTGACCCAGAAGAAAGTCTCCTGATCGCGTGCCGCCAACGACACGATGGCGCCGAACATGGCCGAGGTGAACACCAGCACCCCGCCCAAAGTCAGGCGATAGAGATTGAACAGCGACAGGGAGCGCCACAGGTTTTCCGGGGACAACGGCGCGGGCGGACGCCAGGCTGCGAACAAGGACTCGCCGGGATGCGCCGCGTCGTGCATCGGACTCAATCGCGCGCGGATTCGCGCCGGTGCGCCTCGCAGCAATAATGGCGACCACGCGCATCCTGCAACGCTTCGCTGCGCGGCAGGTTCAGCCCGCAACGGGCGCAACTCACCATATCCTCGGCTTGGGCCGGATCGCGCCCATCATCACGCGCCTGTCGGAACCGGCGTAGCAACCAGTACACCAGCGCAATGGCCACCACCAGAAAGATCAGACGCGCCATGATTTGCCTCCTGACAATGCGCGGCTATGCCGCGTTGCTAGCTGAACCTCGATTTTGGCGCGCCCGGCGGGAGTCGAACCCACGACCCTTGGCTTCGGAAACCAATACTCTATCCAGCTGAGCTACGGGCGCTTGTTTGAGGGCGCGAAGGATAGCGGCTTTTGTGCGCCCAGTCCAACCGCTAACCGGAAAAACATACGGCACCGGCCGTCTGGCACAGCTGCACCTTGACATACACCAGCGCCAGCCATAGCCCCCCCAACAACAGGAACGCGACAAGGCCGAGATACGCCCCTCCGATGAAAGGCGGCGTCAGTTTGCGTACCAGCACCAGCACCGGCGCGGTAACCACCTGGAACAGGCGATAGACGAAGTTATCGCGATAGCTTTTCCCGGCCAATATGCGCAGCATGCCCTGCGCCAGCAGCGACAGCGCCGCCACTTCGACCATCGCCTTCAGCGACACCACCAGCCATAACCAGAAGGACGGCATGATGCTCACGCCCCGCGGCCATCGTCATCGAACCGCCCGGGATAACGCACATAGTCCACCAGCTCACGCACCTTTTTCGACGGCGGACGGCTCAACAAGCTGCCGACGATGACGCCGGCAAAACCCAGCGGTATGCCGAAGAGGCCGGCGGAGATCGGATGGATATCCCACCACCGTGGCGCATTCACGCCGAAGAAGGGGTAAGTGATGTACATGTAATACATGCACAATCCGAGTCCGGTCAGCATGCCGACGATCGCGCCAGTTTTGTTCGCACGCTTCCAGAAGATGCCCAGCACCAGCGCCGGGAAGAAAGCGGAACCGGCCAAAGAGAACGCCGCGCCCACCATGAACAGGATATCGCCCGGCTTGAGCGAAGTGACATAGGCCGCACACACCGCCACCAGCAACAGCAAGCCCTTGGAAATGGCCAGACGGCGCGCGGTCGGTGCCTTCGGATCGATCATCTTGTAATACACATCGTGCGACAGCGCATTGGCGATGGTCAGCATCAGGCCGTCCGCCGTGGATAACGCGGCTGCCAGACCACCGGCGGCCACCAGCGCCGTCACCACATAGGGCAGGCCGGCGATCTCCGGCGTCGCCAGCACGATCAGGTCGCCACCGATGGTCACTTCGGCCAGTTGCACGATGCCGTCATGGTTGATGTCGCTCACGTTCATCAACGTCTTGTCCACCGACGCCCAGGCCGACACCCAGCTCGGCAATTCGGAGAAACTAGAGCCGACCAGCAAGGTGTACACGTCGTACTTGGCCAGTACCGCCAATGCCGGTGCGGTAAGGTAGAGCAGCGAGATGAAGAGCAGCGACCAGAACACCGACAAGCGGGCCTCCTTCACCGAAGTGGTGGTGTAGAAACGCATCAGGATGTGCGGCAAGCCCGCCGTTCCCACCATCAGGCAGAACACCAGCGCCAGGAAATTCTTGCGCTTGTCGTCGCGCGTATGCTCGTCCGGCCCGGCATAAGGCTCGGCGTGGGCCGGGATGGGGGCGGCCTTGACCCGGTCCGCTTCCGCCTCGGCGCGCCAGGCAGTGCGCGCCGCCATCACATCCCGCGGCAGATCGCGCAAGGTCTGCTCGGCGGCCGCGATGTCCACGCCGGACGCACCCTGCTGACGCAGTTGCGCCACTTGCGCGGCCAGTCGCGCTCGCTCGGCGGCGAGATAGGCGGCACCGCCCGTCTCCAGCGCATGCAGGCGCTGCTCCAATTCCGCTCGTCGCTGCTGCAACAAGGTACGCACTTCCGCTTCGCGCGCGCCTTCCGGCGTATGCGGGTCGTTCAGCACCTGTTCGCGCGCCGTCACCTGTTGCAGCACATGGCCATAGGCAATCTGCGGCACCGGGTTACCGGTGTGCTTCACCGACAGCCAGATCACCGGGATCATGTAGGCCACGATCAGGATCACGTATTGCGACACCTGAGTCCAGGTCACGGCGCGCATGCCGCCGAGGAAGGAACAGAACAGGATGCTGCCCAGACCGACGAACACGCCGACGCCGAAATCCAGCCCGGTGAAGCGACTGACGATCAGCCCCAAACCATAGATCTGCGCGATGACATAGGTGAAGGAACACAGGATGGCGGCGAACACGCCGATCATGCGCGGCCCGTTGCCGCCGTAACGCGCCCCGAGGAAATCGGGCACCGTGTACTGGCCGAACTTGCGCAGGTAGGGCGCCAGCAACAACGCCACCAGACAGTAGCCGCCGGTCCAGCCCATGACGAAGGCCAGGCCGTCGTAGCCAGTGATATACAGCGTGCCGGCCAGGCCGATGAAGCTGGCCGCGGACATCCAGTCGGCCGCGGTGGCCATGCCGTTGAACAATGCCGGGATGCGCCGCCCGGCCACATAGTATTCGGATACGTCGGAAGTCTTGGACAGGATGCCGATACCGGCATACATGACCACGGTCACCCCGAGGAAGATGTAACCCAGCGTCTGGTTGGGCACGCCCATCTGCTCCAGGATGGACAGCATCACCACGAAGCCGATCACCCCACCGGTGTAGAGCGAATAATAGCGCTTGAGCTGGGCGCTGAACCGGGAACCGCCCGCCATCAGCCCTCCTCCCGCATGCCATATTCGTCATCCAACCGCCCCATGCGCCAGGCATAGATGCCGACCAGCAGCAGATAGATGAGCAGCGCCCCTTGCGCGGCCATGAAGAAGGACAAGGGGAAACCGAACAGGGTGATGGCCTGCAACTCGCGTGCATACCAGCTGACGCCGAAGGTCGCGACGAACCAGATGGCCAGCAGCACGCCGGTCATGCGCAGGTTGCTGCGCCAGTATCGTCGTTGTTTCGTTTGGTTCCCCATCCCCGCTCTTCCATCCCTGCCGGTCTGTCGATTTGGACAAACCGGCATCAACACATAGAATGCATGCCCAGTACGGGCGGCAAAGGCCGTAGCATACCTGCCCGCACGTAACTTAACCCGAATGTCTTACATGGTGCTGACATGCGCATCCTGATCGCCGAAGACGATGAAGTATTGGCCGACGGGCTGAGCAATTCCATGCGCCACGCCGGCTATGCTGTGGATTGCGTGCGCGACGGCCAGGCGGCACGCACCATCCTCAGCGGCGAGCAACCGTTCGATCTGGTCATCCTCGATCTGGGCCTGCCCAAGGTGGATGGCTTCAGCGTGCTGCGCAGCCTGCGCGAGAACAACCGCCAGGTGCCGGTCATCATCCTCACTGCGCGCGATGCGGAGGGCGATCGCGTGAAAGGGCTGGATCTCGGCGCCGACGACTACATGATCAAACCGTTCAGTCTGCCCGAACTGGAAGCGCGCGTGCGTGCCCTGCTACGCCGCGGCCAGTGCGGCATGAATCCGGTCTACAGCTGCGGCCGCCTCACCTTCGACAGCGTGGCACGCCGCACCTTGATCGACGGCGCACCGCTGGACCTGACCACGCGCGAACTCAGCGTGCTGGAGGCCCTGATGCTGCGCATCGGCTGGGTGGTGAGCAAAGAGCAATTGCTGGAGCGCCTTTACAGCTATGCCGAAGAAGCCAGCAACAATGCCATCGAGGTGTACATCCACCGCCTGCGCAAAAAGATCGAGCCGGCCGGCGTCACCATCCGCACCATCCGCGGACTGGGCTACGTGATCGACCACCTCAGCCCGCCCGCATCCTGACCGTGCATTCGCCAGCCTGAAGGAGCGCCATGGATAACCAGATCCGTTCCCTGCGCAGCTACCTGATGCAGCGCCTGCTGATCTCGCTCTACCTGTTGTGGATCGCCAGCACCGCCGTCGGCTATTTCGCCACCATCAACTACGCCAACCAGCCCTACGATCTGGTGTTGCTGCAACGCGCCAATGAGATCGCCAGCGAACTCAAGCTGAACGGCGGACCGTTGCGGCTGGACATCACCCCCGTGCTGCCCGACGGCAGCGACCCCGGCATGCCGGACCGCGTGGTGTACACGGTCACTGACAGCGAAGGGCACAAACTGGCCGGCAACGGCGATACCCTGCGCCCCCTATCCTACCGGCGCGACCGCAGCGGACCGCTGTTCAGCAACGGCGAACGTGAAGGCCAGAAGACGCGCATGGTGAGTCTGGTGTTCGATACACCGCGCGGCATCCTGCAATTGCATGTATCGGAGACCACACGACAGCGGCAGGCACTGATCCGCGGCATCCTGGCCAACATCGTGATCCCGCAGCTGCTGCTGACGCTGATCGCGCTCGCCGTGGTGTGGTACGGCCTGAAGCAGGGCTTCCGCCCGCTCGACCGCCTGCGCGAGGAAGTGCTCGCCCGTCCGCGCGACGACCTCAGCCAGCTCGATGCCAGCCGCGCCCCGAGCGAAGTACGGCCATTGATCGACGCGGTGAACGACCTGCTGGCGCGCCTCAAGCAGGTGATGGCTGCACAGCAGCGCTTCGTGGCCGATGCCGCGCACCAGTTGCGCACGCCGTTCGCCGGCTTGAAGACGCAGGCCGAACTAGCCCTGCGCACCGACGATACCGAGCACAAGCAACATGCCTTGCGCCATATCCTGATCAGTACCAAGCACGGCACACGCCTAGTCAACCAGCTGCTGGCACTGGCACGCAACGAGCCCGCCGGTGTGGGCACCGACCGCTTCACCCGCCTCGATCTGCGCCAACTGGCCCAGGAATGCACCGTGAGCTGGGTACAGATGGCGCTGGAAAAAGGGGTAGACCTCGGCTATGAAGGATGCGACCGGCCATTGCCGCTGCTGTGCGACGCCCCCGGCCTGGGCGAGATGCTCAACAACCTGATCGACAACGCGGTGCGCTACACCCCCGCCGGCGGCCACATCACGGTGAGCACCGCACGCGAAGGACAGCAGGCCGTTCTATGTGTGGAAGACGACGGCCCCGGCATCCCGCCCCAACACCGCGCACATGTGTTTGAGCGGTTCTACCGCATACTCGGCAGCGGCCAGAGCGGCAGCGGACTGGGATTGGCCATCGTCGCCGAAGTGGCACGCCGCCACGGCGGACAGATCAATCTGGAAACAGGCCGCAACGGTCAAGGCACGCGCATCTGCGTGCGTCTCGGCCTGCTCGAATAGGAAGGGTCACTCCGCCTTCTTGCCGAAGGTGATCGGATGCGCATGCCGCGCCAGGATGAAATCGGCGATGATCTTCATCCAGATGGTCATGCCGGCGATCGCGCTCCAGGTCGCATAGGCCAGTGTCGCGCTGAGCACGCCGACGATCACCCATAACACCACCACGCCACCCAGCAGATTGATCGCCGCCGCATAGGGCGCATAGCGCTCGGGATGCTGCGGTGCCACGCCGCGCTTGAGCGCCACATCGCTATAGTCGCGCTTGATGGCGATGCGCCAGGCACGGCGCAACCAGAAGAAGGCGATGGGGAACAAGGCCAGGAACAGCAGCCAGGTCATCGCCACACTGACATCGAAAACCATAGACACTCCACTAAAAAAGAAGCCCCGCCGAAGCGGGGCTCCATGTTACACGCAGACTACCGGATCAGTGTGCGCCATCCACAGACTTGGCGCCGCGCGGGGTACGCACGTTCTCGACCAGGTGCTGGATATGCTCCGGCGGCTCCTTGGTGAACTTGTCCACCACGAAGGCCACGGCGAAGTTGACCAGCGCACCGATCGCACCGAAGGCTTCCGGCGTGATGCCGAAGAACGGATTCGCGCCGCCGATCAGGTCCAGATACTCGGTGCCCTTGATGAAGAAGATACCCTTGTGCGCGAACACGTAGAACAGGGTCACGCCCAGACCGGCCAGCATACCGGCGATGGCGCCTTCCTTGTTCATCTTCTTGGAGAAGATGCCCATCATGATCGCCGGGAACAGAGAGCTGGCCGCGATACCGAATGCCAGCGCCACGGTACCGGCCGCGAAGCCAGGCGGGTTCAGGCCGAGATAACCGGCAACGAAGATGGAGATAGCCATGGCGATCTTGCCCGCCATCAACTCGCCTTTCTCGCTGATGTTCGGATTGAACACGCCCTTCACCAGGTCATGCGAGATGGCTGCGGAAATCGCCAGCAGCAGGCCCGCCGCCGTGGACAGCGCAGCGGCCAGGCCGCCCGCGGCCACCAGCGCGATCACCCAGTTCGGCAGCAGCGCAATTTCCGGATTGGCCAGCACGATGATGTCGGCATTCACCGTCAGCTCGTTGCCCTTCCAGCCGGCGGCTTCAGCCTTGGCCTTGGCTTCTTCGTTCTTGGTCTTGTCGTTGTAGTACTGGATACGACCATCGCCGTTCTTGTCTTCGAACTTCAGCAGGCCGGTGGCTTCCCAGCGCTTCATCCAGTCCGGACGCTCATCCGCCTTGATGCTGGACTCAACCGCGTACAGATCGCCACCGCTGACAACAGCCGTGTTCACTGTAGAGTGCAGGTTCAGCTTCGCCATTGCGCCCACTGCCGGAGCCGTGGTGTACAGGATGGCGATGAACACCAGCGCCCAACCGGCGGACAGACGTGCGGCATGCACGCTGGGCACGGTGAAGAAGCGCATGATCACGTGCGGCAGACCGGCGGTACCGATCATCAGCGACAGGGTGTAGACGAACATGTTGAGCGTGCTGCCCGCCGTCGTCGTCGTATATTGACCGAAGCCCAGATCAACCACGATGCTGTCCAGCTTCTGCAGCAGCGACATATCGGTTCCGACCATAGTGCCGCCCAGCCCCAGTTGCGGGATCGGATTGCCGGTCAGGTGCATGGAGATGAAAATCGCCGGTACGGTGTAAGCGAAGATCAGCACCACATACTGGGCCACTTGGGTGTAGGTGATGCCCTTCATGCCGCCCAGCACTGCATACACGAACACGATGCCCATGCCCACATAGATGCCGGTCTCGCTGGATACGCCGAGGAAGCGCGAGAACGCCACGCCCACGCCAGTCATCTGGCCGATCACATAGGTGATCGAGGCTGTCAGCAGACAGATCACCGCGACCGTGGAGGCCGACTTGGAGTAGTAGCGGTCGCCGATGAACTGCGGCACGGTGAACTTGCCGAACTTGCGCAAGTACGGCGCCAGCAGCAGGGCCAGCAGCACATAGCCGCCGGTCCAGCCCATCAGGAACAGGCCGCCGCCGTAACCCATGTTGGAGATCATGCCCGCCATGGAGATGAAGGAAGCGGCGGACATCCAGTCCGCTGCCGTGGCCATGCCGTTCACGCGCGGGCCGACACCGCCGCCTGCGACGTAGAACTCGCTGGTGCTGCCGGCGCGCGTCCAGAGGGCGATGCCGATGTAGAGCGCGAAACTTGCGCCCACCACCAGATAAATCGTTGTTTGCAGATCCATGTTGTCCCCTTAGTCTTCGTGCACGTCGAATTTGCGGTCGATCGCATCCATCTTCTTGGCGTAGATGAAGATCAGCGCGACGAAGATGTAGATGGAACCCTGCTGGGCGAACCAGAATCCCAGCGGATAGCCGCCCAGATGAATGTTGTTCAGCGCATCGGCAAACAGGATGCCGGCGCCGAACGAGACCACGAACCAGACGATCAGGATCTTGGTCAACAAGCCTAACGTCGCCTTCCAGTAGGCTTCGCCTTGTTTATCCATTGTGTGTTCTCCCATGGTTATAGTTGAATCGGAACCGTTCCCGGCGACCGATGTGCAGACGCTGCACCGACCTCCCGTTACAGCTCGCGGCAGGGTAAGTCAGCAACCTTACAAACATCTTACGGGTGGTTCGCCCAGCGCTGGGCGCGCTCCAGGTCGCGCAACCCGGCATAGTCGAAGATGTCCTTGCAGCGAGCCTGGGATTGCGCTACCTGCAACAACTGCGCGGTTGCTAGGGCATCGGCCAGCGCGTTGTGGCGTTCGGATATCTGGATGTCATAACGCCGGATCCAGTCATCCAGCACCCGATGGCTATGCACCAGATTGCGATTGAGCGCCGGCATCACATAGGCCAGGTCCAGCCAGGGGTGTTTGAACGACAAACCGAGATACTGGCGCAGCGCGCGACGAATCATGGTCTCGTCGAACGCGACATGGAACGCCACCAACGGCGCATCGCCCAGATATTCCAGGAAATCCAGCAGCGCATCGGCCGGCGGCACCCCTTCGCGTTGCGCCGAACCGCTGATGCCGTGCACCAGGATGTTGGATTTGTCGCTGCTCTGCTGCTGTTGCAGCACCACCGAGAAGCTGTCGCCCAGCACCACCCGCCCGCCGACCACCGCAACCGCACCGATGGAGATCAGCGTATCGGTCATCAGGTTGAGGCCGGTGGTCTCCACATCCACCACCACATAGCGCGCCTGCGCGAACGGCAGTTTGCACTCCGGCACGGGGCATGCCTGCCAGGCCGCCAGACGGGCGGCCTGCGCCGCATCCAGCTTGGGGCGAGGTGAGAACCAGCGTTGCAGGAGCTTGATCACAGTTGATAATCCAGCGCCAGCTTGGCCTGCACCTTGCGCGCCTGACGGAACGATTCTTTCAGGATGCGCCGATCCAGTTCGTTCAGCTGCGCCGGATCGACCAGATTGTCCAGCTGGGCCAATTCGGCCGCACTCATGCCGGCGCTGGCCTCGTAGTGATGGCGCAAGCGCAGCATCTGGATGAACAGGAAGGCATCGATCCACGCCTCCACCTCACTCTCCGGCACATGCAGCGCCGCCGCGCTCTTGCGTAGGCGCTGCAGGGTGCTGGTCGCGGTGACGCCGCTCGCCAGGGCGAAAATGCGCGCCGCATCGACAAAGGGCGCCAGCCCGTTCATCTTGAGATCGATGCGCTTGGCGTCGTTCAGTACGAAATCGCGCACCACGCCGAGCGGCGGTCGGTTGCGCAAGGCATTGGCAGCCATCTGGTGCAGGAAGCGGCTATTGCCGCGCGCCAGCTGCACCAGCCAGTTGCGCAAGCCCTCGGCCAGCTTGCGCTGTCCGGCCAGTGGACGGAAATCGAAGAAGATGGAAGCATGCAGCAAAGCTTCCGGCGAGCCTTGGTCCACCCAGCGTCCGAACACGCCCTGCCACTCTTCCAGCGACAGGCACCACTTGGGGTTGGACGCCATGATGTTGCCTTTGCACAGCGGGAAGCCGCAGCGCGCCATGGACTGGTTGATGCGCAAGGCCACCGGCAACATGCGTTCGCGTACCTGCTCCGCCGTCATGCCCGGCGGCACAGTGAACAGCAAGGCATTGTCCTGATCGGTATTCAGCGTCTGCTCGAAGCGCCCGCCGGAGCCCATCACCAGCCAGCACAGGTTGTCATAGAGCGGCGTGCCGACCAAGCCATCGGCGATGCACTCCAGTTCGATCAGGCGCGTCGCCAGGAGGTCGTTCAGCGTGGAGATGAACAGGGTGAGCTGCTCGGCCGCCACGCCCTGCGCCATCATGTTGCGCGCCAGGGCGCGGATGTCGCCGCTGAGGCCGACCAGGGTATCCACATCCACCGCCTTGCGCAGCGCCGCGCTGATCTGGCGCAGGCCGACGCGCTGCAGCGAGAACAGATCACGCTCGGACAGGATGCCGCGCAAGGTACCATCCGCCTCCGCCACCAGCACGTGGCGGAAGCCGGCACGGGCCATCTCCATGGCCGCTTCATAGGCCGGCGCGGTCGGCAGCAGGGCCACCGGATCTGGGCTCATCACCTGCGAGATCGGCACGTCGGTGGAGATTCCCGGCAACACCACGCGCCCGAGCAGGTCGTTCAGCGTGAAGATGCCCAGCGGCTTGCGCTGGTCATCCACCACCACCATGGAGCCGACACGCAGCTCGCGCATGCTGCGCAAGGCATCAAGCAGCGGCGTATGCGGCGCACAGGTCACCGGCTCGCGGCGCAGGATATCGGCCAGCGCGCTGGACAGCGATTGCTGCTCAGTGGCGGCCTGTGCGAACTGCGCACGCATGGCCTGGCTGGACTGCTCGAACAACGCGGTGATGCGCCGTGTACAGAAATCTTTGAACACCGGCGACAAGGCCAGCAGAGCGTGGAAATCGGCGGCATCCAGCTCGAAGCAGAACACGTCCTCGGCCGCACGATAGGTGGAAGTCACCGCACGGTCGGCCAGCAGCGCGCCGACCGGGAAGCTCTCGCCTTCGTGCAATTCCAGCACCGCATCGGTGTTTTCGGTGTCAGGACGCGAACCGCGCACCAAACCCTGTTTGATGATGAAGAAGCGCTGCGCCTTGCCCTGCTGCGGCGAGGCGATCACCTCGCCCTTGGCGTAATAGGCCAGCTTCAGGCGCTCGAGCAACCATAACTGATGGGCGGTCTCGAAACGGTCGAACGGGGCATGCTGGGTGAAGAAGGTCAGTTGCGAGGCGTGGATGGCGCTCAAGACTAGGCTCCCATGCAGGATGGATCGATGGTTTATTATAGCCATCGACTTCTTTCTGGAACCTGACATGACGTTCGCCAACCCCAGCCCCGCTGAGATCTGCCACTTGCTCAAGTCCTCGCATACGGTGGCAGTGGTCGGCCTGTCGCCCAACAGCAATCGCCCCAGCTTCCATGTCGCCCAGGCCTTGCAAAACTTCGGCCACCGCATCGTGCCGGTGCGCCCGCTGGTCGCGCAGGTGCTGGGCGAACCGGCCTATGCCGACCTGGAAGCCATCCCCTTTCCGGTGGACATCGTGGACGTGTTCCGTGCCCCCGAACATGTACCGACCATCGTCGACAGCTGCATCAAGCTGGGCATCAAGCGGCTGTGGTTGCAGGACGGAGTAGTGAACGAGGAGGCCGCGCTGCGCGCGCAGGCGGCCGGCATCACGGTGGTGATGGACCGCTGCATGTTCCGCGACCATACCCAGCTCTGCGCCGACGTATAATCCGCGCATCTTACGCAGACTCACATCATGACCCTCAAATTCACCAAGATGCACGGCGCCGGCAATGACTTCGTGGTCATCGACGGCGTCCGCCAGTCCGTCGCGCTGACCCCGGACAAACTGCGTTTCATCGCCGACCGCCATTTCGGCATCGGCTGCGATCAGATCCTGCTGGTGGAGAAGTCGTTACGCCACGACGCCGATTTCCGCTACCGCATCTTCAACGCCGACGGCGGCGAGGTAGAGCAGTGCGGCAACGGCGCGCGCTGCTTCGTACGTTTCGTGCACGAGAAGAAACTCACTTCCAAAAAAGCCATTGTGGTCGAGACCAAGAGCGGCCTGATCTCGCCGCGCCTGGAAGAGGACGGCCGCGTCACGGTGAACATGGGCGCCCCCATCCTGGAGCCGGCGCGCATCCCGTTCACCAGCGACAGCGACGCCGTGATCCAGCCGCTGGAGGTGGACGGCCTGACCGTACAGATCAGCGCCGTCTCCATGGGCAACCCGCATGCGGTGCAGGTAGTGGATGATGTCGACAACGCACCGGTGGAGCGCCAGGGCTTCCTGATCGAACGCCACCCGGGCTTCCCCAACCGGGTGAACGCCGGTTTCATGCAGGTGATCGACCGCAGCCATATCAAGCTGCGCGTCTACGAACGCGGCGCTGGTGAGACGCTGTCCTGCGGCACCGGCGCCTGTGCCGCCGTGGTCGCCGGCATCCGCCGCGGCCTGCTGGACGATACGGTGCACGTCGCCACCCGCGGCGGCACCTTGACCATCAGCTGGGCAGGCGGCGAGCAGTCGGTGCTGATGACTGGACCGGCCATCACCGTGTTCGAAGGCGAGATCAATCTGTAAAGGGCAATGATGAAATCCGACGACATCGCAAACTATCTGCAGGAACATCCCGAGTTCTTCGAACAGCATCTGGAGTTGCTCACCGAGATCAACCTGCCGCATCCGCACGGCGGCCGTACGGTGTCCTTGTCCGAGCGCCAGATGGTGGCCCAGCGCGAGAAGGTGAAGTCGTTGGAGAAGAAGCTGCGCGAACTGCTGGAATACGCCAAAGAGAACGACGCGCTGCAACTCAAGGTACACCAGTTCAATTGCGCCCTGTTCGGTCCGCATGACCGTGCCACCCTGCAAAGCCTGGTGACGCACAATCTGCAAAGCATCTTCGCTGTACCCCACGTCGCTCTGCACCTGTGGCGCGACGAGCCGCCCACCGCCGAGATACTGGCTTTCGCCGACGAGCAAACGCATCCGGTCTGCACCCATCATGCGGTGGCCGACACACAGTCCTGGTTCGGCGACGCCGGCGCGCATCTGCGCTCGTTCGCCTATCTGCCGTTGCGTGCCAACGAGCAGACCATCGGCCTGCTGATCCTCGCCAGCGAAGACAAGGAACGCTTCTATCCCGAGATGGGCACGCTGTTCCTGCAACGCATCGCCGAGACTTTGGGTAGCGCCTTCCGCCTGCATGTCTGATGCGTTACTGAACGGCTTCCTCGCCTACCTCGCTACCGAGAAGCGCTATTCGCCGCACACGGTGGAGAACTATGCGCGCGATGTGCAGCGCCTGCTGCAACAGGCCGGCAGCACCCCGCCCGCTGAATTGAAGAGCCATCACATCCGCCGCTATATCGCGCAATTGCATGGCGGCGGCCTGTCCGGTCGCTCGCTGGCGCGTGTGCTGTCCTCCTGGCGCGGCTTCTACAGCTACCTGATGCGCGACCACGGCTGCACCGCCAATCCCTGCGTCGGCCTGCGCGCCCCCAAATCGCCCAAGACCTTGCCACACGCACTGTCGCCGGACGAAGCGGTGAAGCTGGTGGAACTGCCGGTGGAGACGCCGCTGGATGCGCGCGACAAGGCGATGTTCGAACTGTTCTATTCCTCCGGTCTGCGCCTGGCGGAGCTGGTCAGCCTGGATCTGGCGGTCATGCACGACATCGCGCACAGCCATGAGCTGCGCGTCACCGGCAAAGGCAGCAAGACGCGCATCGTGCCGGTCGGCCAAGCGGCGATCGACGCGCTGCAAGTCTGGCTGGCGGTACGCGGCCAACTTGCTGCACACGATGAAACCGCGCTGTTCGTCGGCACGCGCGGTGCGCGCATCGCCCCGCGCACCGTGCAACTGCAACTCAAGCAATGGGCGCTCAAACAAGGCATCAGCAGCCATGTGCATCCGCACATGCTGCGCCACTCCTTCGCCACCCATGTGCTGCAATCCTCGGGCGACCTGCGCGCCGTGCAAGAGATGCTCGGCCACGCCAGCATCTCCACCACGCAGGTCTACACCCACCTCGATTTTCAGTACCTCGCCAAGATCTATGACGGCGCACACCCGCGCGCCAAGAAGAAACCATGAGCCAAGACAAACGACGTTCACGTGCCCCTGCCCACCGCCCCGGCGGCAAACCCGATTTCCGCCGCCGTAAAGCGGCGCCCAACGCCAAGCCATCGGACGCACCTCGTGCTGTCGCTACGACTACTCAGCCCGGCCTGATCCTCAAGGCTGGACGCGAGAAATCGCTGTTGCGCCGCCACCCGTGGGTGTTCTCCGGCGCCATCGAAACCATCAACGGCAGCTATGCCAGCGGTGATACCGTCGCGGTGCGCGATGTGCACGGCACGTTTCTCGCCTGGGCCGCGTGGAACCCCGATTCGCAGATCAGCGCCCGTATCTGGTCGTGGCATGAACAGGAAACCATCGATGCTGCTTTCTTCCAGCACAAACTGGCGGCCGCCCTGTCAGCCCGCCAGGCGCTACAGATCGCGCACGCCGGCAGCGGCATGCGTCTGGTGCATGGCGAATCGGATGGTTTGCCTGGCCTCATCGTCGACCGCTACGGCGACGTGTTGGTGCTGCAGCTGGGCAGCGCCGGGCCGGAACGGTGGCGCGACGTGCTGGTCGATGCATTGCAGACTCTGTGTTCACCCGCGTGCATCTATGAGCGTTCCGATTCCGACGGGCGCGAACTGGAAGGCTTGCCCAAACGCTGCGGCGTGTTGCGCGGCGTGTTGCCGGACTATGTGGAAGTGATGGAACATGGCCTGCGTTTCGCAGTGGATGTAGCGGGCGGACAGAAGACCGGTTTCTACCTCGACCAGCGCGACAACCGTGCCTTGACCGGCGCACTGGCGCACGACAAGGAAGTGCTCAACTGCTTCTGCTACACCGGCGGCTTCTCGCTGTATGCCTTGCGCAACGGCGCCCGCAGTGTGCTCTCCATCGATGCCTCGGAAGGCGCGCTGCAACTGGCACAGCGCAATGTCGAGTTGAACGGGCTGGACGGCAGCCAGGCGGAATGGCTATGTGCCGACGTGTTCGAGGCACTGCGCAAGCTGCGCGACCAGAACCGCAAGTTCGACCTGATCGTACTCGACCCGCCCAAGTTCGCGCCCACCGCGGCCTTTGCCGAAAAGGCGGCGCGCGCCTACAAGGACATCAACCTGCTCGGGTTCAAGCTGCTGCGCCCGGGCGGCCTGCTGTTCACCTATTCCTGTTCCGGCGGCATCAGTGACGAGCTGTTCCAGAAGATCATCGCCGGTGCCGCGCTGGATGCCGGCGTGGAGGCGCAGATCGTGAAGAAACTCCAGGCCGCCCCGGATCACCCGGTGCTGCTGAGCTTTCCCGAAGGGGCTTACCTGAAGGGATTGGTGTTGCGCGTGGCGGGCTGAACGCCCGCCCGCATCAGGTCAACGGACGACCTGGAGACCGGCCTGTTCCCAGGCCAGGATGCCGCCTTGCACGTTGCTGACCTGCTTGAACCCGGCTTCTTGCAACATGGCGACAGCGCGTGCGGAGCGGCGACCGGAACGACACATCACCGCGATGGGCTTGTCCTTCCAGGCATCCAGTTCCTGCATGCGATAGCCGATCTCGCTCAACGGCATCAAGCGCGCCTGAGGCGCATGGCCGGCGGCATATTCTTCCGCTTCACGCACATCGAGCAGCAGCACGCCCTGCTGGCTCAGTTGCTGTGCTTCACGCACATCGATGCCTTCGCCCGCTTGGATCTGCTGCACGACCAGGAACAGGCCGAGTGCCGCCGTCAACACCCACAAGATCTTCTTCATGTCCGCCTCACGCCAACTGGCTGGCCGGGAAGCCGCTCTGCACCCAGCCGATCATGCCGCCGCGCAGATTGAACACGTTGCCGAAACCCTGCTGCTGCAAGAACATGCAGGCTTGCGCGGAACGCGCACCGCTACGGCATACCACCACCACCTTCTCATGTTTGCCCAGCTCGTTCACTCGCATGGGCAAGGTATGCAGCGGCAAGGCTTCGGCGCGCGGCACAGTCCCCTGGGCGATCTCTTCCATCTGGCGCACGTCGATCACACGCATCGCGTGGTCCGCATCCGCTACCCATTGCGCAAATTGCTGTGCATCGATCTCTTTGACATTCATCCCGAACATGGTTGCCTCCTGAAAAATAATGCCAGCATATTAGCACATTCTAATATTCTGGCAAGTGCTGCGCTGGTTAGCCGCAGCGGTCGATTCAGTTCTGGCTCACGAAAGGCTTGAAGCCGAGACGCCCGGCCAGTTCGTTGGCGGCACGCCGCGCCTCCTCGCCATTGTCATAAGGACCGATGTGGATGCGGTTGAGACCTTGCTTGCGCACCAGGCGGATCTCCTTGCCGGTGTTGCCCAGTTCGGCACGCATCTTGTCGAGGAAGCTTTGTGCACCTTGCTGTTCCTTGAAGGCACCCAGCTGCAGATAGACCTTGCCGGAACGGTCCGGCGGCATCACCGGCATCACGGTCTCGGCAGCCACGGCCGGAGCCTTGGCGACCGGCGTCACCACCGCCACCGTGACCGGTGCGCTGCCGTTGACCGCGATGCTCTCGACCTCGACCTCGGCGCTACCCTGATTGGCAAAACCGAGCTTGTAGGCGGCGGCATAGGACAGATCCATGATGCGGTCATGCAGGAAGGGGCCACGGTCATTCACGCGCACCACCACCGACTTGCCATTGGCCAGATTGGTCACGCGCGCATAGCTGGGCACCGGCAAGGTGGGATGGGCGGCGGTCATGGCATACATGTCGTAGGTCTCACCGATCGAAGTACGCTGACCATGGAACTTCTTGCCATACCAGGAAGCGATACCACGTTCTTTGTAATTGCCCGGCGCTTGCAGCGGGGTATAGGTCTTGCCCAAAGCCGAATAGGGGCGGTTGGCATAACGGTGCAACGGTTCAGCTTTGGGCACCGCATCCGGGATCGCATCCAGATTGGCCGGCGCATCGGCGCCCGGGCCGTCGCCGGGCAGGTAGCCGCCGCCTGTCGCCGCCGGTGCAGGGGCTTTCTTGGCCGGGGTTTCACGCGTAGGTGCGCTGGAACAGGCGCTAAGCAGCGCAAGGCAGGCAAGGATGGCGAGTAAAAGACGGTTCATGGGGACTCCCTCAGGTTTTGACCAGACGTTGATGGGTATGGATGCTCATCAGCACACCGAAGCCGAGCAGCAGCGTGAGCATGGAGGTGCCGCCATAGCTCACCAGCGGCAACGGCACGCCGACCACTGGCAGGATGCCGCTGACCATGCCGATGTTGACGAAAGTGTAGGTGAAGAACGTGAGCGTGATGCTGCCTGCCATCAGACGGGTGAAGTAGGTGGGCGCGGTGGCCGTGATATAGAAGCCGCGCCCGATGACGAAGGCATAGAGGGCGAGCAGGATCACGTTGCCGATGAAACCGAACTCTTCCGAATACACGGCAAAGATGAAATCGGTGGTGCGTTCGGGCAAGAAATCCAGATGGGTCTGCGTGCCTTCCATGTAGCCCTTGCCCAGCAAACCGCCGGAGCCCACTGCGATCATGCCCTGGATGGTGTGATAGCCCTTGCCCAATGCATCCTGGCTGGGATCGAGCAGCATCAGGATGCGGTGCCGCTGGTAATCATGCATCATGTTCCACAGGAACGGCGCGCTGACCAGCGCCGCCAGCAGCAGACCGATGATGATGCGCCACGACAGGCCGGCCAGGAACAGCACATAGAAGCCACTGGCGGCGATCAGGATGGAGGTACCCAGATCGGGCTGACGCACGATGAGACCCACCGGCAGGAACAGCAGCAGCGCCGCGATGGCGTAGTTCTTCACCGTGAGCGTGGCTTCGTGCTTCTCGAAATACCAAGCCATCATCAGCGGCACCGCAATCTTCATCAATTCGGAAGGCTGGAACACCATGAACCCAAGGTTGAGCCAGCGCCGTGCACCGTGGCTGATCTCGCCGAACAGCGCGACGCCGATCAACAGCAGCAAACCGAGCACATACATCGGCACCGCGATGCGCATCAGCCAGTGCAACGGCATGTTGGCCACGATCCACAAGGCGACGAAACCGACCGCGATGTTGCCCAGCTGACCCAGCACGCGCCCGCCACTGCCATCGCTCGCGCTATACAAGATCAGCAGACTGATCAGCAGCAACCCACCCAGGCCGGCGAGCAGCACGGAATCGAGGTGCAACATGAAGCGCTGGCCCAGTTGCCGCAGATTGATCATCAGTCTTCCTCCGCACCGGTTTGTTCAGCCACGGCCTGCAAGGGCTTGGGGCGCTTGCCGAGCAGGTAATAGTCCAGCACCTTGCGCGCGATGGGGGCTGCGGTCGAACCGCCATGGCCGCCGTTCTCCGCCAGCACCGCCAGTGCGATGCGCGGCTTGTCGGCCGGCGCGAAGGCGATGAACCAGGCATGGTCGCGATTGTATTCGGAGATCTTGTCGGCTTCGTATTTCTCGCCCTGCTTGATGGTGATCACCTGCGCCGTACCGGTCTTGCCCGCCACCGGATAGCCGACGCCGTAGAACGCCCCGACGGCAGTGCCGCCCGGCTTGATGACGGCGGCCATCGCACGTTTCACCAAATCCAGATGCGCAGGCGGGATATGCAGGTCGAACAGCGGTTGCGGTGCCGTGCTCGGCGCCATGTCGCCCGCCAGGCGCATCTCCTTCACCAGATGCGGCTGATACGCGACACCGTCATTAGCCAAGGTCGCCGTGGCAAAGGCGAGCTGCAGTGGCGTGACCAGGTTGTAACCCTGGCCGATACCGGCCGAAACGGTGTCGCCGGGATACCATATCTGGCCATGCCGCTTCATCTTCCAGTCGGCCGAGGGCAGCAGGCCGGGCACCTCCCCTTCCAGATCGATGCCGGTACGCTTGCCAAAACCGAACAGGTCGAGGAATTCGTGCATGCGGTCGATGCCCAGTTCGGTCGCGAGGCCGTAGTAATAGGTGTCACACGAGACCACCACCGACTTGAACAGATCGACCCGGCCATGGCCGCCCTTCTTCCAGTCACGATAGACATGACTGCTGCCAGGCAAGGTGTAGACCCCGGGGTCACTGATCTCCATCTCCGGCGCACGCGCGTTGTAATGCAGCCCGGCCAACGCCATGAACGGCTTGATGGTGGAACCGGGTGGATACTGACCACGCAGGGCACGGTTGTTCAAAGGCACCTCGGGGGAGTTGTTCAACGCATCCCAGCTCTCACTATCGATGCCATCGATGAACAGGTTGGGGTCGTACCCGGGCTTGCTGACGAAAGCAAGGATCTCGCCGTTGGTCGGATCGATGGCCACCAAGGCGCCGCGATAAGCGCCGAACGCTTCCACCGCGACCTGCTGCAGGGTGGCGTCCAGCGTGAGTTGCAGATCCTTGCCGGATTGCGGTGGCGTGCGCGACAGCATGCGCACCGCACGCCCGCCGGCATCCACCTCGATCTGCTCGAAACCGGTCACCCCGTGCATGGCTTTCTCGTAGCGCTCTTCGATACCGGTCTTGCCGATGTAGTCCGAGCCCATGTAATTGGCCAGCTCGTCGCGCTTATCCAGTTCGTCCAGCTCTTTCTGGTTGATGCGGCCGATGTAGCCGAGCAGGTGCGAGGTGGTATCCGAGAACGGGTATTCACGGAACAGGCGCGCCTTGATCTCCACGCCGGGGAAGCGGAAGCTCTGTGCCGCGAAACGCGCCAGCTCTTCGTCCGTCAGGCGCGTACGCACCGGCAGCGTCTGCAAGGAACGCCGCTCCGACATCAGCTTTTTGAAACGGCGCAGGTCCTTAGGCTTGATCTCGACCACCTTGCCGATTTCGGCGATGGTGGCATCCAGATCCTTGATCTTCTCCGGCGACACCTCCAGCGTGTAGCCGGCATAGTTGCGCGCCAGCACCACGCCGTTGCGATCGGTGATGACGCCGCGATTGGGCACGATGGGCACCACGAAGATGCGGTTGCTTTCCGCCAGCGTGTCGAAATACTCGTTCTTCCAAACCTGCAGGTAGAACAGGCGTGCCAGCAGCAGCAACAGGAACAGACCGACGAAACCGAGACAGAAGATCAGACGCAGGCTGAACAGGTACCGCTCGCGCTGGTGGTTCTTCAGCTCGACATGCGGCGTCATAGTTCGTTCGGGTCGCGGCTGGGACGGCGCAACTTCTGGATGAGCAAGGTGAGCGGCGCCCACAGCAGGGCAGAAGTGAGGCAACCGAGGAAATAGTTCCACTCGACATAGCCATGCACCTGCCAGTGCACCAGCGCATAGACCGCATAGCCGGCCAGCAGCAGCAGCAACACGTGCAACGATTGCTCGCGCAGGTTGAACATCTGCACGCGCCGGTTGAGTACCAGGCCACCGAACGCCAGCACGCTATACGCCAGTGCATGCTGGCCGAACAGACTGGCATCCGCCACATCGACGAAGATGCCCAGCATCCAGCCGATGCCGATGCCGACCCGGTGCGGTTTGTGGGTGCACCAATAGAGCAGCATCAGGCCAACGAAGTCAGGACGCCAGACCAACGCGGCGCCATGCCAGGGCAGCCACTCCAGCAATACCGCCACCACGAAGCTGGCCGCGATGAACGGCGTACTCGCCGGCAGGAGGAATTCGCGATCGACGCTCACCTGATATCTCATGCGCCCCCCTTACGCTTGTCCGATTTCCTGAGCTGCGGGGTCTCGGTCTCGACCTGGCTGACCGGGCGCGGCGGCAGCGTGGGCACGGCCGACACGATCAGCAAAGTACGATGGCGATCGACGCCGGCCAGCGGCACGCACATGATGTGCGCGAAGGGATAGGCCGGATCGCGTTCGACGCGGGTCACGCGCGCCACCGGCAGCGCCGGCGGATAAGTGCCGTCCATGCCCGAGGTGACCAGTTCGTCGCCGACCTGGATATCCACGTCCACCGGCTGGTAGCGCAGTTCCAGCTCGCCGATGTTGCCGGAACCGAATACCGCAGCACGCAAGCCGGTGCGCACCAGCTGCACCGGCACCACGTTATCCTTGTCAGTGACCAGCGTCACTTCCGACAGGAAGGGATAGGTGCGCGTGACCTGGCCGACCACGCCGAGGTTATCCACCACGGCGCGCCCAGCCTGCACGCCCTGCTGCTCGCCGGCATCGATGAACAGCTTGCGTTTGAAGATGTCGCGTTCCAAATAGACGATCTGCGCCGCCTGCACGCTGTATTCGGCACGCTCCTTGACGCCCAGCAGCTCGCGCAACTGCGCGTTCTCGCTGAGCACCGTTTCCATCTGTTTCAACTGCGAAGCATCGGCGTCATGTTGCAGGCGCAATCGCGCGTTCTCGTCGACCAGGTGGCCCTGCAGGGTGACGAAGCCGGACACGCTGTCCCACACCTCACCCGGCATGGCGGTCAGCCGCTGCAACGGGTAGATGATGATGGCGATGACCTGGCGCGTGGATTCCAGGTAGCGGTAGCGCGCATCGATAAACAGCAACAACAGTGACAATACCGAGAAGAACACCAGCCGCGCGACCGGACTCGGGCCGCGGTTGAAGAAGCGCAGGGTGCGGGTGTCTTCCAGCGCCACGCCGGTCAGTCGGTGGTGAAGATGTTGGTGTACTTGTCCATGCAGTCGAGCGCCTTGCCGGAGCCGCGCACGACACAGGTCAGCGGATCGTCCGCGATGACCACCGGCAGGCCGGTCTCTTCCATCAGCAGACGGTCGAGGTCACGCAGCAGTGCGCCGCCACCGGTGAGCACCATGCCCTTGCTGGCGATGTCGGCGCCCAGTTCCGGCGGAGTCTGTTCCAACGCGGTCTTCACTGCACTGACGATGCTGTTCAGCGGATCGGTCAATGCTTCGAGGATCTCGTTGCTGGAGATGGTGAAGCTGCGCGGCACGCCTTCGGCCAGGTTGCGGCCGTTGACCTCCATCTCGCGCACTTCGCTGCCCGGGAAGGCGGAGCCGATATTCTTTTTGATCAGCTCGGCGGTGGTCTCGCCGATCAGCATGCCGTAGTTGCGACGGATATAGTTGATGATGGCGTCGTCGAACTTGTCGCCGCCGACGCGCACGGAACCGGAGTACACCGCACCGCCCAGCGAGATCACCCCCACTTCGGTGGTGCCGCCGCCGATGTCCACCACCATGGAGCCGGTCGCATCCTCCACCGGCAGGTCGGCGCCGATCGCGGCGGCCATCGGCTCTTCGATCAATTCCACGCGACGGGCACCGGCGCCGTAGGCCGATTCACGGATGGCGCGGCGCTCGACCTGGGTGGAACCGCATGGCACGCAGATCACGATGCGCGGACTGGGGGTGAAGATGCTGGATTTGTGCACGCGGCGGATGAACTGCTTGAGCATCTGTTCGGTCACGGTGAAGTCGGCGATCACGCCGTCCTTCATCGGGCGGATGGCGGTGATGTTGCCCGGCGTGCGGCCCAGCATCTGCTTGGCGGCCAGACCGACCTGCTGGATCACCTTCTTGCCGTTCGGACCGCCCTCCTGCCGGATCGCCACCACGGACGGCTCGTCGAGCACGATGCCGTGTCCGCGTAGCCAGATCAGCGTATTGGCGGTGCCAAGGTCGATGGCGAGGTCGTTGGAAAAGTAGTTGTTGAAGAGTCCGAACATGTTCCGTCCCGTAGTGAATAGGTGCCCTGAATGGCCGCGTATGATACCCTAACGCCCTTGTTTGAATATAGTGTTTGCCATGTCTTTAAGCACCCAGGATGTCGAAAAAGTCGCCCGTCTGGCACGCCTTGCCATGACCCCGTCCGAGATCGAGAACGCGCGCAGCCAGCTCAACGGCATCTTCGGCCTCATCGCCGAGATGCAAGCCATTGATACCGCTGGCGTACAGCCCATGTCGCACAGCCAGGACCTGTCCCAGCGCCTGCGCGAGGACCGGGTCACCGAAGCCAACCAGCGCGACGCCTTCCAGGCCATCGCCCCCCAGGTGGAACAAGGTCTGTACCTCGTCCCCAAAGTCATCGAGTAAGCCAGCATGTTCGAATCCAGCCTCAAACAACTGGGCGACGCCCTGCGCGCCAAACAGATCTCCAGCGTCGAACTGACGCAAAGCTATCTCGACCGCATGGCGCGACTGAATCCGCAGCTCAATGCCTATGTCACCATCGCGGCGGAACGCTCGCTGGCCCAAGCCAAAGCCGCCGATGCGCGTCTCGCCGCCGGCAACGCCGATGCCCTGACCGGCATCCCCATCGCGCAGAAGGACATCTTCTGTGCCAAGGGCTGGCGCACCACCTGTGGCTCGAAGATGCTGGAGAACTTCGTCTCCCCCTACGATGCGCACATCATCGAACTGTTCGACCGTGCCGGCGCAATCAATCTGGGCAAGACCAACATGGACGAGTTCGCCATGGGTTCGTCCAACGAGACCTCGTATTTCGGCCCGGTGAAGAACCCGTGGGACACGCAGCGCGTGCCCGGCGGCTCTTCCGGCGGCACGGCAGCAGCGGTCGCGGCGCGCCTGTGCGCCGCCGCCACCGGCACCGACACCGGCGGCTCCATCCGCCAGCCGGCCGCGCTGTGCGGCATCTCGGGCCTCAAACCCACATATGGCGTGTGCTCGCGCTACGGCATGATCGCCTTCGCCTCCAGCCTGGATCAGGCAGGCCCGATGGGACGCAGCGCCGAGGACCTGGCCTTGATGATGAATGTGATGGCCGGATATGACGAGCGCGATTCGACTTCGCTGCAACGCGACAAGGAAGACTACGCGCGCGACCTGAACAAACCGCTGACCGGTCTGCGCATCGGTCTGCCCAAGGAATTCTTCGCCGAGGGCATGGGCAGCGACGTGGCGCAAGCAGTCGAGGCCGCCATCGCCGAATACAAGAAGCTGGGCGCAATCATCGTCGACATCAGCCTGCCCAACTCGAAGCTCTCCGTACCGGTGTACTACGTGCTGGCCCCGGCCGAAGCGTCGAGCAACCTGTCGCGCTTCGACGGCGTGCGCTACGGCTACCGCGCCCCGGAATACAGCGACCTCGCCGACATGTACGAAAAGTCCCGCGCGCAAGGTTTCGGCGCGGAAGTGAAGCGCCGCATCATGATCGGCACCTATGTGCTGAGCCACGGCTATTACGACGCCTACTACATCAAAGCACAGCAGATCCGCCGCCTGATCGCGCAGGATTTCGTCGAAGCCTTCAAGCAGTGCGATGTAATCATGGGGCCGACTTCACCCTCCACCGCGTTCAAGCTGGGCGAGAAGGGCGACGACCCGGTGCAGATGTATCTCTCCGACATCTACACCATCGCGGTGAACCTCGCGGGCCTGCCCGGCATGTCCATCCCTTGCGGCTTCGGCGCCAACGACATGCCGGTGGGCTTGCAGATCATCGGCAACTATTTCGACGAAGCGCGCATGCTGAACATCGCGCACCAATACCAACTGGCGACCGACTGGCACCGCCGCGCGCCGCAACTGTGACCATGAAGATCACCCGTTTCACCGGCGTCGCGCCGCTCAAGCGCAAACTCGACCGGCATGCCATATACGGCGCGGTGCAGGACATGGACAGCCTGCGCCGCTTCATGGAACACCATGTCTATTCGGTGTGGGATTTCATGTCGCTGCTGAAATACCTGCAACGCCATCTGGCCGACACACAAGTGCCGTGGATGCCTACCGGCGATGCCAACGCTACCGCCGCACAACGTTTTATCAACGAGATCGTGCTGGGCGAGGAGACCGACGAAGGCTTGCCGACGCGCAACGGCCCGGCCACTTTCGTCAGCCACTTCGACCTTTATGTGGGGGCGATGGAAGAGATCGGCGCTGACACCGCGCCAGTCAAGGCTTTCCTGCGGTCTGTGCAAAGAAATGGCATCGAGAAAGCGTTGCAGACCGCAAATATCCCCGAGCCTTCACGCCGTTTCATGCAGACCACCTTCGGCTTCATTGCCAGCGGCAAGCCGCATCTGGTGGCCGCCGCCTTCGCGCTCGGGCGCGAGCAGGTCATCCCCGGCATGTTCCGGGCGCTACTGGCCGACATGAAGATCGGCAAGCGCAAGGCGCCGCTGTTCCACTACTACCTGGAGCGCCACATCCATCTCGACGACGAATTGCATGGCCCGCTGTCGCTGCGACTGCTGGTTCACCTGTGCGGCGACAGCACACCCAAGCTGCGCGCCGCCGCCAAAGCCGGCTGCGCCGCCATCGAGGCGCGCATCGCCTTCTGGGATGGGGTGCGTGCCGCCCTGCCTGCCCAATCGAAAAAACGGAGTTCATGATGCAGTGGGAAATCGTCATCGGTCTGGAAGTGCATGCGCAGCTTTCGACCAACAGCAAAATATTCTCCGGCGCTTCGACCGCCTTCGGCGCGGAGCCGAACACGCAGGCAGACGCTGTCAGTCTGGCGCTGCCCGGCGTACTGCCAGTATTGAACAAGGGCGCGGTGGAACGCGCGATCAAGTTCGGCCTCGCCACCGGCGCGTATATCGCACCGCGCTCGGTGTTTGCGCGCAAGAACTACTTCTACCCCGACCTGCCCAAGGGCTACCAGATCAGCCAGATGGACCTGCCGGTGGTAGGCAACGGACAACTGACCATCCAGGTGCCTGCGCAGGGCAAGCAGCCGGCCTACGAGAAAGTGGTGCGCATCACGCGTGCCCATCTGGAAGAGGACGCGGGCAAGTCGCTGCACGAGGATTTCCACGGCATGACCGGCATCGACCTCAACCGCGCCGGCACGCCGCTGCTGGAGATCGTGTCGGAGCCGGACATGCGTTCCGCCGCCGAGGCGGTGGCCTACGCCAAGGCGCTGCACACGCTGGTGCAATGGATCGGCATCTGCGATGGCAACATGCAGGAAGGCTCGTTCCGCTGCGACGCCAACGTCTCGGTACACAAACCCGGCACGCCGTTCGGCACGCGCCGCGAGATCAAGAACCTCAATTCGTTCCGCTTCCTGGAGCAGGCGATCAACTACGAGGTGCAGCACCAGATCGCCACGCTGGAAGACGGTGGCAGCATCCAGCAGGCCACGGTGTTGTTCGACCCGGACACCGGCGAGACGCGCGTGATGCGCACCAAGGAAGACGCGCACGACTACCGCTACTTCCCCGACCCCGACCTGCTGCCGCTGGAGATCAGCGAGGCATGGAAACAACAGGTCGCCGCCACGCTGCCGGAACTGCCTCACACCAAACAAGTGCGCTACCAGGAGCAGGGCCTCTCGGCCTACGATGCCAGCGTGCTGACCAGCTCGCGCGCAATGGCCGATTTCTTCGAAGCCGCGCTGGCGGAAGCTCCCGGCCAGACCAAGATGTGCGCCAACTGGGTCATCGGTGAAGTCAGCGCGCAACTCAACCGCGACAACCTAGACATCGCGCAATGCCCGATCAGTGCCGCGCAACTGGGCGCTATCCTGCAGCGCATCGCTGACGGCACCATCTCCAACTCCGGCGCCAAGGAAGTGTTCCGCATCATGTGGGCGGAGGGCGGCGAGGCGGATGCCATCATCGAAGCCAAGGGATTGAAGCAGGTTTCCGATTCAGGGGCGATCGAGAAGATCGTGGATGAGGTGATGGCCGCCAACGCCGACAAGGTGGCCGAATACCGGTTGGGCAAGGACAAGCTGTTCGGCTTCTTCGTCGGTCAGGCGATGAAGGCCAGCAAGGGCCAGGCCAACCCGGCGCAACTGAACGACATCCTGAAAGCGAAGCTGGCGGGTTAACTAACCTGCCAGGTCGTAGCGCATCACGCGATAGAACCCGCCGAAGCAGTGTTCCACATGCGGTGCGCCGAGCAGTGATTTGCCTTGCTTGCGCAGCGCTTGTTCCAGTTTGGCCGTCACGTCCTCCTGCCAGAAGCCGGGCAGGAACGGTTCCAGGGTACCCAGTATCCAGCGCGTCAGCGGGAAGCGATACAGCGGATGCTGCCGCGGCGTGGCGGCGTATTCCGTGATCAGCACCGAACCGCCAGGCTTCAGCACGCGCGCCATCTCGTCGTACACGTGCTGCCGCGCCTCGGGCGGCAATTCATGGAACAGGAAGAACAGGATCAACTGGTCGAAGGCATCGTTGGCGTAGGCCAGCGTCTCCGCGTTCATGCGCGACAGGTGGATGCGATGTGCGAGGTTCTGCGTCTTGCGGCGCGCCAGTTGCAACTGCCCGGTCGCCACATCGCACAGATGCACCTCGTTGTCCGCATTGCGGAACAGCGACGGTGTCAGCTTGCCGTACACGCAGGTGAGTTGCAGCAGGCGCGCGCCGGAACGCGCATCGACATGATGCAACGTCTTGCGCAACAGCTTCTCGTATTGCCCGAACAGGATGGCGTTGATGATGGGCTGATGGTCGAAGAAGCGGATGCTGCGCTCCCACAGGTAGGCCCACCAGTAATGGCGCGCCAGATATTCCGGCACACCGCCCTGCATGAAGCGCCGGTAGAGCGCCATCACGCTTGCGCGCGCGGCTTGTGCGGCGCCTTGGCGAACAGCCGGTCGTACAGCCAGTTCGGCAACAGCTTGAGCAAACGCCCGACGATGGCCATCTGCCAGGGCACCACCTTGAACGAACAGCCGCGTTCGATCACGCGTGCGATGCGCCGTGCGGCATCGTCGGCTTCCAGCATGAACGGCATGGGGTAGGGATTGATGTCGGTCATCGGCGTGCGGATGTAGCCGGGACAGACGGTCACCACCTTGACGCCGCTGCCATGCATCTCCAGCCGCAACGATTCCAGATAGGAGATGAAGGCCGCCTTGGACGCCGAATAGGCGCCGGAACCGGGCAGCCCGCGGAAACCGGCGACACTGGCGATGCCGACCAGCCGGCCGCGCCCGGCGCTGCGCATCGCTTCCACGAACGGCTGGAAGGTATGCACCGCACCCAGCACGTTGATCTCCATCACGCGACGGAACACGTCGCCGTCTGCCGCATAACGCGTCAGCGTGCCGATGCTGACCCCGGCATTGGCGATGACGATGTCAGGCACACCGGCGCGCGCGATGAAATCGTCTGCGGCGACGCGCAAGGCCGCCGCATCGCAGACATCAGCAGGATAAAGATGGACCTGACCGGGATAGGCTGCCGCCAGCACCTGCAAGGCATCCTCGCGGCGGGCGATGGCGGCCACGGTGGCGCCGCGCTGCAAATAATGGCGCGCCAGCGCGAGACCGAGCCCACCCGACGCGCCGGTGACGACGACGCGCATCAATGCTTGCCGGCGCGACGCTCCTTGCGGGCGATCTTGATGACTTCGTTCAATACGCGGATGGTGTCTTCCGGCTCCAGACCGGTGATGACGTATTTGCCATCCACCGCGATGGTGGGCGTGCCGCGCACGCCATAGGCGCGCACCAGCTGGTTGCTGCGCGCCACCTTTCCGGCCAGCGCGAAGGAGTTATAAGCGGCATCGAACTTGCCCGCATCCACGCCGCGCTTGGCGACGAATGCGCTGATCTTCTCTTCGTCGCTCAGGTCGATACCGAGCACGTTCCAAGCCTGGAACAGGTCGTCATGCAGCTTCTCGCGCATGCCCAGCGCATCCAGCGCGTAGAAGGTGCGCGCCATCGGCTCCCAGGAATCGCGGAAGATCACCGGTACGAACTCCAGCGAGACATCCTGCGGCATGGTCTTTTCCCAGCTGCTGAGCGGGCCGTGCAGATGGAAGCAATGCGAACAGCCATAGAAGAAGAATTCGAGCACTTCCACCTTGTCGCCGCTGCTGGTCGGTTGCGGTGTGGCCAGCACCTTGTAATCGCGGCCGGCCATCACTTCGGCGTGCAACGAGGTCATGCCGAGCAACAGCAACAGTGCAAGGAATCTACGCAGGGTCTTCATCTTCACCTCCAGTGGTTATTGAGCGCGCATCACCGCCGCGGTGGTGATGCCGTTGGCCTTGAGATTGTCGAGCGCACCGTTCGCCTCGCCCTGGCCCTTGTACGGGCCAAGACGCACGCGATGCCAGATGCCTTTGTCGGGGATGGCCACGCTCTGGATGCTGGCTTCGAAACCAGCCAGCGCCAGACGCGCCTTGAGTTTCTCCGCATCGCCCATGCTCTGGAACGCCGCCACCTGGATCAGATAGGGCGTGCTGTCCGCCGCCTTGGCGGCCGCAACCTTGGGGGCCGGTGTCGGCGCGGGACGTGCCGCCGTATCGTTCTTGTCCGGCAGCACGCGGTAGAACTCGAACTGCTGTTGCGCAGGCGCGGCGGCCTGTTCCGGCTGCGGCGCAGGTTGCGGCGTCACCACCTGCGGCGCCGGCTTGGGTTGTTCGTGCGCGACCGAGGGCCGATTGAAAGAGGCCGGATTCTTCTGCACCATGTACCAGGCGACGACGCCCGCGATGGACAAACCGATCACCATACCGAGGATCAGCGAGGCCAGCGCCTTCGATTTCTGTGCTCCAGCAGCCATGTCGTTCCTTTTTTCCGGGTTACATCTGTTCGGGCGCTGTGACACCCAGCAACGCCAATCCGTTCCGTAGCACCTGAGCGATCGCCGCGATCAGCGCGAGGCGCGCCAGCTTAATGCGCTCGTCCTCCACCAGGAAGCGCGAGGCATTGTAATAGCTGTGGAAATCACCGGCAAAATCGCGCAGATAGACCGCGATCTGGTGCGGCGCGAGGTCGTGTGCTGCCTGCTCGATCACTTGCGGGAAGTCGATCATCTTCTGCAACAGCAGCTTCTCGTAGTCGCTGTCCAGCACGTCCAGCGCCACCTGATGCAAGGACTGGCGATCACCGCCCCAGTCGTGCAGCACCTTGTGGATGCGCGCATGCGCATACTGGATGTAATAGACCGGGTTGTCGTTGCTCTGCGACTTGGCCAGGTCGATGTCGAACACCAGTTGCGAATCGGGTGAGCGCGCGGCGAGGAAGTAGCGCGTGGCATCGCAGCCCACTTCGTCGATGAGGTCGCGCAGCGTGACATAGCTGCCGGCGCGCTTGGAGATCTTCACCTCTTCGCCGTTCTTCAGCACCGTCACCATCTGGTGCAGCACATAGTCGGGCCAGCCCTTGGGGATGCCGACATCCAGCGCCTGCAAGCCAGCACGCACGCGGGTGATGGTGGAGTGGTGGTCGGCGCCCTGCTCGTTGATCACGCGGATGAAGCCGCGTTGCCATTTGTCCCAGTGATAGGCCACGTCCGGCACGAAGTAGGTGTAACCGCCTTCGCGCTTGCGCATCACGCGGTCCTTGTCGTCGCCGAAGTCGGTGGTGCGCAGCCACAGCGCATCGTCCTGCTCATAGGTATGGCCGCTGGCGATGAGTTTCTTCACCGTCTCTTCGACTTTGCCGTCGGTGTATAGCGCGGATTCGAGCGAGAACACATCGAAGCCCACGCCAAAAGCGCGCAGGTCGAGGTCCTGTTCGCGGCGCAGGTAAGCCACCGCGAAATGACGGATGGCTTCGGCATCGTTGGCATCACCGTTGCCGGTGTAGCGCTGGTCGTCGGCTTCGACCGTTTCCTTCGCCATGAAGGCATTGGCGACGTCGATGATGTAGTCGCCACGATAGCCGTCCTCCGGCCATTCCGGGCTTTCCGGCGTGAGTCCCTTGCAGCGCAGTTGCACCGAACGGGTCAGGTTGTCGATCTGCTGGCCCGCATCGTTGTAGTAGAACTCGCGCGTGACATGCCAGCCGCTGGCATCGAGCAGGCGGCACAGGCAATCGCCCACTGCCGCGCCACGACCGTGGCCGATGTGCAACGGGCCGGTGGGATTGGCGGAGACGAACTCCACCTGCACCTTCTGTCCGCGCCCGGCATGGCCGTGGCCGTAACCGGCACCGGCTTGGAGCGCGCCCTGCACCACCTGCTGCTTGGCCGCAGGAGCGATGAACACGTTGATGAAACCGGCGCCGGCGATCTCCACCTTGTCGATGAAGTCGGTCTGCGGCAACGCGGCGATCAGCGCATTGGCGATGTCGCGCGGCGACTTGCGCAGGGGCTTGGCCAGCTGCATCGCCAGGTTGCAGGCATAGTCGCCATGCGCGGCCTGCTTTGGGCGCTCGATGGTGATGGGCGTGTCGGCCGCATCCGGCGCCACGACGCGCAAAGCCTGCGCGAACAGATCGGAAAGATGGGTGCGGAAATTCAAGACTACGGACATTGCGAGGCGCCTTCAAAAGAGGCGCGGATTATAGCACTTTGCCTGCCGACATCCGGCTTGGTACGTCATTCCGCAGCCGTCAGACGGATGGTGTACTGCCCGGATTTCTCGTCCCTCACCAGCAACACCAGCTTGTGCTTCTGCGCATCCTCCATCAGGTCGCGGAACGAGCGGTAGCCATAGAACGACTCGTTGAAGCCGGGCCGGCGGCGCTGCATGGTGGTCTTGACCATCGAACCCCAGAGCTTCTCGTCCGAACCTCGCTCGGAAATCAGTCCTTCGACCGTCTCCACCAGGAAATCCATGGCCTCCTGGCGCTTGTCTTCTTCACTCTTCGCTTCTGCCGGCTTGGCTGTTTCCGCCTTGGCTTTGGCGGGTGCCTTCTTCGCAGCCTGCTTCTTCTTCGCTTCCTGCACGCGCACCAGATCGTCATAGAAGATGAACTCGTCGCAGTTGGCGGCCAGCAAATCCGAGGTGGAGTCCTTCACGCCGATGCCGATGACGTACTTGTTGTTCTCGCGCAGCTTGGAGACCAGCGGCGAAAAGTCCGAATCGCCGCTGATGATGACGAAGGTATCGACGTGGGATTTGGTATAGCAGAGGTCGAGGGCATCGACGACCATGCGGATGTCAGCGGAGTTCTTGCCGCTTTGGCGCACATGCGGGATCTCGATGAGTTCGAAGGCGGCCTCGTGCATGGTGGCCTTGAATTCCTTGTAGCGATCCCAGTCGCAATAGGCTTTCTTGACCACGATGCTGCCTTTGAGCAGCAGGCGCTCGAGCACTTTCTTGATGTCGAACTGCGCGTATTTGGCGTCGCGTACGCCGAGGGCCACGTTCTCGAAATCGCAGAACAGCGCCATGTTGGTGATCTCGGGTTGGTTCGCCATCGTTGCCTCCGTGGGTGGTTCGATGGCGGGAGCTTACACCACCTTGCCGGGGTTCATCAGGCCGTGCGGATCGAGCGTGCGTTTGATGCCGCGCATCAGCTCCAGCTCCAGCGCGCTCTTGTAATGGGCCACCTCTTCCCGCTTGAGCTGGCCCAGGCCATGTTCGGCACTGATGCTGCCGTCGAGCGCCGCCACGACCTGATACACGATGTGGTTCACTGCCGCTTCCTGTTTTGCGATGAAAGCCTGATTCTGTGCACGGTCGAGCAGCGAGATGTTGTAGTGGATGTTGCCATCGCCCATATGGCCGAAGGCGACGATGCGCAGACCGTCATAGGTGGCATGCAGCGCTGCGCTGGCCTGGCTGATGAAATCGGCGACACGACTGACCGGTACCGACACATCGTGCTTGATGCTGATGCCTTCGGCTTTTTGTGCCTCGGCGATGTTCTTGCGCAGTTTCCACCAACGCTCGGCATGCGCCTTGTCGGTGGTGACATCGAACGCCACCACACCGGCGAACCCTTGCAGTGCACTGCGCAAACCGCCATCCAACGGTGACGGCAGCACGTCGGTGAGCTGGGCGATGACCAGCCATTCATGTGCGATGGGGAACGGCTCGTGTGTCTGCGGGATATGGCGGAACACCAGGTCGAGGCAGGAACGCGAGATGAGTTCGAAGCCACTGATGGTGTCGCCACAGGTCGCGCGCAGATGCGCCAGCAAGGCGACGGCCGTGGCCGGATCGCGTACCGCGATGCAGGCGGTGGCGGTCGCACGCGGCTTGGGATAGAGCTTGAGCACGGCAGCGGTGATGATGCCCAGGGTGCCCTCCGCACCGACGAACAAGTGCTTCAGGTCATAACCGGTGTTGTCCTTGCGCAGGCGGCGCAGGCCGTTCCAGATGCGCCCATCGGGCAACACCACCTCCAGACCGAGCACCAGGTCGCGCGCATTACCGTAGCGCAATACGCCGATGCCGCCGGCGTTCGTGGACAGGTTGCCGCCGATCTCGCAGTGCGGCGCAATGGCGGTAAGACCGAGCGGGAACAGCCGATTGGCCTGCTCCGCCGCCTCATACAACGCAGCCAGCTTGCAGCCGGCTTCGACGGTCATGGTGTAGTCGGTGGCATCGACTTCGCGGATGCGGTCCATGCGCGACAGATTGACGATGAGCTGTGCGCGGCGCTCGCCCGCCACCGGCACCGACGCGCCGCACAGGCTGGTGTTGCCGCCTTGGGGCACAATGGCCACGCCATGCTCGTGGCATAGGCGCACGACTTCCGCGACCTGCGCGGTATCGGCCGGAAACACCACCGCCAGCGGCTCACCGCTATAGCGCCCGCGCCAATCCTTGCCGTATGCGCTGGCATCGGTGCCCGTCAGAACGGCATCGCCGCCCAACTGGGCGGCGATGCGTTGCAACATGTGTTGTGTCGCCGTCACGCTGCGATCACTTCTCAACTGCTTTACGCAGCGGCATGATCCACATCTGGTACAGCGAGGTGAAGATCATGATGGTCGCGGCCAGGCTGTAGCCGAAACCGCCGATGATGACGAACCAGGCGAAGCCAGGATTGAGCTTGGTCAGCCACCAGGCCAGCACGTCGATGATCAGGAAGGCGAACGGCACCGAGATCAGGATGGCTTTGTGCAGCGGGGAGATGCCGGTGGCATAAGTGAAGATCCAGCCGACGAAGAAAAAGATGAACGAGATGCCGAACAGATGGATGTGCGAGACGCGCGTCATGGTGCCGATCGGCTGACCTTCATCCACCACCAGTTCCTTTTTCATCACATCCCAGTTACTGATGTCGGGGATGGTCGAGATGTTGGCGTGGCAGGGGGAACAGTACTGATCCACATCCATGGAAATGCGCATGTCCCACTCTTCTTGCGCCCCCCCCTTCTCGGCCCATTTGAGCATGGCCATGCGCACTTCGGGAGGTGCATTGTCCTTCATGGAACCGTTCAGCTTGGCGATCAACTTGTTGCCTTCGTCGCGCTTGCCGTAATAGCTGTAAACGATATCGTCCACCGACAAGCCGAATTTGCCGTCTGCCATGCCATGCGTGAGCATGATCTGCGCTCCGGCGAACAACAATCCCAGACCGACCACCAGCAGATACCCGGTGAACAGGGTCTTCAAAGGCAACGCCGCATTGGCGAGCGTAAAACGCTGGATCTCCATCTTCAACTCCGTTCATTGGACCGCGCGCATTATAGCGCCGCGATCAACAGGGACTTATATAGCCCTCTCGGGTCATCCTAGAAATCGAGTGGGTCGACATCCAGCGACCAGCGCAATTTCTGCGCCGGCATGACATCCAGCAGCGGTTTCCACTGGCGCAGAAAGCCCTGCATCGCTTTGCGCTGCGCAGCCTGCACCAGCAATTGCGCACGGTGATGCCCGGCACGCTTGGGCAGGGTCGCCGGCACCACGCCGTAGACCTCGACCTCCATGGCGAGCGCCAGTGCCGCACTGCGCGCCGCCTGCAGAAAACCCCAAGCATCGTGCTCCCCTCTGGATTCTGCACTTAATAATGCCTGGCAGGCGTAAGGCGGCAACTCTGCCGCATGCCGTTCCGCCAGCAGGCTCTGCGCCCAGGACGCGAAATCATGTGCGCGCAGCGCCTGATACAGCGGATGTGTGGGAAACGCGGTCTGGATCAACACCTCGCCCGGTTTGTCGGCGCGCCCGGCGCGTCCGCCCACCTGGGCCAGCTGGGCGAACAGCTTTTCCGATGCGCGGAAATCGGCGCTGTACAGCGCACCATCGGGATCGACCACGGCGACCAGTGTCAGGTTGGGGAAGTCATGCCCCTTGGCCAGCATCTGCGTGCCGATCAGGATGTCCGCTTCGCCTGCATGGATCTGCTTGCGCATGGCGGCCCAGCTGCCTTTGTTGCGCGTGCTGTCGCGATCAACGCGCAGGATGCGCGCCTGCGGCAAACGCGCTTGCAGGGTCTCTTCCAGCCGCTGGGTACCGATACCCACCGGTTTGAGATCGGCATCGCCGCACTTCGGACAGGCGGGTGGTACGCGCTGTTGATGGCCGCAATGATGGCAGCGCAGCATGCGGTCCCGCAGATGCAGCACCAGCTTGCCGGCGCAATGTCGGCATTCGCTCAGCCAGCCGCAGGCGCTGCACATCAACACCGGCGCGTAGCCACGGCGATTGATGAACACCAGACTTTGCTCGTGCCGTTGCAACCGCACCTGCAATGCCGTCAGCAATGGCTCACTGAGGCCTTCGTGCAGCGGCAAGCGGGCGATATCCACGCAACGCACCAGCGGCATGACCGCTGCTTGCACGGCACGCTGCGTCAGCCGCAACAAGCGGTAGCGACCGCTCTGCGCGTTGTGCCAACTTTCCAGGGAAGGCGTCGCACTGCCAAGCAGGATCGGTATGCCGCGCTGATTGGCACGGAACACCGCCACGTCGCGCGCCGAGTAGCGCAAGCCATCCTGCTGCTTATAGGAAGTATCGTGCTCCTCATCCACCAGAATCAGGCGCAATTCGGGCATCGGCGCGAACACTGCCAAGCGCGTGCCGATGACGATGCGCGCCGCGCCGGATTGCGCCTTGATCCAGTTGAGTGCGCGCTCACCCTCCGCCAGGCCGCTATGCAGGCTAGCAATTTCGACATCCGGGAAGCGGCTGCGGAAATACTGCTCCAGTTGCGGCGTAAGGTTGATCTCCGGCACCAGCAGCAACACTTGGCCGCCGCGCGCCAGCACGCCATGCATCAGGTGCACATAGGTCTCGGTCTTGCCGCTGCCGGTGATCCCGTGCAGCAGGAAGCAGCCATACGCCTGCTGTTGCAGCACGGCGTCCACCGCCTGCTGTTGTTCGACGGTGAGTACGTGCGCACCTTCGAAGCGGTGACCGCTACGCGCCAGCGGCAAGCAGGATTCGACCCAGCCTGCCTCCTGCAACAGCTTCAACGCTGCTGGCGCTGACGCCGACAGGTTGCGCAATTGCGCCCCCGACAGCGCACCATCACGCAAGGCTTGCAGGATTCGCTGCTGCACCACGCGTCGCTTGGGCAAGGTCGCCAGGTCCAAGGCCTGCCCGGTCGCAGTCAAGCGGTAATCCTGCGCCTGCTGCAAGCGGATGGGTTCCAGCGAACGCAAACGGGTGGGCAGCGCCGCTAACACTGTCATGCCGAGTGGATGATGGTAATAGTCGCTACAGAAGCGCAGCAGGGCGAGCATCTCTTCGGGCAACGGCGGCACGTCTTCGAGGATCTGCGTCACTGGCTTCAAGCGTTCGCACGGCAGCTCGGACTCCGCTACGCATGCCATCGCCACGCCGAACATCTGCTTGCGCCCGAACGGCACGACCACGCGCTGCCCCGGCATTACCCGCGCACCTTGCTCGACTACATAGTCGAACAATCTTGACAAAGGCACATCGAGTGCAACGCGGATGATGGTCATTTTAGGCAAATCTTTTGCGGTGTTTTGTGTGAAGTTTAGCCAATCCTATTGAGCGGTTTGGAGTTTTTCCTTTGTCCACACTTCCTGTGGATAACTGTGTGGAAAAGTACCGCCCAAGCGTGCTAAATGCAAACGGGGTATACGGTTTTTTCCGCGCGCCCATTTTCGCATCAATCCTGAGCAGCCTTTTAAATCAATTACTTAGCAAGCAAATGCAAAGGCCATGGGATTCACACCCCATGGCCCTGTCCTGTTAACGGCGCCTGTTCATAAGACGGCGCTTGTCAAGTCTTATTTCAGTGATATTTGCGACTGAGTTCGTGCACTGCCGCCACCAGTGCGGCCGCATTCTCGGGATCGGTATGCTGCGAGATACCGTGCCCCAGATTGAACACGTGGCCACTACCGAAACCGTAGCTGGACAACACCCTGTCCACTTCATTGCGAATCACTTCCGGGGTGGCGAACAGCACGGCCGGATCGATGTTGCCTTGCAGCGCGACCTTGTGACCGACCTTCTGACGCGCCACGCCGATGTCCATGGTCCAGTCCAGACCCACGGCATCGCAACCGACATCGGCGATACTTTCGATCCACAGGCCGCCACCCTTGGTGAACACGATGGACGGGATGTGCACACCATCCTTTTCCTTGGTCAATCCTTGCACGATGCGCTTGATATAGGCCAGCGAGAATTCGTGATAGGCCGCGTGCGACAGCGCGCCACCCCAGGAATCGAAGATCATCACAGCTTGCGCGCCGGCTTCGATCTGCGCATTCAGGTAAGCCGTCACCGCATCCGCCGTCACCGACAGGATGTGATGCATCAGCTTGGGCTCCTTGTACATCATGGTCTTGACCTTGGCATAGTCGTCGCTGCTACCGCCTTCGACCATGTAGCAGGACAGCGTCCACGGGCTGCCGGAGAAACCGATCAGCGGCACGCGACCATCCAGCGCCTTGCGGATCTGCGATACCGCATCGGTCACATATTTCAGTTCGCTGCCGATGTCCGGCACTCTGAGCGCCATGATGTCAGCCTCGGTCTCCAGCGGGCGCTCGAACTTCGGGCCTTCGCCCTCGGCGAAATACAGGCCCAGGCCCATGGCATCCGGCACGGTCAGGATGTCGGAGAACAGGATGGCGGCATCCAAGGGGAAACGATCCAGCGGTTGCAGCGTGACCTCGGTAGCCAGATCCGGGCTCTTGCACAGGCCCATGAAGCTGCCGGCCTTGCGGCGCGTCGCGCGATATTCCGGCAGATAGCGGCCGGCCTGGCGCATCATCCACAGCGGTGTGTATTCAGTCGGCTGGCGCAGCAGTGCGCGCAGGAAGGTGTCGTTCTTGACTTTGAAGTTCATGCTGGATCCCTGAATGAAGTCCGCCACCGATAAGGTGGCGGATCGTTTTTATTAGCGCGGCAACAACGACGAGCCCATCAGGAACTCGTCCACCGCACGTGCGGCCTGGCGGCCTTCGCGGATGGCCCACACCACCAGTGACTGGCCGCGGCGCATATCGCCTGCCGCGAACACCTTCTTCACGCTGGTGTGATAAGCCTTGCTGCCCTCGGTGTCGGCCTTGACGTTGCCGCGTGCATCCTTCTCCACGCCGAACGCGTCCAGCACCTGAGCCAGCGGGTTGGTGAAACCCATGGCCAGGAACACGAAGTCGGCCTTGAGTTCGAATTCGCTGCCCGGCACTTCGACCATCTTGCCGTCCTTGAACTCGACGCGCACACACTTCAATGCCTGCACATTGCCGTTGCCGTCGCTGACGAATTCCTTGGTATTGATCGCCCAGTCGCGCTCGCAGCCTTCGTCATGCGAGCTGGAAGTGCGCAGCTTGAGCGGCCAGTACGGCCAGGTCTTCATCTTGTCTTCATGCTCCGGTGCGCGCGGCATCACTTCGATCTGGGTGATGGAGGCGGCACCATGACGGTTGGAAGTACCCACGCAGTCGGAGCCGGTGTCGCCACCGCCGATGACCACCACGTGCTTGCCCGCCACGTTGATCGGGTTCTTGCCGTCGCCCGCGACTTCCTTGTTCTGCGGAATGAGGAACTCCAAGGCGTAATGCACGCCCTTGAGTTCGCGCCCCGGCACCGGCAGATCGCGCGGCTGCTCTGCGCCACCGGCCAGGATCACCGCATCAAATTCCTTCTTCAGTGCAGCCGGGCTGATGACTTTCTTGGCGTCATTGACGATGCCTTTGCCGGGCAGTTCCTTGCCGACATAGGTGTTCACCTGGAACTTCACGCCTTCGGCGGCGAGCTGTGCCATGCGCCAGTCGATCAGACGCTTGTCCAGCTTGAAGTCGGGGATGCCGTAACGCATCAGACCACCGATACGGCTGTTCTTCTCGAACACGGTGACGCTATGGCCGGCACGTGCCAGTTGCTGTGCCGCAGCCAGGCCGGCGGGGCCGGAGCCGACCACGGCGACCTTCTTGCCGGTCTTTTTCTTCGCCGGTTGCGGCAGCACCCAGCCGTTCTCGCCCGCCTTGTCGATGATGGCGTGCTCGATAGACTTGATGCCGACCGCGTCGTTGTTGAAATTCAGCGTACACGCCGCCTCGCACGGGGCGGGACAGATGCGGCCGGTGACTTCCGGGAAGTTGTTGGTGGAATGCAGCACCTCGCTAGCACGCTGCCAGTTGCCGCGATACACCAAGTCGTTCCAGTCGGGGATGATGTTGTTGACCGGACAGCCGTTGTTGCAGAACGGTATGCCGCAATCCATGCAGCGCGCCCCCTGCTGCTTGGCCTCGGCGTCAGTCAGATGCGCGACGAACTCCTGATAGTGCTGCACGCGCTGCTCGACCGGCGCGTAGCTCTCGCTGACGCGCTGGAATTCCATGAATCCGGTTGGCTTACCCATTATGCGGCCTCCTTCTGTTGCTGCGCCGCGATCTCCAGCAGGGCGCGACGATATTCTGTCGGCATGACCTTCACGAACTTCGGCAGGTATTGGCTCCAGTTATCCAGGATCTGCTTGGCGCGTGCACTGCCGGTGTAACGCAGGTGCTTCTCGATCTTGCCGCGCAGGGCCGCTTCGTCCGCCTTGTTCAGATGGTTGAAGTGCACGCGACCATGGCTATCGATCTCTCCGGTCTCGCTCAGTGCGGCCTCTTCCGGCACCGCCTCCAGTTGCACCATGGACAGGTTGCAGCGTTGCTGGAACATGCCGTCCTCGTCCAGCACGTAGGCCACGCCGCCGGACATACCCGCCGCGAAATTGCGGCCGGTCTGGCCCAGCACCACGACCATTCCGCCGGTCATGTATTCGCAGCCGTGGTCGCCCACGCCTTCGACGACCGCAACCGCACCGGAATTGCGCACCGCAAAACGTTCGCCGGCCACGCCGTTGAAGAACACTTCACCGCCTGTCGCACCGTACAGCACGGTGTTGCCGACGATGATGTTGTCGGCGGCGGTGAGCTTGCTGTCGTCGGCCGGCTTGACGATGATGCGGCCGCCGCACAGACCCTTGCCCACATAGTCGTTGCCTTCACCTTCCAGCTGGAAGGTGATGCCATGCGCGAGGAAGGCGCCGAAACTCTGGCCGGCGGTGCCGCGCAGTTTCACGCGGATGGTGTCGTCGGGCAGACCGGCGTTGCCGTAACGCTTGGCGACCTCGTGCGACAGCATGGTACCAACGCTGCGGTTGACGCTGCCGATGCGCGTCTCGATGGTGACCACGCGCTGGCCGTCCAGCGCTTCCTTGGCTTGGGCGATCAGCTCGTTGTCCAATGCCTTGCCCAGTTCGTGGTCTTGCGATTCGACATGGCGACGGGCGACATCGCCGGCCACCTTGGGCTGATGGAAGATCTTGCTGAAATCCAGCCCCTTGGCCTTCCAGTGCTTGATGCCCTTGCGCACGTCGAGCAGGTCGCTGCGACCAATCAGATCCTCGAACTTGCGGATGCCCATCTGCGCCATCAGTTCGCGCACCTCTTCGGCAACGAAGAAGAAATAGTTCACCACGTGCTCGGGCTGGCCGGTGAATTTCTTGCGCAGTGCCGGATCTTGCGTGGCCACGCCGACCGGGCAGGTGTTGAGGTGACACTTGCGCATCATGATGCAGCCTTCGACCACCAGCGGCGCGGTAGCGAAACCGAACTCGTCCGCGCCGAGCAGCGCGCCGATGACCACGTCGCGACCGGTCTTCATCTGGCCGTCCACCTGCACCGCCACGCGGCCGCGCAGACGGTTCAGCACCAGCGTCTGCTGCGCTTCAGCCAGACCCAACTCCCACGAGGTGCCCGCATGCTTCACGGAAGACAATGGCGATGCGCCGGTGCCGCCGTCGAAACCGGAGATCACGATGTGGTCGGCCTTGGCCTTGGCTACGCCGGCTGCCACGGTGCCCACGCCCACCTCCGACACCAGCTTGACCGACACGGACGCGGCAGGATTGGAGTTCTTCAGGTCATGGATGAGCTGCGCCAGATCTTCGATGGAATAGATGTCATGGTGCGGCGGTGGCGAAATAAGGCCTACGCCCGGCACGGAATGACGCAGCTTGCCGATGTATTCAGACACCTTGCCACCCGGTAATTGACCACCTTCTCCCGGCTTGGCGCCTTGCGCCATCTTGATCTGGATCTGGTCGGCGCTGCTGAGGTATTCCGCTGTGACGCCGAAGCGACCCGAAGCGACCTGCTTGATGCGCGAACGCAGCGAATCACCCGGTTTGAAGGTCTGGTCGGCCTCGATGCGGTTCTTGCCGATGATGTCGGACAACTTCTCCCCGCCATGCAGCGTCTTGAAGCGGTTGGCATCCTCACCGCCTTCGCCGGTGTTGGACTTGCCACCGATGCGGTTCATCGCGATGGCCAGCGTGGTGTGCGCTTCGGTGGAGATGGAACCGAGCGACATGGCGCCAGTGGCGAAGCGCTTGACGATCTCTTTCGCCGACTCAACTTCTTCCAGCGGCACCGGCTTGCCCACGGGCTTCAGCTCGAACAGGCCGCGCAGGGTCATCTGACGCTCGGTCTGGTCGTTGATGAGCTTGGCGTATTCCTTGTAGGTCGCGTAATTGTTGTTACGCGTGGAGTGCTGCAACTTGGCGATGGAATCCGGCGTCCAGGTGTGGTCTTCGCCGCGCACGCGGAAGGCGTATTCGCCGCCCGCATCCAGCATGTTGGCCAGCACCGGGTCGTTGCCATAGGCAGCGTGGTGCATGCGCACGGCTTCTTCCGCCACTTCCGTCAGGCCGATACCCTCGATCTGCGTTGCCGTGCCGGTGAAATACTCGGCCACGAATGCGCGGTTGAGACCGATGGCCTCGAAGATCTGCGAGCCGCAATAGGATTGATAAGTGGAGATACCCATCTTGGACATCACCTTCATCAGGCCCTTGTTGACGGCCTTGATGAAGCGTTTCTTGCCATCCTTGGCATCCACACCGGCCGGCAATTCCAGAGTCGGGATGGTGGCGAAGGCCAGCCACGGGCAGACAGCCTCGGCGCCATAACCGGCGAGCAACGCGAAATGATGCACCTCGCGCGCCGAGCCGGTATCCACCACCAGCCCGGTGCTGGTACGCAAACCGGCACGCACCAGATGGTGGTGCACCGCCGAGGTGGCCAGCAATGCCGGGATCGCCACACGGGCTGCACTCACCGCGCGATCAGACAGAATCAAAACATTACAACCCTTAGCCACTGCCTTCTCGGCCGCCTTACGCACCGCCTCGATGGCCTTGTCGCAACCGGCGGCGCCGCTCTTCACGGGATAGGTGATATCCAGCACCTGCGACTTGTAGGCGCCCTTGGTGAGCTTCTCGATATCGTACAGCTTGGCGATATCCTCTTCGGACAGCACAGGCTGATGCACTTCCAGGCGCGGTGCCGGCTTGGTCTCGTCCACGCCCAGCAGGTTGGCCTTGGGGCCGATGAACGAGGTCAGCGACATCACGATCTCTTCGCGGATCGGGTCGATGGGCGGGTTGGTCACCTGGGCGAACAACTGCTTGAAGTAGTTGTACAGCACCTTGTTCTTGCTGGACAGCACCGGTAATGCGGAATCCGTCCCCATGGAGCCGATGGCTTCTTCGCCGGCGCTGGCCATGGGCAGCATGAGGAACTTGGTGTCTTCCTGCGTGTAACCGAACGCTTGCTGGGTATCCAGCAGATCGCCCTCGCTCTGCAATTTCAGCTTGGATGTGGGCAGCGCGTCGAGATAGTGGCGCGATTGCTCGATCCACTTGCGGTAGGGCTTGGCGGTGGCCAACTGCTTCTTCAGTTCTTCATCGCCGACGATGCGGCCTGCCTGCATATCGATGAGGAACATCTTGCCCGGCTGCAGGCGCCATTTCTTGACCACTTTCATTTCCGGTATCGGCAGCACGCCCATCTCGGAAGCCATCAGCACGACATCATCCTCGGTGATGAGGTAGCGCGCGGGACGCAGGCCGTTGCGGTCCAGCGTCGCCCCAATCATGCGGCCATCGGTGAAAGCCACGGCAGCCGGGCCGTCCCACGGCTCCATCAGCGCGGCATGGTATTCGTAGAACGCGCGGCGCTCTTCGTCCATCAGCGGATTGCCGGCCCAGGCTTCGGGGATCAGCATCATCATGGCGTGCGGCAGCGAATAACCACCGGCCACCAGCAGTTCCAGCGCATTGTCGAAACAGGCGGAGTCGGACTGGCCTTCGACAATGAGCGGCCACAGTTTCTCCAGATCCTTGCCGAGGAACTTGGATGACATCGCGGCATGGCGCGCGGCCATCCAGTTGACGTTGCCGCGCAGGGTGTTGATCTCACCGTTGTGCGCGATCATGCGGAACGGATGGGCGAGGTCCCAGGCGGGGAAGGTGTTAGTGGAGAAACGCTGGTGCACCAGTGCGAACGCGCTGACGACATCCTTGTTCTGCAAATCGAGGAAGTACTTGCCCACCTGGTCTGCCAGCAACATGCCCTTGTAGACGATGGTGCGCGAGGACAGCGACGGAACGTAGAAACCTTTGCCCTGATCCTTGGGCAGGGCGCGCACGGCATGCTCGACCGTCTTGCGAATCACGAACAGTTTTCGCTCGAACGCATCCTGGTCCGGCGTCTTCTTGCCGCGTGCGATGAACACCTGGCGCACGAAAGGTTCGACCGCCTTGACGCTTTCGCCCAGACCGGAATTGTCCACTGGCACATCGCGCCAACCCAGCAGGATCTGCCCTTCCGCCTTGATCTTGGCCTCGATGATCTTTTCGCAAGCGGCGCGCGCAGCCTTGTTACGCGGCAGGAACAGCATACCGACGCCATAATCGCCCACGGCAGGCAGCCCCACTTTGCTCTTGGCTAGCTCGCGGCGCAGGAAAGTATCGGGAATCTGGATCAGGATACCGGCACCGTCGCCTTCCAGCGGATCGGCGCCAACAGCGCCGCGGTGGGTCAAATTCTCGAGGATCTGCAAGCCCTCGCTGACGCGGTCATGGCTGGCGTGGCCTTTGATGTGTGCTACGAAACCGACGCCGCAGGCGTCATGTTCATTCTGGGGGTCGTACAGCCCTTGCTGCTCCGGCAACGAAGTATTGCTCACTTGTTCCTCACCTCGGTCTTCCGACATAAAAAGCGACACACGCCGCCCACGGATTTTTCAAAAGGGCGGGAATGCTACCTTAAGCCGTAGGGAAGGGCAACCGCGCTCAGATGATCTCTTCAACAGCGAAGATCCTGCGGTGCTCACGGATTGCGTAGCGATCTGTCATACCCGCTATGTAATCCGCTACCACACGTGCACGCTGGTCCTGACCGGAGCTAGCGAACTGCGGAGGTAGTAGCCGCGGGTCCTCAAGAAATGCGAAGAACAGGTCGCCGATGATGCGCCGCGCTTTGGCTGTCATACGCATGACGCGGTAATGCCGGTACAGGTGGGTACGCAAAAACGACTTCAGCTCACGGTTGCGCTCCTGCATCTCCGTGCTAAATGCCACCAATGCCGGGGCTGCGCGTACCTCTTCTACGCTTTGCGGTGCATAACGCTGGATGTTGGCCTCGGTCTGCACAATCAGGTCCGTCACCAAAGTATTGATCATGCGCCGCACAGTCTCATGCACCACACGGCGTTCGGCCAAAGTCGGATGGGCGTCGCGCACTTGCTGCAGATGCTGCGCGAACAGCGTCACCGATGCCAGCTGCTCCAGTGTCAGCAAGCCCGACCGTAAACCGTCATCGACGTCGTGGTTGTTGTATGCGATCTCGTCTGCCAGATTGGCCAGTTGCGCCTCCAGGCTGGGGCGCCAGCCGTGCAGGAAGCGCTCGCCGACATCCCCTAACCTTGTCGCATGCTCATGCGAGCAGTGCTTGAGTATCCCTTCGCGCGTCTCGAAGCACAGGTTCAGCCCGTCGAATGCAGCATAGCGCTCTTCCAGCACATCGACCACGCGCAAAGACTGCAGGTTATGTTCAAAACCGCCATGGTCCTTCATGCATTCGTTCAATGCCTCCTGCCCAGCATGACCGAACGGGGTATGACCCAGATCGTGTGCCAGAGAGACCGCCTCCACCAAATCTTCGTTCAGCTTGAGCCGACGCGCGATGGAGCGGCCGATTTGGGCGACTTCGATACTGTGCGTCAGGCGCGTACGGAACAGGTCGCCCTCATGATTCACGAACACCTGCGTCTTGTATTCCAAGCGACGGAAAGCGGCGGAGTGGATGATGCGATCGCGGTCGCGCTGGAATTCGCTGCGTCCCTCTGGTGCGACCTCAACGATCCGGCGACCTCGGGCACTGGCCGCGACCGCATAGGGTGCGTAGTCAGCCACCACATGCCTCCAGCGTCTGTTTAAGCTTATCTTGCGGCACCTCCGCGGTGATCAGCGCCCGCCCCAACGCTTGGAGCAATACGAAACGGATTTTGCCGTCCGCCACTTTCTTATCTAGCCCCATCAGGTCGAGATACTTATCGACGCCAAGTTGCGGAGCTACGACGGGCAAACCGGTCCGTATGAATAACTTGCGCACCCGTTCAACCTCCGCTGTCGATAACCAGCCCATACGATGCGACAGATCGGCAGCCATGATCGTGCCTGCCGCAACGGCCTCGCCATGCAACCAGGCCCCATAGCCCATGCCATTCTCGATAGCGTGGCCGAATGTGTGCCCCAGATTGAGGAGGGCACGCTCACCACTTTCGCGTTCATCATGACCGACCACTTCGGCCTTGTTTTGGCAACTGCGCGCAATCGCATATTGCAAACCTGCCTTGTCACGCTGCAGCAATTGTTCAACATTGCTTTCCAGCCATTCGAGGAAGGGCAGGTCGCGGATCAGTCCGTATTTGATGACCTCGGCAACGCCGGCGCGCAACTCCTTATCAGGCAGGGTGCCTAGAGTATCTGTGTCCGCCAGCACCACGCGCGGCTGGTAGAAAGCACCAATCATATTCTTGCCTAACGGGTGATTGATGCCTGTCTTGCCGCCGACCGACGAATCCACCTGCGACAGCAGTGTCGTGGGAATCTGGATGAATGGCACACCACGCAGATAGGTCGCGGCAGCATAGCCGGTGATATCACCGATCACACCACCGCCCAATGCGATCAGCGGAGTGCTGCGCTCACTGCGCGCGCTGAGCAAGGCATCGTAGATCTGGGTCAAGGATTCTGCGGACTTGTAACGCTCACCGTCGGGCAGAATGATACTGGTCGTGACCACCCCTTGCCGCGCCAGGTTATCGTCCAGTCGCTTGAGATATAGCGGCGCAACGGTGGTGTTGCTGACAATCACCGCTCTCTTTTTGGGAATATGCGGAACGAGCAATTCAACCGCGTCCAGCAAACCACTTCCGATGTGGATGTGATAACTACGCTCGCCCAACCCGACAGTCAATGTTTGCATCAATGTCCTTCTTTCTTTTTTTGTGTGCCTTTTGCGTATTCCGCAAGCAAGTCCTGCAACTTGCCCAACAGAACCTGGACATTCTGCTTCCCGGTATGGATGACGATATCGGCGATGCTGCTATAGATGGGGTCGCGCTCATCATAAAGCTTCTGGAGCTTAGCCTTAGGATCGGCAGTCCGCAAAAGCGGGCGACTCTGATCATGCCGAGTGCGATGCCATAAATCCTGCACATTGCTTTTTAGATAGACGACCACCCCACTACGCTGCAACAACTCCCTGTTGCTCGGCTTGAGAGGAGCGCCACCACCTGTAGCGAGCACGATATCGTTGCGCGCCAGGATCTCCTCGAGCGCCTGACTCTCCCGCTGCCGGAAACCTTCTTCTCCTTCAAGGTCGAAGATGTGCGCGATGGTCACCCCGGTCCTGCGCTGGATTTCGTCATCACTGTCTACAAATTGTTTGTTCAGGTGCTTGGCCAGCAAGCGGCCGACCGTAGTCTTGCCCGCCCCCATCATTCCGATGAGAATGACTTTATCCAGCTTGTCGTCAGTGCGCACGATATCTTCCATGGGCATGATTCTATCGGAGTTATCTCGATTCTGAAAAAGAGAGCCCGGCAATGCCGGGCTCTCTCTTGTTCGGAAGACGGGGGTCAGTTCGAACCCAATGTCTCTTTGAGGATCTTGGGCGTAATGAATACGAGTAGTTCTTTCTTATTTTTAACCCGGTTGTTTGTCTTAAAGAACCAGCCGAGAATGGGAATGTCCGCCAACCCTGGAACTGCATTGGTAGTATCTGCATCGTCTTGGGTATACACACCGCCAATCACGACCGTCCCGCCGTTTTCGACCAACACTTGGGTATCGACCTTTTTGGTATTTATGCTGGGCACTCCTGCATAAATACTGCCCACGGTATCCTGGCTGACAGTGATTTTCATAGTAACGCTGTCTTCTGGTGTAATTTGTGGCGTCACCGTCAACCCCAATACGGCCTTCTTGAAAGCGACATTGGTCGCACCACTGCTGCTCGCTTGCTGATATGGAATTTCAACCCCAGATTCAATCGTTGCAGGAGTCTTATCACCGGTGACTACACGCGGACTTGCGATATTTTTGGTTTTTCCATCGATTGCAGATGCGTTCAATTCCAAGGTCAGTGTCTTCGTGGCCGCCGCGTTGAACAACGTCGTGGTCAAGCCCCCCAAACCGGCGGCAGCTCCAGGTAGATTCAAACTTCCGCCCGAAATGCTACCGCGCTGCGCATTGCCGATGGTGAATCCCCCTCCTTGTGCCTGTGTAGGCCCGGTATATCCCAAGCGCCCACCCAAGGTATGGTTGAAGGTCTCGCCGGCCTCGACGAATCTCGCCTCGATCAGTACTTGGCGTACCGGCACATCGATCAGTTTGATCAGCTTCCGCACTTCATCCAGATTACTTGGCACATCTTTGACGAACAGGATATTGGTACGTAAATCAAAGTTCGCGCTACCACGCTGCGAGAGAATGCGTTGATTATCATTGCTGATCAGTTTCACTACATCAGCTGCTTTGGCATAGGCCAACTGGAAGTTTTCGGTGCGCAATGGCTCGAGGTCGGTAATCTCCTGACGCGCTGAGAACTCAATCTTCTCTTTGGCTGCGATCTCTTCGCGCGGAGCGACTTGGATCACGTTGCCGTTCTTGCGCATATCCAAACCCTTGCTCTGCAAGATGATCTCGAACGCCTGATCCCATGGCACATCTTTGAGGCGTAATGTAAGGCTACCCGACACCGTATCGCTGATGACCATATTAAGGCCGGTAAAATCAGCAATCACGCCCAGCGCTTCGCGCGTCGAGATGTTCTGGAAATTCAAAGTCAGTTTTTCCCCAGAATATCCTGGCGCGTTCGCCTTAGTCAGCTTGTTGGGATCCTCGGCAACCGGCTTGACTTCGATAATGAAGCGATTGTCGGTCTGATAAGCAGAATATTCCCAAAGCCCCTTCGGTTCGATCGAAAGACGGGCATCCCCACCTTGCGTGAATGCGTCAATCATCTGCACCGGGGTCGCAAAATCGGAGACGTCCAATTTCCGCTGCAAACTGCGCGGCAGATTTGCCTGACGGAAATCTACGAGAAGAACGCGCCCTTGCTGTTTGATGTCGATGCCGACGTTGGCATCCGAAAGGTCGACTTGGATGCGCCCTTCACCATTTTTGCCGCGATGAAAATCGATATCGCGCAAACTGTGCATCTGGGTCGTTGCTGTAGCATCAGCAAAATGTGCGGCCGCGATTGGCGCCGCACCACCACCGACGGTTTTCGGCTCAAGGGTGATGAGGATATCGTTCCCTTCCACCCGAGTGTCATAGCTCAGCATCTGTGCCAGATTAATGACCAGACGGGTGCGATTACCGGCTTGAACGATATTGGCACTTCGCAGATCGCCTTCCTCAAAGGTCTGCATCGCAGTACCCAGCCCGTTTTCGGTATTGGGAAAGTCGAAGGCGATGCGCGGCGGCGTATTGATGGTGAATGCCGCTGGCTGTCGCTCCGGCGGATTCTGCATACCTATACGGACCACTAGCTTGCCAGCTTCCAGATTGGCACTCAGCGCCTGGATCTTGTTGGCCATCATTTCTTCGGCATTCACGCCAAACGCCCAGAAAGCGGCCACCAGCAATACCGCCTTGGAACCGTTTTGAACGAGCTTATCGAACAGTTTCATATATTTGCTCCCAATCATTCGATCAATTGCAGACTGCTTTCTCGCTCCGTCCAGTCGCCCGCACTGTCTTGCACCATTTCCTTGACTTTGAGTGACACCTCAGTGATTTCAGTAATCTGCCCAAAATTTAGCCCAATATAATTCCCTGCCTTGACGGTATGAACCTTACCATCCGGCGATCGCAACACAGCATAGCCTTTCCCTTTCTGGGATAAATAGCCAATCATTTTCAAGTTATCCAGCGGATATTCTTCCAATTCTTCTTTCGGACGATCAAAGTCAGGCTGGTTGGAGCCGCCACGCCCGCCAGCCACTTTAGTTTTGCGAGGTTTAAAGGGATCCGGCAATTGTGCTGAATTATCGTATGCGAACGGCTCATACGGCTTGATGTCCGGCGGGGGTTCAACCTTACCGCGCATATCTGCACCGGCATTGTTGACGAAATCTCGCAGATCTTGGAACTCTTCACCTCCACAACCCGCCAGTGCCAGCAGCACCAATATTACCAAGCGCGCGCTCATTTCTTTTTCCTCGCTGCGGCCGCCGCACGTTTCTGCTCAGCCAACTCATCTTCGTCTAGATAACGATAAGTTTTGGCTGTCGATTCCATAGCCAGCATTCCATTCGGCAAAGGCGCGATTCGAATATCATCAAGCGTTACGATTCTCGGCAATTGTGAAACATCACTTGCAAAATATCCGATGTCATCGTAATTACCCGTAACCTTTAAGGAAATGGGCTGCTCCGCAAACACTCCTGCAGCCACTTCAACCCCCGGTCTAAATAATTCAAACTGCAAACCACGGCCAAGGCCGGCTTGGTTAATATCGGTAAGCAGGGCATCCATTTCAGATTTACTGGGCAACTGTTTAAGCAGCGCACCAAACGACTGCTGCGTATCCAAAAGTTGCTTTTTGATGATATCCAGATTGATAGCTTGTCGCTTCTTCAGGAGGTACGTCTCTTTAAGAGTGATCTCTTCCTGTCGTGTGCGATTTAATTCTTGATACTGGTCTTGCCAGTCCAATAGGGCACCAACCAGCACTATCGCTATAAATATCGCCGCAAACGCCCCTAATTTGATTAGCCATGGCCAGCCACCTGGACGCTTGAAGTCAATATTTTTCAACTCTTGCAGATTCATAACTGGCCTCGCTTCGCATCCCGAGACGGCTGCACCTCGACGGGCACCCCCTGTTTCGTCAAATTGAACGTCAAGGTGAATTCATTCTGCCTAGAGTTTTCCACAAGAACTGAATGAATCTCCACAAGGGCGGGCGAATCAAGCCAAGGTGAATCTTCTATGGCGCGCATCAATGTTGACACCCTAGCATTCGATTGCGCGTAACCCACCAAAGTAATCTGGGGTCCTTTTTGCTGCAGCGATTTTAGATATATTCCTTCCGGCAGAATCCGCAGCATCTGATCTAACAGGTGAACCACATCCGAACGTGTCGACTGCAAACTTTCAACAACGTTCTTTCTTGAAAGCAGCGCTTGTGTTTGCTCTCTCAATTTTTTGATCTCAGCGATTTGTCGATCCAATACGGCCGTTTCCTGTTTCAGATACTCATTACGCCGTTCCTGATAGGAAATCTGAGCGCCAATGGCTGCATGCACCAGACCGACGACGACCGCACCAAGCAGAACGGAAATCACGCTCAGCACGGCGAACTGCAGTTGCTTGGCACGCCGCTTCTCGGCGCGATGTGGTAACAAATTGATTCTTATCATGACGGGTCGAACCTCCGCATCGCCAAGCCGCACGCGACCATCAAGGCCGGCGCGTCAGTTTGTAGTTGCCGCGGCTTGATGCGCGATGAAAGTGTCATCAGCTCGAATGGGTTCGCAACCAGCGCGCTGACTTGCGTGCGCGTAGCAACCGCCTCATCCAGGCCAGGCAATGCAGCACAGCCTCCGGCCAGCACCACATAAGACACTTCGTTATATTGCGTCGAAGTAAAGAAGAACTGTAGCGCTCGTGCGATTTCCATAGCGATGTTCTCACGGAACGGTGCAAGCACATCGCTCTCGTAGTTCTCGGCTAATCCACCGTTACGTTTCGCCGCCTCGGCCTCTTCCTGCGTCAAGCCGAATGCAGCCTGTATCTGTTGTGTCAACTGATTGCCGCCGACCTGCTGATCGCGCGCATAGACCGATTGTCCGTTACGCAGCACATTGACGTTCATCACGCTTGCACCGATGTCCACCACCGCGATGCATTGGTCCTGCGCCCCTCCCGGCAGTTGCGAACGGATCTGTTCGAATGCCGCTTCGGCAGCATATGGCTCGACATCCACGACCACTGCGCGCAACCCTGCTGACTGAGCTGCCGCCACGCGATCCTCCACATTGGCCTTGCGGGAAGCTGCCAGTAGCACCTCCAGCTCCTCTGGATTGCTCGGCGAGGGGCCCAACACCTGGAAGTCCAGATTGACCTCGTCCAAGGCGAACGGGATGTACTGGTTGGCCTCGGATTCAACCTGATATTCAAGATCCTCTTCGCGCAATCCTGCCGGTAACAGGATTTTCTTGCTGATCACGGCCGCTGCGGGCAGCGCCAAACTGACATTGCGGATGCGCGTGCCCATCCGCTTCCAGGCGCGCTGCAAAGATTCCGAAACGGCATCGAGATTATTGATATTGCCATCGCTGACCGCGTCGGATGGCAGTGGTTCGATTGCGTAGCGCTCGACGACATACCCGTTTTTCTTGGGCGCCTCGCTCAACTCAACCATCTTTACAGAAGATGAGCTGATATCCACGCCGATCAATGGGGGCGTGGAGGTCTTCAGAAAATCCAGCGGTATATCAAAATTTCCTTTTATCATAGGACGGTTAGCGCACTTCCGTACAAAGTGGTTTAAATCCTAGCAATAACTCCCATAGGTGTAAAGTTTTTTATGGCAAGGTAAATTGCCTGCCAAGAACGATATAATCTTTCGACAATTCCATATCGTTGCGTACCTGTCATGAAATCTCGCTGGTGGTTCTACCCTGCGATCGGCGCAATCCTCCTGCCGGTCATTCCCCTTCTTATTTTGCTGTTCGCGGCCATCCTGACCTATCCCACGCTGCCATCGCTGGAAGCGCTGACTAATTATCGCCCCAAGATGCCGTTGCGCATCTATAGCGCGGAAGGGGTACTGATCGGGGAGTTCGGCGAAGAGCGACGCGAACTGGTGAAGATCCAGGATGTCCCGGAACGCATGAAACTCGCCATTCTTGCCGCCGAGGATGATCGCTTCTATGAACATGGCGGCGTGGATTATCTCGGCGTTTTACGGGCGGCCTATTCCAATTTCACATCGGGTGGAGTCAAACAAGGGGCCAGCACCATCACCATGCAAGTCGCCCGCAACTTCTTCCTCTCCAAAGAAAAGACGCTCAGCCGCAAATTCAATGAGATGCTGCTCTCATTCAAGATTGAGCATAACCTCAGCAAGGACGAGATCCTCGAGCTATATATCAACCACATCTATCTGGGCCAGCGTGCATATGGCTTTGGTGCTGCGGCCCAGGCATATTTCTCCAAACCTCTGTCGCAACTGACCATCGCCGAGATGGCAATGCTCGCCGGCCTGCCTAAAGCGCCGGGGGCATATAACCCGGTAGTCAACCCGGCACGCGCAAAACTGCGGCAAGAGTACGTGCTGCGCCGAATGCACGACCTCGGCTATATCAATGACGAAGAATTTGAAGTTGCCCGTGGTGAACCCATCATCACCAAGCAGACAGCCTATCACCAAGAATTCTCGGTGAATGCCAACTTCGTGGCGGAATTAGTCCGTCAAGAGATGTATGACCGCTATCAGGAAGATGCCTATACGCAAGGTTACAGTGTATACACTACCATCCGCGCCAAAGATCAGGCTTCCGCATACGCCTCTTTGCGCAAGGGGGTCATCGATTATGACCATCGACATGAATATCGCGGACCGGAAGGTTACGTCGACCTGAAGAAGAACGATACCGACGCTCTGCTCGAAAAAGCCTTGGCCGATGTCTCCAACAGTGACGATTTGCTACCCGCCATTGTCACTGCAACCACGCGCAAGGCTATCACCGTACATATCAAAGGCGGAATCGTCGCGGAGATTCAAGGGGACGGCCTGCGTTTTGCCCAAGTGGCCGTCGACAATCGCTGGATCTTGCACCCCCGCCTGCGCAAAGGTGCACTCATCCGGGTAAACAAGACCTCCGACGAAAATTGGGCGATCACCCAACTCCCCGAGGCCGAAGCGGCCTTCGTCTCCGCCGATCCGCGCACGGGCGCGGTCTACGCACTGGTTGGCGGGTTCGATTTCGGACGCAAGCAGTTCAACCATGTGACCCAGGCTTGGCGCCAGCCCGGTTCCAGTTTCAAGCCTTTCATCTATTCCGCGGCTCTCGAAAAGGGCTTCACGCCCGCCTCCATCATCAACGACGCCCCCTTGGTGGTGAACCTGTCTGACACTGGTGGCGAACTGTGGGAGCCCAAGAATTATGAAGGCCATTTCGAAGGCCCCATGCGCCTGCGCCAAGGTCTGATCAAATCGAAAAACCTGGTTTCCATCCGCATCCTGCAATCCATCGGCCTGGAATACGCGCAGGACTATGTCACCAAGTTCGGCTTCGACCGCGACAAAGTCGGACCTTACTTGACCATGGCACTGGGAGCGGTTTCCGTAACACCGTGGCAGATGCTGGGAGCCTATTCCGTTTTCGCGAACGGCGGTTATCGCGTGACCCCTTATCTGATCCAACGCATCGAGGATGGACAAGGCAATGTCATCAGCCAGACGGTACCGGCCGAAGCCGGCAAGGACGCTGAACAGATCCTCGACATCCGCAATACCTTCACCATGGTCAATATGATGCAGGATGTGGTCAAACATGGCACCGCTATCCGCGCCATGGCACTCGGACGCCAGGATCTGGCAGGCAAGACCGGCACCACCAGCGAATCGATGGACGCCTGGTTCTGCGGCTTCCATCCGACGCTGGTCGCCATCACTTGGCTGGGGTACGACACGCCACACAGCTTGGGCGAGCGCGAGACTGGCGGCGGAGCAGCCCTGCCTATCTGGATGGGATACATGGGCGATATGCTTAAAGACGTGCCTGAGATTCAATACACCATGCCGCCACACATGGTCGTAGCGCGTATCAATGACGAAGGGATGCGTGACCCGAACGGCCCGTACAGTGAATATTTCTATGAAGAGAATTTGCCACCGGAAAGTAGCAACCGCTTGCTGGAGATGTTCAAGCCCAGTGAATCTGGCTCGGACCAACTATTCTGATGCAAAACAAACCGGCCCCCACCCATCGCAATCTGGCCCGGGAACAGCTGATCCAGCATGCCGCACGCTTGATGGCGGAGGGCGGCATCGTCGATCCCGGTCTGGCCAAGCGCAAAGCAGCGCGCCAACTGGGCAATCCTGATACGCACAACCTGCCCAGCGATGTCGAGATAGAAGTGGCATTACGACAATACCGCGCATTGTTCCAGGCTGATACCCACCCCGTGATATTGCGTCAATTGCGCGAAGTGGCGCTACAGAACATGCTCAAGCTCGAGCCGTTCCACCCGTATCTCACCGGCTCCGTGCTCAGTGGCACGGCCGGTGCCGATTCTGACATCAATCTGCAATTGTTCTCGGACGATGCCAAAGCGATCCTACTGTTCCTGCTCCAGCACAAGATGGCTTTCGACAGCGGGGAATGGCGAACGCGCATCGGCGGACACGACGAAGTGGTACCCAGCTACACCCTGACCAATGCTGACGGCATCCAGACGCATATCGCGGTGCTACCTGAGCGCGCACGCTTCAGTGGCAGCCGGCATCCCGAAACGCACGCCGATATCGCCGCCGTAGAAAAACTGTTAGCGACGTGACTTCAGCCAGCGCGCCGCATCCAGGGCAAAGTAAGTGAGGATGCCATCTGCGCCGGCACGCTTGAATGACAGCAGCGCCTCCAGTACACACGCCTCTTCGTTCAGCCAGCCGTTCTGCGCAGCAGCCTTGAGCATCGCGTATTCACCACTTACTTGGTAAACGAAAGTAGGCGCCTTGAACTCATCCTTCACGCGCCGCACGATGTCCAGATAAGGCATGCCCGGTTTCACCATCACCATGTCCGCCCCCTCTTGCAGGTCGAGACCGACTTCCCACAGAGCCTCGTCCGAATTGGCCGGGTCCATCTGGTAGGTATATTTGTTGCCTTTGCCCAGGTTGCCTGCCGAACCTACCGCATCACGGAACGGCCCGTAGAAACTGGAAGCATATTTGGCCGAATAGGCCATGATGCGCGTATAGATATTTTGCTGCTCATCCAAAGCGGCACGGATCTCACCGATGCGGCCATCCATCATGTCCGAGGGCGCCACGATGTCTGCACCGGCAGCGGCATGGCATTGCGCCTGACGGCGCAGCACTGCCACGGTCTCGTCATTGAGCACATAACCATTGTCATCGATCAGTCCGTCCTGGCCGTGGCTGGTATAGGGATCGAGCGCAACGTCGGTCATCACGCCCAACTCCGGGAAACGCCGCTTCAGTTCAGCCACCACGCGCGGCACCAAGCCATCCGGGTTATAAGCCTCTTCCGCCCCCAGGCTCTTCTTGGCCGTTTCGATCACCGGGAACAGCGCCATCACCGGCACCCCCAGCTCCACGCACTGCTCGGCATCCTTCAACAACAAATCGAGCGTCTTGCGCTGCACGCCCGGCATGGACTTCACATCCTCGGTCTTGTTGCTGCCTTCGAGCACGAATACCGGATAGATGAAATCCGCCGAGGTGAGCACATGCTCTCGCATCAAATCGCGTGAGAATTGGTCTTTGCGCATGCGGCGCATTCTGGATTGAGGATATTTCCCGAGTATTTGCATGGTCATTTCCGATATTTTTCCAAATCGATGGAACTATTTTCGCATAGCCCACTCAGAGTCTGCGAGTAGCGAGAGCTGCTTCCCGTTTCTCCTCCCTGAGCGGGTGTCTTTACCCTGTAAAGACCTTCACCCCTGAATCTTTCCCCTTGGTTCAGGGGTATTTTTTTGTTCGTCACCTTTCAACCAAGCTGCAATCACCGCCTCCGCTTCTTCCATACCCACCTTCTTCAGGCTGGAGAAAAGTTGCACCGTGCAGTGCGGGAAGTATTCATGCAGGAATTCCTTCACCTCGCGCAACGTCTTGGTCGATTCCTGCCGACTCAACTTATCAGACTTGGTGAGCAGGATGTGCACCGGCTTGCCGGTCCGGGCAAACCAGTCCAGCATCCCTTGGTCGCGATCCGTCAAAGGATGGCGTGCATCCATGATGACCACCAGACCGGCCAACTCTTCACGCGTCAAAAGATACTGCCCGAGCAGATGCTCCCAATGTGCCTGCACATCGGGCGGCACCTTGGCATAGCCATAGCCCGGCAAGTCGACCAGATAATTGTCTTCCCCCAACGAGAAGAAGTTCAGATGCTGAGTACGCCCCGGCGTCTTGCTGGTGAACGCCAGGCGCGTATGGTTGGCCAGTGTATTGATCGCCGAAGACTTGCCGGCGTTGGAACGGCCGACGAAAGCCACCTCCCGGCCGCCATGCTGGGGCAGGTCGCGTAGATGGTTGACCGTGGTGAAGAAGGTCGCTTTGGAGAACAGGCCCATTATTTCCAGGCAGCGAATACGCGATCGGCCGCAGCGATGGTCGCTGCGATGTCTTCGTCGCTATGCGCCGCCGACACGAAGCCCGCTTCGAATGCGGAGGGCGCCAGATAGACCCCCTCTTCCAGCATCGCATGGAAGAAGCGGTTGAACGCCGCCTTGTCGCTGGCCATCACTTCGGCATACGAGGTCGGCGCCTTTGCGCTGAAGTACAGGCCGAACATGCTGCCGATGGACTGCGCGCTGAACGGGATGCCATGCTTCTTCGCACTCGCGCTGATGCCTTCGGTCATGTCCTTGGCGATCCTGGTCAGGCGCTCGTAGAAGCCGGGGGCTTGCACCAGCTTGAGCGTGGTCAGGCCCGCGGCCACCGCCACCGGGTTACCGGACAGCGTACCGGCCTGATACACCGCGCCCAGCGGGGCAAGGCAATTCATGATGTCGCGCCGACCGCCGAACGCGGCAGCGGGCAGGCCGCCGCCCATCACCTTGCCCAGCGTGATCAGGTCCGGCTTGATGTTGAAGTGACCGTGCGCGCCTTGCAGACCGACGCGGAAACCGGACATCACTTCATCCAGGATCAGCACCGCACCGTGCTTGGTGCAGAGGTTGCGCATCGCGTCGAGGAACTCGCGCTTCGGCAGGATCAGGTTCATGTTGCCCGCGACCGGTTCGACGATCACGCAGGCGATCTCCTTGCCGATCTCGGCGAAGGTCTTTTCCAGCCCCGCGACATCGTTGTAATCCAGCACCGTGGTCAGGCCGGCGATCTCGGCCGGCACGCCGGAAGAGCTGGGTTGGCCGAAGGTCAGCGCACCGGAACCGGCTTTCACCAATAGACCGTCGGAATGGCCGTGGTAACAGCCTTCGAACTTGATGATGCGCGAACGACCGGTGAAGCCGCGCGCCAGACGGATGGCGGTCATGGTCGCTTCGGTGCCGGAGCTGACCAGACGCACCATCTCCAGCGCCGGCAGGATCTTGCACAGCGTCTCGGCGATCTCCAGCTCGGCGGCGGTCGGTGCGCCGAAGCCCAACCCTTCCGCAGCAGCCGTCTGCACCGCCTTCACCACTTCAGGATGGCAATGGCCGACGATCATCGGGCCCCAGGAATTGACGTAGTCGATGTAGCGCTTGTCGTCCGCATCCCACACATACGCACCCTTGCCGCGCTTGAAGAACAGCGGCGTGCCGCCGACCGACTTGAACGCGCGCACCGGCGAATTCACGCCGCCGGGGATGAGCTTCTGGGATGCGTCGAAGAGTTGCTGGTTATGCGATGTCATGCTGGATCACCTTGCTCGAATAGATATGAAAAGTCCCTTGCCGCCCGCTCGATGTCTGGCGCTTGCCACAGCGCCGAGATCACCGCCAGCGCATCGGCGCCCGCAACGACCAGCGACTTGCCGTTGGCTTGCGTGATGCCGCCGATCGCCACCACCGGTACACGCCAAGCCTGCTGCAGCAGCGCGACATCCGCCTTGACAGCAGCGGGCTTCACGCTGGACGGGAAGAAGGCGCCGAAGGCGATATAGTCCACACCTTGCGCCACGGCCGCCTCCGCCAGCGGCGCGCGATTATAGCAAGACGCCCCGATCAGCCTGGCGCTTCCCAACAGCGCGCGTGCCGCCGCGATACTGCCGTCCTCGCCGCCCAGATGCACGCCATCGGCATCCACCTGCTGTGCCAAATGCACATCGTCGTTCACGATATAGGTCACACCGTGCGCACGTGTCAACGTACGCAGCGCCATCGCCTGGTGCTGAGCCAGTTCGGAGCTGGCCAGTTTGTTGCGGTATTGCAGGATGCGGATGCCACCGCGAACAGCCTGCTCAACCTGATCCAGCAACCTGGCCGTATCGAGCTCGTCCGGCGTAATGGCGTACAAACCCTCAATGACGTGTCGCTTCACCGTCTTCTTCTTCGTCGCGGGCCCAGAACAGGCGGTCCGGGATATGCTGCCCCATGCCGGGACGGAAGCCATATTTCAAGGCTTCCCAGGTGTATTCCTGCGCCTCGCGTACCGCGTCTTCCAGGCTCAAACCGTTAGCCAGCAGAGCGGCGATGGCAGATGCCAGCGTACAGCCGGAACCATGGTAGATCCCGGGCAGGCGCGGCCAGCTATCGCTGCGCACCAGACCGCGCGCGCCATACAGCGAATTGACCACTTTGGGCGTGTTCTCATGGGTGCCGGTGATCAGCACGTACTCGCAACCCAGATTGAGGATGCGTTTGGCACATTCGGACAGCGAGGGATCGTCCAATTCATTGTCGTCGTCGATCACCAGCCGGCGTGCCTCCATGCTGTTCGGCGTCAGGATGGTAGTTTGCGGCAGCAACAATTCACGCAGCGCATCCACCATATCCTCGCTGGTCAGTTCGTCGCCGCGGCCGGAGGCCAGCACCGGGTCGAGCACCAAGGGGATATCCGGATAATCGGAAACGATCTCGGCGATCACCGCGATGTTATCCACGCTGCCCAGCAGCCCCACCTTGAAGGCCGCCACCGGCATGTCTTCCAGCACGGCGCGCGCTTGGTCGGCGACCAGGTCGGCATCCACCGCCTGGATATCTTCCACACCACTGGTGTCTTGCACGGTGACCCCGGTGACGACCGACAGCGGATGGCAACCCATGCTGGCGATGGTGAGAATGTCCGCTTGCATGCCGGCACCGGAACTCGGGTCACTGGCGGCAAAGCTCAAAACGATAGGCGGGATGTCGGACATGATGGGGCTCTGTCGGCGGGGATGAACGGAGCGGGATTCTACCCGAAAGCGCCGCGCCGGTCGCTCAACCGCGTGCCGCCAGATGATTGGCAATGCGCGCAAACTCGTCGACGCCCAGATTCTCCGCGCGCAACTGTGGATCGATGCCCAGCAAAGCGAACTCGGCTTCGGACAGGTGATCACGCAAGGTGTTGCGCAAGGTCTTGCGACGCTGTCCGAACGCGGCCGCGACCACCCTCGCATACAACGCTTCGTCCTTCACCGCGATCCTGTCCGCAGGCAGCGGGACCATGCGCACGATGGCGGAATCGACCTTGGGTGCGGGGCGGAAGGATTGCGGCGGCACATCCAGCAGCTTCTCCATGTAGAAACGGTATTGCAGCATCGCCGAAAGGCGGCCATAAGCTGGCGTAGAGGGCTCCGCCACCATGCGCTCCACCACCTCGTTCTGCAGCATGAAATGCATGTCGGTGATGCGCTCGGCATAAGCGGCAAAGTGGAATAACAAGGGCGAAGAGATGTTGTAGGGCAGATTGCCCACGATGCGTAGCGGCGCCGGCAGTTGCGCAAAATCGAACTTGAGCGCATCGCCCTCGTGGATGACGATGCGGTCCTGCGGATAGTCCGTCTTCAGCCGCGCGATGATGTCGCGATCGATCTCCACCACGTGCAGCGTATGCAGCGTCTTCAGCAAGGGGCGTGTGAGCGCGCCCAGTCCTGGTCCGATCTCCACCATGCTGTCGTCCGGTTGCGGACAGATGGCCCGCACGATGTCGGCGATGATGTTCTGGTCGACCAGGAAGTTCTGGCCGAACTGTTTTTTTGCCTTATGCATAGGGTGCAGGACCGCGCTCTTTCTCACACATCGCCATCTCGGTGGCCACCTTGATCGCCTCCAGCAGGCTGCCCACATTGGCTTTACCACTACCCGCCAGCTCCAGCGCCGTGCCATGGTCGACCGAGGTGCGGATGATGGGCATGCCCAGCGTGATGTTCACGCCTTCGCCGAAGCTGGCATGTTTGAGCACCGGCAGCCCCTGGTCGTGGTACATCGCCAGCACGGCATCGCACTCTCTCAGGCGATGTGCGGCAAACAGGGTATCGGCTGGCAACGGCGGCGACACGTTGAACCCTTCATCACGCAACCGATCCAGCACCGGGACCATCACCTCGATCTCTTCGCGTCCGAGATGCCCGCCTTCACCGGCATGCGGATTGAGCCCGGCCACCAGGATGCGCGGCTGGGCGATACCGAAACGCCGTTGCAGATCGCGTTGCAGGATGCGCAGGATGTGTTCCAGCAAGGGCTGCGTGATGGCATCCGGCACCTCGCGCAACGGCAGATGCGTGGTCGCCAGCGCCACGCGCATGCCGCCTCCCGCCAGCATCATCACCACCAATGGCGTAGCGGTCTGTTCGGCGAGGAACTCGGTATGGCCGGTGAACGGGATGCCGGCATCGTTGATGACGCCCTTATGCACCGGCGCCGTCACCATGGCGGCGAATTCGCCGGACCGGCAGCCGTGTACGGCACGACGCAACATGTCCAGCACATAGGGGGCGTTCGCCGCATTCAGGCGGCCGGCCTCGACCGGCTGCCGCAGCGGCACATGCAGCACATTGAGTTTGTCGGAAGCCAGCGGCATGCCGGACACGTATTCCTGCAGCGCGACCGCCATCCCCAAGCGCGCCGCGCGTTGCGCAAGCAGCTCGCGGTCGGCGATCACCACCAGCGGCAGCGCCTGTCCTGCCAGTTGCAGGCACAGGTCGGGGCCGATGCCCGCCGGTTCCCCGCTGGTGATGATGAGCGGTGCGGACACTTAGTCTTCGCGGTATTCGATGTAAGCGCGGTCGCGCAACTGACGCAGCCAATCCTGATAGGCATCATCCGATTTGTAGGCGCGGATGGCCTTGCGTGCCTGCTGGCGCTTCTGGTCGGCACTGATATCGGTGTTGCGCCGCTCCAGCACCTGGATCAGATGCCAGCCGAAGCCGGATTGCACCAGGTCGCTGACCTGGCCGACCTTGAGACGGTTCATCGCATTCTCGAACTCAGGCACGGTCTCGCCCGGCGACAGCCAGCCCAGATCGCCGCCCTGCGCAGCACTGCCATCCTCCGAGTGCAAGCGCGCCTCCTCCGCAAAATCAGCACCCTTGTCGATGCGACGCTTGATCGCTTGCAGACGCGTCATCGCATCCTTCTCCGACACCAGTTCACTGGTCTTGATCAGGATGTGGCGTGCATGGGTCTGGGTGACGAACACCGGCGTATCCGCGCTGCGGCGGTCCAGCAGCTTGATGATATGGAACCCCGTCGGGCTGCGTAACAAAGGACTGATCTCGCCGGGCTTCATCTGCGCCAACGGTTCCGCGAACAATGCCGGCAACTGATTCATCGGGCGCCAGCCCAGCTCGCCCCCCTGCAAGGCATCGCGTGCATCGGAGTAACCGGCCGCCACCTGCGAGAACGGTGCGCCGCCCTTCAGCTTGGCCAGCGCCTCCTCGGCCCGACGCTGAAAATTGTGGATGCTCGCCGCGGTCGCCTGTTCCGGCACCACTACCAGGATGTGCGCCAGCTGCACTTCTTCGCCCTTGTTGCCCTGGGTCGCCTGCGTCGCCAGGAACGCCTCGATATCGGCATCACTGATCGCCAGCTTGCTGTCCACCTCGCGCTCGCGCAGACGCGCGGTGACGATCTCGCTGCGGATCTCTTCGCGGAACTTGGCAAAATCGACGCCATCCTTTTCCAGCTTGGCGCGGAACGCGGTCAGGTTGGCGAATTTGTTCTGTTGTGCGATGCGCTGCAACGCGGTGTCGAGTTGCATATCATCCACCTGGATACCGGTCTCCTTGGCGAACTGCATCTGCAGCTTCTCCATGATCATACGCTCCAGCACCTGACGCTCCAGGATTGCGCGGTCCGGCAACAGCGTGCCCTGGCGCTGCAACTGGGCGATCACGCTTTGCATGCGCTCCTGCAATTCCAGACGCGTGATGACATCGTCGTTCACCACGACGCGCACCTCATCGATGATCACCGGCGCAGCGTAGGTCTCCGCCGCAAACAGGGCGCTGGCAGCAAGCAGCAACAAGGGGACGATTCTGAGTTTGAGCATGGTCTATTCCGGTTGGTGGGGTCAGCGCAGGCCCTGTTCCGGCTGGTTGGCGGGCGCAGCGTTCAATTTCGTGTAGCCGGGGATACTGATACGCAAGGCTTCCAGTGGATCCGAGCCGATGCGCACCAGGTCGCCCAGTTCCAGCTGGGTGAAGAAGCCGGTGTTCCTGAGGTTGGTCGCCGTCGCGAAACTCTGTACCACCAGCCGTACCGTCCAGCAGTCGGCATTATACTCAAGCCCCCCCAGCGCCTCCAGGACACGGTCGTCGCGCACCGAGTAGTTGAAGCGGCCGACCCCGTGCCAGCGTCCGAACAACGGCCATTGCGCCGAGATATCCATCTGCCGCAACGTGTCGCGCGTGAAGCGATAGCCCAGATTGAGCAGCTTGCCGCTCTCCGGGTTGTAGCGCGCGGTCGCATAGTAGGACTGCGTATTACCCAGATTCGGGTTGTATTGCAGCAGACCGTCCATGTTCCAGGCGCGCGTCATGCGCCCGCCCAGCCCCAGCAGGATGTCGGAACGGCTGTTGCTGTCCGCCGGATTACCCAGATTGACCTGCGGTACCTGGAAGGTGAAGCGCTCGGCCACCGCCACGCGCAGGCGCTCGGTACCGTCATCGCCATCGATCACGCGCGAGGTCACGCCCAGCGTCATCATGTCCGCATCGCCAACCCGGTCGCTGCCAAGGAAGCGATTCTCGGTGAAGATCTGGCTGAGGCTGAACGGCGCCAGCGCCGAATCGAAGTTGGGCATCTGCGACTGGTTGCGATAGGGGATGCGCACGTAATAGGCACGCGGCTCCAGTGTCTGCATGTAGGCATTGCCCAGGAAGGAATCGTTACGTTCGAATATCAGCCCGCTATCCAGGCTGAACATCGGCACGCTGCGCGTCGCATCCGGCAGGTTCGATGTGTTGTTGTCACCCAACGCATAACTGGTGTAATGCAGCCCCAGCTTGGGCGTCAGAAAATAGCCGGGCTCGTTGAGCAAGGGATAGCTGAGACTGGGATACAACACCATGCGCCGGCCGTTCACCGCGGTCGGATGGCGATAATCCACATACTCGCTGGAGAAAGCCAGCGTACCTTCCTCCAGCGGCCGGCTGGTACTCAAGGTCAGTTGCGGTTGCTGGCGATACGGGATGCCTACCGGCGCCAGCGGATCCTGCAATGTCTGGTAGCGCCGCACGCGTGCCGCAGCGTTCCAGCCATTGCCGGCATAGCTCACCACGCCTTCGCGCAGCAGGTTGACCTGCGAAGTACCGCGCACCGAAGTCGCGAGGTCACGGTAATACGCATCATCCGACACCGCATTCACATCCAGAGAAGCCGAGAAGCCGCTACCCAATGCCTGGCGATGACGCCAGGCATAATGTTTGCGGTTCTGCTTGCTGAGCTGATCGGACGGCAACACATCCGCCTCGATCTCGCCGCTATAGGCGGGGCGCAAGTAACGCAACTCGTTGTTGTACTGGGTGCCGCGCTTGCTGATGAGACGCGGGGAAAATGTGGCATCGTAGTTGGGCGCGATGTTCCAGAAATACGGCAACATGAACTCGCTGCCGCCGGAACTGGTACTGCCGAAGGTGGGCCCCAGGAAGCCCGAGCGCTTGTCGTCGTTGAGTGCGAAATCCATCCACGGCGTATACAGGAACGGCACACCTTTGAACTCCAGGCGCGCGTTATAGGCCACGCCCACCTGTTTGTCGCGGTCGATCTCCAGCGTGCTCATGCGCACCAGCCAGTCATCGTTGCCTGCCGGGCAGGTGGTATAGGCCGCCGAACGGAAGGTATAGCGGGTACGCCCATCGATATCCATCACCGTGGCCTTGCCACGCGCGTTGTTCTCGCCGAGCAGGAACTCCGGCTGCGCCATCTGGCCCACATCCCGATCCAGATTGAGGTTCAGGCTGGGACCCGCCACCTGGGTCTGGCCTTGCACGATGCTGACGTTGCCGTCCGCATACACATCGCGTTTTTCCTGCTCATACAGCAGGTGGTCGGCCTTCACCACCTTGCCCTCGTGGCGCAGTTCCACCGCGCCGCTCGCCTCCAGCTGATCGCCCTGACGCGCTTCCATGCGTTGTGCACTGATGAAGGCCACCCCCGGCTCGTCCGACGGCGGCAATTGCTTGAAGGTGCGGTCCAGCTTGAGCGGTACGGACTCGGCCGCCGCCGGGTACGGCAAAGCGCACAGCAGGGAACAGACCAGCAAAGACGGACGGAAAGGCATGGATGGGGCGATCAAGGTAAGGTGCTAAAATCGCACAAAACCCTTACCAAGGCAATCCGATGCAACGTCAACAACAACTGACCGACTGGCTTTCCGGCCTGTTCCCCGAGACTTCCTTCACCATTTCCGTCGCCTCCGCCGATGCCAGTTTCCGGCGCTATTTCCGTGCCACCTTCGCCGACGGCGCGACGCGCATCGTCATGGATGCCCCGCCACAACATGAAGATTGCAAGCCATTTCTGCACATCGGCAAACTGTTCGAACAGGCTGGGGCTCACGTGCCGCACGTCTATGCACAGGACCTGACACAAGGCTTCCTGTTGCTGTCCGATCTCGGCAACACCACCTACCTGCAAGCGCTGGAGGCGGGCAATGCCAAGCAGCTCTATGGCGCCGCCACCGACGCCCTGATCAAGATCCAGCTAGCTTCCAAACCTGACCAGCTGCCGCCGTATGATGAAGCCCTGCTGCGCCGCGAACTCGACCTGTTCCCGGAGTGGTACATCGGCAAGCACCTGGGCGTGACGCTCAATGACCAACAGCGCGCCAAGCTGGAAGACTGCTTCCGCCGCATCCTGGACAACAATCTGGCCCAGCCCAGCGTCTACGTGCACCGCGACTACCATTCGCGCAATCTGATGTTCGTCGCGGACAACAATCCCGGCGTCCTCGACTTTCAGGATGCCGTGTACGGCCCCATCACCTACGACCTCGCCTCGCTGTTCAAGGATGCCTATATCAAGTGGGAAGAAGCCGACGTCATGGACTGGCTGATCCGCTACTGGGAGAAGGCGCGCAAGGCCGGCCTGCCGGTGCGAGAAGACTTCGGCGACTTCTACCGCGACTACGAATGGATGGGTGTGCAGCGCCACATCAAGGTGCTCGGCATCTTCGCCCGCCTGTACCATCGCGACGGCAAGGACGGCTACCTCAAGGACATGCCGCTGGTGTTCGAATACCTGCACAAAGCCTGCTCGCGCTACATCCACCTCAAGCCTTTGCAGGTATTGCTGGAAGAACTGCACCCGCAAGCCATCACCGAAGGTTACAGCTTCTGATGACGCCCCCATCCAGCTTTCCCCAGCAAGCGGAAGAAAACGCAAACGTGAAAGGTTCTGCTGAATGCGCGCGATGATCCTGGCCGCCGGCCGTGGCGAACGCATGCGCCCGCTGACTGACCACACGCCGAAACCGCTGCTGCCGGCAGGCGGCAAATCGCTCATCGTGTGGCACATCGAGCGCCTGGTCGCCGCCGGTATCACCGACCTCGTCATCAACCACGCCCATCTCGGACTGCAGATCGAACAGGCACTGGGCGACGGCAGCCGTTACGACGCACGCATCCGCTATTCCGATGAAGGCGCCGCACTGGAGACGGCAGGCGGTATCGCCTACGCTCTGCACCTGCTGGGCGATGAGCCGTTCGCCGTGGTCAACGGCGATGTGTATTGCGATTACCATTTCGCCCACCTGCCGCAACGGGCCGCCCTGCTGGCGAACAGCGATGACCTCGCCCATCTGGTACTGGTGGACAATCCGGAACACAACCCCAAGGGCGATTTCTGTCTCGCTGGCGATCGCATCGTGACCACGCCCCAGATCCCAGATACCAAATCCAGAATCCTGACTTTCTCCGGCATCGGTCTCTACAAACCCGCCCTGTTCGCCAGCATCCCGCGCGGCAGCAAAGCCCCGCTCGCGCCGCTATTGCGCACACAGATCGCGCAAGGTCGCATCAGCGGCGAACACCACCGCGGACTGTGGATGGACATCGGCACGCCGCAGCGGCTGGAAGCACTCGACCACTTGCTGCGCAGATAACGCACACCATGCCCATCGCCCGCGCCAACCGTTTCGTCCTGCGTCATATCAGGCCTATCGAAATGACCGGCGTGCTCATGCGCATCTTCAGCTTCTCGCTGGTGAGCTGGCTGGGACCGGCCAGCCCGTTCATGTTCGTCTGGGTCTTCAACACCATCGATGCCGTCATGCTGTCCTGGTGCGCCATGCTGAAGAAGGATGCCGCCTACACCCTGCTCAATGTGTTCTGGGTCATGGTCGGCATCGTCGGCATCCTGCGTGCCGGGGGATGGCTGTATTGAGCCGCGCGAATCGGTTTATCATCCATCCATGAGCACCGCACCCTACGCCGACCGCCGCAAACGCCTGCAAACCCGGATGCAGCAGGGTATCGCCGTGATCCCCACCGCGCCTGAAGTGGCGCGCAACGCTGACACCCATTACGACTACCGCCACGACAGCCACTTCTACTATCTCAGCGGCTTCAGCGAACCCGAAGCCGTGCTGGTGCTGATCGCCGGCGCACCGCAGCAAAGTCTGCTGTTCTGTCGCGAAAAAGATGCCGAACGCGAGATCTGGGACGGCTTCCGCCACGGCCCGGACGCCGCTGCCATGACCTTCGGCTTCGATGCCGCCTTCCCCATCGCACAATTGGACGAACGCCTCACCGAGCTGATGGGTAACCAGCCCGTGTTGTACACCCCGCTCGGCCACGACCCCGCTTGGGATGCGCGCATGCTCAAGGTACGCGAAGCGGTAAAGGCCAAGGCGCGCAGCGGCATCAAGGCACCCGCCGAGCTGCGCGACATCCGCGACCTGGTGGACGAAATGCGCCTGTTCAAGGACGCGCACGAGATCGCCATCATGCGCCATGCGGCAGACATCTCCGCCGCCGCCCACCGCCGCGCCATGCGCCACACGCGCCCCGGCCAGCACGAATACCAGATCGAAGCCGAACTGCTGCACGAGTTCTGCCGCCAGGGCGCGCGCCAGCCGGCCTACACCAGCATCGTCGCCGGCGGCGCCAATGCCTGCACGCTGCACTACGTCGGCAACCGCGCTCCGCTGCGCGACGGCGACCTGCTGCTGATCGACGCCGGGTGCGAACTGGACAGCTATGCCGCCGACATCACGCGCACCTTCCCCGTCAATGGCAAGTTCAGCACTGCCCAACGCGACGTCTACCAGATCGTGCTCGCCGCGCAACACGCCGCCATCGCCGCGGCACAGCCCGGCAACCTGTGGGACGCCCCGCACGAGGCCGCGCTGCGCGTCCTGGCGCAAGGCTTCATCGACCTCAAGCTGTGCACAGGCTCGCTGGAGAGCGTGCTGGAGAGCGGCAGCTACAAACAGTTCTACATGCATCGCACCGGCCACTGGCTGGGCATGGACGTGCATGATGTCGGCGATTACAAACCGGATGGTCATTGGCGCCCCTTGCAAGCCGGCATGACTTTCACCGTCGAGCCGGGCTGCTACATCCGCCCCGCCGACAACGTGCCCGCAGCGTTGTGGAACATCGGCATCCGCATCGAGGACGATGTGCTGATCACCGCACAAGGCAACGAAGTGCTGACCCAGGCCGCGCCCAAGACCGTGGCCGAGATCGAGGAGGTGATGCGCTGTGACTGACCATTACGACGTCGCCATCATCGGCGGCGGCCCGGTGGGCGCCGCGCTGGCGCTGGCCTTGCGCGACAACGACCTGAAGGTGGTCCTGCTGGAAGCACGCACGTCGGAGGTCAACACCAGCGACCCGCGCGCCCTGGCACTGTCATACGGCACGCGCCTGCTGCTGCAACGCCTGGGCGCCTGGCAGTCGCTGCGAAACGTGAGCGGCATCGCCACCATAGCGATCACGCAGAAGGACTCCAGCGGCCATACCACGCTGCGCGCCGACGAGCTGAAAGTGCCCGACATGGGCTATGTATTACCCTACACCGCGTTGCATGCCGCCCTGCAAGCCGCGCTGCACGACAGCACCGACATCACCTGCCTGTACGGCGCGGCAGTCGAACACCTGAGCAGCACACAGCAAGACGCGCTGATCCGCTATCGCCGCCACGGCACGGAACATGCCCTCACCGCGCGTCTCGCCGTGGTCGCCGACGGCGGCAAGCTGCTCGAAACCACCCATCCGCCGCAGATCACCGACTATGGCCAGAGCGGCCTCATCGCGCATGTCACCTGCACCCAGCCGCACCCCGGTTATGCCTTCGAACATTTCACCGCGCAGGGCCCGATGGCACTGCTACCCTATCTGGACGGTTACGAACTGGTGCTGACCGCACCGCATGCACAGGCAGAAGCAATGCTGGCCTGGGACGACGCCACCTTCCTGGCCTACCTGCAACAGCATTTCGGCGACCGCCTCGGCAGCTTCACCGGCATCGGACCGCGCAACTGCTATCCGCTACGCCTCAAGCGTGCCCCGGACATCACGCTGCCGCACATGGTGCTGATCGGCAATGCCGCGCAGACATTGCACCCGGTGGCCGGCCAAGGCTTCAACATGGGCATCCGCGATGCCTGGGAGCTGGCACAGACCATCCTCGACCACGCGCCGGACAACATCGGCAGTGCCGCCATGTGCAAAGCCTATCGCGATGCGCGACGCGTCGACCGCAACGCCGGTATCCGCTTCACCGACGGTCTGGTGCGCCTGTTCTCCAATGACCTGCCCTTGCTCGCCCCGGCGCGCGCCGCCGCGCTGTCCCTGCTCGACCACCTGCCGTTCGCCAAACGGTTCGTGGCACGGCGCATGATGTTCGGAGCCAACGGCTGATGACGGACTCGCAGCAGAACCTCGCCATCCTGTTCGCCGACATCAGCGGCAGTACCGCGCTGTACGACAAGCTGGGCAACGAAGTGGCACTGCAACTGGTCACACGCACCCTGTCCATCCTCACCCGCATCGCGTTCGAACATCGCGGCAAGCTGATCAAGACCATCGGCGACGAGATCATGTGCTCCTTTCCCGATGCCGAAACTGCGGTCAGCTCGGCCATGGCCATGCAGCAAGCGATCGAAGAGCAACACCCGGGCGGCCAGCAACCCATCTATGTGCGTATCGGCGTGCACTACGGCGCAGTGCTGCTTGAGCGCAACGATGCCTTCGGAGACACGGTCAACCTCGCCGCGCGCATCACCGCCATCACCCGTGCCCGGCAGATCCTCACCTCGCAAGCCGTGGTCGATGCCCTGCCGCGCTCCCTGCTCAAACGCACACGCTCGGTGATGCGCACCGAATTCCGCGGCAAAGCACAGGAGTTCGAAGTGTTCCAGGTATTGTGGGAACAGGAAGACACGACCAGCACCCGCATCGGCATCCAGGCTTTCCGCAAGCCCAGCCTGTCACGCAAGGAGCTGCTGCTGCGCTATGGCACACAGGTCTTGACGCTGGGAGAGCAGCGCCGCAGCGCCTTGCTCGGCCGTGCCGACGATTGCGACCTGGTGATCCCGGACAGCCTCGCCTCACGGCAGCATGCGCGCATCGAATACAACTTCGGCAAATTCCTGCTCACCGACCACAGCGTGAACGGCACCTTCATCCGCTTCAGCGACGGCCAGATCATCCAGCTGCATCACCAGCAGATCGTGCTGCATGGCGCCGGTGCCATCTGCCTCGGCCGCAGCTTCGCCGAAGCGGGCGGCGACGTCATCGAATATCTGTCGCAGTGAGCACCTCTTGCTTGCGCCTGTGGCGCGCAAGCCACGCACCCGACCGATGTGATTTGCTCCACGTGTGATGCATGCATAGAATGCGCGCCCTCAAAACGAAGATCACCATAGCGGGGAGCGCACATGATCAAGGGACTGACAGGCAAGTTCCTGTCCATTTTCGGGCTGAGCGACAGCGCCCGTACCGAGATCAGAAGAGAGATCGATTTCTTCCAGGCCGTGGAGGCTCATGTGACTTGGAAGCGCCGTCTGGCTAACTATCTGGACGGTGCCGCAACTGAAACGCTGGTGCCGGACGTGGTCTGTCAGGACAACCAATGTGCGCTGGGCAAATGGATACACGGCGCCGGTCGTGCGCGCTTGGGTGAATACCCGGCCTTTCAGACGCTGATCACCGAACACGCGCTGTTCCACCTGCATGCCGCCAAAGTGATCGAAGCACATCAGGCCGGTGACGATGCGCGCGCCCAGCAATTGCTGACCAACGATTTCGCCCGTCAGTCCAAAAAGACCGTGGACTGCATTACGCAATTGCACATGGAAGTGGACGGGACCGCCTGAGCTGGCTCAAGCCAGGCTTTTCAGCAGCTTCTCGTGTATCCCGCCGAACCCGCCGTTGCTCATCACCAGTATCTGGTCGCCTGACTTCGCCGCACTCGCGATGGCTTCGATCAGTTCGTTCAGATCGTCCTTCACCACCGCCTTGTCGCCCAGCGGGGCCAGCGCGCCGCGCGCATCCCAGCCGAGGTTGCCCGCGTAGCAGAAGGTCAGGTCGGCGTCTTTCAGACTGCCGGGCAGCGCATCCTTCATCACCCCCAGCTTCATGGTGTTGGAGCGCGGCTCCAGCACGGCGAGGATGCGCGCCTTGCCCACCTTGCGGCGCAGGCCGGCCACGGTGGTGTCGATGGCGGTGGGGTGATGGGCGAAGTCGTCATAGACGGTGATGCCGTTCACCGTGCCGCGCACTTCCATGCGGCGTTTCACATTCTTGAATTCGGCTAGTGCCGCCAAGCCTTGCGCCACCGGCACTCCCGCATGGCGCGCAGCAGACAATGCGGCCAGCGCATTCATGCGGTTGTGCTCGCCGAGCAGTTCCCATTGCAACGTGCCCTGCGGCTTGCCGTTCAGCGACACGACATCATTGTCATCGATGTTCCAGCCCTCGTCACTGCCGAACTGCTCCACCGGCGTCCAGCAGCCGCGTTTGAGCACGCGCTGCAAGGATGCTTCACGCCCGTTGCACACCACCAGCCCATTACCCGGCACGGTGCGCACCAGATGGTGGAACTGCGTCTCGATGGCGGCGAGGTCGGGGAAGATGTCGGCGTGGTCGAACTCCAGGTTGTTCAGGATCGCCGTGCGCGGATGGTAGTGCACGAACTTGGAGCGTTTGTCGAAGAAGGCGGTGTCGTATTCGTCCGCTTCGATCACGAAGAAAGGCGATTCGGTGATGCGCGCCGAGATGCCGAAATTCTGCGGCACGCCGCCGATCAGGAAGCCGGGGTTCAGCCCCGCGTGTTCCAGTATCCATGCCAGCATCGAAGTCGTCGTGGTCTTGCCGTGTGTACCCGCCACGCCCAGCACCCACTTGTCGCGCAGCAGCGTATCGGCCAGCCATTGCGGGCCGGAGGCATAGGGCAGGTTGCGGTTGAGGATCTCTTCCATCAGCGGGTTGCCGCGCGACACCACGTTGCCGATGACGAACACGTCCGGCTTCAGCTCAAGCTGCTCGATGCCGAAACCTTCGATCAATTCGATGCCTTGTTCAATCAACTGTGTGCTCATCGGCGGGTAGACGTTGGCGTCGCAGCCGGTGACGCGATAGCCGGATTGCTTGGCGATGGCGGCGATACCACCCATGAAGGTGCCGCAGATGCCGAGGATGTGGATGTGCTTGCTCATCGTCTCTTCCAATTTCGTCATTCCCGCGCTGGCGGGAATCCAGTAATCAAACAAACTCCGCGAAGCGGAACAAAAACCAACGGCATTTTCAAAAACCACGCTGGATCCCGGCCTCCGCCGAGATGACAAGCTACGTCCTGAAAATAAAATACACCGCGCCCATCAGGCACAGCCCCGCCCACAGATAATCCAGCTTCAGCGGCTGGTTCATGTACAGCACGGCGAAGGGCACGAAGATGGAGAGTGTGATGACTTCCTGCAATATCTTCAACTGCCCCAGACTCAGCGCGGTATAACCGATACGGTTGGCCGGGACCTGGATCAGGTATTCGAACAGCGCGATGCCCCAGCTCACTAGCGCCGCCACGTACCACGGCGAAGTGGCGAGGTTCTTCAGGTGGCCGTACCAGGCGAAGGTCATGAACAGGTTGGACACGGCGAGCATGACCGCCGTCACCAGCAACGGATTGGAAATGAGGTTCATAGGGAGTCAGGTCAGATGTCTTCCGCCACCATCTTGATCGCACCGCACGGGCATTCCGCCACGCACAGGCCGCAACCCTTGCAGTAGTCGTACTTGAACTCGAAGCGCTTGCCCGGGCCGAGCTTGACCACCGCGTTATCGGGGCACACGCCGTAGCAGTTGTCGCACTCGAAGCAGTTGCCGCAAGACAGGCAGCGGCGCGCCTCGAACAGCGCGTTGCTCTCGTCCAGCCCGCCCTGCACTTCGTCGAAGCTGGTCTGGCGACGGATGATGTCCAGCATCGGGCGCACGGTCTTGTGCGCGTCCGAGTAGTACCAGGTGTTCAGGTTCTTGAACTCGGCCAACTCGTGCTTGGGTGCGGGCACGTAGGTCGCGCCGCGCAGCCAGGCATCGATATGGCGCGCCGCCTTCTTGCCGTGGCCGACCGCCACGGTGACGGTGCGCTCGGAAGGCACCATGTCGCCGCCGGCGAAGATGCCCGTTGCACCGGTCATCATGTTGGGGGAGACCTGCACCACGCCGTCCTTCACCACCAGCCCCGGCACGCCGTCCAGCAGCGACAGGTCCACGTCCTGGCCCAGCGCCAGCACCACCGAATCCGCCTCCAGCTTCTCGAACTCGCCGGTCGGCTGCGGGAATCCCTTGTCGTCCAGTTCCATCCGCTCGATGGTGATCTCGCCCGCACCGGCCTGCTTGATGGTGGACAACCACTTCACCATCACGCCTTCCTGCAAAGCCTCCTCGATCTCGAAGTCGTGGGCCGGCGCCTTGTCGCGCGTGCGGCGGTAGACGATGATCGGCTCGCCGCCCATACGCTTCACGGTGCGCGCCACGTCGATGGCGGTGTTGCCGCCGCCGTACACCACCACGCGGCGACCCAGCATGGGCTTGTCCTCGCCCTCCATCGAACGCAGCACCGACACCGCATCCATGATGTGCGCCGCATCGCCCGCCGGGATCATGGTGCGCTTGCCGATGTGCGCGCCGACCGCGAGGAAGGCCGCATCGAAGCCGCCCGTTTTCATGCTCTGGTCGATGTGCTCCACCTTGGTGTTCAGCTTCAGCGTCACGCCCAGATCGACGATGCGCTGCACCTCGGCATCCAGCACCTCACGTGGCAGACGGTATTTCGGGATGCCGAAGCGCGTCATGCCACCCGCCAGCGGGCCGGCCTCGTGGATCTCCACTTTGTGACCCATGCGCGCCAGATGATAGGCGGCGGACAAGCCGGACGGCCCCGCCCCCACCACCAGAACCTTCTTGCCGCTGGCTGCGGCCGGCGCATCGAACTTCCAGCCGCGCTTGATCGCTTCGTCGCCGAGGAAGCGCTCCACCGAATTGATGCCCACCGCCTGATCGAGCTGCGCGCGGTTGCACGCCGTCTCGCACGGGTGATAGCACACGCGCCCCATCACGGCGGGCAGCGGATTGTCCTGCACCAGCACGCGCCAGGCCTGCTCGTAATCGCCGCTCTCGGCATGGAACAGCCAGCCCTGGATGTTCTCGCCCGCCGGGCAGGCGTTGTTGCACGGCGGCAGGCGGTCCAGATAGACCGGGCGCGCACTGCGCCAGGAACCGGTCAGGTTGGACAGCGAAGTACCGGGCTTCAGCGTAATAGCGAAAGGTTTATTGGGCATTTACCTTCTCCTCGTCCAGCAGCCCGTACTTGCGGATGTTGCGGTCGGCGATGGCCTGCAGGTGCGCCACCATCTCGGGATGCGCATGCTTGCCGAACAGGTGCGCGAAACGCTTCTGCGGCTTCAAGTATTCCTCGATCGGCTGCTTGTTGCGGATCTTCAGCACGCCGGTCACTTCGCCGTGCTCGGCCTCGAACACCGGGAACATGCCGGTCTCCTTGGCCAGTCGCGCCAGCTTGATGGTGTCGTGCGAGGCCGCACCCCAGCCCAGCGGGCAGGGCACGAAGATCTGGATGTAACGCGCGCCGCGCATCTGCATCGCCTTGCGCACCTTGTATTCGAGGTCGCGCAGGTCGGCCACGGTGGCGGTCGCCACGTAGGGGATGCCGTGCGCCATGGCGATCTCCGGCACGTTCTTGCCCTGGCCGAACACGTTGCCCGGCTCCTTGCCCACCGGCATGGTGGTCGCGGTGCGCGCGGTCGGCGGTGTCGCCGACGAACGCTGCACACCGGTGTTCATATACGCTTCGTTGTCATAGCAGATGTACAGCACATCGTCGTTGCGCTCGAACATGCCGGACAGGCAGCCGAAACCGATGTCGGTGGTGCCGCCGTCGCCGCCCTGCGCCACCACGCGCACCTCGCTGCGCCCCTTCACCTTCATCGCCGCCGCCACGCCGGTCGCCACCGCCGGCGCGTTGCCGAACAGGGAATGGATCCACGGCACTTGCCAGGACGATTCGGGATAAGGCGTGGAGAACACTTCCAGACAACCGGTCGCGTTGACGGCGATCAGCTGGTTGTTGCTCTCGGCCATCGCGGCGTCGATGGCATAACGCGCGCCCAGCGCCTCGCCACAGCCTTGGCAGGCGCGGTGGCCGGAGTTGATCGAATTGCTGCGCCGTTCGCCGGCCTGCACGCTGCGCTCGTCCGGCGCGAGCAGGCGGTTGCCCACGGTGTAGGTGCCGGTCTGGTAGAACTTGACGGTCTGGTATCCCATGATCGCTCCTCAACCAAACTTGGCCGATGAAGACATCCCCTTGGCATGCAGGATGTTCTCGGCGATGGGACCGGAGCGGCGGTTCTGCCGTTCGCGCTCCAGCTGCTTGTTGACCACGTCCCAATCCAGATCGACGAAGGTCACCGGCTCCAGCGCTTCCTGCTCGGCCTGCACGAACAGCTTGAGCAATGCAGCCTTGGTGATATTGCGTCCGCCCAACCCGGCAATGGCGGTAAAACCCTTGATCCCGGTACCGGTCACGGCCATGCGCACGTCGGTGGCGACGATGCCGCCCATGCCGACCGCGAGACTCTTCTCCAGCACCACGAAGCGCTTGCAGTTCACCAGCGCCGCGCGCACTTGCTTGAGCGGGAAAGGGCGGTAACTGACGATGCCCAGCACGCCGATCTTGTGGCCCTGTTCGCGCAGTTCGTCCACCGCATCCTTGATGGTGCCCAACATCGAGCCCATGGCCACGATGATGGTCTCGGCATCCTCGGTGCGATAGCTGCGCACCAGGCCGCCGCTGTCGCGTCCGAACTTCTGCTTGAACTCGGCCGAGTATTGCGGGATCAGTTCCAGCGCCTGCAGCTGCTTGGCATGCGCCAGGTATTTCACTTCCATGAACGCTTCCGGTCCGACCATCGCACCAATCGAAATCGGTTCGGCCGGGTCCAGCACCTGGCGCGGCTCATACGGCGGCAAGAAGGCATCCACCTGTTCCTGCGTCGGGATGTCCACGCGCTCGAAGGCGTGGGTGAGGATGAAGCCGTCCATACACACCATCACCGGCATCGACAATTCCTCGGCCAGCTTGAACGCCTGGATGTGCAGGTCCACCGCCTCCTGGTTGGTCTCGGCGAACAGCTGCATCCAGCCGGAATCGCGCTGCGAGAGCGCGTCGGAGTGGTCGTTCCAGATATTGATCGGCGCGCCGATGGCACGGTTGGCCACCGTCATCACGATGGGCAGGCCCAGACCGGACGCGTTGTACACCGCCTCCACCATGAACAGCAGCCCCTGCGAGGCGGTAGCGGTATAGGAGCGCGCCCCGGCGGCAGACGAACCGATAGCCACCGACATCGCAGCGAACTCGCTCTCCACGTTGATGAATTCGCACGGCTGCAACTCGCCCGACTTCACCATCTCGCCCAGCGCCTCGACGATATGGGTCTGCGGCGAGATCGGGTAGGCGCAGATCACTTCCGGTCGGCACAGCGCCACCGCTTCGGCCACGGCCTTGGAGCCTTCCATCTGCTTAAGCATGTGCGGCCTCCTTCATCTGTTGCTGCACCAATTCGTAAGCCTCGGTCGCAGCGGCGATGTTGCCCTCAGCCACTTTGCCCGAGAACTTCTCATTGATCGCTTTCACCACGGATTCGAGCTTGAACATGCCGGACAGCGCCGCGAAACCGGCGATCAGCGGCACGTTGGGGATGGGGCGGCCGATATGTTTGATGCCCAGCTCGGTAGCGGGCAGCGTGGCGAGCCGCGCATGGCCCATGCGCTGCACCAGTTCGCCCAGACCGAGCTGGTCGAAACTGTGCGCCGAGTTCAGCAGCACATAGCCATCGGCTTTGAGTCCGGCGAACACATCGATCTGATGCAGCAGGGTGGGATCCTGGATGATCAGCGCGTCCGGCTGCATGATGGGTTCGCGCAGGCGGATCTCCTTGTCATCGAGGCGACAGAACGCCACCACCGGCGCCCCCGTGCGCTCCGAACCGAAACTGGGGAAAGCCTGCGCATGGCGGCCTTCCTCGAACGCGGCAACCGACAGCATCTCGGTCGCGGTCACCACCCCCTGACCGCCCCGACCGTGGACTCGAATCTGGAACATACCCCTCTCCTTATCTTCTCCGTCGACTACCGCGCCGCACTCAAATGCGACCTGATCCAGGCAGGACTCCGGCGGCAGTCCAGCACCGCGTAGACCTGCACTTCCTGCCCGGCGACCCGGTAATAGATCGCAAACGGGAAGCGCTTGGATAGCGCCCGATGGAACCGGCCGAAATAGGTCGCATGCCCCCCCGCATACAGCAACAACGCATCGATATCCGAAAACAGCGAGTCGATGAAGTAAGCCCCCAACCCCGACTGCTGACGCTCGTAGAAATGGTAGCCATCGACCAGATCGCGCGACGCCGCATCGAGGATGCGCACTTTCATTTCAGCGCGTCACGTATCCTGGTTTTCGCATCTTCCCAATCCTGGAATGATGCTTTGCCTTCCAGCGCATCCTGCTCGCGCTGAGCCAAGGCTTCACCGTGCCATGCCGGGGCGGGCACTTCCTCCGACCGGCGGCACAGTTCATCCCAAAGATGCTCCATCGCCTTCAGCTTGTCCGCCGTAGAGAGGCGGTCCAGCTCCGCTGTGATATTCATGGCACGCTCCTGCAACAGGTTGATGACATCATAAGTGAAAACAGCTCAGTTCACCGCCAGCAACTCCACATCGAACACCAGCGTCGCATTCGGCGGGATCACGCCGCCTGCACCGCGTGCGCCATACCCCATCTGCGGCGGGATGATCAGCGTGCGTTGCCCGTCGACCTTCATGCCTTGCACACCGATATCCCAACCCTGGATGACCTGACCTGCACCGAGCGGGAATTCGAACGGGCGGTTGCGGTCGCGCGAGCTGTCGAACTTCGCGCCTTTATGTTCGGGCGCTGCCTCGTCATACAACCAGCCGGTGTAATGCACCGCGACCGTCTGCCCGGCTTTGGCTTCCGCACCAGCGCCCGGCTTCACTTCGATCTGCATCAGCTCGGTCACGTTGCTCGGCTTGGCGGCGGGCAGTTCGGCTTGCGAGCACGCGCTGAACAACAAACCGCTCGCCGCGATCAAGGCTGCAAAAGACAGGGAACGAAAACGCATCATCACTGCACGCCCAGCAATTCGACTTCGAACACCAGCGTCGCATTGCCGGGGATCACCCCGCCTGCACCGCGACGGCCATAGCCCATCTCGGCCGGGATGATCAGCGTGCGCTGACCGCCCACCTTCATGCCCTGCACGCCGATGTCCCAACCCTGGATCACATGGCCCATGCCGAGCGGGAATTCGAACGGCTCATCGCGGTCGACGGAACTGTCGAACTTGGTGCCCTTGTTGCCTTCCGCGTTCTTGTCGAACAGCCAGCCGGTGTAATGCACCGTCACATGCTGCCCGGCCTGCGCCTCCTCGCCCTCGCCCACCTTGGTGTCGATGCACTCGGTGCGGATCACCTTCAGCAACTTCACGTCGAACACCAACGTCGCATTCGGCGGGATCACGCCACCCGCGCCGCGCGGGCCGTAGCCCATCTCCGGCGGGATGATCAGCGTGCGCTGCCCGCCTTCCTTCATGCCTTGCACGCCCTCATCCCAACCCTTGATGACGCGCCCGCCGCCGAGCGGGAAATCGAACGGCTCGTTGCGGTCGAGCGAGCTATCGAACTTCTTGCCCTTGTTCTCGGGCGCGCTCTCGTCATACAACCAGCCGGTGTAATGCACGATGACGGTTTGTCCGGCCTGGGCTTCTGCGCCTTCGCCGAGTTTGGCGTCGGTTTTGATGAGGGTGGTCATTTTGTGTTTTCCTTCTAAACTTTAGGGTTGTCTTTGTTTCATTAAATCGGCCATGGCTGTTGCCTCCGGCGCTTTCAGTCCATCAAGTCCTGCAATCACCCCCACCTGATTTTGCGGCGGCTGGTTTTGGCTAACTTTCCATTTGCCTAATAGTTTAGTGATCTTGATCTCGATACCAACCACGGCTTCAAGCATTTTTTGAATATATTCATTCGGAGCATCTGTCACAGCCCACGGTTTGGGATGTGTCTGCTCTTGCTGATCAGTCAACACTTCCATCTGAGTACGTATCCATGCTGAGTCGTCAATTATGTTCAGCGTGCCATGGGCATGAACAACAGCATAGTTCCATGTTGGCACAACCTTGCTGGTTTCCTTTTTGGTTGCATACCAAGATGGAGAAACATAGCTTTCAGGGCCATGAAAAATTGCCAGCACTTCGGAGTTTTGTAGATCACTCCACATTGAGTTACTGCGAGCCACATGGCCGCGTAATACTCCATAAGAATCTTCAACGGCGACAAGATGCAAAGGGATATGGTTTGCATTCAAACCTTGTGACGAAAGCGTGACTACCGTAGCCAAAGGACGATCACGCATCAACTGCTGCATAACCTCCAAGCTGTTTTCTTCAAATAATTTTGGCAGATACATGACTATCCTTTAATAACTCAACACCGGCGCCAACCACCTCTCCGCCTCTTCCACCGTCCACCCCTTGCGCTTCGCGTAGTCCGCGACCTGCTCCTTGTCTACCTTGCCGGTGGCGAAGTATTTCGCCTCGGGGTGTGAGAAGTAGAAGCCGCTGACGGCGGCGGTGGGTAGCATGGCGTAGCTTTCGGTGAGGGTGATGCCAGCGTTCTTCGGTGCTTGCAGCAATTCGAACAACGGGCCTTTCTCGCTGTGCTCGGGGCAGGCGGGGTAGCCGGGGGCGGGGCGGATGCCGCGGTATTTTTCTGAAATGAGCGCGTCGTTGTCCAGCGCTTCATCGTCCGCGTAACCCCAGAACTCGCGACGCACGCGCAGGTGCAGGTGCTCGGCAAAGGCTTCGGCTAGTCGGTCGGCCAGCGCTTGCAGCATGATGGCGCTGTAGTCGTCGTGCGCCTTTTCGAATTCCTGCATCTTCTTCTCGATGCCGATGCCTGCGGTCACGGCGAAGCCGCCGATGTAGTCCTTGACCTTGCTGTCTTTCGGCGCGATGTAATCGGCCAGGCAGTAGTTGGGAATGTCGGCCGGTTTCTTGGTCTGCTGGCGCAGGTTGTGCCAGGTCATGGCGACCGTCTTGCGCTTGTCGTCGGCGTAGATCTCGATGTCGTCACTGTTCACGGTGTTGGCCGGGAACAGGCCGAACACGGCGTTGGCGGTGAGCCACTGCTCTTCAACGATCTGCTTCAGCATGGCTTGCGCGTCGGCATAGAGCTTCTTGGCTTCCGTGCCCACCACTTCATCTTCCAAGATTTTGGGGAAGCGTCCGGCCAGTTCCCACGCCTGGAAGAACGGCGACCAGTCTATGAACTCTACGAGAGCCTCCAACGGATAAGCCTCCAGCTTCTGCACGCCGAGCAGCTTGGGCTTGGGCGGGGTGTACTGCTTCCAGTCGGTCTTCAATCCGTGCGCGCGCGCCTCGGCCAGCGGCACCAGCACGGCCTTGCCCTGCTTGCCTTCGTGCTGGTCGCGTGCGGCCTGTTGGTCGGCTTTCACTTCCGCGATGTAGTTGGCGCTCAGCGTGTCGGACAGCAGGTTGCTGCACACGCCTACCGCGCGCGACGCATCGGTGACGTACACCACGGTGCCGCTCGGGTAGTTCGGTGCGATCTTCACGGCGGTGTGCACACGCGAAGTCGTCGCGCCGCCGATCAGCAGCGGCACCTTGAAGCCCTGACGCTCCATCTCCTTCGCCACATGCGCCATCTCTTCCAGCGAGGGGGTGATGAGGCCGGACAGGCCGATGATGTCCACGTTGTGTTCGCGCGCGGTCTTGAGGATCTCCTCGCACGGCACCATCACGCCCATGTTGATAACCTCGAAGTTGTTGCACTGCAACACCACGGTGACGATGTTCTTGCCGATGTCGTGCACGTCGCCCTTCACGGTCGCCATCAGGATCTTGCCCTTGGGCTTGGTGTCGCCGGACTTGGCTTTCTCGGCCTCGATGTAGGGCACGAGGTGCGCCACGGCCTGCTTCATCACGCGCGCGGATTTCACCACCTGCGGCAGGAACATCTTGCCCGCGCCGAACAAATCGCCGACCACGTTCATGCCGGTCATCAGCGGGCCTTCGATCACGTCCACCGGCTGTGCGGCTTGCAGCCTTGCCTCTTCGGTGTCCTCGACGATAAAGGTGGTGATGCCGCGCACCAGCGCATGGGTCAGGCGTTCCTGCACCGTGCCTTTGCGCCATTCGAGGTCTTCCACTTGCGCCTTGCCGCCGCCCTTGAAGTTCTCGGCGAGTGCCACGAGTTTTTCGCCCGCGTCTTTGTTGCGGTTCAGCACCACATCCTCAACGGCTTCGCGCAGGTCCTTGGGCAGTTCCTCGTACACGCCGAGCTGGCCGGCATTGACGATGCCCATGTTCATGCCCGCCTTGATGGCGTGGTACAGGAACACGGTGTGGATCGCCTCGCGCACCGGCTCGTTGCCGCGGAAGGAGAACGAAACGTTGGACACGCCGCCGCTGATCTTGGCGTAGGGGAGGTTTTTGCGTATCCACGCGGTTGCCTCAATGAAATCCACGGCGTAGTTGTCGTGTTCTTCGATGCCGGTCGCAATCGCGAAGATGTTCGGGTCGAAGATGATGTCTTCGGGCGGGAAGCCGACCTTGTGCACCAGGATGTCATAGCTGCGCTTGCAGATCTCGGTCTTGCGCGCGTAGGTGTCGGCCTGACCTTTTTCGTCGAAGGCCATCACCACCGCAGCCGCGCCGTACTTCTTCACCAGCGTGGCGTACTTGATGAAGTTCTCCTCGCCTTCCTTGAGCGAGATGGAGTTGACGATGGACTTGCCCTGCACACACTTGAGGCCGGCCTCGATGATCTCCCACTTGGAGGAGTCGATCATCACCGGCACCTTGCTGATATCCGGCTCGGAAGCGATGAGGTTGAGGAACTTCACCATGGCGGCTTTGCCGTCCAGCATGGCGTCGTCCATGTTGATGTCGATGACCTGCGCGCCCGCTTCGACCTGCTGCTTGCAGATCTCCAGCGCCTCTTCGTACTGGCCTTCCATGATCAGGCGCTTGAACTTGGCCGAACCGGCCACGTTGCAGCGCTCGCCGACGTTGACGAACAGCGAGTCGTCGCCGATGTTGAACGGCTCCAGGCCGGACAAACGGCATTCCACAGGATTCTTGGGGATCTTGCGCGGCGCGATGTCCTTCACCGTCTCGGCGATGGCCTTGATGAACGCAGGCGAGGTGCCGCAGCAACCGCCGATGATGTTGAGGAAGCCGCTCTCCGCCCATTCCTTGATGTGGCCGGCCATGTTCTCCGGCGTGTCGTCGTAGCCGGTGGGCGCGAGCGGGTTGGGCAAACCTGCATTCGGATGCGCCGACACATAGCAGTTGGCGACGCGCGACAGCTCCTCCACGTACTGGCGCAGTTCTTCCGCGCCCAGCGCGCAGTTGAGACCGATGGAGATGGGCTTGGCGTGCGCCAGCGAGTTGTTGAAGGCTTCGGTCACCTGGCCGGTCAGCGTGCGGCCGGAGGCATCGGTGATGGTGCCGGAGATCATGATCGGCAGCGTGGTGCCGCGCTGCTCGAACACTTGCTGCACCGCGAAGATGGCCGCTTTGGCGTTCAGCGTGTCGAAGATGGTCTCGATCAGCAGCAGGTCGGCGCCGCCGTCCATCAGGCCGCACGTGGCTTCCGCGTAGTCGGCCACCAGTTCGTCGAAGGTGATGTTGCGCGCGGCCGGATCGTTCACGTCGGGCGAGATGGTCGCGGTCTTGTCGGTGGGGCCGAGCACGCCGGCGACGAAGCGCGGCTTGTCTGCGCTCTCGAACTCGTCACACGCCGCGCGCGCCAGTGCGGCACCGGCTCTGTTCAGCTCGTAATTCAGCGACTCCATGCCGTACGCTTTCAGCGTCGTCGCGTTCGCGCCGAAGGTATTGGTCTCGATGATGTCCGCGCCCGCCGCCAGGTATTCGCGATGGATGCCCTTGATGACTTCCGGCTTGGTGATCACCAGCAGGTCGTTGTTGCCCTTGAGGTCGCGGTGCCAGTCCCTGAAGCGCTCGCCGCGATAGTCCGCTTCGGTCAGCTTGTGGCGCTGCACCATGGTGCCCATGGCGCCGTCGAGGATGAGGATGCGTTGTTGCAGGAGAGATTCGATGTGAGTGGCTACTTTGCTCATGATGGCCGGCTTTTCTAAGGTGTGCCGATTCTAACATGGGGGGGAGAGTGGCTTGCCGACCTCCGGAAATGCCACTACCATCAGTGGGACTTTTCTGACCCGATGGGGGGATGCATGGCGAAGTTCGTGTGGTCTGACCAGTTGAACATCGGTATCGATGTGATCGACCAGCAGCACCGGCGCATCGTGGAATACATCAACCAGCTCGACGATGCGCGCTCCAATGGCATGTCGCGCGAAGAGGCCGCCTGGTTGCTCAACGACCTGGTGGACTACACCATCTCCCACTTCGGTTTCGAGGAAAGCTTGCAGGAGGAGGCCGGCTATCCCTTCCTCACCTCGCACAAAAAGGTGCACGAACTGTTCACCAAGCGCATCGCCGAGTTCCAGGCGCGTGCAGAACGGGGCGAGGACGTGACCAAAGCATTGAACAGCCTGCTGGTGACCTGGCTGTTCAACCATATCAAGCGCGACGACAACGATTACGTGGAATCGGTGCAGACGTATCTGCAACAGAAGCAGGATTTCGTGGAACGCAAAAAGGGATTGTTCGCCCGCCTGTTCGGGTGAAGTCCGGCAGCGCACGATCGCATACTCAGGAGGGCAGGGGATGAAGAAGATCGACTGGACCGACAAGCTGGATACCGGCATCACCGTGATCGACCGCCAGCACCGGCGCATCGTGGACTACATCAACCGGCTGTATGAGGCCCATGCCCAAGGTTCGACCCGCGCCGAGACCGGCCACATCATCGACGAGCTGGTCGATTACACGCAGACGCATTTCGCCTTCGAGGAGACCATGCTGGAAGACGTGGATTACGATTTGCTGGCACGTCACAAGGAAGACCATCGCCAGTTCATCGCCCAGGTGGACGATCTGCGCCAGCGCTTCCGCCAGCATGAGGAGACCGCCGTCGACCTCAACCACCTGATGGTGGGCTGGTTGCTCAATCACATCCTGAACGAGGATTCCCGCTACGCTCCCGTGGTGATGCAGGAGCACTGAGCCACCTCAGCGATCTCCGGCAACAGCACCTCGAGCTTCCTCTCCGACGCGCGCGATTCAGTCATGCGCCCGGTCCATGCGCCGGTATTGCACGGCCTCGGCGATATGCTCGCTGCCGAGGGCGCTGGCATCGGCCAGATCGGCGATGCTGCGCGCCACCTTGAGGATGCGGTGATAGGCACGCGCCGACAGATCGAGCCGGGAGATCGCCTGACGCAGCAAGGCTTCGCCTTGTGCATCGGGTGCGCAATGCACATCGATCTCGCTCACCGACAACAGCGCGTTGGGCTTGCCCTGCCGCGCCAATTGCCGCTGGCGCGCGGCCTCCACCCGCGCGCGTATCGTCGCGCTCGGTTCGCCATCCGCCTGTTTGAGCAGATCGTCCTGCGGCACCGCCGGCACTTCGAACAACAGATCGATGCGGTCCAGCAACGGGCCGGAGATCTTGCCGCGATAGCGCGCCACCTGATCCGGCGTGCAGCGGCATTTGCCGTTGTAGTGGCCGAGATAGCCGCAAGGACAGGGGTTCATCGCTGCGACCAATTGGAACTGCGCCTGGAAGTCAGCGCGCCGCGCGGCGCGCGAGATGGTGATGCGCCCGCTCTCCAACGGTTCGCGCAACACCTCCAGCACGCTGCGGTCGAACTCGGGCAGTTCATCGAGGAACAGCACGCCATGCATGGCCACCGAGATCTCGCCCGGACGCGGGTTGCTGCCTGTAAAACGGAACGTTTTTTGCGACTATACCGTTTATAGGAGAGTAAAATGCGACTCGTGACTTCATGGCTTAAACTCGAACGTGCGCCTAACGGTAGTGTCCGACGCGTACCAATCAATGTCCGTAGCCTTACGGGCACTGTAAACGGACAAGAGTTCGAGTCCTCTCTCGAACGAGATCTTTTATTGTTGGTTCATTGGGACAGCAATGTTGAGTGGTATCAAAGTCAGCCCGTCAGGATTGATTACGTTGATGCCGAAGGGATAGCAAGACACTACACGCCGGACCTGCTCGTTTCGTACCGAACCCTCGAAGGGCGTGGTCAACCACCCAAAACGCGCAAACCCTTACTCTGCGAAGTGAAATATCGCGAAGACTATCTTGGCAATTGGAAGACGCTCAAACCAAAGTTTCGCGCTGCACGAGCTTATGCCAAGGAAAACGGATACGAATTTCGCGTGTTTACCGAGCGAGATATCCGAACGGATTACCTGAAGAATATTCAATTTCTTTGGGGCTACCGTTATGCCGACTTCCATGTACAGCATTATGAGAAGTTGCGGGAAACGCTGGAGGAAATGGAAGAGGCTACACCCTCCCTGCTTCTGGAGGCCTGTTACTCATCGAAGGTCTTTAGAGGTGAGGCTTTGTGGACCCTATGGTGCATGATTGCTCGCAGATGGATCTGCTGCGACCTTGGAAAACCCCTCACCATGCAGACTAGGATTTGGCCTTCCTTATGAGCAAACTATCCAAAAGTCGCATTATCCCTGGGATGACGGTGCTATACGGTACCGCCCGCTATCTGGTTACTGACTTGGCCAGCGCAACCCACGTTTTAGTCAGAGATGAATCCGGGCATCAACAAACTGTACCCGCTGTAGATCTGACAGCAGACATAGATGCACCCCGCTCACCACTTCCAGACTTGGCCGCAATTGACCATCGCAAATGGGCCTTGGCTCTAGAGATATATGAAACCATCGCCCCATTGGTTGAGTTAGGAACAACATCCAGAACAAGAGCTGACGTTCAGAAGGTCGCAGATGCTATCGGCAAAAACATTGCCACCGTCTATCGATGGCTGAGCGATTACGAATCCACCGGGTTAGTTTCGTCGCTGCTCAGGAAGCCCAGGAAAGATGCAGGCCTCAAGCGTTTAGATCCGCAAGTTGAGGCCATCATTCAGGACGTAATTGAAAATTTTTATCTGACAGTTCAGTCTCGCACCCCAGCCAAGACAGCATACGAAGTCAGAAAAGTGTGTATCCAGAAGGGCCTAGAACCTCCGGATCCATCTACGGTACGAAACCGAATATTTGCAATCAACGAAGAGCATCGCATGCGCCGCAGAAGGGGCTCTAAGGCTGCCAATGAGAATTTCGCACCTATTCGAGGTTCGTTCCCCGGAGCTGACTTTCCATTGGCCGTGGTTCAGATCGACCATACACCTATGGACGTAATCATTGTCGATGATGAACACCGTAAAGCGATTCGTCGGCCATATCTCACAATTGCGACAGATGTAGATAGCAAGATGTGTACAGGTTTCTACATCTCGCTTGATCCTCCTGGGGCTCTTGCAACAGGCCTATGCATTTCCCGTTCTATTCTCGGAAAGGAAGCCTTCCTCGCAAAGCTTGGAATCGATGATCTGACATGGCCCTGCTGGGGTGTCATGAGCAAGATTCATACGGACAATGCCAAGGAGTTCCGGGGAACGATGCTCGGAACAGCAACTGAGCAATATGGCATTGTTTCAGAACGCCGCCCCAAGGGACGGCCTAACTACGGTGGGACTGTCGAGCGGGCATTCCGCACCTTTATGCACGAGGTTCACAACGAGTTCCCTGGAACGACATTTTCAAGCGTTAAGGACAAGTTTGAATATGACTCTGAAGGTCGTGCAGTGATGACATTGGACGCGCTGGAAAAGTGGTTCACATTATTTATTCTTGGCGTTTACCACCAGCAACCTCATAAGGGAAACGATGGTCTACCCCCAATTGTGAAGTGGGAGCGAGGCATTTTTGGAACCGATACGACTCTCGGTACCGGCATCCCGATGCGCGCCCCCGACGAAGACAGATTGAAGCTCGATTTCATGCCATTCATGATGAGAACCGTTCAGGAATATGGCATCCAGTTTCTTGGCTTTTCATACTGGTGCGATCCATTGCGTAGATTTATTCATGCCAAGGACCCGAAATCCATAAAGCTAAAACGCGAGTTCGTCTGTCGTTATGACCCTCGCGACCTGAGCAAGATATGGATGTACGAGCCGGAATCCGAGAAGTACATCGAAGTACCGTACCGCGATCTCTCTCGCCCGCCTGTTAGCCTGTGGGAAGTAAAGGACGCTAAAAAGCAGCTTCGTGCAGAGGCCGCTTCAGTCACTAATGAAGAGCTGATATTCAAGACCATCGATAAAATGCGCAATATTGTGGCCACTGAGACTGCCAAGACAAAGGCGGCCAGGACTCGTCAGCAACGCCGAAAGCAGTGGGAGTCCTCTGAAAAGGTGTCCATGAAAGACACTGCCACCAAGCGCCCAAAGCCATCAACTCAGACCAAGGTGGAGCCTGAGGTTGATGATTTCACGCCATACGATGGCATCAGGGAGTCGTAATGCCAAGCCAGAATAGGAAACTTTCCCAAAGGGCGATTGATCTCCTCAATGCTTCAGATGAAGAGAGGATGTCGCACATCGATAAGGCGGTATTCATTCCCTATCCAGCTGCCACAGACATCTTGGATGAGATGGAGGATTTACTCGCGCATCCGAAGACCAACCGAATGCCGAATATCCTTATTGTTGGCCGTTCCGATAATGGCAAAACAGAAATCCTGAAAGAATTCCTGAAGCGCCACCCGGCAGAAGACCGTCGTGAGTTTGATACGGTTTACGCTCCCGTTATTTACATTCAGTCTCCTCCAGGCCCATCTGAGCATGTTTTCCTGAACCAGATGCTGATGATGCTAGGAGCTCCAGTCAAACATAATGATTCGTCAGATCGTAAGCTGATGCAGTTGCTGGCTATGTTGCCGAAGATTCAGACGAGGATTCTGATGATCGACGAGTTGAATGCTCTTCTTGCCGGGAGTGTTACCAAACAGAGATTTTTCCTGAACATGCTGAAGTATCTGAGCAACGAACTGAAAATCAGCATTGTTGCCGCAGGAACCATCGAGGCGGAGCACGCAGTACGAAGTGACGCACAGATTCTAAGCAGATTTCCTTTGCGGCCTCTACCCCGTTGGCAGGAAGGTGTTGAGTTCAAGAAACTTCTGTACAACTTCGAATACGTCCTGCCTCTACGCGAAGAGTCGAATATCTATAAGGGCGAGCTTGCCTCCAAACTGTACGGGCTCAGCGAAGGTATCATCGGCGAAGTAGCGAAAATCCTACGCAGTGCTGCCAAGCACGCCATTCAGATAAAGCAGGAATGTATCAACATGGAAGTGCTGTCCTCATGCTCTTATGTTAAGCGCAAAGGTAGCAGCAATGCCGACACCCTCTGAGCCGCTCTTAGGATTGAGTAATGGGCTGTTGCCTATACACTTGAAACCCTGCCCAGATGAATTGCTTTCTTCATGGCTTATTCGATTGGCTCATGCCCACGGACTCAAGCTCCAGACCTTCTGTGCGTTGGTATTTGGTCGAGACAGATCCATATGGACTCGCGACATCGACAAACAAGCCCCAGACTGGTTGCTTGCGCGGCTTTCCGAAGTCACTGGCACCCCATTTGAAATCGTTCTCAAAGCTACACTTCGGTCATATGAGGGCTATCTCTATGAGCATCACCAGCCAAATGGGAATACCCGCTGGATATTGCCTCTGGGAGTCTATCACCGCATTCATCTCAACCCTGGCCTGCTTTGCTGCCCTACCTGCCTAGCAGAAGACGAGCATCCATATTTTCGGCGCAGTTGGCGATTAGCATTTTCTGTGGCCTGCACTGAACATCATACATGGCTGATTGACCTATGCCCCCAGTGCAACTCATTCATTGAGCCTCACAGATCTGATATGCAAAGTAGGGATGTATTTCCCAAGGATAATCAACTCGCCTACTGCTGGCACTGTGGATATGACCTTCGCCATTCACATTCCACCCCGCCGCCAAGTACGTCACTTCTCGATTTTCAGTTGCGGATAAATACGGCCTTGAAGCTGGGATACATCAACTGGGCTGATAACCCATCGATGTACTCGCATATATTTTTCGATGGGCTCAGATCTCTAATCACAGGACTCACATCGAGGCGCAGTCTCTGCAGACTCAACATGTCAGAAGACGCAAGAGCTCTCACTTCGTGCTCTTGGCCAAAGATGGGATTTGAATTCTCTCAATTTGAAAATCGCAAATTACTCATCAACTGGCTATCACAGATCCTACAGGTGTGGCCAGAGCACTTACAATCGCTGATACGCAGCTCAAAACTGCGCTATGCGGATTTGAAAGGTGATAGCGACTCTCGCCCCTATTGGCTTGAGAGCATTATTAAGAGCTCGGCTGGTGGTGCTTTTGCAATGATCAGCGAGGAGGAGGTTAGCTCAATCACTCTTGCTGTTGAGAGTAAGTATGGTCAATTCTCGCTTACGAAAGCTAGAGAATATTCCGGAAGAGATTTAAGCAGCCATGTTTCAACATCACGTCCAGTTTCAGATGATGTGTATGAAGATCTCCTGACATCTATCGACCATCAGATAGCAGGTACCTTAGATGAGACCGAACGTGCCTGTCTAATTCGAGACAAAATTATGTTCGCCGCTGGTAGATTGCTCAGTTTGAGCGAGGGCGCTTTATCCAAACTAACTCTCTCTCAGGTTAGCGCATTAGCCCCAGAATCTGCCGAGTTAGATTTCTCAGCGGCTGCAAGACATCCCGCTCAAGTGCGTGCATGGCTTGAATGGTATTGGGAACATATGCGCCCAAATTTGCAGCCGGAGCCCCAAGTGACAGAAATCTTTACTTCTATAGTGACTAAGCGAGGTATCAAACATAGCGCCATAGGTAATAGATTTCAACAGGCTGTTCAATGGGCAATGATGCGAAGCGTGATTGGCACTTACGCTGCCTGGCAGAAATGATTCAGACTGTATGCCAAGCCTCTGAGGCTTCACTTAGAAGCTTGAGGTTGCATCCTTCACAGATAATACTAAGTCCCGACTTTCCCCATACCTTAGCACCGCACTCGGGGCAACAATATTTAATTTTTCTTTTTAGCTCTCTCCCATTTTTTGTTAAAGGAGCTAGCTCAGGAAATGAATCCAGCAAGGGGCGATTTAATTCATCCTCCACTTCAACTGGAATAGTTCGACATGAAATTTCTCTGCTTTTGAAGTCACGATCAACCCACTTTAATCCAAATCCAGACTTGACCAGCTCGTTGCTTACCTTGATGAATTTCCCACTAGGAGCTGGATAGTCAGCCATTCGTTGCCCTACTCTTTTTCCTCCAGGCTTTCCTGTGTTGCTTGGAATCAGACCAACCTCCATCATTTTTTCTGCCCACTCTTGGTTGTGATAACCAGAACGGGGGTGACTTAGCCCACGTTGATGCTGCCAGAGGTGACAAAGCTCATGTACTAGTGTTTGAAACAAAACGAGCAACGACTGGTTAGCTAAGTAAGTGGGATTTATTGCAATTTCACTGGCCAACTTTCCATGCGTATTACTCCACTGGTCTGGTGAAAAATATCCAGCAGTGTTTTTCCCGCGCTGTAGCGTTAGAACGACCAAGTTCAATTCACCACCAAACAACTTATCGTTGAATATTTCAGTCGCCTTTTGCAGCTGCGAATATAGCTCGCTGTGTGGATTGACAGTTTGACGCTTCATACTTAAACTGTATCGTACGATACATACATTAATCAAGTCGTATTCACATGTACCTTCATTTACGAGGGAGTGCTAAATGAGTGAGCCTATTCTTCGGTGGGCGGGCAGCAAAAAGAAGCTTTTGCCAGTGCTCTGTGCTGCTGCGCCAACTCACTTTGACCGCTACGTAGAGCCCTTTGTTGGCTCTGCGGTATATTTTTTACGACTTAAAGCTTCAGAAGCAATTTTGGGTGACATCAACGCGGATTTGATCGAAACCTACAAGGTTATTCGAGCTCATCCGCGAGCAGTTTGGAATCGTGTCTCTATTATGAGTACCGATGATGAATTCTATTATGAACTTCGCTCGATAGACTCTGAGAGTCTTAAC
>JBFMFN010000034.1:0-32459 GCA_040754175.1 Pseudomonadota bacterium | reverse complement strand
GCCGGTCACGACAACTCTACGCTTAGTCAAACTGGACTCCGATGTTATTGTTTTACAGGGATTACTTGGCGTGCGCGTTGACGTAGTCCAGCGCTTGTTGCACGGTGGTGATCTTCTCGGCGTCTTCGTCCGGGATCTCCACGCCGAATTCTTCTTCCAGCGCCATCACCAGCTCGACGGTATCCAGGGAGTCAGCGCCCAGGTCGTTCACGAAAGAGGATTCATTCTTGATCTCGGATTCGTTCACGCCCAATTGTTCTGCGACGATCTTCTTGACACGTTGTTCGTTGTTGGACATTGCTTTTGCTCCCGTTAAGTTAATGTATAAAAAGCGCGGGCATTCTACCAAACTCGCGCCGAATTCCAAACTGCCCTAATCCATGTACATGCCGCCATTCACGTGCAGCGTCGTGCCCGTGATATAGGCGGCGCCGGGGCCGGCCAGGAAAGCCACGGCGGCGGCGATGTCAGCCGGCTGGCCGAGGCGCTTCAACGGCACATGCTCGACCAGCTTGGCACGTTGCTCCTCGCCCAGCACCTGGGTCATGTCGGTATCGATGAAACCGGGTGCCACGCAGTTGACGGTGATGTTACGGCTGCCGATCTCCTGCGCCAGCGACTTGGTAAAACCGACCATGCCTGCCTTGGAGGCGGAATAGTTGGTCTGCCCCGGATTGCCGCTGCTGCCGACCACCGAAGAGATATTGATGATGCGGCCGGCGCGGGCCTTCATCATGGCGCGCAGCACGGCGCGCGACAGACGGAACACCGACTTCAGGTTGGTCGTCAGCACATCATCCCACTCTTCGTCGCTCATGCGCGCCAACAGGTTGTCCTTGGTGATGCCGGCGTTGTTGACCAAGATGGCGACTTCGCCGAACTGTTTGCGTATGCTGTCCAATACCGCCTCAACTTGCGCAGCATCGTTCACATTCAGCGCCAGACCGGTGCCTTTCACACCTGCCGCCGCCAGATAGTCGGCGATGGCCTGCGCGCCCTTGTCGGAAGTGGCGGTGCCAATCACGGTCGCCCCTTGTTTTCCCAGCTCCAGTGCGATGGCTTGGCCGATGCCGCGCGAGGCGCCGGTCACCAGTGCGATCTGTCCTTGCAGAGTCATATCCTTCTCCTTATGCGAGTGCGGCCAAGGTGGCCTTCAGCGCTTCGCCATCGTTGATGGCCAGAGCCTGCTGGTTGGTATCGATGCGTTTGTTCAGACCGGCCAGCACCTTACCCGGGGCGCATTCGACGTTATGGGTGACGCCTTGCTTGCCGAAGGCCTGCACGGTTTCGACCCAACGCACCGGCGAATACAACTGGCGCACCAGCGCATCCTTGATCTTGGCGGCATCGGCATAAGCCGCCACGTCGGCGTTATGCAGCACCGGGATGGCCGGCGCATTGATTGTCAGCGTCTCCAGACGGGCACGCAGCTTCTCGGCAGCACCTTTTAGCAGGCTGCAATGCGACGGTACGCTCATCGGCAGCATCAACGCACGCTTGGCGCCTTTGGCCTTGGCCAGTTCCATGCCGCGTTCGACGGCGCTGCGGTCGCCGGCGATAACCACCTGCCCCGGCGAATTGAAATTCACCGCTTCCAGCACTTCGCCCTGCGCACCTTCGGCACAGACCGCGCGCACCACCTCATCGTCCAGACCGAGAATGGCGGCGATACCCCCCTTGCCTTCCGGCACGGCTTCTTGCATGCACTGGGCACGATAGCGCACCAGCGGCAGCGCATCGGCAAAGCTCAACGCGCCCGCCGCCACCAAGGCGGTGTATTCGCCCAGGCTGTGGCCGGCCATGATGGTCGGCTGCGGACCGCGCTGCGACTGCCAGGCTCGATAGACCGCGACACCGGCGGTCAGCATGATGGGTTGCGTATTGACGGTGGCGTTCAGCTCGGCATCGGTGCCCTCGGCCACCAACTGCCACATGTCCTGCTTCAGCACTTCAGAGGCTTCAGCAAAGGTGTCGCGCACAGCGGCGAACTCGACATAACCGTTCATCATGCCGCGCGACTGGGAACCTTGACCGGGGAAAACGAAAGCGAATTGCGTCATTGGATATGCCCTACCACTTGATAAGAACCGCGCCCCAGGTGAACCCGCCACCCACAGCTTCGATCAGGATGTGCTGCCCCGGCTGAATCTTGCCTGCGCGCACTGCGCTATCCAGAGCCAGCGGAATGGATGCCGCGGAGGTATTGCCATGCAGGTCCACGGTTTTGACCACGCGTTCCATGGGCAGGCCCAGCTTCTTGGCCGTGGCCTCGATAATGCGGATGTTGGCCTGATGCGGCACCAGCCAGTCGATTTCGGAACCTTGCAGCCCCTCATCCTCCAAAAGCTCTTCAACAACCTCACTCAACACCTTGACTGCGAACTTGAAAACAGCCTGACCATCCATCGATATCTTGGGATCGGCCTTGAGCATCTCGCGATGGCGACCATCGGCATGCAGCTTGGCTGCGACGACGCCCGGCTTCTCCGTTGCGCGCAGCACCACGGCGCCAGCCCCATCGCCGAACAGCACGCAGGTCGTGCGGTCGTTCCAGTCCAGCATACGCGACAGCACCTCGGCCCCGACCACCAAAGCGGTCCGGGCCTGGCCGCCACGGATATACATGTCTGCCGTATTCAAGGCATAGACGAATCCGCCGCATACCGCCTGCATGTCGAAAGCCGGACTGCCGTTACGGATGCCCAGTTTGTCCTGCAAGATGCAGGCCGTGCTGGGAAAGGGCAGATCCGGCGAAGTGGTAGCGACGATGATCAGATCGATCTCATCCGCCTCTATCCCCGCCGCTTCGATGGCCTTGCGGCTGGCTTGCAGGGCAAGGTCGCTGGTCAGTTCGGTCTCGGCGGCGATATGACGCTCGGTGATACCGCTGCGCGTGACGATCCAGTCATGCGAGGTCTCGACCATCTTCTCCAGGTCGTGATTGGTCAGCACCTTGGCTGGCAGATAACTGCCCGTGCCGATGATTCTGGAATAAGTCCTCAAACCGCCTCCCCTTCCTTTGCCTGGCGCGCCAGGTGCCACTTCTCTATATGTTCGCTGATATGTTCCAGCATACCACCGCGCGCCTCTTCCGCTGCGCGTTCAATCGCACACTCGAAAGCGAAGGCATCGGCCGAACCATGACTCTTGACCACGATACCTTTCAGGCCGAGGAAGCTGGCACCGTTATAGCGGCGATGATCCAGCCGTTGCTTGAAAGCTTTCAAGACCGGCAAAGAAACCAGAGCGGCCAGCTTGGTCAACAGGTTGCGACCGAACCCCTCTTTCAGGAAGCCGCCCATCATCTTAGCCACGCCCTCGGCGGTCTTCAGCGCCACGTTGCCCACGAAACCGTCGCAGACCACCACATCGGTGACGCCCTTGAAGATGTCGTCACCTTCCACATTGCCGTAGAAATTCAGGTCGCTGGATTGCAGGAGTTCACCGGCCTGCTTCACCACTTCATTACCTTTGATGTCCTCGCTGCCGATGTTGAGCAAACCAACAGTCGGATTCTCTTTGTGCTCCAGCGCGGAGACCAGGGTGCTGCCCATCAGGGCGAACTGCAGCAGGTGTTCTGCCGTACAGTCGACGTTGGCGCCCAAGTCCAGCATGCAGACCTGACCGGAATGGGTCGGCAGGAAAGAAGCAATGGCGGGACGGTCAATCCCGGGCAGGGTCTTCAGTACGTAACGTGCCGTCGCCATCAGTGCGCCGGTGTTGCCCGCACTGACGCAGGCATGCGCAGCGCCTTCCTTGACCAGGTTGATGGACACGCGCATGGAAGAATCTTTTTTGCCGCGCAACGCAGATTGCGGCTGCTCGTCCATGCCGACGACTTCGCTGCTGTGATGGATACGCAGACGCGGATGCGTATCCACGACGCCCATGGCTTTCAGCTCTGTACGGATCGCATCGGACAGGCCGACCAATACGATGTCATCGTCCTCATGCTTGTCCAGGTAGGCCATGGCGGCCGGCACCGTGACGGAAACGCCATGGTCGCCGCCCATGGCATCAATGGCGATCGTGACACCCATCAATCATCCTCAGATACGAAAAAAGGTCGAACGCAGGCCATCCCGAACGATACGGGATGGCCTGTGGAGCAGCTGGGAGGTTATTCAGACTTGGTGCTGACGACCTTCTTGCCACGATAGTAGCCACTCGGGCTGATATGGTGACGCAGGTGCGCTTCGCCGGTAGACGGCTCGACGGCCAGCGGCGGGTTGGTCAGGAAATCGTGCGAACGATGCATCCCGCGCTTGGACGGGGTCTTTTTGTTCTGTTGAACAGCCATGCTATAACTCCTCGATAAACTATTTGTTTTGTTTCAATCTAGCCAACATCCCGAATCGGTCATCGGCCTGCCCTGCACTTGCAATCGCCAGTTCACAGACGCCATCGTCATGTCTGGGGGCAAAAGGCAACGAGAGCAGCAATTCATCCTCAACCAGATCGAGCACATCCAGATTCCGGCTCGCCTCTATCCCATCCTGCTCGTCATCGGCATCTTCCTGCATCAGGGCTTCCCCCTCCAGCAGTTGCAACCGCGATGACGACTCGACCGAATAAGGCAAATCATCCAGACAGCGCTGACAACGCAAATGACACGATCCGCTCAATTCAAGCAACAGATACGACCGATCATCCGCCTGCATACCGCGCACGACATAATGTATCGCCCCTTCCCGACTGAACAACTGATCAGTCAGTCTGGGCAACGCCCCGACCGCCACATCCCCGCTCAAAACCCTGCCGGAACGGGCGAATTCGATGCTATCGATCAAAGGCCGTGCAAACATGAGGCGCGCATGATATATATTCCCCCCTCCCCTGTCAAAGACACCGCGCAAGGAACATCTTGAATTCCCAGACTCTTGTCCTGGCCTCGACCTCTATATATAGAAGTCAGCTATTGTCGGTCCTGCAACTCCCCTTCATCACCGACGCCCCGAATGTCGACGAGACCCCGCTTGCTGGAGAGGATGCACGCCAGACCTCCTGGCGTCTGGCCCAGCTCAAGGCGCAAGCCGTGGCGGCCCGCCATCCGCACGCTCTGATCATCGGCTCCGACCAGGTCGCCCTGCTGCACGGCGAACAACTGGGCAAGCCGCTGACGCATGACAACGCCGTACGCCAGTTGCGTGCCATGCGCGGCAACACGGTGAGCTTCTTTACTGCGCTCAGCCTGCTCAATACCCGTAATGGTGACATGCAGACCGAAGTGGTGGAGACCAAGGTGACCTTCCGCCAACTCAGCGACCAGCAGATCGAAGACTACCTGCACAAGGAACAACCTTACCACTGCGCTGGCAGTGCAAAATCCGAAGGGCTGGGTATCGCTTTGATCCAGCGCATCGAAGGCGACGACCCCAACGCGCTGATCGGTCTGCCCCTGATCGCCCTGATCGGCATGCTGGAAAAACAAAGTGTTAAGGTGATCTGAAGCGTATCGCAGGAATTAATCGTTGCGCCTGCCAAGGCTTTCTGATATTAAAGCGCGCTTGGAAAATTCAGCTCAACTTGGAGATACCCCGATGCCAGTGCAAGCGAATAAGAATATCGCCCCTTACAAACCCAAGAAGGGCGAGGCTTACATGAACGACAAGCAGCTCGCACACTTCCGCGAGGTGCTGACCGGCCTGAAGCAAGAGCTCAGCCAGGACATCGATCGCACCGTCCATACCATGCAGGACGAAGCCACCGTGTTTGCCGACCCCAACGACCGTGCCACGCAGGAATCGGACATGAGCCTGGAGCTGCGCAACCGTGACCGCGAACGCAAGCTGATCAAGAACATCGACAAGATGCTGGCCCGCATCGATGCCGGTGACTACGGCTATTGCGATAACTGCGGTATCGAGATCGGCCTGAACCGCCTGGAAGCGCGCCCGACCGCCACCCTGTGCATCGATTGCAAGACCCTGGACGAGATCCGCGAGAAGCAGGTCGCCAAATAAGGGCGGCTGATTTCATCCCCAAAGACCGGCCTGGCGCCGGTCTTTTTGTTTCTTACAATCCGCTCAATGCTTTGATGTGCACCATCGCACTACGACCCAAGGCATGCAACTCATAGCCCCCCTCCAGCACCGAGACGATACGCCCCTGCGCATGCCGTGCCGCCAGTTGCTTGACCTGTTCGGTCACCCAGGCATAGTCCGCCTCGACCAGCTTCAATGACGCCATGTCGTCCTCACGGTGCGCATCGAAGCCCGCCGAAACCAGGATCAACTCAGGCGCGAACGTATCGAGCGCCGGCAGCCAGACTTCGGACACCGCTTGGCGGAACTCCACGCCACCCGAACCGGCACTCAGCGGCACATTGACGATGTGCGGACTCCGGGTGTCGGCCCCGCTATAGGGATAGAACGGATGCTGGAACGTGGAACACAGCATCACTCGCGGCTCATCCCGGAAGATATCCTCGGTGCCGTTGCCGTGATGCACGTCGAAATCCACGATGGCCACGCGTGCCAGACCATATGCCGCTAGCGCATGCGCAGCGCCGACCGCCACATTGTTGAAGATGCAGAACCCCATCGCCAGCCCGCGCTCGGCATGATGTCCCGGCGGTCGCACGTTGCAGAACGCGTTCTCCACCCGCTGCTGCATCACCAGATCCACGGCCAACACCACCGCCCCGGCGGCATGCAAGGCGGCAGGATAGGTGTATGGATTCATGATGGTGTCACCATCCAGCGCCACCATGCCGCTGGATGGTGACTTGGCCGCGATGGCATCGAGATAGGCCGGGTCATGCACCCGTGCCAATTGTTCGCGCGTCGCCTCGGGGGCATCGTGATGTTGCAGATAGCCGAACAAGCCGGAAGCGATCAACTGATCCTCGATGGCATGCAGGCGCGCCGGACATTCCGGATGATGCGCACCCATGTCATGTTTCAGGCAAAGCGGATGACTGATATAAGCGGTCTGCACGGTCACTCCTGCGTAAGGGGGCGATGCTATGATAGCGGCCGCCGCTCGCACTACCAACCTTAGGGTCATTGATGTTATGAGCCAGCATTATCTGAACGCCCTGTTCGCGCCCGCCTCCGTCGCTGTCATCGGCGCCAGCGAACGACCTGACGCCATCGGCCAGATCGTGTTCCAGAACCTGTTGCAAGCCGGATACAAAGGTGCCCTTTATCCGGTCAATCCCAAGAGTGCCGAGATCCAGGGCCAGCGCGCCTACCCCTCGATCGCCGACATCGGAAAACCGGTGGAGATGGTGATCATCGCCACGCCGCCGCAGACCGTGCCCGGCATCATCGAGGAATGCGGCCTGCATGGGGTCAAGGCCGCGGTCATCATCACCGCCGGTTTCGGCGAGACCGGCCCCAAAGGCGCGGCGCTGGAACGCCAGTTGCTGGACAACGCGCGGCGTTATGACATCCGCCTGATCGGCCCCAATTGCCTCGGCGTGATGCGCCCCGCCATCGGTCTCAATGCCACCTTCAACAAAGGCGTGGCCAACGTCGGCAACATCGCTTTCATCTCGCAATCCGGCGCACTGTGCACCGCCATCCTGGATTGGGCCGAACGCAACGATGTCGGTTTTTCCAGCGTGGTCTCCATGGGTTCGTCGACCGACGTCGATTTCGGCGAGATCCTCGATTTCCTGGTCTCCGATCCCAATACCCACAGCATCCTGATGTACATCGAAGGCATCCGCAATGCGCGCAGCTTCATGAGCGCATTGCGCGCGGCGGCCCGCATCAAGCCGGTGATCCTGGTCAAGGTCGGTCGCCATGCCGCCGGCTCCAAGGCCGCCATGTCGCATACCGCCTCGCTGGTCGGCGCGGACGATGTGTTCGATGCCGCCATCAGCCGCTCCGGCGCGGTACGCGTGCAGACGGTCACCCAGCTGTTCACGGCGGCACGCGCCCTGTCCTGCGGCTTCCGTCCGGTCGGCAACCGGCTTGCCATCGTCACCAATGGTGGCGGCCCCGGCGTGATGGCGACCGACCGCGCGGTCGACCTCGGCCTGGCCATCGCCACATTGTCCGATGCCACGGTGGAATACCTGAACCAGCATCTGCCGGAGAACTGGTCGCACGGCAATCCGGTGGACATCATCGGCGATGCCCAGTCCGACCGTTACCAGCATGCAGTCAAAGCCTGCCTGGAGGACGACAACGTGGACGGCGTACTGGCCATCCTCACGCCGCAGGCGATGACCAAGCCGCTGGAATCGGCACAGGCCCTGATCGAGCTGGCCGATACGCACAGCAAACCGCTGCTCACCTGCTGGATGGGCGAAGTCCAGGTGGAAGAATCGCGTCGCGCCTTCACCAAGGCGCACCGTCCGCACTTCCGCACGCCGGAGCCGGCGGTGGAGGTGTTCTCGCACCTGTCCGCCTATTACCGCAACCAGAAGCTGCTGATGCAGATGCCGGGACCGTTCTCGCATCACATCGAACCGGACGTGGAGAGCGCGCGGCTCATCATCGAAGGCGCCATGCAGGAGCACCGCAAGGTGCTCAACGAGATGGAATCCAAGGCCCTGCTGTCGGCTTTCCATATCCCCGTGGCGCGCACCATGGTGGCCCACTCGCCCACCGAAGCGCTGCTCATCGCCCAGCAACTCGGTTTCCCGGTGGCGATGAAGGTCAATTCGCCCGACATCACCCACAAGAGCGATGCCGGCGGCGTCATGCTCAACCTGCGCAATGCGCATGAGGTGCGCGCGGCCTACCAGCACATCATCGACAACGTGCAGCAGAACCGTCCCAATGCCAAGGTGGAAGGCATCGCCATCGAACCCATGGTGGTCAAACCCAATGGCCGCGAACTGATGATCGGCGTCACCAGCGACCCGGTGTTCGGCCCAGTCATCACCTTCGGCGCCGGCGGTACCACGGTCGAGATCATGGGCGACCGTGCCGTGGCCTTGCCGCCGCTCAACCGTTTTCTGGTCCGGGAATTGATCGGCGAGACGCGTATCTCCAAGATGCTCGGCCACTTCCGCAACCTGCAACCGGCCAATATCGAAGCGCTGGAGGACGTGCTGCTGCGCGTTTCCGAGATGGTGTGCGAACTGCCGCTGCTGCGCGAGATGGACATCAATCCGCTGATCCTCGACGAGCATGGCGCACTCGCCGCCGATGCGCGGGTGATGGTGGAATACCGCCAGCCCAGCGCCGACCGCTATGCCCACATGGCGATCTATCCCTACCCCACGCATCTGGTCAGTCCATGGCAGATGGCGGACGGTACCGATGTCGTGATCCGTCCCATCCGCCCGGAAGATGCCGACCTGGTCAAACGGTTCGTGCACGACCTGTCCGAAGAAACCAAATATTTCCGCTTCATGAACAGCGTGCAGGAACTGACGGAAGAGATGCTGGCACGCCTCACCCAGCTCGATTACAGCCGCGAGATGGCGCTGGTCGCCGTCACCAGCGACGAAGAAGCGGAGACCGAACTGGGGGTGGCGCGCTACTCGATCAACCCCGATGGCGAGAGCTGCGAGTTTGCGCTGGTCGTGGCTGACAAGATCACCGGCAAGGGATTGGGGCAGAAACTGATGGTGTCGCTGATGGAAGCCGCGCGCTCGGTCGGCCTGGCCAGCATCGAAGGCGAGGTGCTCAGCCACAACCATAACATGCTCAAACTGATGACCCGTCTGGGCTTCACCATCCGCCCCAGCAGCGAGGACGCCGGCATCATGCGCGTCAGCAAGCGGCTGTGAAGCCGCTTGCCGTTCAACGCAGCGCGGTCAGTATCACCCCGGCGATGTCGTCCAGATGCACTTCGCGTTCGACTGACCCCATGCGCATGGCTTCCTTGGGCATGCCGTACACCACGCAACTCGTCTCGTTCTGCCCATAGGTCTTGGCACCGGCTTCGCGCATCTCCTTCAGGCCGCGGGCACCGTCGTCGCCCATGCCGGTCATGATGATGCCCAGCGCGTTCTTGCCCGCGCACTTCGCCACCGAACGGAACAGTACGTCCACCGACGGCCGATGGCGGCTAACCGGCGGACCGTCCATGATGTCCACATGATATTGCGCACCGCTGCGCTTGAGCAGCATGTGGCGCCCACCCGGCGCGATCAGCGCCCGCCCCGGGATCACGCGGTCGCCATGTTTCGCTTCGCGCACTTCGATCTGGCACATGCCGTTCAGGCGGTTGGCGAAAGCCTCGGTGAATTTCTCCGGCATGTGCTGCACGATCACGATGCCGGGCGAAACGCGCGGCAAGCGCGTGAGCACCGCTTCCAGCGCTTGCGTGCCGCCGGTCGAAGTGCCTACCGCCACCACCATGTCGGTGGTCTGCGCCATGGCATGCGTGGGCGCAGACAGGATGGCGTCCGCCGTCAGTTTCGGCGTGTTCAGCACCGGCGTCATACGGCGCATATTGGCCTTGGCCGCCGCCTTCACCGCATGGATCAGGTCATCCGAAGAGTCCTGCAAATATTGTTTCAAGCCCACCGTGGGCTTGGTGACGATGGTCACCGCACCGGCGGCCAGCGCCTGCATGCTGGTCTCGGTACCCTTGCCGGTCAACGTGGAGCAGATCACCACCGGTGTCGGCCGTTCCGCCATCAATTTCTTGAGGAAAGTGATGCCGTCCATGCGCGGCATCTCCACATCCAGCGTGATCACATCCGGCCAGTCGCGCTGCATCTTCTCCAGCGCGAACACCGGATCGGAAGCGGTACCGATCACCTCGATCTCCGGGTCTTCGCCCAAGGTCGCGGACAACACCTGTCGCACCACTGCCGAATCGTCCACCACCATCACGCGTATCTTGCGCACTACTTTCTCCAGTCTTATTTATTGTTATGTGCATCCTGCCGCACCACGCCAGTATGCCTGACCCAGACATCACCGCTCCATACATCGAAGATGATGTTGCGATGGCCGTCGCCGCCCAGATGCTCGGCCACACAATTGAAACCATGCTTGCGCACCAGACTGCGCGCCACCTGCACGTTCTTCTGCCCCACGTGATCTACTTGCCGCGTACGCTCGGGGAACATGTTGCCGCCGCCGAACAGTTTCACCTCGAACTCGCGATGCGGCACATCCAGCGCATCCACCTCGCGGATCATCAGCGCGATGGCCTCATCCGCGTAACGGCCATCCAGCCCGTTGAGCGCTTCGCCGGCACGCGCCTTGGCCCGCTGCGGCAACATGTAATGGCACATCCCGCCCACCAGCAACTCGGGGTGCCAGAAAGTGAGCGAGACACAAGAGCCGAGCACGGTACGCATGCGGGTATCCCGGTCGCCGAAATACAGCTCCCCCGGATTCAGGAAGATCTCGATCACATGGGGAGGTTTGTGCATATCACGGTTTGCGATAGACGGAGGGTACCACCACCTGCAGGTCGTTGGTCACCCCGTTCAGGCTCTCCGAATGTCCAACGATCAGATGACCGCCCTTGGCCAGCAGCGGCAGCATGCGTGCCACCACCTGGCGCTTGGTCTCCAGGTCGAAATAGATCATCACGTTGCGCAGGAAGATCACGTCGAACTCGCCCAGTTTGGGCAAGCTCTCGTTCAGGTTCACCTGGCGGAACTGCACGCGACTGCGCAGTTCGCGTGTCACCATGAAACGTCCGTCCTGGGCGCCGGTGCCTTTCAAACAGAAGCGCGACAGATAATGCTTGGGGATATCCTCGGCACGTTCCATCGGATACACACCGCTACGGGCCCGTTCCAGCACGCGCGTGCTCAGGTCGGAAGCCACGATCTCCCACGGCGCCTCGCCCAGCACGTCCGCCATCAGCATGGCCAGGCTATACGGCTCCTCGCCCGAGGAACTGGCCGCGCTCCATAAACGGAACGGCCGCCCCGGCACGCGCTTCGTCAGCACCTTGTCGCGCATGAAATCGAAATGCTTGGGCTCGCGGAAGAAATACGTCTCGTTGGTGGTCAGCAAGTCCACCGCCATCTGGCGCTCGGCCTCCGCATCCTTGCGCATCAGCATCTGGTAATAGTCGTCGTAACTCCCCAGCTCATAATGTTTGACGCGTTTCGCCAGTCTGCCCGCCACCAGCGACTTCTTCGCCGGCGACATGGTGATGCCCGCCAGCTCGTAGATCATGCCCTGGAACTTGCGGAACTCCTGATCGGTGATCGTTACATGGTTCAAAGTACATCTCCTTCATCCACCAGACCAAGCTCGGTCACATAGCGCGCCTCGAAAGCCGCGCGTGCCACCGGCTTGCTGTACAAATAACCCTGCGCGATGCCGCATCCCAGCCCGCGCAGGAAATCCGCCTGCAATTCCGTCTCCACCCCCTCCGCCACCACCTGCTGCCCCAGGCTCTGCGCGATGGACAGGATGGCCTTCACCACCTCGGTGTGATAACCGCCATCGGGCACATTCATGGTGAACGAACGGTCGATCTTCAGGGTATTGATGGGGAAGCGCGCCAGATAACTCAGCGCCGAATAGCCGGTGCCGAAATCGTCGATGGCGATGCTGATCCCCTGTTCGCGGAAACGTTGCAGCGTCTGCCGCACATCGCCGCTCTCCTCCAGCAGCAGGCTCTCGGTGATCTCCAGCTCGATCCACTGCGGGCGGCACTCCGTCTCGTGCAGGATCGCCATCACTTCCTCGAACAGATGACCGGACTGGAACTGGCGCGCCGACAGATTGATCGCCACCTGGCAAGCCGCATCCCCGCCGGCATTCCAGCGTGCCGCCGCACGGCACGCCTCGCGCAACACCCACGCCCCCAGTTCCATGATGAGTCCGCAATCCTCGGCCACCGGGATGAAACGGTCCGGCGGCACCATGCCGCGCGCCGGATGTTTCCAGCGCAGCAAGGCCTCCGCCCCGCGTACGCGACCATCGTGCAAGGTCACTTTGGGCTGGTAATACAGTTCGAACTCGTCGTTCCGCAGGGCATGGCGCAGATCCACCTCGGTCTCCAGGCGCTGGTTGGCACTCTCGGAAAGCTCTGCGGAATAAAAGCGGTAACCGTTGCGCCCGGCATCCTTGGCGGCATACATCGCCTGATCGGCGCAACTCACCAGACGATCAGGCGAAGGCGCATCGGCCGGATAGCTGGCGATGCCGATGCTGGCCGAAACATAAGCCACATGCAGATCGATCAGGAACGGCTCTTCCAGCGCGGCCACGATCATTTCGGCCAATCTGGCCAAACGGGTGATATCCGTCACATCCGACGCCAGCACCACGAACTCGTCGCCCCCCAGACGCGCCACCAGATCCGCCTCGCGCACGCAGCGACGGATGCGTGCCGCCGCCGATACCAGCAGGCGGTCGCCCACCTCGTGCCCCAGCGTATCGTTCACCCCCTTGAAGCGATCCAGATCGATGAACAGCAAGGCCACCTGGCTGCCGGCGCGCTCGGCCCGCGCGATCTCGCTGTGCAGACGATCGAGGAACATGCGCCGGTTGGGCAGATCGGTCAACGCATCATAACTGGCCTGGTGACGGATCAACTCCTCGCTGCGTTTGCGCTCGATGGCGATGGCCGCCAGGCTGCACGCCTGACGCAGGAAATCGCCGTTCACCGTCAATGCCAGTTCCGCCCGCTCCTGGTACAGCACCAGCACGCCGATCTTTTGCCGCTTCTGGTCCAGGATGCATTCGCTGCGGCTGTAGATCATGCCGAAGCGCATCGCCAGATCGCGGAACGCATGCCAGAAACGCTCGGTATCCTCGCCCGAGCCCGGCACCGAGAAATCGGCCAGCGCGGCACGATAGAGTGCCGGCATCCACGGTGCCGAAGCCAGGCGCAAACAGCCGCACATGCCATCGGCGAAGAACAGCGCGCAGCGATAGCCGCGCACCACCCGTTCCACATGCGCCACCACATGGTCCAGCACCAACGACAACTCGCCGCCCTGCACGATCTGCTCGAACACCAGCGAGCGGTCGTGATCGGAGCGCTGCTGCATCTGCAAGGCGCTGATATCGTGGCCGATGGCCAACACACCAGTGACCTTGCCCGCCTCATCGGTTTCCGGCACCAGGTGGAAATCGTTGACCACATACTGTCCATCCGCGCCGAACCATTCCAGCAGCACATGCTCCTCGCGTGCATGCCGCATCACCGCTTGCAGCAGGGATTGATACTCCTCTGCCGGCATATTGCTGATGCGCCACATGTCCACCGGACGCATTCCCACCGCCTGCCGCGCCTCCATGCCCAGCTTCGCGCCATAAGCCGGGTTACAGTAGGTACGACGGAAATCGCGGTCGTAGCGCACGATCAGGTTGGGCGACTTCTCGGCCAGTTCGCGGAAACGCTTCTCCTTCAATGTCAGTTCGCTGCGCAAGCCCTGCTCCAGCGTCAGCATGCCTTGCTGCGCATGCAGCAAGCGATGGAACACCCCCATCAGATGGTGCAACTCGTTGGCGCCATCCGTCCCAGCCAGCGCTGCACTGCCATGCGCATGGCGCAACGTAGCGGCGAAAGTGCGGATCGGCCGCACCACGGTGCGCATCACCACCCAGGCCACCGCCGCCGAAGCCAGCAACATCTCCAGCATGGTCACCCATGCCACCAGCCAGGCATAAGACGAGGCCTGCTCCTGCGTATAGCCCTCGTCGACCAATACCGTTACCTCCCCCACCCGGTCGACCGGATTGAATGGCGAATAGATCGCCCGCTGGATCGTCTGCCCAGCGGCGGGGAACGCCTGCCCGGCGAATTTGCCCACATCGGCCAGCGTGTCACGTCCAGCCGTGATGCGCACCGAGGCCACGCTGCGATTCGACAACAGACCATTGCCCACCTCGCGCGCCAGCGTGGCATCGCCGGTGAAACAAGCCACGCGTACCGTCAGTTCCACCGTGGAGATCAGGCTGGACACATGCTCGACGATGCGCGCCTCCTCCTGTTTGTGCACGATGTGCATACCCAGCCAGGCGAACAGCAGGGAGATCGCCAGCCCCAGCCCCAGCCCCAGCACGCGCAGCGCCGTCGCGGTCGCCAGACTGAGTCTGGCCGTGCAAGCCGGGACCAAGCGCTGCCAGCCCGTACGCCGCATCCGCTGCAACGCCTTAACGATCGAATTCATAGACCACCTTCACCTGAGCGTTGAGATTGGCACGTTCCACATAACCGATCGCCACCGGGTCGTGTATTACCCGCGCCAGCACCGCGCGCTGTGTCGGCAGCTCTTCCGGCGGCAGGGTGCGCCCGGAAAACACCAGACGCGCCCAATAGGCGTTGATCTCTGCCAGCGGTTTGCCCAGCAGTCGTTCATAGAATTCCCGGCGCTCGGGCGAATCGCCATCGATATCCAAAGGCTCCGCCGTCGCACCGTCCGGCAGTTTGCGATAGCGTCCGAGGAAGATGTTCACCACCTGATCGTGCGACAGCAGGGGGATGCCGCTGTCCGCACTCGCCACCAGCACCAGATCCGCCCGTACCGGCCACGACAGCAGCAGGCCCAGGCAACCCATCCATAGTGTCCGTTTCATATTCATCCCTTCAGAACACGAAATCGAACACGACGGAATACAGGTTCATGCTCTTGAACCCGCGCCCCAGCGGAGAATCCGCTGTCCACGCCCGGTCGATGATGCTCTCCGGGTCCTGGTAGCGGATATGGTCCCACTGCAATTTGATGGCCCGGCCGCGCATGAAGTCGTAGCGCAGCCCTAATGCCGCATCGGACTGGTTCACGAAATGCCAGCTCTGCGCCTGCAACAAGGACAGGTTCAGTGCATCGGCCTGCGTCGAATAGCCATCCGGGATGCCGCTGCCCACGAAGTCGCGTGCCATGCGCTGCAAGGAATAGGCGGCATACGGCGTGAACGCCCCCAAGCGGTAGCCCGTGTTGGCGAAAACGGTATATTGATCCGGCCAGGCGCGGCTGTGCGAGATGGCATAGCCCGCATGCCCCTGCCACCCATCCAGGTCATAGGAGAACTCCAGCAGGCGGATATCCACCCGGCGCCGCATGGTGAACACCTCCCGCAACTGCGCCCCGTTGGGCAACGACGACAAGGACGCCGCCAATCTGCCGCCGGGCAACATATCCGCCACTTCGTTGCGCAACTCATTACGTCCGAAGAGCGCACGCACGCCCCATGCTTCCGTGCCGTATTCCACACCGACCCCGCTCAGGTGCGAACCCTTGGTGTCGTAAGCGCCGCCATCGGACACCAGCTTGCCCACCGTGTGTCCGGCCAACCCCTTGATGCGCAGCAACCCTTCGCCCAACGGCGCCGAGAATTCCGCATCCACGCCATCCATATAGCGCGGATAGAAGATCACCGGCTGGCGCACCAGCATGTTGGCATAGCCCACCTCGGCTGCATCGCCGGCCATATAGGTCTCGATGATCAATCGCCCGGCACGCACCGCATAGTCGCCGGCCCGGTATCTCACATGCGCCATGGAGAATTGCGGCGTGAAATCGTTGTCCGCATCCTGCCGGCTCACCACCTGCACGCTGGCCGACAGCGCATCGCTCGCCCGATAGTCGGCCTGCACCGCCAGCATCGAATCCTGGCGGAAGCCCAGGCGACCGGCCGGCGCCCCCGCCATCGCCTGCGAGATATCGCGCCGGTATTCCGCCCCCGGCACGTTGTGATACATCGCCCCCAGCGTGCCGTAGCCATGCAGCTTGAACGGACTCTCCTCGGCCTGCGCCACGGGCACCAGCCAAATTCCCGCCAACATGCAGATGAGCAGCGCGATCATGCCCCATGCCAGGAGCACCATCCACCTCATGCTTCCTCCATGTCAAAACGCTGCGGCAACGCCAGCAGATCGCCGCGCGGTACCGGTTTGCTGTACAGATAACCTTGCGCCACCTGGCAGCCGTGCGCTTGCAGGAACAGCGCCTGTTCCGCCGTCTCCACGCCTTCCGCCACCACCTGCTGGCCCAGGCAATGCGCGATGGACAGGATGGCCTTCACCAGCTCGGCACGGTAGTTGTCGGTGGTGATGCTGCGGATGAAGGAGCGGTCTATCTTCAGCGTGTTGATGGGGAAGCGCGCCAGATAGCTCAATGCGGAATAACCGGTGCCGAAGTCGTCGATGGCGATGGTGATCCCCAGTGCGCGGAACGCCTTGAGCACCTCCAGCACCTCCCCCTCCTCGTCCAGCAACAGGCTCTCGGTGATCTCCAGCTCGATCCACTCCGGATAGCAGCCGGTCTCTTCCAGCACGCGTGTCACGCTAGACAGCAGATCGTTGGACACGAACTGGCGCGCCGACAGATTGATCGCCACCTTGTGCAATGGACGATCCGCGCCATTCATCTCGCAGGCCATGCGGCACGCCTCGCGCAACACCCATTCGCCCAGCTCGATGATGAGACCGCTATCCTCGGCGATGGGGATGAACTTGTCCGGCGGCACAAAACCGCGCTGCGGATGCTGCCAGCGCAGCAACGCCTCCGAACCGTTCATCACGCCGTCCATCAGGCGCACCTTGGGCTGGAAGTGCAGCGACAGTTCCTTGCGCTCCAGCGCACGGCGCAATTCCGATTCCAGCGTCAGGCGCTCGTTGGCATGCGCTGTCAGTTCGCTGGCATAGAAACGGAAATTGTTGCGCCCGGACCGCTTGGCGAAATACATGGCCGAGTCGGCATACTTCACCAGATCGTCCGGCGCGATGCTGTCGTCCGGATACAAGGCGATGCCGATGCTGCACGACACGAACACCTCCTTGCCTTCCAGCAGGAAAGGCTCGTCGAACATCGCGCGCATCTTGTCCGCGATGGAACCCAGATCATCGGCAGTACGCACATCCGGCAACAGCACGGCGAACTCATCGCCGCCCAGTCGCGCCACGGTGTCATAGGCCCGTACGCAGGCACTCAAACGCGCACCGGTCTCGCGCAACAGTTCGTCGCCCACCGCATGCCCCATGGTGTCGTTCACCGCCTTGAAGCGGTCCATGTCGATCATCATCACACCCGCCAACTGACCGTGCCAGGAAGCATCGGCGATCATCTGGCGCAGGCGGTCGTTGAACAACGCACGGTTGGGCAAAGCGGTGAGCGGGTCGTAGAACGCCATCTGGTGGATCTTCTGGCGGAAGGCATGCAACTCGCTGATGTCGCGTCCCACCGCCAGCACTGTCTCCACCTCGCCGCCCGCGCCGAACTCCGGTGTCAGGTTGATCAGGCTGCACACCTCGCGCCCGTCCTTGCTGTGCCACTTCAGTTCGAACTCCACCGGCTGACCGCTGGCGATCACCTCGCCCAGTTTCTCTTCGTACACCATGGCCCCTTCGCCGCCGGGCGCCTCGACCGGACGCTTGCCGACCAATGCCGCCACGCCGCCTTCGACCAATTCGCCGAAGGCCGGGTTGGCATACACGCGGCGCAGCTCGCGGTCATAGCGCGCCACGGTATCCGCCGAGTTCTCCACCAGCGTGCGGAACTCCTGCTCGCGCTGCACCAGCGCTTCTTCCATGCGTTTGCGCGCGGTGATGTCGCGCGCCACGCCCAACACGCCGACCACATGTCCGTCCGCGCCATACACCGGCACCTTGCGCGTCTCCAGCAAGACATGGCGGCCATCCTCGGCAAAGGTCACCCATTCCTCATTGAGACTGAGCATGCCCGACTGGATGGCAACGGCGTCCTTTTCCCGGAAGAAATCGGCCAGCGCCTGGTCCACGAAGTCATAGTCGGTCTTGCCCACGATCTCCGCCTCGCTGGCACCGAAGAACTTCTCGAACGCACTGTTGCACGACAGGTACACACCAGCGGCATCCTTCAACCACACCAGATCGGGGATGGTCTGCACCACCGTATGCAAGCGCTGCCGCATCTCATCCAGCACGATGTCGGCCTGCATGCGTGCGGTGACATCGCGGGAAAGCGCGATCACCGTATCCAGACCATTACCGGATTTGCGCGCCAACGAATGCTCATACCAACGCGTCTCACCGTTCAATTGCGTGATCGGGATAGGTGCGCTGTAAGCGAATCCCTGTTCATGGGCCTCACGGATAGCAGCCAAGGCGAGCTCAGCAGCCTGGGGCGACAAAATCTCATGCACGCGCTTGCCTAGTAGCGCTTTCTTCTGTTCCGCGAGCACCTCCGGGTTCTGGGTCCAGATATTCAGGTAGCTACCATCCAGGTCCATCTCGAACAGGATATCCGGGATGGCATTGATGATGCCTTCGGTGAATTCCAGCGATTCCTTCAACTGCTCCTGCGCCGCCTCCATCTCCACCGTCTGCTCTTCCAGATCGCGCGCGTTCTGCTCCAGGCGTTCGTTGAGCAGGATGATCTGCTGGTAGCGCTTCTGCAACTCGGCCTCGGCCTGCATGCGTGCGGTGACATCGCGCGACAACACCAGGAAACGGGCACCCGGTGTCGCCTTGCCTGCCTGCAACGATACGGAAATCTCGAACCAATGCTCGCCATCCGGCAATTCAAGACGGAACACCTTGCCGAACGAAACCCCGTTCTCCTCAGCCTCCTGTATCGCCGCCATGCAGATCGCCGCGCTTTCCGGCGCAAGCACCTCGTTGATGGTACGACTCAGCAATGCCGATTTTTGCGCGGCCAGCAACTCCGGATTCTGTGCCCAGACATTCAGGTAGCGGCCTTGTATATCCACCTCGAATAGCAGGTCCGGGATGGCATTGATGATGCCCTCGGTGAATTCCAGCGCATCCTTGAGCTGCGTCTGCGAATACTCCAGCTCCACCGTCTGCTCTTCCAGATGGCGCGCGTTCTGCTCCAGCCGCTCGTTGAGCTGGATGATCTGCGCGTAGCGGTTCTGCAACTCGGCCTCGTTCTGCTTGCGTTCGGTGATGTCGATCACCGCCCCGATCAAACCCTTCACCTCGCCCTGCGCATCGTCGAACGCCGCCTTGCTGAACAGCACCTCGCGCAACGTGCCGTCGGCATGCTTGATCTGATATTCGTATTGTTGCAGCGCCACGCGGCGCTCGAACACTTCCTTATCCTTGGCGTGATAGGTCTCAGCCAGTTCGCGCGGATGCGTGTCGAACACGCTCTTGCCGATCAGGTTCTCGCGGCTTGCGCCGAAGACCGACTCGTAGGCGCGATTGAAGCCCAAGTAACGCCCCTCGCGATCCTTGTAGAACACCGGCACCGGGATCGCCTCGAACAAGGAATCGAGGAACGCCTGCCGTTCGGCCAAGGCATTCGCCATGCGTTTGTGCTCGGAGATATCGCGTCCCAGGCACAGCACGCTCTGCACCGCGCCCTCGGCATCGAGCTCGGGCACGAACACGTTATGCACCGCGACCTGCTGCCCATTCGCTGCCGTGAACGTCAATTCCAGTTCCGCGCGCTCGCCGCTGTCCAGCACCGACTGGATCACCGCTTGCGCCTTGATCGCATCGACCGACGGCACCGGCACGAACTCGGTCGGCGATCTGCCCAGCATCGCCTCGCGCGGGATGCCGGTCAGCCGCTCCACCGCCTCATTGGCATAGATGCGGCGGCAGGCGCGGTCGTAGCGATAGATCGGGTCGGGCGAATTCTCGGCCAGCGAACGGAACTCCTGCTCGCGCGCGGCGATGGCTTCCTGCATGCGATAGCGCTCGGTCATGTCGCGCCCGATGCCCAGCACGCTGACGATCTTGCCGGATGCATCGAATTCGGGCACCAGACTCACGTCGTGCAATTGCTCGATGCCCTCGACCAGCACCGGCTGGCGCACGGCGTGGATCGCCTGGCCGGTGGCGAGCACCTGCATGACCCCGGTTTTCACCTGCTCATGCGAATCGGGAATGGGTTTGCCGATGAGCTCGCCCAGCTTCATGCCCAGCAAACGCTCGTGCGTGGGATTGACATAGAGGTAGCGCCCTGCAACATCCCAGCGCGCGATGTTGTCCGGCATGTTGCCGGCCAGGCTGCGGAAGTCGCGCTCGCGTTGTTGCAGTTCGATCTCCATCTGCTTGAGGTCGGTGATGTCCTGCACCGTGCCGGTGGAACGCAAGGGTTTGCCATCTTCGCCGAATGCGGTTTCGCAGCATTCGCGCACGTATTTGATGCGTCCGTCCGCGAACAGCAGGCGGTGGTCGATGCTGTACGGCAGGCGGTTTCCCAGCGAGGCGGAATAGGCGGCATTCACCGCTTCGCGGTCATCCGGATGGATGGCATCGAGGAATGCCTCGTAGGACGCGCCGAATTGCTGCGGGTCGATCTCGAAGATGCGATAGATCTCGTCCGACCACTCCAGCCTGCCGCTTGCCAGATCGAGCGCCCAGCTGCCGACCTGGGCGATGCGCTGTGCTTCCTGCAACTGATGCTTGCTGTCGAGCAGTGCTGTTTCGATGGCCTTGCGCGCGCTGATGTCGCGCACGGTGGCCTGCAGCACCGGTTTGCCGTCCAGCTCCAGCGCGCTGAGCAACACTTCGGCGGGGAAACTCTCAAGACTGTCGGCGCGCCGGTGTAGCCATTCGAAGCGATGGCTGCCGTCCTGCATCGCCTGCGCGATGTGCCGGTTCGCCAACGTCAAAGAATCCGTGCCGCAAGGCTGTTCGGCCGGCGACAGATCGGCGGGATGCATGGCGCAGAACGCTTCGTGCGTCGCACAGCCGAAGATCTTCAGCGCCGAGGCATTGCAGTCGAAGAAGCCCTGTTCGTCGAGCAGCATCACCGCATCGCCGGTCGAGTCGTACAGCGTGCGGAACTTCATCTCGGATTGCTGCAATGCGCGCTCGGCCTGCTTGCGTTCGGTGACCTCCAGCGAGGTGCCGATGAAACGCACCGGTTTGCCCTGCTCGTCGTATTGCGGCTCGCCGCGTTCCAGGATGTGCTTGATGCGCCCGTCCGGGAACAACAGGCGGTGTTCGACTTCATACAACGTACGATTGACGACTGCTTCGTTATAGGCACGATTGACGCGCTCGCGGTCATCCGGATGCACCGTTTCCAGGAACGCGGCAAAGTCGGCCTTGAATTTCGTCTTGTCGATCTCCCAGATGCGGAACGTTTCGTCCGACCAGGTGAGCTTGTCGTTCACCATATCAACATCCCAGCTGCCGACATGGGCGATGCGCTGGGCTTCCTGCAACATCGCTTCGCTCTCGCGATAAGCTTTCTCCGCCGCCTTGCGTGCGGTGATGTCGCGCGCCACGCCCAGCACGCCCAGCAGTTTTCCATCCGGGCTGCGCACCGGCGTCTTGCAGGTTTCCATCAGCACTTGTTCGCCGTTGTCGCCGAAGGTCCACCATTCTTCATTGACCAGGACGTGACCGGCCTCCAGCGCGGCCCTGTCCTTGTTCTGGTAAAACTCGGCCTGCTCGGGCGGGAAGAAATCGAAATCGTCCTTGCCGACGATCTCGTCTACCGGCATGTTGAACAGCCGCGCCACGCCATGGTTGCACACCACGAAGGTGCCCTTGGCGTCCTTCATCCACACCGGGTCCGGGATGCCCTGCAACACATCGCGCAACATCTGGGCCGATTCCGCCAATGCCTGCGCTGCCCGCTTGCGTTCGCTGATGTCGCGTGCCAGCGTCATGCCCAGCACTTGGCCGTTGTATTCCAGTTCCGAAACCTGGATCTCCACCGGGAAACGACTGCCGTCGCGCCGCTGATGGGTGGTCTCGAAAACGAAGGAGCCGCCGGCCGCGCGCAACTTTTCCGGCCTTTCATGCAGGAATTCGGCTTTGAAGTCCGGGTCGATGTCGGCCACGCTCAGCGTCAGCAATTCTTCGCGCGCATAACCCAGCGCGCGGCAGGCCTGCTCGTTGACATACACGAAGCGACCTTGCTCGCCGACGAGGTACATGGCCTCGCTGGAATGATCGAGCGCAAGGCCTTTCATCCTCACCTGTTCTTCCAATTGGCGGCGTTCGGTGATGTCGAACCAGATCGCCAGCACGCCCACGACTTGCCCATCCGTACCCCGCTCCGCCGCGAAACGGATGGCGAAATGCTCCTGCGCCTCCTGCGGCAAGGCATCCAGCACGAATTCGAATTCGCATGGTGCGCCGCTGGCCAGCACCTCGGCCATGCGTTGCCGGTAGTGTCCGATCATGGCTGGCAGCGCGGGAATGCCGCCCTCGCCCGGCACGCCGCCCAACAATTGCTCGGCGCAACCATGCAACATCCTTGCGGCGGCGGCATTCACATACTGCCGGCGTTGCCCGCTGTCATAGCGGATCACCGCCACCGGCAAGTTGTCGGCCAGGCTGCGGAAATCGCGCTCGCGCATCGCGGCCAGCTCCAGCTCGTGCATGCGCGCCTCCGCCGCCTGCCGCGCGGCGATGTTGCGCACGAAAGTCACCATCAGCTCCTCGCCTTCATGCTGGAACATGTTGATGACCACCTCCACCGGCACTTCCTCGCCATCCAGGCGACGATGCACCGACTGGAAGGCGAAACGCCCGTGCCGTGCCAGGCGTTCGCGCAGCAATTGGCGTTTCTCGGCATCGATACGCACATCGAAATCGCGCGGGCGCAAGGTCTGCACCGTCTCCAGGTCGCCGCCGAAATGGCGGCAGGCGGCGGGGTTGGCATACAGGATGCGGTTGTCGTCGGCCGGGTCGTGCACCACCACCGCCGGGTCGGCGATCGTCTCGAACATGCTGCGGAACATGGCGCCCTCGCGCTCCAGCGTCTCTACGCGCTGCAAGGCCGCGCTCAGATCGGTGTTCTGCTCGCTCAGGCTGCGTACGCGCAGCACCATGCCGCTGATCTGGCGCAACAGGAAATTCAGCAACAGCAGATAGAGCAGGCCGATGAAGCCCATATAGTTGGCGACCGTACTGGATTGCATGAACAGCCACAGGCACATCGGCAGTAGCGTGGCCGCCTCGAATGCGATGGCCAGCGGGAACACGTCCGACTTGGCGACCCCGGCATAGGCTGTGATACCGGCGATGACGAAGATCATCAACACCGCCATCGGGTGGCCTTCGGTAAGACCGAGCATGAAGAACGCGGCACTCCATGCCGCGCCGGTGGCGATGGCGGCTGCCATCAAGCCGGGCATCCAGCCTTTCTGCTCCCATTCGGCCTGCACATCGGCACGCAGATAGCGTCTCGAATACCAGAGCTGCGCGGCCTGAGTCGTCAGCAACAGTCCCACCCAGGACAACAACGCCCCCTGCGCGACCTTGCCCCACATGGCGGTCATCAGCATGGCCGATACCAGCAAGGTGGAAATGAAAGACAGGCGGTTGTTGCGGCAGTAGCGTCCCAGTTGCGCTGCGGTGATCGATGTCCGTTTTTGTTTTGCGTTCGTTTCCAGCACGTTCTCGTTCCTCAGTTCTTTGCAGACTTCCGATGGGAATGGCCTCGCGACATCCATGAGAACCATAGGTCGCAATTTCACGACTCCAGCATGGCAAAAGTGCCGGAGCTCGCCTATCAGCAAATCTTGATTTGTTTGTAGGCCTCAGGATGGGGCGTAAGGAAATCCTGATAGCCCGCTTTCACTTGGGCGGCAGTACGCCAGGAAGCTGGCTTGCCACTTCCGCGTTCAGCTGGGTGAAGGCGGCATTCAGCTCCTGCATCATCCACAACAAACCTTCCAGCGAACCGCGCCGTGCGCGCTCCAGATCGATGCGCTGGCGCAACTGTTCGACACGCTCATCGTTGCCGCCCCCCATGCGCTCGATCAGCAGGTCTATGGTGATCCGGCGTTGGCGCTCGAACGCAGACGGATCCTGCTGTGCCAAGCTGGCCCAGGCATCGAAATCGAAACTGCCGGATGGGGTGATGGCATCCGCGCTGGAAGAAGACGAGACGGCACGTTCCATGATCATTCCTTTCCCTGATGACTCCACTATCAAGGATTGCAGGCCGGCGGACGTTGCACTATCGGGAAATCTTGATTTTTCTGTCGGCAACGCCCCGCAGGTAGGGAAGTCCCTACAAAAAATGCGGGGGAATATTGCGCACAGTCATGTCGTGATCGGGATGCACCATTCAGGTAACCCGTCAGGCCTGCTGGCGCAGGCTGCCGAATCTTGCAGCACGACGATAACTGCTTGCCGGCATTGGGCAGTGCTAAAACTATCCACAATCTTTTCCACCAAAACTGTGGACAACGGCAGACCGTCGCGACCTCCACTGCGGCGTCAGGCTGGGTGGCCACTGCGCAGAGGTCGCGCGCTAGCGGTCCCACATGCGCCGGTGATGCTGCATACGCTCATCCAGCAAGGCATGGCCTTGGCCGGCGATCTCTTGCCATTGCAGCTTGATGAAAAAATGATGGCCGGACAGCACGGTGCTGATCACCCTGCCCGGTCCCTCGACGAACTGGTTGCTCTCTTCCGGCCGCAGCTTGGGCAGCATCAGTACCAGGTGACAGTCCGCACCGGGCGGCAAATGATGCTCCGCCTTCACCATCACCTCCTGCTTGCCTACCCAAGCCAGGCGACCATGGATGGCGCGCGCGCCGGCGGACGGCACGAGTGCCGCACGCCAGCTGACACGGATACCGCTTTCCTCGGTCATGACTCAATCCAGCCAGTAGTGGTATTCCAGACCGACCATCAGCAGGAATGCCAGGTCCCAGCGGATCACCCGCAACAGCACCTCGCGCAAGCTATCGCGTTCCTCGATATCCATCAGATAAGCCATCGCGGTGATGACCGGCAACGGCAGGAACAGCAGCACCAGATCGGACATCGCCAACCCCTCAACGCGCCGCAGGCGCGAGCCGGAAGAAACCCATCAACTGTTGCAAGCGCGCCGCTTGCGCACTCACCTCTTCGGCCGTGCTGGCCAAGGCTTCCGAGGCCGAGGCGTTCTCGTCGGTGGCCTGCGTCAACCCGGCCATGGCCTGGTCGATCTGGGCCACGCCCGCCGATTGTTCCTGCGAAGAAGCGGCGATCTCCTGCACCAGTTGCGCGGTGCGATTGATGCCGGGCACGATCTTCTCCAGCAACTGTCCGGCCAGTTCCGCCTTGTCCACACTGCTGCCGGCCAGGGCGCCGATCTCCTGCGCCGCCACTTGCGCACGCTCGGCCAGCTTGCGCACCTCGGCCGCCACCACGGCGAAGCCCTTGCCGTGCTCGCCGGCACGCGCCGCCTCGATGGCCGCGTTCAGCGCCAGCAGGTTGGTCTGATAGGCGATGTCGTCCACCACGCCGATCTTGTCGGCGATGCTCTTCATCGCCGACACCGTCTCTTTCACCGCCGCGCCGCCGGCATTGGCATCGCGCGCCGCCTCGTTGGCGATGCCATCGGTCATCTTCGCGTTCTGGCTGTTCTGCAACACCGCCGTCGCCGTGCGCTCCACGTTCTGCGTGGTCTCCCGCACGCTATCGGACTGTTCGTTCAAGGTCTGGCTGATGGCATGCGAGGTGGAGCTGACCTCTTCCGAAGCGGAACTGAGCACCGCTGCAGAATCGCTCACTTCGGAAACGATGCGCGTGAGCGAATCCAGCATCACCTGCATCGAGTGCAACAGATGCCCGACCTCGTCCGTGGAACGCACCTCGATGCGCGTGCTCAGGTCGCCCGCCGCCAGCCGTTCCGCCACCCGCATGGCCGATGCGAAACCGCTCTGCAACAGGCGGATCAACAGCGCCGCCTGTGCCGCGCATAACAGGATGCCGAACGCGATCAGCACCAGGAACAGGTTCCTGGCATCCAGATAACTTTGGATGGCGGCACCCGAACTGCGCGCCACCCGCATCTTGATGTCGCGCTCCAGCGTCTCGACCACTTTCACCATGCCGGCGCTGGCCGGTCTATCCATGCCCTTCACCAGCGCATCCACCGTGCGCCCGGAGCTTTTTTTCTCCACATCGTAAGACTGCAAGGCGGTGCGATAACGGCGGCCGAGCTCCAGATGCTGTTGCACCAGTTCATCCACATCATCGGTGGGCAAATCGAGCTTGACCATCAAGTCGTGCGACTCTTTCAACAAGGCCTGGACGCGCGCCTCCTGCGCGAAGAAAGCCTTGGAATACTTCTCGAAACTGGCCGGATCGTTGCCGCGCAGCAGCGTGTCCTTCCATTCCTGCACCTGCGTCTTGAAGGCATTGTGTGCGTTCTCAACCGCGATCAAGGCATGTGCCTCGGTGGCGAAACCATCGATCTCGCCCACCATATCCTGTTCGAAGCGATGGAACAGATACCAGCCCGCGCCCCCGGCAGTCAGCAACAACGACACTGCAACGGTCGCGAACAGGATCAGCTTCATGCGTATGCTCATAACGACTCCCTATCCCATTCCATTCATCCGGCATGCAGGCGAAAGGCCCTGCCGGCACGACAACCGGAAGCAAGCACGCTCCCAGCCTGCCCAGCATCCCAGAGATGAGGCGTTTGAAAAATCAGGAAATCCCGCAATTTCTGTCGGGCATGCCCGAAGGGGTAGGATTCGCCCTACCCGCCTGGGCACAGGTCGGCACTATCCTTGCAGTGTGCGCCGCAAGCGGAAGAAGCCCACCAGTTGTTGCAGGTGTTGCGCCTGCGAACTCATGCTTTCCGAGGTGGCAGCCAGTTCTTCGGTGGCACTGGCGTTCTGCTGGGTGATCTGGTTCAACTGCCCCATCGCGCCGCCGATCTGTAGCGCACCGGCGGATTGTTCCTCGCTCGCGCGCACGATGCCCTGCACCAGCTCCGAGGTCTTGTTGATGTTGGGCACGATCTCGTCGAGGAACTGTCCGGTCTGTTCTGCCTTGTGCATGCTGCCGTTCGCCAGTTCTCCGATCTCCTGCGCAGCCACTTGCGAGCGTTCGGCCAGCTTGCGCACCTCGGCCGCCACCACGGCGAAACCGCGCCCGGCCTCGCCCGCCCGCGCGGCCTCGATGGCGGCGTTCAACGCCAGCAGGTTGGTCTGGTAGGCGATGTCGTCGATGATGCCGATACGTCCGGCGATGCGCTTCATCGCATCCACCGTCTCGCGCACCACGGCACCGCCCTGCTCGGCCTGATGCGCCACGCGACTGGCCACTTCGTCGGTGATGCGCGCGCTGTCGGTATTGCGGCCGATGGAGTTGGCGATCTGTTCCACCGCCGCACCGACCTGCTCCACCGAGGCGGCTTGCGTGCCGGCATCCTGACTCATCGCATGTGCCGCACCGGAAACCTCATCCGAAGCCGAGGCGATGGACAGCGACACATGTCCGACATCGGTGACGATGCTCTCGGCATTGCCGGCCATGGTGATGATGGCGTGCATCAGGCTGCTGATCTCGTCGCGCAGGTCGGCTTCGACATCCAGCACCAGGTTGCCGGAAGCCACCATCTGGCAGGCGCGCACGGCTTCTTGCAACTGCCCCAGTACCTTGTGCACCAGCAACCACCACACATAACCACCCGCCAGGGCGATGCCTGCCAGCCCGAGACGCAACGACATATCCGCCTGTATGCCCAATGCCAGCAGACCGCCGAGCAAGGCGACATAGGCCAGCGTGGCGCGCGTCTTGATGCTCATGCGTCCCAGCGCGGCGAACCAGCCCAGTACACCGGTGCGCACCGCCTGCCCCTGCTTCACGGCGATGCCGCGTGCACGCCCTTCGCGGATATCGCGATACAGTTTCTCCGCCGCATCCACCTGGGCACGCGTCGGCTTGGTGCGCAGCGACATGTAGCCCATGATCTTGCCGTCCTTCCAGAACGGGTTGGCGTTCGCCATCACCCAGTAGTGGTCGCCGTTCTTGCAGCGGTTCTTCACCATGCCGCGCCACGGCTTGCCGCTCTTGATGGTGCGCCACAGGTCGGCGAAGGCCGCCGGCGGCATGTCCGGATGGCGGATCAGGTTGTGTGGCTTGCCGATCAGTTCCTCTTCGGTGAAACCGCTGATCTCCAGGAAGGGGCGGTTCACATAGGTGATCAGTCCTTTGAGGTCGGTCTTGGAGACGATGAACTCACCTTCCTCCAAATGCCGCTCCACGCCGGTCACCGGCATATTGATACGCATACTCTGCCTCCGATTCGATCCGGCATTGCCTGCCACGGCATGCCGGATGTTTTTTTTATTTGCTTACTTGTTTGTTCACTTGCGGTTGCATCCGGTGCCCACTTCCAGCTCGGCGAACCAGTTGATGAAACGCATCACGTCATCGCCCTGGTAGATCGCACCGTGCTGCGGGCACAGCATGTCGATCTGCATCTGGCTGGCGCGCTCGCACCAGTCGAGCACGGCAACTTTCGAGCCCATCCAGCGACGATGAAAACCTTCCGCCAGACGGATATGCGCATCGAAATCCTTGACGAACAGCTCGGTCGAATCGTGCGGCAGCATCGCCGCACCGACATCGCCGGAGAACAGGATGCGCGCCTGCTCGTCATACAGATGGAAGTTGCCGGATGAATGCAGGTAATGCGCCGGTACCGCACGCAAGGTGATGCCGCCCAGCGGGATGTCCATGCCCTCGTCCGGCAGCGGGATGAAGGTGTCGTCCTTGCCGCCGAAATGCGGGATGAACGAGGTCCATAGCCAGCTCGTGTAGCAGCGCAACTCGCGCTTGAACTCCAGCCACAGCGACAACGAAGAGATGATGTCCGGGTCCTGGTGTGAAGCAAACAGGGCACGGATATGCGTCGGGTTGAAATCCTCGCAGATGGCGGAGAACACCGCGGGAAAGATCTCCGAACCGCCCGGATCGGTGAGCAGCGCCTCCGTCCCGTTCACGATCAGGTATTCGTTGGTGTCGATCAGATAGTTCGGGCGTGCTGGATCGCGCGATACCGCCAGCCATTTATGGCTGCCGTTGGCATAGATGGTCTGTATCTTCTTCAATCCACTGCCCTCCTCATCCTGTGCGAAACATGCGCGCTGTATTCCGCGAAACGCACCATGCTGTCGCCGATGGTCTCGGCGATCTGGCGCAATACGCCGTGCATGGCGCCGCCGTAGGCCGCTTCGATCAACGCCGAACGCGCGATCATGCCGCCGCGCAGATGCTGTTTGTCGGAACGGTCGATCAGTTCCAGCAGCTCCTTCACGCGCTGCGAGGTCAGCAGGGTGGTCTCGTCCACCGCCTGCCGGCTGCTGCAACACGCAGCAGAGATCGCAGCTTTTGCCTTGTCGCTAAGTCGTGCGGTGTGCTGCAACTTGTACATCAGGTGCGCCCGCCGACGCCCCAGTGCGGTGGCATGCACCACGCCTTCGATCAGGCGCGACCATCGGGACATGTCGGCCGCCATGCTTTCGCTGAAACGTTTCAGTTCGGCGGCCACCACGCAGAACCCCGCCGCACGGTCTCCCGCCCGGCCGGCGACCAGACTGGCATTCACCGCAATCAGACTGATGCGCTCGGAGGCACTGATGGCCTCCTTCACCGTTTCATTCACGCTGGCGATCAGGCTCAGCTCCGTCACGCCGGTACCGCGCATCTCCGCTGTACCGAGACGCACGCGCTCGATGCCACCGCCCTCTCCTGCCTTGTGTTGATGCAGATCCATGCCCTGCCGCCCTCCCATATCCGCTTCGCCTGCGACCTTGATCTGTGCCGCCTGAACAGGGCTGCGGGCATAGCGCACCACAGCCTGCACAGGTTCGCAGAGCACCATCGTTATCACCATCGGGAAAGGCTGAATCTGCTGTCAGAAAGACAGCGGCTTGTCAGGCGTTCCTGACAAGCAACCTTCTGAGAAATATGTCTTTTGCAATGAACGCTCAGCCTTGTGCCGGCGCCGTGACAGTGCAAGAACGGTTGCGCGCAGCCAAGGGCGATGTCACCACAGCTTGCGTTGTGCGGCTGCCGCCCCTTCTTCAGACCTCACGCCCGATAACCGATGCGGAAGCCGCCCCAGCGCTGGTTCTGCACATAGATCGGCGCGGAGATGTCGTGCACCACTTCGCCGGTGTCGCGCCGGTAGGTCTGGATCAGGAAGGGACGGTCGTGGCTGCCGCAACGCTTGCCCACCGGGTCGCTGAAGATGCGCTTGCTGCGCGAGAAGGCCAGGTCGTGCGCGGGATCGCCGTTCGGTTCCTCGGCGAACTTCTTGTTGTGCGTGGGGAAGTAGCCGTTGCGGTCCACTGCGCCGGCATACACGAAACTGGCATGACTGGACAGCGTCGGCTCCTGGATGGCGGGGAATAATTCATCGGTCAGGCGATCGAAACGGGTATGGTATTTCGGCGGCTCCACGCCCGCGATGCGCTGATAGTTCGCGTCCATCAGGTCTTCCAGTTTGATCTTGCCTTGCGCGATGGCGCGCTCCAGCGCCTGTTCGATCTTGTGCGCCGCCTGTTGCACGACCGCGATGGCCTGGCGATGCGTCTCCAGTCCTTTTTCACCCTCGACACCGAGCTTGAACACCTTCTCCACCTCGTTCAGGTTCTCGGAAAGATGATCGAGATGGGTGGCCTGCCCCAACATCGCAGCCACTTCGCTGCCGTTCTTCTCGGCCAGGTGCAGGATGCTGAGCATCTTCTCGCCGGCCAATTCGCTGGCATGTTCCTGTTCGGCGATGGCGCCGGCGATGAAGGTGGATTCTTCCAGCAGCGCGCTGCTGCTGTGGCTGATCTGCTGCAAGGCAGCCGCCGCTTCCCTGGCCTGTGCCGTCCCTTGCGTGGACAGTGCGGCACCGGCATGCACCTTGTCGATGGTCGCTGCGGTCTCGCTCTGGATCGCCACCACCAGTGCGGCGATCTCGCGCGTGGCGACAGCGGTGCGTTCCGCCAGTTTGCGCACCTCGTCCGCGACCACGGCGAAGCCGCGTCCCTGCTCGCCGGCACGCGCCGCTTCGATGGCGGCATTCAAGGCCAGCAGGTTGGTCTGTTCGGCGATCTCACCGATGGCGCTGGCGATGCCGTCGATCTGTTGCGAGCGCTGGCCGAGTTGGGTGATGGCCGTGGCCGAGTCGTTGAACGCCTGGGCGATACGCTCGATCTCGTCGGCGGCATGCTGGGCGATCTGCGCGCCATGGGTGGAAAGCTCGCGCGATTCCCCGGCACGGCGCGCAGCCTGCCCGGCTTTTTCCGCGATGCCATGGATGTTGGCGATCATCTGTTCGATGGCCTGGCTGGCCGCCTCGGCCGCCCCCTGCTGCGCGCGCGAACCATCGGCGACGCGGCGCGCCATGCCTTCCAGCGCGCGCGCCGAAGTGGCGACCTCATGGGCGTTGAAGATGACCTTGCCGATGATGCTGCGGAAATTCTCCAGCAGGTCGTCGAACAACTGGCCGAGCTTGCCCAAGTTGCCGCCTGCCACATGCAAGCGCACATCCAGGTCGCCCTGCATCTTGACCCGCTCGATGGCAGTGCACAACGCCTGTTGCGGACGTATGCAGGCGGTTTGCAACAGCCGGTCGAGCAGCCACCACTGCATCAACCACAGCGCTGCCGCGATAGCCCAGGCCCACGGTGCCGATGCCATGAACCACACGACGCCAGCGGCGAGTGCCTGGCAGGTCAGCCAGACCAATGTCAGTTTGAAACGCAGATTCCCCATACTTCCCCCTTGGCAGAATGGATGTCGAGCGCGCAGGCGTTGCCAGCCGCGCCGACCATGGACGATGCTCGTTCCATTCGGGCTGCACACTTACCCCGTGATGAAGCAAGGGGGGGTAGGGATAAATGTGCAGCCCGGATGGAACCGCGCGCGGGAATGCGCTGCTGCGATCTGCGTAGCCTCGTCTGGCGCAGGCGCCAGAC
>JBFMFN010000033.1:0-5040 GCA_040754175.1 Pseudomonadota bacterium | reverse complement strand
GTTTGGCGAAGAAGCGGGCGAACGCCTCACCGGATACGATGCCCTTGACTACGCCGGAAGCCAGCGGCACATCGGTTGCATCAAGTTTATCGGTGATCATCTTGGGCAGGTTGGCCAGCCGTCCGCCCGGCGGGTAATGAAACGCCGGATGCACACCTTGCGGGATCTGCTGAGTCTCGCCGGTGCGCTGGTTGACATAGGTGCTGGTCGGCACCTTGGGCGTATCGTTCACCGTCAATCCTCGCCGCTCCAGCATGCGCCCAGACATCTGGTTCACCCGGCACTTGCAGCCCCATTCCTTGACGGGCATATGCGATTGCCAGAACGGATCGTCCACCGGCAGCACCATTCCGTCCCATGCCGCGTGCTGAATGCGCGGATGCTCGCTGTTGTTGCCGTCGTATTGCAGGTATGGGAACGCATCCTTGCTCTCCTGGATGCGTTCCCACTGTCCCTCGCTGTGTGCCGTGCGCAGGTTGGTGTCGTAGATCGTCTTAAGGCGACGTGTGCTGCCGAGCTGCACGTTCTTCACCTCGCCCGTGAGCGGGTCTTTCATGTCCGCGCGCCCCCACCAGCCTTTCTGCACCAGCAGAGGTTTCAGGTTCTTGCGGAAGGTGTCGAATGTGGTCCCGTCGACCAGCGCACTATCCACCGCTGCACGGATATCGCGCAGGATGTCCAGCTGCATGGCCTTGGCCACGGTGAACGCAGCCTGATGTTCCTGCTGCCAGACATCGCGCCAGTCGAACCCGATCTTGTAACCCTTCTGGCGGAAGAAGGCGATCGCTTCTTCCGGCGGCAAGGCTTCGAGTTTAATCTGCGGCATTGAGCTTGCCCCAGATCCGCGCGGCGAACTGTCCCTGGGCCAACGCTTCGGCCAGCTTGTCGGCGTCCATGTCGCGTATCAGATCCGGCAGCCGTGCCTGAAATTCCTCGAAGCTGGATACCTCTTCAGCCAGTGCAGCAATGGGTGAGATCAGTGGATCGGTGACACGCTCCCAGTCGCTGGCAAGTTCATCCGCAAGCACATCGAACTCATCCATATCTGTGACATCCTGGGCGGACAATGCCGCCAGCGCCGCCTTTCCTGCATTGTCCGGATTGGGAGGTAAGCCCAACACCCGCTCATCGCCTTCCGGCAGCGGGATGCCAGCTCGGCCATGCGCCCACTGCTCAGGGATGCGCATGCCGATGCCGACCAGCTTGGGCAGCGCTTCGGAGAATGCGCCCAGCTCCTCGCTGTCGTCGAACACGAACTTGAACTTGGGCAGACGGCGAAGATCCTCAACGCCGCCCTTGTTCAGCGCCAGCAGCGGATACACCAGGTCGCGTGTCAGCGTTCCGGCCAGCTTGCGTTCGGTGGCGCTTGCGTTGCGCGGCGGCACGATGTCCCAGTCCACGGTGAGCAGCGCACGCTTGCGCTTGCCCATCTCGGCGAAGATGTGGGCATCCTTGTCCTCCATGTCCAGGAACAGGTCATGCTGGGCACGGATATCTCCTTGCTCGGCGTCTTCCAGGATGCGCGCCAGCCGCGCAGGCGTTAAACCGCGCGCCGGGTGGCTGGCGAATTCACGGTGCAGCTGTGCCAACTTCGAGGTCTGTGGCTCTGCCAGCTCCGAGCGCTTGATCGGTTTTCCGTATTGGTCGAGGATCTGTGGAGCTACCATGCTCTTCTCCCGGTGTAGTTGTCGTCAGTGCGTTTCGGGACGCTCTGATATTCGATAGGGGCCACCTCGCGCTTCATCGCGTAATGGCCGAGGAACAGGCTGATGGCCGAGTCGCCGTGGCGCTGCAACTTCTCGCCTTCTCCTGTCTGGGTCTTTGCTCTGCCGAGTTTCGGGATGCCGTCGATCAGCTTGATCGCGCGCAGGTCGTCGCGTACCTGGTTGTCCTTTGGGATGTCTGTCAGGGTCGCATCCTGCAGCGCAGACTTGAAGCGCGGCATGTTGGCCAGATAGAACGCATCGCTCAGCATCACCTGTTCCACGCGCGCCTGGCCGAACTTCTGCGCGGCGCGTTCTGCCAGATATTGACCGTTGCCACGTGCGTCGAACGCGGCGAAACGGAAGCGCGGCAGGCGGCTGATGATGTAAACCACGATCTGCTCCTGCTGACGGAAAGGGCAGTTGTCCAGCTCGATTTGGCCACGCACGCGCGTGATGAGATCGCGGCCTTCCTCCATGATGTCCAGCACGGTCAAGTCACCATTGCGGGCAAAGTCTTCTCCGAAGCCATGCGCCAGATCTTTGTTCAGATCGTCCAGGATCGGCTTGACGTGCTCTTCGCACCATGCGCCAACCTCGGCCTCGCGCTCCCAGTCAGGAAGGTAAGCGAATTCAGATTTCCAACTTCCACGAACCAGCGGCGTATCCGGGTTCATGCGCGCCTCGATGAGGCCCATCGTCAGATAGGCACCGGCAGACTGCGAAGGCACCACGTCCAGTTCCTCGCTGGCGGCCTCGCCATAGAAGGCATAGGCATCATCCACCCACTGCGCCTCGCCTTCGGCTGTCCACTCGATGCCGCGCCGCAGGCACACGCGCTTGTACAGCCCTTGCTCGACCGCTTCTCGGAAGGTGATGCGGTGCACCGTGCCCTTGCGTTTCCCGGCACGCACCTCCTGGATGAGTTCGTTGAACGGATTGTCCTGCCCGTCGTGGGTCGAGAAAATGCGCACCTTGTCGCCCCACAGCAGCATGGCCATCGCCGCCTTGAGCAGCGCTGCCAGGTCGTTGTGGAACGCGGCCTCGTCGATGACAATCACACCCTGCTTGCCGCGCAGGTTGGTGGGGCGCGAGCTGAGCGCTACGACGCGGCGGCCGGTGGCGGGGAAGTCGATCTTGTAGGTTTTGATCTCCTTGTCGCCGTCATCGAATATGCCTTCCTCGATCTCGGATGCCGCATAGTCGAAAGCGCGCGCCCACATGGCACAGGCTTCGATGTACTCCAGCGCCATGTCCTGCGTGGGGCCGATATAGAACACGTTGGAGCTGTGTTCCTCTCGTGCCGCGATCAGCACATCGTCTGCAGCTTCTCCCCATGTCCATCCGACTCGGCGTGACTTCTCTGCAATCTTTAACGGGCTATCGTCTGCGATCCAGCGCTGCTGGTATGGCAATAAAGCAGGAGGCGGCGCATCCTTGCACGCCGCGTCATTTGGGATGCCTGCAGGAAAGGTGTCAGCTCGGGATGCCAAGGATCTGGCTCCTGATCTCGTTCACGGCAGAGGCAGACAAGCCGCCCTTCTTGGCGATCTTCTCGACTGCAGCGGCAGCAGACTCAGCCTTGGCGCGCACCTCGGCAGCCCACTGCTTCTGCTTCACCGTGGCGTTGGACAGACGAGCGACCATCAGGCCGATCTCTTTCATCGGCGCGCCTTCTTCCATCTTCAGCAGGGTGTCGAACGCTTTCTGCTGTACCAGGCGAATCAGGGCATCGTTCATCGCACCGGCATCGTCCGGCGCGGCCTCTGAGATCGCGCGGGCCTGTTCTGTAGCCAGCTTGAGCGCGTGCAGGCGCTGCTCGAACTCCTGCCCGTAGCGGTTGATGCTGCTCTTGCCGATGGCGTAGCCACGCCCGGCCAACTCCTTCTCCAGCAGCTCGTAGCCAGAGAAGTTTCCCTCGATCAGCGACTGGTCCAGCCACTCTTTCACCTTGGGCGGCAGCTGGTGGATCTTCGAACGCGGCGGCATGATCAACCGGCCCAGTATTTCTGCGGACGTGCGATGCCAGGATCGCATTCGACCGTATATTCCGCCACGTCCGTACCATAGCGCGTCAGGTCGGCGAACCAGCGACCGGATGGCTCCTTGCGAAGTTCGACCAGTTCGCGGTCTGACAGATAGTCAAGTTCGCGGCGTACTTCGTGTGCGGTCGCGTCTGGATACATCGCCTGCACCGTGGCCAGCACCAGCTCCTCATAGGCACCGATCGGGCGGGCATTGTTCAGCGTCAGAAGCAAGAGCCAGCGCATGGACTCGCGGCGCACTTTGTTTTGGTCGATCATTGTGTCGCTCCTTTCACTTGCGCGATCTCAAGCCTGACCACTTCCATCTTCTGGTACAGGGCATCCTGTTTGGCTTCGAGCGTGGACTGGCCACGGATATAGTCTGGCCGCGCCACGAATCGCTCTGGCAACGTGGCCTTGAATTCCAGGAACTCGCGCTCCAGCTTCTTCACCTGTTTCAGGTCTTCCTCGATCGTGACGAACTTGGTATCCAGACGCTTCTCGAACTGTGTCACGAGCAGCTTGCCAAAAGCCCACGTCACCCCAGCGAAGGCCACCAGTACCGAAGAGATCGCGCCGATCAGCTGCCAGAACTCAATTTGAACTTGCATGCCTGCCTTCCATGTATTCCCGCCATTCCTGGCATTCCGTGCAGTACTGCACGCCCGGTACCGCCTCGCGCCGCTCGTCGGGGATGCGTTGCCCGCAGCCCGGCTCGATGCACCACTTGGCCGACTCCTTCACCGGCGCTGGCAGGCGGCCTTTTTCCTGGTTGGCCTGCCACTCAGCCAACTCAATCTCCTGCGCCTGGTCTTCCGGTTTCACTGTTCGCGCACTCCGCCAGTTTTTTCAGCTGGTCTCGGCACTGGCTGTACAGCTCCATCGCCTCGATGTGGTTGTCCCGCAGATCCTGCAGCTTCCCCGATCGCGCCGGTGGCGGTGCCGGGCACTCTGCCGTCAGGCTGGCCGCGCATGGGCGTGGCTTTGCCTGCGTTGGCGGCGTTCCAGAGGCGCAGGCCGTCAGCATCAAGCCCGCAATCAGCAGCAACAGAGGTTTCATGGGCTTTCTCCTTGATGGTTCGATAGACGATGCGAATCTGCTCGCGGCTGGTCTCGCGCTCATTGGCGACTTCTTCCCGGCGCGTATTGGTTTCGTCAATTTGAGCCTGCGCGTCCTGCTGCGCTTGGGCTTGGCTGGCGATGCATTCTGACGAGGCATGCTTGCTGCCCGCCGCATAGCCAGCGCCGAACAGGCCAAGTGCCAGCAGCAGGGCAACCAGCCAGAACCCCGGATTGAGCAGCTGGCTCATCGA
>JBFMFN010000032.1:0-205861 GCA_040754175.1 Pseudomonadota bacterium | reverse complement strand
GCCCGCCTCGCCAACACCCAAAGAAACGTGCGCAAAGCGCACACAAAACCGCCTTTGACCCACCTTCCCTTGTGCGCCGCCTCGCTCAGACGTGAACGAGCGGTGATTTTCGGCGAGCACTGTTTGAGCACGTGGCCGCGCAGCGGATCGTGCGAGTTGCGCAGCCCCGCTCGTTTGCGGCTGAGCGAGGGCACCCCGAAGGGGCGGCAAACCAGGGTCGCCTTTTCTTTGGTTACTTTCTTTTGGCGAAGCAAAAGAAAGTAACTTGCTGTCGGGCAACCCCCGACGGTTCTGCTTTGAATCCATGCGGCGCAATGCCCAGCGGTTATTGCTCGCACGATCTGAACTTATAGCCCACGTGCAATTGCCAGCTTGATTATTGGAGCTACCGATTCCTTTGTTATTCCCCGATCTTTGCAGTATTTCGACTGCAACCAAACAGAAAGCTGCTTTTGCACTTTGCTGGCGTTGCATCCACAACAGCAAAGGGCAATGTTTTCTCTGGTGATGATTTTCTCATCATTGATGATGTGCTCCCAACTAGCAGCCGACTTCTTGGACACCTTAGATGAGGTGAATGGCATGCCGCAATAAACACAAACCTCGTCTCTGGCTCTGACTTCGTCTTCCAGCCAAGCCGGAATGTTCCAATTATTTGCCATGTCAGTTGGCTTTACACATAGCACAATTTAAGCGGCATCACACCACCTTCACCGGAATCCCCGCAATCCTCCCCTTCCACTCCGCCGGCCCCGTCTCATGCACCGAGACACCCTTGGCATCCACCGCCACCGTCACCGGCATGTCCTGCACTTCGAACTCATAGATCGCCTCCATGCCCAGATCGGCAAACGCGACCACGCGTGCTTTCTTGATGGCCTTGGCGACCAGATAGGCCGCGCCGCCGATGGCGATGAGGTAGACCGCACCGTGTTTCTTGATCGCTTCGATACCGGTCTTGCCGCGTTCGGATTTGCCGATCATGCCGATGAGGCCGGTCTCGGCCAGCATGGTCTCGGTGAACTTGTCCATGCGGGTGGCGGTAGTCGGTCCGGCGGGGCCGACCACTTCGTCGCGCACCGGGTCAACCGGGCCGACGTAGTAGATGAAACGGCCATTGAAATCCACCGGCAGTTTCTCGCCCTTGGCGAGCATGTCGACCATGCGCTTGTGCGCGGCATCGCGGCCGGTCAACAGCTTGCCGGAGAGCAGCAAGGTCTCGCCCGGCTGCCACTGTGCGATGTCGGCGCGCGTGACGGTATCCAGGTTCACGCGGCGCGCATCCGGCGCGGGCACCCAGTGCACGTCGGGGTAGTCCGAAAGCTTGGGCGCTTCGAAGCTGGCTGCGCCGCTGCCGTCGAGGGTGAAATGCACATGGCGGGTGGCGGCGCAGTTGGGGATCAGCGCGATGGGTTTGGAGGCGGCGTGGGTGGGGTAATCGAGTATCTTGATGTCCAGCACAGTAGTGAGTCCGCCCAGGCCTTGTGCGCCGATGCCGAGCGCGTTGACCTTGTCGTAGATCTCGATGCGCAGTTCCTCGATGCGGTTCTTCGCTCCGCGCGCCTTGAGTTCGGTCATGTCGATGGGATCCATCAGCGCCTGCTTGGCCAGCAGCATGGCTTTCTCGGCGGTGCCGCCGATGCCGATGCCGAGCTGCCCCGGCGGGCACCAGCCCGCACCCATGCCGGGCAACTGGTTCACCACCCATTCGACGATGTCATCGCTGGGATTGAGCATGGCAAAGCGCGATTTGTTCTCCGAGCCGCCGCCCTTGGCCGCGATGTCCACTTCCACTTTGTCGCCGGGCACCAGCTCGTAATGCACTACGGCGGGCGTGTTGTCGCCGGTGTTCTTGCGCCGCCCGGCGGGGTCGGCCACGATGGAGGCGCGCAGCACGTTGTCCGGCAAGTTGTAGGCGATGCGCACGCCTTCGTTGATCATATCGCTCACACCCATGGTCGCGCCTTCCCAGCACACGTCCATGCCCACCTTGACGAAAGCGACCACGATGCCGGTGTCCTGACAGATCGGGCGCTTGCCCAGCGCGCACAGGCGCGAGTTGGTGAGGATCTGCGCCATCGCGTCTTTCGCAGCGGGCGATTGCTCACGCTTATAGGCCTCAGCCAGCGACTGCACGTAGTCCTGCGGGTGGTAGTAGGAGATGAATTGCAGCGCATCGGCGATGCTGTTGATGAAATCCTGCTGGCGGATGGGGGTCATGACGAGGCCTCGATGGAAGTTGGGCGGATTATCGGAGGGTGAGTTATAGGCGTCAAACAGTTAGAATGCGCGACTCATTTCAAGGATTCCAGCATGGCTATCCAGTGGTTCCCCGGCCATATGACCTCGGCCAAGAAGAAGGCCACCGAGACCATGGAGCGCATCGATGTCGTCATCGAGGTGCTGGATGCGCGCGTGCCGGAGGCGGGCAGCAATCCGATGATCCGCGAGATGCGCGAACACCGCCAGCGTCCCTGCCTCAAGGTGCTGAACAAGGCCGACCTGGCCGACCCCGTTACCACCAAAGCCTGGCTCGACCATTTCAACAGCCAGAAGAACGTGCGCGCCATCGCGCTTTCCTGCAAGAAACCCGGCGAAGCGACCAAGGTGCCCAAGCTATGCCTGCCGCTGGCACCGCATCGCGGTACGCCGATCAAGCCCCTGCGCATGATGGTGATGGGCATCCCCAACGTGGGTAAATCGACCTTCATCAATGCCCTGCTGAAGAAGCGCACCGCCGCCGTGGGCGACGAACCGGCGATCACCAAGAACCTGCAATTCTTCGATCTCAACGACCACATGCAACTGGTCGATACGCCGGGCATGATGTGGCCGAAGATCGCCTACGAGAGCGACGGCATGATGCTGGCAGCAAGCAACCTGATCGGCCGCAACGCTTATGAAGAGAGCGAGGTCGCCGCCTTCCTGGGCGATCTGTTGTTGCAACGCTATCCGGCCCTGCTCAAGCAGCGCTACAAGATCGGCGACGGACTGGACGGTGTGGCAGTGATCGAAGCCATCGCCCGCCAGCGCGGCTTCCGCAGCAAAGGACAAGAGCTCGACCTGGACAAAGCCGCCATGACCTTGCTGCAGGACTATCGTAACGGGACCTTGGGGAGAGTCAGCCTGGAAACGCCGGGGACACGTGCGGCCATGCTGGAAGCTGCATTAGCGGATTACAATATTCAATATGAACCAGACTGATCACCAATATCGCCCCACGCTGCCCCTGCTTGTCCTCGTCAGCTTGCTGATGAGCGCGTGCAGCACGACCCACTTGAGCCAATACACGCAGGAGAAGGACCCTTTCGAGACCTACAACCGCGCCATGTATGGCTTCAACGACACACTCGACCGCGCCATCGTGAAACCCTTGGCACAAGGTTATGTGCAGGCTGTACCCAAGCCGGGACAAGTGGCGGTCGATAACTTCTTCAGTAACCTGGACGATGTCATCGTCACGGTGAACGACTTGCTGCAACTCAAGTTCAGACAGGCCGCCAGCGATGGCAGCCGCGTACTGTTCAACACCACCTTCGGCGTGTTCGGCATCTTCAATGTCACATCCCGTCTGGAGAAACATCACGAGGATTTCGGCCAGACCTTAGGCTACTGGGGCGTGCCCAGCGGCCCCTATCTGGTCTTGCCGTTCCTCGGCCCCAGCTCGGTGCGCGATGGCTGTGGCCTGTATGCGGACAGTTTCGAGAGCGTCATCAGCAACACCAAGCACGTGCCGACGCGCAACGCCGCCTATGTCGGCGATGCCTTCAACACGCGTGTGCAGCTGCTGGATAGCGAAAAACTGCTGGACGATGCCAGCATCGACCGCTACAGCTCGATGCGTGACATCTATCTGATGCACAGACGCAACGAGGTATACGACGGCAATCCGCCGCGCCAGCGTTACGACGATTTCGACGAGGAATGAAAAACGGCGGGTCGAACCCGCCGTTTTTCATTTACTTCAGGCCCGATCAACGCCCTTCGCGCAAGGCGGCGATACGTTCATCCAGCGGCGGGTGCGACATGAACAGGCGCGAGAAACCGCCTCCGCTGGAGATGGCCATGGCCGACATGTTCTGCGGCAATGCTGCGGCTTGTTCGTGGTTGACCTTGAGGCGCTCCAGCGCCGCGATCATCTTCTGGCGACCGGCCAGATTGGCACCGCCGGCATCGGCGCGGAACTCACGCTGACGCGAGAACCACATCACGATGACGCTGGCCAGGATACCGAGCACCAGTTGCGCGGCGATCTCGGCCACCAGGAAACCGATGCCGGGGCCTTCGCGTTCGTCGTTCTTCAGCAGCACGCGATCCACGAAGTAGCCGAACAGCTTGGAGATGAACACCACGAAGGTGTTGACCACGCCCTGGATCAGCGCCAGCGTGACCATGTCGCCATTGGCGACGTGGCTGACCTCGTGCGCTAGCACCGCTTCCACTTCGTCGCGGCTCATGCCATGCAGCAGACCGGTACTCACGGCGACCAACGCATCGTTGCGGTTCCAGCCGGTGGCGAAGGCATTCACATCGGGCGCGTCATAGATCGCCACTTCAGGCATGCCGATACCGGCCGCCTGAGCCTGGCGACGGACCGTCTCCACCAGCCAACGCTCGGTCGGATCCTGCGGATTCTCGATGACCTGGGCACCGACCGACATCTTGGCCATCCATTTGGACATCAACAGCGACACGATGGAACCGGAAAAACCGATCACTGCCGACAGCACCAGCAAGGCATTGAAATTGATACCGCCCTGGGCATCCATCCAGCGGTCCACCCCCAGGATGCGCAGGGTGATGCTGATCACCGCCAGGACGGCGATATTGGTCAACAGGAACAAGAAAATACGCTTCATTCGATCATCTCCGTCATCAGAACAGGTGCGGTCCCATACCGCTTTCCGGCATGCCATGTGGGGATAGGCTACCGATATTTCAAGCGCGCTTAAGAGGATAAGCATACGGGAAAGTTCACTTGCCCGCCTCGCCCGTGCCAGTTAACCTGTCGCCACGGTTTTCCCTTGGAGGTCCGTCATGCCTCAAACTTATACCCGAACCGCCATTTCCCTGCACTGGCTGATCGCACTGCTGCTCGCATGCGCTTTCGCACTCGGCCTGTACATGCACGAACTACCGCTCTCCCCGCACAAATTACGCTTGTACAGCTATCACAAATGGCTGGGAATAAGCCTCTTCCTGCTGGTCTGCCTGCGCCTGTTCTGGCGCCTGAGCCATCGCCCACCGCAATTGCCGGCCAGCATGCCGCGCTGGGAACGCGTGGCCGCCGAAAGCGTGCATCATGCCCTGTACGTACTGATGTTCCTGATCCCGTTGAGCGGCTGGTTGATGAGTTCGGCCAAAGGTTTCCAGACCGTATGGTTCGGAGTCCTGCCCTTGCCGGACCTGGTGAGCAAGGATGCCAGACTGGGCGAACTGCTGGAACAGGTGCACGGCCTGCTCAACTACACCATGGCCGGACTGCTGGCTGGCCATGTGGGAGCCGCTCTCAAGCATCACTTCATCGAACGCGACGACATCCTGAGCCGCATGCTCCCCTGGCTGCGCAGGCTGCACTAGCCACTAGTCGGCGACGAACTGGATCGCGTCGCCGCTCTCCTTCGCCTCATACATGGCGGCATCGGCATGGGCCAGCACCTGCTCGGCATCGGTATGCTGCCCAAGGAACAGCAGCATACCGATACTGACCGTACATTCATGCGTGACCGCCTGCGGCGGCTGAGCCGCCAACTGCTGTTGCAAACGGTACGGTGCCGACAATGTCGACCTGATCTTCTCCGCTACCACCTGCGCCTGCAGCGCCGACCGCGTACGATCCGCATCCAGCTCGTTCAATAGCACCACGAACTCATCCCCCCCGAAGCGCGCCACCGTATCGGTCTCGCGCACGCAACGTTCGATACGCCGCGCCGCTTCGATCAACAGCAGATCGCCCATGCTGTGCCCATAGCGATCGTTCAACGGTTTGAACTTGTCCATATCCATGAACATCACGGCCGCATAGCGACCGCTACGGCGGCTGGCGGCGAGCACCTGATTCAAACGATCGTTCAACAGCCGGCGATTGGGCAGACCGGTCAGCGTGTCGTAGAACGCCAGCTGGCGCAGCTGGGCGGTGGCTTCATCGATGCGCGCCTGCAACTGGGCACGCTCCTGCTGCAACTGTCCGGCCATCTCGTTGATACCTGCGGTGAGTCGTCCCAGCTCCTCGATATCCACCTCGTGACGGACACGTGTATGCAGCTCACCACGGCCGATCGCATGTACTGCGGCACTGAGTCGATAGAGAGGGGCTAGCAACAGACGGCTGGCGCGGAACAAGCCGAACAGTACCAACAACAGGAAGAGCAAAGTCGCACTTACCACCACGAACATCACCTGCCGCTGCTCCTGCCGGGTACGCGCCCAGCTCAGGGCGACGCGGACATAGCCGACCTGCTGCACCGAGGGTTTATCTTCCAGATCATCCAGCGCCAGTTGTGCCGAGACGATGGGGCGTTGGAACAACAGTGCCGCACCCGTATCAAGGAAACCGCCGGCCGGCAGCAGGCCGGCGAATGCCGCCGCATCCCCCTCGGCTGCCAATACCTGTCCATCGCGATCCAACACCTGCACCGCCAGCACATCCGGCTCATGCAAGACCTGCAGAGACAACCCGTGCAGGAAAGTACGGTTATAGGAGAACACCCCGTATTCACTGCTGCTCGCCAACTGGCGGGTCAACAATTCCCCGCGCGCCATCAGGTTCTCTTCCATGGTGCGCGTACGATCATGCAGGAACACGCCCTCCAGCAGCAGCGACATGACCAGCAACGGTAGCATGGTCAGCCATGCCACATACCTGCCCAGCTTGTATGGACGCTTCATGGCGCACGTCCTCCTTCATCGATCCTGCGCCGCAACACCTCCAGCGGCGGCAGATCCACCCCCAGCGAACGAGCCACTTCGGCATTGACGGCGATCTGATAGCCATGCGGAAACTGCGGCGCCGGCAAACGTCGCGTGGCCAGAAACGTCGCCGTCATCGTAGCCGCCTGTTCTGCCTGCTGCTCGGCCGAGGAATAGACCGCACACAGCGCGCCGGCATTGACGTAGGCAGCAGATAGGCCGATCAACGGGACGCTGCGGCGATAACTGCCGAGCAGGATATTGCGGATGGTGTAGGAGTTGTAGATGGCGCTATCGGGCAACGCCAGCAGCAAATCGCTCTGCCCCAGCAAGGATTCAAGCGTAGGTGCAAGCTGGTCGGCCGATGCGACCGGCAACGCGACCAGCTGTGCCCCCTGCTGCGTCAGCGCTTGCCGCAACTCGGGCAAGACGCGCGCATTGTCCGAGGAGTAGAGCACGCCGACACGATGCCGAACGGGCAAGGCGGCGCGGATCAACGCAACCTGGCGCGACCAGGGCTGATCCAGATAGAGCGCTGACGATGGTGCGCGACTGCCTTGGCGCATCTGCTGGTAACTGTCGCTGGACAGCATGGTGGCAAGCACAGGCAGCTGCGCATGCTGGAACGCCCGTTCGGCAGCCCTGCTGCCGACCGTGACCAGCAGATCGGCAGGAGGCAGTGCATCCGCCTGCTGCTGCACCACACGCACTTCCAGCCGGGTCGCGGCAGGCAGATTCTGCTCAAAGGTCTGGCGGAAACGTTGATAGGCGCCCTGCGGCTCGCTCAGCAACAGCAGGACATGCGCAGCCTCGGCTGCCTCCGCCAAAGGCGCTTGCAGGCACAGCACCAGTGCCAGCAATCCGCACCTTAAAGCCCGCCTCATCCACACCACCCGCATCCCCCGTATAACGTTGCCAGCAACAGATACGCCCATGCGCCGGGCAGAGTGGGAAGGATACGTGAGTCGGCGGCCACTTGTCAGCAATCTGACGCCGTCAGCCGTGCCAGCATCAGCGATATTTGCGTACCAAGCCGACCAGCACACCGAAGATCTCCAGCGTGCCTTGCGGGCGGATCACGGGATAGGCCTTGTTCTCCGGCCGCAGGACGAATTTGCCACGCTCGCGATCCAAGGTCTTCAGGGTGAACTCGCCATCCACGATGGCCACCACGATGTCACCGACGTTGGCGACATGACGCTTCTCCACCACGGCCAGGTCGCCATCATGGATGCCCGCCTCGATCATGGAATCCCCTTTGACCGGGATCAAGGTGGTCTGCGAGGGTTTTTCGACGAGCATCTCATCCAGCACGTAATACTCGCCCTGGGTAGCGGTGACCGCGACCGGCATGCCGGCCGGCACGGCACTCTCGGCCAACGCACGGGCAAAGAACTCGCGCGTGGGGATCCACACGCCGTCCGGCGTGCGTTCCAGAAAACCGGCCTCACCGAGACGATCGAGGATGGCTTTTACCCAGGATTTGGAAGCGATGCCGAACACCTCGCACAAGGCGGCGTATGAAGGGATGCTCTTCCAGGCGGCGTAATAATCCTGCAGCTTGGCGAGATATTCCGCATCGCGTTGGGCGGAAGGATGGGGATCGGTCATGACGGCACCTGCACAGAACGAACGTGCGGCGCATAGTAAAGAACGGACGTTCTGCTGTCAAACGTACCTACCATAAATGCAACGGGCCACCCGCAGGCGGCCCGTTGCCAGGATGATGCCGAACGGTCAGCCCTTGGAGGCCATCAGCTTCTCATACTTGGCCTGCAGTTGCGACTGGCTCTCCACATGGTTCGGATCCTTGGGGATGCAATCCACCGGACAGACCTCGACACATTGCGGGGTGTCATAGTGACCCACGCACTCAGTGCACTTTGCCGGGTCGATGATGTAGATGGTATCGCCTTGCGAGATGGCGTCGTTCGGGCACTCCGGCTCGCACACGTCGCAGTTGATACATTCGTCGGTGATCATCAATGCCATGTCTACTCTCCTTTAGTTTGATCTTTTATCTTGCAATCTCGCGGCCACGGCCGGCGAAACGAACTTGCTCACGTCGCCGCCGAAACGCGATATCTCGCGCACCATGCTGGCCGAGATGAAGGTGTACTGCTCGGCCGGGGTGAGGAACACCGTCTCCACCTCCGGATCCAGGCTGCGATTCATGCCGGCCATCTGGAATTCGTATTCAAAATCGGATACCGCGCGCAAACCACGCAACACCACGCGCGCATCCAGCTTGCGCACATAGTTCATCAACAGGTCGTCGAATCCTTCAACGCGCACATTGGCAAAATCGTTGAATGCCTCGCGCGCCATCTCCACCCGTTCCGCGACGGTGAACAAGGTGGAACTGCGACTGGCGGCCACAGCCACCACCACTTCGCCGAACAGGCCGGCGGCACGGCGCACCACGTCCTCGTGGCCGCGGGTGATGGGATCGAAGGTGCCTGGATATACGACTCTGATCATGCCTGGATGCGTTGCAATAATTGATAATGGACCGCACCGGCCTGACGCTGTTTCAACACCTGCCAGTCCGCCCCGGCATCGAACGCCACACCGCTTTCCACATAGACCACGCCATCAGGTGTCAGCAGATGCGGCAATTGCGGCATCACGCGCTGCAACAGATCACTCTGGAACGGGGGGTCGAGGAAGACGACGTCGAACGTCGATTTCGTCTGCGACGCGAATTTTAGCCCATCCTCGCAGTGGACGGCTACATTACTCAAACCCAGCGTCGCGAGCGCCGCTTTCAAGGCCGCATGGACAATGCGGTTTTGCTCGACCAGCACCACCTGTTCTGCCCCGCGCGACGCCGCTTCAAACCCCAGCGCGCCGCTGCCGGCGAACAGATCGAGGCAACGTTTGCCGTACAGCGTCTGCCCCAGCCAGTTGAACAGCGTCTCGCGCACGCGATCCGGCGTCGGCCGCAGGCCGATGCTATCCGGGAAGGTGATGATGCGGCTGCGGTGGCTGCCGCCGATGATGCGGACCTTGTTTATTTGCCCGCTCCTGCATCCTGCGCCCCGACGATCACCGTCGCCAGCGCATCGGGATCAATATGACGCCGGAAGGCCTCGTGGATGGATTGCACCGTCACCTGCTCCACGCGCTGCTGGAAATCATCCAGATAGGTCAACGGCAAACCATAGAAGCCGATCACGCTGAGATATTCCAGGATCTTGCGGTTGCTGTCGATGCGCAGCGGGAAGCCGCCGATGATGTTCTGCTTGGCCGCGCGCAACTCATCCTGCGTCGGCCCCTGCTGCACGAAATCACGCACGGTCTTGCGCACCACTTGCAAGGCCTCGTCCACTTGCTCCTTCTTGGTCTGCAAGCCGATCTGGAACGCACCGGTCTGCTGCATGGGCATGAAATAGCTATACACGCTGTAAGCCATACCGCGCTGCTCGCGCACCTCATCCATCAGGCGCGACACGAAACCACCGCCCCCCAGGATGTAGTTGCCGACATAGAGCGGAAAATAGTCCGGGTCATTACGCGCCATGCCGGGCGCACCGATCAGGATATGACTCTGACTCGCCGGGTGCGGGATACGCTGCTCGCTCGCCGCGATGCGCAATGCGACCGGTGGCAACGTGGCTAGCGCATCGCCCCGCGGCAAGCGCGCCGTCAGCTGTTGCGCGATGTCCTCCGCCAGCTTACGCGAGATATCGCCCATCAATGCCACCACCGCCCCCCGGGCCGCATAGTGGCCGCGATAGAACGCGGCCAGGTCGTCGCGCTGGATACGCTCGATGTCACCGGTTTCCGCTTGCCAGGCATAGGGGTGATCGCCGAACACCGCTTTGCCAAAGGCTTTCTCCGCCAGGAACTCCGGCTTGGTCTCCGCCTCCTGCAAACCGGCGATGACGCGTGCCTTCTCGCGTGCCAGCACCGGAGCTGGGAACAATGGCTGTTGCAGCACACGTGCCAAGATATCCAAGGCCACATCGCGCTCCGCCGGCATGCTCAGCGTACGCAGCGATAACGCTGAGCGGTCCGCGTCGAAACTGCTGTCGATACGTGCACCGACATCCGCCAGCTTGCGCGCGATCTCGTCCTCATCCATGCCCTGCACGCCCAAGTCGAGCAGGCTATGGGTCAGCCCGGCCACCCCTTTCTTGTCGGCGCCATCGTGCGCACTGCCGGCCGGGAAATTGACCGCCACATCGAGCATGGGCAGGTTATGGTCTTCCACGAAATACACCTGGGCGCCACTGGGCGCAGTCCAGTGCTCGATGCGCGGCGTGGCCGCAGCCGTGCCGGCAAGACAGCCCAGCAGGGCGAACAGGAACAATCTAGTGCGCATGCGCCATTCCTCCGTGCTGCGGCCGGTCTGCCGCCAAGGGCTGCGGGTCGAGTACCGCCACCGTCAATTGATCGTCGCGCAGGATGTCGCGCGCGACCGCCTGCACCTGTTCCGCCGTCACTGCCTGCAATCTTTCCAGCATCACCGGCAGGTCGCGATACGACAGTCCGATGCTCTCGATCTGGCCGATCTGCATCGCCTGATAGAACAGGGAATCGAGCTTGTACACCTCGGCCGCGGTGACCTGCGCGCGCACGCGCTTCAACTCCTCCTCGCTCACGCCTTCCTGCACCACCTTGCGCAGTTGCTCGCGCAAGGCGGTCTCCAGCGATTCCACGCTTTGCCCGCGCGCCGGTGTGCCTTCCAGCGTGAACATGGTCGGTCCGCGCGACGTGTTGGCGTAGCTGGCACCGACACTGGTCGCCACTTGCTGTTCGCGCACCAAGGCCTTGTTGAGGCGGGCCGAGTCGTTGCCATCCAGCACGCCGGCCAGCACGGACAGTGCGTAAGGCTGCCAATCCTGCCTCACATCGCGCAAGGTCGGCGCATGCCAGGCCATCACCAGGTAGGGCAGTTCCGCCGGCGCCTTGACCACGATGCGCTTGATGCCGAGCTGGGCCGGCTCCGCATAATGTTTGCGCTCCGGCTGTTTGACGGCACGGATCGGGCCATAGTACTTGCGCGCCAGCTCGAACACCTTACGCGCCTCGACATCGCCGGCGATCACCAGCGTGGCGTTGTTGGGCGCATACCAGGTGTGGTACCAGCGACGAGCATCGTCCACCGTCATGTTGTCCAGATCGTTCATCCAGCCGACGATAGGGTTGCGGTAGGGATGCTCCTGATAGGCGGTGGCCATCATGCGCTCATCCAGCAAGGCATGGGCATCGTCATCGGTACGCCAGCGTCGCTCTTCCATCACCACGCGCAGTTCCTTGGCGAATTCCTGCGCGCTCAGGTCGAGGTTATGCATGCGGTCGGCTTCCAGCTTCATCGCCAGTTCCAGGCGCGATCTGTCCAGCTGCTGGAAATAGGCGGTGTAATCGTAGCTGGTGAAAGCGTTCTCGCGACCGCCGGCGGCAGCGATGCGGCGCGAGAACTCGCCCACCGGCACCTCCTTGGTTCCTTTGAACATCATGTGCTCAAGCACATGGGCCACACCGGTGATGCCGGTCTGCTCATCCATGCTGCCGGCGTGATACCAGATCTGCTGTACCACGACCGGAGCGCGCCGGTCTTCCTTCACGATGACTTTCAGGCCGTTCGCCAGCGTCTGCTCGAACACCTCGGCCTGGGCGCTGAATGCCATCAGCACCCCCAGGCAGCATGCATAAAATCTCATGTATCTCGTCCTGAAACGTTAAAATGCGCGCGCATTATGCGACATTCCACCAGACCTTTCCCAGCCCATGTTCAGTTTCCTGAAGAAAAAGACCGACCCGAGTGATACCAGCGACAACGGCTGGGTCCAGCGCCTGCGCAGCGGTCTGGCGCGGACCGGTGGACAACTGGCAGCCCTGCTGGTTCCCGGCACCCGCATCGATGAAGAGCTTTACGAAGAACTGGAGACGCTTCTCATCACTGCCGACGTGGGTATGGAGGCGACCCAGACCCTGCTCGCCGACGTCCGCCGTCATGTCAAGGAAGAACGCCTGACCGAAGCTTCCCAACTCAAAGAGGCACTGGCCCACGCGCTGCTCAAGCTGTTGCAACCACTGGCACAACCGCTCGATGTCGCCCCGCACCAGCCCTTCGTCATCATGCTGTGCGGCGTGAACGGCGCCGGCAAGACCACCTCCATCGGCAAACTGGCCAAGCACTTCCAGAATCAAGGCAAGTCGGTGCTGCTGGCTGCGGGCGACACTTTCCGCGCCGCCGCGCGCGAGCAGCTGATGGAATGGGGCAAACGCAACAATGTGACGGTCATCGCCCAGCAAAGCGGCGATGCCGCCGCAGTGATCTTTGACGCGGTGCAAGCGGCCCAGGCCCGTGGCATCGACGTGGTGCTGGCCGATACCGCCGGCCGCCTCGCCACGCAGACGCACCTGATGGAAGAAATCAAGAAGGTGAAGCGGGTGATCGCCAAGGCACTGCCTGACGCGCCGCATGAAGTGCTGCTGGTGCTGGATGCCAACACCGGGCAGAACGCACTGTCGCAAGTGAAAGCCTTCGATGACGCCCTGGATGTCTCGGGACTGGTGCTGACCAAGCTGGACGGCACCGCCAAGGGCGGCGTCATCGCCGCCATCGCCCGCACGCATCCGATCCCGGTGCGTTTCATCGGGGTGGGCGAAGGCATGGACGACCTGAAACCCTTCGTGGCGGAAGAATTCATCGCCGCACTGCTGAGCCTGGAGCAATGATCCGTTTCGGCCAAGTCTACAAACGTTATCCCGGCGGACACGAGGCCTTGCAGGATGTCAGCTTCGAGGTCGCCAAGGGAGAGATGGTCTATCTCACCGGCCATTCCGGCGCCGGCAAGAGCACCCTGCTCAAGCTTGTGGCCGCCATCGAACGCCCGACCAGCGGCAGCGTGCTGGTGAACGGCCAGAACATCCGCGCCATCAAGCGCGAAGCGATCCCTGCCCTGCGCCGCAACATCGGCCTGATCTTCCAGGACCACAAACTGCTGTTCGACCGCACCGCCTTCGATAACGTGCTGCTCCCCTTGCAGATCGCCGGCTTCGAACACCGCGAAGCGACCAAGCGGGCGCGCGCCGCGCTGGACAAGGTCGGCCTGTTGAATCGCGAGAAGGCCAACCCCATCGCGCTTTCCGGTGGCGAACAGCAGCGCCTGTGCATCGCACGCGCCATCGTCTCGCGCCCCGCCATCCTGCTGGCGGACGAACCGACCGGCAACCTGGATGCCGAATACTCAAACGAGATCCTGAACATCTTCAAATCCTTCCACGAGGTCGGCGTGACCTTGCTCATCTCTACGCACGACGAGAATGTGCTGCGACGCTTCCCGGCACGTGCCCTGTATCTTAAACAGGGGATTTTGCAGGAGCGTCCGGCATGAGTACCTTGCGCGAACACCTGCAAGTGTTGCTGAACACGCTGCGTCGCCTATGGCTGACGCCGGCCGGCTCGCTGCTCAACATGCTCATCATCGGTATCGCACTCAGCCTGCCGGTCGGTGCCTACGTCCTGCTGGAGAGCATGCAACAGCTGGCGGCACGCGCCGCGATCGTGCCGCAGCTCAGCGCGTTTGTGCGCAACAATACGCGCGACAGCGGGCTGCGCGACCTGCAGGAGAAACTGCAACAGGACCCGCGCTTCGCCAAGGTGGAATTCGTGCCGCGCGACAGCGCCTTGCAGCGTATGCAGCAAAGTACCGGCCTGGCCGATCTCATCCGCGATCTGCCCGACAACCCGTTGCCCGATGCCTTCATTCTGACCCCGCGCGACACCGACAATGCGGCGCTGGAAACCTTGCATGGCGAACTGTCCGGCTGGCCCCAGTTCGAACATGTACAACTGGATGCCGCCTGGGTGAAAAGACTGGATGCCTTGCTCGATCTGGGGCGGCTGGCGACCATCTTGCTGGCCGGCACCCTGAGCCTGGCACTGGTCGCCATCACGTTCAACACCATCCGCCTGCAGATCCTGACGCGGCGCGATGAGATCGAAGTCACCCGCCTGATTGGCGCGAATGATGCCTTCATCCGCCGCCCGTTCCTGTATTTCGGCCTGCTGCAAGGCTTGATCGGCGGCATCATGGCCTGGCTGCTGGTGAGTGCCAGCCTATGGCTGCTGAACGGCAGCCTGAGCCACTTGACCGCCCTATACGCCAGCGACTTCCGCCTGCACGCCCTGTCCTGGCCGGACACCCTGACGCTGTTCGCCTTCTCCGCCTACCTGGGCTGGCTGGGCGCCTGGTTCTCCGTCGCGCAACATCTGCTGCACATCGATGCACATTGAACCCTTTCACCTTTTGGCACTCTCAGACAACGAGTGCTAGAATTGTCTCAAAGGAGGAAAGACCATGAATGCAAGCATGAACCTGCCTATCCCCTCTGCCATCGGCGGACTGGATGGCTACGTGCAGGCCGTCAACCGCTTTCCCGTGTTGACGCAGGAGCAGGAACTCGCGCTGGCGACCCGCTTCCGCCAGCAGAACGACTTGGAGGCAGCCCGTCAGTTGGTGCTGTCGCACCTGCGCGTGGTGGTCAGCGTGGCGCGTGGCTATGCGGGTTACGGCCTACCACAGGCGGACCTGATTCAAGAGGGTAATATCGGCCTGATGAAGGCAGTGAAACGCTACGACCCGGCGCGCGGTGTGCGTCTGGTGTCGTTCGCGTTGCACTGGATCCGTGCCGAGATCCACGAATTCGTGATCCGCAACTGGCGCATGGTGAAGATCGCCACCACCAAAGCCCAGCGCAAGCTGTTCTTCAACCTGCGCAGCCTGAAACAGGGGCTGGAGCCGCTCAAACCGCAACAAGTAAGCGAGATCGCCCGCCAGTTGAATGTCAGCGAGCACGACGTAGTGGAGATGGAGGCTCGTTTCGCCGGTCACGAACTGGCGCTGGACCCGCTCTCCAGCGACGAGGATGACGCCTACGCCCCGGTGCAGTACCTGGCCGATGACGAGGCGCACGAACCGCTGGCCATCCTCGAAAGTGCCGAACGCGAGCAATTGCAGACCGCCGACCTGACCGATGCGCTGGCCACACTGGACGAGCGTAGTCGCCGCATCGTGGAAGCGCGCTGGCTGCAAGAAGAAGGTGGCGCCACCCTGCATGAACTGGCTGACGAGTTCGGCGTCTCTGCCGAACGCATCCGCCAGATCGAGCAGAAGGCTTTGAGCAAGATGGGCGGGTTGCTGAAAGCAGCCTGACGCTTTTAGCCAGCCTCAAGAAAAAGCCGCAGCATCTGCTGCGGCTTTTTTATTTGACGACCTTAAGCGATGGCCGCCCGCCGGTAGGCGGCGGCTCCAGCTCCGGCTCTGACGTGCGAGGTGCCGAATCGCCCGCCTGGAACACCAACCCCTGCCCGGTCTCCTTGGCAAAGATACCGATGACCGCCGCGACCGGGATCATCAATTGATGCGCCACCCCGCCGAAACGGCCGTTGCAACTGATGTCCTGGTTGCCGAGTTGCAGGTTCTTGACCGCATCCACGCCGATGTTGAGCACGATCTGCCCATCCTTGACGTAAGCCGCCGGCACTTGCGTATATTCGTCCACCTGGACCGCAAGATAGGGCGTATAGCCGGCATCCGCGCACCATTCATAGATGGCGCGGATCAGGTAGGGCTTGGTAGAGGGTTCGTTGAGCATCCCGAATTACTTGCGCATGGCCTTCTCGGCCGGGGTCAGTGCTTCGATGAACCCCTGACGCGAGAACAAACGCTCGGCATACTTCATCAACGGCGTGGCGTCCTTGTCCAGCTGGATGCCATAGTGCTCCAGACGCCACAGCAACGGTGCGATAGCCACGTCGAGCATGGAGAAGTCATCACCCAGCATGAACTTCTGCTTGCCGAAGATCGGCGCGATCTGGGTCAGGTTGTCCTTGACCGCAGCACGTGCCTTCTCCTGCGCCTTGGCGTTGCTGCTCTCCAAGCCTTCGATATGGCAGAACAGCTCCTGCTCGAAGCGGTGCAGGAACAGACGGGCACGCGCGCGCATCACCGGATCGGGCGGCATCAATTGCGGATGCGGAAAACGCTCGTCGATATATTCGTTGATGATGTTGGCTTCGTACAGGATCAGGTCTCGCTCGACCAGTACCGGCACCTTGTTGTATGGGTTCATCACAGCCAGATCTTCGGGCATGTTGAACACGTCCACATCGATCACTTCGAAGTCCATCCCTTTCTCGAAAAGGACGAAACGGCAGCGATGGCTATAGGGATCGGTCGTCCCAGAATACAATGTCATCATAGAAAAGCACCTGAAAACAATTACGTGGCATCAAAAACCAAAAGGCGGGGCATCAACCCCGCCATCTGGCACAAACTGAAACGGGGCCGGAAATTACCACAAACCCGGTCCCGGATTCAATCACCTCAATGCACGTCCTTCCAGATATCCTTCTTCAGTGCGTACAACAGCACCAGCAGGATGGACAGGACGAACAACACCGCCCAGCCGATCTGATGACGGATCAGGATGGCCGGCTCGCTCATGAACACCAGGTAGTTGACCAAGTCGCCCATGCTGCGGTCATACTCTTCCACCGACATCGAGCCCGGCTCTTTCAGCACCAGCTTGGCAATGTGGCCGTCATGATGCTCGGCCTCTTGCGTACCTTGCAGATCGGCGAGGACGAACGGCATGCCCACATTCGGGAACACCGTGTTGTTCCAGCCGCTGGGGCGGTTGCTGTCGGCATAGAAGCTGCGCAGGTAGGTGTACAGCCAGTCGGCGCTACGCGAGCGGGCGATCACGCTGAGGTCCGGCGGTGCCACACCGTACGCCATCTTGGCCGAACCCGCATCCATCGCCGCCTGCATGGTGGAACCTACCTTCACATCTTCCGGCAGCTCCAGCTCCTGCTTGATCTGGTCGTCGGACATGCCGATGTCATGCAGACGGTTGTAGCGCATGGAGGCTGCGGAGTGGCACGCCAGACAGCGCGAGGTGAACAGCTTGGCACCGCGCTGCAAGGATGCCTGGTCCTGCAGGTTGACCGGCGCCTTGTCCAGATGCACATCACCGCCGCTGGCATAGGCGAACACCGGCGCACAGGCCAGCATCGCCCAAACGATCACTTTCTTGATTGCTTTCATTTCTTCCAACCCCTCTCAATTATTTGAACGTCACGCGATCAGGCTCGGGCTTGCACTTGTCGATCTTGGTGTACCACGGCATCAAGATGAAGAAGGCAAAGTACACCACCGAGAGGATGCGGGAGATCAGGGTGTAGGTCGGTGTCGCCGGCATCAGGCCCAGATAACCGAGGCCGATGAAGCTCACCACGAATGCAGCCAGGAATGCCTTGTAGATCGGGCCACGATAGCGGATGGAGCGCACCGGACCGCGATCCAGCCACGGCAGGAAGAAGAACGCAACCGTCGCCACGCCCATCGCCACCACGCCCGGGAACTGCGAACCGAACATCGGCGGCACCGCACGCAGGATGGCGTAATACGGAGTGAAGTACCACACCGGCGCGATGTGCTCAGGCGTCTTCATCGGGTTGGCCGGCACGAAGTTGTTGTACTCCAGGAAGTAGCCCCCCATGTCCGGAGCGAAGAACACCACCGCACTGAAGATCATCAGGAAAGCCACTGCGGCCACACCATCCTTCACCACCATATGTGGGAAGAACGGCACGCCATCCAGCGGGATACCGTTGGCATCCTTGTGCTTCTTGATCTCCACGCCGTCCGGGTTGTTGGAGCCGACTTCATGCAGCGCCACCAGATGGGCACCCACGAGCAGCACCAGCACCAGCGGGATGGCGATCACGTGCAAGGCGAAGAAGCGGTTCAGCGTGATGTCGGACACCACGTAGTCGCCACGGATCATCACCGCCAGGTCCGGACCGATGAACGGCACGGAAGAGAACAGGTTGACGATCACCTGGGCACCCCAGAACGACATCTGGCCCCACGGCAACAGGTAGCCCATGAAGGCTTCACCCATCAATGCCAGGTAGATGATCATGCCGAAGATCCACAGCAGTTCGCGCGGATTGCGGTAGGAACCGTACATCAGGCCGCGGAACATGTGCAGATAGATCACCACGAAGAACATCGAAGCGCCGGTGGAGTGGATATAACGCAGCACCCAGCCCCATTGCACGTCACGCATGATGTATTCGACCGAAGCGAACGCGAAGGACGCATCCGGCTTGTAGTTCATGGTCAGGAAGATACCGCTCAAGATCTGGATGACCAGCACCAGCAGCGCCAAGCCGCCGAAGAAATACCAGAAGTTGAAATTCTTCGGTGCGTAGTACTCGGACAGGTGCGCCTTCCAGGTAGAGACCAGCGGGAAGCGTGCATCAATCCAGCCAACCAGGTTTTTCAGAAGATTCATCATGCTGCGGCCCCCTTATCGGCGGGCTGGCCGCCTTTGAGCTTGCTTTTATCGTCATCCCCGATCAACAGGCGAGTGTCGCTCAGATACATATGGGGAGGAATGATCAGGTTGGTCGGTGCCGGCACGCCCTTGAACACGCGCGCCGCCAGGTCGAAACGGGAACCATGGCAAGGGCAGAACCAGCCACCCGGCCAGTTCGGACCGAGGTCGGCCGGCGCGACTTCCGGACGGAAGGTCGGCGAACAACCCAAGTGGGTACAGATGCCGAGTACCACCAGAATCTCGGGCTTGATGGAACGAGTCGCGTTATGACAGTACTCCGGCTGTTGTGGAACGGCGGCATCCGGATCGGCCAACGCGTCGTCATGCTTGGGCAACATGTCGAGCATCTCCTTGGTACGGCGCACGATCCAGACTGGCTTGCCCTGCCATTCGACGCTGATCATCGTCCCCGGCTCGATGGTGCTGATATCGACCTCGACCGGTGCACCGGCCGCCTTGGCCTTTTCACTCGGCTGCAAGCTGAGCACGAACGGCGCACCGGCACCGACGGCTGCAACTCCGCCCACCGCAGTTGTAGCAGCGATCAGCATCCGTCGCTTGCTATGGTCCACGTTATCTGTCATGACCCTCTTCCCTTCTGTAAAACGTTGTCGAATGAACACCTGGGCGGTCTCGTGCCGCCCGGGTATCGCGTCGGTACTGGAGGAAGGCATTGCGTTGCCCGTCATGTTTTTATCAGGCAAGCGTAGGGTTGGCTCCCCAACTCAACCCCGTGCCAGCGGCGCATACCTCTTCGCCGCGCTTGCTGCTCAGAACGCCTAGTTGTTCTTGGCGCCCTGCTTGACCCACTTGCGCAGAGTCAGAATGTATTGACGATCCAGCGTGCCACTGGCGTTCAGGCCCATGGGCATCTTCAGGCCCTTGTTGGTGCCGGTCAAAAGCTTGGTGAAAGTACTGGCCTGGCTGTCACCCGGGATCACCACCTTGCCGAATTTGGTGCCCTTCATCAGGCCGTCATAAGTGGTCAGGTCGAGGCCGCTCTTGGCATAGCCCTTGGCCGTCGGGGAGGGATTGTGACAGCTCACACAGTAATCCTGCAGGATGGGCATCACGTCACGCTTGAAACTGACATCGCCGGGTTGCAACACATTGAGCGCACTGTGTGCCGGCGCCAGCGCCGCATCCTCTGCGAATGCGCCCATGGAAAGCGCGACCATCAATGCTCCACCCACTACTGTAGAAATTCTCATACTGTCTCCCTGAAGCTCCTGCCGAGGTAGCCGGCAAGTCGATCCATGCAGCGGAATGGCGCTGCCCCAGACAACTTCTCAAAAACCCTGCGGACGATTGTTATTCTTCTACATCCGGACAGCGGATATAACCCGAAATGGTTAGTGCCGAATAGTACGCAACGCCTTTTTATATTGCAACGCACAAGCAAGGCAATAACCGCATACTAGACAGGGACTTCCTCATCAAAGAAACAATGCTCCAGCCCGAACTGACGGGCAAGATGCAGCCCAAACGCCTGCACGCCATAACGCTCCGTCGCATGATGACCTGCTGCGATAAATGCAACACCATACTCGCGCGCGGTATGGACATTATTCTCCGATATCTCACCGGTCAGAAACGCCCCCACCCCCAACGCCACGGCTTGCTCGAAATAGCCCTGCGCAGCGCCGGTACACCAGGCGAGGCGCGATACCGTCGCCTGCCTGTCGCCGATCACCTGCGGCTCCCTGCCCAGCACCGCCTGCACCTGCGCGGCAAAGTCACCTAATGCTTGAGGCTGGGCCAAGCGCCCATGGCAAGCGACGTCCTGCTCGCCGAAGCGCCCCTCTTCCTGCAACCCCAGGCGATGCGCAAGCTGCGCGTTGTTGCCGTATTCCGGATGCACATCCAGTGGCAGATGGTAGGCCAGCAGACTCATGTCATGCTGCAACAGGTGCGCGATACGCCTTTTCTTGATGCCCGTGATCGCGGCATCCTCGTTGCGCCAGAAATAACCGTGATGGACCAGCAGTGCATCCGCCCCCCAAGCCGTCGCTGCCTGCAACACCGCGTACGAAGCAGTGACCGCCGTGGCCAGCCGCCGCACTTCGGAACGCCCTTCGACCTGCACCCCGTTGGGGCAATAATCTCGAAAACGCGCGACCTGCAATTCGCATCCGATATAATCGCGCAACTCGTATAACCGCATCACAGCCTCCAACCTTCACCTGACGGGATCATAGCATGCGCAAATTCTGGCTCCTCTTCGCACAAGCCACCACCATCGGGCTCGCGATCCTGTTCATCATCAACACCCTGAAGCCCGGTTTGCTGCCCAATGCGGCGCGCAGCGGCGTAGTCACCCTGTACCAGAGCGAACCCACTCCGCCGAGCGAGCCGTTGAATGGCGCCGGTTTCAGCCATGCGGCGCAGAAAGTCATGCCCTCGGTGGTGAACATCTTCACCACCAGCGAAGTGAAGCAGCCCAGCCATCCGTTCATGGACGACCCGCGCTTCCGCTTCTTCTTCGGCGACGAATTCGACGACAACCAGCCGCAGCAGAATTCCAGCCTTGGCTCCGGCGTGATCGTCAGTCAGGACGGCTACATCCTGACCAATCATCATGTAGTCGAATCCGCCGACCAGATCGAAGTCGCCTTCACTGACGGCCGCAGTGCAAAAGGCCATATCGTCGGCACCGACCCGGAGACCGATCTGGCCGTGATCAAGGTCGATGTCGACCACCCGCTTCCGGCGATCACCTTCGCCAACGGCGATTCCGTCCATGTCGGTGACATCGTGCTCGCCGTCGGCAACCCGTTCGGCGTCGGCCAGACCGTGACCATGGGCATCGTCAGCGCCCTCAAGCGCAATCACCTCGGCCTGAGTACCTTCGAGAACTTCATCCAGACCGATGCCGCCATCAACCCCGGCAACTCCGGTGGTGCGCTGGTCGATGCCAACGGCAACCTGCTTGGCATCAACAGCGCCATCTATTCCCCCAACGGCGGCTCGCTCGGCATCGGCTTCGCCATCCCGGTCAGCACCGCCAAGAAAGTCATGGAACAGATCATCCAGACCGGCTCCGTCACGCGTGGCTGGATCGGCGTCGCCGTGCAGGACCTTTCACCCGAACTGGCCGAATCGTTCAAGCTCAAGACCACCCACGGCGTACTGATCTCCGAAGTCATGCGCGGCGGCCCTGCCGACAAGGCCGGCATCAAGCCCGGCGACGTCCTGCTCAGCATCGGCGGCAGCGAACTCATAGACTCCACCGCCATGCTCGAGACCATCTCCGCACTCCCGCCCGGCAAACCCGCCGAGCTGCACCTGATGCGCAGCGAGAACGAGATCGTGGTGCAGGTAAAGGTCGGGAAACGCCCTAAGCCAAGAGTCACGGAATAGTCTCTAAGGTGCCACACAGATGCAGGCTCTGAAAATCAGCCATGGCTCCATAGTTCGCTTTGACCTCAGATATCCACAGGGTGGATAACGCTTGGCACACACGCTGATTTTCGACTTGGATGGCACCCTGATCGACTCTGCCTCCTCCATACTTCATTGTATGGAGGAGTGTGTTAAAGAAGCAGGGCTCAAACTAACACGACCTCTGGAAACGGATCTGATTGGCCCACCGCTGCAAGAGTCACTTGCCTGTATCACAGGGCTCAGCGATTCTCAGACACTCGCTCAACTCAGTGAGGCCTTCGTGGTTCGCTACGACAGCTTAGGCCTAAGCAGAACAAAACCCTATCCAGAGATCGGCGAAGTATTGCAGCGACTCCACGCATATGGGTTCACTCTACATCTGGCGACCAACAAAAGAATGGCGCCCACGCGGAAGCTCATTCAGTTGTTCGGCTGGGACTCATGGTTTTCTTCGATCTACACTTTAGACATGGTGCAACCTAGGCATCCCAACAAGACCGTTATGCTGCACTGCCAACTTCGAGACCTGAAAATCCCCCTCTCGCAGGCCATCTACATCGGAGATACCCCAGCAGACGGTTTCGCCGCCTCCGCAAATGGCCTATATTTCATCGCGGCTGATTGGGGATATGGGAACTTCGAGAACTGGGACTCCATCACGTCGTGGTCTCGCGCATCCCAACCTGCTGATTTGTTGGAAGCGCTCCTGCACTTGGACATCACACGATGAAAGTGATGCGACCTCTCCCGCCAGCAGACCTAGAATACATCCTGGCGCGCAGCGAAAACCTCTGGCAAGAGCTGTCCGGCGAAAGACTCTTCATCACCGGTGGCACCGGTTTCTTCGGTGTCTGGCTGTTGGAAGCAATCACCGCAGCCAACTCTCGCCTCAACGCACGCGTAGACGTCTCTATCCTGTCACGTTCCCCCGAAAGGTTCGTGGCCCTGCACCCGCATTTGGCAGCAAGCTGCACTTGGATCAAGGGAGATATAAGAAATTTCGATTTCCCCCAGGGTGAGTTCGGCCACATCATCCATGCCGCGACTTCAACCGACGCACGCTTCAATGCAGAGAAGCCCGGTGAAGCGCTGGATACCATCCTGGGCGGCACTCACCGAGTGCTTGAATTTGCAGCACGGGCAAAAACACATAACTTGCTGTTCACCAGTTCCGGTGCCGTTTACGGAGCACAGCCGCCTTCCCTGTCCAGCATCCCCGAAGACTATTCCGGCGGTCCTGACATCACCGATGCAGATTCCGTCTATGCAGAAGGCAAGCGTCTCGCGGAATTGCAACTGGCCATCGCATCCAACGATTCCGGATTACAGGGCAAGATCGCACGCTGCTTCGCTTTTGTCGGCCCACACCTACCACTCGACTGGCATTTCGCCATCGGCAATTTCATGCGTGATGCAATGGCCCACAAAGAGATCGTCATACGAGGCGATGGACGTCCGCAACGTTCATACCTGCACGCCGCCGACCTGACAATCTGGCTGTTCACCATTTTGCTGCGCGGGCAGAACATGCGTCCCTACAACGTGGGCTCAGATGAAGCATGCAGCATCGCCGATTTGGCACAGCGCGTCGCCCGCCTTTCCGGTCAGCCCGGGAAAGTACGCATCCTCACCCCAGAAGACAGCAGCCCCGCCCCCCGCTATGTACCGAACACCACTCGCGCCCGTGACGAACTGGGCCTGAATGAAACCATTCCGCTGGACGATTCCATTGCGCGCACCCTCTCTTGGCTCAAGGCAAATACATGACCGAGATCACGCACGTACAAAATCGCGCCTGTCCCATCTGTGGCGGAACCGCATGCTATCCGTTGCACGAAATGCACTTTTCCTTGCCCGCAGATTCGCCTCTACCCACAACCTACACGATAGTCGCATCGACAGACTGCGGGTTCGTCTATGCCGACACACCGGGCAGCAGTGCAGACTATGCTCGCTATTACTCAGACTTCTCCCACTATGAAGATCCCGCCATCGCAACCGGCGGAGGCGAACAGGACTTCGATCGCGAGCGCTTGGCCCAGACGGCGGCTTGGTTAGCCCAATACGTGCCGGCTAATGCGCGCGTGCTCGACATCGGCTGCGGCAATGGCGGCTTGCTGCTAGCGTTGCGCCAACACGGCTTCAGCCACCTAGCCGGCATGGACCCCTCCAATGCGTGCATTACGCGCATACAGAAGCTGGGGTTGCTGGCGTTCCACGGCTGGCTGGGCGAGCTGCCCGCAACCGGGATGCAGTTCGACCTGATCGTTCTGTCGCACGTTCTGGAACACCTGTTACTACCGCGCGAAGCACTGGCCTCCTTGCATGCACTGCTGTCGCCCTCTGGGCGCATCTATGTCGAGACGCCGGATGCCGCTCGCTATGTAGAACATCCAAGCGTGTCTTGGTATTACTTCGACAGCGAGCACATCAATCACTTCGACCATGCCAGCCTTGACAATCTGGCACGCAGCAGCGGCTTCCATACCGAATATTCAGGGAGCAAGACCCTCAGTGTTCAGGGGGGCCACGAATATCCTGCCGTATTCGCCTTGCTATCGCCCACCGCTATGCCCGCCCACCTGCGACCAGACGACACCTGTCGTTTGGCGGTCGCCGCCTATGTAAGGCAGTCAGCTCAAACACGTACGATGTCTGCCGCTTTGCAACAAGCGCTGGCACAACACCGCCCTATCGCATTGTGGGGCGCGGGGTCACAAGCGCAGCGATTGCTGCAAGAGGCAGCCATGGCCAACGCACGCATCGTCGCCGTGGTGGATGGCGATTGCAACAAGCAAGGTCACCGTTTCGCCGGCTGCATCGTCTCCGCACCGGCGACTGGATTACAGGCACTCCCAGCGGATTGCTTGGTGGTGATCGCGGCAGCACTGGTAGCCGAACAAATCCTGGCCGAGTACCATGCGCTCGGTTTGTCATATGAATGCATCGTCAACTGAAAGGCTCGCGGATTGCAGCGCATCATCACTGAACTGATTCAGGCAGTAGATATACCTCTTCCGCAGATTCCACGGCAGATTCTGGTTTATGGTGCCGGCAACAAAGGAAAGCAGGTCATACAAGAACTGCTGGCGCGCGGCGTCGAAATTCCTACGGTGCTGGATACCAACGCCACACCGGAACGGCGCTGCGCAGATATACCGGTACAGGCTCCCGCCGAGTGGCTGGGGAATCACGACGCCAGCACGATGGCCATCGTCATCGCCATCCATAACGAACACACTCCCATCCCCCCCATCCTGCACCAGCTGCGCGAAGCGGGTTTTGCTCGGGTACTGACACCGATAGATCTACATGACCTATTTCCAGACCTTCCCTTCCATTACTGGCTGGCCCCGCGCCGTTTCTATCTGCCGTTCGCTTCCGAACTCGAACGACTGGACGGCATGCTGGCGGACGCTACCAGTCGAACCTGGCTGAATGCGGCATTGCAGCTCCGGCTGGGGGGCGACTATGACGCCCTCCCCCCCCCGGGACTCCTCGACCAATATTTCCCGCAAGACCTGCCGCGCTGGCCGCAGCCACTGCGCTTGATCGATGGCGGCGCATACACTGGGGATACTTTGCGTCAACTGGATGCAGCCGGTTATACCTTCGGGGCCATCGCTGCGTTCGAACCGGATCTGGATAATTTCCGCACGCTGGCCCATAACTGCGACCGCTACGATTCCGTGATCTGCCTTCCTTGCGGACTGGCTGAACAGACCAAACGTATCGGCTTCACCGCAGGCATGGGCGGCGGCAGCCACATTGACAGCAATGCCCCCCAGCAGATCACCTGCGTCGCACTGGATGAAGCGCTGCCCAACTTCCGCCCCAACCTGATCAAGCTCGACGTGGAAGGTGCCGAGCTGGATGCCTTGACCGGGGCGGCACGAACCATCGCCCGGCATCGTCCGGCACTCGCCGTCAGTCTCTATCATCACCCGGAGCATCTGTGGCGCATCCCATTCCTGATCGAGAGCTGGAAGCTCGGCTACCGCTTCTACGTGCGAGGCCATGCACAATCTTCTTTCGATTTGGTGCTGTACGCACTGCCCGCCTGAAAAGGAAAGACATGTCCATACGCGTTTCCGAATTCATCGCCGACTATCTCGCTCAGCGCGGCGTACGCCACGTCTTCCTGGTGACCGGCGGCGGCGCCATGTTCCTCAACGATGCCTTCGGCTTCCATCCGGACCTCCAGGTGATCTGCAATCACCATGAACAAGCCTCTGCCATCGCAGCCGAAGGTTATGCCCGGCTGAGCGGCATGCCCGGCATCGTCAACGTCACCACCGGCCCTGGCGGCATCAACGCACTCAACGGTGTATTTGGCGCCTGGACAGATTCCATCCCCATGTTGGTCATCTCCGGACAAGTGAAACGCGAAACCTGCATGGCCGGCAAACATCTGCCTGGGCTGCGTCAGCTCGGGGATCAGGAAGCAGACATCGTGGCCATGGCGCGCCCCATCACCAAATACTGTGAGACCGTGCTCGACCCGACGGATATCGCTTGGCATCTCGATCGTGCCTGGCACCTGGCGACCAGCGGCCGCCCTGGTCCGTGCTGGCTGGATATTCCAATCGACGTACAAGCCGCACAGATCGAACCGGAAACGTTACGTCGCTACCTGCCGTCACAGGAAGAAGCCTGGTCCGAAACCGTCGTAGCGCAACACTGCCGTTTCATTCTGGAACGCATCGCACAAGCCAAACGCCCGGTCATCATGGCGGGAACCGGCATCCGTGCCGGCAATGCATTGGCAGAGTTTGAAGCCGTCATACAGGCATTGGGTTTACCGGTGGTCACGGCATGGACGCACGATCTCATTGCCAGCGACGACCCACTGTTCTGCGGCCGTCCCGGCACCATCGGTACGCGCGCGGGCAACTTCACGGTACAGAACGCTGATCTGCTGATCGTATTCGGCAGCCGGCTCAATATCCGTCAGACCAGCTACAACTGGGCCGCTTTCGCCCGACAAGCCGAAGTCATTCAGGTCGACATCGATCCAGCTGAACTTACGAAGCCGACCTACCGTCCCGACCATGCCATCCATTGCGACATCAAACCATTGCTGGGCACATTACAGCGCCTGCTGCCAGAGAGTGGTCACAATTCATTGAAATATCGCACATGGCTGGCTTGGTGCCGCCAACGCATGCAGGACTACCCGGTGGTGACGCCCCCCCAGCGGGAGATGAAAGACGAACTGATCAATCCCTATCACTTCGTCGAGAAACTATTCGAACGCTTGTCTGAACAAGACATCGTCGCCTGCGCCAACGCAGCCGCTTGCATCGTCCCGTTCCAAGTTGCGCAACTGAAACGTGGACAACGCCTGTTCTCCAACTCGGGAAGCGCCTCGATGGGGTACGACCTGCCGGCGGCCATCGGTGCTTATTTTGGCGCCACGCGCGTGCGCGGGAAACAGGAGCGCATCATATGCCTCGCGGGTGACGGTAGTCTGCAGATGAACATCCAGGAACTACAAACCGTGGCGCACCACAACTTGCCAATCAAGATTTTCGTGCTTAACAACCGCGGCTATCTTTCGATCCGCAGCTCGCAGGGCAATTTCTTCAAGCGCATGGTCGGCGAAAGCCCGGAAAATGGTGTGTCTTTCCCCGATTACGTCAAGGTTGCCGTCGCCTACGGGATCCCCGCAACGCGACTGACGGCTAAAGATTTCCCGCAACGTGTCGATGATGTATTACGTGCGTCCGGACCTCAACTGTGCGAAGTCATGCTGGATGAGACGCAAGGCTTCGAGCCACGCATGAGCTCGCGTCAGCTGCCGGACGGCACTATCGTCTCACCATCGCTGGAAGACATGTATCCCTTCCTCGACCGCGAAGAACTGAAACGCAACATGATAGACACCAAAGCTGATGAGCCTCGATAAACGTATCTTCGAAGATCTGTTCGTGCTGGAAATGGCGAACAACCACTGGGGCGACCTCAAGCGAGCGCTCAAGATCGTCACCGACTATTCGCGCATCGTGCGCTTCAATAACGTCAAGGCGGCGATCAAGGTGCAGTTCCGCGATGTCGATGCTTTCATCCACAAGGATTTCCGTCACCGCGACGACATACGCTACATCAAGAAAACGCTGGATACACGACTGAGCTGGGACGACTACGCCGTCATCATCCAAGCCATACGCAAGGGCGGCTGCATCCCCATGGCCACCCCTTTCGACGAGCATTCGGTCGGCATGTGCGTGCAGCTCGGCATCGACATCATCAAGCTGGCCAGCTCGGACATCAATGACTGGGTACTGATCGACCGCATCGCGGCAACGCGCAAACCGGTCATCGTCTCGACCGGCGGCTCTTCGCTGAAGGATATCGACGATCTGGTATCGTTCTTCTCCAAGCGCAACATCCCACTGGCGATCAATCATTGCGTCTCGATCTATCCGTCCGAGGACAGAGAACTGGAGATCAACCAGGTCGACTTTCTGAAGAGTCGCTACCCCAATCATGTAATCGGTTTCTCCACCCACGAATACAACGATTGGAGCACCTCTATAACCATTGCATATGCCAAGGGGGCTCGCACCTTCGAGCGTCATATCGACATCAAACACGACGACCATCCAGTCTCCCCCTATTGCAGCCTGCCGCATCAGGTCGACCAGTGGTTCAAGGCCTACAAGAAGGCGGTCGAGATGTGCGGCTCGCCCGGGATACAGAAGCGCATCCCCCCCAGCAAAGAGAAGGCCTATCTGGACTCTCTGGTTCGCGGCGTCTACGCCCGGCGCGAGATCAAGAAAGGTGAAAAACTGACCGGCGATGCCGTCTATCTGGCCATCCCCTTGCAGAAAGGCCAGATTTCTTGCCGTGAATGGATGAATGGCGAGGTAGCCCAAAGCGATATTCCGGCGGACCATCCCGTCATGATCGAGATGATCGACAGCCCTTATGCCGAGAACGATCAACTGAAATCCATCATCTACTCACGCGGCATCTGAAACGCGCAAACCATGGAAAAAATCACTTGCTCAGCCTCGCAAAGACTGGACTTTGATCCCGTATTCGTATGCGGCGCACCACGCACAGGCACCACCCTGCTGCTCAGCCTGATCAGTACTTCCCAGGCAACCAATCCGCTATCGGCCGAGTGCGACTATTTCACCTCGCTCGTTCATCCGTTCATCGTCGGCCGCAATCGTTTCGACCTGCACACCAACTGCTATTTCGCCACGCTGGAAGATTTCGAGCATTACCATGCCGACATCATGCGCGGCGTATTGAAGGATATGTGGCAATTCCTGGACCGTCCGGCGAAGCTGGTGCTCAAGGATCCCGGCATGACACGCTATGCAAACATCATCCTCAAGTTGCTGCCAGAAAGTCGGATGATCATTTCGATCCGCGACCCCAGAGATGTGATCGCCTCCCGCGTTTCAATCGAGATGCGACGTCTTGGCAGCACAGACCCGCATGCCATCGGTGCCGATTTCATCGACACCATCTGCCGCGAATATAATGCGGTGCATGAGTACGTATTACAACTGGATGAGGCGACGCTGCGCCGCGTCAAACTAGTACGCTATGAGCAACTGGTCGACGGCATGCCGCTCGCCGAGCTGTCCAGCTTTATCGGGGTGGATGACCTGAATGTCGATAAGCTGTGGCAACGTTCACTCAAGCTGGGCGAGCGTAAAAGCCACAGCGAGTGGATGTCACCACTCTACGGCCAGAAAATGAGCCAGGAATCGGTCGGACGACATAGTTCTGTGCTTGACGCACCCGAGATCGAACGCATCAGTGCCGCCTGCAGCCACACCTACCAAGCGCTGTTGAAGATCGGGGGCTGGGATGAATAATCCCGAAGTCGACATTATCGTCCCCGTATTCAATTACGGACGCTTTCTGGACGATTGCCTGAAGTCCGTGGTCGCCCAGACCTTCCGCAACTTCAGTGTCATCGTCATCGACAACGCTTCGACCGATGACACGCAAGAGATAGCGCAAAGCTGGTGCGCGCGCGACAGTCGCATCCAGTATGTCAGGAACGACACCAACATCGGATCGTCGAAGTCATCCATCAAGGCTTACCGCATGGGGCACGCGCCCTATGCCGTCTTTCTTGCCGCCGACGACCAATGGGAACCGACATTCCTTGAAGTCACCACGCAAGGGTTAAATGCCAACCCAGACTGTTCCTTTGCCTATTCACTCTGCTCCAGACTCGTCGAGGATAAGCGCGTCTTCGGTCAGAACCTGTTCCTGCCGCGGCTCCCCACCGGACCACACGACATCCTGAACTATCTCGCTTTCACCAACTGGATCTACCCTTCGTTCAGCCTCATTCGAAGGGTATCTCAGGCAAGAACCGGCTCCTTTGATATCTACGAGAGCGCAAGACCCGAGATGCTGCTGCAGGGACTTGGCGATCACTTCATGTGGTGCAACCTCTGCAAGGTTGGCAAGGCATATGTAGTAAATCAAAGGCTCGGCACCTATCGCATCCACGGCGCTAGTGAAACCTCAAAATTCAGGAAAGGTCGTCGCGACATCGTCGAACTGACATTCATGAACGACTATCTATTTCGATTCGAACATGACTTCAATCTGACCGTGCGCCTGCTTTCAAAAGCCAACAGCATGGGGCGGTTGGCAACCAACTTCGGCGTCATCCGCATGGCGCTGGAAATGACACATAGCGACAAATTCAATGAGGTGGTCGCTCCTGTGAAGGACGATTTCCTCACAGCGCTACGCCAAGTGCTGAACGATTTCATATTCGACGTCGCGGAATCCGATCCAGCTGCCACCAGAAAGATGGACCACGTCGAACATATCCAGCTGCTGGACGAATATCTGGCGCATGGAGATCCCTCCATACTCAAAAGATTCAACTAGCCGTTGATTAAGAAAATATGAAGTATTCCTATGCCCCCATCCGTCCTGTCGCCGGTTACAGCCCATGGCAGGATGATGCTGATTTCAAAGCCATCTATGAGGCTGTCAGGCAGCATACGCTGGTGGATATCTTCCGGCTGCATGAGCTATATGCGCTGACCCGACAACTTGGCAAGCTGCCGGAAGGAGACATCCTCGAGGTAGGCGTATGGCGCGGCGGCTCTGGCGCCTTGCTGGCGCACACCGCCAAACAGTGCGGCTTATCTAGCCAAGTCTTCCTCGCCGACACTTTCCTGGGCGTGGTGAAGGCTGGTGAGAAGGACAGCAAATATACGGGGGGCGAACATGCCGACACCAGCATCGAGACCGTGCAAACGCTGTTCCGTGGATTAGGCCTGGAGCGTTACGAGATCCTGCAAGGCATCTTCCCGGAGCAGACCGGCGACAGCATCGCCGACAGAAAATTCCGGCTGTGCCATATCGATGTGGACGTCTACAACTCAGCCAAGGATGTGAACGAATGGGTCTGGCCGCGACTGGTACCCGGCGGTTTGGTGGTCTACGACGACTACGGCTTCGAACCCTGCGTCGGCGTCACCCGCTATGTCAATGAACAATTCGACCTGGCCGATCGCCTGGTCCTGCACAATCTGAACGGACATGCCTTGGTTGTAAAGCTTTACTAGGTCCGCCGCTCCCGTGGGTGCGGCACCATGGCAGCTGCATATTTGGTGGATCAACAAGGGTGTGCGAACATTGCGCCGAGTTCCCCCATCCGTGCTGAAAACACGCCACACACTTCCCTTTATTTCACGGCCGACCGAATGATCCACCTTCCTCGCAGCTTCTACACGACGCGCCACGCCCCCTACTACATCGTCGCGCTCGACTATATCCAGCAATCGGCAGGCATACGCGCGCTGCATTACCTCTGCCATGCGTTGAACGAGAGTGGCGCAGAAGCTTTTGTGACCTGCCAAGGGACCGCTACCCACCTACGCACACCGACGCTGGACGAACACATCCTGCATCGACATCATCTGGCGGGCAGAAAACCGATCGTGGTCTATCCTGAGATCGTATCCGGCGACCCGTTTGCCGCAGGTGGACTGGTCGTACGCTGGCTGCTCAACCAGCCCGGTCATATCGCTGGCGACCTGACCTTCCCCGACAGCGATCTGATTTTCGCTTACAGCCCAATCTATTTGCCGGAAGGCATGCCAGGCCGAATCCTGCATGTTCCGACATGCGACCTTTCCCTGTTCAACAACGACGACAATCCGCATGATTCGACACGCGACCAGGTTTGCTTCTATGCGCACAAGTTCCTGCATGCTGGCGGCAAGCTGACTGAGCATGTGAACGGTGCAACGAGCCTTTGCAAGGATGTAAAGATGTCGCATGCCGAGATTGCGGCGACACTGCGCCGAAGCAAGCTACTCTACGTCTATGAGCCGACAGCACTGATTACCGAAGCCTTGCTCTGCGGCTGCCCGGTCGCCATCATCGAAACTGACTACTGGCGCAACAACCTCTCCAGCTTCAAGTGCCCTGTCGATGACGGCATGACCATGGATCTCAGCCCCGAGGCCATCGCACGTGCTCAAGAGAACGCCCGCCGATTCAGGAAGAAATATGAAGAAAGTGTGATGCATGAAGCTTGGGCGCAATTGGATCGCTTCGTCAATCACACCCAGAATGTCTACAGGGAACGAAACGCCAAGTAACTCAGGGGGGCCGCAACAGCAAAAGGACTGGTATTACCCCAGCGGCTTTCCCAGCTCCTGCAACAGTGCTCCGAACTTATCTGCGAAACGTCTGCCATCCATGATTGGAGATTCCTCGATTTGCTGCCGCAACGCAGCCCGCAATCCCTCCAGCCTCTGCAGATCAGCCGCAAACGATGCTGCCCGCACCAGATATGTCTCTGTATTACGCGTCACCCACTCCTGCAAACCCGCATTAGACAAGAACCCCACCCCCTGACGGAACAGGAACGACTCCCCGCTCAGATTCAGTACCGGCACGCCCATCCACAGGCTTTCCACCGTGGTGGTGCCGCCCGGATAGGGGAAGGGGTCGAGTGCGATGTCCACACGATGATAGGCGGCGAAATATTTCTCGCGCGATGCCGCGCCTTCCAGAATCAAACGCTCGACCGCGATGCCGTGTGCGGCGAAACGTGCCTGTGTCTGCTGACGCACGGCCGCGTCGCCCAGTTGTTTCGATTTCAGGAACAGCTTGCTGCCCGCTACCGTCTGTAACACACGCGACCATAACGCGACCACCTCGTCGTTCATCTTGGCCAGGTTGTTGAAGCAGCCGAAGGTGACATAGCCGTTCGCCAGCGCGGGCAGCGGCGACACGTCGATCGCCACATCCGGACGCGTGAAGCACAAGCGCGTCTCAGGCATGCGCACGATCTGCTCGGTGAAATAGCGTTCCTGATCCGGCGGCAAGGTGACCGCATCGGCGATGAGATAGTCGATCTCCGTCACGCCGGTGGTGGCGAAATAGCCCAGCCAGGCCACCTGCACCGGCGCGGGTTTATAGGCGAACATCGGCAGGCGGTTGTAGCGCGAATGGCCGGATAGATCGATCAGGATGTGCACGCCGTCGTCGTGGATCAGTTTGGCCGCAGCGGCATCATTCAGCCCGACCAGCAGATGCCAAGCCGCGAAATGCGACTTCAAGCGCAACGTGGTCTCGTCCGTCCATGCATCGGTGGGATAGGCATACAGCTCGAACGCTTCACGATCCAGATGACGCAGCAGGTTCTCCAGAAAGTAGCCCACTGGGTGGTTACGGAAATCGCCGGAGACGAAACCGATGCGCAGACGCTGAGGCTGCGATGCGCAGCGCCACTTGTCGAAGCGCATGCGTGCATGGGCCGACACCGCCGCCCCGAAACGTTGCGCCTCTTCGAAAGCCGTTTGTTGCGACACCTCGGGGCTGTAGTTGAGCATGAACAGCAGGTTGCTGTGCGCCTTGAAATATTCTGGCTTGAGTTGCAAAGCCTGGCGGTAACAATCCTCTGCCGCACGCAGGTCGCCCATGTCCTGCAACAGGATGCCCAGGTTGTTGTGCGTCTCGGCGCGCGAGGGGTCGAGCGCGAGTGCCTGACGGTAACTGGCCGCCGCCTCGCTCAGGCGACCGAGTTCTTTCAGCGTATTGCCCAGGTTGCTGAGCGCTTCGACTTGCTGCGGCGCCAGCGCCAGCGTCGCGCGCAACTGCGCTTCCGCTTCGGTCAAACGCCCCAGATCATGCAGCACGACGCCGAGGTTACCGCTCGCCGCGACATAGCCGGGACGCAACTGCAAGGCGCGCCGATAACACTCGGCCGCCTCGGACAAACGCCCTGCGGCACGCAAGGTATTGCCCAGGTTGTAATGCGCCGCCGGCAACTGGGGTTGCAGCTTGATCGCACGGAGGAGACTGGTTTCGGCCTCGGCCAAGCGCCCCTGCTCTTGCAACAGCGTGCCCAGGTTGCAATGCGCATCGGCGTATTCCGGCTTGAGTTTGAGGGCGCGGCGATAGCTGTTCTCGGCCTCTTGCCAGCGCCCGGCATCGTGCAGTGCCACGCCAAGGTTGCTGTGCACATCCGCTTCCTTCGGCGACAACTTGGCGGCCTGCTGCAACGCCGCGATGGCCTCTTCGGCCTGCCCCAGTTGTTTCAGCGCCGTACCCAAGGCACGCCAGCCGAAACCGTGTTGCGGATAGTGTTCGGTCATGGTGCGCGCCTGTTGCGCAACCTCGGCCATACACCCCTGATTGAACAGCGCCACCAGCGCCTCGTCTTCCTTGGGAGAAGGCTTGCCGCCGCGCTTGACCGGCGCACAGCCCGCCAGACGAACCGCCAGCGCATCGACCTCCGCACCTTGCAGCCCTTGCTGGCGCGCGATCTGCAACACCTCGCGCGCCGCCTCCGGCTGGCCGGCTTGCAGCAGGGCATCGATATAACTCAACCAGAATTGCGCACGTGCGGGATCGCTTTCCAGCGCGGCGAGCAGATGCGGGATACCCGCTTGCGGCTGCCCCGCCTGCACCTCCAGCACGCCCAGGTTATGGCGTGCTTCCACATGCTGCGCATCGACCGCAAGGATGGCTTGATAGAGCTGGCGCGCCTCGGCGGCACGTCCGGCTTGATGCAAGGCAACGGCTTGTTGCAGGGATTGCTGAAGGGTCTCGCGCAAGGGGTCAGCCGTCATGGCTCACCCGGTCATCGGTCTCGGGCTCCCGTACACCGATCCAGCTGGCCACCACCACACCGGCCTCGTACAGCAGCCACAGCGGCACGGCCAGCATGAACTGCGAGACCACATCCGGTGGCGTGACGACCGCCGCCACCACGAAAGCACCGACGATGACATAGGGACGCGTCTCACGCAGCTTGGCCACCGACACCACGCCCATGCGCACCAGCAATACCACGGCCACCGGGACTTCGAAGGTAAGACCGAAGGCGAGGAACATGCCGAGTACGAAGCTGAGATATTTGTCGATGTCGGTCATCACCGCCACGCCCGTCGGCGCCGCCGCCGTGATGAAACCGAACACCACCGGGAACACCGCATAATAGGCGAAGGCCATGCCGCACAGGAACAGCAGCGTGCTGGCGACCACCAGCGGCAGCACCAGACGCTTCTCGTGCGCATACAAGCCGGGCGCGACGAAGCGCCACAACTGGAACAGGATGTAGGGCAAGGCGATGACGAACGCGGCCATCATCGCCACTTTGAGCGGCACGAAGAACGGCGTGGTGACATCAGTGGCGATCATCTGGCCACCCTGCGGCAGCTTGGCCAGCATGGGGTGCGCCAGCCAGGTATAGAGATCGGATGCCCACGGGAACAGGCCGATGAACACCAGCAACCAGGCCAGCACCGAATTGAGCAGGCGCGAACGCAACTCGACCAGATGCGCGATCAGCGTCTCGCTCGTGCTCATTTTTTGGGTTCTTCAGGCGCTGCCGCCTGTGCGGTCTGCTGTGCCTGTTTCTTGTGGAAGGATTGCAGCAACTCCTGCTCCAGCGACAGGCCGTTGGCCTGCATGGCGCGCTCGGCCTCGGCGACGTGCTTCTCGATTTCCTGCTGCGCGGCGCGCGCCTGCTCCAGCGCCATATCGTGCTGGATGTCGTGCTTGACCTTGTTCACGTAACGTTGCGCACGCCCCCACAGATGGCCGGCAGTGCGCGCCAGCTTGGGCAAGCGTTCCGGGCCGAGCACCAGCAGCGCCACCAGGGCGATCACCACCAGCTCGGAGAACGCGATGTCGAACATCGCGTCACTTCTCCCTGGCTTCGCCTTCGATGACCTTGGGTGCCGGCTTGTCGGACTCGTCGTCGCCCTTCATGCCTTCCTTGAAACCTTTGACCGCACCGCCCAGATCACTGCCCAGATTGCGCAGCTTCTTGGTGCCGAACACCAGCACCACCACAGCTAACACGATCAACCAATGCCAGATACTCATCGAACCCATTGCGTTCTCCCGATTCAGCTACGTTTGACCATGGGCGGGATGTTGCCGCCGCCGATGACATGCACATGCAAGTGGAACACTTCCTGCCCACCGCCCTTGCCGCTATTGATGACGGTGCGGAATCCGTTGTCCAATCCCTGCTCCTTGGCCAGCTTGGGTGCCAGCAACAGCAACTTGCCCAGCAGCGCCTGGTGCGATGCATCCGCATCCAGCAACGAGACCAAGTGCTGCTTGGGCACCAGCATGAAATGCACCGGCGCCACCGGATTGATATCGTGGAACGCCAGCACGTCGTCATCCTCGTATACCTTGCGGCTGGGGATCTCGCCGCGGGCTATCTTGCAGAAGATGCAGTTGTCGCTCATTTACGGTTCGCCTTCTCGGTGATGCCGGACACGCCTTCGCGGCGCGCCAGTTCGTTCAAGATATCGTCCGCACGCAAACCCTTGTGTGCCAACAACACCAGCGTATGGAACCACAGGTCGGCGACCTCATACACCAGATGCGCGCGGTCGCCATCCTTGGCGGCCAATAACACCTCGCCCGCCTCTTCGATGACTTTTTTCAGGATGGCATCATCGCCCTTGCTGTACAGCTTGGCCACATAGGATGAATCGGCCGCCGCGCCTTTGCGCGCCTCCAGCGTCTCGGTCAATCGTTGCAGGATGTCTTCGCTCATTTCTTATAGATCTCGTTCGGGTCTTTCAACACCTCGTCCACTGCCACCCAGGCGCCATGCTCCAGCTTGCTGTAGAAACAGCTCGCGCGCCCGGTATGGCAGGCGATGCCGCCTTGCTGCTCGATCTGCAACAGGATCACATCGGCATCGCAGTCCAAGCGGATCTCTTTCACTTTCTGCACATGACCGGACTCTTCGCCCTTGTGCCACAGTTTCTTGCGCGAACGCGACCAGTAGATTGCTTCACCGGTCTCGACCGTGCGTTTCAACGCTTGGCGATCCATCCACGCCACCATCAGCACGCGGCCAGAGACTGCGTCCTGCGCGATGGCGGGCACCAGTCCGTCATCGGACCAGTTCACCTTGTTCAGCCAGCTATCACTCACAGCCGCACCTCCGACACGTCTCTAGCGCAGCCAGCCATTTGCGAGAGGAGGTGCGCTGCGGTTATTCCCGCACCCGTCGCTTTCGCGCACCGCGTCATAACCGCACCTCGATCCCTTGCTGCGCCATATAGGCCTTGGCTTGCTGCACGGTGTATTCGCCGAAGTGGAAGATGCTGGCGGCCAGCACTGCGTCCGCGCCGCCGATCTTCACACCGTCGGCGAGGTGTTGCAGGTTGCCCACGCCGCCGCTGGCGATCACCGGGATCTCCAGTGCATCGGTCACCGCGCGCGTCAGGCCGAGATCGAAACCCCGCTTCTGTCCGTCCTGATCCATGCTGGTCAGCAGGATCTCGCCCGCGCCCAGCGTCTGCATCTGCTTGGCCCATTCCACGGCATCGAGGCCGGTGGCCTTGCGTCCACCATGGGTGAACACCTCCCACTTGTTGGGCGCGACCTGCTTGGCATCGATGGCGACCACGATGCACTGTGAACCGTAACGCCCGGCCGCATCGGCGACCAGTTGCGGATTGGTCACCGCCGAGGTATTGATGCTGACCTTATCCGCACCGGCGTTGAGCAGGTTGCGCACGTCTTCGACTTTGCGCACGCCACCGCCCACGGTCAGCGGGATGAACACCTGCGAGGCCACGCTTTCGATGATGTGGAAGATGATGCTGCGGTCGTCGGAGCTGGCAGTGATGTCGAGGAAGGTCAGCTCGTCCGCCCCTTGTTCGTCGTAGCGGCGGGCGATCTCCACCGGGTCGCCGGCATCGCGCAGCTCGACGAAGCTGACGCCTTTCACGACGCGACCGGCCGTGACATCCAGACAAGGGATGATGCGTTTGGCGAGCATCAGATCTTGGGTGCCAGTTCGTCCGCCAACGCCTGTGCCGCCGTGAAATCCAGCGTACCTTCATAGATGGCGCGGCCGGTGATGGCACCGGTGATGCCTTCGTCGCGCACGGCGCACAGCTTGCGCACATCGTCCAGATTGGTGATGCCGCCACTGGCGATCACCGGCACGCTCAAGGGGCGCGCCAGTTCCACGGTCGCTTCGATGTTGACGCCAGTCATCATGCCGTCGCGGCCGATGTCGGTGTAGATGATGGCTTCCACACCATAGTCCTCGAAACGCTTGGCAAGGTCGGCCACGTCATGGCCGGTGAGCTTGGACCAGCCGTCCACCGCCACCTTGCCGCCCTTGGCATCCAGACCGACCATGATGTGACCGGGGAAGGCATCGCAGGCTTCATGCAGGAAGCCAGGCACCTTGACGGCGGCGGTGCCGATGATGACGTAGCTGAGTCCCAGATCGAGATAGCGCTCGATGGTCTCCAGGTCGCGGATGCCACCGCCCAATTGCACCGGGATCTCGCCGCCCACGGCGGCGACGATGGCGCGCACGGCTGCCTCGTTCTTGGGTTTGCCGGCGAATGCACCGTTCAGGTCGACCAGATGCAGGCGGCGCGCCCCCTTGTCCACCCAATGGCGCGCCATCGCAGCGGGGTCGTCGGAGAACACGGTCGCACCTTCCATCACGCCTTGGCGCAGACGCACGCATTGGCCGTCCTTGAGGTCGATCGCGGGAATGATCAGTGTAGAGATATCCATGGCTAGCTTAAACGTATTTACACGGGATTCCAGTTGACGAAATTTTCCAGCAGCTGCAAGCCGGCTGCCGCGCTCTTCTCCGGATGGAACTGCACGGCGAACAAGTTATCACGCGCCACCGCACAGACGAAAGGCTGCGGATAGTCGCTGCTGGCCTGCACGATGGCCGCATCCTGCGGCTGCACATGGTAGCTGTGCACATAATAGAAACGCGCATCCTGCGCGATGCCCCGCCACAACGGATGATCACGATGGTGCACCTGGTTCCAGCCCATGTGCGGTACCTTGAGCTTGTTGCCCTGCGCATCGCGCAGATTATGGGCGAAGCGCACGACCTTGCCGTGGAGGATGCCCAGGCAAGGTGTATCGCCTTCGGCGCTGTGATCGAACAGCACTTGCAGCCCCATGCAGATACCGAGGAAAGGTTTGCCGCCGGCAGCGACTTCGCTGATGGTCCGATCCAGGCCGCGCGCACGGATCTCGCGCATGCAATCGGGCGCCGCACCTTGTCCGGGGAACACCACACGCCCGGCCGCCGCGATGAGCGCGGCCTCGCCGGTCACCACGACGCTGGCTTGCGGCGCGACCTTGCGCACGGCCTGCTCGACCGAGCGCAAGTTGCCCATGCCGTAATCGACGATGGCGATGTCGACCATGCTTACAGGGTTCCCTTGGTGGACGGCATCACCCCCGCCATGCGCGGATCGGGTTCCAGCGCCATGCGCAGCGCACGACCGAACGCCTTGAACACGGTCTCGGCCTGATGGTGGGCGTTCTCGCCCGCCAGATTGTCGATGTGCAGCGTCACCAGGGCATGATTGACGAAGCCCTGGAAGAATTCATGGATCAGATCCACTTCGAACTCGCCCACATTGGCGCGCACGAAATCGACGTTGAACACCAGACCGGGGCGGCCGGACAGGTCCAGCACCACACGCGACAGTGCTTCGTCCAGCGGCACATAGGCATGACCGTAACGACGCACGCCTTTCTTGTCGCCCACTGCCTGGGCGAAGGCTTGCCCCAGGGTGATGCCGATATCTTCCACGGTGTGGTGGGCATCGATGTGCAGATCGCCCTTGGCATCGATGTCGAGATCGATCAGACCGTGACGCGCCACCTGATCCAGCATGTGCTCGAGGAACGGCAGGCCGGTCGCCATGCGCGCCTTGCCGGTACCGTCGAGATTGACGGCAACCGTGATCTGGGTCTCCAGGGTGTTGCGGGTGACTTTTGCGCTACGCATGATCGGCCTTATGCGAGTTGGTTAATGGTGTCCTGCAACGCTTCGAAGAAGCGCTCGTTCTGGTTACAACATGACCTGAAGGTCAGTTTCCACCGAAACTCGCGATTCATGCGCGGCACTCCTGCAACGCACTCAAAAAGCGCTCGTTTTCTTGCGGCAAACCCACCGTCACGCGCAGGCAACCGCGCAAGGCCGGATGGCCACCGTCCAGGTTCTTGATCAACACCCCGCGCTGCTTCAACCCCTCGAACACCTGCGTCGCCCGCTCGATGCGGAACAGGATGAAGTTGGCTTCGCTGGGGTAGGTCGTGATGCCCCCCATCGCATCCAGGGCGGCCAGCATCTGCGTGCGTTCGGCCCGGATACGTTGCGCCTGCTCCAGCAACACCTCGTGCCGCTCCAGCAGGCAACCCGCCACCACTTGCGGCAGGACGCCGACATTATACGGTAAGCGCAGCTTGTCCAATTGCTCCAGCCAAATCTTGGGACCGGCGATGAAACCGAGGCGCAGCCCGGCCATGCCCAGCTTGGAGAAGGTACGCATCACCAGCAGGTTGTCGTAACAGCCGAGCTGCTGGATGAAGCTATCGCTGGCGAAGGCGTAATAAGCCTCGTCCACCACCACCAGGCCGGGCGCTGCTTCGATGATGCGGCGCACCGCAGCGGCATCGAACAGGTTGCCGGTGGGGTTGTTCGGATAGGCAAGGAACACCAGTGCCGGCTGCTCTTTTTCGATGGCGGCGAGCATCGCCACCTCGTCCAGCGCGAAATCCTGCGTCAACGGCACGCCGACATAACGCATGCCGGTGAAGGTGGCGATCATCTTGTACATCACGAAGGAGGGCTCGACGCTGAGCAGCACCGCCCCCGGTTTGGCCAAAGCCATGGCCAGCAACTGGATGATCTCGTCCGAGCCGTTACCCAGCAATACGTCCATCCCCGCCGGCAGGCCGGTGACACGCGCGATGTCCTGCTTCAGCTGCTGCGCAGCGGGGTCGGGATAGCGATTGATGGCGGCTTCGGCCACGCGACGCGCGACCTCTTCGCGCAATGCCGGCGGCAACGGATAGGGATTCTCCATCGCATCCAGCTTGACCATGCCCGCAGCAGGGGAAACGTGATAGGCATGCAGGGCCAGTATCTCTTCGCGGATCAACTGGTTCGGGGTGACGGCAGGGCGGGCGGAAGACATGTCGGAACGGCAAGGATTAACGGTCGGCATTCTACACGGAGTCTGGTGGTTTGGCGCGAACGCCGCTTATAATCGGCACATCAACCAAAGGGCGCCCATGACTGCCAAGACTCTTCGCGTACTGCTGGTGGAATCCTCCGAGCCGGACTCGGACACACTCCTGGCCAAGCTGATCGAATCCGGCTATCGGCCGGAACATCGCCGCGTACAGGATGCCGCGGCCATGCGCGAGGCGCTGCAGCAATCGTGTTTCGACATCGTCCTGTGCAGCGATGACCCCGACAATTTCGGCGGCCTCGATGCCTATCGCCTGATGCAGGAGATGGACTGCGACCATCCCTTCCTGCTGCTGGCACGCGAACTCAAGGAAGAGACCATCCTGCGCGCCATGCAAGCCGGCGTGCATGACTACATATACAAGGTCAGCCTGAACCGCCTGATCCCGGCCATCGAGCACAACCTGCGCGAAGCGCGCGTACGCAAGGAGTTCCGCAACGCACAGGCGGCCCTGCTGGAGAACCAGACGCGCATGCAAGCCTTCATCGCCGACCTGCCCGGCATGGCCTATCAGATCCGCATGAGCGACAACGGCGAAGTCAGCTTCCCCTACGTCAGCGAAGGCTGCCAGCCCTTGCTGGGCATCGCACCGCAAGACCTGATGGCGGATGCGTCACTGTTCGCGCGCATGGTGCATCCGGAAGATGCCTCCAGCCATCTCGACAGCATGCTGACCTCGGCACGTGATCTGTCGTTCTGGAATTGGGAGGGCCGCCTGCTCACCGGCAGCCGCCAAGAGGTGAAGTGGGTCAACCTGCGCTGTAGTCCGCGCCGCCTGGAAGATGCCGTGCAATGGGAAGGCATCATGCTCAACATCACGCAGAGCAAACGCCTGGAGACCGCATTACGTCAGACCAAGAAGCAGCTGCGCGAATTCTCGACCCATATCGAAGAGGCGCGCGAACAGGAACGCATAGCCATCGCGCGCGAAGTGCATGATGAGCTGGGCAGCATGCTCACCGCCACCCGCCTGGATGTCGCCTGGCTGATCTCGCGCCTGAAAGGGCAGCCGGAACTGGAGAAGAAAGCGCGCGACATCGAAGACCTGGTGGAGCGTTGCGCCCGCTCCGCCAGCAACATCGCACGCAGCCTGCGCCCCAGCGCACTGGACACCTTCGGTATCGTCGCCGCCATCGAATCGGAAGCTCGCGAGTTCGCCCAACGTACCGGCATCGCATGCATCCAGGAAGCGCTGGACGAATCGGTCAGCGTGACACCGCATATCGCCATCACCCTGTTCCGCATCTTCCAGGAGGCGCTCAACAACATCACCAAGCATGCGCAAGCGAAACAAGTCACCATCGCCCTGCGCAACGAAGAGACCGGCGTCAGCCTGATGGTGCGCGACAACGGCCGCGGCATCCACGATGCGGACCGCAGCAAGCCGCGCTCGTTCGGCCTGCGCGGCATCTTCGAGCGCGTCGCCCAGTTCGGCGGCGAAGTGCGCCTGGACAGCGCCCCGGGCAAAGGCACCACGCTGCTGGTGCGCATCCCGCACCAACCGGAGCCTGAGCCCGTACCCAACTCACAAGGTGCGCTCTTCGACTAGAATGGCGGCCATGATCAAAGTCCTCATCGCCGACGACCATGAACTGATCCGCAGGGGCCTCAAGCAACTGCTGGATGACACCGACGACCTACGCGTGACCGGCGAGGCCAGCAGCGGCATGGAAGCGGTGAACATGATCCGCGACAACGAATACGACGCGGTACTGCTCGACATCAACCTGCCCGACAAACATGGCATCGACGTACTCAAGCAGATCAAGGACCTGCGCGCCGAGCTGCCGGTCCTCATCCTCAGCATGCACCCGGAAGAACAATATGCCGTACGCTCGATGAAGACCGGCGCGGCGGGCTACCTCAACAAGCAAAGCGCCCCGGCGCAGCTGGTCAATGCCATCCGCAAGGTGGCCAGCGGCAAGAAATACATCAGCAGCGAGATGGCCGAGCAACTGGCGGAAGGCCTGTCGCAAGGCTATTCGGAACTGGCCCACCAGACCCTGTCCAATCGCGAATACCAGACCCTGTGCCTGATGGCGCAAGGCAAGAAACTGAGCGAGATGGCGGAGATCATGTCGCTCAGTCCGAAGACCATCAGCGTCTACCGCATGCGCCTGCTGGAAAAGATGAAGTTGAAGACCAATGCCGAAGCCATCCACTACGCGATCAGCAACCATCTGATCGAGTGAACGGCAGCAATAGCACGGGATATCTGCGCCTATTCCGGGTTTTGCCAGAGGCGACCTTGACGATAATGCGCAGCACGGAACCGAAGCCACCACCCAGCCAGCCATGAGCAGCCCCAAAGACCCCGCCGAACTCGCCCGCGACACCCTGAAACGACTGGGTGAACGCGGCCTGGCTCCGACACCGGAGCACTATGCCGCGATCTGGCGCGAGCTGAGCGGCGCCTCGCCTGAGACGCCACCAAATTGGTCGACGCTGATCCGCGACCTGCTGCGGCAACTGGAGATGACGCACAAGGGCGTGACGCTCACGCGCAAGAAAGAAGGACTGGAGACCGTGCTCGGCCGCTTCGGCGGCAAGCCCGAAGTGCTGGCGGAGAAGCTGACCGGACTGATACGTTCTTGGGGCAGCGGTACCGCTGCCACCGAACTGGCCCCCTCCCCGGCAACCGCAGAAACGCCGCAGGCCGCCAGCATCGCCCCGCAGCCACGCCCCGCCACGCCCACCACGGACGGCGGCGAACTGCTCCAGCAACTGCGCGAACTACTGGCGCAGTCGCTGCAAAGCATGCAGACCGCGCACCCCGAGCTGGCACCCGATATCGAACGCCTGTGCAGCCAGGTGCGCAGCACCGGCGATGCGGCGCGCCTCCCCGAGCTGACCCGGCAATTGCGTCAGTTCTGGCTCAAGGTCGAATTGCGCGCCAGCGACAAGGTCAAGATCCAGGAAGGCCTGCTGCGCCTGTTGCGCCTGCTGGTGGAGAACGTCAGCGAACTGACGGCGGACGATGAGTGGCTGCAAGGACAGGTCGCGGCCCTGCAGACCATCATCGCCCAGCCCATGGATAAGCACGCCATCGCCGATGCCGAACGCAGCCTGCGCGACGTCATCGTCAAACAGAGCCTGCTGAAGCAGAGCCTGACAGAGGCCAAGAGCACACTGAAGAACCTCATGGCCTCGTTCATCGACCGCCTGGGCGACCTCACCGCCAGCACCGGCGATTACCACCAGAAGATCGAAGGCTACAGCCAGAAGATCAGCCAGACCGACGACCTGACCCAGCTTGGCCACATCCTGCAGGACGTGATGCACGACACGCGCCTGATCCAGGCCAGCGCCCTGCGTTCGCACGAGGAATTGCTACAGACCAAGAAGCAGGCGGACGAAGCCGAGGCGCGCATCCGGCAACTGGAACAGGAACTGATGCAGGTCAGCGAACTGGTACGCGAAGACCAGCTTACCGGCGCCCTCAATCGCCGTGGCCTGGAAGAGACCATGGAGCGCGAACTGAAACGCGCCGACCGCAATCAGACCTCGCTCTGCGTCGCACTGCTGGATATCGACAATTTCAAGAAACTGAACGACACTCTGGGCCACCAAGCCGGTGACCGCGCCCTCACCCACCTGTCACAAGTCATCAAGTCGGCCTTGCGCCCGAGCGATGCCGTCGGTCGTTATGGCGGCGAAGAGTTCGTCATCGTGCTGCCCGATACCGACCTGCCGGCAGCGGTCGAAGCCATGCAGCGCCTGCAACGCGACCTGACCAAGAAGTTCTTCCTGCATAACAACGAACGCATCCTGGTCACCTTCAGTGCCGGCGTCGCCGTGCGCGGCCCGCAAGAAGACCATCAAGATCTGCTCGGGCGTGCCGACAAAGCGATGTACCAGGCCAAACACACCGGCAAGAACCGTGTGGTGGCAGCCCAGGACACCCCCGCCGCCCCATTGGCGGAACAGATTTGAGAAAAAGATGAAATTCCCCCTAAAGTTTTCCGTAGCCTCTCCGATAACTGGTTCAACGGCGGTTGATAAAGCTTCGCAAAGCCAACCAAAGTAAGCGGTAAGAAACCGCAAAGTGAACCAAACCAAGGAGAACTAAAATGGCACAAGTCATCAATACAAACGTTGCTTCCCTGTTCGGCGGTGCTGCTCTGAACAAATCCAACGTCGCTCTGCAGACTGCCATGCAACGCCTGTCTTCCGGCGTGCGTATCAACAGCGCCAAGGACGATGCCACCGGCATGGTGACCGCCAGCGGCTATGAATCCACGATGCGCGGCGCAAACGTTGCAGTGCGCAACGCCAACGACGGTATTTCCGAAGCCCAGATCAACGACGGCTATCACGCCCAGGTGTATGAGAACTTGCAGCGCCTGCGTGAAATCGCGGTGCAGCTGGGTGGTACCGCATCCGGCTCGGAAGCGACTGCGCTGTACGCAGAAAACACCCGTCTGCTCGGTCTGGCCACCAACAGTACCGCCAAGGTGATCGGTGCTGACGGCTCTACCGCTAGCGTGGTCGGCACGAAAGCCACTGGCCTGACAGCTTCCGCAGCCACCGTGGCGAACATCGATGCCGACATCACCAAGGTGACCACCGCTCGTGCCTCCTACGGCGCGGACATGGCGACCTACCAGTCGGCGGTGAACAACCTGCAGACCTTGTCGGTGAACACCGCGGCCGCTTACAGCCGAGTGATGGATACCGACTATGCGGCTGAAACCACCGCGATGACCCGCAACATGATTCTGCAACAAGCCGGTTCGGCGATGCTGGCGCAAGCCAACCAACTCCCGAACAACGTGTTGAGCCTGTTGCGTTAACAGTAGTAGCGTAGGACCCCGGCCGGGTTGACCGGCCGGGTGTTTGATAAAGGAGAGGCAAAATGCTCATCCAATCGACAAACAGTGCGGCCTCCGTGCCCGTCCAGCCCGCCGTCACTGGTGGGCCGTCTGTCGTTGCGCCGCAAGTCGGTCAATCCCCGGCCACTAGCGCGGCACCGGCACCGACGCCGAACCAGGTGGCAAGCGAGGTAAACCGCATCAATGCAGCACTGAAGCAGGCCAACCGCAACGTAGAACTGAACATCAGCGTGGATAGCGCCACCAAGCAACCGGTGGTCACGTTGAAGGACAAATCCACGGGCGATACACTGCTGCAGTATCCTTCGGAAGCCGTGCTGGCCATCGCCCGCAACATCGATGAGTTCCAGCAAGGGCAGTTACTCAACCGCAAGGCCTGACCAGGGGAGCGCAAAGCATGGCAACCACATCAGTATCCACAGGATTGGCAACCGGCAGCATCAATGTCGATTCCATCGTCAGCGGACTGATGACGATCGCCCGCCAGCCGCTCGATCAGCTCAACAAGAAGCAGACCAGCTACCAGTCCAAGATCACGGCACTGGGTACGCTGACCAGCAAGGTCGACGCCCTGCGCACGGCTGCCAAGAACCTGGGCAGCACCAGTACCAGCAGCCTGCTGGCCTTCAAGGCCACGTCTTCCGACAGTACCGTGCTTTCCGCCACCGCCAGCTCCACGGCGGCGGCGGGCACCTATTCCGTGGCCGTGACCAAATTGGCCAAGGCCCAACAACTGGTCGCCGCCGGGCAGACCAGTGCAACCTCCGCCCTCGGTAGCGGCACGCCCACCGTGGTGACCTTCGATTTCGGCACCATCGCTGGCGGCACATTGACCAATGGCGTATATACCGGAGCCACGTTCACTTCAAATGGCAGTGGCACGAAAAGCATCACCATCGACAGTTCAAACAACACCTTGTCCGGCATCCGCGACGCGATCAATGCCGCCAACATGGGCGTCACTGCCAGCATCGTGAACGACGGTAGCGGTACACCTTACCGCCTGACCATCGCCTCCAACAGCACCGGCGCCAGCAACAGCGTCAAGGTCACTACCGACGGGGCGGATGCGACCATCGCCGGACTGCTGACCAACGACCCGGCCGGCACGCAGACCATGCAAGAGACCCTGACGGCACAGAATGCGCAATTCACCGTCAACGGCATCGCCATCAGCAAAGCGTCCAATACCGTGACCGACGCCATCCAGGGCGTCTCGCTGACACTGAGCAAGGAGAATGCCTCCGCGACACTGGGCGTGGCGCGCGATACCACCGGTGCACAAGCCGCCGTTTCGTCCTTCGTTACCGCCTATAACGACCTGTATACGGCGATGAAGAACACCACCAACTACAAGTCTGGTTCGGCTCTGGCCGGAGACCGCACCCTGCAGTCGTTGCAGACGCAGATGCGTGAGATCGCAGCCAGTGCGGCCACCGGCGGCACACTGGCCAACCTGTTCGAGGTCGGCGTCAGCTTCAAGGCGGACGGTACCATGCAGCTGGATTCCGCCAAACTGGACAGCGCCATGGCCACCAACTTCAACGATGTCGCCGCCCTGTTCAACGGCACTTCCGGCTTTGCCACGCGCTTCGAAAGCTGGGCGAGCGGCGTCACCGGTGCTGGCGGTACTTTCGAAACGCAGACCACCAACTGGCAGAACACCGTCAGCCAGCTCTCCACGCAGATCGATGCCATGAACGTGCGCATGACCAGCCTGGAAAAGATGTATCGCCAACAGTACAGCGCGCTGAATGCCGTACTGGCCAACATGTCCTCGACAAGTTCATACTTGTCGCAACAACTCACCAAGACCGGGGGATAAACCATCATGAACGCACGCACCGCCCTGCAATCCTATGCCAAGGTCGGCATGGAATCCGGCGTCATCGGTGCCGACCCGCACAAGCTGGTGTCCATGCTGTACCAAGGCGCGATGCTGGCCATCGCCAACGCCAAGAACGCCATCCTGAACAAGGATGTCGCCGCCAAAGGCAAAGCCATCTCGCATGCCATGCTGATCGTCAGCGAAGGCCTGCAAGGCAGTCTGGATCTGCGTGTCGGCGGCCAATTGGCGCAGAACCTGTCGTCGCTGTATGCCTACATGTGCGTGCGTCTCGCTCACGCCAACCTGACCAACGACATGGAAGCACTGGATGAGGTCGCGCGTCTGCTGGGCGAACTCAAGGAAGCCTGGGACAACATCCGCCAACTGGCGCAACCTGCCGCAGTACGCGCACAGGCAGCACCGGTTCCGCCAGCCACCGGCAAGATGGCCGCACTGGCCTATGAAAGGGCCTGAAAGATGAACATGGTCGTAGAAGATTATCAGCGCCTGTCCGAATATACCGGCAAGATGGCCGCCGCCGCCGCCGCCGGCGAATGGGACGAGCTGATCGCGCTGGAACAGCGTTGCACCGCACACGTCGCTACCCTCAAGACGCGCGATGGCGTTCCGGCCGATGAATCCGCCCGGCAACAGAAGGTCGCACTGATCAAAAAGATCCTGGCCGATGACAAAGCCATCCGCGACAAGACCGAACCGTGGATGCGCCAACTCGAACGCATCATGCAGAGCGCGCGCAGCACGCAGCGCCTGCAACAGGCCTATCTGTCACAAGGCTGAGCTTGGCGGCCATGAGTCATGTTGCCAGCCGACCTGCTCGCCGCCACGCTTAACCGCCTTGCGACCACCGATCGGCCGCTGATCTCGGCCAATCCCGACCGCCAAAACGCACAACCACCCGCCAAGCTGGAGATCGGCCAGCAAATACAAGCCACGGTACAAGCCAAGGTCGCCGCCGACCAGTTCCAGGTCAAGGTCGGCAACCAGACCATGCAGATGCAATTGCCCGCCTTCATCCGGCCGGGCGACAAAGTCACCTTGCAGGTCGTCTCGTTACAACCCCGCCTCACCTTCTCCCTCGCCGCCTCCACCACTCCGCTGTCCACCGCCGAACAGCTCGGTTCCACGGCACGCCTGCTGTCTTCCCTGTCGCAGCAGCCAGTGCGCCAGGACTATGCGCCGGCCGTACAACGCGAGCCATTATGGATCGGCGAACGCAGCGCACCGGACACCCAGCAGCTGGCCAGCCGCTTGCACCAGAGCCTGAGCCACAGCGGACTGTTCTATGAGGCGCATCAGGCACAATGGATCGCCGGTACACGCAGCACACCACAACTGATGCAGGAGCCGCACAACCTGCTGCGCGCGCAATTGCCGCCGGCCAGCGCTGCCGATGCCGGCTTGGCCACTGTAGCGTCGCAAGCCAGTGCAAGTGCTGGCGAAACACCGCGCCTGCCGCACATCCCGGAACATCTGCAACCCATCGTGCAGCAGCAATTGCAGGCGCTGGAGCACAAACAAGTGGTGTGGCAAGGGCAAGCCTGGCAAGGGCAGGAGATGCGCTGGGAAGTGCGCGACGAGACCCCGCGTCAGGGTGAGCGCGCAGATGCGCAGCGGCAATGGGTGACCGAACTGCATCTCGACCTGCCGCACCTCGGTGCGGTGAGTGCGCGCCTGCACATGAACGGCGATGCGGTCAGCCTGACACTGGAAACCGACGAAGCGCAATCGGCGCGGACGCTGGAACAGGCCAGCGCACAGTTGGTCGACGCGCTTGGCGCACGCGGCATCCCCGTGCTGAAAGCACAAGTCGCGCGCAAATCGGACACGCAACCATGAGCACCCCAACACGCACCAATCGCCAGATGGCTGTCGCGCTGGCTTACCGCCAGGGCGAGGCCGCCCCCAAGGTGGTCGCCAGCGGCCGCGGCCTGCTGGCGCAGGCCATCATCGAACGGGCGCGCGAACATGGCGTATACGTGCACGAGTCGGAAGAATTGGTGGCGATGCTGATGCAAGTCGAACTGGACCAGCACATCCCGCCCGCCCTCTACCTGGCCGTGGCCGAACTACTGGCCTGGCTATATCGACTGGAACGGGGGGAATATCCCGCTAATCCTGCCGCTGCCGCACCGGTGCGCCGCTAGAATGGCGCCTTCGTTCAATCCCGAAGGCGATGCCATGCGCAATCAAGAGATACCGCTCAAGATCGAAGTGACCACCCAGGACGAGGATCGCGATTTCATCCTGCGCGATCCGAAAGAGATCCTGGCCGTGCTGCGCGGCATCGTACGCCAGCAGAACCGCGTCGCCCTGTATTACAACGACGACAGTAGCATGGTGATGACCCTGTTGCTGGCCGTGGACGAAAGCGGCCTGTGGGTGGATGCCGCTCCCGGGCAGACCGAGAATCGCCTGATCGAACGTTCCACGCGTATCGTCTGCGTGAGTACGCACAACCAAGCCAAAGTGCAATGGATCTCCACCGAGGCGACATTGGGGCTATACCAGAACACCGCCGCCTTCTTCCTGCCCATGCCGCACAGATTGCTTCGCCTGCAACGCCGCGACTATTTCCGTCTGCTCCACGCTGAGCCGGATGCGCTCAAATGCATCATCCGTCCCTCGCGTGCACAAAAGCACCGTTTCGAGACGGTCACGGTGATGGATATCAGTATCGGCGGCGTGGCGCTGGTGTGTGCGGAGCAAGGCGTCGAACTCCAGCCCGGCATGCGCTACCCGGATTGCGAGATCGAGTTGCCGGATATCGGCACCATACATGTGGGCATCGAAGTCCGTAGCCTGTTCGAGGTCACCGCCCGCAACGGTGAAGTGTCGCGGCGCGCCGGCTGCGTCTTCATCGCACCCTCGACGGAAGTCACGATGGCGTTGCAGCGTTATGTCACGCAAGCGCAGATGCGCCAGGCAAGCCAGCGCGAAGAACAGGAGTGAGCGAGCGGACGCCAACGGCGTCCGTCACACCTGCATGTTCATGATGTCGTTATACGCAGTGATGAACTTGTTCCGCACCTGCAACGTGGTCTGGAACGCGATATCGGCCTTCTGCATGGCGATCATGGTGTCGGACAGGCTGACCTTGTCGTCACCCAGGATGAACGCTTCCTGCATGCTGTCGGCTTTCTGCTGCATCTGGTTCACGCCATCCAGCGAGGTGCGCAGCACATTGGCGAAATCGACCTTGCCCGCGGCATTGGCGGACTGCGGCGCGTTGACGGCATTGCCCTGTGCAGCGGCGACGGCGGCGCGCATCTGGGTCAGCAGACTGTCTACGTTGTTCACTTCCATCCCCATGGGACACCTCCTGTTCTGGGTCGCGCCTGACGCGCACTTTCGGATGGCGGCACAGTAACAGGCGGCCGATTGCCCCTTAAGGCTGAATAAAGGTGGAATTCCCCCCCTTTTCCGGTCACCATGCTTGTCACATGGGCTGATAATCCGCACCGTGTGAAAGTGAAGCGGTTACCCGCAAGGTGAGACAGCATGGCTGAAACCAACATCAATACCAACCCGTCGATGGCGCAACTGCTGCTGGGCATCCCCAACCAGCAGAAGCTGGGCCTGATGGTGGCCGTCGCCGCCACGGTGGCGCTGCTGTCCGGGCTGTGGCTATGGGGGCAGACTCCGGATTATCGCGTGCTCTACGCCAACCTGTCCGAACGCGACGGCGGCGCCATCATCCAGGTGCTGCAACAACAGAACATCCCCTACAAGTTCGCCGAAGGCGGCGGCGCCCTCATGGTGCCGGCCGACCGCGTGCATGAGATCCGCCTGCAGATGGCGGCACAGGGCTTGCCCAAGGGCGGCACCACCGGCTTCGAACTGATGGAGAACCAGAAATTCGGTACCAGTCAGTTCCTGGAGCAGGTCAACTTCCAGCGCGCGCTGGAGGGTGAGCTGGCGCGTTCGGTGCAGTCGCTGGCCTCGGTCGCCAACGCGCGCATCCATCTGGCCATCCCCAAACCCAGCGTGTTCGTCAAAGAGAAACAGAAGCCCACCGCCTCCGTGGTGCTGTCGCTTTATGCCGGCCGCACGCTGGACGAAGGTCAGGTCAATGCCATCGTGCATCTGGTATCCAGCAGCGTGCCCAATATGCCGCCCCAGAACGTCACCGTGGTGGATCAGAACGGCAACCTGCTGACCGCCGCCGGTGATGGCGCCCGCCAACTGCTGGATGCCACACAGCTGAAATACGTGCGCCAGATCGAGCAGGACTACGTGCAACGCATCACCGACATCGTGAGCCCGATCACCGGCCTCCAGAACGTGCGCGCTCAGGTCACCGCCAATCTGGACTTCACCACTACCGAACAAACCTCGGAGCTGTACAAGCCCAACCAGCCGCCCAACGAGGCCGCGGTACGCAGCATGCAGAGCAGCGAATCACTGGACGGCGTGAAAAATGCCGGTGGCGTCCCCGGCGCCCTGTCCAACCAGCCGCCGGTGCCGGCCACCGCGCCCATCGTCTCGCCCGCGCCGACCACCACCGGTAGCGGCGCCAACGGCAACAGCAGCCCGGACAAGCTGCACAAGGAGACCACCACCAACTACGAAGTGGACCGCACCATCCAGCACACCAAGCTGCCGGTGGGCAACATCAAGCGCCTGTCCATCGCCGTGGTGCTGAACAACCGCAGTGTGGCGGACAAGGACGGCAAGGTCACCTCCACGCCCTACACCGAAGAGGAGAAGGCGCAGATCGCCTCGCTCATCAAGGAGGCGGTCGGCTTCGAAGCCCAGCGCGGCGACACGCTGAACCTGCTCAACAGCGCCTTCAACGAGACCACGGAAGAATTGCCCGAGGTGCCCATCTGGAAACAACCCGAAGTCATCGAGCTGGCCAAGGATATCGTCAAATACCTGCTGATCGGCGGCGGCATCCTCTTCCTGCTGTTCGGCATCATCCGGCCAGCGTTCAAGCGCGCGGCCGAATTCACGCCGCCGGTGGAAGAGCAAGTCGGCGCCGAGGAACTGGCGCCTGGCGCGGCAGCGCATGCTGCCGGGCTCCCGGCCAACTCCTATGAGAACAATCTGCAACTGGCCAAACAACTGGCCAAGGACGACCCCAAGATCGTTGCCACGGTGGTCAAGGAATGGGTGAACAAAGATGAGTGACGGCATCACCAAGAGCGCCATCCTGCTGATGACCCTGGGCACCGATGAGGCGGCCGAGGTGATGAAGTACCTGGAGCCGAAAGAGGTGCAGAAGATCAGCGCTGCCATGGTCACGCTGAAGAACCTGAGTCGCGACCAGATCGCCGATGTGTTCGAGGAGTTCCACACCAGTGCTGCGGAGAAGACCACCATCGGCATGGATTCCAGCGGTTATATACGCGACATGCTGAACAAGGCGCTGGGCGACGACAAGGCCGCCGGCCTGCTCGACCGCATCCTGCACAACAGCGACACCAGCGGCATCGAGAGCCTGAAATGGATGGACCCGGATTCGGTGGCCGACCTGGTGGCCAACGAACATCCGCAGATCATCGCCACCATCATGGTGCATCTGGAACCGGACCAGGCTTCCGCCGTGCTGAACAAGCTGACCGAGCGCACGCGCAACGACGTGCTGCTGCGCATCGCCACCCTGGACAGCGTGCAACCCGCCGCCTTGCAGGAACTGAACGACGTGCTGACCAAGCTGCTGTCCGGCAATGCGCTGGCCAAGAAGAGCATCCGCGGCGGCATCAAGACCGCTGCCGAGATCCTCAACTACATCGGCAGCACACAGGAAGCCGTCATCGAGTCGGTACGCTCGCACGATGCCGAACTGGCGCAAAAGATCATGGACGAGATGTTCGTGTTCGAGGACATCATGGAGGTGGACGACCGTGGCATCCAGCTGGTGCTGCGCGAAGTGCAGTCCGAATCGCTGATCGTCGCGCTCAAGGGCGCCAGCGAAGAACTGCGCGAGAAGATCTTCAAGAACATGTCGCAGCGCGCCGCCGAGATGCTGCGCGAGGATCTGGAAGCCAAGGGCCCGGTCAAACTCAGCGAAGTCGAATCCGAACAGAAGGAGATCCTCAAGGTGGTGCGCCGCCTGTCCGACGAAGGCCAGATCGTGCTAGGCGGCAAGGGAGAAGATGCCTATGTCTGATACCGATACACAAGACATCGGCCAGCTCACCGCCTGGCAGCGTTGGGAGCTGCCCGCCTTCGAGACCAAGCCGCAGGCCGTGCGCCCCAGCCTGCCCACGGCAGCGGAATTGGAGCAGATACAACAACAGGCGCGCGACGAAGCCTTCCAGGCCGGCTATGCCGAAGGCCGCGAGCAGGGTTATGCCGCCGGCCTGCAACAGGCGGCCGCAGAGCACCAGCGCTTCATCGAACTGAGCAACCTGCTCGCGCAGCAACTGGATGAAGCGGTGATGCAAGAGTTGACCGGCCTCGCGCTGGATGTCGCCCGTCAGGTGATCCTGCAAGCCGTGCAGGCCCAGCCCGAGCTGCTGATGGCGGCGATACGCGAGGCACTGGCCAGCCTGCCGGTGTTCAACCAGGCGGCCCATGTCATCCTCAACCCGGAAGACGCCGCCATGGTGCGCACGCACATGGGGGAACAACTGGCACATTCCGGCTGGAAGATCCTGGAAGACATGCGCTTGGCGCGCGGCGATGCGCGTCTGGAGACCGCCAACAGCCAGGTCGATGTCACCCTCGCCGCGCGCTGGCAACGCGTGGTCGCCGCCATGGGGCAGGATGCCCCCTGGCTGGTGAAGACGGAAACAGAATAAGGACGCACCATGCTCACCGCCCATCAACAACGCTGGCAGACCACGCTGCACACCCATCGCGAGATGGCGCTGCAGAGCACGCCCTTGCTGGTGAGCGGTCGCCTGACCAAGGTCACCGGCCTGGTGATGGAAGCGGTCGGCCTGCGCATGGCGGTGGGCGGCACCTGCTGGATCGAACTGCCCAACAACCGCATCGAAGCGGAAGTGGTCGGCTTCGCCGGCGACAAGCTGTACCTGATGCCGGAGAACGACGTGCATGGGCTGGTACCCGGCGCCCGCGTCACCCCGGTGGAACATAGCCGGCCGCCGATCAAGGTCGGCGAACAGGCGCCGCTGCGCCGCCGCGCCGCCGACCTGGCGCGCCACCTGCCGGTGGGCGACCACCTGCTGGGACGCGTTCTGGACGGCGCCGGCCGCCCGCTCGACCAGTTCGGCGCACTGCTCGACAGCAAGAGCGCGCCCTTGCAGAGCCGCCCGATCAACCCGCTGGACCGTGCCCCGATCAAGGAAGCGCTGGACGTCGGCGTGCGCGCCATCAACAGCCTGCTCACCGTCGGTCGCGGCCAGCGCATGGGCCTGTTCGCTGGTTCCGGCGTCGGCAAGAGCGTGCTGCTCGGCATGATGGCGCGTTACACCACGGCCGATGTGATCGTGGTCGGCCTGATCGGCGAACGCGGCCGCGAAGTCAAGGAATTCATCATCGACATCCTGGGCCATGAAGGCCTGAAGCGTGCCGTGGTGGTCGCCGCGCCGGCCGACGTCAGCCCGCTGCTGCGCATGCAGGGTGCCGCTTACGCCACCACCATCGCCGAATATTTCCGCGACCAGGGCAAGAACGTGTTGCTGATCATGGATTCGCTCACGCGCTATGCCATGGCGCAACGCGAGATCGCGCTGGCCATCGGCGAACCGCCGGCCACCAAGGGTTATCCGCCGTCGGTGTTCGCCAAGCTGCCGCAACTGGTGGAACGCGCCGGTAACGGCACCGAAGGCGGCGGCTCCATCACCGCCTTCTACACCGTGCTCACCGAGGGCGACGATCAGCAGGACCCGATCGCCGACAGCGCGCGCGCCATCCTCGACGGCCACATCGTGTTGTCGCGCCGCCTGGCCGAAGCCGGCCATTATCCGGCCATCGATATAGAAGCCTCGATCAGCCGCGCCATGAGCCATCTGGTGAGCGAACAGCAATTCGCCGAAGTGCAACATTTCAAGCGTCTGTACGCGCATTACCAGCGCAACCACGATCTGGTCAGCGTGGGTGCCTATGTCGCCGGCAGCGACCCGCTGCTGGACGAGGCCATCGCGCGTTATCCCGAGATGGAGCGCTTCCTCAAACAAGGCATGTTCGAGGCGGAGGCGTATAGTGCCAGTCAGGCGCAGTTCTCCGCGCTGTTCGCTAATCGCTGAGGATGATGATGAGCAAGCCCTTCCCTCTCTCACCGCTGGTCGATCTGGCCCACCAGAAAAACGAGGCCGCCACGCGCAAGCTGGGCAAACTGAACCAGCAGCAGCAGAATGCACAGGCCAAGCTGGCCGCCTTGCAGCAATACCGCCGCGAATACCAGCAGCAGTTCCAGCAAGCGGCCCAGCAAGGCATGTCGCCCATGGACATGCAGAACTTCCAGCGCTTCATCGAGCGCCTGGACCAGGCCATCCGCCAGCAGCAGGACGAGATCGAACGCGCCCGCGTCTCCGTCCAGCATGGCCGCAAGGAGTTGCTGGATTCCACACGCAAGATGCGCTCGTTCGACACGCTGGCCCAGCGCCATGCCGACAACGAGAAGAAGATCGAGAACAAGATCGAACAACGCCAGTCGGATGAACAGAGCGGCCGCTTCGCCGCGATGCACCGTGCCGGCACCAAGTCATGAAGCACGCAGACAGGAGAAACGACATGAACAACCTGCCCATCCTTTCCGGCCAGAGTGCCCCGACCGGCAAGATGCCTGCCACCAACGGCAATGCGCCCACTGCCGACGATATCGCCGGCGGCACTGCACCATTCGGCCAGTTGCTGTCCAAACAGCTCTCTTCGCAAGCCGGGGCGGACATCAAGTCCGCGCTGCTGAAGAAACTGACCCAAGTCGAAGGCGATGCTGCCCCGGTCGATCCGCTGGCCAGCGGTGCACTGCGCGCCGACGCCCAGCCGCTCACTGCCGACCTGCTGGCCAGCCTGCTGCCGCAAGACAAGCGTGCCGCGCTGACGGAAGCGAGTGCCGGCACCGCCGCCATCGGCGCGAACAAGTCGGCCCTGCCGCGCGAGCTGTCCGCCCAGCCCGCAGGCAAGGCGGCAACCGACACACGTCTCGGCCCGGTGCCGAGCGGCGATGGCAAGACGGCCAGCACCGAAGCTGCGCCGCAAGCCGGCAAGGCGGATACGCAACCGGCGGTCAGCGCCTTCGCCGCCGCCCTGCACAAGCAAGGCGCACAGTCGTCGATGGATGCTTCGCTGGGCAAGACCGCGCAAGGCGAGAACCTGACCATCACGCCCCAGACGCCGGTCACCCATGGCCTGCTGGCACCCGCCGCCCAGACCGCGGCGACACCGGCAGCGCTCCAGCACAGCGTGCAGACCCCGGTCGGTCAACCGCAATGGGCCGAGGATTTCGGGCAGAAGGTGACGCTGATCGCCACCCAGCGCAACCAGAGTGCCGAATTGCACCTGAATCCGGCACAACTGGGACCGGTGGAGATCTCGCTCAAATTGAACGGCGACCACGCCACCGTGCAATTCACCTCGGCCCATGCCGCAGTGCGCGACGCCATCGAACAGTCGCTGCCGCGCCTGCGCGAGATGATGGCCGAGAGCGGCATCTCGCTCGGCAACACCACGGTCAGCGATCAGGCGCCGCGCGAACAACAGGCGCGCCAGCAATCCGCCGGCAATGCAGCGGGCGGCACCGACCCGCTCGGCGGCAATCCCACGGAAGAGGTCAGCGTGCGCAGCATGCCCGTGACACGCCATCACGACGGCATGGTGGACACCTTCGCCTGAGCGGGGAAATACGCCCGGATTTCAGCCTTATTCCCTTGATGGTGTAAGCTTGCCGTTCCCGATAATGGCAATCAACAGGAAAGGAAGCTGAGATGGCACAACCCGCAAAAGCCGCGCCCGCACCCGCCGCAGAGGCACCCGCCCCCGCAAAGAGCAACAAGCTGCTCATCATCATCATCGCATTGCTGCTGGTGATCATCGCAGGGGGCGCCGGCTGGTTCTTCACCAAAGGCCATGATGCGCCGGCCGATGCCCACGCCGAAGCCCCCAAGCCGGAACCGGTGACCGAGCCGAAGTTCATCCCGATGCCGGAGAAGTTCACCGTCAATCTGCAACGCGAGGACGGCGACCAGTATCTGCAGGCCGGCATCACCCTGAAGATCCTGAATCCGGAGCTGGAGCCCAAGATCAAGGCGGCACTGCCGGAGATCCACAGCAAGCTGCTGTTGCTGCTGTCGAGCAAGAAGGCCTCCGAACTGTTGAGCGTGGAAGGCAAGCAACTGCTGGTCAAACAGATCATCGCCGAAGTGAACGGCATCCTGGGCATCGCGCCCGCCGCGCAGCCGCAAGGCGCAGCGACCGCCCATGGAGAGGGTCACGGCGATACACAAGCCGCACCGGCGGCGGAACACCAGCCCCCGGCCAAGAGCGAAGGTGTGGTGGACGTGCTGTTCAGCGATTTCATCATCCAGTGAACGTGAGATGAGGCCATGAGCGAATTCTTATCCCAGGACGAAGTCGACTCGCTGCTGCGAGGCGTCACGGGTGAGACCGAGGAAGTCAAGGACGAGGGCCCCGGCGATGGCGTTCGTCCTTACAACATGGCCACACAGGAGCGCATCGTGCGTGGGCGTATGCCCACCATGGAGATCATCAACGAGCGCTTCGCACGCCTGTTCCGCATCGCCCTGTATAACTTCATCCATCGTTCCTCCGAGGTCTCCGTCGGCCCGGTCAAGGTGATGAAGTTCTCCGAATTTATCCGCAACCTGCCGGTGCCGGCCAACCTCAACCTGGTGCAGGCCAAGCCGCTGCGCGGCAATGCGCTGTTCATCTTCGACCCCAACCTGGTGTTCATGGTGGTGGACAGCCTGTTCGGTGGCGATGGCCGCTTCCATACCCGCGTCGAGGGCCGCGAGTTCACCCAGACCGAACACCGCATCATCCAGCGCATGATCGATGTGCTGTTCGAAGCCTACAGCAAGGCCTGGGAACCGGTGCAGAAGCTGGAATTCGAGTTCCTGCGCTCGGAAGTGAACCCGCAGTTCGCCAACATCGCCACGCCCAACGAGGTGGTGGTGACCACCACTTTCGAAGTGGAATTCACCGGTGTCGGCGGCTCCATCCACATCTGCATGCCGTACGCGATGATCGAACCGATCCGCGAGGCGCTGTACAGCCCGATGCAGGGCGACCATGTGATCGCCGACAAGCGCTGGCTGCACATGCTGTCCAAGCAGATCCAGTCGGCGGAAGTCGAACTCACCGCCGTGCTTGGCCATACCGAGGTCACGCTGGACCACGTGCTGCGCATGACAGCGGATGACGTGATCCCGCTGATCGTGCCGGAGAGCCTCAGCGTGATGGTCGACAACGTGCCGGTAATGGAGGGCAAATACGGCATCTCGAATGCGCATTACGCAATCAAGGTGGAGCGCTTGCTGAAGCCGGAGACGCTGGATATTACGAATGGAGGAAAGAATGGCTGACGACACCACAAAAGACGACGCGATCACTGCCGACGACTGGGGCGCCGCGATGGCCGAACAGGCTGCCGTGGATACGCCCGCAGCGGCACAGCCGCACGTGTTCGAACAATTCGCCGGCGAAGGCGGCGCTACCGCGCACAACGACCTGGACATGATCCTCGACATCCCGGTGCAGCTCACCGTGGAACTGGGACGCACCAAGATGCCGATCAAGAACCTGCTGCAACTGGCGCAAGGCTCGGTGGTGGAACTGGCCGGCATGGCCGGTGAACCGCTGGACGTGCTCATCAACGGCTTCCTGATCGCACAAGGCGAAGTGGTGGTGGTGAACGACAAGCTGGGTATCCGCCTGACCGACATCATCACGCCGTCGGAGCGCCTGCGCCGTATCAACCGCTGAACAAGGTCCCGCTTATGCTCTTCCGTTCGCTATTCGCGCTGTATGCAGCGCTCACCGCCCCGCTCGCCTGGGCCGCCGAGACGCCGCACAGCACCTACATCCCGCCACAACCTGCCGGCGTCTCCTCCGGCAGCATGCTGCAGATGGTGGTCAGCCTGTTGCTGGTGCTGGGCGCCGTATTCGCAGTGGCCTGGTTGCTCAAGCGCATCAACCTGCCGCAACAAGGCGGTGCCGGCGCACTCAAGGTACTCAGCGGCGTCGCCGTCGGCCAGCGCGAGCGCATCGTGCTGGTGGAAGTGAACGACACCTGGCTGGTGGTCGGCGTCGCCCCCGGTCGGGTCAATGCCCTGCACAGCATGCCCAAAGGCGCACTGCCCGCCGCATCCGGCACTACCGGCGAAACCTCTGAGCGGAATTTCCAGAGCTGGCTGAAACAGATGATGGAGAAACGCAATGGCTAAACGTATGCGCTGGCTGCTGGCACTCCTGTCGCTGTGCCTGATGCCGCTGGCCCATGCCGCAGACAGCGGCCTGGTGGCGTTCACCAGCACCCCGGCCCCCGGCGGTGGCCAGACCTATACGCTGAGTCTGCAGACGTTGATCCTGATGACGTCGCTGACGTTCCTGCCGGCGATCCTGCTGATGATGACTTCGTTCACCCGCATCGTCATCGTGCTGTCCATGCTGCGCTCGGCCATCGGCACGCCGTCCTCGCCACCGACCCAGGTGCTGATCGGTCTGTCGCTGTTCCTCACCTTCTTCGTGATGTCGCCGGTGCTGGACAAGATCTACGCCGATGCCTACCAGCCCTACAGCGAGAACAAGATCTCGCTGGAACAGGCCTACGAACGCGGCAGCGAACCACTCAAGCAGTTCATGCTGCGCCAGACGCGCGAAGCCGACCTGGCCCTGTTCGTGCGCATCTCCAACAGCGAAGAATTGCAAAGCCCGGAACAGGTACCGCTGAAGATCCTGGTGCCGGCCTATGTCACCAGCGAACTGAAGACCGCGTTCCAGATCGGCTTCCTGATCTACCTGCCCTTCCTCATCATCGACATGGTGGTGGCGAGCGTGCTGATGTCCATGGGTATGATGATGCTGTCGCCCGCAGTGATCTCGCTGCCCTTCAAGATCATGCTGTTCGTGCTGGCCGACGGCTGGAACCTGCTGATCGGTTCGCTGGTGCAGAGCTTCTATACATGAGGTGAACCATGACACCCGAGAACGTGATGACCATCGGCCAACAGGCCATCGAACTGACCCTGCTGCTCTCCGCGCCCATGCTGGTGACCGCACTGGTGATCGGTCTGGCCGTCAGCATCTTCCAGGCGGCGACGCAGATCAACGAGATGACGCTGTCGTTCATCCCCAAGGTGTTCGGCATCTTCCTGGCCCTGCTGTTCGCCGGGCACTGGATGGTGGAATTGATGGTCGACTACATCATCCGCCTGTACGGCAGCATCCCGTTCATCATCGGCTAGCCAGGTGATCACCCTCACCAGCGCCCAGCTCACCACCTGGCTCGCCATGTTCGTCTATCCGATGGCGCGCGTGCTGGCGCTGATCGCCAGTGCCCCGGTGATCGGCACGCGTCAGGTGCCGGTGCGCACCAAGGTCGGCCTGTCCGCCATCTTCACCGTGATCCTCATCCCCACGCTGGACCTGCATGACCTGCCCGACCCCTCATCCGCGCAAGGTATCCTGGTACTGCTGATGCAGATCGCCGCCGGTCTGATGATGGGCTTCTCCATCCGTCTCATCTTCTCCGCCTTCGAAATGGCGGGCGACATCGCCGGCATGCAGATGGGCCTCGGCTTCGCCAACTTCTTCGACCCGCAGAATTCCACGGTGCGCCCGGTGCTGGCCCAGTTCCTCGGCATCATCGTGGCACTGGCCTTCCTCGCCATGGATCTGCACCTGTACATGCTGGCCGCGCTCGCCGACAGTTTCCAGTCCTTCCCCATCGCCTTCGCCCTCCCCTCCGCCGGCGCGTTCCGCACCGCCACGGAATGGGGCGGCAGCCTGTTCGCCTATGCACTGCAATTCTCGCTGCCGCTGATCGCCGCACTGCTCATCACCAACCTGGCGCTGGGTATCCTCACGCGCAGTGCGCCACAACTGAACATCTTCGCCGTCGGCTTCCCCATCACCTTGGCGGTGGGCTTCGCCGTGCTGGCCATCACCATCCCCTTCCTCGCCCCCCTGCTCGACTTCACCTTCCGCCAGGCGCTGGAAACGGTGGGACGCATCATGGTGCAACTCGCCGGACACTGATCGCGCAAAAGAAAACGGCGTACCGCAGGACGGTACGCCGTGACTGTCGCAGCGCCGCTGCGAAGGTTCACAGATAACTGAACAAGGACAACTGCCCCACCTTGGCGAACGATTGCTGTGCCGCCTGCAACGCCAGTTGCTGGCGATTGAAGTCGCTCGCGGCCTGGATGTAATCGGTATCCTGGATCTTGGACAGCGAATTCTTGAACTGCAGCCCCATGCTGTCGCCGGTGGCTTGCAGGGAATCCAGCTCGTTCAGGCGACCGCCCACTGTGGCACGCACCGCCAGCACATTGTTCAAACCCGCATTCAGCGAAGACATCACGTTCTGCAGGCTCTGCTGGAATTTGGCGATGCCCACGCTGTCGCCCACGGCCGGCGGCGCATCGGCCAATGCGATGAACTGGTTGAGCGTATCGAACACGCTCTGATTGGCGCTCGGCTTGACATCGAAGGTGTCCCCGGTCGCCGGCGCACCGCTGACGCTGAGCTGGATGCCGTTGAAGGTGATCGCCTGGCCGCTCACATAAGGCTGCGCAGTCGCCACCGCAGTGCCGGGAGCGCCCGCCGTGATATCGGTGATATCGAAGGTGGTCGGGCTGGTGAAGCTGATACGGTAGCTGTTGCCGTTATACGGCGCGGTCAACACTTGCCCCTGGCTGACCAGCCCGGTACCGGTATTGGCGGCCGCCGCCGTGGTCTGGAACGAGCCGTTGCCGTTGCGGATGCGCATGAACACGTCGGCACCGCTGTCGGTGATCGGCATCTGGCGCGACTGGCCGACCTGGATCTGACGCGGCACATCGTCGCCCTGATAGACCACGCCGGCTGCCGTGGTAGCGAACGGCTGCACCTTGCCCTGCGCGCCGGAGAACAGATAGTTGCCGATGCCATCCGTACTGTTGGCTAGGCTTTGCAGTTCCTGCAAGCGGCCGCGCAAGGTGGTGGCCAAGCCCTTCATGCTGGTGACGTTGGTCATCACGCCGCCCATCTCCACACCCAAGGCCTTCAGGTCCTGCATCACGGTGACCGCGCCGGACAGCACGCCATCCTCGAGTTGCAGGATGTTGCTCGCCGCCGCACGGTTGTTGGCGAGCTGGGTGTTGGATGCGTCCGACTGACGCAGTTCGATGGCGCGCGCCGCTGCTGCCGGATCGTCGGCCGGACTGAGCATCTTCTGCCCGGAGGCCATCTGCAGGTTGGTCTTGGCCAGATTGCTCTGCATCTGTTGCATCGAGGTGATGCTCTCAGTGAACAGTGTGGATGTACTGATACGCATGATGGTTAACCTCCGAGTTTCAGCAGCGAATCGAACATGGTCTGGGCGATGGTCATGGCCTTCGCCGCCGCCTGATAGGCCTGCTGGTATTTCAGCAGATTGGCCGCTTCCTCATCCAGGTTGACCCCGGACACCGCCTGCTGCGATTTGACCACCTGCGCCAGCATGCTGGCCTGTGCCTGGCTGGTCACTTGCAACTCGCGCGTCTGCGAACCGGTCTGCGCCACCAGTTGGCCGTAAGCGCCCTGATAGCTGGTAGTGCCGTTGACCAGGGTATTGGTGGTCTGCAATTGCGCCAGCTTGAGCACGTTGGTGCCATCGGTGCTGGCATTGTTGTTCGGTGCGATGGTGAAGGTATCGCCCGCGCTGGGGGTGCCGGTGATCTGCGTGGTCCAGCCGTTGATCGTGATATTCGAGCCGCTGGTATAGGTCTGCGCCCCGGCTGGTGCGCCGGTACCGGCCACCGTATAACTGGTCGCGCTGGTGAAGGTGATGGTGATCGGCTGTTGCAGATTGGCATTCAACGGCAGACCGGCATTCACCGTGGGCTGCGCGATGGTCGCGTTGCCCAGGTTGGTGGTCGGCGCATTGGCGCGGATCGGGTTGGCCGCCGCGATCTTGGCCGGGTCGCTGGTCGCCAGGGTGAAGTTGCTGGCCCCCGCCACCACCGGACGGATCAAATAGGAATCGCCCGCGACGTCCGCGACGGATCCCGCACTCAGTTGCAAGGTGATACCGGTACCGGGCACGGTCTGCGGCGTCGCCAGTTGTGCCGGCGTGAACGCCTGCACTGCGGCATTGGTAGTACGGTTGAACAGGGTGTAGTTGGTACCGTCGAACTGCAACAGGTAATCGTCGGTGGTCAGCGCCCCGGTATCGACGATGGTGGAAGCCACCGTCGAATTGCCGGTATTGGTGGTGGCCGCCGTCACCTGCGGTGCGCCGATATTGAAGAACTTGCCGCCCAAGGCCCCTTTCAGGTCGATCCCCTGCTGGTGCTGGGTGTTGAAGGTATCGGCGATGCCGATGGCGATGCGCCCCAGGGAGTTGCGTGCCGGATCGAGGATGGTGTCGCGGAAGGTCAGGTAGCCGCCCAGGTTACCGCCCTGCAAGGCATTCTGCGGGATGCGGCTGACCGCGCCCTGATTGCCGACATAGGCCAGTTCCAGCGTGCTCTGGTCGGTGGCGGAAGTGGTCACCTGCACCGACGACACCTTGGTGCCGATCACCAGCGACTGGCCGGTGCCGATGAACACATCCATCGAGCCATCGGTCTGCTTGACGGTGCTCACGCCGATCTCCTGGCTCAGTTGCGATACCAGATAGTCGCGCTGGTCGAGCAGGTCGTTCGGCATCTGCAAGCCACCGGTCTGCGCCTGCGCCTTGACGATGTTGTCGTTGAGCGTGGCGATCTGCTTGGCATAGCTGTTGATCAGCGTGGCGCTGTTGCTGATCTGGCTGTTCAGGGTGTTGCGGATCTCGGTCATGCGCGAATCCAGCGTCTGCATGCGATTGCTCAACGATTGCGCGCTGCCGATCATGGTCTGGCGTGCCGCCAGCGACTCGGGCGAATTGCCCACGGTATTCACCGCGCCGAAGAAATCCTGCAAGGCGGTGCTCAGGCCGCCATTGGCATCGCCCAGCAGATTGCTCACTTGCACGGACAGGTCGTATTGCGTGGTCAGGTTGCTGGAGCCGGTCTGCGCCGTGTTGACCTGGACTGCGAGGAAATCGTTGTACAGGCGCTTCACGCCCTGCACGTCGACCCCCTGCCCGAAATAGCCCTGGCCCAGGTTCTGCGACAGCAGCGTGCCCATCACCACTTCCTGGCGCGAATAGCCCGGAGTGTTCGCATTGGCGATGTTGTTGGTGGTCACACTCAGACCTGCCTGAGCGACCTTCAGCGCACTGACGCCGATGTTATAGACTGAAGCCATGTGACTCTCCTGAGGATCCTACGCCTGAGTTATCGGCAGCCTTTTTGAATACTTTAGGCTTTTGTGCGCAGACTGCCGATGACCCCGGCCAGCTTGTCGGCATAGCGCGGATCGGTGGCATAACCGGCCTGCTGCAAGGCCTGGGCGAAGTCTACCGCATCATTCTGCCCCATGGCGTCGGCATAACGCGGATTCTCGCTCAACAGCTTGGCATAGTCCTGGAACGCCTCGGCATAGGAATCATAGGCACGGAAACGCGCCACCTGCTTGCTGGCGACGCCGTTCTGATACTCCGTGGTGGTCACTTCGGCCACCTTGCCGATCCAGTCGCGCCCGGCCTTGATCCCGAACAGGTTATGGCTGGTACTGCCATCGGGGTTGCGGATCTCGCGTTTACCCCAGCCGCTCTCCAGCGCCGCCTGCCCCATGATGAAGGTCGCCGGCACCCCGGTGGTGCGGCTGGCCTGCTCCGCATGCGGCCGCATGCGCGCCACGAAATCCTGCGGCGAGGCCGGCTGCTGATAGGCGGCGACGGCGGCGGCCGGTGCCGGCGTGATGGGCTGCATGATGGGCACATGCCCGCTCTGTCCGCCGTTCAGCTGGCGCATCATGGCATCAGCCAGACCGATGCCGCGCTTGGACATCTCCTGCGCCAATTGCTGATCGAGCATGCCGGTATACAGCTTGGTCTGCTCGCTATCCATCATGCCGTCCTGCGGCGTGGCATCGCGCATGCTCTTCAGCATCATGTTGAGGAACACCATCTCGAACTGCTGCGCGGCCACTTTCAGCGCCTGATCGGGCGCCTGCTTGACCTGATAACGCAGACGATCCAGCGCCTGGCTATCCGCCGCGAGTCCGTTGAGGGTGTCCGGTGCGAGTGCCATCGTCGCCGTCCGTCAGATGATCTCCAGGTCGGCGCGCAAGGCACCGGCCGATTTCATCGCTTGCAGGATGGCCAGCATGTCCTGCGGCGTGGCGCCGATGGAATTGAGCGCCTTCACCACCTCGCCCAGCGCCACGCCCTGTTTCAGGTGCAGCAGATTGCCGGGAGCGGCTTCCACCTTGATGTCGGCGTTGGTCACCGGCGCGGTCTGCCCGGCGGCCAGCGCATTGGGCTGGCTCACCGTATTGTCGGCACTGATGACCACGGTCAGGTTGCCATGCGCCACCGCGCATTCCGACAAGGAGACGTTCTGGTTCATCACCACCGAGCCGGTGCGCGCATTGATGATCACCTTGGCGCCGCCGGCGGCGGCATCCACATCGATGTTCTCCACGCGGGCGAGGAATTGCACCCGCTCGAAACCGGCCGGCGCAGCCACTTGTACGGTACGCGCATCCATCGCATTGGCGATCACGCCATCCGGCGAGACGTCACGATTGATGGCATCCGCCATGCGTGCGGCGGTGGTGAAGTCCGCCGTATTCAATTCGAGATAGATGTAATCGCCCTGCCCCAGCGCAGTCGGCACCGCGCGCTCCACGGTGGCACCGGACGGGATGCGTCCCACGCTGAGATGGTTGACCACGGTCTGCGAACCGCCGGCCGCAGCGCCGGCACCGCTCACCAGCAGACTGCCCTGGGCCATGGCATACACCTGCCCATCGGCACCTTTCAGCGGCGTCATCAGCAAGGTACCGCCGCGCAGGCTCTTGGCATTGCCGATGGAGGAGACGGTCACGTCTATGGTCTGGCCGGGACGCGAGAACGGCGGCAGCGAAGCAGTCACCGTGACCGCTGCCACGTTCTTCAGTTGCAGACTGGTGCCCACCGGCAGGTTGACGCCCATCTGCGCCAGCATGGTGATGATGCTCTGCACCGTGAACGGGGTCTGCGTAGTCTGGTCACCGCTGCCATCCAGACCGACTACCAGACCATAACCCAGCAACTGGTTCTCGCGCACGCCCTGCACGCTGGCCAGATCCTTGATGCGTTCGGCCTCGGCCGGCAAGGCGAGCAGCCCCAGCAGGGCGGCGAGCAGGATACGGATGAGGATGTTCATGACGATCTCCTAGAACGGCAGCACGGAGGTGAAGATGCGGGTGAACATGCTGGTCACGTCGGCCAGATCGAGGCTGTTCACGCCCTTGTATTCCAGATGCACGTCGGCCACCTTGGTCGATTGCACGGTATTGGCACTGTTCAGGTCCACCGGATTGATGACGCCATAGAAACGCACGAACTCATTGGCATGGCGGATGCTCACCTGCTTCTCGCCCGCCACGCGCAGGTTGCCGTTGGGCAACACTTCGATCACGGTGGCCGTCAACGTACCGGAGAAGGTGTTGGAGCCGGAGGCATCGTTGGTGCTGGCGGATTTCACGCCATTGCTGCCGGACAGGCCGCCGGTGATGGCCGGCGTGGTCACCGCCAGACTACCGGAATTGGACATGGTCATGCCCGACTTGCCCGAGGCCGAGGTGGTTTCGAGGATGGTGATGGTGACGATGTCACCCACATGGCGCGCGCGCCGGTCCTCGAACAGCGGGTGGTCGTTCACGCCGGCCTGGAAGATGGCGCCATTGGCCGGCGGCGGCGAACGATATTGCGCTTCCGGCGCCGCCGTCAGCGGCTCGCGGATGTTGGTAGCCGGCGTACAGGCAGCCAGACCGCAGCAGGCCAGCAGGAGCAAGGACGGAAGCTTACGCATGAGGCACCTCATCAGATCTGTGACAGGCGTTGCAACATCTGGTCCGACGTGGTGATGGACTTGGAGTTGATCTCATAGGCGCGTTGCGCCTGGATCATGTTCACCAGCTCCTCGACCACGTTCACGTTGGAGGTCTCCACCATGCCCTGGCTCAGCGTACCCGCGCCGTTGGTGCCGGGCACATTGGTGCTGGGCGCGCCGGATGCGGCGGTCTCCAGATACAGGTTCTGGCCCTTGCTCTCCAGGCCGGCCGGATTGATGAAGGTGGCCAGTTGCAGGCTACCCACCTGCACCGCCGCTGCCGAACCGGCCTGGGTGACGGAGACCACGCCATCCTGGCCGATGGTGACCGAGGTGGCGTTGGCCGGGATGGTCAGCGCGGGCTGGATCACGAAGCCGTTGGCGGTGACCAGTTGCCCCTGGTTGTCGGTCTGCAAGGAACCGTCACGGGTATAGGCGGTGGTGCCATCCGGCATCAGCACCTGGAAGAAACCTTCGCCCTGGATCGCCACATCCAGTTTGTTGCCGGTCTGCTGCAGGTTACCCTGGGTATGGATGCGCTCGGCCGCGATGGGACGCACACCGGTACCGATCTGTAGACCGGACGGGATCTGCGTCTGCTGCGACGATTGCGCGCCGGGCTGACGGATGTTCTGGTACAGCAGATCCTCGAACACCGCGCGCGAACGCTTGAAGCCCACCGTATTGATGTTGGCCAGGTTGTTGGAGATGACGTCCATCTGGGTCTGCTGTGCTTCCAGACCGGTCTTCGATATCCACAATGAACGGATCATGATGTGTGTCCTTTCGGGGTTCTGTGCGTGTTTGTCACATTACGCCGCCGCTCGCAAATGCAAGCGGTGAACACATGGAGAAAAACCTCCCTATTCGGGATTTAACGATGCCGGGACGGCATCGTCAGGCATTGATGTTGAGGATGGAAGTGGCCTGCTTGTCGTTGTCGTTGGCGTTCTGCAGCAGCTTCATGTGGGTGTCGAACTGGCGCGCCAGATTGATCATGCTGACCATGGCATCCACCGCATTCACGTTGCTACCCTCCAGACTGCCCTCCACCACGCGCACGCCGGCATCGGCCGCCGCCGGGTTACCGTCGCGCGTGCGGAACAGCCCGTCCTCGCCGCGCATCAATTGCGCTTCGGGCGGATTGGTGAGTTTAAGGCGCCCCACCACCACCACGCCGTTCTTCTGGTTGTTGGTCGGCACGGTGGAGATGGTGCCGTCGCCGGCGATGGTCACCTGTGTATCGGGCGGGATGGTCAACGGCCCGGCATCGCCCATCACGGTCAGGCCATTGCGCGTCTGCAACACGCCGTTGGGCGACATCTGCAGACTGCCGTTGCGGGTATAGGCTTCCTTGCCGCTGGCATCCTGCACCGCGATCCAGCCCGGCCCGGCGATGGCCACATCCAGCGCACGGCCGGTCTGCTGCATCACGCCCGGCGTGAAATCGGTGCCGGCGGTGGAATCCACCACGAAGGTGCGCGTGGGCAAGCCTTCGCCTTGCAGCGGCACGCTGCGGAAGGCATCGATGCTGGCGCGGAAGCCGGGCGTGTTGAGATTGGCCAGATTGTTCGACACCGTCGCTTGCTGATTCAGGATGTGCGAAGCACCCGTCATCGCGGTATAGATCAATTTATCCATCTCATCCTCCCCCTAATTCCCAGTTCCTAAATCCTAATTCCTAGGATCAACGCAGGTTCACCAGCGTCTGCAACACCTGGTCTTGCGTCTTGATGGTCTGCGCGTTGGCCTGGTACACGCGTTGCGCGGTGATCATGTTCACCAACTCGGCGGTCAGGTCCACGTTGGAATCCTCCACCGCCGAAGATTGCAGCACGCCAAGACTGCTGGAACCGGGCGTACCGATCAGCGGCCCGCCGGAACTGGCGGTCTCCGCCCAGGCATTGTTGCCCAGCGGCTGCAAGCCCTGCGGACTGGTGAAGTTGGCCAGCACCACCTGTCCCAGCGCGCGCGACTGGCCGTTGGTGTAGCGACCGAGGATGGTGCCGTCCGGGCTGGTGGTGAATCCGCTCAGACGGCCGGAAGTGAAGCCATCCTGCGTGGTGGTGTTGACACCGAAGTTGCCGCCGAACTGCGAGGTGCCGGTGAAATCGAAATTGATGGTCTGCGCACCCGCGCTGGCCGGATTGACCACGGTCAGCGTGGTCGCCGCGAAACCGGCCGGGCTAGGCGCCGACACGGTGAAGCTGTTGGCGCTGTTGATGGCGGTGATGGTAGTACCGGCCGGCAAGTCACCCCCGGTCACCGTGGCCCCCACCAGCAGACCGGCCGTGGCCGGGCCGCTGATCAGCGTACCGCCAGCCGCCACCGAAGCGCCCACCGCCGAGATCGGCGCCGGCACCGGATTGAAGGAAGCCGACGTCACCGGCAAGGTGGGCGAAGTCAGCACACCATTGGTATTGAAGGTCATCGCAGTCAGTGCCGTGCCGGCTGCCGGCACCTGGTTGCCATCCACCGTGAGATAGGAGTTCCAGGTGTTGGGGCCGGTCTTGGCGAAATACAGCGCCGCCACATGGCTGGAGCCCTGACTGTCATACACGGTCAGCGAGGTGGAACTGTTGTAGCTCTGCGGGTTGTTGGGATCGAACGGCGTGATGGTCGGCAGCGCCATGCGCGAATCGAGGTTCAGACCCATCAGGACATTGGCGGTCGCCTTGGGCGTCAGGTCGGCGGCGTTGATCTGGATCGGCACCGGTTGCGCGGCGGTGATGATGCCGTTGGTCGCCATGTAGCCGGACAGTTTGAATCCCTGGCTGTTGACGATATTGCCGCTCTTGTCCAGCTGGAACTGGCCGTTGCGGGTGTAGGTGATGGCACCGTTCTGATCCACCATGCGGAAGAAGCCCTGACCGCTGATGGCGATGTCCATGCTGTTCGAGGTATTGGTGATGTTGCCCTGGGTGAATTGCTGGGCAATGGTCGACACCTTCACGCCGGTACCCACCTGCACCGCGCCGGAACCGGCCAGCGAGGTCGCATACAGATCCGCGAACATGGCTTGCGATTGCTTGAAGCCGACGGTGTTGGCGTTGGCGACGTTGTTACCGATCGTATCGAGGTGTTTGGCCGATGCATTCAGGCCGCTCAAACCTTGCTGGAAACCCATGACAACCTCCTTTTACAAGACTTTACGGATGGCATTCAGGCTGAAGTCGCCCAAGTTGCCGATATTGATGGAAACGCCGCTGCTCGATTGCGCCACGCTGTTGACCAGGCCATAAGCCAAGGGAGCGGCATCGATCTGCTTGCCGGACAGCTCGGCCTTGACGCTGAAGGTATAGGCGCCGTCGGCCGCCGTGCCGGCGGTGTCGGTGCTGCCATCCCAGGCAAAATCGGTGGCGCCGACATCCTGCGCGCCCAGATTGAGGGTGCGCACCACGTTGCCCTTGGCATCGCTGATGGTGACCGTCACCTTGTCGGCCGGTTGCGTCAGTTCGAAACCGCCATAGGATTTGCCCTTGGTCAGGTCCATGCTGTTGCCATCGGTCAATGCCACATGGCCGATCATGGACACCGCCTGCAACGACTGGCTGGCCAGCATGCTGCTGCTCAAGGCCTGCACCGTGGAGTTCAATTTATCGATACCGGTCACGGTGGACAGCTGCGCCATCTGCGACGTGACCTGCGCGTTATCCAGCGGATTGAGCGGGTCCTGGTTCTTCATCTGCGCCACCAGCAGGGTCAGGAAGCGGTCCTGCGTCGCGCCGACCTGAGAATTCGTAGTAGTGGTCGCCTGCGTCGTGGTGGCTGCGGTGCTGCCTTGTACGGAATTAACCATGGTCTATCTCCTCATTGGCCGATGGTGAGGGTCTTCATCAGCATGGACTTGGACGTGTTCAGCACATCCACATTGTTCTGGTACGAACGCGAAGCCGAGATCATGTTCACCATCTCGTCCACCGGATTCACGTTGGGCAAGGTCACATAACCCTGCTGGTCCGCCATCGGATGTTTCGGATCATATACCTTGCGCATGGGAGAGTTGTCCTCCACCACCGCCGCCACCTTGACGCCGGCGCCCACCTGCCCGGCCTGCTGCGTGGTCTCGAACACCACCTGCTTTGCCTTGTACGGCTTGCCGTCCGGCCCGGTGGTGCTGTCCACGTTGGCCAGATTGCTGGCCACCACGTTCAAGCGTTGCGCCTGCGCCGACATGGCGGAGCCGGCGATATTGAAGATATTGGTCAATGACATGACTCAGCCCTCCTTAGTTCTGTAGCGCGGCCAGTACTTCCTTGGCCTTGCCGCTGACGAAGCGCACGCTGGCTTCATAACGCATCGCGTTGTCGGCGAACTGTGCACGCTCCACATCCATATCCACGGTGTTGCCATCCGCGCTCGGCTGCAACGGCACCCGATACTGCACCGGCGCCCCCATCAACGTCTCGCCGCTATCGCCGGACAGATGGTTGGCGGCAGTACGCTCCAGCGGCAAGCTAGCCGGATTACCGCTCAGTGCCCCCTTGAGGGCGCTGGCGAAATCGACATCCTTGGCCTTGTAGTTCGGTGTGTCCGCATTGGCGATATTGGAAGCGATCAGTTCCTGGCGCGCGGCGCGCAAGTTCAGCGCCGCTTGATGGAACTGGAACATCTCGTCTATTCTGCCGCCCATGATGAGCACCCTGCCTTTCCCGACTACTTTTGTGATGGCTCGCATACTAGGCGCCCCCCTGTCCAGCCAATCGGCCGATTAAAGGCAGAATTCCGCTTCATTTCCCCTCTTCGCGTCACCCGTCACCCGGCACAATACCGGCCATGGATAAAAGTCTGGCCTCTACCCTGTTGTTGCTCGGCTGCCTGTGGGGCAGCCCAGCCCACGCTGCGCCGCAACAGGACCACGCCGCCATCCGCGCCGCAGCCTTGGCCTATGCCCAGCAACAGGCACAGGCGCTGCCCGGCGAAGTGCGCGTCAGCGTGGCCGATATCGACCCGCGCCTGGCGCTGCCGCGCTGCGACCGCTTGCAGGTTTACCTGCCGGCCGGCGCCCAGACCATCGGCAAGACCACCATCGGCGTGCGCTGCGATGCGCCGTCAGCCTGGAGCCTGTTCGTACAGGCCGAGATCCGCGTGACGCTGGACCTGCTGGTGGTCAACCGCCCGTTGTCGCAAGGTACTGTGCTCGGCGCCGGCGATTTTAGCCTGCAACGTGGCGAACTGGACCGTCCCGGCCTGCTCACCGCGCCGGACCAAGCCATCGGCAAGACGCTCAAATTCGCCATCGGCGCCGGCCAGGTGTTGCGCCAGGACATGCTGCGTCCGCCGCTGCTGATTCGCCAAGGCCAGACGGTCACCCTGCGCGCACGCGGCAGAGGTTTCTCGGTGAGCCAGGAAGGTCGGGCATTGAACGATGCCGGAGAAGGCGATATGGTGCGCGTCCGCACCGCCTCGGCGCAGGTCATCACCGCGCGTACTGCGGCGGACGGCACGGCCGAGGTGCAACCGTAAAAAAATATTTGCAGATCGGGCTAAAGTTTTCCCTAAAGCTTCCGATAGAGCTGACAATCGAACCAGAAAAGTTGGAGTCCAGCCATGAAGATCGACAATAACAAGCCGCTCACCAGCAGTGTCGGGGAAGCCACCACCCGCACCCCGGCCGCGCGCGGCAACGCCAACCGCCCGGCCACGCCGGACATCGCCGGCACCAGCGTCAGCCTGGGCACCACCACCGCCCAGTTGCGCAGTCTGGAGAGCAGCGTCGCCAGCAGCTCCGCCGTGGATAGCAAGAAGGTGGCCGAGATCAAGCAAGCCATCAGCGAAGGCCGCTTCCAGGTCAATGCCGGCGCCATCGCCGACAGCCTGATCAAGAGCGTGAGCGACCTGATCACCGCGAGCCAGCGTTGAACCAGACCGGCATCGACATCGCCGACATCCTCAAGCGCCTGCAAGAAGAACTTGCGGCGCTGGATACCTTCGTCGCCCTGCTCAAACACGAGCAGCAGATCCTGGTCTCGTCCGATGCCGAACCCCTGCTCGACCTGGCGCCGCAGAAGGTGCAAGCCGCCGAAACCTTGGGCGCACGTGCCGCCCAGCGCGCGCAAAGCATCCCCGCCGAACCCGGCCGCGTGGAAAGCTGGCTGCGCCAGCACGCGCCCGCCGGCCTCAATACCTGGAACGCCATCCAGCGCCTGGGCCAGGAAGCCCAACAACTCAATCGTACCAACGGCAGCCTGATCCAGGTGCGCATGCGCTACAACCAGCAAGCCCTGCAAGCACTGCTCGGCTCGTCCGAGCAAGCCAGCGGTCTGTACAGCGCCAAAGGCAAGGCCGACCTGCCCACCAGCGGCCGCACACTGGGCAGCGGCTAAAGCTCGGTATATTTCTTCGCGCTGCCGCGCGCCTGATGTACTGGATATTTCTGCGCGTTCTTGGCGATCTTCTCCAGCACCACCTGCTTCACATCCAGCTTGTAGTGTTCCGCCAGCAGCAAGGCATAGGCCAGCACATCGGCCAGCTCCTCGCGCACGCGCGCCTCATCCGCCTCACCATGCACCTTCCACAGAAAACACTCCAGCAACTCCCCCGCCTCGATGGACAGCGCCGCCGCCAGATCTTTCGGATTATGGAACTGCGCCCAATCGCGTTCGTCACGGAAACGGATCAGCGCGGCAGTGAGTTCGGCGATATCGCTGCGAGAGGAAGGCATAGGAACTCCGATTGAAAAATTCGCGGTCATTGTATGGGCTATCCCTTCCAACCGCGACTGCGCCAACATGACAAAACGCCCAGGCCATCTCTGGCGCAGGGCGTTGTTGGATTGCTTGGATGATGCAGCTTACCAGCCGGATTCGCGCTCCGGTGTGGCGCTGATCTTGTGGATGGTGAGATCGGCGCCGTTGAATTCTTCCTCCTGGTCCAAGCGCAGGCCGACGAGCTTCTTGATGATGCCGTACACCACGTAGCCGCCGATGAAGGCGATGGCGATGCCCATCAAGGTGCCGATGAATTGCGACATGAAGCTGACGCCGCCACGACCGCCCAGCGCTTGCAGGCCGAAGATGCCGGCGGCGATACCCCCCCAGGCGCCGCACAGGCCGTGCAGCGGCCACACGCCGAGCACGTCGTCGATCTTCCAACGATTCTGGGTGAGGGTGAACATGTAGACGAACAGCGCACCGGCGACACCGCCGACGACGAGTGCGCCGATGGGGTGCATCAGGTCGGAACCGGCACACACGGCGACCAGACCGGCCAGTGGGCCGTTATGCACGAAACCGGGGTCGTTCTTGCCCATCCACAGCGCAGTGAGCGTGCCGCCGACCATGGCCATCAGCGAGTTGACGGCGACCAGGCCGCTGATGCCGGTGATGGTCTGCGCGCTCATCACGTTGAAGCCGAACCAGCCGACCGTGAGTATCCATGCGCCGAGCGCGAGGAAGGGGATGCTGGAGGGCGGGTGCGCGGAGACGCGACCTTCCTTGGTGTAGCGGCCATGGCGTGCGCCGAGCAGCAGCACGGCGGCCAGACCGATCCAGCCACCGACGGCATGCACCACCACGGAGCCGGCGAAATCATGGAAGCCGGCGCCGAAGCTAGCGGTCAGCCAGTCCTGCACACCGTAGGCGCCGTTCCAGGCGATACCTTCGAAGAAGGGGTAGACGAAACCGACCAGCATGAAGGTGGCTGCCATCTGCGGATTGAACTTGGCGCGCTCGGCGATACCGCCGGAGACGATGGCCGGGATGGCGGCGGCGAAGGTGAGCAGGAAGAAGAATTTGACCAGGTCATAGCCGTTCTTCTGTGCCAGTTCTTCGGCCCCATTGAAGAAGTGCATGCCGTAGGCGATGCCGTAGCCGATGAAGAAATAGGCGATGGTGGAGACGGAGAAGTCGCTGAGGATCTTCACCAGCGCGTTGACCTGATTCTTCTTACGCACGGTGCCGAGTTCGAGAAAAGCGAAACCGGCGTGCATCGCGAGCACCATGATGGCGCCGAGCAGGATGAATAATGCATCACTGCTGACCTTGAGTTCTTCCATGTCATTCTCCAGAAAAGTGCAAAACGCCGTTGGGAATGCAAACCTTGTGCCAGCTCACGGCAGCATTGATCCGTAAGGTTTTTTATTCCGCGCGCGCACGCCGACGCGACCAATAATCACCATTCTGGTGCATCGCGCACCAGAATGAGGCTCCACTATCGTGCGCGCCAGCCCTGTTTGAGCACCTTTTCCAGCCAGAACAGACCGACGATGGTCTTGCTGTCGGAGATGCGCCCGTCGCGTATCCATTCCAGCGCCTCGTCCAGCGACAACTCGAACACTTCCAGGAACTCGCCCTCGTCCAGCTTGCTGCCCTGGTGCGTCAGCCCGCGTGCGATGAAGTATTCCATGCGCTCGTCGGAATAGCCGATGCAGGGGGCGGCGGTGGCGAGGTGTATCCATTCGCGTGCGACATAGCCGGTCTCTTCCAGCAACTCGCGCTGGGCGGTGACCAGGATGTCCTCGCCCGCATCGATCTTGCCGGCGGGCAGTTCGATGAAGTCGCAATGCCAGGGATAGCGATGCTGACGCTCCATCAGCAACTTGCCGTTATCGAGGATGGCCAGCATGGCCACCGCACCGGGATGGGTGAGGTATTCGCGCGTGCTGATGCTGCCGTCCGGGAGTTGCACGTTGTCCTTGCGCACTTCGAGGAAGCCGCCCTCGTACACGATGCGCGTATCCAGTTGCTTCTCGGTCAGGTCCATATTTGTTTCTCTCCAAATGAAAACTCCCGCCGCAGCGGGAGTATCGCGTTCGTTATCGGTCGCTCAGTGCAGCAACAGCGACTGATGCACCGACGCGGCGCAGATCGCCATCAGCGTGTTGGGCAGGATGCCCAGCAGCAGCACGGCCAGGCCGTTGATGGAGACCAGCAAGGTGCTGTCCGGTTGCAGGTAGACCTTCTCGTGGCTCTCCGGTGCATCGAAGTACATCAGTTTGACGATGCGCAGGTAGTAGAAGGCGCCGATCAGCGAGAACAGCACGGCAGCGATGACCAGCGGGATGTGGCCGGCCTGCACGGCGGCGTTCAGCACCGAGAACTTGGCATAGAAACCCACGGTCGGCGGCACGCCGGCCATGGAGAACATCAGCAGCAGCATCATGAAAGCAAGCCACGGGCTGCGCTGGTTGAGGCCCTTGAAGTCGTTCAGGCTGTCGGCCTCGAACCCTTCGCGCGACAGCAACATGATCATGCCGAAGCCGCCCAGCGTCATCAGCACGTAGACCACGGCATAGAACATGGCGGAGCTGTAACCATCCAGCGAACCGGACAGCACACCGACCAGCAGGAAGCCCATGTGCGCGATGGTGGAGTAAGCGAACATGCGCTTCAGGTTGGTCTGTGCGATGGCGGTGATGTTACCCACGGCCATGGACAGGATGGCCAGCACGGCCAGCATGCCGGACCAGTGCACCATCACCGGCTGCAGACCTTCCACCAGGATGCGCATCACGAAAGCGAAGGCGGCCAGCTTGGGCGCGGAACCGATGAACAGGGTCATCGCGGTGGGCGCACCGTGATACACGTCCGGCACCCACATGTGGAACGGCACCACGCCCAGCTTGAACGCCAGGCCGGCGACCAGGAAGGCGATGCCGAACACCAGCAAGTTGGCGTTGGCCTGACCTTCGCGGATGCTGTGCGCGATGGTGGCGATGTCCAGCGAGCCGGTGGCGCCATACACCATGGACATGCCGTACAGCAGGAAGCCGGACGCCATCGCACCGAGGATGAAATACTTCATCGCGGATTCGGTGGCGACGGAGGAATCGCGTTGCAGCGCGACCAGTGCATACATGCTCAAGGCCAGCACTTCCAGGCCCATGTACAGCGTGACGAAGTTGCTGGCGGAGATCATCACCATCATGCCCAGCGTGGACAGCAAGGTGAGCGACAGGAACTCGCCGGTGAACAGCCCACGTACGATCAGGTAGCTGCGCGAATACACTAGCATCATCGACACGGCCAGATAGGTGAGCAGCTTGAGCACGTCGGACATCAGATCGTCCACGAACATGCCGGTGAACAGGTGGGCAACGCCTTCGACATGGGTGCCCACGGTGATCAGCGAACAACCGAGCAGTGTGACCTGGGTCAACAGATACGTGACGTTGCGGGTCTGTCCGGGCATGAACAGGTCGGCGAGCATCACGACGCCGATCATGCACAGCAGGAAGATCTCGGCGTATGCGGGGAAAAGGGTGGAGATGTAACTCATGTCTTCCTCTTTAGAGTTTGGAGCGTGCCACGTGCACCAGCAGGTCGTTCACCGAAGCGTGCATGATCTCGGAGATGGGCAACGGATACAGGCCCATGCCCAGCACGGTCAGCGCCAGGATGATCATGATCAGCTTTTCGCGGGCACCGATGTCATGCAGGTGCTTCACATGGTCGTTGGCGACGGCGCCGAACACCACACGCTTGTACATCCACAGCGTGTAGGCGGCACCGAAGATCAGCGTAGTGGCAGCGGCGAAGGCATACCAGAAGTTCACCTTGACCGCGCCCAGGATGACCATGAATTCGCCGACGAAACCGGAGGTGCCGGGCAGACCGCTGTTGGCCATGGCGAACAGCATGAAGAAAGCGGCGAAGATCGGCATGGTGTTGGCCACGCCGCCGTAATCCACGATCTGGCGCGAATGCACGCGGTCGTACAGGACGCCGATACACAGGAACAGCGCGCCGGACACGAAACCGTGCGAGATCATCTGCAGCAGCGCGCCTTCCATGCCGTAGGCATTGAAGATGAAGAAGCCGAGGGTGACGAAGCCCATGTGCGAGATGGAAGAATAGGCCACCAGTTTCTTCATGTCGGACTGGGTCAGCGCGACCAGGCCGATGTACACCACCGCGATCAGCGACAGCGCGACCATCAACCAGGCCAGTTCATGGCTGGCATCCGGCGCGATGGGCATGGAGAAACGGATGAAACCGTAGGCGCCCACCTTCAGCATGATCGCGGCCAGCACCACGGAACCGCCGGTGGGCGCTTCCACGTGCGCGTCCGGCAACCAGGTGTGCACCGGGAACATCGGCACCTTCACCGCGAAGGCCATGAAGAAGGCGAAGAAGATCAGCACCTGTGCCGTCATGCTGAGCGGCAACTGATGGTAGTCGAGGATCTCGAAGCTGCCGTTGGACTGGAAGTACAGGTAGAGCAGCGCCACCAGCATCAACAGCGAACCGAGCAAGGTGTAGAGGAAGAACTTGAGCGCGGCATACACACGGTTGGGGCCGCCCCACACACCGACCACCAGGAACATGGGGATCAGCATCGCTTCCCAGAACACATAGAACAGCACGGCATCCAGCGCGGCGAACACGCCATTGATGAGGCCGGACATGATGAGGAAGCAGGCCATGTACTGCGCCACGCGCTTCTCGATCACCTGCCAGCCGGCGATCACCACGATCACGGTGAAGAAGGCGTTGAGCAGGATCAGCGGCATGGCGATGCCGTCCACGCCAAGGTGGTAGTGGATGTTGAACTGGGTGATCCAGTTCTTCATCTCGACGAACTGCATGGCGCTGGTCATGCGGTCGAAGCCGGTATACAGCGGCAGCGTCACCAGGAAGCTCAGTACCGCGCCGATCAGTGCCACGATGCGCGCCAGCGGTGCGTTGCGGTCGTTGCCGGTGGCGAGCACCAGCACACCGAACACGATGGGCAACCAGATGACGACGCTCAAGATGGGGTATCCGAAAATCATGCTTGTTCCTTCAGCTCTTCTCTAAGTTGCCTCGTTAGAACCAGGTGCGCACGGTCAGCAGCAGCGACACGCCCAGGATCATCCAAAATGCGTAGTGATAGACGTAACCGGTCTGGAATCCGCGCAGGATGCCGGAGAACATGCCCACCACGCGCGCGGCACCGTTGACGATGAAGCCGTCGATCAGCTTCACGTCGCCGAACTTCCACAGGAAACGGCTGGCGCCGCGTGCGCCACCGGCGAAGAACCAGTCGTTGAAACGGTCGAAGTAGTACTTCTGGTCCAGCAAGGTGTAGAGGAACTGGAACTTCTTCTGGATCGCAGCCGGGATGTCCGGACGCTTCATGTAGAAGAACCACGCCGTGGCCACACCGCCCAATGCCAGCCAGAACGGCAGCGTGGTCAAGGCATGCAGCGCCATGGCGAACGCACCATGGAACTCTTCGTGCATCTCGTGCAGCGCCTCGTGGTGCTCGGAGATGAAGATGGCATCGCCGAACCAGTTGCCGAACAGCATCGGCTCGATCACCACATAACCGACCAGCACCGAGGGGATGGCCAACAGCAGCAGCGGCACGGTGACCACCCACGGCGTCTCGTGCGGCTTCTGGCCCGGGGCCAGACCGTGATGGTGCTCGTCGTCGTGCGCATGGTCGTCATGGCCGTGATGCGCCTTGCCGAAACGCTCCTCGCCGTGGAACACCAGGAAGTACATGCGGAAGGAGTAGAAGGCGGTGACGAACACCCCCAGCACCACTGCGGCATAGGCGAAACCGGAGCCCGGCAGATGTGAGAGCGAGACCGCCTCGATGATGCTGTCCTTGGAATAGAAGCCGGAGAAGAACGGCGTGCCGATCAGGGCCAGCGAACCGATCAGGGAAGTGATCCAGGTGATCGGCATGTACTTGCGCAGGCCGCCCATGTTGCGCATGTCCTGGTCGTGGTGCATGGCGATGATCACGGAACCGGCGGCAAGGAACAGCAGCGCCTTGAAGAAGGCGTGGGTCATCAGGTGGAACACCGCCACCGAGTAAGCGGAGGCGCCCAGTGCCACGGTCATGTAACCGAGCTGCGACAGCGTGGAATACGCCACCACGCGCTTGATGTCGTTCTGGATGATGCCGAGGAAACCCATGAACAGCGCGGTGATGGCGCCGATCACCATGACGAAGGCGAGCGCGGTCTCGGACAGTTCATACAGCGGCGACATGCGCGCCACCATGAAGATACCGGCAGTCACCATGGTCGCCGCGTGGATCAGCGCGGAGATCGGGGTCGGGCCTTCCATGGAATCGGGCAGCCACACATGCAGCGGGAATTGCGCCGACTTGCCCATGGCACCGATGAACAACAGGATGCAGATCGCGGTCAGCAGGTTCCAGCTCACGCCGGGGATGGGGGCGATGTCGTTCACATAGTGCTGCGCGTTGTTGAACACCGCCTGGTAATCCAGGGTGCCGAACACCATCAGCACCAGACCGATGCCGAGCAGGAAGCCGAAGTCGCCCACGCGGTTGACCAGGAAGGCTTTCAGGTTGGCGTAGATCGCGGTCGGACGGGTGTACCAGAAACCGATCAGCAAGTAGGACACCAGCCCCACGGCTTCCCAGCCGAAGAACAGTTGCATGAAGTTGTTGGCCATCACCAGCATCAGCATGGAGAAGGTGAACAGCGAGATGTAGCTGAAGAAGCGGGTGTAGCCGGGATCTTCCTGCATGTAGCCGATGGTGTAGATGTGCACCATCAACGACACGAAGGTGACCACCAGCATCATCATCACGGTCAGCTTGTCGATCATGAAACCGACCTGGAAGCTGGTATCACCCGAAGTCAGCCAGGTGTAGACCGGACCGTTGTAGGTGTTGCCGGCCATCACGTCCTGATAGATGGCGACGGAAGCGGCGAAGGCGACGCCGACCAGCGCGATGGTGATGCGGTGCGACCAGGTGCGTCCCAGCCACTTGCCGAACAGGCCCGCTGCGATGGCGCCGAACAGGGGTGCCAGCGGCACGACCAGGTACAGGGTATGCATATCCATGGGCATCAACCTTTCAGGGAACCGAGTTCATCCACGTTGATGGTGCGCAGATTGCGGAACAGCACCACCAGGATCGCCAGGCCGATGGCTGCTTCGGCGGCCGCCACGGTGAGGATGAAGAACACGAAGATCTGCCCGTGCACGTCGTTCAGATAATGCGAGAACGCGATGAAATTGGTGTTCACCGCCAGCAGCATCAACTCGATCGCCATCAGCAGCACGATCAGGTTCTTGCGGTTGAGGAAGATGCCCACCACGCTGATGGCGAACAGCACCGCCCCCAGCACCAGATAATGTGAAAGTCCCAGACTAGACATGACGCTCTCCCCTGCTCAATCTGCGGTATGGGCTTCTGCGGCCCCGTTGATCTCTGTGGCAGCCACCGGCTTGCCCGCCGACGGTACCGATACGATGCGCACGCGGTCGTTGCGCTTGACGCTCACCTGCCAGCTCACATCCTGCTTGCGCGAATCGCGGCGGCGGCGGAAGGTCAGCGCGATGGCGGCGATCATCGCCACCAGCAGCAGCACGGCGGCCAGTTCGAACGGATACACGTAATCGGTATAGATCAGGCGCCCCAGTTCCTTGGTGTTGCTGTAATCGGCGGCGTGCTGCACGGTCTGCATGCCGGCGGAAGTGCTCTTGTCGCCCAGCACCCACACCATCTGCACCACGATCAGGCCGGCCAGCATGGCGCCCACCGGCAACCATTGCAGGAAGCCCTTGCGCAAGCGCTCGATGTTGATGTCCAGCATCATCACCACGAACAGGAACAGCACCATCACGGCACCGACGTACACCAGCACCAGCGCGATGGCGAGGAACTCGGCTTCCAGCAACAGCCAGATGCCGGCGCTGCTGACGAAGGCCAGCACCAGGAACATCACCGAGTGCAGCGGGTTGCGCGCAGTGATGACGCGCAGCGCGGCCAGCACCGTCACCGCGGCGAACAGATAGAACAGGATGGTCTCGAAGTTCATGCGGCTTCCTTCCTTAGCGGTATTTCGCGTCCAGCGCACGATCCTTGGCGATCTGCGCTTCGTTCGCGTCACCCACGGCCAGCAGGCGATCCTTGGTGTAGTACAGGTCGCCACGGTTCTCGCCGTGGTATTCGTAGATGCGGGTCTCGACGATGGCGTCGACCGGGCAGGACTCTTCGCAGAAACCGCAGAAGATGCACTTGGTCAGGTCGATGTCGTATTGCGTGGTACGGCGCGAACCATCCTCACGCTCGGCCACTTCGATCTTGATCGCCATGGCCGGGCACACGGCCTCGCACAGCTTGCAGGCGATGCAACGCTCTTCGCCGTTGGGATAACGGCGTTGTGCGTGCAGGCCACGGAAGCGCGACCCCTGCGGGGTCTTCTCTTCCGGATATTCGACGGTGATGTGACGGGCGAAGAAATACTTGCCGGTCACCGACAGCCCCTGGAACAGTTCCAGCAGCAGGAAACGCTTGAAGAAATCGATGAGCTTGTTCATTTACTGTCCCCTGCCCTTACCAAACCCACCACGACGTCTGCATCCAGGCGGCGACCACCACCACCCAGATCAACGTCAGCGGGATGAACACTTTCCAGCCCAAGCGCATCAACTGGTCATAGCGATAACGCGGGAAGGTCGCACGCAACCACAGGAACAGGAACAGGAAGATGGACATCTTGGCCAGCATCCAGAACAGCCCCGGGATCTTGTCGGTCAGCTCGCCCAGCGCGCCGAAGCCGTGGAACGGGTTCAGGTAGCCGCCGAGGAAGAACACCACGGTCAGCGCCGCGATCAGGATCATGTTGGCGTATTCGGCCAGGAAGAACAGCGCGAAGCCCATGCCGGAATACTCGGTATGGAAACCGGCCACGATGGCGGATTCGTCTTCAGCCAGGTCGAACGGCGCGCGGTTGGTCTCGGCCACGCCAGCGATGAAGTACACCACGAACATCGGCAGCAGCGGCACCCAGTACCAGCCGAACAAGCCGTACTCGCTCTGCTGGCCGCGCACGATGTCGCCCATGTTCATGCTCTGTGCGGCGAGCAGCACGCACACCAGCGCGAAGCCCATCGCCAGTTCGTAGGACACGATCTGCGCGGCGGAGCGCAGCGCGCCGAGGAAGGCATACTTGGAGTTGGAGGCCCAGCCCGCGATGATGATGCCGTACACGCCGAGCGAGGTCATCGCCAGCAGATAGAGCAGACCGGCGTTCACATTGGACAGTGCACCGCCCTCGAAGAACGGCACCACCGCCCAAGCCGCCAGCGCCGGCGCCAATGCCATCACCGGTGCCGCCAGGAACAGGAATTTGTTCGACTTGGCCGGGATGATCAGTTCCTTCATCAACAGCTTGAGACCATCGGCCACGGGTTGCAGCAAGCCCCAGTAACCGACGCGGTTGGGACCGGGACGCACTTGCATGAAACCCAGCACCTTGCGTTCGGCCAGCGTGTAGTAGGCGACGCCGCCCATGATCGGCAACACGATGGCGAGGATCTTGACGACGGTCCACACCGGCAGCCAGGCGGCACCGAGCAGGCCTTCGCCCAGCTGATGTACGGTTTGCAGCAATTCCATCATGCACGCTCCACAGTGATCGTTCCAAACATCGCACCCAGCGCAGCGGTCGCCGGATGGCCGGCCGCCACACGAACCACGCCCTCAGGCAGACCGTCGTCCAGCGCGATTTCCAGCACCACGCTGCCTGCACCCTGCGCCACCTTGGCTTGCGCACCGGCTTGCAGGCCGAGCTTGGCCAGTTCCTTGGCGTTCAGCCAGGCACGCGGACGTGCCGCATCGGCGGTGGCTTGCAGCGGTGCCGAACGGCGCACCACGGCATCGGTCGCATAGATGGGCACATCGGCCACGCGTTGCAGACCGCTGGCGGTGAACGCCTTGCTGTCCACGCCGGCGATGGCGTTGTTCAGGCGGGCCGCGACATCCACGTCTTGCAGCGCTTCATCACGCACGGCCTCGGAAGTCTCGTAACCGAAGCCATCCACCTTGAGCAGATTGCCCAGCACGCGCAGCACCTTCCATGCCGGACGTGCTTCGCCCTGCGGCTTCACTGCGCCCTTGAAACTTTGCACGCGGCCCTCGGCACTGACGAAAGTGCCGGAAGTCTCGGTATACGGTGCGATCGGCAGCAACACGTCGGCATAGTCGGTCGCACCATGCTTGTAGGCAGACATGGCGATCACCAGGTCGGCGGACTGCATCGCGGCCATGGCTTGCTGCGCGTCGGCGCAATCCAGTTCCGGCTCCACGTTGAGCAGCACATAGGCCTTGCGCGGCGCAGCCAGCATGGCTGCAGCGTTCAGCCCCTGGCCGGACGGCACGGCATGGGCCAGATGACCGCCCACGGTGTTGGCCGCTTCGGTGATGAAACCGAATTTGCCCTTGGTCGCTTGTGCGATCTGTTGTGCCAGCGCTTGCAGTTGCGCAGCTTGCGGATGCTGTTGCGCGAAGTTGCCGAGCAGCACGGCCACGCGTTCGCCGCTGGCGAGGCTGCCGGCGATGCCGTCGGCCTGCTTGGCGGCGACGCCCTGCGCGACCTTGCTCAAGGCATCGACCAGCGCGCCCGGCGCGACGATGCTCTTGTGCGCCACGTCCATCAGCAGATCGTCATCGGTGGAATGGATCACGCTGACCTGCGCGCCGCGCTTAACCGCCTGGCGGATGCGTGCGGCCAGCAGCGGATGGTCCTTGCGCAGGAAGCTGCCGACGATCAGCAGGCGGTCGGCACGGCCGATGTCCGCGATGGACATGCCCAGCCAGGGCGCGCCCTGCATCTTGCCGTCGGCGGAGAAATCGCTCTGGCGCAGACGGAAATCGACGTTGTCGCTGCCGATGCCGCGCATCAGCTTCTGCAACAGGTACATCTCTTCCAGCGTGGCGTTGCCGGTGGACAGTGCACCGATCTGTTCAGCGCCGGATTCGTTGGCGATCTGGCGCAGGCCGTTGGCGCAGAATTCCAGCGCAGCCTGCCAATCGACTTCCTGCCACGCGCCGCCCTGCTTGATCATCGGCTTGGTCAGGCGGGCATCGCTGTTCAGACCGGCATAGGCGAAACGGTCGCGGTCGGACAACCAGCATTCGTTGATGTCTTCGTTCTCGATCGGCAACACACGCAACACCTGGTTGTTCTTGGTGTGTACGGCCAGGCCGGAACCCAGGCTGTCGTGCGCGCTCACCGCTCGGCGGCGCGACAGTTCCCAGCTACGCGCCTTGTAACGGAACGGCTTGCTGGTCAATGCGCCCACCGGGCAGATGTCGATCATGTTGCCGGACAGCTCGGAATCGACGCTGCCGGATACGAAGGACATGATCTCGGCGTGCTCGCTGCGGAAGGCCTGACCCAGTTCCATCTGGCCGGCGATCTCCTGGCCGAAACGCACGCAGCGCGTGCAGTTGATGCAGCGGCTCATCTCTTCGGCGGACACCAGCGGGCCGAGGTCCTTGGCCAGCACAGTGCGCTTCTCTTCGTGGTAGCGCGAATGGCCGCCGCCGTAACCGACGGAGACGTCCTGCAGCATGCATTCGCCGCCCTGGTCGCAGATCGGGCAATCCAGCGGGTGGTTGATCAGCAGGAACTCCATCACGCCCTTCTGCGCCTTGACGGCCATCTCGGAGTGCGTATGCACCTTCATGCCTTCGGCCACCGGCGTGGCACAGGCGGGCAGCGGCTTGGGCGCCTTCTCGACCTGCACCAGACACATGCGGCAGTTGGCGGCGATGGAGAGTTTCTTGTGATAGCAGAAGTGCGGGATGGCGATGCCGGCCTGGTGGGCGGCCTCGATCACGGTGGCGCCGTTCTGCGCCTGGATCTGCTTACCGTCGATTTCGATATTGATCATTGCTCACCTGTTCCATTCAGATTCACACGAGGCAACGCTTGTGCTCGATGTGATATTCGAATTCCTTGCGGAAATGTTTGAGCATGCCCTGCACCGGCCATGCGGCGGCATCGCCCAGCGCGCAGATGGTGCGGCCGGCGATGTTGTCGCAGAGTTCCAGCAGCAGGTCCAGGTCTTCCGGACGGCCCTCACCCTTCTCGATGCGGTGCACGATGCGATACAACCAGCCCGTGCCTTCGCGACAGGGCGTGCACTGCCCGCAAGATTCTTCGTGATAGAAGAAGGACAGACGCTCCAGCGCACGCACCATGCAGGTGGAGTCGTCCATCACGATCACCGCGCCGGAACCAAGATAGGAGCCGGCTTTCTGCAGCGAGTCGTAATCCATGTTCACGTCCATCATGATGTCGCCCGGCAGCACCGGCATGGAGGAACCGCCGGGGATGACCGCCTTCAGCTTGTGGCCGTGACGCACGCCGCCAGCCATCGCCAGCAGGTCGCGGAACGGGGTACCCATCGGCACTTCGAAGTTGCCCGGGTTGTTCACATGGCCGGACACCGAGAACAGCTTGATGCCGCCGCTGTTGGCCACGCCGATGTCGGCGAACTTCTTGCCGCCCTCGCGGATGATGTAAGTGATGCTGGCGAAGGTCTCGGTGTTGTTGATGGTGGTCGGCTTGCCGTACAGACCGAAGCTGGCGGGGAACGGCGGCTTGAAGCGCGGCTGCCCTTTCTTGCCCTCGATCGATTCCAGCAGCGCAGTCTCTTCACCGCACACATAGGCACCGTAACCCAGGTGGTTGTGCAGGTCGAACTCGAAATCGCTGCCGAGGATGCCGCGGCCCAGATAGCCCGCCTTGCGTGCGTCCTCGCAGGCTTGCTCCATCACTTCGTAGGCTTCGTAGATCTCGCCGTGCACGTAGTTGTAGCCGGCCTTGACGCCCATCGCGTAGGCGGCGATGGCCATGCCTTCGATCAGCATGTGCGGGTTGTAGCGCAGGATGTCCCAGTCCTTGCAGGTGCCCGGCTCGCCTTCGTCCGAGTTGCAGACGATGTATTTGTCGCCTTCGTAGTTGCGCGGCATGAAGCTCCACTTCAGGCCGGTGGGGAAGCCCGCACCGCCACGACCGCGCAGCACCGAGGCTTTCACTTCGGCGATGATGGCGTCGGGCGACATCTTTTCGGTCAGCACCTTGCGCAGTGCCTGGTAGCCGCCGGCCTTGACGTAGTTGTCCAGATTGGCCAGACCGTCCGCCGCCGTGGCGAGGATGATGTGCTTGCTCATGCCTTGCCTCCTTGCAAGTCACCCAGGATGCGATCGATCTTCTCCGGCGTCAGCTTGCCGCACATCTTCTTGTTGTTGATGGTCATCAGCGGCGCATCGATGCAGGCACCCATGCATTCGCCTTCGCGCAGGCCGAACTTGCCGTCCGCGGTGGTCTCGCCCAGCTTGATGCCCAGCTTCTGCTCCAGATAGGCCAGCGTGTCGCCGGAACCGCACAGCGTACACGACAGGTTGGTACACACGGTCAACGTGGTCTGCCCCATCGGCTGGAGGTTGTACATGTGATAGAAGGTCGCCACTTCGTACACGGCCATCTTGGGCATGCCCAGATAGGCGGCCACGTCGGTCATGTCGTCGGAAGAGATCCAGCCCTTCTCGTCCTGCACGAAGCGCAGCGCGGCCATCACCGCCGATTGCTTCTGGTCGGCCGGATACTTCTTCAGTTCGCGGTCAATCCTGGTTTTGATCTGTTCGGATAACATCAGCGGTCAATCTCCCCGAAAACGATGTCCTGCGTCCCGATGATGGCCACCACGTCGGCGATCATGTGGCCGCGCGTCATCTCGTCCAGGCTGGCGAGATGGGCGAAGCCCGGGGCACGGATCTTCATGCGATACGGTTTGTTGGCACCGTCGGACACCAGGTAGATGCCGAACTCGCCCTTGGGATGCTCGACGGCGGAGTACACCTCACCCGCCGGCACATGCATGCCTTCCGTGAAGAACTTGAAGTGGTGGATCAGTTCTTCCATGTTCTGCTTCATCGCTTCGCGCTTGGGCGGAGCGTATTTCAGGTTGTCGGCCATGACCGGACCGGGGTTCTTGCGCAACCAGTCCACGCACTGGCGGATGATGCGCAACGACTGGCGCATCTCTTCCACGCGCACCAGATAACGGTCATAACAATCGCCTTCGACGCCGACCGGGATATCGAAGTCGAGCTTGTCATACACCTCGTACGGCTGCTGCTTGCGCAGGTCCCAGGCGATACCCGAGCCGCGCAGCATGGGGCCGGTGAAGCCCAGCGCCATGGCACGTTCCGGCGTGACCACGCCGATGCCGACGGTACGCTGTTTCCAGATACGGTTGTCGGTCAGCAGGGTCTCGAACTCGTCGATGTGCTTGGGGAAACGGTTGGTGAAGTCCTCGATGAAGTCGAGCAGCGAACCCTGGCGGTTCTCGTTGCGGCGCTTCACGTCGGCAGCGCTGCGCACCTTGCTCTCCTGATACTGCGGCATCACGTCCGGCAGGTCGCGATACACGCCGCCCGGACGATAATAGGCCGCGTGCAGACGCGCACCGGCGACCGCCTCATAGGCGTCCACCAGGTCTTCGCGGTCGCGGAAGGTGTAGAAGAACATGGTCATCGCACCGAGGTCGATGCCCACCGCGCCCAGCCACAGCAAGTGGTTGAGGATGCGCGTGATCTCATCGTACATGACGCGGATGTATTGCGCACGAATCGGCACTTCGATACCGGCCAGCTTCTCCACCGCCATCACGTAGGCGTGCTCGTTGCACATCGGCGACACGTAATCCAAGCGATCCATGTAGGGCATGGCCTGCAGGAAAGTCTTGTGTTCAGCCAGCTTCTCGGTGCCCCGGTGCAGCAGACCGATGTGCGGGTCGGCACGCTCGACCACCTCGCCGTCCAGCTCCAGCACCAGACGCAGCACGCCGTGCGCCGCCGGGTGTTGCGGACCGAAGTTCAGGGTGTAGTTCTTGATTTCAGCCATTGCAGTCTCTCTATCTGCCTCAGTTGCGACCGTAGTTCTCTTCGCGCAGCGTACGCGGCGTGACTTCGCGCGGGTCGATCGACACCGGCTCGTACACCACACGTTGCTGGGCAGCGTCGTAGCGCATCTCGACGGTACCGGAGATGGGGAAGTCCTTGCGGAACGGATTGCCCACGAAACCGTAGTCGGTCAGGATGCGGCGCAGGTCGGGGTGTCCCTTGAACACCAGACCGTACATGTCGAACGCCTCGCGCTCGTACCAGTTGGCGGAAGGCCAGATACCGAGCACCGAATCCAGCAGCGGCAACGCCTCATCCTCGGCGAACACGCGCACGCGCAGGCGCAGGTTGTGGGTGATGGACAGCAGATGGTAGACCGCCGCAAAGCGCAGACCTGCATGCGCCTGATCGGCCAGGTAACGGCCATCTTCGCAGCTCTCGCTGCCCCAGGTGGAATAGTCGATGCCACAGATGTCGATCAGCTCTTCGAAGCGGAACTCGGCATCGTCGCGCAAGCGGGTGAACACGGACAGCATGTCGGCGGCCTTGACCACCAGCGTCAGTTCGCCCAGACGCTCTTCGAGGCTGACGACCTTGTTGCCGAAAGCTTCCGAGAGATTGGATTTCAGGATGTTCAGGTCTTTTGCCATGATCTGCGCCTAGCGTGCGATGGTGTTGGTACGTTTGATCTTGTTCTGCAGCTGGATCACACCGTAGAGCAACGCTTCGGCGGTCGGCGGGCAACCCGGCACGTAGATATCCACCGGCACGATGCGGTCGCAACCGCGCACCACGGAATAGGAATAATGGTAGTAGCCGCCGCCGTTGGCGCAGGAGCCCATGGAGATCACCCAGCGCGGCTCGGCCATCTGGTCGTACACCTTGCGCAGCGCCGGCGCCATCTTGTTGCACAGGGTGCCCGCCACGATCATCACGTCGGATTGACGCGGGCTGGGACGGAACGCACCGGCACCGAAACGGTCCAGGTCATAACGCGGCAGCGCGGCATGCATCATCTCCACCGCACAACAGGCCAGGCCGAAGGTCATCGGCCACAGCGAACCGGTACGCGCATAGTTGATGATGGCGTCGGCAGTGGTCGTCACCACGCCTTTTTCCAGGATTCCTTCAATACCCATAATTTCCCCTCTTCATCACGCGCGGACACCCCGCGCATCCCCGGGTACGGGGCGCATGCTCACAGCCGCGCTGTCACTCCCACTCCAGCGCGCCCTTCATCCATTCATAGACGAAACCAACCACAAGGATGGCCAGGAAGACCATCATGGAAACGAAACCGAAGGTACCGATCTCTTTCAGCACGATCGCCCAGGGAAACAGGAAGGCGATCTCGAGATCGAACAGGATGAACAGGATGGCGACCAGATAGAAACGCACATCGAACTTCATGCGCGCATCCTCGAAGGCCTCGAAGCCGCACTCGTAGGGCGAGAGCTTCTTCTCGTCGGGGCGGTTAGGACCTGCCAGACGCCCGAGCAACAAAGGCGCCACACCCATCACCACCGCGATGCCGATGAACAACAAAATCGGGAAATAATTTTCCAACATGCTTGAGTTCCCCTCCCTCTGTAGAGTCCGCCACGAAGCGGAATGCAAAGCAAAGCTCAGATTCTTATCTGCGACCTTAGGCAGCGAGGCCCGGTTCTTCTTTTTTTGTATTGTCTGGTGCGGGGCATGGGACTCGAACCCACACGTCTTTCAACACAGCCACCTCAAGGCTGCGCGTCTACCAATTCCGCCAACCCCGCATACTACATGTTTTTTTACTGCGGAATGTCCTTTGCTTTAGAAGCTGGAACATCCACCGCCGCGGGCGCTTCCTTGCTCAGCGTATTCACATCCACGCGATCCATCACACCGGACTGCTTGGCCGGCTGCGCATAGATATAAGTCAGCGTCAGGCTGGTGATGAAGAACACCGTCGCCGCGATCGCCGTGCTGCGGCTCAGGAAATTCGCCGAACCACTGGAACCGAACAGGCTGCCCGCCGAACCAGAACCGAATGCCGCGCCCATATCGGCGCCCTTGCCGTGCTGGATCAACACCAGACCGACCAGCACCACCGCCGCCACCACATGAACCACCCAAACCAAAGTTTCCACGAACGACTCCGACTACAGAATTATTGTTGCGCGGCGCGACAGATCGCCACGAAATCTTCCACCACCAGCGAGGCACCACCGATCAGACCGCCATCGATGTCCGCCATCGCCATCAGTTCGGCGGCATTACCCGGCTTCATGCTACCGCCATACTGGATGCGCAATCCTTGCGCCACCGCAGCATCCTGCTGCGCGATCAACTGACGGATGAAGGCATGTACAGCCTGCGCCTGCTCCGGACTCGCCGTCTTGCCAGTACCGATCGCCCAGACCGGCTCGTAAGCCACCACCGCCTTGGCGAAGGCCTGCACGCCGGACACATCGAGCACCGCCTGCAACTGACGCGCCACCACTTGTTCGGTCACGCCCGCCTCACGCTCCTCCAGCGTCTCGCCCACGCACAACACCGGCACCAGACCAGCCTTGAGCGCGGCAGCGAACTTGGCCGCGACCAGCGCATCGCCTTCACCATACAGCGCGCGACGTTCGCTATGACCGACGAGCGCATATTTGCATCCGAAATCCACCAGCATGGCCGGCGCCACTTCACCGGTATACGCTCCCTGCTCATGCTGACTCAGATTCTGCGCTCCCCAGCCGAGATTGCTGCCCGCCAATTGCGACTGGCACTGCGCCAGATAGGGGTACGGCACACAGACACCGAAATCGGCGCCCCGCAGCCCCCGCACTCCGGCCAGCACGCCATCCAGGAGCACCTTGTTGCGCGCCAGGTCGCCGTGCATCTTCCAGTTTCCAATCACCAACTTGCGTCGCATCACATCCATCTTCCGACGTTTCGAGGTCGGCGATAGTAACGGCGAATCCAATCTCGGTCAATCGACCCGACGCTAGCGTTAGCATCAAGCATGCCAAGGTCATTACACGGACATGTAATAATCATGTAACAATTCGCACCTAGGATGCGTCCCGCTGACATCTGTCGAGCACAACGATCAATCCTTCGGAGAACCACAGAAATGAGCAAACTGAACCGCATCCTGAGCTGCCTCGGCCTGTCCGTGACACTGCTGGGCGCCAGCCTGGCGCAAGCAACCGATATGACCGGCGCCGGCGCGACCTTCCCCTACCCCGTGTATGCCAAGTGGGCTGAAGCTTACAAAGCCCAGACCGGTGTCGGCATGAACTACCAATCCATCGGTTCCGGCGGCGGCATCAAGCAAATCAAGGCCAAGACCGTGGACTTCGGCGCATCCGATGCACCGTTGAAACCGGAAGAACTCGACTTGCTCGGCCTGACCCAGTTCCCGACCGTGATCGGCGGCGTGGTGCCGGTCGTCAACATTGAAGGCGTGGCACCCGGTGCACTGAAGCTGTCCGCCGCGACACTGGCCGACATCTACCTGGGCAAGATCACCAAGTGGAACGACCCCAAGATCGCCGCTGACAACAAGGACCTGAACCTGCCCGAGCAAGCCATCACCGTGGTGCATCGCGCCGACGGCTCCGGCACCTCCTTCATCTTCACCACCTACCTGTCCCAAGTCAGCACAGAGTGGATGCGCAGCGTGGGCGCAGGTTCTGCCGTGCAATGGCCCGCCGGTACTGGCGGCAAGGGTAACGAAGGCGTGGCCTCTTACGTGCAGCGCATCAAGGGTTCCATCGGCTATGTGGAATATGCCTACGCCCTGCAGAACAAGATGGCATATGCTCAACTGAAGAACCGCGAAGGCAATTTCGTCAAGCCGGAAGCCGCCAACTTCATGGCTGCCGCCGCCAATGCAAAATGGGATGCCGACAAGGGTTTCTACGAGATCCTGACCAACGAGCCGGGCAAGGATAGCTGGCCCATCGTCGGCGCCACCTTCATCCTGGTATACAAGAGCCAGGACAATGCAGAAGCCGGCAAGCAAGTGCTGAAGTTCTTCGAGTGGGCTTATGAGAACGGCGACAAGATGGCTTCCGATCTGGACTACATCCCGATGCCGGACAACGTTGTAAAGATGATCTCTGCCGCCTGGAAGAAACAGATCAAGGACAATCACGGCAAGGCTCTGTGGAACTAAGCAGTACGACACGTCGAAAGACGTGAGCGACAAGCTATAATCCGGGGGGCGCAAGCCCCCCAATTTCACTCAAAGATTCTGTACTCAACGATGAAATCGAACCTCCTGCATCAGGCGAAGCTCAAGCAACAGATCTGGCTGGACATGGTGTTCCGCGGTCTCACCCGCGTCTCCGCCTTCGGCGTACTCGCCCTGCTGCTCGCCATCATCGGTTCGCTGGTGATCGGTAGCTGGCCCGCCATCCAGGCTTTCGGTTTCGGTTTTCTGACCAGCCCAGAATGGAACCCGGTGACCGACGAATACGGTGCGCTGGTCCCCATCGTCGGGACGCTGGTCACTTCAGGTATCGCATTGCTGATCGCCATCCCGGTCAGTTTCGGTATCGCCATATTCCTCACCGAGCTGTCGCCGCGCATCCTGCGCCGTCCGCTCGGTATCGCCGTGGAACTGCTGGCGGGCATCCCCAGCATCATCTACGGCATGTGGGGCCTGTTCGTGTTCGCGCCCCTGTTCGCTGACCACTTCGAACCCTGGATCAACGACCACATCGGCGCACTGCCCATGATCGGCCCGTTCTTCTCCGGCCCGCCCATGGGCATCGGCATCCTCACTGCCGGCATCATCCTCGCCATCATGGTGATCCCGTTCATCGCCTCGGTGATGCGCGACGTGTTCGAAGTCGTGCCGCCCATGCTGAAAGAATCGGCCTATGGCGTCGGCGCCACCACCTGGGAGGTAGTATGGAAGGTCGTGCTGCCCTACATCCGCATCGGCGTAGTGGGCGGCATCATGCTGGGCCTGGGCCGCGCGCTGGGCGAGACCATGGCGGTCACCTTCGTCATCGGCAACGCGCACGAATTGAGCAAATCGCTGCTGATGCCGGGCAACAGCATCTCCTCCGCACTGGCCAACGAATTCACCGAAGCCGTCGGCGACCTGTATACCTCGGCGCTGATCGAACTCGGCCTGATCCTCTTCTTCATCACCTTCGTCGTCCTCTCGCTGGCACGCCTGCTGCTGTTCAAGCTGGGCAAGCGTGAAGGCCAGACCACCTGAGAACCATGCTGACACTCTATACTCGCCGCCGCATCGTCAACGCCGTCGGGCTGATCGTATCCATGCTCGCCATGGCGTTCGGCCTGTTCTGGCTGTGCTGGATCCTCATCACCCTGCTGGGCCACGGCCTGCCCGCGCTCGACATGTCGGTGTTCACCAAGACCACGCCGCCGCCCGGTAGCGACGGCGGCCTGCTCAACGCCATCGCCGGCACGCTGATGATGAGCCTGCTGGGTACACTGATCGGCACCCCGATCGGCATCCTGGCCGGCACCTATCTGGCCGAGTTCGGCCAGCGCGGCTGGCTGGCCCCGATCACCCGCTTCATCAACGACATCCTGCTGTCCGCGCCCTCCATCGTGATCGGCCTGTTCGTGTACGAGGTCTATGTGGTGCATGTGCATCACTTCTCCGGCTGGGCGGGCGCACTGGCACTGGCCATCATCGTCATCCCCATCGTCATCAGCACCACCGAGAACATGCTGCGCCTGGTGCCCAACACGCTGCGCGAAGCCGCCGCCGCGCTGGGGGCGCCGCAGTGGAAGATCGTCAACTTCGTCACCCTGCGCGCGGCACGCGCCGGCATCATCACCGGCGTCATGCTGGCCATCGCGCGCATCAGCGGCGAAACCGCACCGCTGCTGTTCACCGCACTGAACAACCAGTTCTGGAGCGCCGACATGGACAAGCCGCTGGCCAACCTGCCGGTGGTCATCTTCCAGTTCGCGATGAGCCCCTATGAGGATTGGCAGCACTTGGCCTGGGCCGGCGCCCTGCTGATCACCCTCAGCGTGCTCACCCTGAACATCCTGGCCCGCTCGCTGTTCCGCCAGAGCGCCACCACACATTGATAACGGGAATCACCACCATGCCTCAAATCAACGCAGACAAAGTCACCAATCCCAAGATCATCGTCCGTGACCTGAACTTCTTCTATGGCAACTGGCGTGCGCTGAAGGACATCAACCTGGACATCGCGGAGAAGATGGTCACCGCGTTCATCGGCCCGTCCGGCTGCGGCAAGTCCACCCTGCTGCGCACCTTCAACCGCATGTACCAGCTGTATCCCAAGCAGAAGGCCTCCGGCCAGATCATGTTGGACGGCAGCAACGTGCTCGACCCGAAGCAGGACCTCAACATGCTGCGCGCCAAGATCGGCATGGTGTTCCAGAAGCCGACCCCGTTCCCCATGTCCATCTACGACAACATCGCGTTCGGCGTGAAGCTGTATGAACGCCTGAGCCGCAACGAGATGGACGAGCGCGTGGAATGGGCGCTGAAGAAAGCCGCGCTGTGGGGTGAAGTGAAGGACAAGCTGAAGCACAGTGGCACCAGCCTCTCCGGCGGTCAGCAACAGCGTCTGTGCATCGCACGCGCCATCGCCGTGAAGCCGCAGGTGCTGCTGCTGGACGAACCGACTTCGGCGCTGGACCCGATCTCCACCGCGCACATCGAGAAACTGATCGACGAACTGAAGAAGGACTTCACCATCGTCATCGTGACGCACAACATGCAACAGGCCGCGCGTATCTCCGACTACACCGCCTACATGTACTTGGGCGACCTGATCGAATTCGGCGACACCAGCACCGTGTTCACCAACCCGAAACGCAAAGAGACGGAAGATTACATTACCGGCAGATTTGGTTAATCCGCCGGTAATGTAACGGCGAAGGCTACACATGAGCGTAGCGAATGTTAAGCCGCGAAGCGGCGGCCGAAGCCGCTACATTACCGGACGATTCGGTTACGCAAACCACCAATGAAAAATGCCGGGCGATGCCCGGCGTTTTTCATTCCAACCCGAAGATTGAACCGTTAAGCCGCTGCAGCCTTGACCGCCTCGGCGATCTTCTCTGCACACAGCTTGACCTTGACGGCATCCTCGCCCTCCACCATCACACGTAGCAGCGGCTCGGTACCGGACGGACGCAGCAATACGCGCCCCTTGCCATCGAGCATGACCTCGGCCGTCTCCACGGCATGCTTCACCCCCGGATGTGCGGTGTAATCGGCCTTCTTCCCCACCTTCACGTTGATCAGCACCTGCGGATACATGTGCAGGTCGGCGGCCGCCTCGGCCAGCGTCTGTTTCTTCATGCGCAAGGCATGCAACACCTGCAGGGCGGACACGATACCGTCGCCGGTGCTGTGCTTGTCCAGACAGATGATATGGCCGGAATTCTCGCCGCCGAGCTGCCAGTTCTGCTGTTGCAACAGCTCCATCACATAGCGGTCGCCCACCTTGGCGCGCATGAAGGGGATTCCCAGATGCTGTATGGCATGTTCGAACGCCAGGTTGGTCATCAGCGTACCGATCACGCCACCTTTCATCGTGCCTTCCGCATGGCGCTGGCGCGCCACCACATAGAGCAACTGGTCGCCATCATATAGTTTGCCCTCGGCATCCACCATGATGAGGCGATCCCCATCGCCGTCCAGCGCGATACCCACATCCGCCTTGTGCTCGACCACCGCCTTCTGCAAGGCCTGCGGTTTGGTCGCACCGCAACCGTCGTTGATATTGAGGCCGTTGGGTTCGGCGCCGATCATCACCACGTCGGCCCCCAGCTCGTGGAACACATGACGCGCGATGTGATAGGTGGCGCCATGCGCACTATCCACCACGATCTTCATGCCGCGCAGGTTCATCTCGTTGGGGAAGGTGCTCTTGCAGAATTCGATATAGCGCCCGGCGGCATCGTTGATGCGCTTGGCCTTGCCGAGATGTTCGGAGGAATTGGTCTGCATCGGCTCATCCAGCGCGGCTTCGATGGCCATTTCGACCTCGTCCGGCAGCTTGGTGCCTTCGCCGGAGAAGAATTTGATGCCGTTATCCTGATATGGATTGTGCGAAGCGGAGATGACCACACCGGCCTGCAGGCGCAAGGCGCGGGTCAGGTAGGCGACCGCCGGTGTCGGCACTGGACCGGCCAGATAGACATCGATGCCGGCGGCGATCAGCCCGGCTTCCAGCGCCGATTCCAGCATATAGCCGGAGATGCGCGTGTCCTTGCCGATCAGCACCGCAGGTCGCTCGCCCTGTGTATGTTCTGCCTTGGCCAGCACTTTGCCCGCCGCATAACCCAGATGCATCACGAACTGCGGCGTGATGGGATGTTCTCCCACTTTGCCGCGCACGCCATCGGTACCGAAGTATTTCCTGCTCATCGCCCATCCTCGTTCAGTGCACTCAAAACTTTCAACGCATCCACCGTCTCGCGTACATCATGTACGCGCACGATGGCTGCCCCCCGCTGTACCGCCAGCACGGCGGACACTACGCTGGGCACCAGCCGCTCATCCACACCGCGCCCGGTGATCGCCCCCAGCATCGACTTGCGCGACATCCCCGCCAGCACCGGCACACCCGCTGCCCCCAGCTGCCGCAGGTCACGCAACAAGGCGAGATTATGCGCCAACGTCTTGCCGAAGCCGAAACCGGGATCGACCACGATGCGCTCGCGCATGATTCCCGCCCGCTCCGCAGCCGCGATGCGCTCACGCAGGAAGGCGCTCACCTCGGCGACCACGTCATCATAGTGCGGCTGTTGCTGCATGGTCTGCGGCGTCCCTTGCTTGTGCATCAGACACACTGCAGCAGCGCTGGCCGCCACGACCGACAACGCCCCCTCTGCCAGCAAGGCGTTCACATCGTTGACCATGCTCGCCCCGGCCGCCAATGCGGCCCGCATCACGCCCGGCTTCCAGGTATCTATCGACAAAGGGATGCCGCTATCGCGCAAGCCTTCGATCAATGGCAGCACGCGCTCCAGCTCCTCCTGCTCGCTGACCGCCGCCGCACCGGGACGCGTGGACTCGCCGCCGATATCGAGGATGTCCGCGCCATCGGCAATGAGTTGCTGCGCATGCGCCAACGCCAGTTCGGTCGTGGCATGATGTCCGCCATCCGAGAACGAATCCGGCGTGACATTGACGATCCCCATCACCAGCGGACGGGACAGATCGAGTTGATAGTTTCCGCAGCGCAACATAAAAAGAACGGGGGCTAAGCCCCCGCATGTGTCGTATCAGAGTCCTTCGGCTGGCTGGTCGGTGACCGTGGCCGTCGGCGTATCGTCCTTGGGTGGTTCGGCCTGCTGGCTGGCCGGTGCCGGCTTGGGCGGGCGTGGCGGGTTGCCGTTCATGATGTCGTCGATCTGCTCGGCATCGATGGTCTCCCACTCCAGCAGCGCCTTGGCCATCGCCTCCATCTTGTCGCGGTTCTCTTCGATCAGCCTGCGGGCCAGGGCATATTGCTCATCCAGGATGCGCCGGATCTCGGCGTCCACCTTCTGCATGCTGGCCTCGGAGATGTTCTTGTGCGTGGTGACCGAACGGCCGAGGAACACCTCGCCTTCGTTCTCGCCATACACCATGGTACCCAGTGCCTCGGACATGCCCCACTGCGTGACCATCTTGCGCGCCATGTCGGTGGCACGTTCGAAGTCGTTGGAGGCGCCTGTGGTCATCTGATGCATGAACACCTCTTCCGCGATGCGGCCGCCGAACAACACGGCGATGGTAGACAGCAGGCGCACCTTGTCCATGCTGTATCGGTCTTCCGTCGGCAGCTGCATGGTCAGGCCCAGCGCGCGACCGCGCGGGATGATGGTAACCTTGTGCACCGGATCGGTCTTCGGCAGCAGACGCGCCACCAGCGCATGGCCGGCTTCGTGGTAGGCCGTATTGCGACGCTCCTCTTCCGGCATCACCACCGAGCGGCGCTCGGTACCCATCATGATCTTGTCCTTGGCCGCCTCGAAGTCGTCCATATCGACGAAACGCTTGTTGCGGCGTGCCGCGAACAGCGCTGCTTCGTTCACGAGGTTGGCCAAGTCGGCGCCGGACATTCCGGGCGTACCGCGTGCCAGGATGTCGGCCTTCACATCATCTGCACACGGCACTTTGCGCATGTGCACCTTGAGAACCTGCTCGCGACCGCGGATATCCGGCAGCGGCACCACCACCTGGCGGTCGAAACGGCCCGGACGCAGCAAAGCGGCATCCAGCACGTCAGGGCGGTTGGTGGCAGCGATCACGATCACACCGGAGCTACCTTCGAAACCGTCCATCTCCACCAGCAACGCATTCAGCGTCTGCTCGCGCTCATCGTTGCCGCCGCCCAGGCCGGCACCGCGCTGGCGGCCGACCGCATCGATCTCGTCGATGAAGATGATGCAGGGCGAATGTTTTTTGGCCTGCTCGAACATGTCGCGCACGCGCGCGGCGCCGACGCCGACGAACATCTCGACGAAGTCGGAACCTGAGATGGAGAAGAACGGCACCTTGGCTTCGCCGGCGATGGCTTTGGCCAGTAAGGTCTTACCGGTACCCGGGCTGCCGACCATCAGCACACCGCGCGGGATGCGGCCGCCGAGGTTCTGGAACTTGGACGGGTCGCGCAGGAAATCGACCAGCTCGGCCACCTCTTCCTTGGCCTCGTCACATCCAGCCACGTCGGCGAAAGTCACGCGCTCCTTGGCCTCATCTAGCATGCGCGCACGCGATTTGCCGAACGAGAATGCGCCGCCCTTGCCACCGCCCTGCATCTGGCGCATGAAGAAGATCCACACGCCGATCAGCAACAGCATGGGGAACCAGGAGACGAACACCTGGGTGAGGAAACTCTGCTCCTCGTCCGGCTTGGCTTCCACCTTCACGCCATACTTGAGCAGATCGGACACCAGCCAGATGTCGCTGGGCGCGAAACTGGTGATGCGCTTGCCATCGGTAGTGACGGCACGCAAGGTGCGTCCTTCGATGGTGACCTTCTCGATCTGCCCGGCGCGTACCGCCTCCAGGAACTGCGAATAATCCAGCTGCAGCTGTGCGGTCGACGCCTGGCGTGCATTGAACTGGTTGAACACGGTCATCAGCACCATGGCGACGACCATCCAGATCGCGATACTCTTGAACAGATTATTCACTTTTGCTCCTTAACGGTGCGCGGGAAACGAAATTGCATTAGACACGTTCCCGCCTTATTTCTCAAGCTTTCCAAGCCCGACCAGATATTGCTCACTGCTGCGATCACGCGATGCCTTGGGCTTGCGCGCGACCACTTTGGCAAAGTGGTTACGCATGCTCTTCATGTAATCTTCGAAGCCCGCTCCCTGGAACACCTTGACTGCGAACGCACCGCCCGGCGCCAGATGATTGACCGCGAAGTCCAGCGCCAGCTCCGCCAGATACATGGCACGCGCCTGGTCCATCGTGGCAACGCCGCTGATATTGGGGGCCATATCCGAAATCACAAGGTCGATCGGACGCCCGCCCAGCCTGGCCTCCAGTTCGGCCAGCACGCTGTCCTCGCGGAAATCGCCCTGGATGAATTCCATGCGCGGCATGGGATCGACCGGCAACAGGTCGAGCGCGATGATGCGCCCGTGCTCGCCCAGCTTCTTCGCCACCACCTGGCACCAGCTGCCTGGCGCCGCGCCCAGATCCACCACCACCATGCCGGGCTTGATGAGATGGTCGCGTTCGTCCAGCTCCAGCAGCTTGTACGCCGCGCGCGCGCGATAGCCGTCCTTCTGCGCCATCTGCACATAAGGATCGGACACATGCTCTCTCATCCATTGTTTGCTGGTTTTGGAAGGCTTCATCGTCTAGAATCGCGGCCGTAAATTCCGGAAGGTCAACATGTTATCCCTGTCAGTCACCCAGCGCCTCGAACTCAAGGGCCGCGCCCATCCCCTCAAACCCATCGTCATGATCGGCAACGCCGGCCTCACGCCTGCCGTGCTGGACGAGATCGACCGCAGCCTGAAGAGCCACGACCTGATGAAGGTCAAAGTGATGAGCGACGACCGGGACAACCGCGAAGCCCTGCTGCAAGAGATCTGCACCGTGCTGCACGCGGCACCGGTACAGCATATCGGCAAGACCCTGGTGATCTGGCGTCCGCTGGACCCGGCTGACGCCAAGGCACCGAAGCAGCGCAAGAGCAAGAAGCCGCTCACCAAGAAGCAGCTCGCCGCCCGCAGTTAGAGATACTGCACCTCGACCACTTCGTACTCGCGTACGCCGCCGGGGGCCTGCACTTCGGCGACATCACCCTCCACCTTACCGATCAGCGCCCGCGCGATCGGCGAACTGATGGATATCTTGCGATGCTTGATGTCGGCCTCATCCTCGCCGACGATCTGGTAGGTCACCACGTCCCCGTTGTCGGTGTCTTCCAGAATCACCGTGGTACCGAACACAACGCGGCCATCCTGGTTCAATGACTTGGGGTCGATGATCTGGGCGCTGCCCAGCTTGAACTCCAGTTCGGCGATACGCCCCTCGATGAAACCCTGACGTTCCTTGGCGGCATCGTATTCGGCATTCTCGGACAGGTCGCCCTGCGCGCGCGCCTCGGCGATGGCGTTGATGACCGCCGGACGGTCCACCGTCTTCAGCCGGTGCAACTCGGCGCGCAATAGCTCCGCGCCGTTGACTGTCAATGGGATCTTGCTCATGTGGGAATTCCTTAGTTAAAGCGACGATGCAACGACTGCACGTCATACACCTGCAATTCGGCCAGATGCTGCATGCCGATGCACGCGGCGCGCGCGCCGGCGATGGTGGTGTAATAGGTCACGCGTCCCTGCAGGGCGGCATGGCGGATGGAATAGGAGTCGCGCATCACGGACGGCTTGCTGTCCACCGTGTTCACGATCAGGCTGATCTCGCCGTTCTTGATCATGTCCAGGATGTGCGGACGCCCCTCGGCCACCTTGTTCACCACCGCCACCGGCACGCCGGCCGCTTCGATGGTGGCCGCAGTACCGCGCGTGGCGACCACGGAGAAGCCGAGCTGCACCAGCGAGCGCGCGACATCCACCGCGCTGGCCTTGTCTTCCTCGCGCACGCTGATGAACACCTTGCCGCTCTTCGGCAGCTTCACGCTGGCCGCCAGTTGCGACTTGACGAAGGCTTCGGCGAAGGTATCGCCCACGCCCATCACTTCGCCAGTGGACTTCATCTCCGGGCCGAGGATCACGTCCACACCGGGGAACTTGATGAACGGGAACACCGCTTCCTTCACCGAGTAATACGGCGGGATCACTTCTTTGGTCACGCCCTGTGAGGCCAGCGTCTGACCGGCCATGCAACGCGCGGCGACCTTGGCCAGCGGCACGCCGGTGGCCTTGGACACATAGGGCACGGTACGCGAGGCGCGCGGGTTCACTTCCAGCACGTACACGGTCTCGCCCTGGATGGCGAACTGCACGTTCATCAGGCCGACCACGTTCAATTCCTTGGCCATCGCCACGGTCTGGCGACGCAGCTCGTCCTGCATCTTCTGCGACAGGGAATACGGCGGCAGGGAGCAGGCCGAGTCGCCCGAGTGCACACCGGCCTGCTCGATGTGTTCCATGATGCCGCCGATGACGACCTGCTTGCCGTCGGACACCGCATCCACATCCACTTCGATCGCATCGTTGAGGAAGCGGTCGAGCAGGATGGGCATGCGTTCCGGCCAATCCTTGGCCATCTCTTCCGCATCGCGCATATAGCGTTCCAGGTCGGGCTGTGCATGGATGATCTCCATCGCACGACCGCCCAGCACGTTGGAGGGGCGCATCACCAGCGGATAGCCGATCTCGTTCGCCCCCGCGACGGCTTCGGCCACATGACTGGCGGTGCGGTTGGGTGGCTGCTTCAGGTTCAACTTGCGCAGCATGGCCTGGAAACGTGCGCGATCTTCCGCGCAGTCAATCATGTCCACGCTGGTGCCGATGATGGGCACGCCGTTCTTGGCCAGGCCATGCGCCAGCTTGAGCGGGGTCTGGCCGCCGTACTGCACGATCACGCCGACCGGCTTCTCCACTGCCACCACTTCCAGCACGTCTTCCAGCGTCAGCGGCTCGAAGTACAGGCGGTCGGAGGTATCGTAGTCGGTCGAGACGGTCTCGGGGTTGCAGTTGACCATGATGGTCTCGTAACCGTCCTCGCGCATCGCCAGCGCGGCATGCACGCAGCAATAGTCGAACTCGATGCCCTGGCCGATGCGGTTGGGACCGCCGCCGAGCACCATGATCTTCTTCGCAGTCGTAGGCTGCGACTCGCACTCTTCCTCATAGGTCGAGTACATATAGGCGGTGTTGGTAGAGAATTCGGCGGCGCAGGTATCGACGCGTTTGAACACGGGACGCACGTTCAGGGCATGGCGATAGGCGCGCACCGAGGCATCGTCGATACCCAGCAAGGCGGCCATGCGTGCATCACCGAAACCGCTGCGCTTCATCGCGCGCAACTCGTCGGCAGTCACGCTTTCCAGCGTACGGCCCTTCAGGCGCTGCTCCTGCTTGATGATGTCGGCGATCTGTACCAGGAACCACGGATCGATCTTGCTGGCATTGAACACTTCTTCCACGCTCATGCCCATGCGGAAGGCATCGCCCACCGCCCAGATGCGCTCCGGCCCCGGATTGCCCAGTTCGGACACCACGGCATCGCGGTCGTCGTATTTGCTGTCCAGCCCGTTCACACCCACTTCCAGACCGCGCAAGGCTTTCTGGAACGATTCCTGGAAGGTGCGGCCGATGGCCATCACCTCGCCCACCGATTTCATCTGGGTGGTCAGGCGGTCGTTGGCCTGCGGGAATTTCTCGAATGCGAAACGCGGGATCTTGGTCACCACGTAGTCGATGGTCGGCTCGAACGAAGCCGGGGTCGCGCCGCCGGTGATGTCGTTCTTGAGCTCGTCCAGCGTGAAGCCGACGGCCAGCTTGGCCGCGACCTTGGCGATGGGGAAGCCGGTCGCCTTGGAAGCCAGCGCGGACGAACGCGACACGCGCGGGTTCATCTCGATGACCACCATGCGGCCGTCCTTCGGATTGATGGAGAACTGCACGTTGCTACCGCCCGTCTCCACACCGATCTCGCGCAGCACCGCCAGCGAGGCGTCGCGCATGATCTGGTATTCCTTGTCGGTCAGCGTCTGTGCCGGCGCGACGGTGATGGAGTCGCCGGTGTGCACACCCATCGGGTCGAGGTTCTCGATGGAGCAGATGATGATGCAGTTGTCGTTGCGGTCGCGCACGACCTCCATCTCGTATTCTTTCCAGCCGAGCAGCGATTCTTCGATCAGCAGTTCGCGCGTGGGCGACGCTTCCAGGCCGCGCTCGCAGATCTCGACGAACTCTTCCTTGTTGTAAGCGATGCCGCCGCCGGAGCCGCCCATGGTGAAGGACGGACGGATGATGGTGGGGAAACCCATCACCTGCTGCACCTGCAGCGCCTCTTCCATCGAGTGGGCGATGGCCGAACGCGCGGAGGCCAGACCGATCTTGGTCATCGCCTGCTTGAACTTCTCGCGATCTTCCGCCTTGTCGATGGCATCGCGCGACGCGCCGATCATCTCGACGTTGTATTTCTCCAGCACACCATGCTTGGCCAGGTCCAGCGCGCAGTTCAGCGCGGTCTGTCCGCCCATGGTCGGCAGGATGGCGTCGGGGCGTTCCTTGGCGATGATCTTCTCCACCATCTGCCAGGTGATCGGCTCGATGTAGGTCGCGTCCGCCATATTGGGGTCGGTCATGATGGTGGCCGGATTGGAGTTCACCAGGATGACGCGATAGCCTTCTTCACGCAGCGCCTTGCAGGCTTGTGCGCCGGAATAGTCGAACTCGCACGCCTGACCGATGACGATCGGGCCGGCGCCGATGATGAGGATGCTCTTGATGTCTGTACGCTTCGGCATTTACTTCTTCTCCATCGACGCGACAAAGCGGTCGAACAACGGGGCCACGTCATGCGGACCGGGGCTGGCTTCCGGGTGGCCCTGGAAGCAGAACGCCGGCTTGTCGGTCAGCTCGAAACCTTGCAGCGTGCCGTCGAACAGCGAGACATGCGTCACGCGCGCATTCTTCGGCAAGGTCGCGGCATCGACCGCGAAGCCGTGGTTCTGGCTGGTGATCATCACGCGCTTGGTCTGCGTGTCCTGCACCGGATGGTTCGCACCGCGATGGCCGAACTTCATCTTCACCGTCTTGGCGCCGCAGGCCAGACCCATGATCTGATGCCCCAGGCAGATGCCGTACAGCGGGATGCCGATTTCCAGGAATCTCTTGGCCGCTGCGATGGCGTAATCGCACGGCTCCGGATCGCCGGGGCCATTGGACAGGAACACGCCGTCCGGCTTCATCTTCAGCACTTCGTCGGCAGATGTCTTGGCCGGGACCACGGTGATCCTGCAGCCGCGCTCGGCCAGCATGCGCAGGATGTTGCGCTTCACGCCGAAGTCGTAAGCCACCACATGGAACTTGGCGGTCGCTAGATCGGCATAGCCTTCGCCGAGCTTCCACTCGCGCTGCGTCCACACGTAAGGCTTGTCGCAGGTCACGGTCTGCGCCAGATCCATGCCGGCCAGACCGGCGAAGCCCTTGGCCGCCTTCAGTGCGGCCTCGACGTCATCACCGGAAGCGATGCAGCCGTTCTGCGCGCCCTTGGTGCGCAGGATGCGCGTCAGCTTGCGCGTATCGATACCGGCGATGGCGACGACCTTGTTGGCCTTGAGATATTCGGGCAGCGACTGGTTTGCGCGGAAGTTGCTCACCGTCATCGACAGGTCGCGGATGATGAGACCACTGGCGAACACCTGCGACGATTCCACGTCCTCGGCATTGCAACCGACGTTGCCGATGTGCGGGTAAGTCAGGGTGACGATCTGCTTGCAGTAGGAAGGGTCGGTCAGGATCTCCTGATAGCCGGTGATCGAGGTATTGAACACCACCTCGCCGACACTCTGCCCTTCCGCACCGATGGAAATGCCGCGAAATACCGTTCCATCGGCTAGGACTAGGATGGCTGGCTTGGACTGCGACACTTATAACTCCTTGATTGGCTGGCGTTCAGCACCCCCCCACGACGCGCGGGAAGTACCTATAAAGAAGCGGGACGAACCTTGTGTTCATCCCGCTCATTTGATGGCGCGCATTATAGCCGAAAGTGTATGTTGCTATCAAACACAAGCCCTTACGCCCCTATAATCCACGCCCCGCCAATTTCCGCGCCCCCACAGCATGCTCGAAGTCATCATCCTCGCCATCGCCCTCAGCATGGACGCCTTCGCCGTCTCCATCGGCCTCGGCTCCAAAAACAACAACCCGCGACTCGGCATCAAAGCCGGCCTGTTCTTCGGCATCTTCCAGGCCCTGATGCCCTTCATCGGCTACCTCGGCGGCAAAGGCGTACTCGGCTGGGTGGAAGACTACGCCCCGTGGATCGCCTGCGGCCTGCTGGTCGCCATCGGCGGCAAGATGATCTACGAAAGCACCCAGGAAGGCGTGGAAGAAGTCATCGGCAGCATCACCAACAAGATGATGCTCCTGCTCGCCATCGCCACCAGCATCGACGCCATGGCCGCCGGATTCAGCCTCACACTGCTGGAAATCAACGCTTACCTGGCCTGCGCCATCATCGGCGTCACCACCTTCGCCTTCAGCTATGCCGGCGTGCAGATCGGCCGCAAGAACGGCACTTGGCTGGAGAGCAAGGCGGAGATGTTCGGTGGGGTGGTGTTGGTGTTGATCGGAGTGAAGATGTTGGTGATGTGAGCACTCAGACCGGTCGTGCTGAGTAGGCGATAGCCGTATCGAAGGATGGGCGAAGCCAACTGGTTCCAAAGTCAAAAACAAAACCGTCGGGGATTGCCCGACAGCAAGTTACTTTTCTCGTCTTGCCGAGAAAAGTAACCAAAAGAGGGCGCCCCCAGCTTGCCGCCCCCTTCGGGGATTCCCTGCGTTGCTCGAACGTCCGGGCCTCCTCATAAACTCGCACGATCCGCTACGCGGCCACGTGCTCAAACATATTCGTCGGACTACCCCCGGCCGTCCTGCGCTACTCGGCGGCGCACAGGGGATATAACGTCAAAGGCAAAACCTCAAACCCCAAAGCAGTGAGGCGGGCAACGCCCGCCTCACCAATACTAAACAAAAGAACGTGCGCAAAGCGCACACAAAACCGCAGTTGAATTTATTTCCCTTGAGCGCCGCCGAGTAGCGCAGGTAAGTCAGGGGTAGTCGGCGAGGACTGTCTGAGCGCGTAGCGCGAGTTCCGCAGCCGCCTGACTTGCCGAGCAACGCAGGGTACCCCGAAGGGGCGGCAAACCAGGGGCGCCTTTTCTTTGGTTACTTTCTTTTGGCGAAGCAAAAGAAAGTAACTTGCTGTCGGGCAACCCCCGACGGTTTTGTCCTTATTTGATAGGGATCACTACACCCACCCCGCACTACGCTTGTCGTTCATGCCTATTTCGCATCTGCTCGACTCAATAACAATTCCGCAAAACCATGTGCTCTGCGTCCAAGCTCGATCAATTCATCGACAAGTTTTGGATATTCGTCAACGTTTAACTCAACTTGCCGATAGTGATGGAATCCATTGCGCACATCGAGCTTAGCAAAAACGAAATTTCTACCAATGGTCGAGAGGCAATGAGCCGCACTATGCACTAAATCATTTCTGATTTTCCCAAGTCGTTTGAATTCCTCAACAAGAGAGTGACACTCATCTTTCAAGTCAACTAAAGCACTATTTCCAGCCACACACTTTTCAACAAATTGTATTTTCGGATCGAGAAAAACAGGGATTTTTTTGTGTTGTTTAGCCCCGTCGAAATCATGCCAAAGAAGACCCGTAATATGGTCAAGTGATTGTTCTGCCACAGCCCAATTAATGACAACAAACCCGACAGCTTTGGAAATTATTTCAGCACTTTGTTCAGAATGAATGTCATGCATCTCACTGTTCAAACACTATCGCAACTTCACCGTCTCACAAACCACATCCGAATTCTGCGCCCGATTCCGCAACGCATGATCCATCAACACCAACGCCACCATCGCCTCCGCGATCGGCGTAGCCCTGATCCCCACACAAGGATCATGCCGCCCCTCGGTCGAGACCTTCACCGCCTCCCCCGCCTTGTTGATCGAGTTACGTTCGATACGGATGCTTGAGGTCGGCTTGATGGCGTAACGCGCCACGATGTCCTGCCCGGTGGTGATACCGCCGAGGATGCCGCCTGCGTGGTTGGACGCAAAACCATTCGGCGTGAGTTCGTCGCCATGCTGGCTGCCCTTCTGCGTAACGCAGGCAAAGCCGTCACCGATCTCCACGCCCTTCACTGCGTTGATGCCCATCAAGGCATGCGCGATGTCGGCGTCGATGCGGTCGAACACGGGCTCGCCCCAGCCGACCGGCACATTGTGCGCGATCACGGCGAGCTTGGCGCCGATGGAGTCGCCGCTCTTGCGCAGCGCATCCATGTAGTCTTCGAGCTGACCGACATAGCTGGCATCGCCCACGAAGAAGCTGTTGCCTTCGGCGTGCACGTCACCCCAGCTCTTGAACGGCACCACGATCTCGCCGAGTTGTTCCAGATAGCCGCGCACTTCCACGCCGTAGGTCTCGCCCAGCCATTTCTTGGCGATGGCGCCGGCCGCCACACGCGCGGCGGTCTCGCGCGCCGAGGCGCGGCCACCGCCGCGATGGTCGCGGATGCCGTATTTTTGCCAGTAGGTGTAGTCGGCGTGGCCGGGACGGAAGGTCTCGGCGATGCTGCCGTAGTCCTTGCTGCGCTGGTCTTCGTTGCGGATCAGCAGCGCGATGGGGGTGCCGGTGGTCTTGCCTTCGAACACGCCGGAGAGGATCTCCACCGTATCCGATTCGCGACGCTGGGTGACATGGCGCGAGGTGCCGGGCTTGCGACGGTCCAGCTCGGGCTGGATGTCGGCTTCGCTGAGTGTCATGCCGGGCGGGCAACCGTCGACGATGCAGCCGATGGCCTTGCCGTGCGATTCGCCGAAGGAAGTGACGGTGAACAGGGTGCCGAAGGTGTTTCCAGACATGGTGTTGTCTCGCTTAATTGATGGCGCGAGTTTAACATGGCACCCGACAGTCATTCCGGCGCAGGCCGGAATCCAGCGCTTTTATTCAACACGCCTTTGGTTTGGCCCCGCGTTGCGGAAAGGATCTTGTTGACCGAATGCCGGCCTGCGCCGGAATGACCAACCGGGAACCGGATATGTTCATCGACACCCACTGCCATCTGGATGCGGAAGAGTTCGGCGATACGCAAGCCGATATCGTGCGCGCTGCGCAGGCGGCCGGCGTGGGCCGCATCATCGTGCCGTCGGTGGCACGCGCCAATTTCGACAGCGTGCGCGAACTATGCAAGCACTTCCCCGCTTGCGCCCCTGCCTACGGCATCCACCCGATGTATACCGACACCGCCATGCCGGCTGACCTGCAAGCGCTGCGCGAGCTGCTGCAACGGCACAGGCCGGTCGCTATCGGCGAGATCGGGCTGGATTTCTTCATTGACCACTACGACCGTGCACGGCAGGAATATTTCTTCGTCGAACAATTGAAACTGGCAAAGGAATTCGATCTGCCGGTGCTGCTACACATCCGCCGCGCGCAGGACGTCATCCTCAAATACCTGCGCCAGAACAGGGTATGCGGCGGCATCGCGCATGCCTTCAATGGCAGCCGGCAGCAGGCTGAGGAATTCATCAAGCTGGGATTCAAACTGGGCTTCGGTGGTTCGATGACCTACAGCCGCGCCACCAAGCTGCGCGAACTGGCCGCCACCCTGCCGCTGGACAGCATCGTGCTGGAGACGGATGCGCCGGACATCCCGCCCGACTTTCTCGAACGCGGACTGCCGAACAAACCGGAATATCTGCCGCGCATCGCCGAGACGCTGGCAGAGTTGCGCGGACTGCCGCTGGAAGCGGTGGCCACCGCCACCAGCCGCAATCTGGAGGCTATCCTGCGCTGACGCGCACGGCGTTGCGCCCGGCCGTTTTCGCCTGGTACAGGGCGCGGTCGATACGTTCGAAGAACAGATCCTCTCGCTCGCTGGCGCGATATTCGCCCACACCGGCACTCACCGTGAGCTCATGGTCCGGCAACAGTTGCGTACGTGCGATCTCGCCCCGGAAGCGTTCGGCGAACTCGCGCGCCGACTCCAGCGGGGTGTTGCGCAACAGGATGGCGAACTCCTCGCCGCCCCAGCGCACTACGGTGTCGCTCTTGCGGATGGCATCCTTCAGCTTCGCCGCGACCTGCTGCAACACCTGGTCGCCCACAATGTGGCCATAGGTATCGTTCACGCGCTTGAACAGGTCGATATCGACCAGCACCATGGAAAAGGAGGGCGAGTCGTAGCGCACGATGCGCTCCACCTCGCGCTCCATCTCCTGATAGAACATGCGCTTGTTGCCCAAGTCGGTGAGCGCATCGGTATAGGAGAGCAGCTCCAGCGTCTTGTTCTTCTCCTTCAGCATCTCGACCAGTTCGTGCAGTTCGGTGGTGTGATGCTTGAGGATGTTCACCCACGAGCCGTAGGCGAAACCGATCAGCTCGCTCTGCGACACCACCCCCACCAGTCGACCGCCCTCGTCCACCACGATGGCGCGCTTGAAGTGCAGCTTCTGGATCTGCATCAGGGTGTCGTGGATGGAACTGTCGCGCCGCGTGGTGACCACCGGGCTCACCATGTAATGCGCCAGCGGCTGTGACAGGTCGGCATCCGCCGCCAGCAAGTTGAATACGTCGCGTGTGGTGATGATGCCGATCGGTTGCACGCCCTCGACCACGATCACCGCATCCTCCATCTTGCGGAAATGATGCAGCACATCCTCGAGGATCCAGTCCGCCGTGAAGGTGGGCGGTGGTGCGCGCCACACCAGGTCGCCCACCGTCTTGCGCTCCATCAGCACGGTCGGATCGATGGACGACAGGATGTCGGTATGGCTGACGATGCCGGTCATGCAATCCGCGTCATCCACCACGCCGACATAGCGCTGCCCGCTCTGCTCCAGCTGTTCCAGCGCGGTCAGCACCGGACGGTCGCCGTTCACGCAGACGATGCGCGGCAGGGCAAAGGCCGAAAGATGATGGTCCATGTCGCCGTTGGCATGGATGTGCGCCATCAGTTCCTCGATGGAGAACACGAAGCGCTCGTGTCCCTGCTCGATCACCACGCTGCTGACCCCTTCCGCTTCCATCAGCGCGGCTGCCTGCCGCACGGATACTTCGAAATCCGTGCGCAGGATGGAATGGCGGGCGATATCCGCCAGTTTCGGGAATGCGATGTATTCCATATTGCCTTTCAAATTTGATCGCCGGTGCGCATGGCGCACTAGCTGCGCGCACTCAGCCGCAGGTAGACATCGAACAGGCGCACCAGGTCCGCGATGGAGGCGGCGCCGGTCTTCTGCATCGTCAGGCCGCGATGGGTCTTCACGGTCTTCACCGAGATACCCAAGCGTTGCGCGATCTCGGGATTGCTCAAGCCTTGCGCCACTAGCGCGCCGATCTCCATCTGGCGCGGCGTCAATTCGGCGAAGCGCTGCATCACCTGGCGGTTGTCGGTGTGCAAGCCCTCCAGACGCTGATGCTCGACCATGGCGTCCCGCAGGTTGCGGCGCAGGGTCGCCATGGAGAACGGCCGATCCATCACGCGGAACGGGGCTGATTTGAGCAAAGAGCCCAGACCGGCCACGCCAGCCTGGGCGCCGGTGAGCGAACTGCCGATATAGATGCGCGGGATGTGCGACCTCAGTGTGTACTGCGCATGTTCGGTCGCCGCCAGCTGGCTGATCGACACCAGCATGCAGAACACCTGCTGCGGATCAGCGCTGCCGTCCAGCCAGGCTTGCGCCTCGTCACAGGAGGTGAAGCTGCGCATGCCGAAACCCTCCTGCTGCCCGATCCGCCCCACGGCTTTGCCGAGAGCGATGTCGTCATCGACGACCAGGGCGATCTTTTCGTTATTATCTTGGTGTGTCGTCATTCGATTCCTGCCTATCGGGGCTGCCCAGGCATTATGCGCCCGATATTTCGGATAGAATTTTAGCCGTCCCGCACCCGCCCCGATATGAGACCAAGGTCCCATATCCAACCGATCCCCAACACAAAGATGTCACACCACACGCTAGATCCCGACCATGAACGCCGCTTCGGCGGCCTCGATCGCCTGTATGGCGATGGCACGCGCCTGACCTTGCGGCAAGCTCGCGTCGCCGTGATCGGCGTCGGCGGCGTCGGTTCGTGGGTGGTGGAAGCGCTGGCGCGCAGCGGCATCGGGCATCTCACGCTGATCGATTTCGACCAGGTCGCGGTATCCAACGTCAACCGGCAGATCCAGGCACTGGACAGCACGCTGGGCATGGCCAAAGTGGAGGCACTGCGCCTGCGCATCGCCGACATCAGCCCGGCCTGCAAGGTGACCCTGATCGAGGATTTCCTCACGCAGGAGAACATGGGGCAACTGATCGCTCCCGGCAGCTTCGACGCGGTGATCGATGCCTGCGACGAGGCGAAGGTGAAGGCGGCACTGATCGTGCATGCGCGTTTCAACAAAATCAGGCTGGTGGTGTGCGGTGCGGCGGGCGGTAAACGCGAAGCGCTCAACCTGCGCCGCGACGACCTGGCGCGCAGCACGCATGACGCCCTGCTGGCACGCATCCGCACCCTGCTGAAGAAGGACTTCAACATCCAGCCGCGCAAGAACGGCAAGTTCGGCGTGAGTTGCATCTATCTGGCGGAGCCGTCGCAACGCAGCACGACCTGCGCCACCGGCGACCTCAATTGTTCCGGCTATGGCTCCTCGGTGATGGTGACCGCCAGCATGGGTTTCGCCGCCGCGACCTGGTGCGTGGACAGCTTGCTGGCCGCGCGTGCCACTACTTGAGCCAGCCCTTGCGCCAGAACACCCACAGCGGCAGCCCGATGGAGAATGCCATCAGCAGTAGCGCAAAAGGATAGCCGAAACGCCAGTGCAGCTCCGGCATCACGCTGAAGTTCATGCCATAGATGGAGGCGAGCAGCGTGGGCGGCAGCAAGGCCACCGACACCACCGAGAACAGGCGCACGATCTTGTTCTGGTTGATGTTGATGAAGCCGATCACCGCATCCATCAGGAAGTTAACCTTGTCGAACAGGAATGCGGTATGACCGTCCAGCGATTCGATGTCCTGCTGGATCTGGCGCACCTCTTCCACCTGTGCCGGGCTCAAGGTCTTGGTACGCACCAGGAATGACAGCGCCCGTTGCGTATCCATCACGTTGCGCCGGATACGCCCGTTCACGTGCTCGGCATGGGCGATGGCCGCCAGCGTCTCACGCGCTTGCCGGTCGTCCAGCGACTCGTTCAGCACGCGCTCGCTCACGCCGCCGAGATCGGCATACACCTCTTCCAGCGCGTCGGCGGAGAACTCCACATCCATGTCGAACAGCTCGATCAGCACGTCGCGGCAATCCTCGATGGGCCCCGACTCGGCGCGCATGCGGATGCGCAACAGGCGGAAGATGGGCAGGTCGCTCTCATGGATGCTGATCAGCGTGCGTCCGGTCAGCACGAAGGCGATGGCGACGCTGTGGGTGGAGCTCTCGCTGCCGGTAAGGAAATCGGAGCGCAGGTAGAGGTTGCCTTCATGCTCGTAGAAACGCGCGCTGGCCTCGATGTCGCGCAGCAGTTCCGGGCTGGGCAGGCGCAGCGCGAAATTGGCCTCGACCCATGCCAGCTCTTCCTCGGTGGCGGCATACAGATCGAGCCAGACCGCCTCGTGCAGACGCTGCGCCTGCGTCGCATCGAACTGGATGCGCTCGAGCTTTCCGTGCTTCAAGGCAAATACATGCAGCATATCCCCTCCCCTGTGACGGTGCTCATTCTAATCCGCCGCCAGCGTAGCGTTGCAACACCTCGTAGCGCGCCCCCGCGGCATCGCTCAAGGACTGTACCAGCGCGAAATCGCGCACTTGCCAGGTCACGGCCGGCAGGGCCGGCAACGGCGCATCGCTCCAGTGCGCATTGCGCAACAAGGTGACATGTGCCTGATAAGACTGTTGCTCGACAGCGAAATGGTGCGCACGCAAGCGTGCCTGCAGCGTTTGCACCAAGACCAGCAGGGCCGGCGGCGGATCGAGCGGCGCCCCATACACGATATGGTTATGCCCCCAATAACGGGCTGCGGCCCAGTGCAGGCTGAACGGCGGGCACGCCACTTCGCGCGCCAGACAGTGCAACGCCTCCAGCCGCCCCTCCGGCACCGCCCCGAGGAAGGCCAGCGTGCAATGCAGGGTCTGCGGCCGCATCGCCCGCCCGCCGCACAGCGTCTGCAACGCCGGCTGCCAGGCAGCGATGGCGGCGCGTTCGGCGGCTGCGGGCCACAGTGCGAAGAACAGGCGACGGATGGGAACGGGGTTATCCATGAGCAGATGCTAACGCCACAGCCATGGCAGGGTCGAGTGCGGCACGACATTCGGGTAGAATGCGCGCCTTGAACAGCCCGGTCGCCATCATGACTGCCCGTTTACGCGAGATCCCGTACAACTACACCTCCTTCTCCGATCGCGAGATCGTGCTGCGCCTGCTCGGCGCCGAAGCCTGGGAGATCATCAACACCCTGCGCGAAGAGCGCCGCACCGGACGCTCCGCCCGCATGCTGTATGAAGTGCTGGGCGACATCTGGGTGCTGACGCGCAACCCCTATCTGGAAGACGACCTGCTCGCCAACCGCAAGCGCCGCCATGCCTTGATCGGGGCACTGCACCATCGCCTGAACGCCATCGAAGCACGCCGCCAGGACACCGCAGGTGCGGTGAAGGCTAACATCGGCGTAGACGATGTTAAGCATGGCGGCCGTAACTCCAATGAACAGGTGCGCCGCCTGCTGGAGATCACCTCGGCCGCAGTGGAGCGTTTCGCCGAGGATTTCGAGACCACGCTGCGCTTGCGCCGGCGCACGCTGCGCATGCTGTCGCGCCTGACCCGGCGCGACAATATCCAGTTCGACGGCCTGGCGCGCGTAAGCCACGTCACCGACGCCACCGACTGGCGCGTGGAATACCCCTTCGTGGTGCTCACCCCGGATAGCGAAGAGGAGATCGCGCCGCTGGTGCGCGCCTGCATCGAACTCGGCCTGACCATCATCCCGCGCGGCGGCGGCACCGGTTACACCGGCGGCGCGGTACCGCTGGACAAGTATTCCGTGGTCATCAACACCGAGAAGCTGGACGCCATCTCCGCGGTCGAGCCCATGGTGCTCACCGGCCACAGCGCCCCCTATGCCACCATCCATTGCGGTGCCGGCGTGGTCACGCGGCGCGTGATGGAAGCGGCGGAAGCCGCCGGACTGGTGTTTGCGGTCGACCCGACCTCGGCCGACGCTTCCTGCATCGGCGGCAACGTGGCGATGAACGCCGGCGGCAAGAAAGCCGTGCTGTGGGGCACCGCGCTGGACAACCTGGTGTCGTGGAAGATGGTGGCGCCGGACGGGCGCTGGATGCTGGTGGAACGCATCGACCACAATCTGGGCAAGATCCATGACGCCGAACAGGCTACCTTCCAGATCACGCGCTACGACCGGCACGACAAACCGCTGTCCGGCCAGCCGGAGAAGCTGACCATCCCCGGCAGCGCCTTCCGCAAGACCGGCCTCGGCAAGGACGTGACCGACAAGTTCCTGTCCGGCCTGCCCGGCATCCAGAAGGAAGGCTGCGACGGCATCATCACCTCGGCGCGCTTCCTGCTGCACCGTGCGCCGGAACATACGCGCACCGTGTGCCTGGAGTTCTTCGGCCAGGTGCGCGAAGCGGTGCCCGCCATCGTGGAGATCACCACCCTGCTGGACAACCGTGCCGACAAGCCGGTGCTGCTGGCCGGCCTGGAACATCTGGACGAGCGCTACCTGAAGGCGGTGGGCTATGCCACCAAGTCGCGGCGCGGTACGCGCCCGAAGATGGTGCTGATCGCCGACGTGGTGAGCGACGACGAAGCCGCCGTCGGCGCCATGGCCTCGGAGATCGTGCGCCTGGCCAACCTGCGCCATGGCGAGGGCTTCATCGCCGTCTCGGCCGAGGCTCGCAAGAAGTTCTGGCTGGACCGCGCGCGCACCGCCGCCATCGCCAAACACACCAACGCCTTCAAGATCAACGAGGACGTGGTCATCCCGCTGCCGCGCATGGGCGACTATTGCGACGGCGTGGAACGCATCAACATCGAACTGTCGCTGAAGAACAAGCTCAAGCTGCTGGATGCGCTGGATGCGTTCTTCGCCGATGAGCTACCGCTGCATTACCAGGACGATGCACAACTGGGCGACGCCGAGCTGCTGGGCGAACGTCCGCAGGCCGCGCACAAGCTGCTGGCCGAAGTGCGCGGGCGCTGGACCTGGCTGTTGCAACACCTGGATGCACCGCTGGCGGAATGCCCGTTTGCACCGGCCGATGCACAGGATGCGGTCACCGTGTTCGACGCGGTGCAACGCCACCTGCTGCGCGCCTCGTGGAAGAGCGAACTGCGCGAGCCGCTGCGTCACATCTTCAGCGGCGGCACCTACCAGCTCATCCTCGACCAGTGCGGTGCGATCCACCAGCAGGTGCTGAAGAGCCGCGTATTCGTGGCGCTGCACATGCACGCCGGCGACGGCAACGTGCACACCAACATCCCGGTCAACTCCGACGACTACGCCATGCTGCAACAGGCGAACGAGGCAGTGGACCGCATCATGCAGCTGGCGAAAGACCTGGGCGGCGTGATCTCGGGCGAGCACGGCATCGGCATCACCAAATTCGATTTCCTCGAAGAGAAAGAGATCGCGCCGTTCATCGCCTACAAGCACAAGGTCGATCCGGACGGGCGCTTCAACCGCGGCAAGCTGCTGCCGGGCAGCAACCTGGAGCGCGCCTACACCCCCAGCTTCAACCTGATGGAGCTGGAGAGCCTGATCCTGGAGAAGAGCGAACTGGGCGAGATCTCCGATTCGATCAAGGACTGCCTGCGCTGCGGCAAGTGCAAACCGGTGTGCACCACCCATGTACCGCGCGCCAACCTGCTCTATTCGCCGCGCAACAAGATCCTCGCCACCTCGCTGTTGATCGAGGCCTTCCTGTACGAGGAGCAGACGCGGCGCGGCGTGTCCATCCGCCACTTCGACGAGTTCAACGACGTGGCCGACCACTGTACGGTGTGCCACCGCTGCGAGAAACCGTGCCCGGTCGACATCGACTTCGGCGACGTGTCGGTGGCGATGCGCAACTTCCTGCGCAAGCAGGGACAGAAGAAGTTCAACCCGGTCACCGCGACCTCCATGCTGTTCCTCAACTCGACCGACCCGGCTACCATCAAGGCGGTACGCAAGGTGATGATCGAGTGGGCCTACCAGGCGCAGCGCTTCGCCTATCGCTGGGCCAAGCGCCTGGGACTGATCGCGGGACAGACGCGACATCCGCCGGCGTCGCTGGGCAAACCGCCGCTGAAGGCACAGGTGATCCACTTCGTGAACAAGCCGATGCCGGGCAAACTGCCGAAGAAGACCGCGCGTGCGCTGCTGGACATCGAGGACGACACCATCGTGCCGGTGATCCGCGACCCACGCCGCACCAGCGAAGAATCGGAAGCGGTGTTCTATTTCCCCGGCTGCGGCTCGGAACGTCTGTTCTCGCAGGTAGGCCTGGCGACCCAGGCCATGCTGTACCACACCGGTGCGGTCACCGTGCTGCCCCCCGGCTACCTGTGCTGCGGCTATCCGCAGAACGCGTCCGGCCAGGGCGACAAGGCGACACAGATCATCACCGACAACCGCGTGCTGTTCCATCGCGTGGCGAACACGCTGAACTACCTCGACATCAAGACCGTGGTGGTGTCCTGCGGCACCTGCATGGACCAGTTGCTGCAATACCAGTTCGACAAGATCTTCCCCGGTTGCCGCCTGCTGGACATCCACGAATACCTGCTGGAAAAGGGCGTCAAACTGGAGCAGGCCACCGGGCTGCGCTACATGTACCACGACCCCTGCCACAGCCCGATGAAGACCCATGCCCCGCTCAAGGTGGCGAGCGAACTGATGGCGACTGCCGTCCCGCTCACCGACCGCTGCTGCGGCGAGGCCGGCTCCTTCGGCGTCTCGCAACCGCATATCGCCACCCAGGTGCGCTTCCGCAAGGAAGAGGAGATGCGCAAGGGTGCGGATGCTCTGCGTGCGGACGGCTATACCGGCGCGGTGAAGGTGCTCACCTCCTGTCCGGCCTGCCAGCAAGGTCTGTCGCGCTACGTGGACGACATCAACGCCGAACCGGAATACATCGTGGTGGAGATGGCACGCCACCTGCTCGGCCCGGACTGGATGGCGGACTACGTGCGTCAGGCCAACGACGGCGGCATCGAGCGCGTGCTGCTATAGGAGGAAGACATGCTGTCACTGGAGCCCACCGACGACCTGGCCAGACCGGCGTTCCAAACGGCAGAACAATGCCGCCAGTGGCTGGGTCAGTTGCAGCTGACCAACCTCGGTCTGGCACAGGGCAATCTGCACAGACAGCTCACCGAGCTGAACCGCTTCCCGATGCATGCCGACGAAAGGCTGCGCATCCTCGAACTGTTGCGCGAGCCGCTGGCGCAACTGCAAAAGGATTTCGCCAAACGCCTGATCGGCAAGCTGCTGCCGCTCACCGACGACGAGTTCCTGTCGCTCACCGCCCTGACCGCTCTGTGGCAAGCCATGCTGGAAGGCTACCTGCGCTGCCTGCAGGCAGCCGACGCCGGCGACGCGCACATGGTCAAGCAACGTGCCATGCTGTGGCAGCGCTGCCTGTACTACGCCCGCCAGCAACTGGCCGAATTCACCCATGCCGGTTACGAGCCGGAGCGTCAGGCCTGGCAGCGCCTGCATGCGATCTATGCCCGCCTCGAAGCCGCCGGCTTGCAGGACGAGCACGTGAAGGATGCCCAGTTCCACGATGGCCTCCCTGCACGCGGCCAGGCCATCTACGCAGCCACACTGCTGATGCATCGCGCGCGCCTGCTCGGCCTGTCGCGCAGCCAGACGCAGCTGGTGGAGCGCTGGCTACTGCAATGGCAGGACACCCTGCATCTGCAACCACGCTGCACCGCCACCAAGGAGGACGCGCCGCCACTGGTGGTCGACCTGGACGGCTACCGCGGCCTGCAATCGGCCGACCATGCACGCGCCTCGGCCAGCATGCGCTGCCTGCCCATGGTGCCGCTGTCGAAACAGATCCGCGTGAAGACCATCCTGCTGCAACAGGGCGAGGCGCCGCGCAAGGTGGAGCTGGAGACCGACATGTCGGCCAAGGATTGCACGGCATTGCTCGGCAAACTGCACCAATGCTGGTGCGAGGCCCGCGCCGACACCTTGGTGGAGAGGCCGCGCGAGACTGCCAGCGTGTACCTGTGCGCCGGACTGGAGAAGATCTACGGTCAGATCGCGCGCAAACCGTTCAAGCCGGTGAAGGAGAAAAGCAAAACCGGCCAGGATGCGCAGCAGCAGATCGCCACCTTCGGCCGCGTGCTGGACGAGACCGGTCAGCATGACCTGCGTGAGCTCGGCTTCCTGCCGGAAACATGGCTGGTGGAAGAGGATTCCCTGCTGCGCGCGCGCCTGTTGCGCAGCACCACACAGGGCGACCGTCTGGCTGCCAACCATATCGTCAGCGTGGCGCATAACGGTGCACCACTCAAGGCCGGCGCCATCGAACGCATCGAGGTGACCCACAGCGGACAGTTATACATCGACGTGCACTTCCTGCCGGGACAGCCGCAAGCGGTCATCGCGCAGGCGGCGCCGCATGCACAATCGCCGCATTCCGGTTCCGCCCCCTGCCTGCTGCTGCCGGCGCTGGAGAAACTGCGCATCCCGGCCAGTCTGGTGTTGCCGCGCGACTGGTTCGTCGCCGGGCGCGAACTGGAACTGACCCTGCCCGACCATAACAAACAGAAGATCAAGCTGGGGATCAGCGTGGCGCGCGGCGCCGATCACGAACGGGTGAGTTTCAAGCCGGCCTGAACGCGATTCGGCTCGCCGTCATTGCAGCGTGCGCGCAGCAGGGAAGTGGATGGCGAAGGTACTGCCCAGCCCTTCTTCGCTGGTGATGTTCAAGCGCGCCTGGTGGCGCATCACGATGTGTTTGACGATGGCCAACCCGAGGCCGGTGCCGCCGGTCTCGCGCGAACGGCTGCGATCCACGCGGTAGAAACGTTCAGTCAGGCGCGCGATATGCTGCGGCGCGATGCCGATGCCGCTGTCGGTGACGGCGAACACGCCATGACCATCGTGGTGCGACCAGCGCACTGCGATATCGCCGCCGTCCGGGGTATAGCGGATGGCATTGCTGACCAGGTTGGAGAACGCGCTGCGCAACTCTTCACGGCAACCGCGCAACGGCGTACGACTCTCCACATGCACGGCGATCCGATGGCGGCCGTTGCTCAGCAGCAGGCCATCGCGCCCGACCTCTTCCACCAGCGTCGCCACATCCACCGTCTCCTCGCGCAGATGGTTCTGCTCATTCTCCAGGCGCGACAGGGTGAGCAGATCGTCCACCAGATGTTCCATACGCCGCGTCTGCTCGCCCATCAGGTGCAGTGCGCGCTGCGCCATGTCGTTGTCGCGCGAGGGCATGTCCTGCAAAGTCTCGACGAAGCCGTTGACCACGGTCAGCGGCGTGCGCAGCTCGTGCGAGACGTTGGCCACGAAGTCGCGGCGCATGGTCTCGATACGCTCCAGCTGGGTGATGTCGCGACTGATGAGCAAGCGCAGGTTCTCGCCGTAGGAGATCAGCTTGATGGACAGTACCAGGTCGTCCTGACGCGTACCGCGCAACACCAGCGGCTGGCTGAAATCGCGTGCCGCCAGGTATTGCACGAACACCGGCTGGCGCGCCAGATAGGTGATCTGCTGCCCGATGTCATAGCGGCTATCCAGACCGAAATGCTGCTCCGCCAGCGGGTTGCACCATTGGATGTGGTCCGCTTCGTCGAGGATCACCACGCCTTCGGGCAAGGCGGCTGTGGCGCGCTCCATCTGCTCCAGCGCCGCTTCGTGGCGCGCACGTTGCTCGCGATAGGTACGCACCATCTTGTTGAGGTGGGTGAACACTTCGACCCACAAACCGGAGCCGTCTGGCAGCGCGATGTTCTCAGGGTCTTTCAGCCAGCGCATCAGGTCGGCCAGATTGCGCAGGTGATAGAGCACGCGCCAGGCCATGCCGATGGCGACCACCACGATGGCGGCCAGCCCCCCCGCGATGACCCACACCATCAGGGCCGCCAGGAACAGGAAGAATTGATAGAAGAACGCGCGCTGCCAGAATTCGCTCACGGCCAAGTCTCGTTATAGGACGGCGGCATTATACGGACGGCGGGCGCCGCAGCCACTCCCCCGTTCAGGCGACAGAGAAACGATAGCCGCTGCCGCGCACGGTCTGCACCAGTTTATCCATGCCGGAAGGCTCCAGCGCCTGGCGCAGGCGGCGGATATGCACGTCCACCGTGCGTTCCTCGACGAACACGTGGTCGCCCCACACCTGGTCCAGCAATTGCGAGCGGCTGTACACGCGTTCCATGTGGGTCATGAAGAAATGCAGCAAGCGGAACTCAGTGGGGCCGAGTTCGATATGTTCGCCGCGGATCGCCACGCGATGGGTGATCGGCGACAGTTCCAGGCCCTCCACGCGCACGGTCTCGTCGCTCATCTGCGGCGCACGGCGGCGCAGCACGGCACGGATGCGGGCCATCAGTTCGCGCGGCGAGAAGGGTTTGGTGATGTAGTCATCGGCGCCGGCTTCCAGGCCGAGCACCTTGTCACGTTCTTCGGTGCGCGCGGTCAGCATGATGATGGGGATGTCGCGCGTGCGCTGGTCGGTGCGCAGGCGGCGTGCGATTTCCACGCCGGAAGCGCCGGGCAACATCCAGTCGAGCAGGATCAGGTCCGGCAGGGCGCGATGGATGTGCGCCATGGCAGTGCCTTCGTCGTGCGCCTTGATGGCACGGAAGCCACATTGTTCGATATTGAAGGCGAGCAGCTCCTGGATCGCGGGTTCGTCTTCCACAAGCAGGATGTTGGCGGTCGTCATGTTCATCACTCCATCTTCCGTTTCAATTTGCCGACGATGGTATGAAAGAAATGTGACACTAACATGACAACTCTCAAGGCGCGCTACGTTCCTCCTGCGTCTGCCCGGCCGCAGGCACGATCAGCGAACCGACCACCATGCCCACGACACTGGCCAGGAATCCGGCGAACTGCGGCGGCAAGGCGGCATCGGGGGCGATGAATTCCAGCGGCAGCCACACCAGCAGCCCCAACCCCATCGCCCAATAGGCCCCGAGTGTCGAGGCGCGTCGCCAGTACAGTCCGGCCACCAGTGGTGTGAACGCCAGTACCAGCGTCACCTTGTAGGCGTTCTCCACCATCTGGTGGATGCCGGTGTCGCGATCCAACGCCCACAGTGCATACAGCGTGACGCACAGCGAGAAGCTGGCCACCACCCAGCGCGTCATCACCAGCATCTTATGGTCGGACAGGTTCTTGCGCGTGAGCCAGCCCTTGAGCACGTTCTCGGACAGGGTGACCGACGGAGCGAGCAAGGTGCCCGAGGCGGTGGACATGATCACCGACAGCAAAGCACCGTAGAAGATCACCTGCGCGAACAGCGGCAGGTGCGCCTTGACCAGTTCCGGCAACAGCTTCTGGCTATCCGCCGCCAGCCACTGTGCAGCCAGCGCGGGATCGATCAGATTGGCCGAGTAAGCCATGAACAGCGGCACCGCTGCGAACAGGAAATACGCCACACCGCCCAGCACCGTGCCCCACACGGCGACATTCTCGTTCCTGGACGTATTGGCGCGCTGGAACACGTCCTGTTGCGGGATAGAGCCGAAGCCCATGGTGAGCAAGCCGGAGATGAAGGCAACCATGGCCACCGCATTCATATCGGGCAAGAAATGGAACTTGCCGTGATCCACCGCGTGCTGCACCACCGGCTGAACGCCGCCACTCATGTCCGCCAACAACATGGCGATGTAGATCAGGCCGATGACGATGACGATCATCTGCACGAAGGTGGTCAAGGCCACCGACCACATGCCGCCGTACAAGGTGTACATCAGCACCACGGCGGCGCCGATGAGGATGCCCTGCGCCTGCGTGATGGAACCGTCGGACAGCACGTTGAACACCAGCCCCAGCGCGGTGACCTGCGCCGACACCCAGCCCAGATAGGACAAGGCGATGGCGATACCGGCGATGACCTCGACCTTGTGCCCGAAACGCTGGCGGTAGAAATCGCCGATGGTGAGCAGGTTCAGGCGGTACAGTTTCCTGGCGAAGAACAGACCGAACAGGACCAGGCACAGCGAGGCACCGAAGGGATCGGAGATCAGGCCTCCCAGGTCCTCTTCCATGAAGGTGGCCGGGATGCCCAGCACAGTCTCGGCGCCGAACCAGGTGGCGAACACCATGGCCAGTACGATGACCATCGGCAGTGAGCGGCCGGCGGTGATGTAGTCGCGTGCGTTGTGCACCTTGGTGGCGGCATACATGCCGACGCCGATGGACAGGACCAGATACAGGAAGACGAAGCCGACCAGCATGGGACACCCGTTCAGGATCAAGAAGGCCGCGATTCTACAGCCCGCCCGCCAATGAAAAAAGGCTCCCGCGGGAGCCTTTTCCGTTGTAGCGCGGAATCGCTTACAGTTCCTTGGCGTGGGAGGCCAGGTACTTGGCGACACCTTCCGGCGAGGCATTCATGCCGGCCTTGCCCTTGTTCCAGCCGGCCGGGCAAACTTCGCCATGCTCTTCGGTGAATTGCAGGGCGTCGACCATGCGCAGCATCTCGTCGATGTTGCGGCCCAGCGGCAGGTCGTTCACCACTTGGTGGCGCACCACACCGGCGCGGTCGATCAGGAAGGAGCCGCGGAAAGCCACGCCACCGTCTGCCTCGACGTCATAGGCCTTGCAGATCTCGTGCTTGATGTCGGCCACCAGCGGGTAGCGCACCTGGCCGATACCGCCCTTGTCCACCGGGGTGTTCTTCCAGGCCAGGTGGGTGAAGTGGGAATCGATGGATACGCCAATCACTTCCACGTTGCGCTTCTTGAACTCGTCCAGGCGATGGTCGAAGGCGATGATCTCGGACGGGCACACGAAGGTGAAGTCCAGCGGATAGAAGAACACCACGGCGTATTTGCCGCTGATGTGCTTGCTCAGATTGAAGGTTTCGTTGATCTCGTTGTTACCCATCACGGTAACTGCGTTGAAATCGGGGGCTTGCTTGCCTACGAGTACTGCCATGGTGACCTCCAGCGGTGGGTTAAGTTGAGTGAAATGCTAGGGTTTGAAATTTACCAGAAGCATCCCTGCTGTCAACCGGCATTTCAAAAATTCATAGTCTGGCTACGCCGCCGAACTGGGTGCGATGCAATTGCGCATACGCCCCGTCGCGCGCCAGCAATTCGCCATGGGTGCCGCTCTCCACGATGCGCCCCTGTTGCATCACCACGATGCGGTCGGCGTTCTCGATGGTGGACAGGCGGTGGGCGATGACCAGCGTGGTGCGTGCCTTCATCAGCACTTCCAGTGCGGCCTGCACATGACGCTCGGATTCACTGTCCAGCGCCGAGGTCGCTTCGTCCAGAATCAGAATCGGAGCATCCTTGAGGATGGCACGCGCGATGGCGATGCGTTGGCGTTGCCCGCCAGACAGGCGCACGCCCTTCTCACCCACCAGCGTCTGCAAGCCCTGTGGCATGTCCTGGATGAACTCCATGGCATGCGCAGCGATGGCGGCGGCGACGATCTCGCTCTCCGGCACTTCGCGCATCTGGCCGTAGGCGATGTTGGCCGCCACGGTGTCGTTGAACAGCACCACTTCCTGACTCACCAGCGCGATGTTGGCACGCAAGCTGGCCAGCGTCACCTCGCGGATATCCTGGCCATCCACCAGGATGCGGCCATCACTTAATTCATAGAAGCGCGGCAACAAGTTGGCCAGCGTGCTCTTGCCACTGCCGGAAGCACCGACCAGCGCCACCACCTGTCCGGCGGGGATCTCCAGGTCGATGTCATGCAAGGCTTTCTTGCCGCCATGCTGATAGGTGAAATCCACCTGCTCGAAACGGATCTCGCCGCGCACGCGGCCCAGTTGCAGCTTGCCGTGATCCTGTTCGCTCGCGCTGTCCAGCAAAGCGAACACGCTCTCAGCCGCCGCCAGTCCGCGCTGCACATATTCGTTGATGCTGGTGATGCGCTTCAACGGCGCGGTGAGCATCAGCATGGCCGCCACGAAGGACAGGAAGCCGCCGACCGAAGTGGCATCGCTCTTGGCCTGGCCGATAGCGAGATAGATCACGAAGGACAGCGCCACCGCCGCCACCATCTGCACGATCGGCACGTTGGCTACCGCTGCCGCCGCCTGTTTCATCATGTGGCGGCGCACCCAGTTGATCTCCTGATTGAAGCGCTGCTGCTCATAGACCTGACCACCGAACAGCTTGACCACCTTGTGTGCGGTCACGCTCTCCTCGATCACCTGCGTGATGTTGCCCATGGCCTGCTGCGTGTCGCGGCTGGCATTGCGCAAACGGCGATTGATGGTGCTGATGACCCAGGCCACCACCGGCGCGATGGTGAGCGACAGCAGCGTCAGTTTCCAGTCCAGGTAGAACAGCCAGCCCAGCAGACCGAGGATGATGATGGAATCGCGGATGGTGATGGTGACCACACTGGTGGCCGCTGCCGTCACGTTGGTCACGTCATAGGTCAGCTTGGAGATCAGCGAGCCGGTGGCATGATCGTCGTAATAGTGCGTGGGCAAAGTCATCAGCTTACCGAACATCGCCGCGCGCAAGTCCATCACCAGCTTGTTACCCACCCAGTGGATGGCATAGGAACCGATGAATCCAGCCACGCCGCGCACGAAGAAAATCGCCAGGATGAACAGCGGCGCCCAGTGCATGACGGAATCGTCCTTCTGCACGAAGGTGCCGTCGAGGAAGGGTTTGAGCAAGGCTGGCAGCAACGGCTCGGTCGCCGCGCCGACCGCCATGCCGAGGATGGAGACCGCGAAAGCGCGCCAGTAAGGGCGGACATAGGTCAACAGGCGCAAGTAAAGCTGGAAAGCGGTCAAATTCATGGCGCGCACTTTAGCAGAAAAGGCCGGTTCCCGCCGTGGCGTCTGGACATGACCGCCCTCGCGCTGCTAGTCTGCGCCGGCCGATTTCAGTCCCCCAGCCATGCAACCATTGCGCCTGTTCCTCACCGCCGTCCAGTTCTTCACCCGCCTGCCCGTGCCGGGCTGGGTCGGGCACAGCGCCGGACAACTCGAACAGGCCGCGCGCTATCTGCCGCTGGTCGGCATCGTGGTCGGGGCGATCTCCGCCGGCGTGCTGTGGGCGACAGCACAAGTGTTACCGCTGCCGCTGGCCATCGCGCTCAGTATCGCGGCCGGCATCCTGGTCACCGGCGCGTTCCACGAAGACGGCTTGAGCGATTTCGCCGATGGCTTCGGCAGCGAACATACGCCGGAAAAAATATTGTCCATCATGAAGGATTCCCGCGTCGGCGCCTATGGCGTGATCGCGCTGGTGCTGGTGCTGCTAATGAAGTTCGAAGCACTGCTAAGCTTGAGTCAGACCTATGCGTTGCCGACCGTAGCTGCTGCGTTGGTCGCCGCACATGCCGTCAGCCGACTGCTGGCCGTCAGCCTCATGTATACCCAGCACTATGTGCGCACCGATGACAGCGCCCGCGCCAAGCCCGTGTCACAAGCGATGAGTACAGGCAGCTTCATCGTCGCCTTGCTCGGCGCTGCAATCACCCTGCCGCTGCTGCCCATGGACGGCATCCCGCTCGGCAACCTCGCCTCCGCCGTCATCGCCGCACTGTCGATGCGTGTCTGGCTGGCATGGCGCATCCAGCAACGGCTGGGCGGCTACACCGGCGATTGCCTCGGTGCAGTACAACAACTCAGCGAGATCGCGTTCTACTTCGGCCTGCTCGTCGCCTTCTGATGCAGACCCTGCACCTCATCCGCCACACCACGCCGCACATCGCGCCCGACGTCTGTTATGGCCAGCTCGATGTCGATGTGCGTGACAGCTTCGCAAACGAGGCCGCGCAGACCTTGCGCTGGCTGCCGCCGGTGGAACTCATCCTCGCTTCGCCGCTGCGCCGCACCCGACGTCTGGGCGAACATCTCGGACAGGCACGCCAATGCTCGCTACGCAGCGATGCACGATTGATGGAAAAAGGCTTCGGCGTCTGGGAAGGGAAACGCTGGAATGACATCCCGCGTCACGAGGTGGATGCCTGGGCCGCCGACATCCTGGGTTACGTGCCGCCAGGCGGCGAATCGGCACAACAATTGATACAACGCGTGCAGCATTTCCTGGACGAGGTCGCACAGTTGCCGCAGCGCGAGATCGCCATCGTCGCCCATGCAGGCAGCATCCGCGCCCTGCTGGCGCTAGTTGCCAACATCCCGCTCACCGATACGCTGACTTGGCAGATCGGTTATGGCGCGGTGATCGGGCTCAGGCTCCCCGTTTAAATCTTTTCCGAGACGCCCGCTTCCGCGAACGTTGCCATGCCGCTGTGCAAGGCACACGCCATGCGCAACAAAGGCACGGCCACTGCCGCGCCGCTGCCTTCACCCAGACGCATGCCCAAGTTCAGCAACGGCTGTGCCTGCAAAGCTTGCAACATCAACACATGGCCGGGCTCAGCGGAATGGTGCGCATACAGCAGCCAGTCGGCCACTGCCGGATTGATGCGCACTGCGACCAGTGCGGCGGCGGTGGCAATATAGCCGTCCACCAGCACCGGAATGCCCAGTTGTGCGCATGCCGTGAACGCCCCCGTCAGCGCAGTGACTTCGAAGCCGCCGAGGCGGCGCAATATCTCGAGTGCGTCGGCATCCGCCGCCGGATAGCCATGCAGCACCAGCGCGCGCGCAATGACCTCGGCCTTGTGTTGCACCCCTGCGGCATCCAGTCCGGTGCCGGGACCGGCGAGTTGCGACGGCGACAGCCCCAGCAACGCACACGCCAGTGCCGCCGCCGAGGTGGTGTTGGCGATGCCCATCTCGCCGCCGATGAAGAGTTGCGCACCTTGTTGCTGCGCACGCAGCGCGCTGTCGCGCCCGGCCTGCAATGCAGCCGCCAGTTGTTGTCCATCCATCGCCGCTTCCTTGGCGAAGTTGGCGGTGCCTTTACCCAAGCCGTATTGGCGCACGCCCGGCAAGTCGCCGGTATCGAACGCCGTGCCCAGATTGAGCACTTCCAGCGTGGCGCCCAACTGTTGTGCTGCCACACTGATGGCAGCACCGCCGCGCGCAAAGTTCTTCACCATCTCGGCGGTCACCGCCTGCGGGAAAGCGGATACGCCCTCTGCCGCGATGCCATGGTCGCCGGCACACACCACGATGGAGACGTGTTCCATCTGCGGCCGTTCGCAGCCCTGCATGGCGGCGAACTGCACCGCGAGTTGCTCCAGGCGCCCCAGGGCACCGGGCGGTTTGGTCAGTTGCCCTTGTCGTGCCAGCGCGGCGGCGCGCGCTTGTTCATCCAGCGGCTGGGCGGCTTGTTGCAGCCAGGCGGTTCCGTGCATGTTCATCCTTTCAAGATCAGCGGCAGTCCAGCCACGGTCATCGTCACTTGCTCGCAGCGCGCGGCGACGGCCTGGTGCAAGCGCCCCGCCTCGTCGCAATAACGCCGCGTCAATTCACCCAGCGGCACCACGCCCATGCCGGTCTCGTTGCTCACCAGAATGAGCTGTCCCGGCAAGTCGGGCAGCACCGCCAGCAGGGCGTCGATTTCCTGTCGCAAGCGCGCCTCGTCTTCCAGACACAGCAGGTTGGTGAGCCACAAGGTGAGGCAATCGACCAGCAGGCAGCGCTCCGCTGCGGCATGCCGTTGCAGGGTCGCGGCCAATGCCAGCGGCTCTTCCACTAGCTGCCAGTGTTGCGGACGCTGCGCCTGATGATGCGCGATGCGAGCGCGCATCTCCTCGTCCTGTGCCGTCGCTGTGGCGATATAGGTGACCGGCAGAGCGCTCGCCTGCGCCCGTTGTTCGGCCAGACGGCTCTTGCCGGAGCGCACGCCGCCCAGGATCAGTTGTTTCATCGTTCCTCCTCCAGCAGACGCAGGATATATGGCATATCGAGATGTGTTTCCAGCGCATCGGCCAGCCGCTCGATGTGCCGTTCGCGCAGCGCGCGGTAGTCGACGTGTTGCGGCGCCTGCACGCCGGCCCAGGCCAGCAATGCGGCACAGGCGGCGGGAGATTCGAACACGCCATGCAGATAGGTCGCCATGACCTGCCCGTCCGCCGAGGCCGCGCCGTCGTCGCGCCCATCGTCAAGATGCGCGAAAGGACGTTGCAAGGCCGCGCCCCGGCTGATACCGGCGTGGATCTCGTAACCGCTCACGGCAGCGCCGGACTGCGCCAGTACGCCCTGCACGTTGTGCAATTGTTTGTCCGCTTGCAGCGTGGTCTCCAGATCGAGATAGCCCAGCCCAGCGCTGCTGCCGGCTTCGCCTTCGACACCCTGCGGATCGTGGATGGCCTGCCCCAGCATCTGCAGTCCGCCGCAGATGCCCAGCAGTTTGCCGCCGTAGCGCAGATGACGTTGCAGATAGTCCGCCCAGCCCTGTGCGCGCAGCCATTGCAGATCGCTGCGCACGTTCTTGCAGCCTGGCAGGATGACCAGATCGGCCGGCGGCGGCACTTCATCGGGCGCCACCAGCTGCAAAGTCACTTGCGGATGCAGACGCAAGGGATCGAAGTCGGTGTGGTTGCTGATGTGCGGCAGCGCAGGGATGACGATGCGCAACCTGTCTGCGTCTGTATCCATGCGCACCTGGCGCGGGAGTGCGTCTTCGGCTTCCAGATGCAGGCCGTGCAGATAGGGCAACACGCCCAGCACTGGCTTGCCGGTGTGTTGCTCCAGCCAATCGAGCCCGTCTTGCAGCAATGCGAGGTCGCCCCGGAAGCGGTTGATGATGAAACCGCGCACGCGCGCGCGTTCGCTTTCAGACAGCAAAGCCAGCGTACCGACCAGGTGGGCGAACACGCCGCCGCGGTCGATGTCGGCCACCAGAAGCACCGGGCAATCCACGGCTTCGGCGAAGCCCATATTGGCGATGTCGCCCGCGCGCAGGTTGATCTCGGCGGGACTGCCCGCGCCTTCCACCACCACGGCCTCGTATTGCGCCGCGAGGCGCTGGTGCGAAGCCAGCACCGCCTGCATCGCCTCGCGCTTGAAGTCGTGATAGGTCGCCGCTTCCATGTTGGAGACGGCGCGCCCGTGCAGGATGACCTGCGCGCCGGTGTCGCTGTTGGGCTTGAGCAGCACGGGGTTCATGTCGGTGTGCGGCAGCAACCCGGCGGCCTGCGCCTGCACGGCCTGGGCGCGCCCGATCTCGCCGCCGTCCGCCGTCACCGCGCTGTTGAGTGCCATGTTCTGCGGCTTGAACGGCACCACGCGCACGCCGCGCCGTTTGAGCACGCGGCACAGCCCCGCCACCACCGTGCTCTTGCCCGCGTCGGAAGTGGTGCCTTGCACCATCAAGGTCGGCGCCGTCATCGCACGCCATCCTTCAGCGCGCGCGCCAGATGCGCCCATTGTGCTTCGTCGCGCGGCAAGCCGAAACGCAGGCTGTGCGGCGCCGCGAACAGACGCGTCAGCACGCCCTGCCGCGCCAGACGCTCGTGCCATGCGGCCGCAGCATCACTGCGCAGCCATTGGAACAAGGCACAACCGCCGTCGGGCGTCAGACCATGCGCATGCAGCAACACATGCAGACGTTGGGCAGCTTGTGGCAGACGGCTGCGTGTGGCCTGCTGCCAGGCCGCATCGCGCAACGCGTGCATCGCGACATAACGCGACGGGGCGGCGATGGACCACGGCCCCAGCAGCTCGGCCAGCGGCAGCAACAGGTCTTCCGCCGCCAGCACGAAACCGACACGCGCACCGGCCAGACCGAAGAACTTGCCCAGCGAACGCAGCACGATCAATCCGGGACGCGGACTTCCCCCTGCCAAGCTGTGTTGCGGCGTGGCATCCATGAACGCTTCGTCCACCACCAGCCAGCCGCCGCGCGCCGCCAGTCGGGCGTGCAAGGCCAGCAAGTCCGCGCGCGCGAACAGTGCGCCGGTGGGGTTGTTGGGATTGACGATGACCACCACCTGTGCCGACGACTGCAATATCTCGCTGGCGGGCACGGCCGTGACCTGATGGCCGTGCTGCTGCCAGGCATACGCGTGCTCGGCATAACAGGGGGACAGGAGCGCGACGGTGGAAGGGGCACGCAAACGCGGCAGCGTCTGGATCGCCGCCTGCGAACCTGCGACCGGCAACAAGCTCGGCGTGCCGTAATACGCTTGCGCCGCCGCCAGCAGGCCGTCGTCGTCCTGCGGCAAGCGCTGCCAGGCCTCGGCAGGCACCTGCGGCACCGGCCACCCCGTGGGATTGATGCCGGTGGAAAGATCCAGCCAGTCCGCTTCGGGGATGCCGTAGCGCGTTGCCGCCGCGCGCAATCTGCCGCCGTGTTCAAGCATGCATTAGCACTCCGCTACACAGCAGCACGAGCCACAGCCACACACCGCGCTGCACCAGCGTGACTGCGCGACCGATGTCGGCGGCGCCGGGGACGGCGCCCAGTCCGAGCACCGGACGCTGTTCCAGCGCACCGTGGTAATGCGCCGCACCGCCCAGTTGCACGCGCAGACTGCCCGCTCCGCTCGCCATCACCGGTCCGGCATTCGGGCTGTCCCACTGTGCGGCCTGCTGGCGCCAGCAATACCAGGCGCTGCGCGCATGGCCGAGCACAGCATAGCTCACGGCAGTGAGCCGCGCCGGGATGAAATTCAGCACATCGTCCAGCCGCGCGGCGGCCCAGCCGAAATGCAGATAACGCGGCGTACGGTAGCCCCACATGGCATCCAGCGTGTTGGCCAGGCGATACAGCAAGGCACCCGGCGCGCCCAGCAAGGCGAACCAGAACAGCGCACCGAACACGGCGTCGTTGCCGTTCTCCAGCACCGATTCGACCCCGGCGCGCGCCACGTCCGGCGCTTGCATCGCCGCCGTGTCGCGACTGACGATCTCGCCCACGCGCAGCCTGGCCGCCTCCAGATCGTCCGCCTGCAAAGCATGTTCGATGCGTTGTGCATGTTCACGCAGGCTTTGTAGCCCCAAGGCGAAATACAGCACGAGCACCTCGACCAGGTATTGCAGCATGGGCAGTTGCAGCAGCCAGTACAGCGGCAGCAGGAACGGTGCGATAGCCAGCAACCAGGCCAGCACACCCCGCCCGCGCGAAGCACCGACATTCAAGCGTCGCTCCAGCCACCCGGCGTAACGACCGAAGCCGACCAGCGGATGCCAGCGGCGCGGCTCGCCCAACACACGGTCGAGCAGCAGCGCCGCCAGCATGGTCAGCGGCAGGTGCAAAGAAAACAGAAAAACCATCACAGATCGATGCCCGGCTGGGCGCGTACCCCGGCGCGGAAGGCGTGCTTGATGTCGCGGATCTCGCTCACGGTATCGGCCAAATCGAGCAGGCATTGCGGCGCGGCGCGGCCGGTGATGACGACATGCTGCATGGTCGGCCTGGCGGCCAGGTCGGCGCAGACCTGACCTGCATCGAGATAACCGTAGTTCAACAGGTAGGTCAGTTCATCCAGCACCACCAGGTGCAAGGAGGCATCGCGCAACAGCGCCTGGGCGATGGCCCAGCCGCGTTGGGCGGTGGCGATATCCTGCGCGCGATCCTGCGTCTCCCAGGTGAAGCCTTCGCCGGTGACGTGCCACTGCACACCGGGCTGACCGCCGAGGAAACGTTCTTCGCCGGTATCGCTGCGCCCTTTCAGGAACTGCACCACGCCGCACTTCAGACCATAGCCCAAAGTGCGCGCCACCATGCCGAACGCCGAGCTGGATTTGCCTTTGCCGTTACCGGTCAGGATCAGCAGCAGACCTTTATCCTGGTCCGCCGCGGCGATGGCCGCATCGACCACCGCTTTCTTGCGCGCCATGCGCTGCTGATGCTGCGCGCTGGTTTCCGCCATCGCGGTCAGTGCGCTTGCGCGTGCGGCTCGCCGCGACGCACAGCGAATGCGGCATACGCCAGCACGGCCGGCAGCAGGTACACCACGGCGCTGGACAGGTACGGCAGGTAATACTGCATCACACGTGTCGCATATTCAGCCAGCCCCAACTCGGGGAAGCGCCCGGAGAACAGGTAGAACGCACCGTTGGAGATGAGGAAGGCCGCATTGAGCGCCACGAAGGACACGCCCGCGAACAGCGCCAGGCTACGCAGACTGTCTTGATGCTGGCGTGCATAGTAACGGCCGGCATACCACAGCGCGCCGTAGGTCGGGATCAGGAAACCGTAGGCTGCGCTGATGCAGTAATCGCTCACGCCGAACTGGGTGATGGCGAGGTAATCGAGCACGCCAGCTTCCAACAGCAAGGCGCCGAACAGCCAGGGGCTGGCGATGAATACACCGGCCAGCAGGAACACGGCCAGCGAAGCATCGGGCAGGTACAGCGCGGAACCGAAATGGGTATGCATGCGCGTCGCCGCCATCAATGCGATCAGGGCTGCGGCGATCCATGCCGGTCGTTGAGTGAGTGTCTTCATGTCGTTCTCCTGAGGTAAATGCTGCGTCACGGCTGGTATGCGAGCGTGAAGTATACCGCGCGCCCCGGCTGGTTGAAGTACTGCGCTGTTTCGTATTTTTTATCGAGCAAGTTGTCCACGCGCGCTTTCACTTGCCAGGCTTTAGCCAGGCGATATTCCACGCGCATGTCCAGCAGGGCATAGCCGCCCAGACGCTTGCTGGCCGAATTGGCCAGGTCGTCGTAGCGAGCGCCCTCGGCATAGAGCGCGCTGGCGACACGATAGTCGCCGAAGGTGCGCGCCACTTCCAGGCGCATCGCCTGCTGTGCGCGACGATTGAGCAACTTGCCCTGGTTGTTGCCGGAGGTCTGCTTGGGGTCCTGCCAGGTCAGCGTCGCACCTAGCTCCAGTTGCTCCAGGGCGAGGTGATACTGCGCCTCCACCCCGGTGAGGCGGGCGGTATCGATGTTGATCGGCGTATAGGTGGCGTCGTAACCAATCAAGTCGGTGATGTCGGTGCGGTAAACATTGAGCGACCAACGACGGGTGGCGGATTGGGCCGACAGGCCGACCTCCAGACTGCGCGACAACTCCGGGCGCAACGTCGCAGAGCCGAAGCCGGGGTAATACAACTGGTTGAAAGTGGGTGCCTTGAAGGCCGTGCCATAACTCGCCATCCAGCGCAGCGACTCATCCACACGATAGCCATAGCCCAGACCGCCGGTAGCGTGCCCCCCGAACTGCTGGTTGTCGTCATGGCGCGCATTCAGTTGCAGGCTATGCGCACCGAAATCCCCTTGATACTGGGCATAGACCGCCTGGTTGCGGCGCGCGGTGCGCGTATAGACATTCGAGGGGGTGGTGACCTTGGGCAAAGCATCGATGCGGTCGTTCTGGTAATCGAAACCCAAGGTCGCCAGCTGGCGCGCGTCGAACGCGATGTCGTTCTGCCAGGACAGCGTGTCACGCGTGGTGTTGTAGCGCGAAATATATGTCCCATCGTGATAGATGTCGCCATCGTCATTGGCCCGCCCGGCACGCAAAGAGGCGTTCCAATCCTGCAACGGTTGCCACGCCAGTGTGCCGCCCAACACCTGTTGCTTGTTGCGACTCTGGTTGCCGGCAGAGCTGCTACCGTCGGTCTGCACGTTGCTATCGGCACGCAGGAACTGAAGATCGGCGGTCGCCCCGCCCGCCAGACGATAGCCGCCGCCCAAGCCCAATGCCGTGTTGTGGTAACCATCCCGGTCCGGCTCGACCACATAACAGCCGGCCGTGGTGCTGCCGCGACAAGCATTGAAACCCTTGCTGTTCTGCTGACTGAGACGCGCGCTGTACCAACCGCGTTCGCCGCCACCGTTCACCCCGGCGTCGCTATCATAAGTAGCATAACTGCCGGCCGTGAAACTGGCCGAAGCCACCGGCGCGCCATGCGACTTGCGCGTGAATATCTGGATCACGCCGCCGATAGCATCCGAACCGTACAGACTGGCACGCGGCCCGCGCACGATCTCGATACGCTCGATCTGGGCGAGCGGGATGTCCTGGAACGCTGCCAGCCCGCTGGTAGCGGAACCGATCTTGATGCCGTCCACCAGCACCAGCACATGGTCGGCATTGCTGCCGCGCAGGAACACCGAAGTCGCTTTGCCGCGACCACCGTTGTTGGTGAGCGTCAGTCCGGGCACGCCGCGCAGGACATCGGCCAGGGACTGCGCCTGCCGCTGTTCGATGTCCTGGCGCGTGATGACGGTGACGGCCGCCAGGGCGTCCTGCGCTGCCTGTTCCGTACGCGTCGCCGTCACGACTACTTCATCCAGCGTGGCGGCGGCCTGAGCAACATAGGGGAATGCGCCCAATAGCGCGATGAGTGAAAGGGAATGTTTCATTGAGTTTCCTGAGTGAAGTTCCAAGCGTCCCCGTTGGAACATTGAACACAATCAGGAAAGGCAAAAGGGCGATGAGTGAGACACCGTCCATGCGCCACCCGCACATTTCCTGAACCTCGCCCAAGGCCGGTATCCGGGCTCGCAAGTCTTGATCCGCCGCCTTCCCATGCCGATGCACAGTGGCTGATTGGTGGATCCGCACTCACTTACCGTTGCGGGGGCAGCACAGGTGTCACACCTGTTTCCCGTTTAACCGCAGGATTTCCATCGCTGCGGCACCTCAAGCGGGGGCGATTGTAGCAGCCTGCACACTCGACTCCAAAATACTTGCACAAAGCCGCGTTAGCGATTGACTTATCAGGGATTCCAAAACTATAGTGCGCCCCATGCAAAGCGAACTGGATGCCCTCGAACAGAAACTGCAACAACTGTTGCAGCTCAACCAGCGCCTGCGCGCCGAGAACCAGCAGTTGCGCCAGCATGTGGCCGCCGCGCTGAACGAGCAGCGCAAGCGCCAGGACAAGATCGACCAGGCCGCACAACGCCTGGAACGCATCCTCGACCAACTCCCCGCCGAAACGCCATGAGCGACGTGAAGACCAGCTTCCTCGATGTGAACATCCTCGACCGCGAGTTCCGCGTCGCCTGTCCGGAGGATGAGCGTGGCGAATTGCTGGATGCGGTGGAATACCTTGACAAGAAGATGCGCGAGATCCGCGACGCCGGCAAGATCGCCTCGGTCGAGCGCATCGCCATCATGGCCGCGCTCAACATCGCACACGAACTGCTCACCACCCGCGTCGGCGGCGGCGCAGGTTTTGACCTCGCCGAGTTCAAGCGTAGAATGCAAGGCATGCAGACCGCCATCGATGATGCGCTGGTCGATCAGGATCAGTTGTTCTGATCCACGGTTTGTCCCCTGCGGTGTTCGTCAGGTCCATAATTCTTTGAACCTATGAGCTAATGCTTAGGTTGCCGACCATACAAGCCGCTGTTGTGAGCATCCCCTGCGGATGCACCTGATGCGACCGGAACGCGACCCTCTTGAACCCCGGTTCAAGATATTGGGCCAACGGCACAGGCGGGGGGCTTTATTCCAGTGCGATCCGTAAGGGTCGCACTTTTCATTTCAGGGGATACATCCATGCGTTACTGGTTGATGAAATCGGAACCTGCCGACGTCAGTATCGACGACCTCGCTGCCATGCAAGCGCAGACCGTGGCTTGGTATGGCGTGCGCAACTATCAGGCACGCAACTTCATGCGCGACCAGATGCAAATCGGCGACGGTGTGCTGTTCTACCACTCCAACTGCAAGGAGCCCGGCATCGCCGGTATCTGCGAGGTATGCAGTCCGGCTTATCCCGATACCACGCAGTTCGACCAGCACAGTAAATATTTCGACCCCAAGGCGACGCAGGAACAACCGCGCTGGATGAACGTGGATGTGAAACTGGTGCGGAAGATCCCGTTGATCGCGCTGGACGAATTGCGTCGCCATCCCGAGCTGGAGCACATGCGCACGCTGCAACGCGGCAACCGTCTGTCCATCACGCCGCTCGATCCGGCGGAATGGCGCTTCATCACCACACGCCTGGTGCGCTGATGGAGTGGATCGCCGCCTATCTGGCGACCGGCACCATCGCCGGTTTCCTGGCCGGCCTGTTCGGCGTGGGCGGCGGCTTGATCCTGGTGCCGGTGTTGTTGCTGCTGTTCGATGCACAAGGTTTTCCGGCGATGCACACCATGCATCTGGCGCTCGGTACCGCCATGGCGACCATCGTCTTCACCTCGCTTTCCAGCCTGCGCAAACATCACCAGCATGGTGCAGTGGAATGGCAAGTAGTGCACCGCATCACGCCGGGCATCCTGCTGGGCACGGCGCTCGGCGCCACCACCGCATCGCTCATCCCGGCATATGGCTTGGGTATCTTCTTCGCGCTGTTCGTCTATTTCGCCGCTGCACAAATCCTGCTCAATCGTAAACCGCAACCGACACGCCAATTGCCCCGCCTGCCCGGCCTGTCGCTGTTCGGCACCATCACCGGCTGGCTCAGCAGCTTGGTGTCCATCGGCGGTGGCACATTGGTCGTGCCCTTCCTGATCTGGTGTAACGTCCCCATCCGCCATGCCATCGGCACTTCGGCTGCCATCGGTTTCCCCATCGCCGTGGGCGGCACCCTGGGCTACATCATGGTCGGTGCATCTCTCGCCCAATTGCCCGCTCCGCACTTAGGCTATGTCTATCTGCCCGCGCTGTTCTGGGTGGCACTCGCCAGCATGCTCACGGCGCCGTTCGGTGCGCGGATGGCACATCGCCTGCGCATCGAAGTGCTACGCAAACTGTTCGCCATATTGCTGATCGCACTGGCGACCCGCCTGCTATTCAAAGTGTTATAGCCATCACCGGTTATCGTGCATAATCTTCCGAAACATCAGGGAGAGACCATGCTGAAGATTTTGTTCCGCACCAAGCCGGTGACCGGCGAAAAAAATGACAGCGGTGAGCTGAAGAAATGCCTGTCCGCATTCGACCTGACCTTGCTCGGTGTAGGCGCCATCATCGGCACCGGCATCTTCGTGCTGACCGGTATCGCCGCCGCCAACCAGGCGGGGCCCGCCGTGGTCCTATCCTTCGTGATCTCCGGCATCGCCTGCGCCTTCGCCGCACTGGCCTATGCGGAACTGGCCGCCTCGGTCGGCGGCTGCGGCAGCGCCTACGGCTACAGCTATGTCGCCTTCGGCGAGATCATCGCCTGGATCATCGGCTGGATACTGCTACTGGAATACAGTGTGGCCGTGGCGGCGGTCGCCACCGGCTGGGCGGGCTACTTCAACAACGCGCTCTCGGCGATGGGCATGGGCCTGCCCGAGGTGCTCACCAAATCGCCCGCGCTCGGCGGCATCGTCAACCTGCCCGCCGCCTCCATCATCCTGATCCTGATGGGGCTGCTGATCGTCGGCGTCAAACAGAGCGCGCAACTCAACACCGCCATGGTGTTCGTCAAAGTGCTCACCATCACCGTGTTCGTCGGCATTGCCGCGTTCAACGTCGATCCCGCCAACTGGCAACCGTTCATGCCCTATGGCTGGTTCAACGCGCTGCCCGACGGCAGCACCACCGGCGTACTGGCCGGCGCGTCGCTGGTGTTCTTCGCTTATGTCGGTTTCGATGCCGTCTCCACCGCGGCCGAGGAAGCCAAGGACCCGCAGCGCGACCTGCCCACCGGCATCCTCGCCTCGCTGGTGTTCTGCACGGTGATCTACATCATCGTCTCCGGCCTGCTCACCGGCATCGTGCCTTACAGCCAGCTCAACGTGCCATCTCCTGTCGCACACTCCCTGCAACTGCTCGGTTACAACTGGGCTTCGGCGCTGGTCGCCACCGGCGTCATCGCTGGACTGACCACGGTGATGCTGGTGCTGTACTACGCGCTGACACGCATCATCCTGTCCATGGCGCGTGACGGACTAGTTTCGCCCTTCCTCGCCAAGGTGGATGCACAACGCAAGACCCCCGTACGCGTGATCGTCATCACCGGCCTCATCATGGCTTCTGCGGCAGGCCTGTTCCCACTAGGCACGCTGGCCGAGCTGGTCAACATCGGCACCCTGGCCGCCTTCGTGCTGGTCTGTCTCGGCGTGATCGTACTGCGCATCCGCCAGCCGAACCTGCCGCGCCCGTTCAAGAACCCGTTCGGCCATCTGCTCCCGCTACTCGGCATGATCTCCTGCGCAGCGCTGATGGCCTTCCTGCCAGCCCAGACCTGGCTACGCTTCACGGTCTGGCTGACCCTAGGGCTCATCGTCTACTTCACCTATTCCATCCGTCACAGCAAACTGGCACGACGCTGAATCGATTGTATGAACGGGCAATAAAAAAGCCGGCTTGCGCCGGCTTTTTAACGAGATGTATCTCGACAGGCTGAATTACAGGCCCTTGATGAAGGTCATGATTTCCTTCATGTCTGCATCGCTGACCTTGGGGTTAGCCGGCATCGGCATGGAACCCCACGCACCGCTACCACCGTGCTTGACCTTGGCGGGCAGCTTGTCGTCGAACATCGCGTCCTGGCCCTTGTACTTGGCAGCCACATCCTTCCAAGCCGGACCGACCACCTTCTTGTCCACAGCGTGGCAAGCGGTGCAGTTGTTCTTCTTGGCGACAGCCGGCATGTCGGTTGCCATGGCGGAACCAGCAACCATCAGACCTGCTGCTGCAATCATGCTAACGACGATAGATTTCATGTTCTCTCCATTTATTAGGTTTGACTACTTTTCACTACGAGCGGAGTGAGTACCCCGGCCGCATTCTAAACAACCGCACACGAAATGCAAACCACAAGGCGGTCAATCCATAACGCGGTGTTCAGCCAGCCGGTTGACTTCACTGCAACTGCAACACGAAGCGCACCAGCAACGAAGCCTCTTCGGCACTCAGTGCCTGCGGCGGCATCGCAATGCTGCCCCAGATGCCCTTGCCACCTTGGCGCACCTTGTTCTCCAGCCTGGCCTGCGCGCCGGCATCGCCACGATAGCGTTGCGCCACCTGCTCCCATGCCGGCCCGACCACTTTCTTGTCGATGGCATGGCAAGCAAAACAATTCTTCTTTTTCGCCAGCGCCAATGCTTCGGCTTGCGGAACCGCGGCTGTCACTGGGGGATTCGCTACCGGCGCCGGAGCAGGCTCTGTCGCCTTGGGCGATTCTGCCGGCGGGGCAGAGGACTCGACCTGAGGCACGGCCGGCACCGCCTTCGGCACGGGCGCCACCACCACTTTTTGCGGTGCGGATGCAACTGCCGTCTTGACCGGAACGGGGTGCTTCGGTACCGACTGCTCGGTCTCAACTTTCACCGCAGGCGGCAACGGAGCAGGTGTCGGTGCGGAAGCCGGCGCCGAGGCTGCGGGCGTCACTACGACGGCTTGGGGTGCGGGTGGCGCCACGACATCCGGCGCTTCCTTCTGGCAACCTGCCAATGCAAGCAGGCACATCATCAGCATCTTCTTCATCTCGTCACTCCTTGGTAGGCACGCGCACTCAATCCCCTTGCTCCAGCCAATTCAACATATAGCTCCATTGCTCGCTCTCACGTTGCGCTTGCGAGGGCGGCAGATCGAACAACGACTTTCCTTCGAATGCGGCGTTCACATAAACCTGCGCCTCGCGCAGATACGCCAGCACCGGCAGAGCCAGCCCCTGCAGGAATTGCTCCAGGGTCAGCGCGGCACGCGTACGCGGATCCATGCGCATCCCCACCACACCGATCTGAATGCGGCCTTTGCGGATGGCTTTCTCCTGATGTAGCAATTCAAGGAAATCGCGGCTGGCCTGGATATCGAAAGCGGAAGGAGCAATCGGCACGATCACACGATGCACGAGCTTGAGCGCATGCTCCAGATTCTTGCCATGCAGACCTGCCGGGGAGTCGATCACTAACCAATCGAGCGCGCCGCCGTGCGCACTGCCCGACTGCATCACCTCGATCGCCGGCAACTCCAGGGGACGCGCGGCCAGCCATTGTGTAGCGGAACGCTGTCGATCCAGGTCCAACATGGCGACGCGCTGGCCACGTCCGGCAAGATAGGCCGCGATGTTGGTGGAAAGCGTGGTCTTGCCGCTGCCGCCCTTCGGATTCGCAACCAGGATCGCTTTCACGCTGCCCACTCCCTGTCGTTGAGGTTTACTTCTCCACTTGCGACACGTCGCGCACCGCGCCCTTGTCGGCGCTGGTCACCATCGCCGCATAGGCGCGCAACGCCGCCGACACCTTGCGCGGACGATCGGTGGCAGGCTTCCACGCCTTGCTTCCCTTGGCTTCCATCGCCGCACGACGCTGCGCTAATTCCACGTCGCTGAGCTTCAGGTTGATGGTGCGGTTCGGAATGTCGATCTCGATGGTGTCGCCCTCTTCCACCAGGCCGATGGCACCGCCGCTGGCGGCCTCCGGCGAGACGTGGCCGATGGAGAGGCCCGAGGTGCCGCCGGAGAAACGGCCATCGGTGAGCAGCGCGCAGGCTTTGCCCAGCCCCTTGGATTTCAGGTACGAGGTCGGGTACAGCATCTCCTGCATGCCGGGGCCGCCCTTGGGGCCTTCGTAGCGGATCACCACCACGTCACCCGCGACGATGTGGTCTTCCAGGATGCCGTGCACCGCCGCGTCCTGGCTCTCGAACACGCGGGCGCGTCCGGTGAACTTCAGGATGCTGTCATCCACGCCGGCGGTCTTCACGATGCAACCGTCCAGTGCGATGTTGCCGTGCAGCACCGCCAGTCCGCCGTCCTGGGAATAAGCATGCGCTTTGCTGCGGATGCAGCCGGCAGCACGATCCGCGTCCAGCTCGGGATAGAGCATGGACTGCGAGAAGGCCAGGGTGGTCGGGATGCCGCCGGGCGCGGCGCGGTAGAACTTCTTCACTTCGTCGTTCGCGGTCTGGACGATGTCCCACTCCTTCAGCGCGTCGCGCAGGGTCGGGCTGTGCACCGTGGCGACCTCGCCATGCAGCAGGCTGGCGCGATCCAGCTCGCCCAGGATGGCGGCGATGCCGCCCGCGCGGTGCACATCCTCCATGTGGTATTCGCTGGAGGGAGCCACCTTGCACAGCGTCGGCACATGGCGCGACAGTCTATCCATGTCCTTCATGGTGAAATCCACGCCGGCCTCGCGCGCGATGGCCAGCAGGTGCAGCACGGTATTGGTCGAACCGCCCATGGCGATGTCCAGCGTCATGGCGTTCTCGAACGCTTCGAAGGTGGCGATGCTGCGCGGCAGGATGGAGGCATCGTCCTGCTCGTAATAACGCTTGCACAGTTCCACCGCCAGACGACCGGCGCGCAGGAACAACTGCTTGCGCTCGGCGTGAGTGGCCACCAGCGAACCGTTACCGGGTAGGGACAGGCCCAGCGCCTCGGTCAGGCAGTTCATCGAGTTGGCGGTGAACATGCCGGAACAGGAGCCGCAGGTCGGGCAGGCGGAACGCTCGATGGCGTCCACCTCCTCGTCGCTGCAATGGCTGTCGGCGGCGGCCACCATCGCGTCCACCAGGTCGAGCCCCTTCACCTTGCCGTGCCAGTTCACCTTGCCGGCTTCCATCGGGCCGCCGGACACAAACACCACCGGGATGTTGAGGCGCATGGCGGCCATCAGCATCCCCGGTGTGATCTTGTCGCAGTTGGAGATGCACACCAGCGCGTCGGCGCAGTGGGCGTTGACCATGTATTCCACGCTGTCGGCGATCAGGTCGCGGCTGGGCAGCGAGTACAACATGCCGTCGTGACCCATGGCGATGCCGTCGTCCACCGCAATGGTGTTGAACTCCTTGGCAATGCCGCCCGCACGCTCGATCTCGCGCGCCACCAGTTGCCCCATGTCCTTCAGGTGGACATGGCCGGGCACGAACTGGGTGAAGGAGTTGGCGATGGCGATGATGGGCTTGCCGAAGTCGCCGTCGCTCATGCCGGTGGCGCGCCACAGCGAGCGCGCACCGGCCATGTTGCGGCCATGGGTGGAGGTATGGGAACGGTATTGCGGCATATTAAGGTCTCTCGGGCAACGTATAATCCGGGTAACAATTCTACTCCATCATCACCATGCTCGTTCACCCGCAATTCGACCCCGTCGCACTCCAGATCGGCCCTTTCGCCATCCACTGGTACGGCCTAATGTATCTCGCCGGATTCGCCATTTTCATCTGGTTGGGACGCTGCCGCCTGCGTGCCATGGACTTGCCCGGCTGGGATGCCAAGTTCTTGGACGATCTTTTGTTCTACGGGGTACTCGGCGTCATTGTAGGCGGCCGGCTGGGCGAGGTGCTGTTCTACGCTCCCGGCTATTACTTCTCGCACCCAGGCAAGATCCTTGCAGTGTGGGAGGGCGGCATGTCCTTCCATGGCGGCTTCCTCGGCGTACTTATGGCGATGGTGCTGTTCGCACGCACTCGCGGTATCCGCTGGCTGGCGCTGATGGATTTCATCGCTCCGCTGGTGCCTCCAGGGTTGGCTTGCGGTCGTTTGGGGAACTTCATCAATGGCGAATTGTGGGGACGCCCGACCGACCTGCCGTGGGGCATGGTGTTCCCGCATGTCGATGCGCTCCCCCGCCACCCTTCGCAACTCTATGAATTCGCGCTGGAAGGCATCGCACTGTTCGCATTGCTGTGGTGGTACTCCGCCAAGCCGCGCCCGATCGGTGCCGTCTCCGGCCTGTTCCTGATCGGATATGGCGCATTCCGTTTCCTCGGCGAGTTCGCACGCAATCCGGACGATGGCATCTTCGGCTACATGACGTTCGGCGTGAGCATGGGCCAATGGCTGAGTCTGCCGATGATCGTGATTGGCATCTGGCTGATGCGCCGCGCGCATCTACGGCCAGCGCAATGAAACGTTTGTTCATCCTGCTGTTCCTTGCTTGCACGCTCGATGTGCAGGCGGTCAGCCCCAATTGGCGCAGCTGCACGGAACAGACCAACGACGAGGAACGGCTGGCCTGTTATGACCGGCTGACCGGCCAGCATTATGCCCAGCGTTCCGCCCTCACCCGCGCTTGGGATTTGGACGGGCGCGGCAATCCCGATCCGGAAGGGGTGCGTCGACTGGAACCTTATCGCGCCAACCGGCTGCTGGTGCGTCATACCTCGCGCATCAATACGCAACCCGCCTCGCCGGCTGCCGGACACAGCGTCACGACGCCATTCCCTTATCAGCCGAACGAACTGATGTTCCAATTCAGCGCAAAATCGGAAATCGGCAACTTCCGCGAGATCGAGTTGCTGTGGTTCCAGAACTTCCGCTTGTGGGCGGCTTATACCCAGCAGTCTTACTGGCAGTTGTTCAACGGCGCGCAATCCGCGCCTTTCCGTGAAACGAACTATGAACCGGAACTGATCGGCACCTTCGGCACTGGGCAAGCGCAAGGATGGAAGATGCTGAACGTGGGTTTTTCGCACCAATCCAACGGCCAGTCGAATCCCTTATCGCGCAGCTGGAACCGCCTCTACGTGCAAAGTGGCTGGGAATGGGGCGACCGTTATCTGCTTGCACGCGGCTGGTGGCGCCTCCCGGAAGCAACGTCCAACGACGACAATCCTGATCTCCAACGCTATATCGGCCGTGCCGAAGTGGAAGCCCACTGGTCCCCCGACCAGGCAGACGAAATCACCCTGCTGCTGCGCAGCAACCTGCAACCCTCCGCACTGCGAGGCTATCTGCAACTGGACTGGTCCACCCCGGTCAAGTTCTGGCACCTGTCGCGCCTGAGTCTGCAACTGGCCACCGGTTACGGCCACAACCTGATCGATTACAACCTGCGCCAGACCAGTCTCGCCTTCGGGCTGACTTTCCGTGATTGGTGAGGTTGACACTGGCCGACACGCTCTACGATACTCTGCCCTCGATTCAATAAGACCACATGCTTTGGATGATCTTTCATTAAACGAGCTGCTCGGCATCCTGCTGGCGTTGCTGGTATTCGGCGCTTGGTTCTCGGCCGCAGAAACCTCGATGATGGCGATCAACCGCTATCGCCTAAACAGCCTCATCCGCAAAGGCAACCGCAGCGCGAAACTGACCAGCCGCCTGCTCGGGCAAGTGGATAAACTGCTGGGCTCGATCCTGTTCGGCAACACGCTACTGAACGTCGCCGCCGCCGCCCTCACTAACATCGTGATCATGCGCTTGTTCGGCGCAAACGAACTCACGCTGCTGCTGGGCACGCTGTTCATCACGTTCATACTTCTGGTATTCAGCGAAATCATGCCAAAGGTGCTGGCCGCCAGCCATCCCGAGCGCATCGCACTGCCTTCGAGCTACCTACTCTCGCCTCTGATCACGCTGTTCCACCCTGTGGTATCGATCGCGACAGCCATCGTACGCGGCCTGCTGAAAGTACTCCGCATCCCGATTCAGACCGACCAGAGCAAGCAGAAATTAACGCTGGAAGAGCTACGCGGACTGGTGCTGGAAGCCGAGCATTTTTTGCCTCGCAAGCACCAGAAGATGCTTCTCAATCTGGTCGATCTGGAGCGCATCACGGTGAACGACGTCATGGTGCCGCGCAATCAGATCGAATCGCTGAACATTTCGATCCCTCCTGAACAACTACGCCAGCAGATCATCACCAGCCACCACACTTTGCTCCCCATCCATGAGGGGGCACCTAGCAACATCATCGGCATCCTGCATATCAAGCGTGCCTTGCCTCTACTTCAGGAAAAGGCTCTGGATATCCTCCAGTTGCGTGAATTGCTGCATGCAGCGTATTTCATCCCGTCCGACACCCCGCTCCTGAAACAGCTCCAGCAGTTCCAGGAACGCAAAACCAGGTTGGGGCTGGTCGTCGACGAATATGGCGAACTGCTTGGACTAGTCACACTGGAAAACATTCTGGAAGAGATCGTGGGGGAATTCACCACCCAGTCGCCGAGCCAGACAGGCAAGTTCATGCAGCAAAGCGATGGCTGCTACCTGCTGGAAGGCAGCAGCAACCTGCGCGAATTGAATCGCAAGCTGGGGCTGCAATTACCGCAGGGCGAAGCCAAGACACTCAATGGTCTGATCCTGGAGCATTTGCAAGACATCCCGGAGGCCGGCACCAGCCTCAAGATCGGCGGTTATCCAATCGAGATCATCCAGACTCAGGATCGTGCCATCAAGGTCGCTCGCCTGTTTCCCAGGCGGCATCATCCGCAGGGAAAGTGAGTGCTTTACAAAGGCAGGAATGCCATGCATGATGCAAAAAGCCTTTATAATCCGCTGTGTTTTGAACGTCGTTCACAAACAAACATAAAATCCGGCCGGCAGCGCATTCCAGTCGAGGGACCCCATGGCGAGTGACAAACAAGAAAAAATCAAAGAATTCCTGTATCACTGGGAAGGCAAAGACAAGTCCGGCAAGGCGGTCAAAGGCGAGATGCGCGCGCCCGGCGAGGCGAGCGTATCCGCCCACCTGCGCCGCCAAGGCATCAATGTCAGCAAGGTCAAGAAGCAATCAAGTGGTGCTGGCAAGGTCTCCGACAAGGACATCACCCTGTTCACCCGCCAACTGGCCACCATGCTGAAATCCGGCGTCCCTTTGCTGCAAGCCTTCGACATCGTCGGCAAGGGGCATGACAATCCAGCGGTAGCCCATTTGCTGATGAGCATCAAGACCGACGTCGAAACTGGCTCCAGCCTGGAGCAGGCGTTCCGCAAATTCCCGCTGTATTTCGACGATCTCTATTGCAACTTGATCGGCGCCGGCGAAGCCGCCGGTATCCTGGATAGCCTGCTCGACCGCCTTGCCACCTATAAGGAAAAGATCCAGGCGATCAAGAGCAAGATCAAGTCGGCGCTGTTCTATCCGGTCTCCATCATCGTGGTGGCCTTCGTCATTACTGCGGTCATCATGATCTTCGTGATCCCGGCCTTCAAGGACCTGTTCAGCAGCTTCGGTGCTGACTTGCCCGGCCCGACCCTGGTTGTGATGGCGATCTCTGACATTTTTGTGCAGTGGTGGTGGGCGATCTTTGGAACCATAGGCGGCGCGGTGTACGGATTCTTCTATGCCTGGAAGCGCAACAAGAAAATGCAGCGCGTCATGGATCAGCTGATGCTCAAACTGCCGGTGTTCGGCCCTCTGGTACGCAAAGCCACCATCGCCCGCTGGACGCGCACCTTGTCCACGATGTTCGCCGCCGGCGTACCGCTGGTGGAAGCCTTCGATTCGGTCGCTGGTGCTGCCGGCAATGCGGTTTATTACGACGCCACGAAAGCGATCCAGCGTGAAGTCACCGCCGGTACCGGCCTCGCTGCTGCAATGACCAATACCCAAGTCTTCCCGGCCATGGTGCTGCAAATGGTCTCCATCGGCGAGGAGGCTGGTTCCATTGATGCGATGCTCACCAAGGTGGCCGATTTTTTTGAAGCAGAAGTCGATGAAGCCGTCGGAGCACTAGCCAGTCTGATGGAACCCATGATCATGGTCGTGTTGGGCACACTGATCGGCGGCATGGTGATCGCCATGTACTTGCCCATTTTCAAAATGGGTCAAGTGGTCGGCGGCTAGTATTCAAACGACTAGAATATGGAACATACCCTCCTCGGCTCGCCGCTCGTTTTTACCGCACTCTGCACCCTGCTCGGCCTGCTGGTCGGCAGCTTTCTCAATGTAGTCATCCATCGACTGCCCCGCATGATGGAACGTGAATGGCAGATGCAATGCGCCGACCTGAATGGGCAGCCGCAACCCGAGGTCACTCCCTACGACCTCATCCGTCCGCGTTCGGCATGCCCGCATTGCGGTCACGCCATCACGGCCGTGGAGAACATTCCCATCCTCAGCTACCTGCTGCTGCGCGGCCGCTGCAAAGGGTGCGGCGCCACCATCTCGATGCGCTACCCGATCGTGGAAGCGCTGAGTGCGCTGCTCAGCGGTTATGCGGCCTGGCACTTCGGCTTCGGCACTGCCGGCCTTGCCGCCCTGCTCTTCATCTGGGCGCTGCTCGCGCTCACCTTCATCGATTTCGATACCCAATTGCTGCCTGATGCCATCACCCAGCCACTGCTGTGGCTCGGCCTGTTGCTCAATCTGGATGGCACGTTCACGTCACTGCCCAACGCAGTTATCGGCGCCGTTGCCGGCTATCTGGTACTGTGGAGCGTGTACTGGCTGTTCAAGCTGGCGACCGGCAAGGAAGGCATGGGCTATGGCGATTTCAAACTGTTGGCCGCCATCGGCGCCTGGCTAGGCTGGAGCCTGCTGCCCCTGACTATCCTGCTCTCCTCGCTGGTCGGCGCAGTCGTCGGCATCGTGCTCATCATCTTCGCACGGCACGGACGCAACATCCCCATCCCGTTCGGCCCGTATCTCGCCGGCGGCGGTCTGATCGCCCTGTTCTGGGGAGAGCCACTCACCCAGAGCTATCTGCAACTGATGACCGCACCGTGAACCCCTGTCACGGATTGACCGGTGGTATCGGCAGCGGCAAGAGTACCGTAGCGGCCATCTTGCAAGGGATGGGCGCCCGCATCATCGACACCGACGAGATCTCGCATGCACTGACCGCGCGCGACGGCGACGCCATCCCCGCCATTGCCCAGGCTTTCGGCCGCGACTTCATCGATGCACAAGGCGCCCTCGATCGTCCTCGCATGCGTGCACTGTTCTTCGCCGATGCCAGCGCCAAACATCGCCTGCAGGACATCCTGCATCCACTGATCCTGCAACGCGCCCGGATGCTCGCCGCGCAACCGGTCGATGCCCCCTACACACTGGTAGTGGTGCCTCTGCTGTTCGAGAGCGGACGTTATCGCGACTGGCTGCAACGCATCGTGGTGGTGGATTGCCCGGAAGACGAGCAAATCGCTCGCACTCGTGCGCGCAGCCATCTGGATGAGGCCACGGTACGTAACATCATGGCCCAGCAACTGCCTCGCCAAGAACGACTGGTCCTCGCAGACGAGGTGGTGCACAACGATGGAGACCTGGATGCATTGCGCCCCCAGTTGATCGCCCTGCATGCACGCCTGCAAGCAGATAAAAGCATTTGACGGTAGCCGGTACGGCCTATAATCTTGCCCTCGAACGCAACCCCGTCGTCGACCCAACCCAAAGTGATCAGCTACGAGTTCCCACTGAACGAGCGCGTGCGCACCCTGCTGCGTCTGGAAGACCTGTTCATGCGCATCGAACGCTTCATCTTGCGCGCAGAGTGCGAGGATCACCATGCGGCATTGGGCGTGCTGTTCGAAATTCTCGAAGTGGCAAGTCGCGCCGACCTGAAATCCGACCTGCTGCAAGAGCTGGAACGCCAGAAAAAAGTCCTCAATGCGCTGCATAACAACCCAGCCATTTCCGAAGATGCGCTGGATGCGGTGCTTGGCGAAATCGAACAAGATTGCGCCCGGCTGTTGGAGATCAACGGCAAGATCGGCCAGCATCTGCGCGACAACGAATGGTTGATGGGCATCAAACAGCGTGCCGTCATCCCGGGCGGCGTATGCGAGTTCGACCTGCCCTCGTACCACTACTGGCAGCACCAGCCACAAGCTCAGCGACTGGCCGACCTGCAAGCCTGGCTCACGCCGCTGTTGCCGCTCAAGGACGCCATTGCACTGATGCTGAAACTGCTGCGCGAGAGCGGCCGTTCACATCGCTTCACGGCCCATCATGGCACCTTCCAGCAGATGCAAGGCGGACGCGTGGCTCAGCTGCTGTGCCTGTCCTTGGAAGAGGGTACACCCTGTATCCCCGAGATCAGCGCCAACAAATACGCCTTGAATATCCGTTTCGTCGCCGCCAACTTCAGCAGCGCCAAGACCGCGCTCTACGAGCACGACGTCGATTTCAACCTCGTCTTCTGTTCCCTGCAATGAGCCATCCCCCCGTCGTCAACTGCCCGACCTGCCGCAAAGCCCAGGTATGGGATAGCAACAACCGTTACCGACCGTTCTGCTGCGAACGTTGCCGCCTCATCGATCTGGGCAAGTGGGCGAACGAAGAATATCGCGTCGAACAGCGCGAACAGAATCACGGCGATCAGGAGTTCCAGGCCTGACGCAGCAAGGCGATGCCATGCGCGCCATGTTGCCAGGCCGTCTGCCTATCCTCTCGCGTCAAGCCGCCGAGCGCATAGACCGGGATCGAAGCACCGTCCACCCACTCCGCGAAACGCGCCCAGCCCAGCGGCGGCAGCCCTGGATGCGATCGCGTCGCCTGCACCGGCGACAATAACGCGAAATCACAGCCCAACTGCTCTGCCCGACGCAACTCATCCACGCTATGGCAGGAAGCGCCGCACCAATCCAGCGGTGGCCGTTCATGCAATGACTGTAACTGCGCCGAGGTCAGCTGCACGCCATGCGCACCGACCTCTTGCGCCAGCTCGACATCACCGTTGACGAGCAGGCGCGCACCGTACGGCCGCATGAGGTCCAGCATGCGCAGCGCCAATGTGCGCAGCTCGCTGCGCGATAACGCCTTCTCGCGCAACTGGATCAACCTCAAACCATCACTCAATGCCGATGACAAACGCTGCAGGAACACCTCGTGCCCCAATTCGGCGACATTGCTAATCGGATAGCAGTCGGGCAACTCAAGGGCGCGGATGATGGGTGCATTGGCAGGCAATACCGGGGCGACGCTGACCTCTGGGGGGGGCTGCCAGGAGAACTGCTGCCCCTCGTGCGGCTGCGGCTCGCCGTGCCAGGCCGTCACCCGGAAAAAATGCAACTGCACCGTGGCATGCGGATAGGTGAAGGTGCGCGCGAGCCAAGGATAGGCGGTGATGACTTCGATGCCCAACTCCTCGTGCAGCTCGCGCACCAACGCATGGTAGGCCGTCTCACCCGGCTCGATCTTGCCGCCGGGGAACTCCCAATAACCGGCCCAGATCTTGTCGACCGGACGTTGCGCCAACAGGTAGCTGCCATCGGGCCGCTGTAACACCGCGGCCGACACATGCACGACCTTATGCTGTGCCATAGCGGCCACACCAATCGCGCGCGAACTGCCCCGCCACACGTCCACTGCGCGAGCCGCGCAACAGCGACCATTGCAAAGCAGCCGCGCGCACTTCCTCGCTCAGGCCATGCCGCCAACCATGATGGGACAGCCAGTGTGCGGCGACCGCGAGGTATTCATCCTGCGAGAAGGGATAGAAGGATAGCCACAGACCAAAACGCTCGGACAGCGATACCTTTTCCTCGATGCTCTCCGCCGGATGTACTTCGTCGCCGACGTATTTGGTATCGAGGTTGTCCTGCATGGATTGCGGCATCAAATGGCGACGGTTGGAGGTCGCGTAGATCAGCAGGTTGTCGGAGAACGCCACCAGATCGCCATCCAGTGCCGCCTTGAGTGCCTGATAACCCGGTTCATCGGCATTGAAGGAAAGGTCGTCGCAATACAGGATGAACCGTTCGCTACGCCCCTGCACCAGACCGATGAGATATGACAGGTCGGTGAGTCCCTGTTTGTCGATCTGGATCACACGCAAGCCCTGCGCGGCATATTCGTTCAGCAATGCCTTCACCAGCGACGACTTGCCGGTACCGCGTGCGCCGGTCAGCAACACATTGTTGGCCGTACCGCCATGCACGAATTGCCGGGTGTTCTGCTGGATGCGCTGTTTCTGGCCGTCGATGCCGACCAGGTCGGCCAAGGTGATACGCTGGAAATTGGGGACCGGCTGCAAGATACGCTGCCGATGATCCCAGCGGAACGCCGCCGCAGCCTGCCAATCCGGCGACGGCGGCACCCCGCCGGGCAGAATGCCTTCCAGACGAGAAAGCAGACCTTCTGCGCGATCGAGGAAATGCTCCAGCTTGTCCATGGGAACCCTTTCGCCCCTGCGCCCGGGCAAGGGTCAGCTGCGGTAACTCGCGTTGATCTTGACGTAGTCGTAAGAGAAATCGCAGGTCCACAATGTGGCATCCACCGCACCGCGCCCCAGCACCACGCGGATAGTGATGTCGCTCTGCTGCATCACACGCTGCCCATCCTCTTCCCGATAGCTCCCGGCACGTCCGCCATGCTCGGCAACGAGGACGTCGTCGAGATACAGCTTGAGTTTCGCCACATCGAGATCACCCACCCCGGCATAACCGATGGCAGCCAGGATTCGCCCGAGGTTGGGATCGGAGGCGAAGAACGCGGTCTTGACCAGCGGCGAATGCGCGATGGCGTAGCCGATCTTCTTGCACTCGGCCTCATCCTTGCCACCTTGCACCTGGATGGTGATGAACTTGGTGGCACCCTCGCCGTCGCGCACGATGGCCTGCGCCAGCACGGTAGCGACTTCGGTGACTGCGGCCTGCATGGCGGCACGTTCGCCCTCGCCGATCTGCACACCGCTCTTGCCCGTGGCGATCAGCATCAAGGCATCGTTGGTGGAAGTGTCGCCATCCACGGTGATGCAGTTGAAGGACCGGTTCGCCGCCTCGCGCACCATGGCCTGCAACAGCGGCTGGGCGATGGCGGCATCGGTAGCGATGTAACCCAGCATGGTCGCCATGTTGGGATGGATCATGCCGGAGCCCTTGGAGATGCCGGTGATCGTAACGGTCTTGCCACCGAACTGCACCTGCTTGCTCACTGCCTTGGCCACGATGTCGGTGGTCATGATGGCGTGGGCAGCGTCGAACCAGTTGTCTTCTTGCAATCCGGCGATCGCGCGCGGCAAGCCGGCCACGACCTTGTCGACCGGCAGCGGCTCCATGATGACCCCGGTGGAATACGGCAATATCTGCTCGGGTGTACAACCGAGCAGCTGCGCCAGTGCAGCACAGGTGGTGCGTGCAGCAGCCATGCCCGATTCACCGGTGCCGGCATTGGCATTGCCGGTATTCACCACCAGGGCACGGATGCCGCTGCCGGCTGCCAGATGCTCCTTGGCGACCGTGACCGGTGCCGCACAGAAGCGGTTGGTGGTGAACACCCCCGCGACTGTGGCGCCGGCATCCAGCTTGATGACCAGCAGATCCTTGCGTCCGGCACGCTTGATGCCGGCCTCTGCGATACCCAAAGAAACACCCGCGACGGGCAACAAGGAACCCGCAACGGGCGTAGAGAGATTCACCGGCATGATGTCAGAAGCGCCCGCCTGTCTTGTACAGATAATTGGTCATTTCGACCGACTGTGCATTCATACGACGCACGATGCCGTGGGTATGGCGCACGATGCCGCGCATCACGTAATACACGATGGCCGGCTGGGTATTGAGCAGCGACTCGAAACGGCAACGATCCAGGATCAGCACCTGGCTGTCGGTCTTGGCGACGATGGTCGCGCTGATCTGCGCCGCGCTACCGCCGACGAAGGTGATGATGCCGGCCAGATCGCCCGGTTGCAGCAGATGCAAAATTGCTTGTTCGTTACCGATGGTGGCGGTCGCTTCGACTTCGCCTCTGGCGAGCATGACCAAAGAGTTCTTCAGCTTCTCTTCGCCCGGACGCAGGATGCTTTCGCCGGCCTTGAATTCGCGCACTTCGAACAGCTGCCCCAGCGTTTCGATCTCGGCGTCGCGCAACTCCTCGGTCAGCGTCGAACTATGCAGGGTTTGCAGAATCATTTGGTCCATACCCATCTTTACTCTCTCCCTTTATTGCAATGTTTCAGTTCAGTTTCCCGTGGCACTGCTTGTACTTCTTGCCTGATCCGCAAGGGCAAGGATCGTTGCGTCCGACCTTCTGCCCAGCCCGCACGACCGTCTTGTTTTCGCCCTGCGCGCCCCCGTCTGCAGCCAGCGCCTCCTCATAGTCCGCGTGATGATACTGCACATTCTCCGGAGCGTGGGAGGCTTCCGCCTGCTGCACCGCCTCCTCGCTACGGATCTGCACATTGAGCAAGGTCAACGTCACATCGCGCTTGATCTCATCCAGCATCGTAGCGAACAACTCGAACGCCTCGCGCTTGTATTCCTGCTTCGGGTTCTTCTGCGCATAGCCACGCAGATGGATACCCTGACGCAGATGGTCCAGCGCAGCCAGATGTTCGCGCCAATGCTGGTCCAGGCTACTCAGCATCACCAAGCGCTCATAGCCATGCATGACTTCCGCACCCACCTGGTCGACCTTGCCCTGGTAATGCTGGCGCGCAAGCTCACAGACACGATCGGCCAAACCTTGCGGGTCGAGCTGCTTGTCCTGCTCCAGCCACTCTCCGGCCGGCACCTGCAACTGGAACTCGGCCGCCAGCGCCTTCTCCAGCCCCGGCACATCCCACTGCTCTTCCATGCTGCCTGGCGGCAGGTGCAGGGCGACCAGTTCGCGCAACACACCGTCGCGCATCGCAGTCACAGTCTCGCTGATATCCACGCTCTCCAGCAGTTCGGTACGCTGCTGGTAGATCACCTTGCGCTGGTCGTTGGCGACATCATCGTATTCGAGGATCTGCTTGCGCATATCGAAGTTGCGCGCCTCGACCTTGCGCTGCGCGTTCTCGATGGCTCGCGTCACCCACGGATGCTCGATGGCCTCGCCTTCCGGCAGTTTGAAGCGGTTCATGATGGCCGCCACGCGATCGGAAGCGAAGATGCGCAGCAACGAATCCTCCAGCGACAGATAGAAACGACTGGAGCCCGGATCGCCTTGACGGCCGGAACGACCGCGCAACTGGTTGTCCACGCGACGAGACTCATGCCGCTCGGTACCGATGATATGCAGGCCGCCGGCGGCCAGCACCTGATCGTGCAGGTTCTGCCATTCCGCTTCCAGCGTGGCAATGCGTTGTGCTTTGGCTGCTTCATCCAGAGAAGCATCCGCACGCAGCAGATCGATCTGCTTCTCGACGTTGCCGCCCAGCACGATGTCGGTACCGCGACCGGCCATGTTGGTGGCGATGGTGACCATCTTCGGACGTCCGGCTTGCGCCACAATCTCGGCTTCGCGCGCATGCTGCTTGGCATTCAGCACCTGATGCGGCAGTTTGGCCTTGTCCAGCAGGCTGGACAGCAGTTCAGAGGTTTCGATGGAAGTGGTACCGACCAGCACCGGCTGGCCTCGCTCATAGCAATCGCGCACATCGGCGATCACGGCAGCGTACTTCTCCTTGGCAGTCAGGTAGACCTTGTCCATCTGATCCAGTCGCACCGTCGGCCGATGCGGCGGGATGATGACCGTTTCCAGGTTATAGATGTGCTGGAACTCGAAGGCTTCGGTATCTGCCGTACCGGTCATGCCGGCCAGCTTGCCATACAGACGGAAGTAATTCTGGAAGGTAATGGATGCCAGGGTCTGGTTCTCCTTCTGGATCGCCACGCCCTCCTTGGCCTCCACCGCCTGGTGCAGACCGTCCGACCAGCGACGCCCTGCCATCAGGCGCCCGGTGAACTCATCGACGATCACCACCTCGCCGTTCTGCACCACATAGTGCTGGTCGCGATGGAACAGGTTATGCGCACGCAGTGCCGCATACAGGTGGTGAATCAAGGAGATGTTGGCGGGATCGTACAGACTGCCGCCGGCAGGCAACATGCCGGCTTGCGCCAGCAACTGCTCGGCATGCTCGTGCCCAGCTTCGGACAACAACACCTGATGGCTCTTCTCATCCACGTAGAAGTCGCCTGCAGCATCCTCCTCTGGCTGTCGCGACAGCTGCGGCGCCAGCTTGTTCATGGCCAGATACACCGCGACATTGTCCTCGGCCTGACCGGAGATGATCAGCGGCGTGCGCGCCTCGTCGATCAGGATGGAATCGACCTCGTCCACGATGGCGAAGTTGAGACCACGCTGAAAACGTTCATCGGCACGCCCCGCCATATTGTCGCGCAGATAATCGAAACCGAATTCGTTGTTGGTACCGTAGGTGATGTCCGCTCCATAAGCGGCCAGTTTTTCACCATGATCCATGCCGGACAGGATGACGCCGACGGACAGCCCGAGGTAGCGATACAAGCGCCCCATCCATTCCGCATCGCGCGTGGCCAGGTAATCGTTCACCGTGACCACATGCACGCCCTTGCCGGACAAGGCATTCAGATAGGCCGGCAAGGTCGCCATCAGCGTCTTGCCTTCGCCGGTACGCATCTCGGCAATCTTGCCGTAATGCAGCACCATGCCGCCGATCAATTGCACATCATAGTGACGCATGCCGAACACCCGGCGCCCGGCTTCGCGCACGACGGCGAAGGCTTCCGGCAACAGCGCATCCAGCGACTCTCCCTGCGCATGGCGCTGCTTGAACTCCGCGGTCTTGGCCTGCAACGCCTGTTCGCTCAGCGCCTGCATCTCCGGCTCCAGCGCATTGATGCGCACGACGGTCTGGCGATATTGCTTGAGCAGGCGGTCGTTGCGACTACCAAAGACGGACTTCAACAGTTTGGAGATCATGTTGTTATTTTCAGTGACGATTGTTGCGAACAAATAAAAAAGGGTGAGGTAACCACCTCACCCTGCCATTCCGAAGCGCACTTCAACTTGAGGCTTGTTCCAGGAACCGCACCGGGTTCTGTGCGATGCCGCGATAACGCACCTCGAAATGCAAGTGGTTACCGGTAGAACGCCCCGTGCTGCCGACCTTTGCGATCTCACGCCCGCGCCGCACGACCTCGCCGACCTTGACCAGAATCTTCGAAGCATGCGCATAACGGGTGATGATCTGGTTACCGTGATCTATCTCGACCATATTACCATACTGAGGATGCAAGCCCGCAAACACCACCACGCCCCCGGCTGAGGCATAGATCGGGGTGCCGGCCGGCACCATGTAATCGACCCCTTCATGCATGGCATTCTTGCCGGTGAACGGATCGATACGCCAGCCGAAATTGGAGGAATACCAGCCTACGGTGATGGGCGCCACGGACGGCAACATCTTCTTGTCCAGCTTATCCTGTTGCAGCAAGGTCTCCAGGGCAACCAGCTTGTCGCTGCGATCACCCAGCAATTCGCGCAACGCATCCATCTGGCGGTTCATGTTGTCCAGCGTGATGTCCTGCACAGCCGGCGCCGTGACCAGCGGACCGCCTTGCGCAGGCGCCTGGCCGAATGAGAACTCCTGCGGTTTCATGCCGCTCAGCTTGGCGAGACGCACGCCCAAACCATCCAGGCGCTGCAACTGTGCCTGCAACTGCCCCAGGCGCACCGCCATCGCATCCAGACTCTGGCGCATGAACAGCTCCTGCTTGCGCTGTTCCTCGGCCTGGGCACTGGCCAGCCAGCCGCGCATCTCGTCACTGACCGCCCCAGCATGGAAGCGCACGATGACATATTGCGCGGCGATCACGGCGGAAACGAACAGCGCCAGCGCCAGCAACAACCCTGCGACCATGTGCGTTGCCGTCAGCGTGATGCTGCGCGCTTTTGCCGAACGGTTCGAAACTAGAATAATATTCATCGCATAAACTCCCCACGAAGATCACTTGCACCCATGTCCAACCGGCTGAGCAACTACCTGTCCTCGGATCCCGAACTGAAACGCTACGTCGTGACATCACGCCAGATCGGACAGATCGAACGCACTTACCGCTCGATCGCACCGGCCGCCTTGACCCGCAGCAGCCGGGTCCTCGGCTACGACGGCAAACGCCTGGTGCTGGCTGCGGACAACGGCGCCGTCGCCAGCAAACTGCGACAACTTGCCCCGCAAATGATTTCTTCATTCCGAACAAAGGGATGCGAGGTTACTGGAATTCAAATCCAGGTGCAAGTCAGGATCGGCCCGCTGCCACGCCCCGTCGTGCCACGGATACTCGGCCCGCAAGGTCGGCGTGCACTGGGAGAACTGGCCGCCGACCTGCCGGAAGGCGAGCTCAAGGCCGCCGTCCAGCGCCTCGTCGCACGACAGCGCTAACGCAGTACCCCCCAAGCGACCAAACCGTAACGTTCCAGCAGATACAACACCAGGAAAGCCAGCAGCAGCGCAACCAGGAAACGCACCACCCGCCAGGCGAACAGCAGGTAGCGACCATCGCGCGTGAACAGGTAGGCCAGCCCCGACACCGCCAGCAGCAGCGCAGACAACAACAGGATCAGCCGGATCAGCATACCGGCTCCGGATCAGGCCGGCTGGAGCTGCAAGCGCAGGAAGTCCGGTGCCTCTTCCGCTTTGGCGAAAGTGGTGAACTCCCAGGCCGTCTCGTCCGCCAGCAAAGCGCGACACAGCGCGTTGTTCAAGGCATGGCCGGACTTGTAGCCAGAGAACGCACCGATCAGGGGATGCCCCAGCAGATACAGGTCGCCGATGGCATCCAGCACCTTGTGTTTGACGAACTCGTCCTCGAAGCGCAGCCCATCCGGATTGATGACACGGTATTCGTCCATCACGATGGCGTTATCCAGATTGCCGCCCAAACCCAGGCCCTGCGAACGCATCCACTCCACCTCCTGCATGAAACCGAAGGTGCGCGCGCGGCTGACTTCCTTTATATAAGAATGCTCGCCCAGGTCGATCGTGACGTTCTGCTTGGTGTTGGCGATGACCGGGTGGGCGAAATTGATAGTGAAGCTCAATTTGTAGCCGTTGTACGGCTCGAAACGCACCCACTTGTCGCCGTCCTTCACCTCCACCGGTTTCTTGACGCGGATGAATCTCTTCAGCGCTTCTTGTTCGGCGATGCCCGCCGACTGCAACAGGAAAATGAAGGTTCCCGCACTGCCATCCATGATGGGCAGTTCGGAACTGGTCAGCTCCACGATGGCATTGTCGATCCCCAGGCCGGCGAAGGCCGACATCAGGTGCTCGATGGTCGCCACACGCGCACCTTGGTGCTCCAGACAGGTAGACAGCCGCGTGTCGTTTACGGCATGCGCTTGCGCGGGGACATCCACCGGCGGTGTCATATCGACACGTCGGAACACGATGCCGCTATCGACCGGCGCCGGACGCAAGGTCAGATAGACCTTCTGCCCGGAGTGCAAACCCACCCCGGTTGCCTCGACCACCGTTTTCAATGTGCGCTGTCTGACCATATCCTCACATCCCGATTACACGCGGTGAGTCTATCACAGGGTAGCGGGGACTCCGCGCTGACGGACGCCCCCGTCCCACCGCTCAGTCCGCTTGCTTGCGCAGGAAGGACGGGATGTCCAGCGTCTCCACACCGGACATCTTCATCGCTTCCACCGCCTCGCGATGACGACCGGAACGCATCACGGCCGGCATATCCAGCTCGCTGAAATCGACCATCGGCGCATCGTGCGTACCGGTGCGCAGTTGCGCCTGCGGCACCAGCACCGGCTTCGGCTGCTGCTTGCGCACGGCGCCCAGACCGGTGGCCACGATGGTCACGCGCAACTCGTCACCCATGTTCTCGTCGAACACGGAACCGACGATCACGGTCGCCTCGGAAGCGGCGAACTGGAAACAGTTCATCACCTCATGGAATTCTTCCAGCGTGATGTTGCTGCTGGAGGTGATGTTGACCAGCACGCCACGTGCACCGGTCAGGTCCACGTCTTCCAGCAAGGGGCTGGCGATGGCCTGCTCGGCCGCACGCTGCGCACGACCTTCGCCGCTCGCGGAGGCAGCCCCCATCATCGCCATGCCGTTCTCGGACATCAGCGTGCACACGTCGGCGAAGTCCACATTCACCATGCCCGGCACGTTGATTACTTCGGCGATGCCGGCGACGGCACCCTGCAGCACGCCGTTGGCTGCCTTGAAGGCCTCCGGCAATGTGGTCTTGCCGCCCAGCACTTCCATCAGCTTGGCGTTCGGCACGATGATGAGCGAATCCACATAGGCCGCCAACTCTTCGATGCCCTGCTGCGCCAGCGCCATGCGCTTGCCTTCGAATACGAACGGCTTGGTCACCACCGCCACGGTGAGGATGCCCATCTCCTTGGCCACTTGCGCCACGATGGGGGCCGCACCGGTACCGGTACCACCGCCCATACCGGCAGTGATGAACACCATGTTGGCGCCACCGATGATCTCGGCGATGCGCTCCCTATCCTCTTCCGCTGCCGCCTGACCGATCTGCGGCTTGGCGCCGGCGCCCAACCCCTTGGTCAGGGTGGAACCGATCTGCAACTGCACGCGCGCTTTGCTGCGCTTCAGCGCCTGTGCATCGGTATTGATGGTGATGAATTCCACCCCCTGCACGCCCTGTTCGATCATATGGTCGACCGCATTGCCGCCGCAGCCGCCCACGCCCACCACCTTGATCACCGCCCCTTGCGGTTGTGCATCCAACAGTTCGAAAGCCATCTTCGTTCTCCTTATTAAAGTTGATTCAAATTCGTGTGATCCAGACCCGACCGATACTGCCACCCGTTAACTCAAAAGTTCCCCATGAACCATGCCCTCATCCGCTCCACTACATCCTTGAAAGAAGCCGTCCCCACCCTGGACACCTCCTCGCGCTGGTGACGTTCCAGGCCGTACACCAACAAACCGACACCGGTCGCATAACGCGGTGTCTTTACCACTCCCGACAGACCGCCGATGTTGCTCGGCAAGCCGAGACGCACCGGCAGATGGAAGATCTCCTCGCCCAGTTCCACCATGCCCTGCATGGCGCTGCTGCCACCGGTGATGACGATGCCCGACGACAACAGGTCCTCGAAACCGCTACGGCGGATCTCGGTCTGCACCAGCGAATACAGTTCCTCCACGCGCGGCTCGATCACCTCGGCCAGCGTCTGGCGCGACAGCATGCGCGCGCTGCGCTCGCCCACGCCCGGCACCTCGATCAACGCCTCGTTCGCCAACTGGCGCAGGGCGCAGCCATACTTGATCTTGATGTCCTCGGCATCCTTGGTCGGTGTACGCAAAGCCATCGCGATGTCGTTGGTGATCTGGTCGCCCGCGATGGGGATCACCGCGGTATGACGGATCGCACCGCCGGTGAAGATCGCCACATCGGTGGTGCCACCGCCGATGTCCACCAGACACACGCCCAGTTCCTTCTCGTCCTCGGCCAACACCGCTTTGCTCGATGCCAGCGGTTGCAGGATGATGTCCTCCACCTCCAGGCCGCAACGGTGGATGCACTTGAGGATGTTCTGCACCGCAGATACGGCACCGGTCACGATGTGGATCTCCACTTCCAGGCGCAGGCCGCTCATGCCCAGCGGCTTCTTGATGCCACCCTGACCATCGATGCTGAACTCCTGCTCCAGGATGTGCAGGATCTGCTGATCGCCGGGCAGACTGATCGAACTGGCCGTCTCGATCGCGCGCACCACATCGGTGTGCGCCACTTCCTTGTCCTTGATCTTGATCATGCCGTGCGCGTTGGAGCTCTTGATATGCCCGCCCGCGATCCCGGTATAGACCTGGCGGATCTTGCAATCCGCCATCAGCTCGGCCTCTTGCAAAGCCTGCTGGATCGCACCGACCGTGGCATCGATGTTCACCACCATGCCCTTCTTCATGCCGGAGGACTCATGCATGCCGGCACCGATCACCTCCAGCGTGCCCTCAGCCGTCACTTCGGCCACGATGCACGCGATCTTCGAGGTACCGATATCCAGACCCACGACCAGATTCTTGCTCTCTTTGCTCATCACCTTCTCCTGACTACCTTCACGCCGCACCGGCCGTTTGCTGCACCGCAAAGCCGTTGCGATAACGCAGATCCACGCGGCGTGCATTCGGCATGCGCACCGCCACACTGTACGGATACACTTGCACGAAACGCGCCAACCGCTCGCGCATCGCTTCGCGCCCCAACGCCAATTCCATGCCGTCGTCGAGCTTCACCTGCCAAGCCATGCGCGGCGACAGGGTCAACTGCACGATCTGCCGCTGCATCGGTTGCAGCGTCTCGCCCAACTCGGCGTAGGTACGCGCCATCAAGACCGCGTTCTCATCCGCCCCGAAGAATTCCGGCAGCACCTCATCGGTCTGCGCGGCGAACACCTCGCCATGCGTATCCACCAGCGCATGCTTGTTCCAGCGCGCCAGCGCCACATGTTCTTCCAGCGTCACTTCCAGCTGCCACGGGAACTTGCGCCGCACGCTCACCGAGCGCACCCAGGGCAATTGCTGGAACGCATCACGCACCTGCGCCAGATCCACGGTGAAGAAATTGCCGCGAATCGCGCTGTGGACCAGTTCTTCCACCTGATCCACCGGCACGCGCTGCGGCGCCTGTGCCAACACCACCGCCTGCAGCGAAAACGCTGGCAACTGCGCCACATAGCGCAGCGCGCCGTACAGCATCAGCAACAGGCTGAAGCCGAACAGCACGTTGGCGATGCCACGCAGCAGGTGATCGTTATCCCACATGGGCACCCTCCAGGATGCGCAACACCAGTTGCTCGAAACCGATACCGGCCTGGCGTGCCGCCATCGGCACCAGACTGTGGTCGGTCATGCCGGGTGCGGTGTTCGCTTCCAGCAGATACAACTTGCCATCCTCGCCACGCAGGAAGTCGATGCGCCCCCAGCCCTCGCAGCCGAGGATCTGGAACCCCTGCAAGGCCAGGCGCTGCATCTCCGCCTCTTCTGCCGCCGGCAGACCACACGGGCACAGGTAGCGCGTATCGTCGCGCAGGTACTTCGCCTCGTAGTCGTAGAACTCGTTCGCCGGTTCGATCTTGATCGGCGGCAACGCCTGGCCGTTGAGGATCGCCACGGTGAATTCGCCGCCACTCATGAAGCTCTCGGCGATCACCACCTTGTCGTGCTGTGCCGCTGCGGCATAGGCGGCCGGCAGCTCTTCCACCGTCTTGACCTTGGTCACGCCCACGCTGCTGCCTTCGCAGGCCGGCTTGATGAACAGCGGCAGGTCGAGATGCTCGGCCACCGCCTCCCAATCGGTCGGCGCAGTGAGTGCTTCGTATTCCGGGATGGGCAGACCGGCGGCCTGCCACACCAGCTTGGTGCGCCACTTGTCCATGCCGATGGCGGACGCCAGCACGCCACTGCCGGTATAAGGGATCCCCATCAACTCCAGTGCGCCCTGCACCGTGCCATCCTCGCCGCCGCGCCCGTGCAGCATCACGAACACGCGCTGGAAGCCCTGTTGCTTCAGCTCGGCGAGATCGCGTTCTGCCGGATCGAAGGCATGCGCATCGACACCGCTCTTCTGCAATGCCGCAAGCACCGCACTGCCGCTCTTCAACGACACCTCGCGCTCTGCCGAACGCCCACCGAACAACACCGCCACTTTGCCGAAATTCTTCACTTTGCCTGCTCTCCAACGATCCGGACTTCCGGATGCAACTCGATCCCGGTCTGCTGCAACACCGTCGCCTGTACTGCCACGATCAACCCTTCGATATCGGCTGCCGTGGCGCCGCCGACATTCACGATGAAGTTGGCATGTTTCTGCGACACCTCGGCGCCACCGATACGCTTGCCCTTCAATCCACAGCCCTCGATCAACTTCGCCGCATGCTGCCCGGGCGGATTGCGAAACACGGAACCCGCATTGGGCATCTGCAACGGCTGGCTGGCACTGCGTTTCTCCATCAGGGCCTTGATCTGTTGGCGCGCCTGCTCCACGTCGCCTTGTTCAAACTTCAGCCAGGCGCCGACGAAGAATTCCTCTGAGGATTTTGGATTTTGGATTTGGGATTTGGCCGAATCAGCGTGTGCAGCCTCCTCAAAATTCCTAAATCCCAAATCCGAAATCCTCTTTACCAAGCGATAGCCCACCTCATATTCCTGCGGCGTGCGCTCGATCAACTCGCCGCTGCGCGTCAGCACCTGCACGCGCTGCACCACGCTCCAGGTCTCGCCGCCGTAGCAACCGGCGTTCATCGCCAGCATGCCGCCCAAGGTGCCGGGGATGCCGACGAAGAATTCCGCACCGCACAACTCGTTGCTCGCGGCAAAGCGCGCCAGCTTGGCACCCGGCACCCCGGCCTGTGCATAGATCAAGCCCTCTTCCATACGCAGCTCGGTCAGCGCGCCCACCATCAACAAGATGGTGCCGGCGAACCCGCTGTCGCGCACCAGCAGGTTGCTGCCCAATCCCACCGCCAGCAACGGTTCATCCGCCGGGACCTGACGCAGGAATGCTTGCAGGTCGGCCAGATCCGCCGGTTGATACACGCGTCTGGCGCTGCCGCCGGCACGCCAGCTCACATGGCGCGACATCGGCTCGTCGCGGAGCATCTCGCCGCGTAACCCTGCGCTGCTGAACTGTGTCGGTTCGCTCATGTTCATTGCTGTGTCAGTTGCTTCACCTGGTTCGGCACACCACCGATGGAACCCGCGCCCATGGTCAGCACCACGTCCCCGTCATGCGCCATTTGCAAGATGGCCTGCGGCATGTCGGCGATGTTCTCCACGAACACCACGTTGCTCTGTCCCGCCACGCGCAGCGCATGCATCAGCGAACGCCCGTCGGCGGCCACGATGGGCGCTTCGCCGGCGGCATACACATCGGCCAGCAACAAGGCATCCACGCTGCCCAGCACTTTGACGAAATCCTCGAACAGGTCGCGTGTACGCGTGTAGCGATGCGGCTGGAATGCCAGCACCAGACGCTTGCCCGGGAACGCACCGCGCACCGCGGCCAGCGTCGCCTTCATCTCCACCGGGTGATGACCGTAATCGTCGAGCAAGGTGAACGTGCCGCCCTGCGGCAACGCGATCTCACCGTAACGCTGCATGCGCCGTCCCACGCCCTGGAACTCGGCCAGTGCATCAGCGATGGCCTGCGGTGCGACGCCCACTTCCAGACCGATGGCGATGGCGGCCAGCGCGTTCAGCACGTTGTGTTCGCCCGCCAGATTAAGGGTGATATCCAGATCGAGCGGCTTGCCATCGAACTGGCATTTCTCGTCGTGACGGCATTGTGCGGTGAAGCGCATGCGGCCGCCTTCGTGACGCACATTGACGGCACGGATCTGCGCCTCCTCGCCCATGCCGTAGGTGGTCACCGGTTTGCTGATGCGCGGCAGGATGTCGCGCACATTGGGGTCGTCCACACACAGCATGGCACGGCCATAGAACGGCAGGCGCTCGATGAAATCGATGAAGGCCTGCTTCAGCTTGTTGAAGTCATGGCCGTAGGTCTCCATGTGGTCGGCGTCGATGTTGGTGACCACCGCCAGGATCGGTGTCAGATACAGGAAGGAGGCATCCGACTCGTCCGCTTCCGCCACGATGTATTCGCCGGTGCCCAGGCGCGCATTGGCACCGCTGCTGTTCAAGCGGCCACCGATGACGAAGGTCGGATCGAAACCACCCTTGGCCAGCACGCTGGTCACCAGCGAAGTGGTGGTGGTCTTGCCGTGCGTGCCGGCGATGGCGATGCCCTGGCGCAGGCGCATCAGTTCGGCCAGCATCACCGCGCGCGGCACCACCGGGATACGCTGTTCGCGCGCCGCCAACACTTCCGGGTTGTCCGCTTTCACTGCGGTAGAGGTCACCACCGCATCGGCATCGCGCAGGTTCTTCGCATCGTGCCCCTGATGGATCTCGGCGCCTAGGTCGCGCAAGCGCATGATGACCGTGCTGTCCGCGATATCGGAGCCGCTCACCTTGAAGCCGAGATTGAGCATCACCTCTGCGATGCCGTTCATGCCCGAGCCGCCGATGCCCACGAAATGGATGTTCTTGATCTTGTGTTTCATATCGCCAGTCCCTCACACACCTTGGTCACCTGCGCCGTCGCATCCGGCTTCGCCAGTGCACGCGCCGCTTGCGCCATCTTCTGCAATTCGTCCCGTGACAGTCCGCGCAACAATTGCGCCAGCTTGTCGGCCGCCAATTCCGTCTGCGGCAACAGCATGGCTGCGCCGTGCTCGCTCAAAAAACGTGCGTTGTGCGTCTGGTGGTCATCCACCGCGAACGGGAACGGCACCAGCACGCTGGCCACGCCTGCCGCAGCCAGTTCTGCCACGGTCAGCGCGCCCGCACGACAGATCACCACGTCCGCCTGCGCATACTGCTGCGCCATGTCCTCCAGGAACGGCCGGATGTCCGCCTCCACCCCCGCCGCCGCGTACAGTTTCCGTACCGCGTCGAAATGCTTCTTGCCGGTCTGGTGGATGACCTGCGGGCGCTCGTTCTGCGCCAACTGCGCCAACGCTTGGGGCAGCGCCTCGTTCAAGGCCTGCGCGCCCAGACTGCCGCCCACTACCAACACGTTCAGGTGACCGCTACGCTGCGCATAGCGCAGCTCGGGCACAGGCAGTGCCGCGATGTCGGCGCGCACCGGATTGCCGCACCACTCGCCCCGCTTCAACACCATCGGGAAACCGCTCAAAACGCGTGTCGCCAACCGGGCCAGCATCCTGTTACTCAGGCCGGCAATGGAGTTCTGCTCATGCACCACCAGCGGCCGGCGCAGAAACGCCGCCATCAAGCCGCCCGGCACCGTGATGTAACCGCCCATGCCCAGCACCACATCGGGGCGATGGCGCAGGATCGCCGCTGCGCTCTGCCCCAGCGCACGCAGCAAGGTGAACGGCAATGTCAGCAGGCGCCACACTCCCTTGCCGCGCACACCAGAGAAGTTCACCCATGCCACCTCATAGCCATGCTTGGGCACCAGCTCAGCCTCCATGCTGTTGGGCGCCCCTAGCCACACGATGTGCCAGCCTTGGGCATGCAAGGCATCCGCGACCGCCAGCCCCGGATAGATATGCCCGCCGGTGCCGCCTGCCATGACCATGAGGGTGCGGTTCATATCGGCAACCCCCTCGCCACGCGACGATTCTGGCTACGGCCGCCCCTTTGGGGCTTAACTTGCTCGCGCAAGTTAGTCTTCGCCGAAACAGACGTGTTGTTAAAGCGCGGACTCATATCGGAAGTCCCCGCGCAACACGTCTGTTTTCATAATCGATGCGCAGCAACACGGCGACCGCGATAAGGTTGACCACCACACCGCTGCCACCGAAGCTGAGGAACGGCAGCGTCAGTCCCTTGGTCGGCAGCACCCCCATGTTCACGCCGATATTGATCATCGCCTGCACGCCCAGCCACACGGCGATGCCTTGCGCCACCAGCGCGGCATACAGACGGTCCGACATCGCCGCCTGGCGACCGATGGCGAACGCCCGCACGATGAGCCAGCCGAACAGCAGCAACACGGCGGAAACGCCGAACAGCCCCAGCTCTTCGGCGATCACCGCCAACAGGAAGTCGGTATGCGCCTCGGGCAGGTAGAACAGTTTCTCCACGCTGCCGCCCAGGCCCACGCCCAGCCATTCGCCGCGACCGAAAGCGATCAGTGCATGGCTCAACTGGTAGCCCTTGCCGTAAGGGTCCGACCAGGGATCGAGGAAGCCCAGCACGCGCTGCATGCGATATTCTGACGAGAGGATCAGCGCGGCGAACGCCAGCGGCAGGGCGATGGTCAGCGCGCCGAAGATCTTCAGGTTGAAGCCACCCAGCCACAGCATGCTCATGGCGATGGCGCACACCACCACGAACGCGCCCATGTCCGGCTCCAACAGCAACAATGCACCCACCAGTGCCATCACGATGAACATCGGCACGAACGACTGCACGAAACGATCGCGCACCACCGCCTTGCGCACCGCATAGTCGGCCGCGTACAGCACCGCGAACAGTTTCATCAGTTCGGACGGCTGGATGTTGAACACCACCAGCGAGATCCAGCGGCGGCTGCCGTTCACCGATTTGCCGATGCCGGGAATCAGCACCAGCAACAGCAACAACACTCCCACCACGAACAGCAACGGCGCGTATTTCTGCCAGGTCTGCATCGGCACCTGGAACGCCATCACTGCAGCCAGCAATCCCACCAGCATGAAGATGGCATGCCGCACCAGATAATAGCTCGCCTGATGCGCGGTGTATTTGCCCGCCTCGGCCGTGGCGATGGAGGCGGAATACACCATCACCAGACCGATGGCGAGCAGCGCGGTGACCACCCAGGTCAGCACGGTGTCGTATTCGGCCAGCGCGCGGCGCGGGGCATTGAGCGCGGTGTTCAGCATGCCGCCTCCTGGCGCCGTACTGCCGCGATGAAGGCTTCGGCGCGATGCAGATAGTTGCGATACATGTCGAAGCTGGCACAGGCCGGCGACATCAGTACCGCATCGCCGCGCTGCGCATGCGCCGCCGCCAATTGCACGGCCTCCTCCATGTCATGCGCATGCAGCAGCGGCTTGCCGCAGCCGGCGATGGCCTGTTCGATGAGCGGCGCATCGCGCCCGATCAGCACCACCGCGCGCGCGTGCGTTGCCACCGCGTCCTTCAGCGGCGAAAAATCCTGACCCTTGCCGTCGCCGCCCAGGATCACCACCGCCGGCTTGCCCAGCCCCTTCAGTGCCGCTTCGGTGGCGCCGACGTTGGTGCCCTTGGAATCGTCGTACCAGGTGACCCCAGCGATCTCGGCCACCTTCTCCACGCGGTGCGGCAAACCCTTGAACGCACGCAACGCAGTGACCAGCGGCGGCAGCGGGATGCCCAGCGCACGACACAAGGCCAGCGCGGCCAGCGCGTTCGCCACATTGTGCAGACCGCTCACCTGCAACTCGTCGGCACGCATGATCTTCTGCTTTCCCTGCACCAGCCAGGTCAAAGCGCCTTCGCGGCTGATGCCCCAATCATGTGTGTTGCGCGGCAGGCTCAGACCGAAGCTCACTTGCTTGCGTCCCGTGCGCGCCATCGCCATGCTGCGCGCGTCGTCGCGGTTCAGCACCTGCACGCCGTCGCCCTGGAAGATGCGCGCCTTGGCGGCGGCATAGGCCTCCATGCTGCCGGCATAGCGGTCCAGATGGTCTTCACTCACGTTGAGCACGCTCGCCACATCGGCATTGAGCGTATGCGTGGTCTCCAGCTGGAAGCTGGACAGCTCCAGCACCCACACCTGCGGCTGCTGCGTGCGTGCGCGCAAGGCGTCGAGCACCGCCGGCGAGATGTTGCCCGCCACCTGGGTATCCAGCCCGGCCGCCGCGCACATCGCGCCCACCATGCTGGTGGTGGTGGTCTTGCCGTTGGCGCCGGTGATGGCGATGACCTTGGTCGTGCGGCGATAATCGTGGGTATTCAGCAACTGCGCCAACAGCTCGACATCGCCCTCGACCGGGATACCGCGCGCGATGGCCTGCTGCACCAGCGGCGTCGCCACCGGCACGCCGGGACTGATGGCGATGCGCTCGATGCCTTGCAGCAAGGCATCGGTGAAGGCCCCGCAATGCAACGCCACATCGGGCAACTCATTGCGCAAGATGTCCGCGCCCGGCGGCAGCGCCCGACTATCGGCCACGCGCAGACGCGCGCCTTGCGCGTGCAGGTAACGCGCAAGCGACAACCCGGTCTCGCCGAGACCGAGGATCAGCACCGATTTGTCGCGCAAAGAGGTCATCTCAGTTTCAGTGTGGACAATCCAATAAGTACCAGCAGCATGGTGATGATCCAGAAGCGCACGTTGGCGTCTGGTGTCGTCATCACATTCGCTGCGCGAATATGAGCCTCCCCCAACGCGAACGTGATGCGTTTCTTCATTTTCATCGCCGTATTCATCTCAGCTTGAGCGTTGACAGGCCTATCAAGACCAGCAACATCGTTATGATCCAGAAACGCACCACCACCTGCGTTTCTTTCCAGCCTTTCTGTTCGAAGTGATGGTGCAGCGGCGCCATCAGCAGGATGCGCTGGCCGGTGCCGTATTTCTTCTTGGTGTATTTGAACCAGGACACCTGCAGCATCACCGACACCGCTTCCACCACGAACACGCCGCCCATGATGAACAGCACCAGTTCCTGGCGGATGATCACCGCCACCGCGCCCAGCGCCGCGCCCAGCGCCAGCGCGCCGACGTCGCCCATGAACACCTCCGCCGGATAGGCGTTGAACCACAGGAAGGCGAGGCCCGCGCCGGAGATGGCGGCGCAGAACACCGCCAGCTCGCCCGCGCCGGGGATAGAGGGCTCACCCAGGTATTTGGAGAATTCGGCATGGCCCGCGACATAGGCGAACACCGCCAGCGCCGCGGCGACCATCACCGTCGGCATGATGGCGAGGCCGTCGAGACCATCGGTCAGGTTCACCGCGTTGCTGCTGCCGACGATGACCAGGTACACCAGCAGGATGAAACCGACCATACCGAGCGGGATGGCGAAATGCTTGAAGAAGGGCACGATCACTTCGGTGTGCTGCGGCAGCGTGGCATGTGTCCACAGGAAGATGCCGACGGCCAGCGCGATCAGCGATTGCCAGAACATCTTGGCGCGCGCGGACAATCCGTCCGGGTTCTTGTAGACCACCTTGCGATAGTCATCCACCCAGCCGATGGCGCCCACCCCCAAAGTGGTCAGCAACACCACCCACACATAGGCGTTGTGCAGATCGCCCCACAACAGGGTGGTGATGGCGATCGACATCAGGATCAGCGCGCCGCCCATGGTCGGCGTACCCGCCTTCACCAGATGGGTCTGCGGACCGTCCGTGCGCACTGCCTGGCCGATCTTCATCGCGGTCAGTTTGCGGATCATCCACGGCCCCAGCATGAACGAGATGATGAGCGCGGTCATCGCGGCCAGCACCGCGCGCAGCGTGATGTAATTGAACACGCTGAAAGCGCGGATGTCCTGGGCCAGCCATTGGGCTAATGCGAGCAGCATGTATCCTCCTGTGATGCCGCGCATGCCTGCACGACACGTTCCATCTTCATGAAGCGCGACCCCTTCACCAGCACGGTGGTCTGCGCATCCAGTTCGTCTTTCAGTGTTTGTTGCAAAGTCTCGATGTCGGCGTGATGCGTGGCACCGGCACCGAAGGCCTGCACCGCCAGCGCGCTCAACTCACCCAGCGCATGCAGGCGCTCGATGCCCAGCGCACGCGCCGTGCTGCCCAGTTCACGATGGAACTGCGCCGCGTCGTCGCCCAGTTCGCCCATGTCGCCCAGCACGAAGATGCGCTTGCCGAATGCCTGTGCCAGCACTTGCAGCGCAGCACGCATGGAAGCCGGATTGGCGTTATAGGTATCGTCGATCAACGTGGCGCCATGCAGCGCCGGTTTGCGCTGCAAACGTCCCGCCACACCGCCAAACGCGGCCAGCGCCTGCGCGATGGTGGCCAGCGGCACCTGCAAGGCCAGCGCTGCGGTCGCCGCTGCCAGCGCGTTGCGCGCGTTGTGCTCGCCCGGCACTTGCAACAGCACCAGCAATTCGCCGGCGGGTGTCTGCGCACGCAACAGCCCGCCGTAGCCTTGCGCCTGCCAATCGCCCTTTACGGTGGCGGGATTTGTCAGCGCGAAGTCGTACACGAGATGCATCCCTGCCAGGGTGCGCCACAGTGCGGCATGCGCGTCGTCGGCATTGATGACCGCGGCGCCCTGCGCAGACAGCCCGGCGAATATCTCGCCCTTGGCACGCGCCACGCCTTCCACAGATCCCAGCCCTTGCAGGTGTGCACCGCTGGCGTTGTTGACCAGCGCCACGTCGGGTTGCGCGATGCGCGTGAGATAGTCGATCTCGCCCGCGTGGTTCATGCCCATCTCGATCACCGCATAGCGATGTTCCGCGCGCAGCTTGAGCAGGGTGAGCGGCATGCCGATGTCGTTGTTGAAGTTGCCGCGCGTAGCCAGCACGCGCTCTTCGCCGCCCGCATGTGTGCGCAGGATGGCGGCCAGCATCTCCTTCACCGTGGTCTTGCCGTTGCTGCCGGTCACTGCGACCAGCGACAGGTCGAAGCGGCGGCGCCACCAGGCGGCCAGTTCACCCAGCGCGATACGCGTATCGGCGACATACAGCAGCGGGCACGACACGCCCGGCGGCACACTGCCTTCGTTCACGATGGCGGCGACCGCACCGGCCTGCACCGCTTGCGCCACGAATTGCGCGCCGTCGAAACGCTCGCCCTTGAGCGCGATGAACAGGTCGCCCGGCCGGATGTTGCGCGTATCGGTAGAGACGGCCGTGCAGTGCACATCGCCGCCGCCGAGACGGCCATGCAGCACCTGGGCGAGTTGCGCGAGTTGCATCATGACCAGCGCTCCTCCGGCTTCCACATGCTCAATGCGCGCTGAGCCAGTTCGCTGTCCGAGAACGGTTGGCGCACTCCCTTGATCTCCTGATAATCCTCATGCCCCTTGCCGGCGATCAGCACCACATCGTTGGCGCGCGCCTTGGCGATGCTCTGTGCGATGGCGCGTGCGCGATCCTCGATCACCAGGCATTCGCCTTCCATGCCGGCGCAGATCTCGGCGATGATGGCTTGCGGCTCCTCGCTGCGCGGGTTGTCGCTGGTGACGATGCTGACATCGGCAAAACGTGCCGCCACGCGCCCCATCATCGGCCGCTTGCCGCGATCGCGGTCGCCGCCGCAGCCGAACACGCAGATCACCCGCCCGCCATTCGCCTGCACTGCCTCGCGCAAAGTCAGCAACACGTTCTCCAGTGCATCCGGCGTGTGTGCATAGTCGACCACCACGGTCGGCGCTTCCTTGCCACCCAGCGCCTGCATGCGCCCCGGCGCCGCTTTCTGCAAACCGAGTTCGCGCACCGCATCGTCGATCCCCACTTCGCTCACCAGCAGCACCGCCAGTGCGCCCAGCAGATTGGCCGCATTGAAGCGGCCGATGAGTCGGCTGTGCAATTCGGCCGTGCCCCAGCTGCTGCGCACCAGCAGGGACAGCCCCTGCATGTCGGCGCGCTGCAAAGCGCCATGCACCATGCGCAGGCCGAGACGGCCGGCACGCTGCAAGGCCTCTTCGGTCACGCCATAGCCGATGACCTCCGCCGCGCCATCGCGCAGCTGCTCGGCCAGCTCGCAGCCGAAGGCGTCGTCCAGATTGACCACGGCGAACTTGAGCCCGGCCCAATCGAACAGACGGCGTTTCGCCGCAGCGTAATGCTGCATGTCGCCGTGATAGTCGAGATGGTCGCGCGTCAGGTTGGTGAGCAGCGCCACATCGAACTGCACGCCGTTGACTCGCCCTTGCGTCAGCGCATGCGATGACACTTCCATCACCGCCGCCTGCGCGCCCTGCGCGATGGCCTCGGCCAGCAGACCATGCAGATGCAGCACGTCCGGCGTGGTGTTGGCACTGGGTTGCAGGGCATCGGGGAAACCGTTGCCCAAGGTGCCGATGACCAGGCTCTTGCTCCCCACGCCACCGAAACAACGCGCCAGCCACTGGCTGATCGAGGTCTTGCCGTTGGTACCGGTGACGCCGACCATCCACAGCTTGTGCGATGGATTGCCGTAGACCTTGTCGGCGATCAGGCCGGCTTGCAGGCGCAGACCGCGCACCGGCAGGTTAGGGATGGTCCATGCCGGATTCCACTCGAAACCGTCCGCTTCCCAGATCACCGCATTAGCGCCGTTGGCAATGGCCTGTGCGATGTAGCGACGACCGTCGCTGGCCTCGCCGGGATAGGCAACGAAAGTATCGCCGGGCTGCACCTTGCGGCTGTCGGAGACCAGGCGCGTGATCTGCAGATCGAGCTGATCCAGTTCACCGAGACGGAGTGCGTTCATGTCTCCTCCTCCACCAGCACGCTGGATTGCAGCACGTTGTTCAATGGCGCGTCGTAGGGCACGTCCAGCGCGCGCAGCGAAGCGCCCATCACATTGCTGAACACCGGTGCCGCCACCAGACCGCCGTAGTAATCGCGACCGGAAGGTTCATCCACCATCACCGCGACGATCAGGCGCGGATCGGAGGCCGGCGCCAGGCCGATGAAGGACGCCACGTACTCGTCCACATAGCGACCGTTCTGCAACTTGTGCGCGGTGCCCGTTTTACCGGCCACGCGATAGCCCTGGATCTGCGCTTGCGGCGCGGTGCCGCCGGGCTGCACCACCAGCTCCAGCATGTCACGTACCGCCCGGGCGGTACGCGGCGAATACACGCGCTCGCCGCTCGCCGCGCCGCCGCGTACCAGGCTGACCGGCTTCAGCTCACCGTCGTTGGCGAAGATGGTGTAGGCGCGCGCCATCTGCAACAGATTGACCGAGATGCCGTTGCCGTAGGACATGGTGGCCTGCTCGATGGGGCGCCAGCTGTGATAGTCGCGCAGGATGCCGGCAGCCTCCCCCGGGAAGCCGCTGCCAGTGGCAGTACCGAAACCGCAGGCATTGAGGTCCTGCCAGAAGGTCTGCGGCGGCAGCGACAGCGCCATCTTGGCGGCACCGACGTTGCTCGATTTCTGCAACACCTTGGCCACGGTCATCACGCCGTCCGGATGGGTGTCATGGATGGTGCGGCCGTTGATGGTCAGGCGCCCGTCGCCGGTGTCGATGCGCGTATCCGGCTGGAACTTGCCCGACTCCAGGGCTGCGGCGGCGGCGAATGGCTTCATGGTCGAACCAGGCTCGAACAGATCGGTCACCGCCCGGTTGCGCATCACCGCCAACGAAGCACCGCTGCGATTGTTCGGGTTGTAGGCCGGCCAGTTGGCCAGCGCCAGCACTTCGCCGCTCTTGGCATCCAGCACCACGATGGAGCCGGATTTCGCCTTGTGGTCGATCACCGCCTGCTTGATCTCGCGATAGGCCAGGAATTGCAGCTTGCTGTCGATGCTGAGCGCGACATCGCCGCCCTCTTTGGGCGCGCGCAGGCTGGCCACATCCTCCACGATATGACCGCGCCGGTCCTTGATGACGCGCTGGTTGCCCGGCTTGCCGCCCAGCCTGGCCTGCAACGCCAGTTCGATACCTTCGCGCCCATTGTCGTCGACATCGGTGAAACCCAGCAATTGCGAGGTCACCTCGCCGGCCGGGTAATAGCGACGGTATTCGCGCTGCAAGGAGATGCCCGGGATACCCAGTGCCGCCACCTGGCGCGCCTGCTCAGGCGGCAACTGGCGTTTGAGGTAGACGAATTCGCGCGAGGTAGTGAGCTTGGCCTTGAGTGCCTCCGGCGTCATGTCCAGCACGCGCGCCAGGTTCATCAACTGGCGCAGGTCGATCTCGACCTCGCCTGGACTCGCCCATACCGATTCCACCGGTGTACTGATCGCCAGCGGCTCACCATTGCGGTCGGTGATCATGCCGCGGTGTGCCGGCACCTCGATCACGCGCGCATAACGCGCATCACCCTTCTGTTGCAGGAAATCGTTATGGATGCCTTGCAGATAGACGCCGCGCGCGAACAGGCCGAGCATGACCAGTAGCATTAGCACGAACAACAGGCGCGAACGCCATGCCGGCAATGCCAGCTGGGCAGCGGTCTGCGGCAGGCTGGCGTAATTCACGGACGCGCCCCCGCTTCATCGATGCGCACGTAGCGCAACTGGTCGTTGGCCGGCAGGTGCATCTGCAACTGCTGACGGGCGAGCTTCTCCACGCGCGCCGGCATCCCCAGCGTGCTCTGCTCCAGTTGCAGCTTGCCCCATTCCACATCCATCTGTTGCGCACGCTCCTTTTCGAACTGCAATTCCACGAACAATTTGCGCGCCTTATGCTGGGAAGTGACCACCCCCAGCGCACAAGCGACGACCAGCACCAGCAACAACACGTTCAGCCTAGCCACCGCTACGCTCCGCCACGCGCAACACAGCACTGCGTGCGCGCGGATTGGCTGCCAGCTCCGCAGCGGAAGCCTGGATCGCCTTGCCCACCAGTTTCAGCTTGCCCTGCGGCACATCCGCCGCACGCACCGGCACGAATTTCGGCAACTTGTCGCCCTGCGCCATGTCGCGCATGAAGTGCTTCACGATGCGATCTTCCAGCGAATGGAAACTGATGATGGCCATGCGTCCGCCCGGCTTCAGGTGCTCCACGCATTGCGGCAGGACACTCTCGAGCTCTTCGAGTTCTCGATTGAGATGAATCCGTATAGCCTGAAAGGTGCGCGTGGCCGGGTTCTTGCCAGGTTCGCGCGTGCGCACGCACTGCGCCACGAGATCGGCGAGCTGCCGGGTCGTGGTGAGCGGCCGCTCCTGGCGTGCAGCAACAATCGTCCTTGCAATCTTCCCAGCAAACCGTTCTTCGCCGTAATCACGTATCACCTCCGCCAGTTCTTTCTCATCCACCGTGGTCAGCCATTCCGCCGCCGTCTGCCCCGCACTGGTATCCATGCGCATATCCAGCGGCGCATCGAAGCGGAAGCTGAAACCGCGGCTCTCATCGTCCAGTTGCGGCGACGACACCCCCAGATCCAGCAACACCCCATCCACCTTGTCCACGCCCAACCCGCCCAGCACCTGCGCCAGCTGCCCGAACCCTTCATGCACCAGCGTGAAGCGAACATCCTGCAACGCAGCACCGGAGGCGATGGCCGCTGGGTCCTTGTCGAACGCGATCAGCCGGCCGGCCGCCCCCAGGCGCGAAAGGATCAGGCGACTATGTCCGCCACGCCCGAACGTGCCATCGACATAGATGCCCTCCGGTTTCACTTGCAACGCATCGACCGCCTCATCGAGCAACACGGTCGCATGCGCGTATGCATCACTCACAAAGTGAACCCTTCCAGTTCGGGCGGCAGGTCATCCATCGAGAAACTGGTCATCTTCTCGTATTGCGCCTGCCAGCGCGCTTCGTCCCACAGTTCGAATTTGTTGCCTTGACCGACCAGCATCACGCGCTTGTCCAGCTTGGCGTAGTCGCGCAAGGTCGGAGAGATCAACACGCGACCGGCCGCATCCATGGTCACATCCTCGGCATGGCCGACCAGGAAGCGCTGCAAGGCGCGCGTCTTTGGATTGAAGGCGGAAAGCTGCATCAGCTTCTCGCGGATGGGTTGCCATTCGGGCTGGGGATAGATGAGCAGACAGCCGTCGGCATCGGCGGTCACCACCAACTGACCGGCGCAATGCGCCAGGAGCATGTCGCGATACCGCGTAGGTATCGTCAAGCGCCCCTTGCCATCCAGATTGAACTGTGCCGCCCCTTGAAACATGGAACCCCTTTGACTCCCATTAATTCCCACTTTTCACCACTAGACCCCACTATATTGAAAACAATAGGGCCGGTCAAGCGCAAAAGTGGATTTTTTCTTTTCAGGACAAAGGCTTAGGGGTGGAAGTTAAGCTAAAATAAATATGCTTAAAAAGCAATGAATTGCACAAAAACGCTAAAGTCGTTTGTGATGGAAGGTCTATGCATCCGGGCACACCGGGGGCACACAGACCGGAAGGGGGAGAAGAGAGTGCAACAGGGATCGCCAGCGAGGCAGCAGACATGCGCAACGCGCATGCCTCAATTCAGGGTGGGTTCACTCCCTTTGGGGAACAGCACCCACATGCGGCCGCGCTGCTTCATGCTGCCGGCCTTGGCGCCAGCCAGATCGCCGAAGCCCCAGAAGAAATCGGCGCGCACCGCCCCCTTGATGGCGCCGCCGGTATCCTGCGCGAACACCAGACGGTTGAGCGGCCGATCGCTGTTGGGCTGGGTGGTGGCAAGGAACACCGGCACGCCGAGCGGGATGGCACGGCGATCGACGGCGATGCTGTATTCATTGGTGAGCGGTACGCCCAATGCGCCAATGGGACCGGAGACCTGGTCGGGCAATTCGCGGAAGAACACATAGCTGGGATTGTGCCCGAGCAACACTGCGAGCCGCTCAGGGTTCTTCTGCGCCCAGGCCTTGATGCCCTGCATCGATGCCTGTTCCGGCGTGAGCTCGCCCATGTCGATCAAGCGCCGCCCGATGGAGGCATAAGGATGCCCGTTCTGGTCGGCATAACCGATCTTGATACGCGAGCCATCCGGCAGCTGGATGCGCCCCGAACCTTGTATCTGCAAGAAGAACAGCTCGACCGGATCCTCCACCCACAGGAAGGCGTGCCCTTGCAGCGCGGTCGCTTTACCAGCATCGATCTCGGCGCGATTGAAATAAGGCACGACACGCTTGCCTTCCAGACGGCCGCGCGCGATGCGCCCACGGAACTCGGGATACAGCTCACCCATGTCCACTTCCAGCATATCCTCCGGCGGCGCATAGATGGGATAGGCGAAACGCGCATCGGGGGTGCGGCTGCCATACAGCAACGGCTCGTAATAACCGGTGATGAGGCCAGTATCGCTACCGTCCGGATTGAGCACGCGATACGGCGTAAACCAGGTCTCGTAGAAGGTACGCTGCCCCATCAGATCGTCCGGCGACACTTGTTGCGCCGCCGCACAGATCGGCAACCAGACGGTCTTCAGCCTGAGAGCGTTACAGCTCTGCATCAGCGCCGGCCACGAGGCTGGCAATTGCTGCTCCATCCAGTCGGGTAGCTCCTCCCACGGCGCCGCCATGTAATCCGGCGAGGGCTTGCCTATGGGCTCGACGGAGGCAGGCGCGAACAGGTTACAGGCCGACAGCAAGAGATCGACGGACAACAGCAACGCAAGGGTGCGGAAAGACAAAACAGACTTCATGTTCTCATTCAATGCAGCGTGCGCGGCACGCTGAGGACGAATTGCGGGATGGGCACGGAGAATTCGCCACCGTCCACTACCTGCATGCGATAACTGCCCGACATGGTGCCGACCTGGGTGGCCAGCACCGTGCCGCTGGAATACTCGTATTTCTGCCCGGGTGCGATCACCGGCTGCTCCCCCACCACTCCTTTGCCTTTCACTTCCTGCACATGACTGTTGGAGTCGGTGATGATCCAGTGCCGCTCCAGCAACTGCACCGGATGGTTGCCCTGGTTGGTGATGGTGATGGTATAGGAGAAGACGTAACGGTCATCGGCCTCGTCGGACTGGTCGGCCAGATGGCGCACCTGCACGGCGACATGTATGCGATAACGGGAGGAATCTTCCATCGACACATTTCACCGTATTTTGCCCGGCCTGACAAGCAGCATCCCGGCACGCAATGCATTTCGGTTAGAATGCGCGTCCAGAATTCAAACCCGAAATAACCTGAGGAACAGCCATGGATTACCAGATCGCCCCTTCGATTCTTTCTGCCAACTTCGCCAAGCTGGGCGAGGAAGTGGACAACGTACTGGCCTCCGGCGCGGACATCGTGCACTTCGACGTGATGGACAACCATTACGTGCCCAACCTGACCATCGGCCCGCTGGTGTGCGAAGCCCTGCGCAAGCACGGCGTGACCGCCCCGATCGACGTGCACCTGATGGTCAAGCCGGTGGATCGCATCATCCCCGACTTCGCCAAGGCCGGCGCGACTTACATCACCTTCCACCCGGAAGCTTCCGAGCACATCGACCGCACTATCGGCATGATCAAGGAGTTGGGTTGCAAGGCCGGTCTGGTGTTCAACCCGGCCACCCCGCTGGACATCCTGGAATACACCCTGCCCAAGCTGGATATGGTGCTGTTGATGTCGGTCAACCCCGGCTTCGGCGGCCAGAAGTTCATCCCGCACGTGCTGGACAAGGCGCGCAAGGTACGCAAGATGATCGACGACGGCGGTTACAAATGCCGCCTGGAGATCGACGGCGGCGTCGGCCCGGCCAACATCAAGGAAGTGGCGGAAGCAGGCGTGGACACCTTCGTCGCCGGTTCCGCAGTGTTCGGCAAGTACAACGCCAACGACAAACACAAGTACGACACCATCATCGGCGAACTGCGCGCAGAGCTGGCAAAAGTCCGCAAGTAATGGCGTTCAAGGACTTCCCGCTACCGATATCGGCCATCGTCATCGACCTCGACGGTACGCTGCTGCATACCGCGCCGGAGCTGGCCGAGTCGGCCAACCGCATGTTGCGCGACATGGGCCGTGCGCCCGTGTCGCAAGACCTGCTGATGAGCTACATCGGCAACGGCATCCACTGGCTGGTGAAACGCGCGCTGACCGGCGACATGCATGCCGAACCCGATGGCGCCCTGTTCGATGAGGCGCTGCCGATCTTCGAGCAGCACTACACCGAACTGGCGTGCACCAGTCAGCCTTTCCAGAACGTGGTGCAAGGTCTGGATGCGATGAAGGCTGCGGGTTTCCGTCTGGGTTGCATCACCAACAAGGTGATGCGCTACACCGACCCGATCCTCAAGGCTTCCGGTCTGGCGCCGTATTTCGAGATCGTGCTGGCCGGCGATACGCTACCCGAGAAGAAGCCGCATCCGCTGCCGCTGCTGCATGCGGCGCAATTCTTCGGCTGCGATATCGAACGACTGTTGCTGGTCGGCGATTCGCTGAGCGATGCGCAGGCGGCGCGTGCTGCAGGCTGCCCCATCTTCTGCGTGCCTTACGGTTACAATCACGGCGAACCGGTCGAGACTTTGAACGTGGATGCCGTCATTCCCGATCTCACCGGCGTGTTGCCGCTTATCAAACCTATCTGACATGACACATACAGACCTCTCTTTGCTGACGAACGATTGGCGATGGTGATCCTGCATCACCGGACGCCCGTCCGCCCATGGTCATCGAACAAACTCTAGAGAGGTCTTTATGCTGTCCCCTATCACCCAAGAACAATTCGACGCGCTGGCTGCACAAGGCTACAACCGCATCCCGCTGGTCGCCGAGACTTTCGCCGACCTCGACACCCCGCTGTCGCTCTACCTGAAGCTGGCCAACCAGCCGTTCTCCTACCTGCTCGAATCGGTGCAGGGCGGCGAACGCTTCGGCCGCTACTCCTTCATCGGCCTGCCGGCCGACACGCGCATCGTGGTGCGCGGCAAGCAGGTGACGCTGCACGAACGCGGTCACGCGACCACGCAGACCGTGGACAACCCGCTGGACTTCATCAGCGACTACCAGAAACGTTTCAAGGTCGCGCCGCTGTCTGGCCTGCCGCGCTTCACCGGCGGCCTGGCCGGCTACTTCGGCTACGACACGGTGCGCTACATCGAACGCAAGCTCGCCGCGACGCAGAAGAAGGACACGATAGGCACGCCCGACATCCTGCTGATGCTGACCGAGCAGCTCGCCGTGGTGGACAACCTCTCCGGCAAGCTGTTCTTCATCGTGTATGCCGACCCGGCGCAGGACGACGCCTACCCGCTGGCGCGCGACCGCCTGCGCGAACTCGTCGGCCTGCTGCGCCGTCCGGTGGATATCCCGTTCACGCCTGCGGTAATGAGCCAGGAAGCGCGCTCCGAATTCGGCGAGGACGCCTTCAAAGCGGCAGTGGAGAGGTCCAAGCGCTACATCTTCGACGGCGACATCATGCAGGTGGTGCTGGCGCAGCGCATGTCGCAGCCTTTCAGCGCCCCGCCGCTGTCGCTGTATCGCGCGCTGCGCAGCATCAACCCCTCGCCCTACATGTTCTATTACGACATGGGCGACCATCATGTGGTCGGCGCCTCGCCCGAGATCCTGGCGCGCGTGGAAGGCGACACCGTCACCGTGCGCCCCATCGCCGGCACCCGCCCGCGCGGCAAGACCGTGGAGCAGGATGCCGCACTCGCCGAAGAATTATTGGCCGACCCGAAAGAACTGGCCGAACATCTGATGCTGATTGACCTCGGCCGCAACGACATCGGCCGCGTCGCCGAACACGGCACGGTGAAACTCACCGACAAGATGGTGATCGAGCGTTATTCGCACGTGATGCACATCGTCTCCAACGTGGAAGCCAAACTGAAGCCGGGACTGGATGCGATGGACGTATTGAAAGCCACCTTCCCCGCCGGTACCGTGAGCGGCGCGGCCAAGGTGCGCGCGATGGAGATCATCGACGAACTGGAACCTTCCAAGCGCGGCATCTACGCCGGCGCGGTCGGTTACTTGGGATTCAACGGCGACATGGACGTGGCCATCGCGCTGCGCACCGCCGTGGTGAAGGACAAGATGCTCTACGTGCAGGCCGGTGCCGGCATCGTCGCCGACTCGGTGCCCGACAGCGAATGGCAGGAAACACAGAACAAGGCGCGCGCGGTGCTGCGCGCGGCCGAGATGGTGCTGGACGGGCTCGACGCCCAGGCACACCGCTAGGAGGAGACGGACATGTTATTGATGATAGACAACTACGACTCCTTCACCTACAACCTGGTGCAATACTTCGCCGAACTCGGCGCCGATGTGGTGGTGAAGCGCAACGACGAGATCAGCGTCGAAGAGATCGCGAAGATGAACCCGCAGCACCTAGTCATCTCGCCCGGCCCCTGCACGCCGAACGAGGCGGGCATCTCGGTCGCCGCGATCAAGACCTATGCCGGCAAGATCCCGCTGCTCGGCGTGTGCCTCGGCCACCAGAGCATCGGCCAGGCCTTCGGCGGGCGTATCATCCATGCCAAGACGCTGATGCACGGCAAGACCTCGCTGATCCACCACCACGGCATCAGCGTGTTCACCGGCCTGCCGTCGCCCTTCACGGCCACGCGCTATCACTCGCTGGTGATCGAGCGAGAAACGATCCCCGATTGCCTGGAGATCACCGCATGGACCGACGACGGCGAGATCATGGGCGTGCGTCACAAGACGCTGGCGGTGCATGGCGTGCAGTTCCACCCCGAGTCCATCCTGACCGAACACGGCCATGACATGTTGAGGAACTTCCTAGAGGGCAAACCATGAAACCGCAAGACGCACTCAAGCGCATCATCGAGCACCGCGAGATCTTCCACGACGAGATGGTGTCGCTGATGCGCCAGATCATGGGTGGCGAAGTGTCGCCGGTGATGATCGCGGCCATCATCACCGGCCTGCGCGTGAAGAAGGAGACCATCGGCGAGATCGCCGGTGCGGCGCTGGTGATGCGCGAACTCTCTACCAAGGTGGATATCGCCGACGACGACCGCCTGGTGGACACCTGCGGCACCGGCGGCGACGGCGCACACACTTTCAACATCTCCACCGCCTCCGCCTTCGTGGCGGCAGCCGCAGGAGCGAAGATCGCCAAGCACGGCGGGCGTTCGGTATCGTCCCAATCGGGCAGTGCCGACGTACTGGAAGCGCTGGGTATCCACATCAACCTGACGCCGGAACAAACTGCCAAGTGCATCAATGAAGTGGGTTTCGGCTTCATGTTCGCGCCCAACTACCACAGCGCGATGAAACACGCCGCGCCGGTGCGCAAAGAACTGGGCGTGCGCACGCTGTTCAACATCCTGGGCCCGCTGACCAACCCCGCCGGCGCGAAGCAGCAACTGCTGGGCGTGTTCCACCCCGACCTGGTCGGCATCCAGGCGCGCGTGCTGCAACGCCTGGGCAGCCAGCGCGTGATGGTGGTGCATGGCATGGACGGACTGGACGAGATCACACTGACCGGCGACACCATGGTGGCCGAGCTGAAGGATGGCGTCGTCACCGAATACACCGTACATCCGCAACAGTTCGGCCTCGCCACCGCCTCGCTGGCCGACATCCAGGCCGCGACGGTGCAAGCCTCGCGCGACCTGATCCTGGATGTGTTGGACAACCAGCCCGGCCCGGCACGGGACATCGTACTGATGAATGCCGGCGCCTCCATCTATCTGGCCGGCCTGACCGACACGCTAGCGAATGGCGTGCAGAAAGCCGCCGCCGTCATCGCCAGCGGCGCGGCCAAAGCCAAGCTGGCGCAACTGGTGCAGGTCAGCAACGCCGTCTGACACGCGCATGCGCGACCTGCAAAGACCGCCCAAGCTGCGCGATACCGGCATCCTGCTGGGTCTGCTGGTGGCGCTGTTCCTGATGGTGTGGCTGGCACCGCCACATCACGCCTTCGAGGGCATCGCCAGATACCAGAGCGTGCACCTGCCGTTCGAGACGCTGTCCATCGTGGTCTCCATGCTGGTGTTCGGCGTCGCCTGGAACGCCTATAGCCGGGACCGTGCCGGCAACATCATGCTGCTCGCCTGCGCCTCGCTGGCGGTCGGCTTGATCGATTTCGCACACATGCTGTCGTTCGCCGGCATGCCGGTCTGGGTGACGCCATCCGACCCGGAGAAGGCGATCAATTTCTGGCTCGCCGCCCGTCTGCTGTTCGCCCTCACCCTGCTCACCGTGGCCGTGCGCCCCTGGCTGCCCTTGCGTACCGAGCTCGAACGCTACGCTCTGCTGGCCGGCGCGTTGCTGGTCAGCGCGCTGGTGTACTGGATCGGCCTGTTCCACCAGGACCTGTTGCCGCACAGCTTCATCGCCGGTAGCGGCCTGACCGTCGCCAAGATCGCCTCCGAATATCTGATCGTCGCCCTGCTCGTCGTGGCGGCCGTGCTATTCCTGCGTCAGGCCCTGCAAGAGCGGCCGCGCGAGGCGCTCGGGCTGTTCAGCGTGGCGACGGTCACCGTATTGAGCGAACTCAGCTTCACGCTGTATTCGGATGTCACCGATGTGTTCAACCTGCTCGGTCATCTGTACAAGATCATCGCCTATCTGCTGCTCTACCGCACCGTGTTCATCGGCAGCGTGCAAGAGCCTTTCCTGCGCGTGCGCAATGCGGAACAGGCGTTGCGCCGCGCCAACCGCGCGCTGACCACGCTCAGCGCCGGCAATCGCGCGCTGATCCGCACCCGCAACGAGCAGGACCTGTTGGACACCATGTGCAACGCGGCCGTAGAAAAAGGCGGCTACCTGCTGGCCTGGGTAGGCTTCCTCACCCCCGATCGCACACGCATGGATCTGCAATCGCTGCATAGCGCATCCGGCATAGATGCCAATGCGCTGCCGCAAGCACTGGCGCAGGAACCCACGGTGATGCGCGCAGTGCAGACCGGCCAGATGCAGTTCTGCCAGCACATCGGCAGCGCCCCCGAGTGCAGCAACTGGCGCGCCCAGGCGGAGCGCCTGGGTTTCCGTTCCGGACTCATCCTGCCGCTGCTCGACGATGGCCGGGTGTTCGGCGTAATGGCGTTGTATGCCGCCAGCGCGGATGCCTTCACCCCGGATCAATTGCCCTTGCTCACCGAGATGTCGGACGACCTCGCGTTCGGCATCCTCACCTTGCGTCTGCGTGCCGCACATGACCGGGTGGTGGCGGAACAGCAGGACTACCTGAGACGACTGCAGGATGGCTTGCAGGACACGGTACAAGCCATCGCGGCCACGGTCGAGATGCGCGACCCCTATACCGCCGGCCACCAACGCCGCGTGGCCGAACTGGCCGCGGCCATCGCCGGCGAGATGGGGCTGCCGCACGAACAGGTGTATGCCATCCACCTCGCCGGCATCGTGCACGACTTGGGCAAGATCGCCATCCCGGCCGAGATCCTGAGCAAACCCGCTCGTTTGAGCGAAATCGAATACAGCCTGATCAAATCGCACCCGCAGACCGGCTATGAGATCCTCAAGGACATCGACTTCCCGTGGCCCGTGGCGCAGATGGTGCTGCAACACCACGAACGCATGGATGGCAGCGGCTATCCGCAGGGCTTGCAAGGTGAGGCCATCCTGCTCGAAGCGCGCATCCTGGCAGTGGCCGATGTGATCGAGGCCATGGCTTCGCACCGCCCGTATCGCGCCGGTCTGGGACTGGATGCCGCCTTGCAGGAGATCCACGACCACAGCGGTACGCGTTACGATGCCACGGTGGCTGCCGCGGCCGAACGTCTGCTGCGCGAAGGACGCTTCAGACTCTGATCCATGGTCTCCATCCAGCACCGTTTCCCGCCGCTGACCGGCATCGATGACGACGACATCCAGCACTGGCTGGCGGTGTTGGCTGACGTATTCAGCGAGCGCGAGATCGCCACGATACGCGCAGCCTGCGCATTCGCTGCGCCGCATTATCGCGGCCGCCACAACGTCGCCGGCACGCCGCTGTTGCAACACGCACTCGGCTCGGCCGCCATCCTCACCGGCCTCAACATGGACCATGAGACCATCGCCGCCTGCATCCTGCATGCCGTGCCGGATGCGTTGCCGGACGCACAACTGCTGCTCGCGGAACGCTTCGGGCGCAACGTCGCCGCGCTGGTGGACGGTATCGCGCGCATGGAGCATGTGCGCCAGTTCAGCGAGATGCGCGGCGAGCACGACAGCGAAGCCGCCGCACAACAGGTGGAGAGCCTGCGCAAGATGCTGCTGGCCATGGTGGAAGACATCCGCGTGGTGCTGATCAAGCTGGCCGAACGCACGCAGACCCTGCGCGCACTCGCCGTCGCACCGGAAGACGTGCGCCACGCCGTGGCGCAGGAGACACACAGCATCTTCGCGCCGCTCGCCAACCGCCTCGGCATCTGGCAGATCAAGTGGGAGATGGAAGACCTGTCGATGCGCTTCCTCGAACCCGAGCTGTACAAGAAGATCGCCCGGCAACTCGATGAGAAGCGCGTCGACCGCGAGCGCTACATCGCCGACCTCATCGCCACCTTGCAGCAGGCGCTGGCGCAGCACGGCATCGCCGGCGAAGTGAGCGGCCGCCCCAAACACATCTACAGCATCATCAACAAGATGCGCCGCAAGCAACTGGCCTTCGAGGATCTGTACGACGTGCGCGCGGTGCGCATCCTGGTGGACGACATCGAGAAATGCTATGCCGCGCTGTCGGTGGTGCACGAACTGTGGCTGCCGATCCAGAAGGAGTTCGACGACTACATCGCGCGCCCCAAGCCCAACGGCTACCGCTCGCTGCACACCGCCGTGCTCGGTCCGCGCCGACTGCCGGTGGAAGTGCAGATCCGCACGCGCCAGATGCACTACGATTCCGAACTGGGCGTGGCCGCGCACTGGCGCTACAAGGAGAACAAGGACAACGAGAGCGGGCTGGACGAGAAGGTGGCCTGGCTGCGCCAGGTGCTGGCATGGAAAGCGGAGATGGCCGACAGCGGCGAGTTGCGCGAACAGTTCCGCAACGAGCTGCTGCAAGACCGCGTGTATGTACTGACGCCGCAAGGCCGGGTGATCGACCTGCCGCGCGGTGCGACGCCGGTAGATTTCGCCTATGTGTTGCACACCGACCTCGGCCACCGCACACGCGGCGCCAAGGTGGACGGCAACATCGTGCCGCTCAAATACAAGCTGCAGACCGGCCAGCGCGTGGAGATCCTCACCGCGAAACAGGGCGGCCCCAGCCGCGACTGGGCCAACCCGCAGCTCGGCTATCTGAAGAGTGCGCGCTCGCGCGCCAAGGTGCGCCACTGGTTCGCCGAACAGAACCTGGACGACAGCATCGCGCAGGGACGCGCCCTGCTCGAACGCGAACTGCACCGCATCGGCGTGAGCGACGTCAATCAGGAGAAACTGGCGCAGCAGTTGCGCTACAACAAGCTGGACGACCTGCTCGCGGCACTGGGCCGCGATGAGTTGAAGCCGGCACGCATCGCCGCTGCCTTACAACAGGAAGCGCCCGCTAGGGCCCTGCCGCAAAAAACCGCCGCACAAAAGAACACGCCGCGTGCCGGAGCCGGCGGCGTGCTGATCGAAGGCGTGGGCGGTCTGACCGTGCGCATGGCGAAATGCTGCAAGCCGGAAGCGCCCGACCACATCGTGGGTTACACCACCCGTCTCGGCATCACCCTGCACCGCGCCGATTGCGCCTTCGTGCAACGCATCCCGCAGGAGAAACGCGACCGCCTGCTGGACGCCAAGTGGCGCTGAAGCTCAGGCACAGAAACGCCTGAGCATCTGCGCATCGAACGGCCAGCCTAACTCCTCATCGTCCGCCAGCCTCCGCAACACCGGGATGCGCGTACCGTAGCGTTCGAGCAACGCATCGTCATCCACGATGTCCCGATGCTCGGCGACGATGCCGAGCTGTGCGAGCAAGGCTTGCGCCTGCTCGCACAGATGACAATGCGACGTCCCGTAGAGCACGTAAGCCATCAGTAGTCGGTGTAACCTTTTTCGCCCGGCGTATAGAAAGTAGCTTGGTCGGGCGGCGTCAGTGCGGCACCGCTTTGCAGCTTGCTCACCAGATCCGGATTGGAGATGAACGCCCGACCGAAGGCGACCAGGTCGCCCTTCTGCGCATCGAGATCGGCATTGGCGCGCGCCGCGTCGTAGCCGCCGGACAGGATGTACTTACCCTTGAAGTTGGCGCGTATCTTTGCCTTCAACTCCGCGCTGACTTCGGGGGCGCCCATCGAGCTGTGATCGACGATGTGGATGTACACCAGGCCGATCTCATTCAACGCCTCGACCAGGCGCAGATACAACGCGTCCATCTTGGCGTCCGAACGCATGTCGTTGAACACGCCATAGGGCGAGATGCGCATGCCGATGCGCTCGGCGCCGATGGCGGCGGCACTGGCCTTGGCGATCTCCACCGCGAAGCGGATGCGGTTCTCCACGCTGCCGCCCCAGCGGTCGTCACGCTGGTTGCTGGCGGTGTTGAGGAACTGATCGATGAGATAGCCGTTCGCGGCGTGCAGTTCGACGCCATCGAAACCGGCGTCGATGGCGTTCTTGGCCGCCTGCGCATATTCGGCGATGGTCGCGATGATCTCTTCTTCCGTCATGGCCGCCGGCACCGGATAGGGCTGCATGCCCTGGCTATCGGTCCACACCTCGCCCGACATGGCGATGGCGGAAGGTGCCAGGATCTTGCTGCCGGCCGGCATGTTGGCGGCATGGCTGACACGGCCGGTGTGCATCAGTTGCACGTAGGTCTTGCCGCCCTTGGCATGCACCGCATCGTTCACCCGTTTCCAGCCGGCCACTTGCTGCGCGCTGAACAAGCCGGGGATGCGTGCATAACCGAGGCCGTTGGGAGAAGGCGAGACGCCTTCGCTGATGAGCAAGCCGGCAGCGCCACGCTGCGCGTAATACTGCGCCATCAGTCCGTTCGGCAGGTTATCGACGGCGCGACTGCGCGTCATCGGCGCCATCACGATGCGGTTGCGCAACTGTGCCTTGCCCAGGCTGGTCGGGGTGAACAATGTCTGTGTCATGCGTTTTCCTTTTCTCTGGTTGCGTACTTCATGCTCATTGCTTGATGGCTTCGACCGGCAGCGTCAGGGTGACCTCGTCGCTGACATAAGGCACGTTCTTGCCCATGTTGAAGTCGGAACGTTTCACCTGCGCAGTGGCGGTCACACCGCAGGCATCCTTCTTCACCATCGGGTGCGGCATGCACAGGAAGGATTCCACCTTCAGTGTCACCGGCTTGGTCACCCCCTTGATGGTCAGCTTCCCGTCCACTTCGGCGACCTTGTCGCCGTCGAACTTCACCTTGTCCGACTTGAAGGTGATGGTCGGATACTTGGCGGTATCGAAATAGTCCTCGCCCTGGATATGCTCGTTGAACAGGGGGTAACCGGTATTCACCGATTTGGCATCGATGGTCACGTCGACGCTACCTTGGTGTTTCGTGCGATCCAACGTGATGCTGCCGACGATCTTGTCGAAGCGGCTGAGTTGCATGGAATAGCCGAAATGGCTGTACGAGAAACGCGGCATGCTGTGCGTAGGCTCGATGTTGTAGGTCTCCGGCGCAGCGAGGGCGGCGGCAGAGAACAGGGTGGCGAACAATGCGGTAGCGGTACGTTTCATGGCCTTCTCCTTGGTGGTGGTTGGATGCTGCATGCTTACTTGTGCGTCGCAGACTGCACGACGATATGGAAACGGATGCGAATCTCATCGGCGACGGCGCTGACATCCGCCCATTCGCCGGTGCCGATGGCGTAGTCCAGACGCTTGATGTCCAGCGTGCCCTCGAACACGCCGCGCGCACCGGGCGCCTGGAAGGTGACCGGCACTTGCACCGGCTGCGTATGTCCCTTGATAGTGAGCTGGCCGCTGGCGAGATAGCGCGCACCGCCCAACGCCTGCATGCCGGAGGCGACGAAGCTGGCGCGCGGATGCGTCTTGGCATCGAACCACACGGCGCCCAGCACTTCACTGTTCGCTTCCGCCGAGCCGGTATCGATGCTGGCGATGTCGATGTCGATCTGCGCACTGGCGTGTGCCGGCTGCGCCGGATCGAAGTGCACCTGCGCCTGGAACTTGCCGAAGCTGCCGTCCATCGGCACGCCCATCTGCGTGTATGCGAACTGCACCCGGCTCTCGCCCGGCAGCACCTGGCTATATTCCACGGCCTGCGCCATGCCGCTACCGCACAACGAAACCAACATCATCACGAAGAAACTACGCATCGTCTTGCCCTCCTTAAGCGAAACGGCCGCTGCGGTAATCGTCCAGCGCCTGATGGATCTCTTCCTGCGTGTTCATCACGAAGGGGCCGTATTGCACGATGGGTTCATGCAAGGGCTTACCGGCGATGAGGATCAGGCGCGCAGCTTGCGTGCTGCTCACAGCGAAGCTGTCCGCCTGCGACGTGTTGGCGAGGATGCCCATGCGCTGCATGTCTACCGTCGTCCCGTCCACTTGCACCGCACCGCGATACACATAGATGAAAGCATTGTGCGTCGCCGGTAGCGCCGTGGTGAAATGCGCGCCCAGCGGCAGATGGATATCCAGATACAGCGGCTCGGTGACGGCACGCGTCATCGCACCGGCCACGCCGTTGCTCGCGCCGGCAATGACGCGCACCGTCACGCCCTCGGACGTGGTGTACTCGGGAATCTCCGGCGCGGCGAAATCCCGGTACCACGGCGCCGCCATCTTGTCGGCCGCAGGCAGGTTGAGCCAGAGCTGGAACCCTTCCATCAGCCCGTCTTCTTGTTCCGGGATCTCGGAATGGATGGCACCACGCCCAGCGATCATCCACTGCATGCCGCCGCTCTCCAGCAAACCTTCATGCCCGGCGCTGTCGCGATGGCGCATGCGCCCGGCCAGCATGTAGGTGATGGTCTCGAAGCCGCGATGCGGATGGTCGGGGAAACCGGCGATGTAATCGTCCGGATCGTCGCTGCCGAAGGCATCCAGCATCAGGAATGGATCGAGGCGGCGTTGCAGTTTGCCGGTCAACACGCGGGTCAACGTCACCCCCGCGCCATCGGATGTCTGTACGCCCTGCACCACCGCTTCCACGGTGCGGGTGCGCGTCAATGTTTCAGGAGCATTCATGATCGGCCTCATACTTGAGTTATTTGCTAGGCATCATATTGACTAGCATGTACTGGATAAAGCCGGCTTTGCGAGATAGACTGTTCCATAAATGGAACAAAAGAACCTTTCTGCCGACGATATGCTGCTGTTCGCCACCATCGCCGACCAGGCGAGTCTGGTGCGCGCCGCCGCTGCGCTCGCCATGCCCAAGGCCACCGTCTCGCGTCGCCTGGGCAAACTGGAAGAACGGCTCGGCCAACGTCTGCTCATCCGCACCACACGCCGCCTCACCCTCACCGAGTTCGGACAGGAGTTCCTCGACCATTGCCGGCGCGTCACGGAAGAGGTCACCGCCACCCAGGATTTCGTGCGCAGCCGCGATGTCCAGCCGCGCGGCAAGCTGCGGGTGTCCATGCCGGAAGACTATGCGCGGCGCACCCTGTCGCGCGCACTGGCCACCTTCGCCGCCAGTTATCCCGAGATCGAACTGGAGCTCGACCTCAGTTCACGCCTGGTCGACCTAATCGGCGAACGCTTCGACCTCGCGATCCGTATGGGCGAACTGGCCGACGACTCCACCCTGGTCGCGCGCAAACTGGACGTGCAGCACATCGCGCTCTACGCCAGCCCGATCTACCTCGCGCTGCACCCGGCCCCGCAACACCCCGATGAGTTGCATCGCCATACCTCGATACGCATGCTCGACCGCAATGGGCAGGCACAGAGCTGGCGCCTCTCGCGCGGCAAGGAAAGCTGGGCTGGCGTACCACCCGGGCGCATGACCCTCAACTCCATCAGCGTCATCCAGCAACTGCTGCTGGACGGCGCGGGCATCGGCATGCTGCCGGAACCTTTCGCCGATGACGACGTACGCCAAAAAAGGCTGGTACGCATCCTGCCCGACTGGCACTTCCCCTCGGTCACCGCTTGGGCAGTGATGCCCATGCGCCGCTTCACACCGACCAAGACGCGGGTGTTCCTGGAGCACCTGGCACAAGCACTACAAAATTGATATGCAGAACAAACAAAAGCCTCGCATCTCTGCGAGGCTTCGTTTTTATGGTGGGCCCTCCCGGACTTGAACCGGGGACCAAAGGATTATGAGTCCCTTGCACCTTTATTTATTTTCAATACGTTACATAAGCATCATTCTACAAAAACACTTTTTTACTGCCACTACAACCCATTGCCTGCGGGGTTGATCTTAGAATTGTAGAAAGATTTTTAGCCCCAAATCCGGCTATTTTCCACTCTGCTGAGTACAAAGATAAGCTTGGTCATATTTCTGGATTTCGCGCTCGTCCGCCATCTTGGCGGCCAACCTATCAAGCAACACTACAACAGCGATTCCCAACCCAGAAGTAAGGTGAAGGAACAAGTTCGTGGTTGCGCAGAATGTAACCAGAAGAATTGCGAGGATGATCCATTTCATCATGCCGTGAGCTCCAAAAAGGTTTGTCGGTGGTACACCTTATGTAGGAAGGTGGCGAAAAATTCCGGATACCCGTCTAAACTACTTTTCCATCCAGTGCATCCAGCTTCTCAGAGATGGTGCGATCCGATTCAGCCTTCAATCTCGCAGCTTCTTCTGGTGGGAATCCTAAGTGGGTATCTGGATACCAGTCTTTTAGAGCCCCGCCGAAGCGGGTCTCTCTTGCCCTAGCAATTGAGCAACTCAACAATAAATGAACGCGCACCATCGGTGCGATGCATCAGTGGATATTGTCGCATGCCAATCCCTCCGTTTTTAGCGCGCAGATAATATTCTCCTAAACGCTCTCTCATAGGTTTCTCGTCGCTCGAACTAACGACGCCCACTTCGATCCATTTATGCCCCGTCTCCAGCCAGCAGCGCAATGGGGACGGCAGGATGTCATCATCACCTTCTGGCTCCCAACCGATTCGGACATTTACTGTATTGGAAATTAGCGCACCAATGGCACTGTCACTCAAATTCAAACTTTCGCCGGTCACCAACACTTCTACGAAAGGTCCAAATTCAGTGTCAAGCAATTCAATCTGCTGGATGAGCTTGCAGGTAGCAATGGTTCCTGGATCATCTGCTCGATAGGCTTCGAGAATCATCGCTAATGTACGCATATGCTTCCTTTCCGATAAATATTCAAATTGTTTTCATTGGCTACCCTACTTGTAGTAGAGCAGCCGCGAAATAACCTTTTCCCAGCTTCTCATTCTTGTTTAGTGAAGGTGAGCTACCCCTTGGACGCCCTGCCCGTCTCAACCTTTAGTGGGTGGGATGCGAAAAATTCCGGATACCCGTCTAAACTACTTTTCCATCCAGTGCATCCAAACTTGATGCACTTCTTCGTCTCGACTTTCCACTGCCTTCCACATTTGCTCAATCTTCAGAGTCACGAGCTGAGCCAGGATTCGTGCATGTGTCACCGTGGCTGGTTGATCGATAAACAAATCCCCGGTCCCGACAAATTCTTTCTTTTCTTTCTTCACCAACTTCTTCAGAAGCTCGTCGAAGAAGAGACCAGCCGGTGAAGCGGGGTTGTAGTCACCACTGAAATAGGAGTTCAGCGACGAGTATTCGCGGTACAAATCGAAGAATTTGTCGCGATCGACGGCCTCGATGCAGCCTTTGGCCGCGCTATTTGATGAGCGCTGGTAAGAGCGCTGTTCCATTTCAAGGATTCCAAGAACCTCCACCAAGCAATGCTCAAGTTCGACCAGCGGCTTGCCGATGAGGCGGTTTTCCAGCGGCGACAAATTCAGACGACGAAGTGCGCTTGGCAGGTTTTCAACGGTTGGTTTATCTTTTGTTGACATTTGAAACTCCTATTTAGGGTATCCGGATGCCAATAAGCCACCACCCGTCATCCCATAAACCACCACATTCAGATTTATAGGTCACCCCATAAACCACCACATTAAAATGAATTTGGTGAAACCCAGATATTGCAACTCATTGATTTATTTAGATGTGAAAATCCTGAGCTCCAGCAAAATTCCTGCATCCCCAATACCACCACGCTTCATCCCATAGACCGCCACATTAGTCTTAATGAGCTGTTTTTTAAGACACTTACACCTCACCACCGATATCAGAAATGGCCATTACAACCCTGTCTGAGTCAAACAGCCAATGTTCCAAGGACGCTGTTGGATTTCCATCCAACAAATCGGTCACAAACTGATCAACTGCATCAGCACCAACTTGAACATCAATATCGCCATGTCCAGCCAGGTAGACTTTCACGCCGTCAATGCGCTCTGAGTTCGATTTAAGCTCCTCCATCAAATACATGCAGACCGCATGCACTCGGCGGAAGTTGATTACACACCTGCGCCCTTTCATCGTCGTGAAGCTGTGTGTGGATCGAGCGATATATGCATCCCAAGCCATTTTTGCTTCAGCATCGTTTTTCATCTGAAACACATCATCGAACTCATCCGCAATCACCCGCAAAAAGTTACTTTCTGACATTGAACACATCCTTTCTATCTAAACAATCGGCAATGGGTGGAAGTCAAAAAATCGGACGCACACACCCAATATCAACAACGCGATACAAAACAACACAACCTCAATTGCAATCACCAGCACTATGCAATCCACAAGCAACTGGATCGTAGAGTTTGCCTTCTCTACTATATTTTTCAGGTATCGCATTGGATTTATCCGCACGTCCAATAATTGATATTCCCGAGAGCGTCCGCAGGGTGCCTGCAAGATGGGACATGCTGAATCACCCGATGGCTCTGCTGCACTTGAGCAGCGCCTCTATTCTCAACCTGCTGAGCATAGGCATTCACATGCCTAGCAAGCTCATCGGCTGCTTTTTGCTGGGGAATTACTGGCTTGAGATTCTTTATTTCATCCAACGATTCAATCAGGCTTGGCTGTGAATTCAGAATCCAAGCTGAGGCAGCGAGTATCAGCAGAAATCTCATTTCAAATTCCTTTTTATTGAATGACGGAAGATACCGTCCTGAGTTATGTGGGCAACAGACGAAAAAAACCCGCAGCCTCTCGACTGCGGGTTCTCTGTCGGGGTTGTCGTTTATCTTCCGAAATCCATCCCTCTATCTCGGCTTCGAGGTTCTTTCTGAGTGGAAGAACTGTTCCTTACCCTTCTTAGGCCGACACATCTGCATTTGGGACAACACCAGTTGTTGCCTATGCTAAGGCCGGCTCTGCGTTTTAGTTGGAAGACTTCGATGGCAGATCAAGCCCATCCCGCTCAACGTACCCCTCATTCACGCTTTCGAACGGAGTGTACGGTACAGTCACCTTGGAGATAAGGAGGTATCCAGCGAGTTTCAGCCAGCCAGTCAGATCGGGCAGAGTCATCAGCTCGGTTGGAAGAACAAGATTGCGCTCGTTTCGCTTCGAACCCAGATTAACGCCATCCCGCCATTCTTCCGCCTCTTCGACTTCCTCCTTACCCAAGGTATCGGCAAGCTGCTTCGCGCTCTCCGGATCTTCCGTTCGAAGGATGAACTTGTTTTGAAGGTATTCGAGCATGAACCGAGTCATCTCTTGTCCGTAAATCTCTTCAAGATGCGCCAGATTTTGGATACCCACAATCGTAACTACTCCGTATTTTCGAGCTTCGGTCAGAGCGACATCCAAGGCAGACAGCTTTGATAGGCTGGCCAACTCGTCCAGGAAGAACATCAAGCGCACGTCCATCGTGGATTCCGTAGACATGGCTTCGGCAAGCGCAAGCTCAACCCATGCGGAAATGAATGGCTTGATTTCTTCGTGTTGGGTGCTGTTGCTAACCAGAAACAAGCAAGCGTCATCATCCCGAGCCACGAAGTCGCGGATGGAGAACTGCGCTGCCTTGCTCGTGAAGAACTTGAAGAAGCGGATTGCAGGATGTGTTGCCAATGCCATGCGTACCGACTCGCTCACCCTTTCGTTCTGCGTGTTGATCACTTCGCAAGAAGGCGCTCCATGTTCAGCCAAAGGATTGGACAAGTCTACCAAGGAATGCTGGGTAATGATTCGACGCACATCCTCCATCGAACCGCCATGTTTATGAACAATCGTCAGCACGTCTTCAAGCAACATCCGTGCAGCGTTGTCCCACACGGGGTCTGCGGATTTTGGATTTTCCGGGACAAAGAATCGAGAAAACTTCGCCAGATCCATGCCATGTTTCAGGTCAGCGAAAATAGACCAGTCTGCGCATCGGTCATCGACAGGACTCAATATGAAGTCCTTCCCTGGACGATAGAACTTCTGAACCAGCTCGCCCGTCTTGTCGTACACGATGCACTTCTTTCCCCATGCTCTAGCCTGCTCAAACATTTGGAAAATGACCTGAGACCTTCCTGTACCCATCGAACCGACAGCGATGAAATTCCGCCAAATGTGAGACATAGGAATCGGCACGTCCCCGACTTTGATTGGCGATGGATCTTTGACCATTTCCGCCAACTCCATGGGTTCTACAGCTTTCTGGCCACGCAAGAATTTTTCTTTGGTGGCTTTCACACCGATCTTCGGGTTCAGCCAATAAACGACTGAGATAGATAAGAGAGCGACACTTGCCCAGAAAACATATTCAGATTGGGCAAAAATCCCCAAGCCCAAAATAGACATGCATGCAGCCGCAGCAATCAAAATTTTCTTCATTCCAATTTCCTCTTCATTAGTTATGAACAGAGTTATCTCTGTCCTAATTTCTGTAGGTAAGGCGCGAAAAAAACCCGCAGCCTCTCGACTGCGGGTTGAAGAAGAACAGGAGCGGTGTCTGACTTATCGCCCCATATCCCACCCACTACTGCGTTCCCTAGATTCGGACTCAGCCATTCTTTCCTTTTTGGACTCCTTCTCTCCGGACTTTCCGTCATCCTTCGAAGATTCGTTATTGCTGGTTTCAGACTTCTCGAAAGACTCCTCATTGGATGAGGATGCCGCCCTTGACCACACAGACTCACTTTCCTGGGAACCGGATCTTTGCTCGCCTTGCTCAGCGACAGCTTCTTGCTTCTGGGAAGCCTGTGCATCTTGGCCAGTTGTGGTGTCCAAGATCTGCTCGGAAGAAGAGCCATGCTTAGCAACAACCTCACTCACATCCACTGCCGCCTGCTCAGGAGTACGCTCTGCGACCGCTGGCTCACGCTCAGAACCTTGCTCGGCCACCTGCTCAGGAGTGCGCTCTGCGGCCTCTGGAGCTCGCTCTGAACCCTGCTCGACCACCTGCTCAGGAGTGCGCTCTGCGGCCTCTGGAACTCGCTCTGAACCTTGCTCGGAGGTTTGCTCAGCGGCCAGCTCATCCTGCTTTTCAACGCCGACATTTGGCTCGCTTTGCGCTTGTTGTAACAAAGCATCCCGTTGAGCCTCGTTGCCGTATGCCTCTTTTACAAACGTCTCCCCAAGCTCTGTTTGGAAATACTCTCGTCCGGATGAGTCATTCAGTACCGACACCGAGCCATTCTCCACCCCATCCTTCAGGCTTTCCCAATTTGGGGCCTCTCCAGATCGAACACCATATGTGGCTATCGCGTCTCTTGCCAAATTAACCTCAGCGACACTCAAAAGCGGCTCTACACCAGCGGCCTGCTCCCGCAACGCTTCGTACTTATCACCATAGTCGAACGCATCCTTGGTGAAGGTTTCTTCGTCCTTGTGGTAATAGATTCGCCCTTCAGAATCGATTGATCGAGTGACAGACCCATCCTCCAGCCCTCTCCTCAAATCCCCCCATGAAGGCTCTTGGTTCTGATTCATATTGGCTGTCCAGATGGCTGCATTGGCCAACTCCGCATCCTTAGCAGCCAGTTGTTCTGGAGTGGTATCACTACGTTCAGATTGGAGCGTTGACTGGGTAACGAGGTTGTTGAACTCTTTTCCTGCTTCCCAAGCCTCACGGCAGTAGGTATCACCTTGATGGTGGAAATACTCTCGGCCGAAAGAATCATAAGAGACGGCCACATCTCCGCTGCCAACTCCAGCTCTCAACGCATCCCAGTTGGGTTCGAAGTGAACATTTTCACGGAATGTGGTAACAGCAGAAGAAGCGAGAAGTGCGTCTACGGTCCTGCGCTCATCAACAGTTAGCGTTTCGCCATTCTCTTTAACCAGATCCTGCGGCTTGGATGCTCTTTCCGGTTGGAAATCCTTTTCTATCGAGCCTGATGTTTGCTGGTCGAATTCTTTTCCGGAAGATGATGCGTATGTGCCGTTTTGAGAACGTTCTGATTTATTTGCAGACTGTCGCTCATCCTTGGACGGAGCTTCCTTGTTAGCCGACTTTTGATAATCACTCCACTTCTCACGCTCTACAGGTTTCTCAGCCTGACGCTCGTTCTCAACAGCCTTCTCGGCAGATGGCCTGACACCATGCGGCATGGCCGATTCCTTATCCAGAATCACACCAGACTGCTCCGAGGCTTTCTCGGCATTCTGGGTATAGACCAAGACATCTTCTTTAGCGCGAGTGAAGTTCACATATGTCTCGCGATCTCCATGCTTGCCGTGTTCAGTGTTGTGGTGGTTCATCACCAAGTCAACGGTCTGCCCCTGGCTTTTGAAGCTGGTGACGGCATAGGCGTAATCGATGTGCCTGTATTCATCCAAATTCACTTCACGGGTCGTTCCGTTTTCCATCTGGATGGACATATTCTTGCCGTCAAATTCCTTGACCACCCCTGTTTGCCCGTTCTTCACATCAAGGTCTTTATCGTTCTTGGTAAAGGCAACACGATCACCAGCCGAAAACTCCTTACCATGACGCTCGTTGAATACCTCCACCCCTTTCACTCGGACAGGATCGAAAGAAACCGACCTTCCATCTTCTGTGCGAACCGTGACTAGATTGTTGAAGCTGTCCGACTTCTCAACGGAAGCGTATTCGCCTTTCTCAATACCAATACCACGCAGGGCGGACGTAAACTGAACCACATGGCCTGCTTCGTAGTTCGCAGCCACAGACGCTTCCTGTTTGGACAGGTCTGCCTTTTCAAGCACGGTAGTTTGCTTTCCATCTTTAAGCTGACCGCTCGCCTTCAGTTCTGAGCGGATAACCTCATTCAAAAGGTGCTTGTCACTGTTGGTCGCAGTGATAACGAGGGTTTTGGCCTGCTTGTCTTTTCCAAGGTCTGCATAGTCCCTGGCAAGCAACGCAATCACTTCCTTGTTATCTATCTCTGCTGCCATTGCAAGTTCGTCCCTGGCTGCTTTTTTCTGCTCAGGTGTGAGGCTTTCGACGGAGGCATATTTCTCTCTCACAGCATCCTGAGCAGTGCTGACTTCCTTGACTGGCAAATTGGACATGGCCTCTTCATGTTTCCCGGAGAGGATGCTTGCCACCATATCCTTCGCATGGTCTGTAGTCTGTCGCCTGATACTGTCGGCCCCCAGGGACGATTTAGGCATCGACGCTTGAGCAAGTTCAAATGCCTTACCTGCCTCAACAGATTGATGCTGCTGGCTATCGCCCAGAAATACGGTTCGCGCACCTGTTTGCTCGGTCGCATGTATCACCTTGGAAAACTCGCGCTGACCAGACATAGAAGCCTCGTCACAGATGTTCAGAACCTTTTCATGTGAAAGACCAATTTTGTTTGCCTGTTCAGAAAGCGCTGAAATTGCTTCGTTTTGCTTGGTAAAAGTCTGCGCCCGAGCAACTGCACGGACGGCCGCTGCTTCAGCGATTCCGCACTTCACCCATTTATCAGCCAATCCAACTGTCTTATCTGCCGCAAATTCCGCAACCTTGCCGATAACGCCTTTTTCACGGGTAATGTCGTAAACTTTATCCATGATTTTGGATGCGGCCTCGTTCATGAGGGAGCCACCCTGCTTGAACACTCCTTCATTGGTCAGGACGTACTTTGAGCTGGTCAGTCCTAAATGTTGGAGATTCGGGGAATCGACAGATTTCACCTGCTCATACAGGTCACGGCAGTAAGTTCCGCCGTCACGGGGCAAGATGTATTCACGTCCTGTCGAGTCGCGCTCGATATGGGCACGCCCCTCCTTCACCTCCTTCATCAGCTTGTCCAAGTCAGCGACTTCACCCAGCTTGCCACCGCGACTCTCAAAGGTCTGCAAGGCAGACTGAGCCAACTTGGAATCGCGTTCCACCTTGGCGAAGTCGATGTTGAAGCGAGCTGTAGTGCTGCTTTTGATACCGGACTCAGCCTCCAGCTTGTCGGCCTGTGCTCCTCCGTTACTGAATCCCTGAACAGTCCAGCCCTTAGCCTCAGCCGCCTCACGCACGAACTCAAGCATGGTGGTCTTTCCTGTACCCGCCAGCCCTTGAACTCCCTGGAAGCGGTCATCGCCAGTGAGAATCATCCTAGCAGCGTTGCGCTGCTCACCGGACAGTTCAAAACCCTTCCTCTGTTCAAATACAAAAAGTGACTTTTGGAACTCGGCGCTGGTCATAACGGCAAGATGGTCGCCCCTGCCTGCCCTCAGATGCTCGTGCATCTCCTTTTCAGCGTTGATTGCATTCTGTGAGGTGAACTTCCCATCAGTCCGCTCGACAAGCTCACCTGAATCCACCAGCTTTTGAATCTCACCCTTCAGCGATTCAAGGTCCGCTTTACCCTGTGAGAATTTGGCCGCCTCGCGCCACAGCTCACGCTCACTGAAAGCCATTTCACGTTCGAGAAGATGGTCAAGCGCCTTTTCTACTGCCTGCCCAGCCTCCTCACGGGCTGAATATCCCCACGCATGTCCGCCAACTTGAGCGCGTATGATTCCGGCCTCTTCCGCTTCTTTCTGCCACCTGTCGCGATGATTTTCAGCCACATCGGAATGTTCCTTGCTTTGGCGGGTGCTGAGTGTTGCTGTCTGTCGAGCACCATGACTGGCGGTGTCCTTGTTCAGACCTCGCTCATGCAGCGCATCCTTGATTTGCTCGTTTCGCTTGGAAAACACCTCAAGCTGTTTTTGGCTGTAGCCGGTGATCTCAAAGTTTCCTTGGCGGTCGAACTGAACACCGTAGCCCCGGCTTACAAGAGTGTTTGCCAGCTCGTTCTTGTAGATCGCATCAGCAGCAGTCCTGAACTCCATCAGCCGCTCATTGGAGAGACTGCATGCCTTCCCATGCTCGTCATAGGTCACATTGGCTACAACAACGTGTGTGTGGGTCTGCGGGTCGCCAGCGCGACTCGTGGCGTGTTGGACGGTGGCATAGGTCAGATTGTCCGTCCGTACAAATACACCACTCCTGGGGCGGAATTGGGCAGTTTTTTCCTCCAGAAACTTCATCGCCGTCAATACAGCCTTTTCGTGCGCCTCGCGGACATAATCACGCCCGAACACCTCACTCTCGATGCTCACCGACTTGGGGGCCGAGAATGTGAGATCCCAACCGCAGCGACGCTCCCATTTCTGAAGATTTACATACTTGTCCGTATCCACAGTGGCGGTGCGGCCATCATCAAGCTTTACAGTCACCATACTGTCTTTCTTCGAAACAATAGTTCCCTGTTGATTCCTGCTGACGTTTGGACCGTCCACGGACACACCGTTCTTTTCACTTCCGAAGTGTCCGAACTTTACTTGTGCACCGACTTCATAACTACCAATCTTGCCATCTTTATCTTTTGGCACTTTCCAGCGACCTAGCTCTTTGTCTTCGAACTTCCCAGTTTCATTGCTGAATTCTTGGACCTGCCCTTCGAGCTGCTTCACCAGGTCATCATAAGAAACCGGGCCAAACAAACCTTGTAGCTCTGCCCCCTTGCCATGCCACTGACTTGGAACTGACTGCCCTGTGTAATACTCAGCCTCGGCCTGCTCAGCCAAATACTTGGCAGCACCTCCAGCACTTGTAATTGTCTTCATTGAAATCATTATTCGAATCTCCGGAATAAAAAAGGTGAGGCAACAACCATTGCCCCACCTTTTGTACGTCCAAGGCGAAAATCCAATTACCAGCGGTACTTTCCATCTTCATTGGTGAACGGCTCCTCCACCGGCTGACTCTCAACCTGAGTCTCAGCCGCCCCCGCCTCATTAGTCGCCACTGTAACTGCCTGTGGAGCCGAGACTGTCGGAAGATCAAGCCCATCCCGCTCAACGTAACCCTCATTCACGCTTTCGAACGGTGTGTACGGTACAGTCACCTTTGCAATAGGGAAGTTTCCTGCGAGTTTCAGCCAGCCAGTCAGATCCGGCAGTGTCATCAGCTCGGTAGGAAGAACAAGATTGCGCTCGTTACGCTTTGAGCCCAGATTAACGCCATCCCGCCCTTCTTCCGCTCCAAATGACAGGGACTCGTCCACCTCCTCGACTTCCTCCTTACCCAAGGTATCGGCAAGCTGCTTTGCGCTCTCCTGCTCTTCGGTACGAAGGATGAACTTGTTTTGAAGGTTGGCAACCATAGTCCGAGTCACCTCTTTCCCGTAAATCTCTTCAAGCTGCGCCAGGTTTTGGATACCCACAATCGTGACGATTCCGTATTTTCGAGCTTCGGTCAGAGCGACATCCAAGGCTGACAGCTTTGAGAGGCTGGCCAGCTCATCCAAGAAGAACATCAGACGCACGTCCATCGTGGATTCCTTCGACATGGCTTCGGCAAGCGCAAGCTCAATCCATGCAGAAATGAAGGGCACAGAAGCATCGTGCTGAGTGCTATTGCTCACCAGGAACAAGCAGGCATCATCTTCCCGACGGACGAAATCACGAACTGAGAAGTTCGCGCTTTTTTTGGAGAAAAACTTAAAGAACCTGAGTCCAGGTTGGGAAGTAAGAGTCAACCTGACCGACTCACTGCCCCTCTCATTTTTCGGATTGATAACGCCGCACGATGGCGCTTCATGTTCAACCAGAAGCTCTGACAAGGCATCCAAGGAATACTGGGTGATGATTCGACGCACATCCTCCATCGAGCCGCCCTGCTTATGAACAATCGTCAGCACGTCTTCAAGCAACATCCGTGCAGCGTTGTCCCACACGGGGTCTGCTGATTTAGTGTTTTCCGGGACAAAGAATCGTGAAACCATTGCCGGATCTGTGACTTTTTTCAGGTCAGCGAGAATCGACCAGTCTGCACATCGATCATCGACTGGGCTCAAGATGAAGTCTTTCCCTGGGCGGTAGAACTTCTGAACCAGCTCGCCCGTCTTGTCGTACACGACGCACTTCTTTCCCCACCCCCTTGCTTGTTTGAGCATCGGGAATATCACCTGGGATTTACCAACACCCATCGAACCGACAGCGATGAAATTTCGGCAAATGAGAGACTTCGGAATCGGCACGTCCCCGACTTTGATTGGTGATGGATCTTTGACCATTTCCACCAAATCATTGGGTTCGACAACTTTCTGGCCACGCAAGAATTTGTCTTTTTGCGATTCCACACCTACTTTCAAATACAGCCAGATTGCCGCTACTGAGAGCCCCAACGCGACTACTGCCGAGAAAGATCCCAGCATGATGATCTTGCTGAATTCAGATGAAATCGTCGGATCGGCATAAATATCTCGTAAAAATTGTGAAGCAGATCGACGCACTACTTCACCGTCATCGCCAATCACACTGATCTTGAATCCGGGCATAAATAGCGTTTTCATCACCTTAGCCAAAACCGCTTTATAGAACAAAGTTCGAACGCCCTCATTCACGAAAATGGCAAGCAGCGACTGCCAGAGTATCCCCCAAGATGCGAAAAACACGACGCTAATGCGAAACCAGTTCGCGATGAAAAGTTGAGTGCGATGCGCGATAACATCGCCGCCCGCGATGAAGTTCAACGGGGCAGATTTCTTTTTAGTGGTCATTGAAAAATCTCCTGCTTTGCACGAGCAGCAGCAGCGCTCGCATTCTCAAATCTCGGCTCATCCATCTGAGTAGCCATCGTCAAATATGTGGACGCCCGATACAAAGTCTCGAACGACTTTGCCAGTGCATTTTCAATAGATTCGATCTTATCCATCAGTTCAAAAATTAACTCATCTCGGCTGAATTCCCGCATGCCACGTATCACAAATAACTCAGTTGCCGCCGCTCGACTCATGCCGCGAGCCGCCGCAAAAGCATCGATATTTGCCCCAACTGGATCATCTAATCGAATTGAAATTTTGATCATCACCTTCTCCTATATTTGGTTAAAAAGCACCGAGTTGATGCCTCACTTATTTGTAGGTTTCAGGCGAAAAACAGAGGGGTTGTTGCCAGAGAGTATGGCAACCGCCATTGCAGGCATTGGCGGGGTATGACTGGGGTTTCCGCTGGCAAGCGGATGAGAAAATTGCCAGACAGTCTGGCACCCGCCGTTATTGGGTTCGGAGAGCGAACAGCCCGCATGGCAGATGCGTAATGTGTATGCTTTAGGTCATGAAATGACCGGCCCTAATAACCGCCTTTTGTTCTTTGGTTTTGGTGTGAGGCGTGAGTCAGGAAAGCCGAGACTTTCCTGCTCATATTTGAAGGGCGCGACGGAGTTCTATCGCGCGGTTTTGGCCGCATCCGAGGAATTCTCGAATTCCGGAAACTGTTGCTTTTGCTCTTCCTTCGGAAATCGCGTTTTTCAGCATTTCGAGTTGGGACACGGAATCGTTACTTTTTGGCAAATCCGACTCGTTACTCTCAACTTCAGTAACGGTGGAAATGGCTGGAGTAACGGAGGCGGGAGTAGCGCTACTTTTTGAAGAAGTAACGGGAGTTACTACTTTTTGAGTAACGTGGGAAGTAGCTGAAACGCGAGCTGGGCGAGTAACGGGTTCTTGAGTGATACATTCAATTGGAGCTACCGTTACTTTTCCAGAGTTTCCGCGCAAGACTTCAAACCATAGGACGGAGCCGATCAGCTCAACTGTAACCCTCCCGTAAAATCGGACCATGCATAACTAGAGGTCTTCCGGCAAACTACGATGCCAAGGAGGGCCAGATGCGCAAGAGCAGATTCAGCGAGAGCCAGATTGTCGGGATATTGAAGGAAG
>JBFMFN010000031.1:0-27778 GCA_040754175.1 Pseudomonadota bacterium | reverse complement strand
CAAGTTTTAGCTCGTATGCACCCTTAGCAGGGGTGTGCCTTCGACCTCTCGGCCACTTCTCCGAAGGGCGCGAATACTAATGCAATCGCCCCGATACGTCAAACAATCATGCGTCTTCCTGATCCAGGCCGAACGCCTTGTGCAACACACGCACAGCCAGCTCCAGATATTTCTCGTCGATGACCACGGAGATCTTGATCTCGGAAGTGGAGATCATCTGGATGTTGATACCCTCTTCCGCCAAGGTGCGGAACATCTTGCTGGCGATGCCAACGTGCGAGCGCATGCCGACGCCGACCACGGACACCTTGGCCGTCTTGTTGTCGCCGACCACGTCGCGCGCGCCGATGTGCGGCTGCACCTTGGTCTTGAGGATGTCCATCGCCTTGTTGAACTCGTTGCGATGCACTGTGAAGGAGAAATCGGTGGAACCATCGTTGCCGACGTTCTGGATGATCATGTCCACGTCGATGTTGGCATCGGCGATCGGTCCCAGCACCTGGTAGGCGATGCCAGGCTTGTCGGGGACGCCGAGCACGGTGATCTTGGCTTCGTCACGATTGAATGCGATACCGGAAATGATGGCCTGTTCCATTTTGTCGTCTTCCTCGAATGTGATCAGCGTGCCCTCTCCTTCTTCCTGGAAGCTGGAAAGTACGCGCAGTTTGACTTTGTATTTGCCGGCGAACTCGACCGAGCGGATCTGCAACACTTTGGAGCCCAGGCTCGCCATCTCCAGCATCTCTTCGAAAGTGATGCTCTTCAGGCGGCGCGCTTCCGGCACCACGCGCGGGTCGGTGGTGTAGACGCCGTCCACGTCGGTGTAGATCTGGCACTCGTCGGCTTCCAGTGCGGCCGCGATGGCGACACCGGTGGTATCGGAACCGCCGCGTCCCAGCGTGGTGATGTTGCCATCCTCGTCCATACCCTGGAAACCGGCGACCACCACCACATAACCGTCATCCAGATCGTTACGCAGGCGCTCTTCGTCGATGCTGACGATGCGCGCCTTGGTGAAGGCACTGTCGGTGGTGATGCGCACCTGCGCACCGGTATAGCTGCGCGCCTTGATGCCGGCGTCGATCAGCGCCATCGACAGCAGGCCGATGGTGACCTGTTCGCCGGTGGAGATCACCACGTCCAGCTCGCGCGGATCGGGGTGATGCTGGATCTCCTTGGCCAGCGCGATCAGGCGGTTGGTCTCGCCACTCATGGCCGAGACCACGACCACCACCTGATGCCCTTGTGCCTTGTATCTTGCGACGCGTCGTGCGACGTTCTTGATGCGTTCGGGGCTACCCATCGAGGTGCCGCCGTACTTCTGGACTATCAATGCCACGATTCTGCTCGTATCGTTAATTTTGGGTGGCGCGCATTCTACCCGAACGGCGGGGAAAAAACGACGTCCGCTCTGCTACACTCGGGCCAGGAAAGAAGCCCCCAAAATGACCCGTATCGTCCAACGCCCCTACCCCGCAGCAACCGCCTCCCGCCTGGCCTCCACAGGCATTCCGCCCTTGCTGGCGCGCATCTATGCCGCACGCGGCATCGAGGACGGCAGCCAACTGGAAATCGACCTGAAACGGCTGCTCCCTTACGACCGCATGAAAGGCACGCAACACATGGCGGTCTTGCTGGCCGATGCCATCGCTGCCGGCAAGAAGCTGCTGGTGGTGGCCGATTACGATGCCGACGGCGCCACCGCCTGCACCGTCGCCGTACGCGGCCTGAGCGCACTCGGCGCCCGGGTGGATTTCATCGTCCCCAACCGTTTCGAATACGGCTACGGCCTGACGCCGGAGATCGTGCATCTGGCCGCGCAACTGCAACCGGACATCCTGCTCACCGTGGACAACGGCATCGCCAGCGTGGCCGGCGTGGAAGAAGCCCATCGTCTGGGCATGCAGGTGCTGGTGACCGACCATCACCTGCCCGGCGACACACTGCCGACGGCGGAATGCATCGTCAACCCCAACCAGCCCGGTTGCGACTTCCCGAGCAAGAACCTGGCCGGGGTGGGGGTGATGTTCTATGTGTTGCTGGCGCTGCGTGCCGAGCTGCGCCAGCGCGGCATGTTCGCCGACAAGCCGGAGCCCAATCTCGGCCAACTGCTCGATCTGGTCGCACTGGGTACGGTGGCCGATGTGGTGAAGCTGGACGACAACAACCGCATCCTGGTGCAGCAAGGCCTGCAACGCATCCGCGCCGGACGCGCCTGTCCCGGCATCCTCGCGCTGTTGCGCATCGCGCGCCGTCCGGCGGCACAAGCCACCACCTATGAACTGGGTTTCATCGTCGGCCCGCGCCTGAACGCGGCGGGACGCCTGGAGGACATGGGCCTCGGTATCCGCTGCCTGCTCACCGACGATGCCGATGAGGCCGCAGCGCTGGCGGGCAAACTGGACGCACTGAACCAGGAACGGCGCAGCATCGAAGCCGATATGCAAGACAGCGCGCTCGCCGCACTGGAGGATTTCGACCCGGCCGACCGGCATGCCATCGCCCTGTTCCAGGAGGATTGGCATCAGGGCGTGATCGGCATCCTCGCCTCGCGCCTCAAGGATCGCTTCCACCGTCCCACCATCGCTTTCGCCCACGGCAATCCTGGCGAGCTGAAAGGCTCCGGGCGCAGCATCCCCGGCTTGCACCTGCGCGACGCACTCGACCTGGTAGCCAAGCGCCATCCGCAACTCATCCTCAAGTTCGGCGGTCATGCCATGGCCGCCGGCCTGAGCATCCCGGAACACGGGCTGGAGGATTTTCGCGATGCCTTCGAAACGGCGGTACGCGAATCGTTGCCGGCCGAAGCGCTGGTGCGCAGCCTCGCCACCGATGGCGAACTCGCCATGCAGGACATGACGGTGGACATGGCGCGCCTACTGCAAACACAAGTATGGGGACAGGGTTTCCCGGAACCGCTGTTCGAAGGGCAATTCACCGTACAGTCGCAACGCATCGTGGGCGAGAAGCATCTGAAGCTGAAGCTCGCCTCGCCCTTGGGAAGTTTCGAGGCCATCCGCTTCTTCCATATCGAGCCCGCGCCGGACGAGGTGCACGCCGTGTACAGCCTGAGTATCAATGAATACAATGGGTCCGAGACGCTGCAATTGCTCGTGCGCCACTGGTAAGGAGATAGCACGATGGATTTCACTTTCCTGCAGAACAACGGTATCGAACTGCTGCCACGTTTCCTGACCAGTATTGCCATCGGCTTGCTCATCGGTCTGGAACGCGAACGTAATCCTTCCGCCAAGGCCGGCTTGCGTACCTTCGCACTGGTCGCACTGTTCGGCGCCCTGATGGGCATGCTGGGCGAACAGCTGGACATCCCCTGGCTGGTGGCTGCCGGTCTGATCGCCGTCGGCCTCACCATCATCGCCGCCTACCTCGGCGACGAACCGGACAAACCGCAGGACGATCCCGGCACCACCACGGTGATCGCCCTGTTGTTGTGCTATGCGCTGGGAGTCATGGTCTGGCTGGACATGTCGGAGCTGGCGGTGATGCTGGCCATCGGCATCACCGCCCTGCTCTATTTCAAACCGGAACTGCGCGGCTTCAGCCAACGCCTGACCCGGCGCGACCTGGTCGCCGTATTGCAGTTCGCGGTGCTCACCTTCATCGTGCTGCCCATCCTGCCCGACCAGAACTACGGTCCTTATGCCGCCTTCAACCCGCACCAGGCCTGGTTGATGGTGGTGCTGATCTCGGGGATCAGCCTGGCCGGTTATACCGCGCTGCATCTGATCGGTACGCGCTACGGCGCCCCGCTGCTGGGTTTTTTCGGCGGGCTGATGTCCAGCACCGCGACCACCCTGATCTACGCCAAACATGGTAAGGCAGGCGCCGGAGCCTCGCGCCTGGCTGCCTTGGTGATCGTGGTCGCCAGCATCGTGGTGATGTTGCGCCTGTTGATGGAAGTGGCCGTGGTGTCCATGCAGGCCTTGCCCAGTCTCGCACCGGTGTTTGCCGGCGGCGTATTGGCCGGCACACTGGCGGCGGTCTATGCCTGGCGCCAGACCGACAAGGGCGAAGCCCTGCTGATGCCGGAAACACGCAACCCGGCCGAACTGCATTCGGCGTTCGGTTTCGGTCTGCTGTATGTGATCGTATTGATCGGCTCAGCCTGGATGTCCGATCTCGCCGGCAGCCAAGGCTTGTATGCCGTGGCCTTGGCATCAGGCCTCACCGATGTGGATGCGATCACCATATCCAGCCTGCGCCTGTTCAACCTGCAACAATTGAGCGAGCAACAGACCGTGATCGCCATCACCCTGGCCTTCCTGGCCAACGTCGCCTTCAAGTTCGGCATGGTACTGTTCATCGGCGGTCGTGCACTGGCACGCCAGGTCGCCATCGGCTTCGGCGCCATCGCCTGCGGCGTGCTGCCGGGGTTGATTGCGTTATAATCGCGCCCTTTACAAACACGCATGTTGTGCGCGATGCGCGCACGAGACGAAGACAAAGGTAGACCATGGAAGCCGAACAACTCAACGCCCTGTCCAACGCCCTCCAGGATCTGCGCGAACGCAGCAACGAACTACGGAGGTTTCTTTGACTTCGATGGCAAGCAGGAACGCCTGACCGAAGTCAATCAACTCGCGGAAGACCCCGCCATATGGAACGATGCCAAGCGTGCCCAGGAACTGGGGCGTGAGCGCAAATCGCTGGAAGACGTAGTGCTCGGACTGAGCAAGATCGGACAGGATCTCGACGATGCGGCCGAACTGTTCGAGATGGCCCAGTCCGAGAACGACGACGACAGCCTGAACAGCATCGCCACCGACGTGCAGGATATCGAAAACCGCGTCGCAGCCTTGGAGTTCCGCCGCATGTTCTCCAATGCGGCCGACCCGAACAACTGTTTCATCGACATCCAGGCCGGCGCTGGCGGCACCGAGGCCTGCGACTGGGCCTCCATGCTGCTGCGCCAGTATCTGCGCTATTGCGAACGCAAGGGCTTCAAGACCGAAGTACTGGAACAGACCGACGGCGACGTGGCCGGTATCCGCAGCGCCTCGATCAAGGTGGAAGGCGAATACGCCTATGGCTTCCTGCGCACCGAGACCGGAGTGCACCGCCTGGTGCGCAAATCGCCGTTCGACTCCTCCGGCGGCCGCCACACTTCATTCGCCAGCCTGTTCGTCTATCCTGAGGTGGACGACTCCATCGAGGTGGAGATCAATCCGGCCGACCTGCGCATCGACACCTTCCGCGCATCGGGCGCTGGCGGCCAGCACATCAACAAGACCGACTCGGCGATCCGCATCACTCACATCCCGACCGGCATCGTGGTGCAGTGCCAGAACGACCGATCGCAGCACAAGAACCGCGCCGAAGCCATGTCCATGCTGAAATCGCGCCTGTACGAAGCTGAACTGCGCAAGCGTCAGGCCGAGCAACAGAAACTGGAAGACTCCAAATCCGACGTCGGCTGGGGCCACCAGATCCGCTCCTACGTGCTCGACCAGTCACGCATCAAGGATCTGCGCACCAACGTCGAGATCTCCAACACGCAGAAAGTGCTCGACGGCGACCTCGATCCCTTCATCGAAGCCAGCCTGAAGCAAGGCGTTTAAACCCGAGAACCATCATGACTACCGAACAGACACCACAACACGACGAAAACGCAGTTTCGGCGAAGGCTAATATCGGCAACGCCGATGTTAAGTCGCAAAGCGACGGCCAAAGCCATAACCAGATCATCGCCGAGCGCCGCGCCAAACTGGGCGCGATCCGCGAGAAAGGCGTGGCCTTCCCCAACGATTTCGAGCGCAAGCATCTGGCGGCCGATCTGCATGCTGAATTCGGCGAAAAGACGCACCACGAGCTGGAAGCGGAACAGATCGAGGTCGCCGTGGCCGGACGCATGATGCTGAAGCGCGTGATGGGCAAGGCGAGCTTTGCCACGGTGCAGGACATGAGCGGACGCATCCAGCTGTTCGTCAGCAACGACAACACCGGCGAAACCGCGCATGCGGAATTCAAGCATTACGATCTGGGCGACATCCTCGGCGCCCAAGGCGTGCTGTTCAAGACCAAGACCGGCGAGTTGTCGGTGCGCGTAACCAATATCCGCCTGCTGACCAAGGCGCTGCGTCCGCTGCCGGAGAAGTTCCACGGCCTGACCGACCAGGAACAGAAATATCGTCATCGCTACGTCGACCTGATCACCAATGAAGAGACACGCAAGACCTTCATGATCCGCTCCAAGATCATCCAGGCCATCCGCGAGTTCTTCGTGCGCCACGACTATCTGGAGGTCGAGACGCCGATGATGCATGTAATCCCCGGTGGCGCTTCGGCCAAGCCCTTCGTCACCCACCACAACGCGCTGGATATGCCGCTGTTCCTGCGTATCGCGCCGGAGCTGTACCTGAAGCGTCTGGTGGTGGGCGGTTTCGAGAAGGTGTTCGAGATCAACCGCAATTTCCGCAACGAGGGGCTGTCCACGCGTCACAATCCCGAGTTCACCATGATCGAGTTCTATGAAGCCTATCGCGATTACAAGTATCTGATGGACTTCACCGAGAAGCTGTTCGCCGAAGTGGCGCGCAAGGTGCTTGGCACCACGCTCATCAGCTATCAAGGCCAGGAACTGGATCTGGGCAAACCGTTCCATCGCCTGACCATGGTGCAGGCGATCCAGAAATACCATCCGCAATTCACCAATGAACAACTCAACAACCGCGAGTTCCTCATCAACGAACTGGTGGACCTGAAGGCCAAATACAAACCGGAAGATGGCATCGGTGGTCTGCAACTGTCGCTGTTCGAGGAACTGGCCGAAGCGCGCCTGTTCGAGCCGACCTTCATCGTCGATTATCCGGTGGAGACTTCGCCGCTGGCGCGTGCATCGGATGCGCGCCCCGGCATCACCGAACGTTTCGAACTGTTCATCGTCGGCCGCGAGATCGCCAACGGCTTCTCCGAGCTGAACGATCCGGAAGACCAGGAGCGCCGCTTCGATGCGCAGGTGGCGGCCAAGGAGGCTGGCGACGAGGAAGCGATGTTCAAGGACGCCGACTACATCCGCGCGCTGGAACATGGCCTGCCGCCCACCGCAGGTCAGGGCATCGGCATCGACCGTCTGGTGATGTTGCTGACCGATGCGGCCAGCATCCGCGATGTGATCCTGTTCCCGCACATGCGGCCGGAATAACACCTTCCGGGAGGCATACGATGGAGCGCCACACTATCCTTTGCCTGCCTCCTTCCGGTTTGCAGGCCGGCATCCGATGAGCGCCGGCGCACTCAAGAGCGCTCTGCTGCAGCGCTATCCGATGCTGGGCGACTTGCCGCCGGCAGAATTCGATGGCTTGCTGCAACAAGCGATGTCGCTTTCCCTGCCGACGGGTGCGCTGGTGTTCGACGAGAACCAGCCGTGCCAAGGCTTCCCCCTGCTGCTGTCCGGCAGCATCCGCGTGATCAAGGCTTCACCCAATGGGCGCGAACTGCAACTCTATCGCGTACTGCCCGGAGAAAGTTGCATCCTCACCAGCAGTTGCCTGCTCGGGCATACTCGTTACCAGGCACGTGGCATCGTGGAGCAGACCGCCGATCTGCTGTTGTTGCCGGCACCCATGTTCCATCAGTTGCTAGGACGGCATGAGGCTTTCCGCGAATACGTGTTCCACCTGTTCTCCGACCGTCTCACCGATCTGATGGAACTGGTCTCGGCCGTCGCCTTCCAGAAGCTGGACCAGCGCTTGGCAGCGTTGCTGATACAACGACCATCCCCCATCCATGCCACGCACCAGGTCTTGGCTGATGAACTGGGTAGCGCGCGCGAGATGGTGAGCCGGCTCCTGAAAGGTTTTGCCGACCAGGGCTGGATCCGACAAGGACGCGAGCAGCTGGAAGTACTGGATGCCGCCGCCTTGCGCAGGCTGGCCGAAAACTGAATGCTCAGCGGGTCTTCAGCAGGAAGGCGATCATGGAACGCAATTTGGCTGGACGCACCGGCTTATGCAGCAGATGCACACCGCGTTCGGCGACCAGTTTCAAGATCTCGGGCGAAGTATCGCCACTGATCAGGATGAACGCCGGCTGGGTACCACGCGCATCGACGCTATCCGCCAAGGCCAGTCCATCACCGTCCGGCAAGCGATAGTCGCAGACCACCAGATCGTAACCCCCGTTCGCCAGCAAGCGTCTGGCCTCGCCCAGTTCACCGGCGCTCTCGACCTCGCATCCCCAGGCGCTGATCAGACTGGCCGTGCCATTGCGCACCAATTCGTCATCGTCCACCACCAGGATGTGTTTGCTGCCGAACTGTCGTGCGGAGCTCTCCCCGTCCAGCGCTGACACCAACGGACCGGTGTGCGATATGAGATCGCGCAATTCGAGTACCCGCAACACCTCGATGGCGAACACTGAACCATGGCCCGGGGTCGAGCTGACACTGACCGGATGGCCAAGCAGCCGCGCACAGCGCTGCACGATAGGCAATCCCAATCCGAGCCCCTTACTGCGGTCGCGCGCCGCATTCTCCAGCTGCACGAATTCGCGGAAGATGTTCTCCTGTTCATGCAGCGGAATGCCAGGCCCGTTATCGCGCACTTCGATACGCAGGCGGTCACCACGCCGGCGACACGCCAGCAACACCGTGCCATGCTCCGGCGTATAACGGATCGCATTGCCCAGCAGGTTCATCAGGATGCGCTCCAGCAGGATGGGATCGCTCTTCACGCGAACCGGCAATCCATGCACACGCAAAGTGATGGATTTTGCCGCGGCCATCGGCGCATAGGCATCGGACAGACGCTGCAGCAGCATGTCGATATCCATCTCCTGCACCTGCGGCACGATGACTCCGGCATCGAGCTTGGAGATATCGAGCAGTGAATCGAGAAGCCCGGACATGGCGGCCACCGCCTCTTCCACCTTGTGCACCACGCGCTGCTGTTCCGGTGTATCCAGACGGTCATGCAACTCACCCATGAACAGTCCCAGCGCATGCATGGGTTGGCGCAGGTCATGACTGGCGGCGGCGAGGAAACGCGTCTTGTCAAAACTGGCCTTCTCCGCCTGTTCCTTCTGCCCGCGCAAGGCTTGCGTCGCTTCGTCGATGCGTTGCTGCAACTGCTGGCGCTCCTGCTGCAACTGCATGGCCATCTCATTGATGCCATGCGCCAGTTCATTCAGTTCGCGCACCTGCATCTCGCTGATGCGGGTATCCAAATGGCCCTTACCCAACTCGCGCACCGCAGTGCGCATGCCCATGATGGGCATGGTGATATGACGTGCCACGCGCATGGCGACCAGCATGGCAAGCAGCAGCACCAGCAAGGTCAGGATCAGGCTGAGACTGACCATCTCGATCTTGGCATGGTTGAGGCGTTGCTTACCCAAGGTGACCAGCACCCCGCCCAGTTTGCCGTGCGGGCGGACCGTCCCGGAGAAGTCGGCATCGTCCAGCGACAGCTGGGTGGCGAGAATTGGCTGATAGACCACCAGCATGGTGCGCTCCTCGCGCTGGGTCTGGCCATTGCGCCAGTCGGGCGGTTTGATGCGACGTTCGGAAGTGCCACTCGCAGCAGCCAACTGCTCTCCCTCGCCGCCCAGGATGCTCACTGCGATGACATCCTGTTGCGACAAGGCAGCTTCGGCCTGTTGCTGCAACAGCAGGCGATTGCCCGAGAATGCAGCATATTCGCTGGAGGAGGCAAGCTGGCGTGCAATCAGCCAGGCACGATCGCGCAAGGCCTGATCCAGATCCATGATGCGCGTAAAGATGAAGGATGACTCCAACAGCACCGCGAGGATCATGATGGGAACGAGCGCCACGGCCATCGCCTGGCGTTCAATGCCGTACTTCTTCACTCCCCCTCCGCATCTGATGCTGCAATTGTTCCGCCCCCTTCATCGGTATGCCCAACGAGTGTGCGACCTGGAAATTCACCGCCACCTCGAACCTGAGCGGATACTGGTCGGCCGGCAAACGCCGCGTACGCGCATAGTCGCCGATGATGGCGGCCGCCTGTTCGGCGATCTGCTCGGGCGTACTGTACACCGCGCACAAGGCACCTGCCCGTACAAAATTGGGCGACAGGCCGATCATCGGCACGCGCTGACGATAGGTCTCCAGCAATATGTTCCTGATGGTATCGGAACGATAGATGCCGGCTTGCGGCGCGGCCAGCAGCACATCGCTGCGTCGCAACAGCGACTGCAGCCGGGGCGCCAATTCCGCATCGTCCTCTACCTGTTCGACCTCGACGGCGATGCCCGCATCGATGAATTGCCTGCGCAAGCGCGCGATATCGGCACGTGGCTCACTCAGCAAGATACCCACGGTACGTACCTGCGGCAACGCAGCACGGATCAAGGCAAGCTGTCGTGCCGCAGGTTGCTCGATGTAGAGGAAGGCACTGCGCTTGGTGCTGCGCAGTTGCGGCACATCTGCTGCAAGCTGGATGTTCAACACCGGTCTTACCGTACCCGCCACACTGGCCGCGGCCTGCTTGCCGATGGCCACCAACAGGTCGGCTTGTTCCGGCCGGCTGGAAGACGACAGCAGCAGCACACCAGATTCGGTGCGCAGGCGCTGACCTAACATGGACTCCAGGCTACGCATGCCCGGCAGATCGCCTTCCTGCAGCAACATCACCCGCAGCGGACTGGCATCGGCCATGGCGGTCAGGCATAGCAGACCGCCACAGACGAGGATCAGCTTGCGCCAAGCCGTTCGCGCACGGTCAGTAGCGGAATGTAGCGGTGAGATAGGCGCGGCGACCAAGGTTCGGGGTACCCTGTTGCGGGATGCTGGAATATTCCGTGTGCGTGTCACGGAACAGATTCTGCACCACCAGAGAGACCTCTCCTCCACCTGCCTCATCCCGCTTGCCGAAGCTGCGGGTTATCTTTATGTCGAACCTGCTCATGGACGTCTGCGGCTTGAGTGCATCCAGCACCTGCACTCTTTCCTGGAAGTAATAGCCAGCGCTCATCTCCAGGCCTTCGGCCAACCCCTGCTCGAGCAGCAGACTGCCGCTGTTGTCAGGCACCATGCTCGGACATTGCCCGATCCAGTCGCTGAACCAGGCGACCGCACGTGGATCGGAGATCCAGGTCGGTGCACCCTCTGCAGTACACACCGCTTTCTGGTGCGCGAAATTGAAGATCAGACGACTCTGCGCACTCCACTGATATTTGAGCGTGCTCTCCCAGCCACGGAACTGGATCTGGTACATGTTCTTGAAACTGGCCGAATTGAAGTTGCCATTCGCGTCACGCAAGGGATCCAGATAGATCAGTTTGTTCAAATGGTCGACATAGATACGCGCGTCCAGAGTCAAGCCGGCATCGGGGAACTGACCGACATAGCCGATCTCGCGTGACAGCATCTTCTCCGGCGACAAGCCGCCATATGCCGCGAACGGCGAAGTCTCGGCAGGCTGGGTGTTGCCATACTCCTCGATCAGGGCGGGATTGCGATATGCCACCGAAGCGCCCAGACGCAGAGTCTGATGCGGTGCGATGTGGTAATTCAGCGAGGCACGCGGCGAAACATTGCGATGCTGCATGCCATCGTCCTCCCACATCGCACCGGTATTTAGGATCAAGGCATCATGCAGACGCCATTCGTCGTGGGCGAACAAGCGGTATTGGCTCAAGCGCGGCGCGGGCTTGTAATAGAACAAGGCACTGGAATCGGCATAATCGGAACGGCCACCTGCGCCCCACACCAACCGGTTCTGGCTGTTCCATTGCACCGTATGCTGAAGCTCAAGGTCATGCCGCTGGCTCTGGATGTACACCTTGGGAAAGAGCGTCACGCCATTGAGCAGATAATCCGGTTGACTATCCGAAAAACTGGCATGGGTGTGATGGTATTGCACACGCAATTCGTTGCCGTTATCCAACGCGCGCGTCCAGGTCAGTTGCTGGAAATCGTGACTCGCGTACAGGTTGCGCAGTGGACTCTGGTTTCGCCCGACCACGCCATCGCCCCGGGTCGAAGCACTGTAACCCAGCTGCATATCCAAGGTATCCACCGCATTCGGATGGTAATTGCCGCGCCAGTTGAACATACGGGTGCGGTTGTCGTCATTGAATACCGGCAGGTCATAACCACCATCGGCGCGGTAGCCGAGACTGAGACGTTGATCGAACAGCTCGGAGGTCTGGCCCAGCATGGCGGACAGATCGAGGATGCCGTTACCCCCCTGCGTCAAGGTGACCTCATTCGGTGCCGCGATGCTGGCATCGCGTGTAATGATGTTGATCACGCCTTGGGTGGAATTGGCGCCGTGCGAAGCTGCCGCAGGCCCACGGATGACCTCGATCCGTTCGATGTTCTCCAGCAATACCGGGATGTCGTCCCAGGTCACCATGCTGAACGGGGGCAGATACACGCTGCGTCCATCCACCAGCACCTGCATGCGCCGGGAAAAGTTGTCCGTCGTACCATGATAGGAAACGAAGGCACTATGCCCGTTCTGGCTGCTGACATACATGCCGGGCACCAGACGGAACAATTCGGACAGACGGCGGAAACCGGATGCGCGGATCATCTGCCGATCAATGACCGTCACGGCATTGGGAGATTCATCCAGCGGCTGGGTGAGCCGCGAAGGGGTAAGCACAACTGGCAGCTCCTCGAAGTAGGCATCCTCGCTGCCGGAGGTGTCCTCAGCCAGTGCATGACTGCAAGTGCCGGCCATCAACATGATGGACAGACCGATACGCGTCACCGCCAAAGTACCGACCTTCACTCTTCCCCCTTCGACTTGTCGTTCCCCAAGCTGATTCTAATATGAAGCTGGTAATCCGTTCCGGCCTCTGTGCATTACGAGTGTGAAACCCTGAAAACAAAAATCCGGCAATGCCGGATTTTTCTTTGAGGTCTTGATCTGGTCGGGGCGAGAGGATTCGAACCTCCGACCACCTGCACCCCATGCAGGTACGCTACCAGGCTGCGCTACGCCCCGAGGGCGCGGATTATATAGCAGCGCACTCATTTGTGTTGGATGTTTTCAACATTTTCTGTTCACGCACGCAACAGGCCCACGATCGCACGCAACTCCTGTCGTAGCGAGCTCATCGGGATTGCAGGTGCTGTTGAAGCGTGCGGCGTTTCATTGTGCGCGCTCTCGCCGGAGAGCGCGACCTGATCGAGCCGGCTGCGCGCGCCGCTGATCGTGAAACCTTCCTCATAGAGTAATTGGCGGATACGGCGGATCAGCAACACCTCGTGATGCTGGTAGTAACGCCGGTTACCACCGCGCTTGAGCGGCTTGAGTTGCGAGAACTCCTGCTCCCAATAGCGCAGCACATGCGCTTTCACGCCGCACAACGCGCTGACTTCGCCGATGGTGAAGTAGCGTTTCGCCGGGATCGGCGGCAAACCCGAATCAGCGTTCTGCTGTTCCATGATAGGTGGTCTCTACCATGTTTTTCAATTTTTGGCTGGGATGGAAAGTCACCACCCGACGTGCCGTGATGGGGATCTCTTCACCGGTCTTGGGATTACGGCCGGGGCGCTGCGGCTTGTCGCGCAACTGGAAGTTGCCGAAGCCGGACAGCTTGACGCTATCCCCCTGCGACAACTGTGCGCGGATCTCCTCGAAGAAGGCTTCTACCATGTCCTTGGCCTCGCGCTTGTTCAGACCGACCTTCTCGAACAGCAGGTCCGCCAGTTCGGCTTTGGTCAATGTCGTTGTCATCATTCTCCCCTCAATTTCGCGCCGATCTTCTGCAATGCCTGGATCAGGCTGGCGATGCTCGGCTCAATCTCTGAATCTGTAAGCGTTTTCTGAGTATCTTTTAACAACACTCGGAATGCAAGGCTTTTTCTCCCTTCTTCCACCCCCTTGCCACGATACACATCGAACAGCGCGATCTCGCTCACGAACGGCGCTTTCTGCGCCTGCATCGCCTCCAGCAGGGATTGCACCGTCACCGCCTCGTCCACCAACACAGCGATATCGCGGCGCACCGCCGGGAAGCGGGAAATCTCCTGCCCCTTGGGGAGACGCACCTGCTGCAAGGCACTCAATTGCACCTCGAACCAGATGACTGACAATGGCAGGTCAGCCTGCTGCTGCCACTGCGGATGCAGCTCGCCTATCCATCCGATAGCGCGACCATCGAGCAGTATGCGTGCCGAGCGCCCCGGATGCGAGGCCGGGTGTTCTGCGGCCTGGAAGGTGAGCGTACGTGGGGCGAACAAGGCTTCGACATCCCCCTTCACATCGAAGAAATCCACATTACGTGCAGCACTACCCCATTGCTCGGGTACCGCCGTACCGTAAGCCAACCCAGCAAGTCGTTCCTCTTGACTATAGCTGTCGGCCTCGGCCTTGAAGCAACCACCCATCTCGAACAGGCGCACACGTGGCTGTTTGCGTGCCAAATTGGTGCGCAAGGCATCCAACAAGCCGCCCAGCAAGCTGCTGCGCATCACGCTCATCTGGCTGGCAATCGGGTTTCTCAGCGTAATGGGCGCTTGGTTGCCACACAGGTCATGCTCCCAGGCCGCCTCAACGAAGGAATAGTTGACGGTCTCCTGATAGTCGCGCAGCACCAGGGCTTGACGCAGTCTGGACAAGGGCCGCTCCGCCTCATAGCACGGCAAGATGGACATCGCGGCACGGATGGGCGCCGGCTGGATGTTCTCATAACCATGCACACGCGCGATCTCTTCGACCAGATCCTCTTCGATCGCGATATCGAAACGATAGCTGGGCGGCGTCACCATGAAGGTTTCGCCTTGCATCTGATAGGTCATACCGAGACGCGACAGGATAGCCGCAATCTCATCCTTTTCCAGTGCGATGCCCAGGATGCGCTGGGCACGCGAGATACGCAGTTGCACCGGCGAGCGTACCGGCAGGGTACCCTGCACTTCCGTCACCGTCCCTGCTTGTCCGCCACATATCTCCAGGATCAGTTGGGTGGCGCGATCCAGCGCCGATTGTGTGGCGGCGAAATCCACGCCGCGCTCGAAGCGATAAGAAGAATCGGAACCAAAACCGATACGGCGCGATTTGCCGACGATCACGCCGGGCACGAAGAACGCGCTCTCCAGGAAGACATCGGTAGTCGCCTCATCCACCGCACTGTCTGCTCCGCCCATGATGCCGGCCAGCGCCACGGGGCCTTGCTCATCGGCGATCACCAACATGTCGGCTTCCAGCTTGACCGTTTGTTCGTTCAGCAGCTTGATCTGCTCGTCGGCACGAGCGAAGCGCACCTCGATGTCGCCTTGCAATTTGCCGGCATCGAAAGCATGCAAGGGTTGCCCCAACTCCAGCAACACATAGTTGGTCACATCCACCAATGCACTGATGCTGCGCAACCCGCAACGTTGCAAACGTTGCACCATCCACGCCGGCGTTGCCGCCTTGGCGTTCACGCCCGTGATCATGCGGCCAGCATAGCGCGGGCATGCCGCAGTCGCGGTCACTTCGACCTGACGGGTCGCGTCGGTCATCACCTTGAAAGTCGGCGTCGCACAAGCCTGCAATGCAGCATCGGTCAGCGCAGCCACTTCGCGGGCGATGCCATATACCGACAGACAGTCACTGCGGTTCGGCGTAAGTTTCAATGTGATGAGCCGGTCGTTCAGATCCAGATGCTCACGGATATCCTGCCCAACGGGCGCTTCCTCAGCCAGCACCATCAGACCGGCGCTCTCTTCGGCCAGCCCCAGTTCGGTCTCTGAACACATCATGCCGAACGAGGCGATACCGCGCACCTTGGCCTGCTTGATGGTGACAGCAGGGAGCTTGGCACCGACCAACGCACACGGCGCCTTCATGCCCACAGTCACGTTCTGGGCACCGCACACGATGGTCAGCGGCTCTGTTTGGCCGACATCCACGGTCAGCACGTTCAAGCGGTCAGCATCTGGATGCTTGTCTTTGGTCAACACCTGAGCGACCACCACCTTTTCAAAGACTGGCGCGACCGGGACCATCTCCTCCACTTCCAGACCAGCCATGGTCAACAGATGTGACAGTTCCTCGCTCGAAAGCCCAGGATCTACCAAAGTTCGCAACCAGGATTCAGAAAATTGCATATCAGTTGAATTGCTTCAGGAATTGCAGGTCGTTTTAGTTACGGCATAACGCGGCTGCGCCACATAAGCCTCTACTGAAATGATCTTCATACTTCCGTCACGCAAATTGTTTAAGGAATTGAAGATCATTTTCAAAGAACAATCTGAGATCGTTCACGCCATAACGCAGCATGGCCAGGCGCTCCACCCCCATACCGAAGGCGAAGCCGATGTATTTCTCGCTGTCGATGCCGACATGCTTGAGCACGTTGGGATGCACCATGCCGCAACCGCCGATCTCCAGCCAGCCGCCCTTCCAGCTCATGTCCATCTCGGCCGAAGGCTCGGTGAACGGGAAGAACGACGGACGGAAGCGCACCTGCATGTCCTTCGTCTCGAAGAAATTCTGCAGGAAGTCGGCGATGACGCCTTTCAGATCAGCGAAGCTGACCTTCTCGCCCACCCAGAGGCCTTCGACCTGATGGAACATGGGTGAATGGGTCGCATCGGAATCCACGCGATACACGCGGCCCGGGGCGATGATGCGAATATCCGGCATCGTCGACAGATGCCGGTATTTCTCGAGATGCATCTGCATGTAGCGGATCTGAATCGGCGAGGTGTGCGTACGCAGCACATGCTGCTCGTCGATATAGAAAGTGTCGTGCATGGCACGCGCCGGATGGTCTTCCGGGATGTTGAGCGCGGTGAAGTTGTAGAAATCATTCTCGATCTCCGGACCTGCCGCCACGTCGTAACCGATCGAATGGAACAGCGTCTCGATACGTTCCAGCGTGCGCGTAACCGGATGCAGCCCGCCTACCCCCATGCCGCGCCCCGGCAAGGTCACATCCAGCGCCTCTGCGGCCAAACGTGCCTTCAAGGCATGCTGTTGGATCGCATCGCGCTGCGCCTGCAAGGCTGCCTCAATCTGTTGCTTGACCTGGTTGATTCGCGCACCGGCAGCAGGACGTTCGGCCGGATCCAGTTTACCCAGTCCCTTCAGCAGGGCGGTCAGACTGCCATCTTTACCCAGATAACGTGCCTTGATATTTTCCAGCTCGGCCGCGTCTTCCACGGCGGCGAAACTTTCCAGGGCTTCTTCCAGTATGGTTTGCAGTTGTTGCATCGCTTCTATCGGTCCTGAAACAAAAAAGGAGGCTTGACGCCTCCTTTTTTACATAGCACTTCGCTTAAGCGCCGAGGCTGGCTTTGGCTTGCGCGACGATCTGCGCAAAAGCTGCTTTATCGAACACAGCCATGTCGGCCAGCACCTTGCGGTCGATATCGATCGCAGCCTTCTTCAGGCCGTTCATGAAGGCGCTGTACACCATGCCTTGTTCACGGGCTGCCGCATTGATACGGGCGATCCACAGGGTGCGGAACTGACGCTTCTTCTGACGACGGTCACGGTATGCATATTGACCGGCCTTCATCACCGCTTCTTTGGCGATGCGATAGACGTTCTTGCGACGGCCGCGATAGCCCTTGGCCTTGTCGAGGATCTTCTTGTGGCGCGCGCGCGCCGTTACACCACGTTTGACTCTTGGCATGATCTACTCCTTATGCGTAGGGCATCATGGCGCGCACGGACGCCACATTGGTTTCATGGACACCGGCAGAGCCACGCAGTTGGCGCTTGTTCTTGGTGGTTTTCTTGGTGAGGATGTGGCGCTTGAACGCTTGACCGCGTTTGATGCTGCCACCAGCGCGAACGCTGAAGCGTTTCTTCGCGCTGCTCTTGGTCTTCATCTTTGGCATAACGACTCCATTTATTTTATGACACCGGGAGGTCCCTTACAGGACACTTGCAGACCCGGAATCACTTGTCTGGGGCACTTCACACTACCATCGCCACGGCAGCCCCTTGCTCCGTCACGACGTAAAACTATTTCTTCTTCGGCCCGATCACCATGACCATCTGACGACCTTCCATCTTGGGGAACTGTTCGACAGTGCCATGCTCATCCAGATCGGCCTTGATGCGCTCGATGAGCCGCATGCCGATCTCCTGGTGCGCCATCTCGCGACCACGGAAACGTAAAGTCACCTTGACCTTGTCGCCATCGGACAGGAATCGAATCAGGTTGCGCAACTTGATGTTGTAGTCCCCCTCGTCCGTACCAGGGCGGAACTTGATCTCCTTGACCTGCACCTGCTTCTGCTTCAGCTTGGCTTCGTGCTGCTTCTTGCTTTCGGCATACTTGAACTTGCCGTAATCCATGATCCGACACACCGGCGGTTCCGCCAAAGGTGCGATCTCGACCAGATCCAGTTCTGCCTCATCTGCCATTCGCAATGCTTCCGCTATCGCGACGATGCCAGCCTGCTCTCCCTCCGCGTCAATGAGTCGCACCTTCGGTGCTGTTATCTGCTCATTCAGACGCTGCGACTTATCTTGTGCTATTGCAATTTCTCCATTAAAAAATTAAACCGCGCTTCCCGCATGCAGCTCGGTATTGAAACGCTCGATCAGCGCATCCACCGACATCTGCCCGAGGTCTTCACCTTGGCGGGTCCGCACGGCAACCAGTCCTGCAGCCATCTCCTTATCGCCGATGACCAGCTGGTAAGGCAGCTTCTGCAAGCTATGTTCTCGTATTTTATAGGTAATCTTCTCGTTGCGCAAATCCGTCTGCACCCGGAAGCCGGAAGCTGTCAAACGGTCCGCTACCTCGGCGGCATATACTTCCTGCGCCTGCGAGATATTGATCACCACCATCTGCACCGGCGCCAGCCACAAAGGCAGCGCACCGGCATGGTTCTCGACCAGAATACCGATGAAGCGTTCCAGCGAACCGAGCACCGCGCGGTGCAGCATCACCGGAACCTTGCGGCTGTTGTCCTCGTCCACGAACTCGGCGCCGAGGCGGCCCGGCATTGAGAAATCCACCTGGATGGTGCCGCACTGCCAGGAACGGCCGATGGCATCCTTGATGTGGAACTCGATCTTGGGGCCGTAGAACGCCCCCTCGCCCGGCAGCTCGTCCCACTCCATGCCGGAGGCACGCAGCGCAGCGCGCAGCGCGGCTTCTGATTTGTCCCAGATCTCGTCGGAACCGACACGACTTTCCGGGCGCAGCGCCAACTTCACTTTGACATCGGTGAAGCCGAAATCCTTGTACACCTTCAGCACCAGTGCATTGAATGCCGTCACTTCCGACTCAATCTGGTTCTCGGTGCAGAAGATGTGTCCATCGTCCTGCACGAAGCCGCGCACGCGCATCAGCCCGTGCAGACCGCCGGACGGTTCGTTGCGATGGCAGGAGCCGAATTCCCCGTAGCGCAGCGGCAGTTCGCGATAGGAACGCAGGTCGGAATTGAACACCTGCACATGGCCGGGGCAGTTCATCGGCTTGATGGCGTAGTCGTGCTTCTCCGACTCGGTGGTGAACATGTTGGCCTTGTAGTGCTCCCAGTGGCCGGATTTCTCCCACAGCACGCGGTCGATAATCTGCGGACAGCGGATCTCCTGATAGCCGTTGTCGCGATACACGCGGCGCATGTACTGCTCGATCACCTGCCACATCGCCCAGCCCTTGGGGTGCCAGAACACCATGCCCGGCGCTTCGTCCTGCATGTGGAACAAGTCGAGCTGCTTGCCCAGTTTGCGGTGGTCTCGCTTCTCGGCCTCCTCGATCTGCAACAGGTAGGCGTCGAGGTCTTCCTTCTTCGCCCAGGCCGTGCCGTAGATGCGCTGCAGCATCTCGTTCTTCGAATCGCCGCGCCAGTAGGCCCCGGCCACCTTCATCAGCTTGAACACCTTGAGCTTGCCGGTGGAAGGCACGTGCGGGCCGCGGCACAGGTCGGTGAACGCACCTTCGGTATACAGCGACACATCCTGGTCGGCCGGGATGGAGGCGATGATCTCGGCCTTGTACTTCTCGCCGATGGATTTGAAATAGGCCACCGCCTCGTCGCGCGGCAACACCTTGCGCGTGACCGGGATATCCTGCTTCGCCAGCTCGGCCATGCGCTTCTCGATGGCAGCCAGGTCTTCCGGCGTGAATGGACGGGAATAGGAGAAATCGTAGTAGAAGCCGTTCTCGATGACAGGACCGATGGTCACCTGCGCCTCGGGGAACAGCTCCTTCACCGCATAGGCCAGCAAGTGCGCGGTGGAATGGCGGATCAGGTCGACGCCGTCGGCATCCTTGTCGGTGACGATGGCCAGCTTGGCATCGGCGGCGATCAGGTGCGAGGTATCCACCAGCACGCCATCGACCTTGCCTGCCAGCGCGGCACGCGCCAGACCGGCACCGATACTCTGCGCGACCTCGGCTACGGTCACAGGGTTGGGATAACTGCGTTGCGAACCATCCGGCAGGGTAATGACAGGCATCTCTTCCACTCAGCTAAAACACGGCGCACAGGCGCGCCAAAGGGCGCGCAGTATAGCGCAACTCACCAGCTCATGTTGACATAGGCAATCAGCGCATCCAGCGTGAATACAAACAGCAGGCTCTGCAACACCGCCTTGATGGCGACCTTGGGCACCTCGGTCACCGAGGGTTGGGCTTGCATGCCGTTGTAGCAAGAGATGCTGGAGATGGCCAGACCGAACAGACACCCCTTGAACGCGACCACAGCAAATTCTGAAAGCTTCACCGTTTGCAGGAAACGGCCTATCTGGTCCAGCCAAGAGACGTTCTGGAACAGCGCACTGATTGCCAGTCCGCCACCGATGGCGACCAGCTGGAAATAGATGGTCAAGGCCAGCACGGCCAGCGTGACCCCGACGATACGCGGCACGAGCAAGTAGTCATGCGGCGATATGCCCATACGCAGCAGACTGCCCATCTCGCCGCGCGTCTTCATCAGCGCCAGCTCGGAGGCGATCGCCGAGCTGCTGCGTGCGATGATGATGATGGCGGCGAACAACGGCCCGATCTCGCGCACCACCGTCCAGATCAGTATCTTTACGGCCAGCGTGCTGTCCCCCCCCACCAGCGAGGTGATCTGCGTGATGACCAGCGCCCCACTCAACAGACCGAAGACCGCGACGATGCCGAGCGCCTCGACACCGGTGAAATACAATTGCCGCTGGAACACTGCATTCACGGGAGCGATGCGCAACACCCGCAGGTTATTGAAGGCGTACCATAACAATGTCAGCGCACCATACACGGTCTGCCTGACCTTCTGCATCTTCAGTGCATTATAGAAACGCCCCCAGACCCCGGACATCAGCGCCGCTCCAGCAACGGTGGCTGCCAGCTGTACACATGCAGCCGCCTCCCCAGCACATCCCGCTCTCCACAATCGCCGAATCCCGTCTTGGCGCCCACCGCCTCAGCCACCCCTGCCGAGCAAATCACGGCATGCTCCGCACTCTCCATTGATGCGGCCAGCGCCATAACCACTCCGACCTCGTCACCCAATGCCGTATAGCCACGGCGTGATGGTGGCCCCACATGACCTACCACCACCTCTCCGACATGCAAGGCGATGACCATCGCGATCGATTCCCACCCCCGTTCCTGCAATCGCCGATTCATCTCACGCAAACGCAACAGCATTGCCTGTGCCGCTTCAAGTGCACTCCGCTCAGGGCTATCGACCGCCAGCGGTGCGCCGAAGAATGCCAGCAGATCACTACCGACCAATCGGTCCAGGGTCCCGCTGCACTGATGTATGGCAAGAGTCATCTCCTCGAGATATTCATTCAACAGCGCGACAGCCGCCTGCGCTTGCTCCCCCTGCATCCTGTCGTTAAAACCGCGGATCCGCGCATATAGCAAACATACCCGGATGCGCGTCACGGTGTCCGGTGTTTCGATCCTGCCACGTACGATCTTTTGCAGCACCTTGTGGCTGACATAGCTATCGAACAACGCACGCAGATTGCTGCGCGCGCGCATCTGCTGCACCGCGTCATAGATGAAACGTGCCGAGAATGCAAACAAGGCTGATAGCAGGATCCCCCCCGACGGCAAATAAATCCCCCGAGCGAGCAGCCAGGTGGCAAGCAGCCCCAACAACACCGGCAAGACACCCAAGGTCAGCAACTTCCCCCAACTTGTCCGCCCCAACCAGAAAAGGGCGGCAGCGAACGCCAAACACAAACCTAGCCATGCCGAGGTTTCCTGCACCAACCCACCGCCCATCATGGAGCGCAATATCTGAGCCTGCACCAACACTTCCGGCACCTGCTTCAATATAGGCGTGTGCACCGCCAACGGGACTGGCACGTTGACCAAGCCTTCGCGTGCGGACAGCAACCCGAGCAACACCAACTTGCCCGAGAACGCAGCACGCAAGCGCGCCTTATCGTCACGCGCCTGCCATTCGAGCACGCTATCGAATGGGATGAAATCCAGCTTCCCCCCTGCAGAGAAATCTATCAACCCCGTTCCCGGATGTATCACGCCGAGTTGCGCCACAACACGTTCGGTGAAGGTGCTACCTTGTGCGTTGACCGTACAACGATTGGGATCGAAGCGTCGCACCACGCCATCCGGGTCGACACAGAGTGCGACCGATGCCGCTGTTGCATCGTCCTCCACCAGGGATGCCAGCAAGGTCCGTAATGAACCATCCGGGTTCGGTTTTCGCGCCAACACGACCGGACTATGCTCCCGCAGTTGGCGCAGCGCCTGAATCAATCCATCCTCATAACCCGGTAACAGCGCTTCATAGGAATGCTGCGGCAACTCAACGTCCACACCGACCACAGCCGGTTCGGCGACCTGCATCGCACGCAGGAAACGCTCCAGATGGGGATGCCATAACGCAAGCGGCTCCTGAAACTTGCGCAGACTGGCTTCATCGATACCGACGACCACGACATCCTGGACAAGTGGCCGCGCAGCATGTTCGTGCAACAGATTGAACTGCCGATCCAGTATCCTGCGACTCAAACCGTCACTGCCTTGCGCTACCGACAACAACAGCGCTACCAGCAGGCAAATGAGCAGTCCCAGCGATAAATGCAGGTTACGATCCTGCAAGCGCTCGATCAGCGACATGTCTACCTCGTGCGAATGCGCGAGGCGCGTTCATTGAAGCGAGCAGCCTCGTCGGTATCGCCCATGCCGGCATGCACACGAGCGTTCAACAGCAGGTCGAGCTTGATCTTTTCCGGCGCCCCCATGGCCTTATCAAGCGCCAGCACTTCATCAGCCACTCGCGCGGCCACGGCATGCTCGCCAGACATCAACCTGGCCTCGGCCAGATAGCGCAACGCATTGGCATATTCCAGCGACGAGGAATCTTTGGTCTCCGACATGGCACGCTCTGCCCACTGCGCCGCCCGCACAGCATCACCTTCTCGCAAAGCCAGCGCAGCGCGCACATTGTCGATTGCCCCTTCCACCGCGCAATCTTTGCCGCACCAGACAACCGCCTTATCCAACCACGCCGCGACGACCTTGGTGTCCCCCTGCTCCAGCATCAGCAGGGATTTGCGCAACGCCGCCACGGCCAGGTATTTATCTGCATACCGGATGGCACGATCCTGCAACAAACCATCAAGATAGGCATGTGCCTGCTCTGTCCGACCGAGCATCTGGTTCACGCGTGCCAGATTAAGGGCATCGATGGCGATGCCCTCTTCATTTTCCAGCGCCACATCCAGTTCAAACGCCGCCTCATAGCGCTTCATCGCCGTCAGATAATCGCCTCGCTCAAAAGCCCTTTGCGCACGATGACTATGGTCAGCCGCCTGTTCCAGCCGCACATTGCGCATCGGCTCCGACTGGCCGCAAGCCGTCAGCAGGGCAACGCAGCCGATCTGCAGCGTCAGCAGCAGATAACGCCACCACATGCTCATGGCTTCACCGGCGGAACATAACCATCGACAGGCAACAATTCTGCCTCGGGCCTTGAAAACCAGCCATTGAACGGCCAGGATTGCTTGGCTCCGTCCATCATCTCCTGGCTGTCCTGCACCAGCGCATTGGTATTGTGGATGAACGACGGCAGCTCGCCGGCGGACTCGGCCGTCATACGCTTGATATCCGCAGTCGCGCTCTGCACATTGTCCAGTGTCGCATCGGCCTTCTCGACCAGGCGCGGGATGGATCTGTCCATCACTTCCAGATTGGTGTTCACGCTATCCAGCGCTTTGTCCAGCTTGCCATGGACCAATTCCAGTTTCTGGTTGCCACTGACACCGAGCTGGGTGAACTGCCTGACCGTCTCGCGCAACTCCCCAGTCACCTGATTGAGGTTCTTCAAGGTCTGCTGAATATCGCCTTTGGGATCGTTGATGCCTGCTGTGATCTGGCGCATGTCGTTGAGGATCGGCTGCAGTTGTGCCGCCATGCTCTCCGCAATGCTGCTGGCATCCTGCCCGCGTTCGAACTCGAGCACACTGTTCTGCGTGACCTGACGCACTTGCTGCGACCCCGGGATAATCTCCACCACGCTCTCACCGACTAGCGCCTCTTTGATCAGCCGCGCCTTCGCATCCAGACCGATCAAATGGACATATTCATCGTCGAGCGACACCTTGACCCGCACCGTGGCATTCGGTTGCATGCCGACATCCTGCACGCTGCCCACCTTGAAGCCGATGAACTTGACCGCCATCCCCTTGCTCAATCCCTGCGCGTTCGGCGCAAAGAAATAGATCGTGGTGCTGCGGACAAAATAATCCTGCTTGACTGCAATAAGCAGCAAAACAAGCAGCATCGCGCCGAGTGCGCCCAGCATAAAACGCCGGGTGCGCTGTTCGATGTTCAGTAAGCGCTGATTGTAAAGATTCAGTTTCATCCCGATTACAGATGGATAACCAGTTGGTCCGGATTGCTCGTGTCGCGATCTTCCTCAAAGCTCACCTGCACTGAGGTACGGAACGGATAATGCAAGCGAAAGACCTGGTCGAACCGGTTCGCCTTGTCCAACTCCTTACGCGACAAACCTTCGGTCAACCCGTCATAGAGGATGAGTTGCGGCCCCATCAACATCGCGCGTACGAAACCCGCGAGCCGTTTCTCGTACAGTGACAACTGATCCGGGAGCTTCAGCATCAAGGCCGACACCATTGTCTGGTCGGACAGCCCGCACTGATCCAGCAACTCACTCACCCTGTCCTCCAGATTGCCCGGCAACAGGATGCCATGATACTGCACCGGCAGGATGATGTTCTCCCAGACCCGGAGGTTGCTGATCAGGCCGCCGTTATGCGGCACGATGACCACCCCGGGTTGTTCGCCGAGATTCTTCAGCAAGGCTGCACGTTGTGATTCGGAGCGAACGATGAGGCAGTAGGAATGCCCGGATTGCAGCAGGGCCTGAGTACTTTCTTCTCCATGCAGACTCAGTGTAAACATGGCTTCCCGATAAACTTTCGTTGCGGAGAAGAAAGAAAAATTGGTAGGCGCGATTGGACTCGAACCAACGACCCCCACCATGTCAAGGTGGTGCTCTAACCAGCTGAGCTACGCGCCTGTAAAAGGACGCGCATTGTAACCGAACGGATCATGAGCGCAAGGGATTTTTACAGAAAGTAAGGCGCAATATGCTCACCCGCTCAATATTGCGCCGGGGCATAGTTTTCGAAGCGCGTGAATTCGCCGCGGAAGGTCAGGTTGACGGTACCGATCGGGCCGTTACGTTGCTTGCCGATGATGATCTCGGCCATGCCCTTGTCCGGCGAATCCGGGTTGTAGACCTGATCGCGATAGATGAACAGGATCAAGTCGGCATCCTGCTCGATAGCGCCCGATTCGCGCAGGTCGGACATCACCGGACGTTTGTTGGGACGTTGCTCCAGACTGCGGTTCAACTGCGACAGCGCGATCACCGGCACATGCAGTTCTTTCGCCAGCGACTTCAGCGAACGCGATATCTCGGAGATCTCCGTCGCGCGATTTTCGCTGGCTTTACCGGCGGGCGACGACATCAGTTGCAGGTAGTCGATGACCACCAGGCCGAGGCCGTCGTTCTGGCGATGCAGGCGTCGTGCACGCGAACGCAGTTCCAACGCATTCAGGCCCGGCGTCTCGTCAATGAAGATGGGCGCATCGTTGAGCAAACCCAGCGCATGCGTCATGCGAGACCAGTCGTCATCCTCCAGACGGCCGGTGCGCAGGTTGTGTTGATTGAGGCGGCCGACCGAACCGATCATACGCATCGCCAATTGTGCGCCGCCCATTTCCATACTGAAGATAGCGACCGGCTTGCCTTCCAGCGCGACGTTCTCCGCGATGTTGATGGAGAATGCGGTCTTGCCCATACTGGGGCGCCCCGCCACGATGATCAGGTCGCCCGGTTGCAGGCCGGAGGTCATGCGATCCAGATCGGCGAAACCGGTCGCGGTGCCGGTCACTTCGCTGGCATCCTCGCGCCCATAGAGACTCTCGATGCGCTCCACCACCTCGGTGAGCAACGGTGGGATGGGAATGAAACCCTTCTTGCCGCGCTCGCCCTCTTCCGAGATCTGCATCACGCGACTCTCAGCTTCGTCCAGCAACTGGCCCGCATCGCGTCCGCCCGGGCTGTAGGCACTGGCTGCGATATCGTTACCCACCTCAACCAATTTTCGCATGACGGCGCGCTCGCGCACGATCTCCGCGTAACGGCGGATGTTGGCGGCCGACGGTACGTTGTTCGCCAGCGAACCCAGATAGGCCATGCCGCCCGCCTTGTCCAGCTCGCCCGCACTTTCCAACGACTCCGCCAAGGTGATGACGTCGACCGGTTTCGCCTGTTCGTTCAGACGTCCGATATGGCGCCAGATGGTGCGATGTTCGGCGCGGTAGAAATCCGTCTCACTCAACAGGTCGGTGACCTTATCCCAGGCACTGGTATCGAGCAGGATACCGCCGAGCACGGATTGCTCCGCCTCCACCGAATGGGGCGGCAGTTTCAATGCTTCGAGTTGGGGATCTGCGACGGGTGCGGAAAAGTTCTGCATGGCACGACGACAAATAACGGGAAGGGGATTTTACACGCTTCAGAAAACAAAAAAGGGCTGTTGCCAGCCCTTTCCTGTCACACCTGTCGGTACAGGAATTACTGCTCGCCCAGCACCGAGATGGTAATGTCCACAACCACATCGGGATGCAGCGCGATGGTCACCGGATGATCGCCGATCATCTTCAGGTGGCCGTTCGGCATGCGAACCTGGCTCTTTTCGACCTTGTGGCCCTGAGCAACCAGTTCCGCCGCGATGTCGGAGTTGGTGACGGAACCGAACAGCTTGCCGTCCACACCAGCCTTCTGCACCATCTGCAGGGTCAGGCCGTTCAGCTTCTCGCCACGTGCCTGTGCATCGGCCAGCTTGGCGGCTTCTGCCGCCTCCAGCTCTGCACGACGGGCTGCGAAATCGGCCACATTGCTTTCGGTCGCGCGCTTGGCCTTGCCTTGCGGGATCAGGAAGTTGCGGGCAAAGCCGTTCTTCACTTTGACCACATCGCCCAGTTGGCCGAGGTTGACCACTTTTTCCATCAGAATCACTTGCATGATCTACTCCTTAGTGCAAATCGGTGTAAGGCAGCAATGCCAGGAAGCGTGCGCGCTTCACGGCAACGCTCAGTTGACGCTGATAACGAGCCTTGGTGCCGGTGATGCGTGCCGGGATCAGTTTGCCGTTCTCGGTGATGAATTCCTTCAGGATGTTGATGTCCTTGTAATCCACTTCCGCGATCTTCTCAGCGGTGAAACGGCAGAACTTGCGACGCTTGAACAGGTTACGCGACGAACTGTTCTTCTTGTCGTCCTTCTTCTTAAATACACGAGCCATGTTGTGCTCCTATCTCAAAATGATGTTGTCCACATGCAGAACCAGTTGCGTGCTCTTCAGGCTGCGCTGCGCCAGGAAACCCT
>JBFMFN010000030.1:0-10020 GCA_040754175.1 Pseudomonadota bacterium | reverse complement strand
AAAGCAATTTTGTGTCTGGTCTTATCGCTTTTGCAATTGCGCTTGCTCCAGCACAAGTGACAGCATCTACCTGTAGCAAGTCAGAGGCTGATAGCTCCTCTCCAAATTTACGGCAGGCTGCTTCACTCATACCGCTAGAAGACGTATCAACGTGTGATTTACAGGGAGAATATGATTCCGGAAACTTCCCTCAATTCTACGTGGATTTGGACAAGGGGCTCTCAAGCCACAGCAAGAGTCGGGCATCGATTCTCGAGCTTGCCTTGAATTTGGCAAAAGATTCCATTGAAAAAAATGAGAGTAACAGGGCCGAGCTAATCTATCAGATCATCCTGACGCACTACCCCAATGAATCACGCGCGTTGTCCAGCTATGGAGTCGCGCACATGTTTCGGGAGCAGTACGATGAGGCTTTGCAAGCATTTACAAAAGCGATTGCAATCTCACCTCAGGACACAATTATTCTTCGAAACCTATACCACCTAAATGTACTGAAAGGAAATTATAAAGCTGCAGATACTTTCAATAGACGACTGCTTAGGATTGAACCGAACATTGCTGAATATTCGATTCACCAACTCCTGTTGGATGCACTATTAACGAAGAAGCGTGACGATAAAGGCTGGTCAAAGTTTCTCAGAACCCAATCCAAAGAGAATTTGGAATTCTGGAACTATTTTGACAGGGCACTTGCAACTTCAATCAAAATTCGCGACTACGACGAACTGATTATGATTGGCAATCAGTGGATTGATGTAGGAATGGCATCGGACGCGTTGTTGCTATTTGATTTCGTGTTACTGAAGAAACAGGCACCCACAGCACAGTTCTTGAAGGCAAAAGCGTTTGAGCAAGGAAAGTATTACAAATTGGCTTTCCACTCAGCCCTGCGCGCCTTAACTATGGTGGCGCCAGCAAATAGTGAAAATAGAGATCTTTACGGCAGTATCCTTTACGAGGCTGTCCGCTTAGGATACGCAGCAGGTGAATATGAACGTAGTCTTGTCTTGCTGAACGAATTCAAAAGTTACGGATATTCCAATCCTCACCTGGACTACATGTTCGCTGTCAATCTTGATGCCACAGGGAAGTACTCCGAAGCACTTCCCTACCTGAAAAAATGCAGTGTTCAAAATTTGCCAGACTTCATGCGCAGTTTCTGCAAAGAGAAGGTGGAAATTCAAGCAAAGGCTATGACTCCTGAAGCAAAGTCGACCGCCAGAAAATCAATCCAAGTCAACAGTAAAATCAATCCGCCATCAATTGTCATGAGGAACCTATCGGCCAATTCATCTGTGAGTTGGCTTGGAAAGGTTATTGCTGCAAATGTATTAGAAACCGCATCGACTTTGAATATACGCCTGGTAGCTCAATATCTTCAGCCAACCTCGGATGCAGATTTCGAAGATGGGAAGAAATATGAGATCTCTATCAAGCCAATCAACCCTGAGGACATTTTTGTGGTCAACTTGAATTTTAATGCCATCACAGAAGAACAAATCTCGACGCTCAAGAACTCGATCACAAAAGAAAAGTACCTGGTTGCGCAAGGTCGTATCGCCTACGTCGAGATGTTCAAGAAACATCTCATACCAGGAGTTGCGATAGAGAAGGCAATCTTCACATCTTCAATTTCACCGCGTGAAAATAAATAGCCTTCCAATAAGGTCACTTGGCCGGCGCAAAGCAGACTAATTGTTAAAGTATATGTTTCGTCCGCAAAGGCCGAACAACCGTCATCACCCAATCTATGGAACGCCCAGCCCCGCGCCGTGCGTTTTGTTTTCCAGCCGCCGCAGATTGCCCGCGGCTTCCACATGCCGCGGATCAAGTTGCAATGCGCGCTCGAATTCGCGGCGTGCGGCTTCGTTGTTCCCCGCGAGCAGCCAGGCGTAGCCGAGGTTGTTGTGGACGCGCGCTTTGTTGGGTGATCGCTGCGCCGTGGTTTGCCACAGGGTGATCTCGCTGCGGTAGTCGAGGTTGCGTTGGGCGGTGAGCAGGGCGGCGGCGAGGAGCAAGGCGAGCAGGGCGATGCGGGCATGGTTGGCTTTCAATAGCCGGAAGAGTTCGATGCCTAGCGCCAGTGCGAGCGGCCAGCCGACGAGGTAGAGCTGGCGTTCGTTGGCGATGTCGAGGCGCGGCAGCAGCACGTACAGCGGCAGCAGTTGCAGCATGGTCCAGGCCAGCGCGAAGCTCCACCAGGGGCGCTGCTTGTGCAGCCACCATGCGGCGCTGCCTAGCATCAGCGTGGCGAGCACGGGCAGCAGGGCGGCGGATAGGTTGCGATACAGCGGCAGGTCGGGATCGATGTTGAGCCACAGCGGCAGCGCCCATTGCTGCAACAGCCACAGCATGCCGTTGGTCTGGGTGGCGAGGTTGCCGCCCAAGGTGTTGAACTGCGCGCTGCGCAGCATGTGTGATTGGAATGTCTCGCTGAACAGGAACAGTAGTGTCGCTGCCAGCAGCACGGCCCAGCTCGTCCATGGCGCTTTGAAACAGGAGCGGCCATCCAGTGGGTCTGAACAAGATGCATCTTTGTTTTGCTGGATACCGGCCTGCGCCGGTATGACGGGCGGATCGCTTCGGTTGCTAGCTTCGGCACGCTGGCCGAATGCAAAGCGTTCCCACAGCAGCAGCGCGAAGGGGAAGGTGACTGCGGTCTCTTTGCATAGCAGCGCGGCGAGGAAGCAGAGCGGCGTGAGCAGGTGCAGGTGGAGCGTGCTCGCGTGAAGTCTGCCGTGGCTGTAGGCGAGCAGGCCGAGCAGGTAGAACACGCTCATCAACGAAGACGAACGGCCGCTGATGTAGGTCACGGCTTCGGTGTGTGCGGGATGCAGGGCGAACAGCAGGGCGACGGACAAGGGTAAGGCGCTGAGTCCGCGCAGACGTTCATGGTTTGCGATGACCTGTAGTGTGAGCAGATAGACCAGCCAGCTTGCGAGCAGGTGGATGAGCAGGTTGCTGAGGTGGAAGCCCGCCGCGCCGAGACCCAGCGTCCAGTCCAGGGTGTAGCTGGCTTTCAGCAGCGGGCGGATGCCGTGGCCGAATCCTGCCAGCCAAGTGTCCCAGCCGTGCACGCCGGGGGTGTGCACGATGACGTTGTAGTCGTCGAACTGGAACGGGGTGACGATGACGTAGCCATAGGCGAGGCTGACGGCCAGCAGCAGCCAGCCGAAGGCGCGCAGCTCACTGTTTGCGCTGGGCTTCGGCGAAGGCCACATCGAGGATGTCCACCGCGTCCCACCAGCGGTCGTTTCCGTGCAGCAGCACCAGCAGCACCTTGGTGTCGCCGCGCTTGGCGTAGGCGATCAGGCATTTGCCGGCGCGCGCGGTGTAGCCGGTCTTGAGGCCGAAGGCGCCGCGGTAGCGGCCGACCAGCGCGTTCTTGTTCTCGAAGCGGATGCGGCGCGTGCCGTCCACGCTCTCGATGTGTTGCTCGATGCGCGAGGTGAGTTGCAGCAGTTGCGGCTGGCGGACGATCTCATGTGCGAGCAGGGCGAGGTCGTGTGCGCTGGAGAGGTGGCCTTGGGCATCGTGGCCGCAGGCGTTGGTGAAATGCGTGTCGCGCATGCCGAGTTCGGCGGCGCGCCGGTTCATGCGTTCGACGAATGCGCGTTCGCTGCCGGAGATGGCATCGGCCAATGCGTGGCAGGCGTCGTTGGCCGATGCCATCAGCGTGGCGGCGAGCAGGTCTTGCAGGCGGTAGCGTTCGCCGGACTTGAGCTGGATGCGGGCGCCGGTCTCGCGGGCGGCGGCGGGGGAGATGGTGACGCTGCTTTGCAGGTCGCCCTGTTCGCTGGCGAGCAGGGCGGTCATCAGTTTGGTCAGGCTGGCGGGCGGCAGACGTTCATGCGCCTTGCGTTCCCAGGTCGGCGTGCCGTCGATCTCCACGCGGTAAGCACGCGCGACATCGGGGAACAGGTCGGTCAGGGCTGCTGCCGGTGTCAGCAGACAGAGCAGACAGAGACCGAGCAGCCCGCGCATCCCGTTAGAAACCGAACAGGCCTTTCAGCTTCTTTGCGCCGTCGATGGCGTTGCCCACCGGGTTGTCGGTGACGGCATCGGCCGAGCGCGGGGTGCTGGTGTAGCTGCGGCCGCTTTCCATGGCGGCGGCGACCTTGGCCGACTCGGTCGGGCAGGCTTCTTCCAGCTCTTGATAGTTGCTGTCGTCCACCTTCTTGCAGATGGCCTTGGTGGTGGCCTTCATGTCGATCTTGCAGGCCTGCGCGATGGAGATGTCGGACGTGTCGTCGTGCTTGACCAGCGCGAGATAGACATCAGGTTTCTTGCTCACATCCTTGCTGATCACCTTGCACGCGTATTTCTGGTTCTTGGCGCACATCGCGTTGGGACCGAAGAACTGATTGGTCATCAGTTGCGGCGCTTCGTAGCGGCCCACCTCGCATTGCTCGGCCATGCCGGCGGCCATCTGTGCCTTGGCCATGGACATCATGTCGTTCATGTCTTCCATGCCCTTGCCGCCTACCGCGACCGGAGCAGAGGTGTCGCAGGCGGCACCGAGGCGCTTGCCGCTGTAAGTGGCTTTCATGTCCACCTTCTCGCCATCGGCGGTACCGCTCATGTGCATGCTGCCCTGATAGCTGCTCTTGCCGTGGGTGATCTCGCCGCCGCCGCTCATATCCTGGCCGTCGCCCTTGCAGCGCACCTTCCAGGTGGTCCTGTTGCCGGAGGTCTTCACGTCGCTGACCTTGCAGTGGCTGTCATCCTGCATCATCTGCTGCGGGTCGGGGGCGCCGCCCTTGGCCTGACACACGGTCATGGTGGTCTCCGGCATCGCATAAGGCATGCCGGACATCTCGGATTTGCTGGTGATCTGCCAGGTCTCGCCGGGGGCGGCGAGGGCGGTGTGGGATAACAGCGAGGCGAACAGCAGGGGGGCGAGTTTGCGCATGATGGTCTCCGTGAGCAGATTGGCAAGGGAAAACGCTGTGGATTCTTTACCTTGGGCGGCGGTGCGTCAAGCGGGCGGATAGGAAGCGGCAGCGGCCTCGGGTATCATGCACGCCCTTCCGGAAATTGCGACGACCATCATGAACCCCACCCTTGTCTTCGACATCGAGACCATCCCCGACATCGCCGGTTTGCGCACGCTGTATGAGCTGGATGCCGCCGTGAGCGATAGCGAGGTGGCGGAGCTGGCATTCCAGATGCGTCGCCAGAAGACCGGCAGCGATTTCCTGCTGCACCATTTGCAGAAGGTGGCGGCGATCTCTTGCGTGTTGCGCGAGGGCGATAATTTCCGCGTGTGGTCGCTGGGCGAGCCGGGCGAGGACGAAGCCAGCATCATCAAGCGCTTCTTCGACGGCATCGAGAAATACACGCCGCAACTGGTGAGCTGGAACGGCGGCGGTTTCGACCTGCCGGTGCTGCACTATCGCGGCCTGATCCACGGCATCCAGTGCCCGCGCTATTGGGACATGGGCGAAGACGACCGCGATTTCAAGTGGAACAATTACATCAGCCGCTATCACACGCGCCATCTCGACCTGATGGACTTGCTGGCGATGTACACCGGCCGCGCCAACGCGCCGCTGGACGACCTGGCCAAGCTGATCGGCTTCCCCGGCAAGCTGGGCATGGATGGCAGCAAGGTGTGGGAGGCTTTCCAGCAAGGTCGCATCGAAGAGATACGCAATTACTGCGAGACCGACGTGGTGAACACCTGGCTGGTGTTCGCGCGCTTCCAGTTGATGCGCGGCCAGTTCACCCCGGCGCGCTACGAGCAGGAGCTGGCGCTGGTGCGCGAGGTGCTGGGCAAATCCGATCAGCCGCACTGGGCGGAATACCTGGCTGCCTGGAAGTAAGCAGGCAAGAGGGCTGGCATGAAGCTCATCCTGCTCGGGTTGTTGCTGACGACTGTGTTCGTGCTCTACCGCAAATGGCGCGCGCAGGCACGCCGGCGCTTCCTGGCGGGTTTCCAACTGCCGGATGCCGTGCTGGAGCGGTTCCAGCAAAAACATCCAGCACTGGATGACCAACAGCTCGCTTCGGTGCGGGACGGATTGCAGCAGTATTTCCGCATCTGCCAGCTTGCCGGTGGGCGTTTCGTGGCCATGCCGTCGCAGGTGGTGGATGACCTGTGGCATGAGTTCATTCTGTTCACGCGCAACTATGAGCGGTTCTGTGGGCAGGCCTTCGGTCGTTTCCTGCACCATACGCCGGTGGAGGCGATGACCACACCGCATCAAGCGAGCGCGGGCATACGGCGCACCTGGCGCCATGCCTGCCGTTTGGAAGGGATAGACCCCAGACAGCCTGCGCGGCTGCCGTTGTTGTTTGCGCTCGATGCGCAACTCGGCATCGCGAACGGATTTTTTTACCAACTGGATTGCGGGCAGACCGCGACCTCATCCAGCAACACTTTCTGCGCATCGAGCATCGGTTGCGGCGGAAGTGCGGGATGCGGCGGAGATTCCGGGAATGAAGGAGGTAGTAGCTGTGGAGGAAGTTGTGGCGGTGGCGGAGATTAAAGGCAATACGGACAAGAACACGGTGCTCGTGGAGTCCATCGACCAGGAAGGGCGCGGTATCGCGCATAACGACGGCAAGGTGATCTTCATCGACGGGGCGATCACCGGTGAGCTGGTGACCTATGCGCCGTATCGCAAGAAACCCAGTTTCGAGAACGCGCAACTGCTGAACGTGTTCAAGCCATCCGGCTTGCGCGTGCAACCCAAGTGCATCCATTTCGGCGTGTGCGGCGGCTGCTCGATGCAGCATCTGGACGTGGCGGGGCAGGTGGCGGCGAAGCAGCGCATCCTGGAAGATAATCTGGAACGCATCGGCAAGGTAGAGCCGGACACCATCTTGCCGCCCATCCACGGTCTGCCCTGGGGCTATCGTCAGCGTGCGCGCCTGTCGGTGCGCTATGTGCTGAAGAAGGGCAAGGTGCTGGTTGGCTTCCATGAGAAGCGCAGCAGCTACGTGGCCGACATGTCGCGTTGCGAGATCTTGCCGCCGAAGATCTCCGCCTTGATCCCCAAACTGGCCGAGCTGGTGGAGGGGCTGTCCATCCGCGAGCGCCTGCCGCAGATCGAAGTGGCGTGCGGCGACAAGGTGGACGTGCTGGTGATCCGCAACATGGAACCGTTGTCCGCGCAGGACGAGGAGAAGGTGCGCGCCTTCGCCGATGCGCATGCCATCCAGTTCTGGCTGCAACCCAAAGGGCCGGACAGTTGCTATCCCTTCCATCCGCTGAATGCGCCGCCACTCACGTATACCTTGCCCGAGTTCGGCGTCGAGATGCCGTTCGCGCCCACCGAGTTCACCCAGGTCAACCACCAGCTCAACCGCGTGATGGTGCACCGCGCCTTGCGCCTGCTCGATCCGCAGCCGGGCGAACGCATCGCCGATTTCTTCTGCGGCCTGGGCAACTTCACCCTGCCCATCGCGCGCAGCGGTGCGCAGGTGCTGGGTATCGAAGGCAGCCCGGCGCTGGTCAAGCGCGGTCAGCAGGGCGCGGCGCACAACGGCCTCACCGCCAACACGCAGTTCATGGCGATGAACCTGTTCGAGATGAACGAAGAAGAACTGGCCAAGCTGGGCAGCTCATTTGCATCCGGAGGCGATGCGCAGTCTGGTGATTCGCAGCCTGCCGACCATTCCCGCAAGCGGCCCGCTTCGCGGGTAACGGGGCATGATCGTCGCTTCGATAAATGGCTGGTCGATCCGCCGCGCGACGGTGCCGTGGAACTGGTCAAGGCGATCACGCCGCAGACCGCGCCCAAGCGCATCGTCTACGTGAGCTGCAACCCGGCCACGCTGGCACGCGACGCCGCAGTGCTGGTGCAGGTGCATGGCTATGCGATGAAGTGCGCCGGCGTGATGAACATGTTCCCGCAGACTTCGCATGTGGAGTCGATCGCGGTGTTCGAACGAGACTGATGCGGCCAGGTAATAAACCGGAATGGCTTATTTGTATCGTCATTCCGGCGCAGGCCGGAATCCAGTGGGTTTAATCAACATGCTTCGTACTGTGCCTGCTCTCGAGCTGCGCCGGGAGGATGGCTTGAATAAACGATGTTGAATGCTTTTTCAGCGAACTGGATTCCCGCTTGTGCGGGAATGACGGAAGAGGAGTGGGTATGAAACGTTATGACGATCTGGTTGCAGAAGCACTGACTCGCGTGAAGGAAGTCACCCCGTGGGATTTCGGGCGCCGCTACCAGTCGGGCGACATCCCGCTGCTGCTCGACATCCGCGAACCGGCGGAATTCGCCGCCTTGCACATTCCCGGTTCCATCAATGTGCCGCGCGGCATCCTGGAACAATCCTGCGAATGGGACTACGACGAGACCGTGCCGGTACTGGCTGCTGGCCGTGCACGCGAGATCGTGGTGATCTGCCGCTCGGGCAAGCGTTCGGTACTGGCGGCGGATGTGATGCAGCAGATGGGCTTCACCAACGTCGTTTCCCTCAAACTCGGCATCCGCGGCTGGAACGATGCGGAGTTGCCGATGGAAGACGCCAACGGCCAAGTGGTCGATGCCGATGCCGGCGATGAATTGCTGGCTTCGCGGTTGCAGCCGGAGCAGCGGCGTCCGGTTTGATGCCGAGGCGCTGCTTGATAATTTCCATATATGAACAGGGTATTTCAGCCTGATAGCACGCGGCTTGTCGATATATCCTGGTTTCAAACAGTGCCATTTTCCTTACCCCATTCACTTTTCTGACAACAGAATCAGCATTTCCTGACTGTTTCTTTCACGCAATTTTCACAATGATGCCGTCCATGCGATGGCTGCCAAGCGCAATTGGCAGTATCTGAGCGCACAAAAATAAGTAATTGGTTATTTAATGAATTACGGATAAGCCGAGCCGGTTGTGTGTTTGGGTATGGCCATTGTTTGAATACAGGGTTGAAAGCATGCAGTCAGGGATAACAATCAATTTAAGGAGCGGAAATGTTCAAGAATATGAAGATAGGAGTCAGGCTGGGACTGGGTTTCGGTTTGGTGTTATTGCTGTTAGCGCTGGTGGCAGGCATCGGCATTACGCGGCTGGCGGACCTCAATGATGGTATGGATCTGGTGGCCAATGACCGTTGGCCCAAGGTCGAGAAGATGCAGAAAATGCGCGACCTGACTAATGAAAATGCCCGCGCCCTCCGCAATATGATGTTGACCGAAGACCTGGCTGAAACACGCAAGCAGTATGACCGTCTCAAGGTTAATCTGAATACCATCGAGAAACTCCATGATGAATTGAAAGCAGTCATCAAAAGCGAGGAGGGCAAGCGTCTGATCGCCAACCTTGAGCGTGAGACGGATAGATACGCTGCCGATATGGAAAGGGCTGCACAACTCGCCTTGGTGAACAAGAATGCGGAGGCGACCGTGATCTTGTTCAGCGACCTGCGAAAATCGCAGACCAGCTATTTTTTGGCACTTGATGAATTGAATGGTTTCCAGGCAAAACTGGTCACGATTTCTGCCCGTGAGGCAGAAGCAAGCTATGTTGCGGCACGCAATCTGATGACATTGCTCTCCATCGTGGCGGCGCTGTTGGCCATCGGCATCGCCTTCTGGGTCACCCGCAGCATCACGCGCCCGCTGGGTGAAGCTGTTGGCGTGGCCAATGCGCTGGCCGAGGGCGACCTGACCGTGCGCATCGAAGTGAGCAGCGAAGACGAGACCGGCCAACTGTTGCAGGCGATGCAGAGCATGGTAGGCAAGCTGTCGCAGATCGTGGGCGAGATCCGCGGCGCGGCGGAGAACCTGTCCAGTGCCTCGGAAGAAGTCTCCAGCACCGCGCAGAGCATGTCGCAAGCTACCAACGAGCAAGCGGCCTCGGTGGAAGAGACCTCCGCCTCCGTCGAACAGATGGGCGCCTCCATCAACCAGAACAGCGAGAACGCCAAGGTCACCGACAGTATGGCGGCGCAAGCCTCCAAGCAGGCCACCGAAGGCGGCAAGGCGGTGGGCCAGACCGTGATCGCGATGAAGACCATCGCCGACAAGATCGGCATCGTGGACGACATCGCCTACCAGACCAACCTGC
>JBFMFN010000029.1:0-58654 GCA_040754175.1 Pseudomonadota bacterium | reverse complement strand
GGTTTGAGCCCCATGCCAAGTTGTGTCTGAATCATCGTTCGTTCTTCAATGCTCAAGTGTGAATAAGTTTTCCCCATGCAACATTTTCTCCAAAAATTGTTGCACTTGGTTTTTGAGCGCGCCCGGCTATTAATGAAGCAGGTTGTAAGAGATATTCATTGTTTATTGATATTTCTACAAGTCATTTGGAAGACATTGAAGGTGATGGCTGACAAAGAACTTTATCCACACTTTGATGCTCTTTCAGTGTTGAAAAATAAATGGGAGCCTTTTTTTGAGCAGTACCGAGAGTCTAGAAACACACTTGAGCACTATGATGAACAAGTACTTGGTAAAGACCCTTTCAAGAAAAATCCAGGGTGGGGCTTGTCACTTTCTGCAAACAAAGGTTTCTCTCTAGGTACTCATGCAAAGGTTGCAGTTGATCAGCAATCTTACGAGAAGCTTGGTGAGTTCATTGCAGAGTTTGAGAGTGTCATCGCGAAAATTGTGGAACCGTCAAACTAGGTAGGGACGAATTATGAGCCCACTCTTCACCCCCTACCCCCTCGGCAAACTCCAACTCGCCAACCGCATCGTCATCCCGCCGATGTGCCAGTACTCGGCGGTGGACGGCAATGCGACCGACTGGCACACCATGCATTACGGCACGTTGTCGCATTCGGGGGCGGGCTTGCTGATCATCGAGGCGACGGCGATAGAACCTGCGGGGCGCATCTCGTATGCCGACCTCGGTCTGTGGTCGGATGAGAATGAGGCGGCGCTGAAGCATGTGCTGGATGCGGTGCGCAGATATTCTTCCATGCCCATCGCGATCCAGTTGGCGCATGCCGGGCGCAAGGCGTCGTGCGACCTGGCTTGGAAAGGCGGTAAACAACTGGCCGTGGATGCCGGCGGCTGGCCGACGCTGGCGCCTTCCGCGCTGCCGTTCTTCGCGACCGACCGCGCACCGCAATCCCTGGACGATGCTGGCATGCAGCGCATCCAGCAGGCGTGGGCGTCGGCGGCCTTGCGCGCGCAGCGCATCGGCCTCGATGCCATCGAGGTGCATGCGGCACACGGTTATCTGTTGCACGAGTTCCTCTCCCCGCTCACCAACTCGCGCACGGATGCCTATGGCGGTACGCTCGAGAACCGCATGCGCTTCCCGCTGGCGGTGTTCGACGCGGTGCGTGCGGCAGTGCCGCAGATGACGGTGGGCATGCGCATCTCGGCGTCCGACTGGGTGGCGGGCGGCTGGGATCTTGAGCAGAGTGTGGTGCTGGCGCATGAATTGAAAAAGCGCGGTTGCGACTTCATCCATGTGTCCAGCGGCGGCTTGTCGCCGCAGCAACAGATCGCACTGGCGCCCGACTATCAGGTGCCGTTCGCCGAGCGCATCAAACGCGCGACCGGCTTGCCGACCATCGCGGTGGGGCTGGTCACCGAGCCGGCCCAGGCCGAAGCGATCATCGCCGAAGGCCGTGCCGACATGGTGGCCGTGGGACGCGGCATGCTGTATGACCCGCGCTGGCCCTGGCATGCGGCGGCGCAGCTGGGCGCGCAGGTGGATGGGCCGCCGCAGTTCTGGCGTGGCGCACCGGGCGGTCCATCGCTGTTCCGCAACACGGGATCGTAAAGAGGCAGCAGCACTTACCCCTTTGCGGGGCACGGCTTTCCGTAAGGACTTCCTTACAAAGCTTATTTTGTGCTGGATTGCACCGGTTACCGCATTACAATAACGCCGCACACTGACCGCAGGAACCGCACGATGACCACCAGCAAGCGCAAACCCAAAGAGCCCGCCATGGATGATGGCCAGCACATGGATGTCCTGATCATCAATGCCTTGATGGATTCGATGATGTCGATCTTCGCGACCATGATGAACGCCAAGGTGCAGCCCGGCGTGCCCGTGCCCAAAGCGGAGAAGGCGGCGAAAGGCGGCGTGTCGGCAGTGATCGGCATGAAGGCCGAAGGCGCCAATGGCAGCGTGGCGGTGACGCTGCCGATGCCGGCGCTGAACGAGATATCGCGCAAGCTGCTGGGCCATGAGTTCACCGATTTCGACAAGGATGCGGCCGACCTGGCGGGCGAGCTTTCCAATATGCTGGTCGGCGGGGCGAAGCGCATCCTGTCGGAGAAAGGCCATGATTTCGACATGCAGACGCCGCAGATGCTGCATGGCGAAGGGCACGAGATCGAACACCACCACAATGGCCAGACGGTGCTGCTCCCGGTGCAGATCGGCGACAGCGAGTTCTACATCGAACTCAACTTCGTTTAAGCCGCGATGCCGCTTTCGTCTTATCTCGACACGGCGCCGCAGTTGGGTGAGCGCCTGTACCTGCATCCTTCCTGCCAGGTGATCGGCGATGTGACCCTCGGCGACGACAGCTCGGTGTGGTGCAACACGGTGTTGCGCGGCGATGTGAACCGCATCGTGATCGGGCGCGGTACGAACATCCAGGATCTGTCCATGGGCCATGTGTCGCACAAGACGGTGGACAAACCCGAAGGCTCGCCACTGATCATCGGCGACTACGTGACCATCGGCCATGCGGTGATCCTGCATGGCTGCACCATCGGTAACGAGTGCCTGATCGGCATGGGCTCCATCGTGATGGACGATGTGGTGATCCCCGAACATGTGATGGTGGGTGCGGGCAGCCTGATCTCGCCGGGCAAGACGCTGCAAGCTGGCATGCTGTACATGGGCCGCCCGGTCAAGGCCATACGCCCGCTGACGCCGGAGGAGATCGCCTACCTGCGCTATTCGGCCGAACATTACATGCGCGTCAAAGACAATTACAGAAGTGGAAAACCATGAGCATCGATGACAAGGAAGAGGTCTATCGCGCGAAGATGAATCTGGAGACTTCGCGTATCGCCTGGCGCGAACTGCAACGCTTCTTCGCCAGCGGCGCGGCGATCTTCGTCAGCCCCGGACTGGACCTGGTGGAAGTGGCCTTCCAGATCTCCGAAGACAACAAGGAACAGGTGCTGGCCTGGATGGGCACCGGCCAGGTGGCCAAGGTCTCCGACGAACAGGCGCTGGCCTGGTATGAGCGCGACACGGACGTATGGGCCGTGGTCGTCAGTCCGTATGTACTGGTGCAGGAGGGGGAGTGATGTATCACATCGTCGAGAGCAGCAAGGATTTCGAACAGGCCGCGGCCGATCTGGATGCCGCAGTGAAACGCAACGGTTTCGGCGTGTTGCATGTGCATGACATCGGCAACACCTTGCGCGGCAAGGGCGTGGCTTTCGTGCCGCAATGCCGTGTGTTCGAGGTGTGCAACCCGGTACAGGCGGCCAAGGTGATGGGCAGTGACATGCGCCTGAACATGGCACTGCCGTGCCGCATCTCGGTCTACACCGAAGGCGGCAAGACCTACATCGGCATGATCAAGCCGGCCGCGATGCTGGCCGCGCTGTCCACCGACCCGGCGCTGGCCACCGTGGCGCAAGAGGTCGAGCAAAAGACCATGCAGATGATCGCCGAAGCGAAGTAAGTCACTTCACTTTCTTCAATGCTGCTTCGATACGTGCGCACAGGGTCTTCAACACCTTGATGCGCGCGAAGTTCTTGTCGTTGGCTTCCACCAGCGTCCACGGCGCGATCTCGGTGCTGGTGCGGTCCACCATGTCGCACACCGCACGCTCGTAGTCTTCCCATTTCTCGCGGTTGCGCCAATCTTCTTCGGTGATCTTGAAGCGCTTGAACGGGATCTGCTCTCGCTCCTTGAAGCGGCGCAGTTGTTCATCCTTGCTGATCGCCAGCCAGAACTTGACCACCACGATGTCGTGACGCACCAATTGCAGTTCGAAATCGTTGATCTCGCTGTAGGCGCGCATCCAGTCCGCCTCGGAACAGAACTTCTCCACACGCTCCACCAGCACGCGGCCATACCAGGAACGATCGAAAATGATGATGCGCCCTTTGCGCGGGATGTGGCGCCAGAAGCGCCACAGGTAAGGCTGTGCGCGCTCCTCTTCCGTAGGCGCGGCGATGGGTACGATGTTGTACTGGCGTGCATCCAGCGCACTAGTGATGCGACGGATGGCGCCGCCCTTGCCGGCGGCATCGTTGCCTTCGAACATGGCGAGCACGGTGATCTTGTTGAACTTGGGTGAACGGGTGAGCAACGCCAGCTTGCCTTGGTACTTCTCCAGCTCGGCTTCGTATTTCTTCTTGTCCAGCTTCTGCTTGAGGTCCAGCGCGTGCAACATGTTCAGATGGTCCAGCGCAGGCATGGGCGGCGGCGCGGTGACGGTGCCGGCCTTGCGTCCCTTTTCCTTGAGCCGGCGCTCGATGGCCTTCAGGATGATTTTGCCCACGGTCAGGCTGCGATAATGCGGGTCATAGCCTTCGACGATGGTCCACGGGGCATCGGCAGTGCTGGTGTGACGGATCACGCGTTCGTTGACGGCAGTGAACTTGTCGTACAGTTCGTAGTGCTCCCAGTCACGCTTGGTGACGCGCCAACGCGTCTTGGGATCCTTCTCCAGCGATTGCAGACGTTTCTTCTGTTTCTCCTTGGACAGATGCATCCAGAACTTGAGCACCAGCGCGCCTTCGTCCACCAGCATCTGTTCCAGACGCTTGGCGCGTTCGATGCTCTGGTCCAGCTCGGCGTTCTTGGTCAGGCCGCGCACGCGGTTGAGGATAGGCCAGGTGTACCAGGAACCGAGGAACATGCCGATGCGCCCCTTGGGCGGCAAGGCACGCCAGAAACGCCACATCATGGGACGATCCAGCTCCTCGTCCGAGGGTTCGCCCATGCCGTGCGTCTGCAGGAAGCGCGGGTCCATCCATTCGTTGAGCAGGTTCACCGTCTCGCCACGCCCGGCACCGTCCACGCCACCGATCAGGATGATGACCGGGAAGCGCGCCTGTTTGGCCAGCTCCATCTGCGCTTCCAGCAAGGCTTCGCGCAGTTTGGGCACTTCACTGTCATAGGTGGCCTTGTCGATCTTGTGGCCGAGTTCTGCGGATTCGAACATACCCCCTCCTTATGCTTCAGAGACTTTCCGGACCGATGACCAGCTTGAGGCGGACCAGATAGTCGCCCTCGTCTTCCTTGCCGGTCAGCCACCACACCGCGCCTTTCTTGATGCTAAATCCGTTGCCGGCAGTTGCCAGCAACTGGGCCGCCACCTCGCCCAGCGTCGGCTGATGACCGACCACCAGCACGCAGCCGCCGGCCTGCGGCCAATCGACAGCGGACAGCAGTTCCTGGGCAGAAGCCGTGGGTGCCAGTGCCGGCACGGTAAGATATTCGGAGGTGAGTGCCTGCACCGTCTGTTGCGTGCGGCGTGCGGGACTGGCCAGGATGCGCGTCTCAGCAGGCAGCCGCGCACGCAGGAAGGCGGCCATCTTGTCGGCCTGTTTGAGACCTTTTGCGGTGAGCGCGCGCTCCAGGTCGGGCGTGCCATCCTCGGCTTCGGCGTGCCGCCAGAGTATCAATTGCATGCAGGCGCTCCCCAAATATTACAATCGTAGCAACAGGATATACCGTCTATACTGGCTTTGCCATCATCCATAGAGAGCTTAAGCCATGGTCACTCGTACCACCCGCAAACCCGCCACCACCCCGCGCAAACCCGTGAAGAGCGAGAAGAAACTCCCCGCCGAAAAGAAAGTGAAAGTGGTACGCGACAGCTTCAGCATGCCGCAGGAGGATTACGCCTTGATCGCCCAGCTGAAGGCGCGCGCGCAAGACGCCGGCATGCCGATGAAAAAGAGCGCGCTGCTGCGCGCTGGCCTGCAACTGCTGGATAAAGCCAGTGCCTTGCAATTCAAGCGCGTACTCGGTGGACTGACGCCGATCAAGACCGGCCGCCCGAAGAAGCACTAAGCTTCTTCAGGCTGCGTGGTCTGTAACTGGCCCAGCTCCAGCGCCAGTTGTAGCTGGGCATTGACAGCCTTGCCGCGTCCCGGCTTCTTGCGATGCCAGAAGCCGTTGCAATCCATCTCCCAGGCCAGCAGGTTGTCCTTGAGGTAGATCCCCAAACCCTCTTCCAGCACGCGCTTCTTCAGCTTCTTGTCCAGCACCGGGAAACAGGCTTCGATACGGCGGAAGAAGTTGCGATCCATCCAGTCGGCGCTGGCGAGATAGACCTCTTCCTTGCCATCGTTATGGAAGTAGAAGATGCGTGTGTGTTCCAGGAAGCGGCCGATGATGGAACGCACACGGATGTTCTCTGACAAGCCCTTCACTCCGGGACGCAACGCGCATACGCCGCGCACGATCAGGTCGATCTCCACGCCGGCCTGCGAGGCTTCATACAGGGTGTTGATGGTCTCCGGTTCCAGCAGTGCGTTCATCTTGGCGATGACGCGCGCCGGCTTGCCTTGCTTGGCCAGGGTGATCTCGTTGCGGATCGCTTCCAGCACCTTGTTGTGCAGGGTGAACGGTGACTGCCACAAGTGCTTGAGCTTGCTCGCCTTGCCCAGGCTGGTGAGCTGCATGAACAGTTCGTTCACGTCGGCACCGATCTCCTCATGACAGGTCATCAGGCCGAAATCGGTATACAGACGCGCCGTGCGCGGATGATAGTTGCCGGTGCCCAGATGCACATAGCGACGCAGTTTGCCTTCTTCGCGACGCACCACCATCAGCATCTTGGCATGTGTCTTGTGACCGACCACGCCATACACCACGTGCGCGCCGACCTGCTCCAGACGCGAGGCCCAGTTGATGTTGGCCTCTTCGTCGAAGCGTGCCAGCAGTTCCACCACCACGGTCACTTCCTTGCCGCGCTTGGCTGCAGCGATCAACGCCTCCATCAGCTCGGAATCGACACCGGTGCGATATACCGTCTGTTTGATGGCGACCACATCGGGGTCGCTGGCGGCTTGGCGGATGAAATCCAGCACCGGCTTGAATGACTGATAAGGGTGATGCAACAGGATGTCGCTCTTGCGGATGACCTGGAACATGTCCGCACCCTTCTTCTTCAGCACTGCTGGCATGCCGGGCACGAAGTCGGGGAACTTGAGGTCGGGGCGCTCTACCTTGTCGGGGATGCCGATGAGACGCACCAGATTGACCGGACCATGCACGCGGTACAGGTCGTCCGCGCCCAGTTCAAATTGCTGCAACAGGAACTCGGCCAGTTCCGGCGGACAATCGTCCGCCACTTCCAGTCGCACCGCATCGCCGAAATGGCGTTGCGGCAATTCGCCCTGCAAGCTGATGCGCAGGTTCTTCACCTCTTCCTCGTCCACGAACAGGTCGCTGTTGCGGGTGACGCGGAACTGGTAACAGCCCTTCACTTCCATGCCGGCGAACAGTTCGCCTACATGCGCATGCAGGATGGAGGACAGGAACACGAAGCCGTGCGGACAGCCGGCGATCTCCGGCGGCATGACGATGGCGCGCGGCAAGGCGCGCGGCGCCTGCACCACGGCCTTGGCCGAATTGCGGCCGAAGGCATCCTTGCCCTGCAACTCGACGGCGAAATTGAGGATCTTGTTGCTTACGCGCGGGAAGGGATGCGCCGGGTCGAGGCCGATAGGGGTCAGCAGCGGCATCACTTCGCGCAAGAAGAAATCCTTCACCCAGGCTTGCTGCGCTTCGTTCCAATGCGTGCGACGCAGGAACTTGATGCCCTGTGTGGCGAGTGCCGGCACCAGTTCATCATTGAACAGCTGGTATTGGCGCGCGATCAATTGATGCATGGGATCGAACAGGCGTTTCATCACCTGGGCGGCGCCCAGGCCATCCGGGCCGGTAGCGATGCCGTGCAGACGGATCTGCTCCTTGAGGCCGGCGATGCGAATCTCGAAGAACTCGTCCAGGTTGCTGCTGACGATGCACAGGTAGCGCAGGCGTTCCAGCAACGGCACCGAGGGGTCCTCGGCCTGCGCCAGCACGCGGCGGTTGAACTCGAGCAAGCCGAGTTCCCGATTGAGGAAGTTCTGCGCGATGTAGTTGCCCTTGGCCAATCTCAACCCTTTGGCGGCACGTAGCCCGGCGGCATCTGCGCTTCCGCGCCGAAGAAGTAGTTCTCCATCTGTTGTGCCAGATACTGGCGCGCGCGGAGATCCGCCAGGTTGAGACGGTTCTCGTTCACCAGCATGGTCTGGAACTTGATCCAGCCCTGCCAGGCTTCCTTCGATACGTTTTCGAAGATGCGTTGACCGAGCGGGCCGGGGTAGGTCGGACGTTCCAGCCCCTCCGCTTCGCGGCCCAGTTTCACGCAGTGCACCATCCTTGTCATTCTCGTTCTCCATAACCAGTTGATGATAGGCATGCAATGTTACACGCCGATGAATGCGACGCGCCGCCGTGGCGCGCCATGCAACTCACTTCAGGCTCTTCACGAACACCTTGGAACGACGCTGATAGTTGTACAACGCCTTCTTCTCCTTGGGCAGCTGGTTGACATCGGCCTCCTTGAAGCCGCGCTCGATGAACCAGTGCGCGGTACGCGTGGTGAGCACGAACAGCTTCTTCATGCCCTGCGTCCTGGCCAGTGCGGCCATGTGGGTGAGGATGGCCTCGCCGTAACCGTGGTCGCGATATTGCGCATCGACCGCCAGACAGGCCAGCTCCGCCGATGCCTCATTGGGGAAAGGATACAGCGCCGCACAACCGACAATACGGTGGTCGTGCTCCAGCACCACGAAGCGCGCGATCTCGCGTTCCAGCAATTCGCGTGAACGCCGCACCAGGATGCCCTCCTCTTCCAGCGGCCGCAGCAATTGCAGGATGCCGCCGACATCTTCGATGGTCGCATCGCGCAAGGTATTTAGCGTGGATTCCACCACCATGGTGCCGATACCCTCGTCGCTGAACAACTCCTGCAGCAAAGCACCGTCGACATGGCGGCTGATCAGGTGGGTACGCGCCACCCCTGCCTCGCAGGCGCGCACCGCACAGGGCAGGAACAAGCCGATGTCGTCCGACAGTTTGCGTTTCGAACCAAGGATCTGCTGCGCCTGACTGATGGTCAGCTCATTCAGCAGCCTGCCCTTGTTGTCGGTGACGCCATCGGTATCCATCATGAACACCAGCTTGTCCGCGTCGAGCGCGATTGCAGTCGCCGTGGCGACATCTTCCAGCGTCAGGTTGAACACCTCGCCGGTCGGCGAATAACCCAGCGGCGACAGCAGCACCACCTCGCCGAACTCCATGCGGTCGCGCAACGCGGCCACATCCACCTTGCGCACGCGACCGGTGTGCATCAGGTCCACACCGTTGATCACCCCCATCGGCTGCGCGGTGATGAAGTTACCGCCGGCCAGGCGGATATCGGCGTTGGCCATCGGCGAGTTGGCCAGACCCATGGACAGCAGCGCTTCGATCTCCAGCCGCACACGACCCACCGCCTCCTTCACGCACAGCATGGTCTCGGCATCGGTCATGCGGATGCCATGGTGATAACTGTCTTCCAGCTTGTTGCGCGCCAGATGCTGTTCGATCTGCGGCCGCGCACCGTGCACCAGCACCAGGCGGATACCCAGCGCCGCCAGCAGGTTGAAATCGTGGGTCAGTTCGACGAATTTGCCGTCAGCCACCACCTCGCCGCCGAATGCGATGACGAAGGTCTTGCCACGGAAGGCATTGACATAGGGAGCGACGGAACGGAACCAGGTGACGAATTCGGAAGACTGGGCAGGCATCTCTGTCGTAGCGGGCCGGGTTGGGAATGCCTGCAATTTACCATCCTTCGCGCGCAAATTGTCATGCGCAGCATGCTGCCTCAGCTGAAATCCCCCCACAGCGTCTGGATAGCGGCGATGGCGGCGATAGCGGCAGTCTCGGTGCGCAGCACACGCGGCCCGAGCAAGACGGGTTTGCATCCGGCCTGCTGTGCCACATTGGCCTCATCGGCGGTGAAGCCGCCCTCCGGGCCGATGAGCAAAGTGACACTCCCGGCCGGCTTGGGCTGCGTCTGCAGGCCGCCCGATCCACCGGGCAGCAGGATGAACTTGCTGCCCGCCTGCCCACGCTGGCTGTGCAGCCAGTCGCCCATGGCCTGCGGTGCATGCAGGCGCGGCAGGTCGTTGCGGCCGCATTGTTCGCAAGCTGAGACGATCACGTTCTGCCAGTGCTGCGCGCGCTTCTCGGCGCGGGCGCCGCTGAGCTTGGCCACACTGCGTTGCGCCTGGATGGGTACGATCTCGGTCACGCCCAGCTCGGTGGCTTTCTGGATCACCCAGTCCATCTTCTCGCTGCTGCACAGCGCTTGCGCCAGCACGATGCGCAATTCTGTCGAGGCGGGCTGCACCATGCATGTCTGCAGGTTACCGAGCATCACCTGCTTGCCGCTGAGACTATGGATGGTGGCATCCAGCGCATTGCCCTGACCATCGAAGATCTGCACCGCATCGCCGACACGCAGCCGCAACACGCGACTGGCATGATGGGCCGCTTCCGGCGGTAATTCACAGGTGTTGCCGCGCGGCAACGGCGGCGGGAAATAGAATCTGGGCGCGGACATGCGGGTGCGTAGGCTTTTGAATGGGCGTGATAATATACCGCGGCTAAAAAACACGCTGTGCTTCAGGAGGAGAATTTCATGGTCAGTCTGCAACCCCCCTTGTGCGACTTCGGCTGGAAGGCGCGTCCTTTCGACCTGCTGGGCGTGGATGGCAAACGCCACACGCTGGAGAGCGCCAAAGGCCCGAACGGCCTGCTGGTGATGTTCATCTGCAACCACTGCCCCTACGTCAAATCCATCCGCGACCGCATCATCCGCGACACCCGCGAACTGCAACAGTATGGCATCAATAGTATCGCCATCATGTCCAACGACCCCGCCGATTATGCCGAGGATTCGTTCGAGAACATGCAGCAGGTGGCGCAGCAATACGGCTATCCCTTCCCCTATGTGTGGGACGAGACGCAGCAGATCGCCAAGGATTACGGCGCCGTATGCACGCCGGATTTCTTCGGTTTCAACGCCCGGCTGGAGCTGCAATACCGCGGCCGCCTGGATGCCTCGCGCAAGGAAGCTGCGCCGGACGCGAAACGCGATCTGTTCGAAGCCATGGTGCAGGTCGCCCGGACCGGACAGGGCCCGCGCGAACAGCTGGCCAGCATGGGTTGCTCGATCAAGTGGAAGGGTGAGACCGCGTGAAGATCCTCATCCTCGGTGCCGGCCAGGTCGGTTCCACCGTCGCGGAAAGTCTGGTGAGCGAAGCCAACGACATCACCGTCGTCGATTCCGATCCCGCCAAACTGCGCCTGTTGCAAGACCGCCTCGATCTGCGCACCGTGGTCGGCAATGCCGCCCATCCTTCCGTGCTGGAACAGGCCGGCATCGCCGACGCCGACATGCTGCTGGCGGTGACGCAGAGCGATGAAGTGAACCTGGTCGCCTGCAAACTGGCCGCCAGCCTGTACAACACGCCGACACGCATCGCGCGCATCCGCGCCACCGATTACCTCAACCGCCCCGAAGTGTTCGAGAAGGACATCTTCAGTGTCGATTTCTCCATCTGCCCGGAGCAGATCCTCACCGATTACATCGTCAAGCTGATCGAGTTCCCCGAAGCGCTGCAAGTGCAGCAATTCTCGCAGGGCAAGGCATCACTGGTCGCAGTGCGCGCATTCCAGGGCGGTCCGCTGGTCGGCCAGCCGCTGTCCTTCCTGCGCACCGACATGCCGCAGGTGGAGACGCGCGTGGCCGCCATCTTCCGCCAAGACCGCCCCATCATTCCGGAAGGCACTACCGTGGTGGAAGACGGCGACGAAGTGTTCTTCATCGCTGCCAGCGGCAACATCCGCCACGTACTGCAAGAGTTGCGGCGCATGGACAAGCCGGTGAAACGTGTGGCCATCGTGGGTGGTGGCAACATCGGTTTCCGTCTGGCGCGCGCCATCGAGAACGATTACCAGGTCAAATTGATCGAGCACAACAAAAAATCGTGCGAGCGCCTGGCCGGCCAGTTGAAACACACTTTGGTACTCAACGGTGACGGCACTGACGAGAAGCTGATGCAGCAGGAGCACATCGGCGATGTGGACGTGTTCTGCGCACTGACCAACGACGATGAGAACAACATCATGTCTGCGCTGCTGGCCAAACAGGCCGGCGCACGCAAGGTGATTGCGCTGATCAACCGCAGCGCCTATGTCGACCTGCTGCAAGGCGGCAAGATCGATATCGCGCTGTCGCCGGCACAGGTTACCATCGGCTCGCTGCTGGCCTATGTACGTCAGGGCGATGTGGCGGCGGTACATTCGCTGCGGCGCGGCGCGGCCGAGGCGCTGGAACTGATCGCGCATGGTGACCGCGAATCCTCGCGCGTGGTGGGCCGCCGCCTGGACGAGATCGACCTGCCCAAAGGCGCCACCATCGGCGCCATCGTGCGCAACGGCGAAGTAGTCATCGCCCACCACAACACGGTGATCGAGGCGGAAGACCATGTGATCGTATTCGTCATCGACAAGAAGATGGTGAAGAAGGTCGAGAAACTGTTCCAGGTCAGCCTCGGGTTCTTCTGATGCGGCGTACCCTGACCGTTCTCAATGCCTTGGGGCTGCTACTGGTTGTGTTCAGCCTCACCTACCTGTTGCCGATGGCCACTGCGCTGGTCTATCGCGACCAACCGCTGCTGCTGGATTTTCTGCTGGCCATGGTGTGGACCGCAGGTTTCGGTACATTGATGTGGCTGCTGACCCGCCGCTACAAGGGTGAACTGTCCATCCGTCACGGTTACCTGCTGGTGGTCACCATGTGGACCGCGATGCCGCTGTTCGCCACCTTGCCGCTGCTGCTGTCCATCACGGGCCTATCGTTCACCGACGCCTATTTCGAGACAATGTCCGGTATGACCACCACCGGCGCCACCGTCCTGACTGGCCTGGACAACCTGCCGCCCGCGATCAATGTGTGGCGTCATGAGTTGAACTGGATTGGCGGCCTGGGTGTGATCGTGCTTGCGGTGGCGGTGTTGCCCTTGCTCGGCATCGGCGGCCGCCAGCTGTTCAAGGCCGAGACGCCGGGACCGATGAAGGATAATGCGCTGACCCCACGCATCGCTGAAACCGCGCGTAATCTTTGGATCATCTATGCAATCATCACACTGATCTGCATCATCGCACTGAAGTGGGCAGGTATGGATTGGCTGGATGCGGTCTGCCATTCATTTTCAGTCATGGGGCTGGGTGGGTTCTCCACCCATGACGCCAGTGTGGGCTGGTTCAACTCGCCATTAATAGAGTTCGTGATGATTGTTTTCATGCTGTTTGCCGTAGTCAATTTCGCTACGCACTTCCTGGCCTTGCGCAACCTCTCGTTGAAAATCTACCTGCGCGATGCCGAGGCTGTAGCCTCCCTCGCGCTGATCATAGGCAGCTGTTTCGGCATCGCCCTGTTCCTTTGGTGGAAGGGCATCTATCCCGATTTCCTGACCGCCCTGCGCCATGCCAGCTTCAACCTGGTATCCATCGCCACCAGCTCCGGATTCGCCAGCGTGGACTATGCACAATGGCCGATCTTTGCTCCTTTATGGATGATGTTTCTGACAGCGATCGCAGCGAGTTCGGGGTCCACAGGGGGCGGCATCAAAATGATCCGCACCCTGGTACTGGTGAAGCAAGCAGGGCGTGAATTCCTCAAGCTGCTTCATCCGGCCGTCATCAATCCGATGAAGATCGGCGGCCATGTGATCGCCAACAACATCGTGTTTTCTGTCCTTGGCTTCATCTTCCTGTATTTCATGACCTTGGCCTCGCTGACTTTTGTACTGTTGATCAGCGGCATGGATTTCATCTCGGCATTTACGGCCATTCTGGCCTCCGTGAACAATTGCGGCCCGGGTTTGGGGACAGTAGGCCCGGCCAGCAACTACCAAGGACTGACCGATTTCCAGACCTGGGTATGCACCCTTGGCATGCTGATCGGTCGGTTGGAGATCTTCACCGTGCTCATCCTGTTCACCCCGCAATTCTGGCGCCGATAAACACATTGAGCCGGCAGGGTCAAATGAGTTAGCATTCGCCCGGTCGCTCGATGACCGGGGGCGATAACCGAACATGCAAGGTGCACACGATGAGCGAGAGTCTGGCGGGTAAAACGGTATTACTGATCGATGACAGCAACACCATCCGTCGCAGCGGCGAGATCTTCCTGTCGCAAGCGGGGGCCAAGGTTCTGCTGGCGGAAGATGGTTTCGACGGCCTGTCCAAGGTGGTCGACCACAAGCCCGACATCATCTTCGTCGATGTCATGATGCCGCGCCTGGACGGCTACCAGACCTGTGCCCTCATCAAGAACCATCGCGACTTCAAAGACGTGCCCGTGGTGATGCTGACCAGCAAGGACACCCTGTTCGACCGCGCTCGCGGCAAACTGGTCGGCTCCGACCAGTACCTGACCAAACCCTTCAGCAAGAAGAGCCTGATCGAGGCAGTCATCGCGCATACGCAACAATACGAGGATGTGGACTATGGCAATTAACAAGGTGATGGTGGTGGACGATTCGGCGACCGAGCGTCATGTGCTGGGCGACATCCTGGGCAAGAAAGGCTTCCAGGTGATCTATGCCGAGAGTGGCGAGCAGGCCGTGGCCAATGCCAAGACCGAGCTGCCCGACCTGATCCTGATGGATGTGGTGATGCCCGGCCTGAACGGTTTCCAGGCCACACGCGCGATCACCCACGACGACGCCACCAAGCACATCCCCATCATCATCTGCACTACCAAGGGGCAGGAGACCGACAAGGTGTGGGGCCTGCGCCAGGGTGCCAAGGACTACATCACCAAGCCTATCGTCGCCGACGAACTGCTCGGCAAGATCGCGGCGCTCGGCTGAACCGGTCGACGCCATGTCCAAACGCTTCAACCTGCGCGAGTTCCAGCAACAGGTGCTGGAACGCTTGCAGGCACAGTCCGCCGGCGACGCACGCCATTCGGCGCTGGGCATCCAGCTCGGCAACGAACATTGGCTGGTGGACATGACCGACATCAGTGAAGTGCTGCCGCCGCCGCCGATGACCGTGGTGCCGTTGACCAAGGACTGGTATCGCGGGGTCGCCAATGTGCGCGGCACGCTGTACAGCATAGTCGACCTCAATGCCTACACCCGTCAGCAGGCCACGCAGCACGACCTGCACAACCGCGTACTGTTGCTGAATCCGCGCCACGCCTTCAATGCCGGACTGCTCGTTGCGCGCGTGCTGGGCCTGCGCAATCTGGAGGAATGGCAACAGACGACGCAGGATGGAACGACGCGCTACCGCGACCCCGATGGTCTCGAGTGGCGCAAACTGGATATCGCAGGATTGTTGTCGCAACCGGAGTTCTTGCAGATCGGGGCATGACCCGGTCGCACAGGGAGATATAGAAAATGGCTTTCAAGATTCCTTTCTCGCGTTCCGTGGCAAAACCCACCAAGCTGGGCGACGGCCAACGCAAGTTCCGCTCCATCCATATCCCCTGGTTCAGCAGCCAGTCGTTCGATCGCCAATTGCGCATCATCGGCTTCATGCTGGTGGTGTTCCTTGTCACCGCCGCCTCCTTCGCTTATCTGGACATGCGCGCGGACGCCGAGAGTTCGCGCTACATCGCCCAGGCTTCCAAGCTGCAGCTGCTCGCCCAGCGCCTGGCCAAACACGCCGAGGTAGCCAGTATCTCCGGTGAGAACGATGCTTTCGATGCCTTGCTGACGACCCGTGCCGAGTTCTCCACCACCTTGCAAGGACTCGACCAGGGCAACAGCGAGCTGTCCGCCACCACTGGCGCACCGCGCGATGCCTTGGATCTGCTGTTGCAGAAATGGCAGCGCCTGTCCGGCTTGCTGGAACAGGTGGAGAGCGGTCGCCCCTTGCTGGTGACGCTGGAACGCGGCGCCTCGTTGCAGCGCGACCTGCTGGCGAGCGCCGAAGCGATGGCCCTGAAAGCCCCGCCCGCCTACAGCCAGAAGGCGTTCCGCCTGCAACTGCTGATGGAACAGATCGTGGGCGGCGTGCAGACCGTACAGACCTCGTCCGCCACCCGCGTGCTGGACAGTTTGCCGGCCAAGATGCAGGCGGCACGCAGCCTGTTCGCGGAACTGCCGCAGAACGACAGCGACATCCAGATGCTGACGGACGAGTTCGAGAGTTACCAGAACGTGGTGGGCTTCATCATCGCCAACAAGAAGGACCTGCTCAGTTCGCGCCAGGCAGCGCAGCAACTGCTGGAAGAGGATGCGCGCATCCAGACCCTGCTCAACAACCTGCTCAATGCCTACGAACAGGCCGCGGACAATCGCCTGACCACCTTCGCCACCGCCTTCTCGGGCGGCATGCTGCTGTTGCTGCTGCTGTTCCTGTCCAAGATCTACCTGGATGAATCGCAACGCCGCGAACAGGAATCCGCACGCATCAACCGCCAGAACCAGCAGGCCATTCTGCGCCTGATGAACGAACTGTCCGACCTCGCCGACGGCGACCTGACCGCCAAGGCGACGGTGTCGGAAGACATCACCGGCGCCATCGCCGACTCGATCAACTACACCACCGACGAGCTGCGCAAACTGGTGGCGCGCGTGATCACCGCCGCCGAGCAGGTGAACAAGGCGACCAGCGATGCCGGCCGCGTCACCAAGGGTCTGCTCGATGCCGCCAGCAAACAGGCGGAAGAGATCCGCGACGCTGGCAGCGCGGTGGAACTGATGACCAAGTCCATCCAGGAGGTGGACAGCAGCGCCGCGCAAGCCTCGCAGGTGGCGGCACGCACACTGCAGGTGACTGAACAGGGTGCCAAGGCAGTGCAAAGCTCGGTGACCGGCATGAACGGCATCCGTGAGCAGATCCAGGAGACGTCCAAGCGCATCAAACGATTGGGCGAGAGCTCGCAGGAGATCGGCGAGATCGTGGACCTTATCTCGGACATCACCGAACAGACCAACGTGCTGGCGCTGAACGCCGCCATCCAGGCCGCTTCCGCCGGCGAGGCGGGCCGCGGCTTCGCGGTGGTGGCCGAGGAAGTGCAGCGCCTGGCGGAACGTTCCGCCGAGGCGACCAAGCAGATCGGCCTGCTGGTGAAGACCATCCAGGGCGATACCCAGGATGCGGTGAGCGCCATGGAGACCAGCACGCAGGGCGTGGTCGAGGGGGCGCAGCTGGCCGACGCCGCCGGTCACTCGCTGCAACAGATCGAACAGGCCACACGCGAGCTGACCGACTTCGTGAACAGCATCTCGGTGTCCACCCAGGTGCAGACCGACATGGCGCAGGAAGTAGCGGCGGCGATGGCCGACATCCTGCACATCACCGAGCAGACCTCCAAGGGCACCCAGCTCACCAGCGCCTCGGTCAACCAGCTGGAAGGCTTGGCCAAGGAACTGAGCGGCTCGGTGTCCGGCTTCAAACTCTGACCCCGGGATCGACACGGTGGCGCCCGCGTTCAATGCCCTGCTGCTCTCCTCGGTCAAATCCGAGCTCGACGTCTCGCTGGCCGCCGTGCTGCGCGAGCAGGAGCAGTTCTTCTCTTCCGGTGGAAAATATGCGCTGGATACCGCGCTGACCGAACTGCACCGCCTGCGCAGCGTGCTGGAGATGCTTAACCTGCACGGCCTGCAAGCGTTCTGCGGCGAGATCGAGACGCTGTTGCTGGAACTGATGCGCCAGCCGGACGGCGCCACCGTGCTGCATCAGGACGCCTTGCGTCACGCCTTGTTCGGCCTCACCCATTACCTGGATGCACTGGAGAACGGTGCCCCCAACGCGGCACTGCGCTTGTTCCCGGAGTATCAGGAACTGCATCAGGTACGCGGGGTGGAGATGGCATTCGAGGTCGACCTGTTCTTCCCGGAACTGGATGTCGAGCTGCCGCCCGAACTGCGCAACGCCCCGATACAGGATCAGGCCGCCGCGCGCATCAAACAGGCGCGCATGCATTTCCAGCAGGGCCTGCTCAAATGGCTGCGCCAGGATGACACGCTGGAGGCGCTGCGCGCCATGTCCGCCGCGCTACAAGTCGTCCTGACCTGTGTACCGCCCGCGCAGCGCGCGTTCTGGTGGGTGGCGCATGGCCTGCTGGCGTGCGTACAACTGGATGGCATCCCGCCCGAACTGAACGCCAAGAAATCCTTCAGCCGCATCGACCAGCGCATGCGTGCGCTACTCGACGGCAACGCCTTCGATGAGCTGGAAGCGCTGAGCGAGATGCTCTACCTGATAGCGCGCAGCCATACCGTGAACGAGACGGTGGAACACATCAAGCAGGTCTATGATCTGGATGCCTACCTGCCGGAAGCCGCCCCCTTGCCGGTGGGCCAGACCACCGCCGTGCTGGAACAGCTGCGCGGCCGGCTCAACCAGGCGAATGAAGCCTGGGAGCAGTGCACCCTGAACGACCGCGCTGCCTGCCAGCGCTTCGCCGAACTGGCCAGCCAACTCTATGCACAATCGGAACAGCTGGATCGCAACACCTTGCAGTTCCTGTGCAAGCAGATCCAGACCACGGCGCAGCATGTGGAAGGTCCGGAACATGCGCCGGCGATCGCCATGGATATGGCGATGGCCTTGCTGCTGCTGGACGGCGGCATCGAGCATTACCAGCACCTCGGCAGCGGCTTCCACGAACAGGTCCGCCTGCTCACCGCCCGCCTGCATGAAGCGCTGACCGACCGCCCCGAAGACCAGACCAAGCTGGCCCATCTGGTGGCGTTGTACTGCGAGATGGAGCAGCGCGAAGTGATGGCCCCGCTGGCCAAGGAGATGCAGGACAACCTGCAACACATCGAGCAGACGCTGAATGCCTTCTTCGGCAATGCCGCCAAGCGCAACGAGCTGTTGCAGGTCAATCGCCTGCTGTCGCAGGTGCAGGGCGGTTTGCACATCCTGACGCTGGACATCGCCGAGCAACTGCTGGTGACGCTGCGCCAGATCGCCGAACGTTACCACCAGGGCGACAGCCCGACCGCTGCCGAGATGCGCGCCGTGGCCACCGCCATCAGCACACTGGAAGAATATGTGCATGGCCTGACCCTGGGCCAGAAACCCGATGCCAGCTCGCTGGAAAGCGTGCTCAAGGACCTGCTCGCCGCCAACAGCGGCCATGCCGAAGGTGCCGCCGCAGTGCCGGAAGAAGAGCCGGCCGCCACCGTGGTCGCCATCCGCTCCGGCGACGAGGATGCCGAACTGCTGGAAGTGTTCCTGGAAGAAGCGCAGGAAGTGATGGAGACCCTGCGCGCCAACCTGGAGATTGCCCGCCTGCACATGGACAGCCGCGAGCCATGGATCACCATGCGCCGCGGTTTCCACACGCTGAAGGGCAGCGGCCGCATGGTGGGTCTCACCGACCTGGGCGAGGTGGCCTGGGCAGTCGAGCGCGCGATGAACAAATGGATCGCCGCCAACCAGCCCGCCTCGTCTGACCTGCTGGAATTGGTGGGCGATGCCGAGGTGCTGTTCCAGCACTGGGTGGATATGCTGCGCAGCGGCAGCACCAGTGCGCAGATCGATACCGCGCACCTGCTCACCCTGGCCGACTGCATCGAACACGATAAACCGCTGCCGCAGCCGGCCGTACCGACACCGAGCCAAGTCGCGCCAGCCGTACCGGAAGTCCCGATGCAACCACCGCCGGAGCCAGCTGCTGCCGGGCCCGAGGAAGAAGGCCCGGTGGTCATCGGCGAGGTCAGCATCTCGCCGATGTTGTTCAACATCGCCTCGGAAGAAGCACTGGAACACGCACGCAAGCTGCGCGCCTGTTTCGAAGCGATGCAGGATGCGGCTCAACCGGTGGTGAGTTACGACTTCATGCGCGCCGCGCATACGCTGGCCGGCGTCAACCGCACCATGGGCTTCCTGCCCATCGCCGAACTGGCCTACACGCTGGAGATGTGGCTGGAGCCACGCATCGACCGCAGTGGCGTGATCGGCACGCCGCAACTGGTGCTGGTGGACGACGTGATCACCCGCCTCAACGAACTGTGTCAGGGCGTGCGCGCACGCCAGGCACCTGCACCGCAGGAAGAACTCATCGCACGCTTGCAGGCGGACAAGCTGCAAGCCGCCAGCGAGGTGCCGCAGGAGGCACCGGCCGGAACGGCGCCGGTGGTGGACCAAGCGGCACCGGCCGAACCCGAGCTGGCCGCGTCCGCACCTGCAACACCGGCGGCAGCTATCGAGATCGCCAGCGTGGGCCTCGCCCCTGCCGCCCCCCCCCGCGGCCATCCAGGAACAGCACGAACGCACCGTGCACGACGAGATCGACGAGCAGTTGCTGCCCATCTTCCTGGAAGAAGCGCATGAACTGTATCCGCAGATCGGCAGCACCTTGCGCGCCTGGCGCAACGAGCCCACCGATGCGCAACTCGGCCGCAACCTGCAACGCAGCCTGCACACCCTCAAAGGCAGCGCACGCATGGCCGGTGCCATGCGCCTGGGCGAACTGACGCACCGGGTGGAGGACCGCGTCAGCAAGGCGGTGAACGACAACGTGCTGGACGATGCGCTATGGAACGAGATGGATAACTATCTCGACCGCATCGCCCACGCCATCGAACAGTTGAGCGGTGGCGCAGCCGTGGTCGAGACTGCCGCGCCGCCTGCGGCAGAAGCCCTTGCTCCCGCGGCACCGATCACGACTGAAAGCGTCGCAGAACCTACAGCAACTGCCCCTGCGGCAGAGATGCCCGCCGCCGCTCCGGCAACGCCGGCGGCAGCGCTGGAAGTGGGCGCCGAACGGGCGATGCAATCCGCCCTGTTGCGTGTGCGTTCGGATGTGGTGGACCGTCTGGTGAACGAGGCCGGCGAGGTCAGCGTGGCACGTTCGCGCGCCGAGGCCGAGCTGCGCGAATTCAAGAACAGCGTGCTGGAACTGACCGACAGCGTGAACCGCCTGCGCAAGCAGTTGCGCGAGATCGAGATCCAGGCCGAGAGCCAGATGCAGGCGCGCACCGCCGTCAGCGGCGAACTGGAGCAGAAGTTCGACCCGCTGGAGTTCGACCGCTTCACGCGTTTCCAGGAGCTGACGCGCTTCATGAACGAGAGCGTGCACGACGTGCAGACCGTGCAGCAGTCCCTGCTCAAGAACCTGGACGAGACCACCGCCGCGCTCACCGCCCAGTCGCACCTCAACCGTGACCTGCAGCAGGGCCTGATGAGCATCCGCATGGTGCCGTTCGCCAGCATCAGCGAACGCCTGTACCGCATCGTGCGCCAGACCGGCAAGGAGCTGAACAAGCGTGCCAACCTGGAGTTGTCCGGCACCGAGATCGAGCTGGACCGCAGCGTGCTGGAGAAGATGACCGCGCCGTTCGAGCACCTGCTGCGCAACGCCATCGCCCACGGCCTGGAAGCGCCGGAACAACGCACGGCAGCAGGCAAGCCGGCCATCGGTGAGATCCGCTTCTCGTTGCATCAGGAAAGCAACGAAGTGGTGTTCGAGCTGGCCGACGACGGTGCCGGCCTGGACTTGGCCCGCATCCGCCAGAAAGCGCTCGACCATGGCCTCATCACCGCTGATGAAGAGGTCGCCGACGAACAATTGATGCAATTGATCTTCACCGCCGGCCTGTCCACGGCTGGTGAAGTGACCGAGATCGCCGGGCGCGGCGTCGGACTGGACGTGGTGCGCAGCGAAGTATCGGCTTTGGGCGGCCGCGTGGATGTCTCCTCGGAAGCGGGCAAAGGCGTGCGCTTCACCATCCATCTGCCGCTCACGCTGGCGGTGACGCGCACCTTGATGGTACGCGCCGCACAGGCGGTCTACGCGCTACCGGCCAGCATGGTGGAACACGTGCAGCAAGTGAAGCCGGAGGCGCTGGATGCGCTCTACCAGGCGCAACAGGTGGAATGGCAAGGACGCCGCTATCCGCTGTTCTATCTGCCACGCGTGCTGGGCGACGAACAAGCGGAACTGGTCAGCCAGCCACACAACCCGGTACTGCTGTTGCGCAGCGGTGAACAACGCATCGCGCTGCACGTGGATGGTCTGCTCGGCAACCAGGAAGTGGTGGTGAAGAACATCGGCCCGCAACTGGCACGTCTGCCGGGCATCGCCGGCGCCACGGTGTCGGGTGACGGTAGTGTGATCCTGATCATCAATCCGGTCGCCTTCACCCAGCGCATCGCCGTGACGCGCAAGGTTGCCCAAGTGGCGACGCGGACAGTGGAAGAAGTGCATCACCAGCCACTGGTGATGGTGGTGGACGATTCGCTCACCGTACGCAAGATCACCACGCGCCTGCTGGAACGTTCCGGCTATCAGGTGGTGACCGCCAAGGACGGTGTGGATGCGCTGGAGCAGCTGATGGAGATCGAACCGGACGTGATGCTGCTGGACATCGAGATGCCGCGCATGGACGGTTTCGAACTGGCCAAGCGTTTGCGCCAGGACAGCAAGACCAAGGCGTTGCCGATCATCATGATCACCTCGCGCACGGCGGACAAACACCGCAACTATGCGCTGGAGCTTGGCGTGAACGAATATCTCGGCAAGCCCTACCAGGAAGAGGAACTGCTCGGCCACATCGCGCGCTTCGTCAACGCGCGCACTGCTTGAACATCGCCAGCGTGCGCTCGCGCGCCAAGGCATGATCCACGATGGGCAGCGGATAGTCGCGACCGGGCACGAAACCGCTGGCCTGTTGTGCCGCGACCGGGATCAGCCACGGGGCATGCAGATAGCGGTCCGGACACTGCGCCAGTTCCGGCACATAACGGCGGATGAAGCGCCCCTGCGGATCGAAACGTTCTGACTGCGTCACCGGATTGAAGATGCGGAACCACGGTTGGCCGTCGCAGCCGGTGGACGCCGCCCATTGCCAGCCGCCGTTGTTGGCCGCCAGGTCATAATCCAGCAGTTTCTCCGCGAACCAGGCTTCGCCCTTGCGCCAGTCGATGCGCAGGTCCTTGGTCAGGAACGAGGCCGTCACCATGCGCAGACGGTTGTGCATATAGCCGCTCTGCTCCAGCTGGCGCATGGCCGCATCCACCAGCGGATAGCCGGTGCGTCCGGCACACCAGGCTGCGAACCCTTCCACATCGTCCGCCCATTGCAGCGCATCGAACTGCGGCTTGTAAGCGTGTTCTACCACCTGCGGATGGTGATAGAGCACCATGTGATAGAAATCGCGCCAGATCAGCTCCGACAACCAGGTCTGTGCGCCCTTGCCGCCGGTGTGCCACGCCGTGGCCGTCAGCGCGCGGATGGAGACCGTGCCGAAACGCAGGTGCGGTGAAAGATAGGAGACGCCTTTGACCGCAGGATAATCGCGCGCAGTCTGATAGTCGGCCATGCGCGTCTGGAAGTCGGCGAACAGCTGCGCGGCCCCCGCACTCCCGCAGGGGATCATCAGTTCCGCCGCTTGAAAACCCAGCGTCTCGATGGCGGGTAGCGGCGCCACCGGTTCACGCGCCAGATGCGCCAGGTAGCGCGTTACCGGATAAGCCTTGAGCTGGAACGCGTCCAGCGCCTTGAGCCAGGCGTTCTTGTAGGGCGTGAACACGGCGAACGGCGTGCGGCTGCCGGTGAGGATCTCGTCCTGTTCGAAGATGACCTGGTCCTTGAAACTGTGCAGACTGCGACCTTGCGCCGCGAGTTGCGCCGCCACCTGCGCATCGCGTTCGCGCGCCGCCGGTTCGTAATCGCGGTTGCAGTACACCGCCGCCACCGCTAGCCTTTGCGCCAGTGCGGGTATCTGTTCCACGGCACGGCCATGCAGCACATGCAGGGTGGCGCCGTGTTGCGCCAGCTCGGTATGCAGGGCGCGCAGCGATTCCCAGATGAAGGTCACGCGGCGGTCGCGACGGTCCTGCAGGCGATCGAGGATGTCGGTATCGAACACGAACACGCAATGCACCCGGGCATGCTGTTTCAGCGCATGGTAGAGCGCGGCATGGTCGTGCAAACGGAGGTCGCGCCGGAACCAGCACAGCGCGGGCAAAGTGGATAGCTCGGACATGCGGTGAATTGTGAAGGCAAGGACGGAAAGCTACAATGCCGACCATGTCCGAGATCAACCTCACCAACCATTTCCTGATCGCCATGCCGGCGATGACCGACCCGTTCTTCGCCAAATCGCTCACCTATGTGTGCGAACACAACGAGGAAGGTGCGATGGGCATCGTCATCAACCGGCCGATCAGCCTGACCCTGAGCGAGCTGTTCGCCCAGATCAACATGCCGCTGGCGCAGCCGGAACTGGAAGACATGCCGGTACACTTCGGCGGCCCGGTGCAGACCGATCGCGGCTTCGTGTTGCACGATGCGGGCGGCGAATGGCAATCCACGCTGCGCGTGAACGAACGCATCGAACTGACCACCTCCAAGGACATCCTGCAAGCCGTCGGTGAAGGCAAAGGCCCCCAGCATCTGTTGATCACCCTGGGCTATGCCGGCTGGTCCGCCGGACAACTGGAGCAGGAATTGGCCGACAACGCGTGGCTGTCGGTCCCCGCCACCGAACACATCCTGTTCGACCTGGCCGCCGAGGAGAAGCTGCCCGCCGCCATGGCCCTGCTTGGCGTGGACTACGCCACCCTATCCGAGGAAGCCGGACATGCCTGAAAAGGCAGGATTTGGGATCAAGGATTCAGGATCAAGTAAGGCAGCGGGAACAATTGCTACTGAGCCTATAGCCCAAATCCAAAATCCCAAATCCCGAATCCTCGCCGGCACCCTGCTCGCTTTCGATTTCGGCACCCGCCGCATCGGCATCGCGGTCGGCAACACCATCTCCGCCACGGCCAACCCGCTCATCACCATCGATGATGAACGCAACGAGGTGCGTTTCGCTACCATCGGCGCGCTGATCAAGGAGTGGCAACCGGCCGCCCTAGTGGTGGGCCTGCCGTGCAACGACGACGGCACGCCGCACGAGCTGACCGCACTGTGCCGCCGCTTCGCCAACCGCCTCAAGGGGCGCTTCGATCTGCCCACCTTGCTGGTGGATGAGCGGTATACTTCCGCCGCCGCCAGTTCGGCCCTGGACGAGCGCGGCATCCATGGCAGGAAGCAGAAACCGCTGCTCGACCAGTATGCCGCGCAACAGATACTGCAAGCGTATTTCGATGAACCCAGCGCAGGGATCCCAGCATGAACAACCCGCAATTGAACAGAAAAGGTGAGTTACAGCATCTGCTGACCACCGAAGGCTTGCCCGCGCGCATCCTGCGCGACATCCTCGACCGGGCCGGTGAATTCGTGAACCCGAACGGCGGCAGCGAGGTGCGCAAGGTGCCGCTGCTGCATGGCAAGTCGGTATTCAACATCTTCTTCGAGAACAGCACACGCACGCGCACCACCTTCGAGATCGCCGCCAAGCGCCTGTCCGCCGACGTGGTCAATCTGAACATCGGTTCCTCTTCCACCAGCAAGGGCGAGACCCTGCTCGATACCGTGGACAACCTGTGCGCGATGCATGCCGACATGTTCGTGGTGCGCCACTCCACCAGCGGCGCGGCGCACCTCATCGCAAGCCATGTGGCGCCCGACATCCATGTGATCAACGCCGGCGACGGCCGTCATGCCCACCCGACGCAGGCGCTGCTGGACATGTTCACCATCCGCCACTACAAGAAGGAGTTCCACAACCTGACAGTGGCCATCGTGGGCGACATCCTGCATTCGCGCGTGGCGCGCTCGCAGATCCACGCGCTGACCACGCTGGGCGTGCCGGAAGTGCGCGTGATCGCCCCCAAGACCCTGCTGCCCACCCACGTGGACAAGCTGGGCGTGCGTGTCTTCCACGACATGCAGGAAGGCCTGAAGGGCGTGGACGTGGTAATGATGCTGCGCTTGCAGAACGAGCGCATGCAGGGGGCGCTGCTGCCCTCGGCGCAGGAATATTTCAAATACTACGGCCTGACGCAGGAACGCCTCGCACTGGCCAAGAGTGATGCCATCGTGATGCACCCGGGACCGATGAACCGCGGCGTGGAGATCGATTCCAGCGTGGCCGACGGCTCGCAGGCGGTGATCCTGCCGCAGGTGACCTTCGGCATCGCGGTGCGCATGGCAGTGATGAGCATACTGGCAGGGAATTGAACATGGACATCCAGATCAAGAACGGTCGCCTGATCGATCCAAAGAACGACCTCGATGCGCAGCGCGACTTGTATATCAGCGACGGCCGCATCGTCGGCATCGGCGCCGCGCCCAAAGGCTTCCAGGCGAAGCAGGTGATCGATGCCCGGGGCTTGGTGGTGATGCCCGGCTTGGTCGACGTCGCCGCACGCCTGCGCGAACCGGGTTACGAATACAAGGCCACGCTGGAATCGGAGATGGCGGCAGCCGTCGCCGGTGGCGTGACCTCGCTCGCCTGCCCGCCCGACACCGATCCGCCGCTGGACGAGCCCGGCCTGGTGGAGATGCTCAAGCACCGCGCCCGCAACCTCAACCAGTGCCGCGTGTTCCCCATCGGTGCGCTGACCTATGGCCTGAAAGGTGCGGAGCTGACCGAGATGGCCGAGCTGACCGAAGCCGGCTGCAAGGCGTTCAGCCAGGCCGATGCACCGCTGACCGACACCCGCGTGCTACTGCGCGCCATGCAATACGCCGCCACCTTCGACTATCGCGTATGGTTGCGTGCACAGGACAGCTATCTGGCCAAGAACGGCGTGGCACATGACGGTGAGGTGGCCACCCGCCTCGGCTTGCCGCCGATCCCGGTGGTGGCCGAGACCATCGCGCTGTCCTCCGCGCTGCAACTGGCACGCGAGACCGGCGTCACCCTGCATATCTGCCGCTTGTCCAGCGCCGCCGGCGTAGACATGGTGCGCGCCGCCAAACAGGAAGGTCTGAACGTCACCTGCGACGTGTCGATGAACCATGTGCACCTGACCGAGATGGACATCGGCTTCTTCGATGCCAATTGCCACCTGGTACCGCCGCTGCGCAGCCAGCGCGACCGCGCCGCGTTGCGCGCCGGCCTGCTGGACGGCACCATCGATGCCATCTGTTCCAACCACTCGCCGGTGGACGACGATGCCAAGCTGCTGCCGTTCGCCGAAGCCGAGGCCGGTGCCACCGGTCTGGAGCTGCTGCTGTCGCTGGTGCTGAAGTGGGCCGAGCAGGAGAATGTGCCCTTGCTGCATGCGCTGTCGCGCATCACCATCAACCCGGCGCAGCTGCTGGGCCAGAAGATGGGCCATCTGTCGCAGGGCGCGCATGCCGACATCTGCATCTTCGACCCCGAGGCACGCTGGCGCGTGGCACCGGCGGCATTGAAGAGCCAGGGCAAGAACACGCCGTTCAACGGCTACGAGATGCAAGGTCGCGTGCGCTACACGCTGCTTGACGGCCAGATCGTATTCCAGCAATGAATCGCACCCGGCAGGGCGCGACCGTAACCCAGGATTAACATGGATAACCCCTTACTCGATTTCACCGGCCTGCCCCGTTTCGCCGAGATTAAACCGGAGCATGTTGGCCCCGCCATCGACCAGCTGCTGGCCGAGAACCGCGCGCTGATCACACGCCAACTGGCAGACGACGTGCCGCCCAGCTGGGACGCTTTCGTGCGCCCGATGGAGGATGCGAACGAGCGCCTGTCGCGCGCCTGGGGCCCGGTCGGCCACCTGAACGCGGTGATGAACTCGCCCGAACTGCGCGAGGCCTACAACGCCACCTTGCCCAGAATCACCCAGTATTACGCCGAGCTGGGGCAGAACCAAGCGCTGTATGAGAAGTTCAAGGCGCTGCGCGCCAGTGCCGAGTTCGACGCGCTGAGCCCGGCACGCAAGCAAGTAATCGAACACGAGTTGCGCGACTTCCGCCTGGGCGGCGCCGAACTGCCGCAAGAGAAGAAAGCACGTTATATGCAGGTGCAGGAACGCTTGAGTGAACTCTCCTCGCGTTTCTCCGACAACCTGTTGGATGCGACCAACGAATTCACCTTGCTGGTGGAACAACGCGGCGAAGTGAGCGGCCTGCCCGAGGATGTGTTGCAGACCGCGCGCGAAGCTGCCGATGCCGCCGGCAAGACCGGCTGGCTGTTCACGCTGAAGGCCCCCTCCTACCTGCCGGTGATGCAGTTCGCCGACCACCGCCCGTTGCGCGAACGCATGTACCGCGCCTATGCCACGCGTGCTTCCGAATTCGGCAAGGCGGATTGGGACAACACGCCGTTGATGGACGAGATCGTGCTGTTGCGCGCGGAAGAGGCGGCACTGCTCGGCTTCGCCAACTATGGCGAACTGTCGCTGGCAGCAAAGATGGCCGAGACGCCGCAACAGGTTGTGGAGTTCTCGCGCGAACTGGCGCAACGGGCACGCCCCTACGCCGAACGCGACCTGGCCGAGTTGCGCGAGTTCGCCCGCAAGGAACTGGGCCTGGAACCACTGCATTCCTGGGACGTGGCCTACGCCAGCGAGAAGCTGCGTGAACAGCGCTATGCCTTCTCCGAACAGGAGGTGAAACAGTATTTCCCGGAAGACGCCGTACTGAGCGGCATGTTCCGCGTGGTGGAGACCCTGTACGGTCTGCGCATCACTCCCGCCGCAGCGCCGGTGTGGCACGAATCGGTGCGCTTCTTCGATATCCGCGACGATCAGGACGCATTGGTCGGCCAGTTCTACCTCGACCTGTATGCGCGCGCCAGCAAGCGCGGCGGCGCCTGGATGGACGACGTGATCACACGGCGCCGTCTGGCCGATGGTTCCATCCAGACGCCGGTGGCCTACCTCAACTGCAACTTCTCCGCACCGGTGGGCGGTAAGCCCGCATTGTTCACCCACGACGAGGTGAACACGCTGTTCCACGAGTTCGGCCACGGCCTGCACCACCTGCTGACCGAAGTGGAAGAGCTGGGCGTGTCCGGCATTAACGGCGTGGAATGGGATGCGGTGGAACTGCCCAGCCAGTTCATGGAGAACTTCTGCTGGGAATGGGATGTGCTGCGCAACATGACACGCCACGTGGATAGCGGCGAGCCGTTGCCGCGCGCCCTGTTCGACAAGATGCTAGCGGCGAAGAACTTCCAGAGCGGCCTGGCCACGCTGCGCCAGATCGAGTTCGGTCTGTTCGACATGCTGATGCACAGCAACTTCCAGCCCGGCGGCGCGAAATCCATCCTGAAACTGCTGGACGAGGTGCGCGCCGAAGTCGCCGTACTGGTGCCGCCCGAGTTCAACCGTTTCCCGCAGAGCTTCTCGCACATCTTCGCCGGCGGCTATGCGGCAGGCTATTACAGCTACAAGTGGGCCGAGGTGCTGTCGGCCGATGCCTACAGCCTGTTCGAAGAGCATGGCGTGTTGAATCCGGAGATCGGCGCACGCTTCCGCAGCGAGATCCTGTCCATCGGCGGTGCGCGTCCGGCCATGCAGTCGTTCACCGCGTTCCGTGGCCGTGCGCCCAGCATCGATGCCTTGCTGCGCCACAACGGCCTGGTGGAGCATACGAGCTAAGGAGACACCATGCGCACCGTCCTGTTCTTCGCCCTCTGCCTGACTGCGCTGGTTGCGCAAGCTGAGCTGTATCGCTCCATCGACAGCCAAGGCAAAGTGCATTACAGCGACCAGCCGCTGCCGCAAGCCATCGAGGCGGAGCCGGTACATGTCGATGCGGCGCCGACCCCGGACGACAGCCTGCCTTATGAAACGCGGCGCGCAAAAGAAGCATTCCCGGTCACCTTGTACACCGGCATGGACTGCGTTCCTTGTGACGCCGCCATCGACTTCCTGCAACAGCGAGGTATCCCTTACACCGAGAAGCACCTCATCAAACAGGAAGAGGTCGAGGCCTATCGCAAGGAGACCGGCGGTCTGGAGATCCCCAGCTTGCTGGTCGGCAAGACCCACCTGAAAGGCTTCCTCGCCGAACAATGGAACAAGGAGCTGGACCTGGCGGGTTACCCGAAACAGGCGCCCTATCGTCCGCAACGCAAGGCAATGCCCCAATGAAGATCGCCAGCTGGAACGTCAACTCGCTCAAGGTACGCCTGCCCCATCTGCTCGACTGGCAAGCCACTTCTCCGGTCGATGTACTGTGCCTGCAAGAGACCAAGTCCGAAGACAAGAACTTCCCGCTCGCCGAATTGGAGGCCGCCGGTTTCCACTGCGCCTACAGCGGCCAGAAGACCTATAACGGCGTCGCCATCCTCAGCCGTACTCCGCTCAGCGAAGTGCAATGCGGCATCCCCGGGTTCGATGACGAACAGAAACGGGTGATCGCCGCCACCGTTGATGGCGTACGCATCCTCTGTGTCTACATCCCCAACGGTCAGGAGGTCGGCTCCGACAAATACGAATACAAGCTGAAGTGGCTCAAGGCGCTCACCGCCTGGCTGAAAGATGAGCTGGCGAAATATCCGAAACTGGCACTACTGGGAGATTACAACATCGCCCCGGAAGACCGCGACTGCTACGATCCCGTGGCATGGCAAGGCAATGTACTGGTTAGCGAGCCGGAGCGCGATGCCTTTAAGGCCCTGCTCGCGCTTGGCCTGCGCGATGCCTTCCGCCAGTTCGACCAGCCCGAGAAGAGCTATTCTTGGTGGGACTATCGCATGATGGCCTTCCGTCGCAACATGGGGTTGCGCATCGACCATATCCTGCTCAGCGCCGCCTTGCAATGCACCAGTTGCAGCATCGACAAAGCGCCGCGCAAACTGGAGCGCCCTTCCGACCACACGCCAGTGGTCGCCGACGTCGCTTGATCCCTGCCGGTATCGAACTGCTGTATCAGGACGACAGCCTGCTGGTCGTCGCCAAACCGGCCGGCTTGCTGTCCGTGCCCGGTCGCGGCCCGGACAAGCAGGATTGCCTGTCCGCCCGCCTACAGCAGACCTTCCCCGATGCGCTCATCGTACACCGCCTGGATATGGCGACCTCCGGCCTGATGCTGTTCGCACGCGGCATCGAGATGCAGCGCCGACTGTCGGCGCTGTTCCAGGGACGCACGATAGAGAAGCGCTACGTCGCGGTCTGTCACGGCCAACTGCAACCGGCGCAGGGCGAGATCGACCTGCCCATCGCACCCGATTGGCCCAACCGCCCATTGCAGCGGATCGACCACGAACATGGCAAACCCTCGCTCACGCGTTATCGCGTGCTGCAGACCGATGCCCTCACCTCGCGCGTGGAACTGGAACCGCACACCGGGCGCAGCCATCAATTGCGGTTGCACCTGGCCACGCTGGGACATCCCATCCTGGGCGATGCCTTATATGGAGATGCGGCGAGTGCACCACGTCTGCTGTTGCACGCCTGCGCACTGCGATTTAACCATCCCATCTCTGGGGAAATGCAGCATTTCGACCATCCTGTACCGTTCTGATGCGACGACGCTCACGGTATACTGTCCGCCCTGTTGCAACCACTATTCGAATAAGACCATGAAACGTTTCGCTCTCTTGATGACCCTGATCCTCAGCAGTCTTTCCCTGTTGGCGGCCAATGCTGAAGCCAAGCGCCTCGGTGGCGGTTCCAGCATCGGCAAACAGCGCACTTTCAGCGCACCGCCGCAAAAGCAGGCCACGCCGGCCCCGACTCAGGCCGCGCCCGCACAACCGGCTGCCACACCGCCGGCCAAGCAGCCGAACAAATGGCTGGGCCCCTTGGCAGGTCTGGCGGCCGGTCTCGGCCTGGCGGCATTGTTCTCGCATCTGGGACTGGGTGAAGGCATGGGCATGCTGCTGATGATTCTGCTGCTCGCCGTCGGCGCATTCTTGCTGTTCTCCATGCTGCGCAAGAAGTCGCAGCCGGCCATGCAATATGCGGGGATGCCGGCCGGTCAAGGCATGCCTCCTGTTGCGGCCTCGCAGCCAGCGGCCGCTCAGGCCGCAGAACCCGCTACACCGAAGAACATCCCGGCCGACTTCCCGGTCGAGAGCTTCCTGCGCAGTGCCAAGACTTCTTTCATCCGTCTGCAAGCGGCCAACGACCGCAAGGACCTGAACGATATCCGCGAATACACCACGCCGGAGATGTATGCCGAGATCAGCATGCAGTTGCAGGAACGCGGCGATGCGCCTCAGCACACCGATGTCGGTTTCGTGAATGCCGAGCTGCTGGAAGTGGTGACCGAGAACGATCTCGCCGTCGCCAGCGTGCGTCTGTCCGGCCAGTTGCGCGAGAACAACGGTGCGCCTGAGAACTTCGATGAGGTCTGGCATGTACAGAAGGACCTGAAGGACGAAAAATCCGTCTGGCTGCTCGCCGGAATCCAGCAGGTTTGAAGTGGAACTGAAGTAAACTCCGGGGCACGGCATGCAGCCGTGCCCTTTTCATTTGAACGATGCGACTGTTACGCCTGATCAAGATCCTGTACATCATCCTGCGCTACGGCCTGGATGAGTTCCTGCTGGCACATGCGCGCACGCGCTGGATGTCGCGCTTGCTCAACCTGTTGCTGTTCTTCCGTGGCCGCAGCCGTCCTCGTGCCGAGCGGCTGCGTCTGGCGCTGGAACGTCTGGGGCCGATCTTCGTCAAGTTCGGTCAGCTATTGTCTACGCGCCGCGATCTGATCCCGCTCGACCTCGCGGAAGAGCTGGCCTTGTTGCAGGATCGCGTGCCTCCCTTCCCCTCCGCGCAGGCGGTGGCCTTGCTGGAAGCCGAGTTCGGCAGACCGCTGGCGCAGGTATTCGCCAGCTTCGATCCGTTGCCCGTGGCCAGTGCCTCGGTGGCACAGGTGCATTTCGCCATCCTGCCGGATGGTCGCGAGGCCGCGGTGAAGATCCTGCGTCCCGGCATCCAGCGCATCATCGCGCATGACCTGGCGCTGCTCGATATCGCCGCCTCGCTGGTGGAAAGGTTCTGGTCCGACGGCAAGCGACTGCGTCCGCGCGAGGTGGTGGCGGAATTCGAGAAGAGCCTGCAGGATGAACTGGACCTGCTGCGTGAGGCGGCCAATGCCAGCCAGTTGCGGCGCAACTTCATCGATGCCTCGCTGTTGCTGGTACCGGAGATCTATTGGGACTGGTGCAGCGAGCGCGTGATGGTGATGCAACGCATGCAGGGCATCCCGGTGAGCCAGATCGACGCGTTGCGCGCCGCCAACATCGATATCCCCAAGCTGGCCAGCGATGGTGTGACGATCTTCTATACCCAGGTGTTCCGCGACGGTTTCTTCCACGCCGACATGCATCCCGGCAACATCCTGGTGGCCCGCGATGGTCGTTATGTGGCGCTGGATTTCGGCATCATGGGTACGCTCACCGACAACGACAAGCAGTATCTGGCACAGAACTTCATCGCGTTCTTCAACCGCGATTACAAACGCGTCGCTGAACTGCATATCGAATCCGGCTGGGCACCGGCGGATACGCGTGTGGATGAATTCGAAGCGGCGATCCGCTCGGTATGCGAGCCCATCTTCGACAAGCCGCTACGCGAAGTCTCTTTTGGTCGCATCCTGCTCAAGCTGTTCCAGACCTCGCGCCGTTTCGGTATCCAGGTGCAACCGCAGCTGGTGTTGCTGCAAAAGACCTTGCTCAACATCGAAGGTCTCGGCCTGCAACTCGATCCTGACCTCGACCTGTGGAAGACAGCCAAGCCCTGGCTGGAACGCTGGATGAGTGAACAGATCGGTTGGCGCGGATTCTTCAAGGCGATGAAGCGCGAATCGCCGCGCTTCGCCTCTTTTCTGCCCGAGTTGCCGCGCTTGTTGCATCAGCGCTTGAGCGGCAGCGCACATGCCGATCTGACACCGCTGTTACAGGAGATGCTGGCGCAACAAAAACAGCGCAACCTGTGGCTGGCACTGATCGCCTTGCTGCTATCCTCGGGTTTGTTGCTGGCGCTGGGCTGGCTGCTGCGTTATTAGACGAATCCGGTTTCGGTCAATTCTTTGGCCAGGGCACGGTAATCGGCTGCGCCCGGGCTGTTTGGCGCATAGGCGAACACATCCAGTCCGTGCATGGGACTGGTGGCCAACGCCACGTTCTCACCGATGCGGGTCTTGCACACCAAGTTGCCATAACGCTGCTTGAGCCTGTCATAGATGTCGTAGGACAGTTTGCGCCGCGAATCGAAGCGTGTGACCACGATGCGGCGCTCGAAGGTACGGTTCAACTTCTTCTCCAGCACGTTCAAGGCGCTGTCCAGCCGATGCACACCATGTTGCGACAGATAGTCGGGCGAGACCGGGATCAGTACCTTGTCGGCTGCCAACAAAGCATTTAGCGTGAGCACACCCAGCATGGGACAACAATCGATGAGGATAGGCGCGCCGGTCAAGGACAGTTCTTCCTCTAACCCTTGTTTCAATTTGCGCGCGGCTTGCGGGTCGCTGCCATACAGCGCATCGATTTTGGACAGCTCCAGCGTCGCCGGAATCAGTTGCCAACCGGCCGGCGTCGCATACAGCAATTTGCTCAGAGGCACGTTTTCCTTGAAGAAGGACACAATGCTGTCGCGTTGGCTGGTGCCATGACGCAAGCCGGACGCCAGACTCAGGTGCCCCTGCGGGTCCATGTCGAGTGCGATGGGGTTGCGCTGGGCGAGCGCCAAGGCTGCCGTGAGGTTGAGGCAGGTCGTGGTCTTACCTACGCCACCTTTCTGATTGAATACGGCGATCACCGCCATGTCAGAGACTCTCCTGAAGCGCGGAGGAATGTGGTTGGCGGCTTTGGCCGGGGTAACCCCTGTTATTTCCCGCTATGGCGAGTTCAGCCTTTACCGCGTGCCCCTCGCCAAATCGATCACTCCACTGTGACCGACTTCGCCAGATTGCGGGGTTTATCCACATCCGTTCCCTTTTGCAATGCGACGTAATATGCCAGCAACTGTAAAGGTACCGTGTGCAGAATAGGGCTGAGAAATCCCGCGTGTTCCGGCATTTGCAGGATATGTACGCCCTCGCTGGGCTGGATGTGGGTGTTCGCATCGGCGAATACATACAGCTCTCCACCACGTGCGCGGACTTCCTGCAGATTGGATTTGAGCTTTTCCAGCAAGTTGTCGTTGGGCGCCACCGACACCACCGGCATGTCCGCATCCACCAGTGCCAGCGGTCCATGCTTCAATTCGCCTGCCGGATACGCCTCGGCATGGATATAGGAGATTTCCTTGAGCTTGAGCGCACCTTCTGCCGCGATGGGATAGTGCATGCCACGGCCAAGGAACAGGGCATGGTGTTTGTCGGCGAAGTGTTGGGACATCTCGGCGATCTGCGGCTCCAATGCCAGTACCTTCTGCAGCGCGACCGGCAGATGGCGTAATTCATGCAGGAAACGCTGTTCACGCTCGATATCCAGCCGACCGCGCTGTTTCGCCAGCACCAGGGTCAGCAGGAACAGGGCTGCCAACTGGGTGGTGAATGCCTTGGTAGAGGCCACGCCGATCTCGGGGCCCGCACGCGTCAACAGGCGCAATTTAGATTGGCGGATGATGGCGCTTTCCGGCACGTTGCAGATCGCCAGGGTGTAAGCATGGCCGGTCGTCTTGGCATGGTTCAACGCTGCCAGGGTGTCTGCGGTCTCGCCCGATTGCGAAATGGTGACCACCAAGGTCTTGGGGTTGGCCACGCTGCTGCGATAACGGTATTCGCTGGCGATCTCGACGGTACAGGGGATGCCTGCGATCTCTTCCAGCCAGTAGCGCGCGACTTGACCGGCATGGTTGCTGGTGCCGCAGGCGAGGATGAGGATACTTTCCACTTTGGGGAATATCTGCGCCGCTTCCGCACCGAAGATTCCCGGTACCAATGACTGGCTGTTGCATACCGATTCCAGCGTATTGGCCAACGCCTGTGGTTGTTCGTGGATCTCCTTCTGCATGTAATGCTGGTAGGCGCCCAGCTCTACACTATCGTTGTCCAGTTCGCTGACTTGCATCGGTCGCTGCACGGCTTGCCCTTGCGCATCGAAGATGCGATAGCCATCCAGGCTTACCTCGACCACATCGCCTTCTTCCAGATACACCACATTGCGCGTCACCTGCAGCAAGGCGGACATATCGGATCCCACGAAGTGCTCGCCTTCGCCTACCCCCAGCAGCAAGGGGCTGCCCTTGCGCGCTGCGATGAACTGATGCGGATTGTCTGCCGCGATCACGCCAATGGCGTAAGCACCTACCAATTGGCTGAGTGCTGTCTGCGTGGCTTGCAGCAGATTGCCCGAGCCATAATGGCTATGGATCAAGTGTGCGATGACTTCGGTATCTGTGTCGGACTCGAAGCGGTAGCCTTGCGCGCTCAGTTCGCTGCGCAATTCTTCGTAGTTCTCGATGATGCCATTGTGTACCACCGCGATCAGGTCACGACTGATATGGGGATGCGCGTTGCGCTCACTGGGGATGCCATGGGTCGCCCAGCGGGTGTGGGCGATACCCAGCTGGCCTTGGGTGCTGGCGCTCTTCTGCTCCAGTTCGGCCACGCGACCGGCACTGCGCACCCGCTCCAATTTGTGGTCATGCACCACCACCAGTCCGGCCGAATCATATCCACGGTATTCCAGGCGCCGCAGACCATTGACCAGGATGGGGACGACGTTGCGTTTTGCGATGGCTCCTACGATTCCGCACATATCATTTCTTCACTTTGGTTGGCCGTTGCCATCCGGCGATGCTGAGTTGTTTGCTGCGTGACAGCGTGAGTTCTCCAGCTGGCGTGTCTTTGGTGATGGTCGAGCCGGCACCGATGGTCGCCCCCTTGCCGACCGTCACCGGTGCGACCAGTTGGGTATCGGAACCGATGAAGGCATCATCCTCGATGATGGTGCGATGTTTGTTGGCCCCGTCATAGTTGCAGGTGATGGTGCCAGCACCGATGTTGACCCGGCTACCGACCGTACTGTCGCCGATGTAGCTGAGGTGGTTGGCTTTGCTACCGCGACCGATCTGGCTGTTCTTGATCTCGACGAAATTGCCGACATGTGCATCATCTGCCAATTTGCTGCCTGGGCGCAGCCGCGCATATGGCCCCAGATGACAATCAGCGCCGACTTGACTGTCATCGATGTGAGTGTAGGGGGCAATCTGCGTACCGTTGCCGATGCTGGCATTGCGGATGATGGTGTATGCACCCACTTTGACGCGATCGCCCAAAGTAACATTGCCTTCGAAGATGCAACCGATATCAATCTCGACATCTCGACCACATGTGAGTTCACCGCGCACATCGAGCCGAGACGGATCGGCCAGTGTTACACCTTGCCCCAACAGCTTGTCTGCCACCACCTGTTGCCAGATGCGCTCCAGCTGAGCGAGTTGGCTCTTGTTGTTGATGCCTTCCACTTCCCAACGTTTGGAGGGTTGCACGGTATGTACGTTCAGACCGTCCTGCACAGCCATAGCCACGATGTCGGTAAGATAGTACTCACCTTGTGCATTGTTGTTCTTCAGCTTGCTCAACCAGGCACGCAGCTTGCCCGTCGGTACCAGCATGATGCCAGTGTTCACTTCAGTGATCGACAGCTCCTCCGGCGAGGCATCCTTCTGTTCGACGATACGCTGCACATCGCCTTCGGCACTGCGCACGATACGTCCATAGCCGGTCGGGTTATCAAGATTCACCGTCAGCAGGACCAAGCCTTCGCCAGCTTGCTGCATCTGGTGCAAGGTGTTGTGCTGGATCAACGGTACATCGCCGTACAGTATGAGCGTACGGCTGTCGTCCTGCAGCTGCGGCATGGCCTGTTGCACGGCATGACCGGTGCCGAGTTGAGGCTCCTGCAGCACGAAGCTCGCGGCGTACTGCTGCATTGCTTGCGGCACCATTTCTCCGCCATGGCCGTACACGACACAGATTTGCTGCGGAGTGAGCGTCTGCGCACAATCGAGCACATGCTGTACCAGCGGCTTCCCAGCCAATGCATGCAGGACCTTGGGTTTGTCGGAATACATGCGGGTGCCTTTGCCCGCAGCGAGGATGACGATGTTCAGCTGGCTCATGTCGTGGCTTTTTCAAAGATGGCGAAGTATATCCGCCGGACAACAAAAAAGCAGCCGAAGCTGCTTTCTTGCGGACTGTTGACGCTTGCTGATCAGTGCGTACGCTTGCGCAGTTGCTGGATCGCACGCAGTTGTGCGATGGCTTCTGCCAGTTCAGCCTGGGCTGCTGCGTAGTCGATGTCGGAACTGCGGTTCTTCATCGCTTCCTCAGCAGCTTGCTTGGCTTCCAGGGCACGTGCTTCATCCAGGTCGGCACCACGGATCGCGGTATCGGCCAAGACCGTTACCACACCGGGTTGCACTTCCAGCATGCCACCGGAGACATACACCAGCTCTTCTGCATCCTGGTCCGGGCGCTTGATGCGCACGGAACCAGGCTTGATGCGGGTCAGCAGCGCGGTGTGACGCGGATAGATACCCAGCTCGCCCATTTCGCCTGGAACCACGACGAACTCGGCGACGCCGGAGAAGATCTGCTCTTCCGCACTCACCACGTCTACATGTACGGTCATTGCCATGATGGCCCCCTTCTTTTATTGCAGCGTCTTGGCCTTCTCGACCGCTTCTTCGATACCGCCGACCATGTAGAAAGCCTGTTCCGGCAGATGGTCATATTCGCCATCGACGATGCCCTTAAAGCCCTTGATGGTGTCCTTCAGCGGCACATACTTGCCCGGGCTGCCGGTGAACACTTCGGCAACGTGGAACGGCTGCGACAGGAAACGCTGGATCTTACGGGCACGGGCCACGGCCAGCTTGTCTTCGGGAGACAGTTCGTCCATACCCAGAATCGCGATGATGTCGCGCAGTTCCTTGTAGCGCTGCAAGGTCTGTTGGACCTTGCGGGCAACGCCGTAGTGCTCTTCACCCACCACCAGCGGATCCAGCTGACGGCTGGTGGAATCCAGCGGGTCCACGGCGGGGTAGATACCCAGCGAAGCGATGTCACGAGACAACACGACGGTGGAATCCAGGTGCAGGAAGGTGGTCGCCGGAGACGGGTCGGTCAAGTCGTCGGCGGGCACATACACGGCCTGGATGGAGGTAATGGAACCCACCTTGGTCGAAGTAATACGCTCTTGCAGGCGGCCCATTTCTTCTGCCAGTGTGGGCTGATAACCCACGGCGGAAGGCATACGGCCCAGCAGCGCGGACACTTCGGTACCGGCCAGGGTGTAACGGTAGATGTTGTCCACGAAGAACAGTATGTCGCGGCCTTCGTCACGGAAGCGCTCAGCCATGGTCAGACCGGTCAGCGCCACGCGCAGACGGTTGCCGGGCGGCTCGTTCATCTGACCGAACACCATCGCAACCTTGTCCAGCACGTTGGAGTCCTTCATTTCGTGGTAGAAGTCGTTACCTTCACGGGTACGCTCGCCCACGCCTGCGAACACGGACAGACCGCTGTGCTGCTTGGCGATGTTGTTGATGAGTTCCATCATGTTCACGGTCTTGCCCACGCCGGCGCCGCCGAACAGACCGACCTTACCGCCCTTGGCGAACGGACAGACCAAGTCAATCACCTTGATGCCGGTTTCCAGCAAATCAACGGAAGGCGACAGTTCGTCGAACTTCGGTGCCTTCTGGTGGATTTCGCGCTTCTCGTCGGTCTTGATCTCGCCCGCGTCGTCGATGGGGCGGCCCAGCACGTCCATGATACGGCCCAGCGTGCCTTCACCGACTGGCACCGAGATAGCGCCGCCAGTGGCGTTGACTGCCATACCACGACGCAGACCGTCGGTGGAGCCCAGCGCGATGGTACGCACCACGCCGTCACCCAGCTGTTGCTCGACCTCGAAGGTCAGGCCAGCTTCGACCATGCTGCTGCCGCTGTCAGCGAGCTTCAATGCTTCATATACCTTCGGCATCTTGTCGCGCGGAAATTCGATGTCGACCACCGCACCGATGCACTGAACGATCTTTCCTTGATTCATTTTAAGGTTCCCCGTCTAAATTAATTCTTCAATATCAGTCGCTAAGGCCATCAGCCGATCGCTGCCGCACCACCCACGATCTCGGAGATCTCCTTGGTGATGGCGGCCTGGCGTGCCTTGTTGTATACCAGCTTGAGTTCACTGATGACATTCTTCGCGTTGTCGGAAGCGGCTTTCATCGCCACCATACGCGAGCTCTGTTCGGAGGCCATGTTCTCGACCACCGCCTGATATACCAGCGACTCGATATAGCGCAACAGGAGTTCATCGATGACCTTCTTCGCATCCGGCTCGTAGATGTAATCCCAGTTGCCTTCGGCCGTGCCCATCTGCTCGCCGGTCAACGGCAGCAGTTGTTCCATGCGCGGTTCCTGCTTCATCGTGTTGATGAAGTGATTGTAGCCCAGATAGATCGCGTCGATCTCCCCGGCCACATAGGCATCCAGCATAGTCTTCACGGTACCGATCAACTTCTCGACGTGCGGGGTGTCGCCCAAGCCGGTCAGGCTGGACTGCACCTTGGCACCGATACGGTTCATGAAACCGAGACCCTTGTTGCCGATCGGGCAGACAGCCAAGCCCTTGCCTTCACCTTCCCACTTCTTCATCTCGCCCAAAGCCAGACGCAACACGTTGGTGTTCAAGCCACCACACAGGCCCTTGTCCGACGTGACGACGATGATGCCGACGTTCTTGATCTGGTCGCGCTTCTGCAGGAAAGCATGACGGTACTCAGGATTGGCACGAGACAGGTGGGCTGCGACGTTGCGGATCTTTTCGGCGTAAGGACGCGCGGCACGCATGCGCTCCTGCGCCTTGCGCATCTTCGCAGCGGCCACCATCTCCATCGCACGCGTGATCTTGCGCGTATTCTCTACGCTCTTGATCTTGGTGCGGATCTCTTTACTGCCCGGCATAGCTCACCTCGCCTCAGTAAACTGCGGTTGCCTTGAATGCTTCGATCGCAGCAGCCAGCAGTTTCTCGTTGTCGGCAGACAGGTCCTTGCTGGATTCGATTGCATCCATCAGGTCCTTGTTCTTCGAAGTCAGATGAGCGTGCATCGCAGCTTCGAATGCCAGCACCTTGTTCACGGCCACATCGTCGAAGTAACCCTTGTTCACGGCGAACAGCGTTGCACCCATCTTGGACACGGACAGCGGCGAATATTGCAGCTGCTTCATCAGTTCAGTCACCAGCTTGCCGCGCTCCAGCTGCTTGCGGGTCGCTTCATCCAAGTCGGAAGCGAACTGCGCGAAGGCAGCCAGTTCACGATACTGGGCCAGCGCCAGACGCACACCGCCACCCAGCTTCTTGATGATCTTGGTCTGTGCTGCGCCACCGACGCGGGACACCGAGATACCGGCGTTGATCGCGGGACGGATACCGGCGTTGAACAGGTCGGTCTCAAGGAAGATCTGGCCGTCGGTAATGGAGATCACGTTGGTCGGCACGAAGGCGGACACGTCACCGGCCTGGGTCTCGATCACCGGCAGTGCGGTCAACGAACCAGTCTTGCCCTTGACTTCACCCTTGGTGAAAGCTTCGACGTAGTCGGCGTTCACGCGGGCTGCGCGCTCCAGCAGACGGGAGTGCAGATAGAACACGTCGCCGGGGTAAGCTTCACGGCCGGGCGGACGACGCAGCAGCAGGGAGATCTGACGATAGGCCCAGGCTTGCTTGGTCAGGTCGTCGTACACGATCAGCGCGTCTTCGCCGCGGTCACGGAAGTATTCGCCCATGGTGCAGCCGGCATACGGCGCCAGGAACTGCATCGCGGCGGAATCGGAAGCGGAAGCAGCCACGACGATGGTGTATTCCATCGCGCCATGCTCTTCCAGCTTGCGCACCACGTTAGCGATGGTGGATGCCTTCTGGCCCACGGCAACGTAGATACAGGTCATGTTCTGACCCTTCTGGTTGATGATGGCGTCGACGGCGACGGCGGTCTTGCCGGTCTGGCGGTCGCCGATGATCAGTTCGCGCTGACCGCGGCCAACGGGAACCATGGAGTCGATGGACTTCAGGCCGGTCTGCACCGGCTGGTCAACGGACTTACGTGCGATCACGCCCGGGGCGACCTTTTCGATCTTGTCGGTCAGCTTGGCGTTGATCGGGCCCTTGCCGTCGATCGGCTGGCCCAGCGCGTTCACCACGCGGCCGCGCAGTTCGGGGCCGACCGGCACTTCCAGGATGCGGCCGGTGCACTTGACGGTATCGCCTTCGGTGATGTGTTCGTATTCACCCAGAATCACGGCGCCGACGGAATCACGCTCGAGGTTCAGCGCCAAGCCGAAGGTGTTGCCGGGGAATTCCAGCATTTCGCCCTGCATGACATCGGACAAGCCGTGCACGCGAACGATGCCATCGGTCACGCTGACCACCGTACCTTCGGTGCGCGCCTGGGTCAGTGCTTCGAAGTTATCGATGCGACTGCGGATCAAATTGCTAATTTCAGAAGGATTGAGCTTCATCTGGATTTCCTTATTCTCGATAAATCTTTATCAGGCCAGTGCCGTCGCCATCTCGCCCAAGCGGGTCAGCGCAGAACCGTCGATGACTTTGTCCCCGGCGCGGATCACCACGCCACCCAACAGTTCTTTCTTGATACGCGACTCCAGCTTCACGTCACGACCCATGCGCTTCTTGAGCGCCGCAACGATCTTGTTGTGCTGGTCCGCCGACAGCTCGAATGGAGACTCAACCACCACATTGACGCTCTTCTCTGCCTCTGCCTTCAACATCGCGAAGCTGGTCGCGATTTCGGGCAGGACATCTATACGCTGGTTGTCAGCCAAGATGCGCACGAAGTTCTTCAATTTGGCGTCAGCCTTACCGCCCAGCAAGCCTTCCATCAGGGATGCCAGTTGTTCCTTGGGCACCTTGGGATTGCCGATGACAGCGCGCACCTCGGGATGCGCAACGGCATCCGCCAAAGTATTCAGGGCATCGGACCAAGCCTGCAGCACATTCAGCTTCTGAGCTTCCTCAAAAGCTGCCTGTGCGTACGGGCGTGCAGTGGTTATGGCTTCAGACATGGCTTTCAGATTTCCGCAACGAGTTTGTCGAGCAGGTCGTTATGTGCCTTAGCATCGATTTCGCGACCCAGTATCTTGCCTGCGCCAGCCAAGGCGATCGCGGAGACCTGCGTACGCAGCTGTTCCTTGGCACGGAACACTTCCTGATCGATTTCTGCCTTGGCGCCCGCGATGATGCGATCGCCTTCGGTCTTGGCCTGAACTTTGGCTTCTTCAACGATTTCGCTTGCGCGCTTTTCGCTGTTGCCGATGATCTCGCCAGCCTTCTCCTTCGCTTCACGCAGGATTTCTGCGGAACGACGGGAAGCGAGCTCCAGATCCTGTTTGGCACGCTCGGCATCCGCCAAACCATCGGCGATCTGCTTCTTGCGTGCGTCCAGTGCCGCGACGATCGGTGTCCACACGAACTTCATGCAGAACCACACGAACAGCACGAACATGATCAGCTGGGCGAGAAGAGTTGCATTGATATTCATGCAAGCTTCCTTTCTTTGTTATGCGCCAAGCGCGCGATCAGCCGACCACCGCGAACAGAACGTACATCGCGATACCGACAGCGATCATCGGAACGGCGTCGACCAGACCCATCACCACGAAGAACTGGGTACGCAGCATGGGGATCAGTTCGGGTTGACGAGCAGCGCCTTCCAGGAAGCGACCCCCCAGGATACCGATACCAACGGCTGCGCCGAGAGCGCCCAGACCCATCATCAGTGCGCCAGCGATGTACAGCAGTGCGTTTGCCATTTCCATTTTCTATTTCTCCTGTTAGATAAAAGTAAAGTTAAAGTTGATGTAACCGGAAATCAGTGATGTTCCTGATGCGCCATATCCAGATAGACCACGGTCAGCGTCATGAAGATGAACGCCTGCAAGGTCACGATCAGGATGTGGAAGATCGCCCAGCCCAGCGACAGCAGAACCTGGGAACCGAACAGTGTGATGCCGCCCAGCGACACGCCCGCCCATGCGCCGCCCATCAGCGCAATCAGGATGAAGATCATTTCGCCAGCGTACATGTTGCCGAACAGACGCAAGGCCAAGGAGATCGGCTTGGCGATCAAGTTGACGCCTTCCAGCAGGAAATTGACTGGCATGCCCCACTTGCCGAACGGTTGCAGGGTCAGTTCTCCCATGAAGCCACCCAGACCCTTCATCTTGACGCTGTAGTACAGCACCAGCGCGAACACGCCGAACGCCATGCCGAAGGTCGCATTGGGATCAGTAGAAGGCACCACCTTGAAGAATGGCACGCCCAGTGAGGTCATCAGCAGGGGCACCCAGTCGATGGGGATCAAGTCCATCAGATTCATCAGGAACACCCAGAAGAAGATGGTCAACGCCAGCGGAGCGATTAAGGCGTTCTTAGCAGAAAAGGAGCCGCGTACGCTGGTGTCGATGAATTCGATCGCCCACTCACAGAAGTTCTGCAGAGCTCCCGGTGTGCCGCTCTCGATGCTCTTGGCGACACGACGGAACAAGAACAGGAACACCGCACCGAGCAGCAGGGACATGAAGAAAGTGTCCAGATTCAGCGCCCAGAAACCCATGGCCTTGGCCTGTTCAGCGCTGTGGGCGACACCCCAAGTGCCGTCCGGCAATTGACCGTAAGTCAGGTTCTGCAAGTGGTGCTTGATGTACTCGCCCGAGGTATGAGCGGCTTCGTGAGCCGCTGCAGTTGCTTCATGCGCCATTTCACTGGACATTTTATAAACCGCTTTCCGTTCTGATCCTTAACAACAAGCGAGCCAGCATCAGCACCGCCTGCCCCAATACAAAACCACTGATTACCATCAGCGGCAAATCCTTGTTCATCGCCAAGGCCAAACCCAGCGAGACGACCACCGCCGAAAAGCGTTCGACAGCGTAGAAATACATGAGCCGTAATTGTTGATGCGCGTCGTAGGCAGGATGTTGCTTTGTCCGGGACATCCTCCAAGCCAGCAGTGTGCTGTTGAGTATGGACACCCCCCCTCCACTTACTATCGCTATCGCTTTTTGCGGCGAACTTCCCCAGCCCCAGGCTGCCACGAAGGTAATGGCCATGGCCAACAGTTGCAGCCACACCACCTTGCGCGCCGTTTTTTGTTCTTGGACTTCGGCCAGTAAAAGCGGCGCGATGATAGCGACGTTCTCTTGGGGTGTCAAACGCTGTTGCGTGTTTCTTTCCATCGTCTGGGACGACCTATCACGCTACTCTCAAGCGCGTGATGAGTTCGTCCAGATGATCGTTGCTGGCATACTCGATGATCAGTTTGCCGTTGCCCTTCTTGCCGGCTTTGATCTCGACGCGGGCACCGATCTGTGCCGCCAATTCTTCCTGCAACCGCTCGGTATCGCGATTTACCGTTTTTTTCTGGGCAACGTCTTTGGGTGTCTCGGTCGCCTGTTTCTGCACCAGCGTCTCGGCTTCACGTACGGAAAGACCATCGAGAACGATTTTGTTCGCCAGCAGGATCTGCTGCGCAGGTTCCAGAGAAAGCAAAGCACGGGCATGTCCCATGTCCAGCTTGTTCTCCATCAGCATCTCCTGAATCTCCATCGGCAGTTTGAGCAGGCGCAACAGATTGCTGGCCGCACTTCTTGAGCGCCCTACCGCTTCAGCTGCTTCTTGATGCGTCATCTGGAATTCATCGATCAGACGCTGGATGCCGACCGCCTCTTCTAGGGGATTCAGATTCTCGCGTTGGATGTTCTCGATCAGGGCCATGGCCAAAGCCGCATTGTCCGGCACCACGCGCACGAGCACCGGCACTTGCTTCAGCCCGGCTAACTGGGCTGCGCGCCAACGCCGCTCACCAGCGATGATCTCGTAACTGCTGTTGGGCAATTCGCGTACCAAGATGGGCTGCATTACGCCCTGGGATTTGATGGAGGCGGCTAGCTCATTGAGCGAGGATTCATCCATGCGGCTGCGCGGTTGATACTTGCCCGGCTTGAGTTGTGTGACGTTCAACTCACGCAGCGTCTCGTTGCTCTTGCTAGCACTGGCACCGCCACCGAGCAGCGCATCCAGGCCGCGCCCCAATCCTTTGTTGATCTTTGCCATGGTAGTTCCTGTCTTGATTTTTTCGAGTTAACGGGACATTTGGGTTTCGCGATTCAATATCTCGCCCGCTAATGCCAGATATGCCTGCGTCCCCTTCGATTGTGCGTCGTGATACAGCACCGGCACGCCATAACTCGGCGCTTCCGCCAAACGGATATTGCGCGGAATCACCGTGCGATACACCTTGTCGCCGAAATGCTGTTGCAATTGATCTGAGACCTGCTGCGCCAGAGAGTTTCGCGGATCGAACATGGTGCGCAACAAACCCTCTATCTCCAGTTGCGGATTAAGGTTCTCGCGCACTTTGCGGATGGTATTGACCAGATCGCTCAGTCCCTCCAGTGCGTAGTATTCGCACTGCATCGGGATCATCACGGAATCCGCTGCACACAGACCATTCAAAGTCAGCAGATTCAGCGCCGGTGGGCAGTCCACCAACACATAGTCATACTCTTCAGCCACGGCGGCAATCGCATGTTTCAATCTTGCCTCCCGCCCTTCTACATCAACCAATTCGATCTCAGCACCCGCCAGATCTCGGTTTGAAGTCAGGACGTCGTATTTGCCTTGCTCATAGCGGACGCGCGCTTGAGCGATACCGGTATCGCCCAACAACACGTCGTACACAGTCACTTCCTGCTCAGACTTGTCGATGCCGCTACCCATGGTGGCATTGGCTTGCGGATCAAGGTCGATCAACAATACGCGTTTCTTAGCAGCTGCCAGACTGGCCGCCAGATTGACGGTGGTGGTGGTCTTACCCACGCCGCCTTTCTGGTTGGTGATGGCCATTATTCTCGTCATATGGTCTTCTCCCTTTCTTTGCTGGCAATGACCAGCGTCCTGGTGGCATCCAACATCGGCACATCCAACGTAACGACATCTTCTATGCAATATCCTTGGGGCAGCGGTTCTTCCAGTTTGCCTTTCATCGCAGCCCAGCGACCCCCTTGCGCAAGCAGATGCCCAGTAAGCTGAAAGAAATTCTTCAACTCGGTAAATGCTCGGGAAATGATCCCATCAAACCCCGGCTCGACTGCATATTCTTCAACGCGTCCGGTATGTACTTTGAGGTTCTGCAATCCAAGTTGAATCGCGACCTGTTGTACGAAACCGGTCTTTTTCGAGTTGCTGTCCAGCAAAGTGAATTGCCAATCGGGTCGCATGATGGCCAGCACCACGCCCGGTAAGCCGCCCCCACATCCGACATCTAGCCACTTTCCCTGCCACAGATAGGGTAACACGGCCAAACTATCCAACAGGTGCTGGACCACCATCTCCGGACCAGTGCGGATGGCGGTCAAGTTATAGGTCTTGTTCCACTTCTGCATCAGCGCCAGATATTCCAGCAGCTTTTGTGTCTGATCTGCGCTGAGCGGGCAGCCTAATTGTTGTGCTCCTGACTCCAGGATTTCTTGTTCACGCTGCATCGTTTGCTTCCATCGCCTTGGTCCGTCCGCCCCGCTTTAGATGCACTAACAGCAAGGCGATATCAGCTGGCGTTATTCCCGAGATGCGACTGGCGTGGCCTATGGTCTCCGGTTTGTGCTGATTGAGTTTCTGCTGAGCCTCGATGGACAATGCGCGTACGGCCTTGTAATCCAATGTTGCTGGCAAAGCCATCGATTCGTAGGCGGCCTGCTGTTCGATCTCGCTGTTCTGCCGGTCGATATAGCCTTGATACTTGGCACTGATCTCAACTTGTTGCGCAACCTCCGTTGCTGTTTCCTGTGCCATCCCGGGCAACGTCATCAAGCCGTCATAGGTCACGTCTGGACGCCGCAACAAGTCATATAGCGAATACTCACGTTCTATCGTTTTCCCCAGTACTCGTAGCGCATCTGCTTCGGCGAGCACGTTTGGATTCACCCAAGTCGCTTTCAGGCGCTGTTCTTCGCGCACGACAGCCTCGCGCTTTTCCTCGAAGGCGCGCCAACGGACTTCACCGACCACGCCGAGCTTGTGGCCGATCTCAGTCAACCGCATATCCGCATTGTCTTCGCGCAATTGCAAGCGATACTCCGCGCGACTGGTGAACATGCGATACGGCTCGGTTACCCCCCTGGCCGTAAGATCGTCGACCATCACGCCGAGGTAGGCTTCGTTACGCCCAGGCGTCCAGCTTTCTTTTTCCTGGGCATGTAATGCGGCATTGATCCCTGCCAGCAAGCCTTGTGCCGCCGCCTCCTCATAACCCGTAGTGCCATTGATCTGGCCGGCGAAAAACAAGCCGGGAATGGCTTTGGTCTCCAGCGAACGCTTAAGCGCGCGCGGATCGTAGTAATCGTATTCAATGGCATACCCCGGCCTCAGAATGTGCGCATTCTCTAGTCCGCGAATGGAGCGCACCAGATTCATCTGCACGTCGAATGGCAGACTGGTCGATATCCCGTTCGGATAGAGCTCGTTGGTGTGCAAACCTTCGGGTTCGAGGAATATCTGGTGCGAAGACTTATCCGCAAAGCGCGTGATCTTGTCTTCTATCGAGGGGCAATAGCGCGGACCAACCCCCTCGATGATGCCCGTGAACATCGGTGATCGATCCAGTCCGCCACGAATGATGTCGTGGGTATGCGCATTGGTTTCCGTCACCCAGCAAGGAAGCTGACGCGGATGCTGAACGGCTTTACCCAGGAAGGAGAACACAGGCGCGGGATCGTCACCCCACTGCTGCTGCATGACGGAATAATCTACCGTGCGACCATCGATGCGAGGAGGCGTTCCAGTCTTCAAACGTCCAGCGGGGAGCGCCAATTCGCGCAAGCGCTTTGCCAAACTGATAGCCGGCGGATCACCCGCCCGCCCAGCCTGATAACTCGATTGTCCGACGTGCACCAGCCCTGACAGGAACGTGCCTGCTGTCAGCACGACACTTCGAGCGTAAAAGCGCAGACCGGTCTGCGTAACCACCCCGGCCACCCCCCCCCCCTCGAGAATCAGATCATCGACCGCCTGTTGGAACAGCCAAAGGTTTTCCTGGTTCTCGAGTCGCGTACGGATTGCTTGTTTATATAAAAGTCGATCTGCTTGCGCACGCGTAGCACGGACCGCCGGCCCCTTGCTTGAGTTGAGAATACGAAACTGAATGCCACCCTCGTCTGTCGCCGCAGCCATCGCACCATCCAGTGCATCCACTTCCTTGACCAAATGGCCCTTGCCGATCCCGCCAATCGATGGATTGCAGGACATCTGCCCCAAAGTTTCGATGTTATGGGTAAGCAGCATGGTAGCGCAGCCCATACGCGCACTTGCCAAAGCCGCTTCGGTGCCGGCATGGCCGCCACCAATCACAATCACATCGAATTTGTCTGAAGCTTGCATAAATGACATTCTCAAAGGGCGCGCATCTTAACCCAGACGCGCGCGCCAAAGAAGCGAGTGTTTCACGTGAAACACCTTGTGTTACTTGCCAATACAGAATTTTCCAAAGATTTCACCCAGCAAATCGTCCGGTACGAATTCTCCGGTGATTTGGTTCAATGAATTTTGGGCGAGACGTAAGGATTCAGCGAATAACTCCAGCTGTGCAATATGTTGCTCCGCATCGGACAGATGGTAGATCGCTTGCCCGATCGCATCCAGATGTCTGGCACGGGCCATGAACACCCCCTCTTCGCGATGCCAGCCGACCGCAGCCAATATAGATTTTTTCAGATCGGTCACCCCGTCACCGGTCTTCACCGACAGGAAGATGTGATCCACTCCGTCCTCGTTTCGTACGCCCGCAGGCTTGCTGGCCAAGTCGATCTTGTTGTGGGCAATCAACACGCTGCGTGGTGCCCCATCCATCAGGGCGTGATAATCGATGTGCACAGGGTTCGATTCATCCACGAGCAGGATGACTACATCCGCCTGTTCCAGACTACGGCGTGTCCGTGCAATACCCATCTGCTCAAGGATATCGTCCGTTTCTCGTATGCCGGCGGTATCAATCAAATGCAAAGGAACCCCGTCTATCTGTAATACTTGCCGAAGTGTATCGCGTGTCGTACCTGGAATATCGCTGACCAGCGCTACCTCTTCTCCGGCCAGCAAATTGAGCAGGCTGGATTTTCCAGCATTGGGAGCCCCCAGTAAAACGACCTGCGCCCCTTCGCGCAGGATGTTGCCTTGTTTTGCCAATGACGAGATGTGTTGCAGATCGGTGCGAATGGCGACCAACTGTTTTGCCAAACACCGCTCATCAACGACAACCACCCCCTCCTCTTCAGGAAAGTCCAGCGTTGCCTCTACAAATGCACGCAACTCGATGATCTTTCTGACCATGCGCTCGATAGACCGCGAAAAATCTCCACTCATGGAGCGCACAGCACTCCTGGCTGCTTGTTGCGTGGTTGCAGAAATAAGATCAGCGATGCTCTCTGCTTGAGCGAGATCAATCTTGCCGTTGATAAACGCGCGTTGCGTGAACTCTCCAGGCGACGCCAAGCGTGCACCCAACTGCAAACAGCGCTGCAATACCGCCTGTAACACAGCGATACCACCATGGCCCTGTAACTCAAGGACGTCCTCGCCTGTGAAAGAATTGGGAGCACTGAAATACAGGGCAATCCCTTGGTCTAGCGACGTGCCATTTTGATCCAGAAACGAGGTATAGGTCGCAAAACGAGGCTTCAGTTGAAGTCCGGTAAGCCCTACTGCAAGGCGCGAAGCCTCTGGCCCGGAGACACGCACGACACCGATGCCACCTTGGCCCGGTGCCGTTGCTATCGCGGCAATGGTATCAGGCTTTTGTAGCACCCTTTTGTGCCGCTTCTGCACCACGCGTGATGTACCACTGCTGGCCAATGGAAAGGATGTTGTTCACGATGGAGTACAACACCAGTCCGGCAGGGAAGAAGAAGAAAATCACACTGAAAGCGATTGGCATGATCTGCATGATCTTCGCTTGCAATGGATCGGTCGGAGTCGGGTTAAGTTTGCTCTGGATCAGCATGCTGATACCCATGATGACCGGCAGCACATAGTAGGGGTCGGTTGCCGACAGATCGACGATCCAACCGAAGAAGGGAGCGTGGCGAAGCTCCACGCTTTCCAGAATCGACCAATACAACCCGATGAACACCGGGATTTGGATCAGAACCGGTAAACACCCCCCTAGAGGATTGATCTGCTCGGTCTTATACAGATCCATCATGGCTTTATTTAGGCGCTCTCGGTCATCGCCATATTGTTGCTTGATGCGCTCCAGTTTCGGGGCCACCAGTCGCATCTTGGCCATGGAGCGATAGCTGGTTGCGGAAAGAGGAAAGAACGCCAGTTTGATCAACACCGTCAACAGGATGATGGACACACCCCAGTTCCCCACCCAGTTATTCAAGTGTGACATCAACCAGAACAATGGTGTCGCAAAGATGGTGAAGATGCCGTAATCCACCGTCAATCCCAAGCCCGGCGCGATATCATCCAATTTGCTCTGCGCAGGACCAACATACAGTTGCGTCTTGATGTCACCAGATTTTCCTACTTCGATCTCTGCCATTGGCATCACAACACCAGCTGAGAACAGGTTTTCTCCCAATTGCTTGGTGAAATATTCGCGTTCGGTGTTGGCTTGCGGGATCCATGCTGAAACAAAGTAATGCTGAACCATTCCGATCCAGCCATCCTTAACGTTACCCGGCAAGACCTCTTTGCCTTTTTCAATGGCAGAGAACTCGATCTTCTGGAATTTTCCTTCTGCCGTATAAAGTGCTGGGCCGGTATAGGTCGGTACGAAGTGTGAGCTTCCCTCTGGTGCGTTCTTGTCCCTTACCAATTGAAAGTAAGCAGACGGCTGTATGCTTTCTTTTCCATTGTTTTCAATGTGATATACAACATCAACAACATAGGAATCGCGATGGAACACATAGCGCTTCTCAACTACCACGCCATCAGGCTCGTGCGCCGTAAGAAGAATTGAGATTTCCTTCTGATCAGGACTCAAGGTCTGTTTCCCATCCTGCGCAGATTCGAAGGCAGCCAGATGGGTTGGCAGACCTTTGCCTAGCAAGCCGGATTGCGCAAGATAGGTGTGTTGCGGGTTTTGCAGCAACAGGTTGATCGGTCGAGTTTTATCTTCAGCCTCTTTATGCTTACGCAAAATAAGGTTGTTGATATTGCCGCCTGCCGTGTTGATCTCAGCGATGAAGTTGTCTGTTTCGACGACGATGTTCTTTCCATCAGCCGTCTTCACTTCAGTGTTATCCAATTGCTTCACAACTGAAGGTTTCTTCGCTTCGGGTAGTGCAGATACCGTGTTTTGTGAAGCCGGCTGGCTTTGTGGTTGCCCTTGCCTGTTCCATTCCCCCCACAGAATGACCAAGGAAAACGAAAAAATAATGAAGAGCAATAAGCGCCGCGTTTCCATCAATTTCACCTATCTGAGTTTATGGGACCGGATCGTAACCGCCCGCATTCCAGGGATTACATCGTGCGATACGTTTTACAGACATCCAGCCGCCCTTGACGGCACCATGTCTGGAGATCGCTTCTTCTGCGTATTGTGAACAACTGGGATGAAATCTGCATGACGGCGGCAGCAAGGGACTGATTAAAAACTTGTAAGTCTTTATCAGTAAAAGGAATATTGATTTCATTTAATTGCCAATGCCTTGTTCAGCAACCCGTACAACTCGGAGTATGCCTGTGGGTGCTGTGATTGTTCGATTGGCCGTCTCAATCGGACAATCACATCATTGTCATGGCTTGCTTGAAACCGACAGCGAAAACTCTCTTTAATCTTGCGTTTGATCCTATTGCGTTGAATTGCTTTGGGAACCAAACGTTTTGCAACCGTTATGCCAACTCTGGCATATCCCAAGCCATTCGGGCTGGTATGGATCAAGAACCAATGCCCGACCAACGGCTTCTGTTTCAGAAGGAACGCGAACCCTTGCTGACGAGTGATCCTGGATCGCTTGGGAAATCTGTATCTTTGTCTTTTCTCAGACGCCAAGACGGGCACGACCCTTTGCGCGACGTGCAGCAATGACCGCACGACCGCCCTTGGTCTTCATGCGAACCAGAAAGCCGTGAGTGCGCTTCCGTTTGGTGACCGAAGGTTGAAATGTACGCTTCATGATGAATCCCTATATTTTGGTTTGTTGAAAAGCGCGTGATTACAATCGTTTGCATCTTTTCTGTCAAGCTAAATTTATCTTGTGGATAACTTTGACTCTAGCTTGTAGAATGGGTACGACCATTAGCAATCCTTCTGCATCGGCTTTATGTCCTCCCAAGGTTTGACCGCTTGTTATCAAGATTTCTTCCAGGAATTGTTACCATCACAACAATATAATTCCTGGATCAAACCGCTGATTTTCGAAGTTGACGACAAAAAAGTTATTTTGACTGCGCCAAACAGCTTTACTTTGCGCATTATTCAAGAGCGCTTTTTCAGTGATCTTTCGCGACAAGCACAAGATTTTCTAGGATTCCCGGTAGAGTTCGAGTTCCGACTCAACAAACGTCGTCCAAACCAGAAAGAACTTGTTCCGACCGCAGAAAAACAATCTAGCAGCACTCCAACGGAAGTTCAGCGTCCAAAAAACACTAACAAACTCAACCAATTATTGACTTTCGAAACATTTGTGACGGGTAAAGCCAACCAGCTCGCCCACGCTGCCGGCCTGCAAGTCGCTGAAAATCCCGGCTCGACATACAACCCTCTTTTTGTCTATGGCGGGGTCGGTCTAGGAAAAACCCACCTGCTTCATTCAATTGGTAATTTAGTCGCCAAAGAGAATAAGGATGCAAAGATATGCTATATCCATGCAACCAATTATGTATCTGGTGTGGTCAAAGCTTTCCAAACTAAAAGCTTCGATGAGTTCAAGCAATTCTATAATTCATTAGATCTATTGCTGATTGATGACATTCAGTTCATTGCCGACAAGCCAGGCACTCAACAGGAATTCTTCTATACCTTGAATTCGTTGATCGATACTCATAAACAAGTGGTGATCTCCTGCGATACCTTTCCTAAGGAAATAAACGGTATAGAACCTCGTTTGACTTCTCGTTTCACTTGCGGCCTCACTGTCGCTATCGAGCCACCTGGTATAGAAATGCGAGTAGCGATTCTTTTACAAAAAGCCGCTACCAGCTTAACACCGATCACTGAAGATGTTGCTTTCTTCATCGCGAAACATGTTCGTTCCAACATTCGCGAGTTGGAAGGTGCCCTTAACAGGGTCGAAGCCTATGCACGCTTTCATAAAAAAACCATCACCATCGATTTGGCGAAAGAAGCATTGAAAGATCTTTTGGCGGCTCAGAACAAACAAGTAACCATAGAAAACATACAGAAAACTGTAGCTGACTTTTATCGCTTGAAACTGGTCGATTTACTTTCCAAAAAGCGCACACGAGCTATAGCTAGGCCACGCCAGATTGCAATGGCGCTATCCCGAGAACTAACACAATTAAGCCTTCCGGAAATAGGAAACGCTTTCGGTGGTAGAGACCACACAACAGTGCTACACGCATGCAAAACTATCGACACATTAAGAAACTCAGATAGTGTTGTCGAAAATGAATTTAATTTGTTGCATCAAACGTTACGTGGATAAACTGAATCTTTTTAATTGATAATTTGTGGATAAGTCGAAAATTTTTTTGTTTTGGGATTTCATCAACAAATTATCAACAGCTTTTTAGAGTTTTATGCAGAAAGATTTAATGAATCTTTCTGATTGAATCGATAAAGGTTTTCTGGATTTCCACAATATTTGTTGGCATTATTGAATTTATAGGGAATATAGGAAAAAACATGTTTATCAAACAAATCAGCCGTAATGATCTGGTTAAACCACTGCAAGCAGTAGTAGGCATTGTGGAGCGCAAACAACCACTACCAATTCTTTCCAATGTCTTGCTTAAAAAGACGGGGAATACCATCAATTTCGTTACTACGGATCTCGAAATTCAGATCGAAGCCAAACAAAATGTCAGCCTTCAAGACGGAGGTGGCTTGGATGCAATTACTATTTCAGCAAAGAAATTCCAAGACATCCTGAAAGCGATCCCTGAAGATAGTCAGGTAAGTCTGGACATCCAGGAAAGCAAATTACTGGTTAAAGCCAATAAGAGCAAATTCAGTTTGCAAACATTGCCAGCACAGGATTTTCCCAACCTGACTGACCAACTGGAAAATGCAACCCAGATCAGAATCAAACAAGGCAAGATGAAACGTCTGCTGAATTCTGTTCAGCATGCGATGGCGCAACAAGACATCCGTTACTATCTGAATGGAGTTCTGGTTGTGGTTGAAAGCAACATGATCAAGCTGGTAGCGACAGACGGGCATCGTCTTGCGTATATAGCGGAAGAGATGGACGCTGAATATCCCAAGCTCGAGGTGATACTTTCTCGTAAGACAGTCAACGAGTTGTTGAAGCAGTTGGCAGATAGTGATGACGAATTAGTTATCGATCTCGCCGAAAAACAAGTTCGTTTCAATTTTTCTGATACGGTGATGACCACCAAGGTGATTGATGGAAAATTCCCTGATTACACTCGAGTTATCCCGAATCACTCCAATCATCTAGTGCTCAACCGCATTAGCATCATGCAGGCTTTACAACGAGCTGCGATTCTTTCCAATGAAAAATTTCGCGGCGTGCGATTGTTACTCACAGAAAACAATCTGCAAATCATCAGCAACAATAGCGAACAAGAAGAAGCTCAGGAAGATATCGAGACTAACTATTCTGGCAATCCCTTAGATATTGGTTTTAATGTCAATTATCTATTGGACGGTATCAATTATTTGAATTGCGAGAATGTAACATTCTCATTTGGGGATCAGAACAGCAGTCTGTTGATTACTACTCCCGATACCAGCGATTACAAATATGTAGTCATGCCGATGCGGATTTGATTTGTTCCACGTGAAACAGAAAGTAAAACTGACCCATGAGTGATAACTACGACGAATCAAGCATCCAGCAACTTGAAGGGCTGGAGGCAGTACGCAAGCGCCCGGGTATGTATATCGGTGATACCTCAGATGGCACCGGTCTGCATCATATGGTGTTCGAGGTGGTGGATAATTCCATCGACGAGGCGTTGGCTGGGCATTGCGATGACATCAAGGTGATCATTCATGCAGATAATTCAATCTCTGTTTCGGATAATGGTCGAGGGATTCCGATGGGCGTCAAAATGGACGACAAGCATGAACCTAAGCGATCTGCAGCAGAGATCGTGTTGACGGTTTTGCATGCGGGCGGAAAATTTAATCAAAACAGCTATAAGGTTTCGGGTGGTTTGCACGGGGTTGGTGTTTCTTGTGTGAATGGCTTGTCGGAATGGTTAAAACTGACAGTTCACCGTGATGGTCGTAGATATGGGCTGGATTTTGCCCAAGGAAAAGTGAAAGATCGCGTGATTGAGAAAGTGAACGGGATAGAAATCTCTCCCGTTCGAGATCTTGGTGAAAGCAAAAAACGCGGAACGGAAGTTCACTTTCTGGCTGATAAAGAGATTTTCGGTAATGTTGAATTTCATTATGAGATCTTGGCCAAGCGTCTACGCGAGCTTTCATTCCTGAATAACGGGGTCAAGATTGAACTGATCGACGAACGTACCGGCAAGAGCGAGAATTTCGCCCATTCCGGCGGAGTTCGCGGTTTTGTCGAATACATGAACAAGAGCAAGAGCGTGCTGCACCCCAAGCCATTCTATGCACAAGGCACCTCCGGCCCGGTGACCGTGGAAGTGTCCATGCAGTGGAATGACAGCTATTCCGAGGCGGTGCAGTGCTTTACCAACAACATCCCCCAGCGCGACGGCGGCACCCACATGACCGGCCTGCGCATGGCGATGACCCGCGTCATCAACAAATACATCGAAGAGCATGAACTGGCCAAGAAGGCCAAGGTAGATACCACCGGCGACGACATGCGCGAAGGCCTGACCTGCGTGCTGTCGGTCAAGGTGCCCGAGCCCAAGTTCTCCTCCCAGACCAAGGACAAGCTGGTCTCCAGCGAAGTGCAGCCTGCCGTGAACGAAGTCGTCTCGCAAAAGCTGGCCGATTACCTGCTGGAGAATCCGGTGGACGCCAAGATCATCTGCGGCAAGATTGTCGAAGCCGCCCGTGCCCGTGACGCCGCCCGCAAGGCGCGCGAACTAACCCGTCGCAAAGGTATCTTGGACGGCATCGGCCTGCCCGGAAAACTGGCTGATTGCCAAGAGAAGGACCCTGCCCTGTCCGAGCTGTACCTGGTCGAGGGTGACTCCGCCGGCGGCTCCGCCAAGCAAGGACGCGACCGCAAGTTCCAGGCTATCCTGCCGCTCAAGGGCAAAATCCTCAACGTCGAGAAGGCACGTTTCGAGAAGCTCATCGCCTCGCAGGAGATCGCCACCCTCATCACCGTGCTGGGTACCGGCATCGGCAAAGAGGAATACAGCGCCGAGAAACTGCGCTACCACCGCATCATCATCATGACCGACGCGGACGTGGACGGCGCGCACATCCGCACCCTGCTGCTCACCTTCTTCTACCGCCAGATGCCCGAGCTGGTCGAGCGCGGCCACATCTACATCGCCCAGCCGCCGCTGTACAAGATTAAGAAAGGCAAGGAAGAGCGCTACCTCAAGGACGAGCACGAGCTGAAGAATTACATGCTCACCGCCGCGCTGGACGGAGCCGCTTTCTATCCTGCGCTCGATGCCGCTCCCATCCAGGGCGAAGCGCTGGGCGAGATCGCCAAGCAATACTTCCTCGCAGAAGCCGTCATCGACCGCCTCTCCCACTTCATCGCACCCGAAGCCAGCCACGCCCTGCTCGTCTTGCCAGAGCTTTCGCTGGCTGACGCCGCCCAGGCCGAAAAGAGCGCCAGGCTGCTACAGGAAGCCTGCGGCGGCATCATCAAGGCTGTGGTCGAGGCCGACGAGAACGGCGAACTGCGCCTGCGTCTGGAAAAGACCTGGCACGGCAACTACTCCGTCAGCTACCTCAACCAGGAATTCCTGCAAGGCGGCGACTACAACCAGATCCGCCAGACCGCCCGCGCGCTGGAAGGCCTCATCTCCCCCAGCGCCTACGCCATGCGCGGCGAACAGAAGCGCGGCGTGGGCAGCTTCAAGCAGGCCATCGAATGGCTGCTGGAAGACGCCAAGAAGGGCGTCAACATCCAGCGTTACAAAGGCCTGGGCGAGATGAACCCCGAGCAACTGTGGGAAACCACCATGGACGTAAAGAACCGCATCCTGCTCAAGGTGCGCATCGAGGATGCCATCGGTGCCGACGAGATTTTCACGACCTTGATGGGGGATGTGGTCGAGCCGCGCCGCGCATTCATTGAGCAGAATGCGCTGGGGGTGAAGAATCTGGATGTGTAATTAATTCTGAGGAAATACGCCTCAGAAAATGAACTCTCGGAGCTACTAACTTCGGAGGTTGCGGCCTAGTAAGCCGCCGCGAAGACGTAAGGGAAATTGTGCAATAACAAAGCCGACGCTCGAAGCTATTCGCGATAGGCCAAGAGCTAGCGCCCGGCACGGCGCGATATAAATGCCAACCTTAATCAGTTGGCAGGCCTGCCAGCGTAAACAAGGATTATGTCCATGTTGAAACTGACAATAAAACTGGAGCTAAGCTACAAACAATTGGTGCAACTATTTGGCCTCCTGTACATGCTTTTTTTAGTTAGTTTTGAATCCGCCCCGAAAGGGGCGGTTTTCATTTGTAGGAGCGATGCTGTGAAAGCCAATAACCACTGGCTTTCTAGCGCAGACCGCTCAAAACGCGCTATAAACGACTATCGGGGTGTCGGTAAGGGGTAGGCCTGGGACGAAAGTCCCGGGCCTTATTTCTTGCTGGTCTTCTTGGCTGCCGGTTTTTTGGCGGCGGGCTTCTTTGCGGTGGTTTTTGCGGTCGTAGTCTTCGCGGTGCTGGCCTTTTTCACCGCAGGTTTTTTGGCGGCAGTTTTGGCTGTCGT
>JBFMFN010000028.1:0-5387 GCA_040754175.1 Pseudomonadota bacterium | reverse complement strand
GACAACTGAATGAAGAATCCGATCAAGAATTTTGTTTTCGCTTTGCTGTTGGCGTCGTTGCTGACGCAGACGGCGCAGGCGGAAACGGATGCACCGCTGCAACTGGAACAGGCGGTGGCGCACGCGCTGGCTAGCAATCCCGGGCTGGCGGCAAGGCGGTCGCGCGCCGAAGCGCTGGCAGCCGTACCCGAACAAGTGTCCACGCTGCCCGACCCAACGCTGTCGCTGAACGCGCTCAGCTTCCCGACCGACACATTCTCCGTATCGCAAGAGGCGATGACTCAGAAGCAGATCGGCATCGGCCTGACACTGCCCTTCCCCGGCAAGCTGGGACTGCGCGAACAGGTAGCCGACAGCGAAGCACAGGCAGCCGGACAGGATGTGCTCGAACAAAGCCAACTGCTGGAGCGCAACGTGCGCAGCGCTTGGTGGAACCTGTTCTATATCGATCGCGCACTGGACATCGTGCTGCACAATCAAGCATGGCTGCGCCAGCTGAATAGCATCGCGGAGACCCGCTACAGCACCGGACTCGGCATGCAGTCCGATGTGCTGCTGGCACAAGTGGAACTATCAAAATTGCTGGAGATGGAACTCAGCCTGCGCGAATCGCGACGCAACATGGCGGCGCGCATGAATGCCCTGCTGGGACGCAAAGGTGTCACCGAGATCACACTACCGGCGCAAGCATCCGAAGACCTGCCACCGGTCGCCGACGACAGCCAGTTGATCGAACTGGCACAGTCAACGCGCCCGCTGCTCGCCACCCGGCGCAAGTTGCTAGAAGCGGCACAAGCACGCACCCACCTGGCAGAGAAGGACTATTACCCCGATTTTAAATTGGGCTTGGCTTACGGATTCCGTAGCGGCAACAACCCGAACGGCAGCGCCCGCGCCGATCTGGCAAGCGTCACGCTCGGCATCAGCCTGCCGCTGTTCGCCGGTAGCCGACAGGGACAGGCAGTTGCCCAACGTCAGGCCGAGTGGCAACAGCAGGATTACGAATTGCAGGACAGCATATTGCAGGTCACAGCACAGATAGAACAGGCGCTGGCGGCATACCAGTCCGCCCGCGAACAGGCCGCGCTATTCAAGGGCGGCCTCATCCCACAGTCACAACAGACAGTGTCCGCCATGCGCGCCGCGTATCAGGTGAACAAGGTGGACTTTCTCAATCTGGTACGCGCACAAATCACGCTCTACAACTACGAAACCCAATACTGGAAGACCATTAGCAATGGCTGGCAGGCGCTGGCAAACCTGCAGGCGGCGGTAGGTGCGCCGCTACCTGCACCCAAGGAGAACACGCATGAACAATAAGACGATACTCGCCATTGCCATCGGCAGCGCACTACTGATTGGCGCAGGCAGCGGTTACTTGCTGGCTGTTTCGCCGCCGCAGAGCAGCGAAACAGCAGCTACTGTGACCGACAGCAAACCCCTGTTCTACCGCAACCCAATGAATCCGGCGATCACTTCACCGGTGCCGGCGCAAGATGAGATGGGCATGGACTACATCCCAGTGTATGCCGAAGGTCAGGAGCCCAAGGAACGCAAAGCACTTTTCTATCGTAATCCGATGAATCCTGAGATCACCTCGCCGGTGCCGGCTCAGGATGAGATGGGTATGGACTACATCCCGGTGTATGCCGACGCGGAAACCGCAGCACTGCCCGGCACAGTCAAGATAGATCCCGTCATCGTGCAGGACATCGGAGTGCGCACAATTGCCGCAAAACGCAGCACACTGGCACGCGATATCCGCACCAGCGGTCGTGTCACGGTAGATGAGGGGCGCCTGTTGCGCCTGCATCCGAAATACGAAGGCTGGGTGGAAAAACTGTTCGTGAGCAACACCGGCGATGCCGTACGCAAGGGGGACATGCTGCTCGCCATCTACTCGCCGCAACTGGTGGCTAGCGAGGAGGAGTATTTGCTCGCGCTTAACAATGCGGAAATGCTCAAAGACAGCACGTTCGCCGATGTGCGCGAAGGAGCGCAACGCATGCTCACTGCGTCGGAACAGCGTCTGCGCCTACTCGACCTTCCTGAACACCAGATCGCGCAACTGAAGGAAAAGCGCGAGATATTCAAAGCGGTGCACATCCATGCACCGCAGGGCGGCATCGTGATGAACATCGGAGCGCGCGAGGGCGAACGCATCATGCCGTCGACCGAGCTGTACATGATCGCCGACCTGTCGCGTGTGTGGGTGATGGTAGATCTGTACGAGGATGACATGCCTTGGGCACGCGAGGGTGACCGGGCCAGCCTGCAAGTCGCGGGGCTTCCCGGGCGTACCTTCAGCGGCAAGCTGACCCGTATCTATCCCTACCTCGACGCCAAGACACGCACGGTCAAGGCGCGTCTTGAGTTCAACAATCCAGGGCTGCTTCTGAAACCGGACATGTTCGGCCAGGTCAGCGTACAGACTGATCGCCGCGTCGATGCAATCTCCGTGCCGAGCGAAGCCATCGTGCGCACTGGCGCGCAGGAACAGGTGTTCGTGCAGCGCGCGCCGGGTCAGTTTGAACCGAGAATGGTCACGCTCGGCGTGGCTGCCAACGGCCAGACCCAGATCGTGAGCGGGCTGGACGAGGGCGAGCTGGTAGTGACTTCGGCGCAATTCATGATCGATTCCGAATCAAAACTGAAGGAAGCGACGGCCAAAATGCTAGAGCTGTTGCAGCAACCGGCAGCATCGCCTGAACACGATATGTCGCAACCTGACACGGGAGCACCGCAATGATCCGCACTCTGATCGACATCTCGATCAAGAACCGCTTCATGGTATTGATCGCCACGCTGCTGCTTTCCTTCGCCGGCTGGCAGGCGATGAAGGCCACGCCGCTGGATGCGCTGCCCGATCTGTCCGACGTGCAAGTCATCATCTTCACCGGTTTTCCGGGACAGGCGCCGCAGGTGGTGGAAGACCAGGTGACGTATCCACTCACCACGGCGATGTTGTCGGTGCCCAAGACCAAGGTGGTGCGCGGCTACTCCTTCTTCGGCTTCTCCATGGTGTATGTGATCTTCGAGGACAATACCGACATGTACTGGGCGCGCACCCGCGTGCTGGAATACCTCAACTATGCCGCCGACCGACTGCCAGCCAGCGTCTCGCCCAAGCTGGGGCCGGACGCCACCGGCGTGGGCTGGGTTTATGAATATGCACTGGTAGACAAAACAGGACAGCACGATCTGGCTCAACTGCGTTCATTGCAGGACTGGTATCTGCGCTATCCGCTGCAAACCGTGGCCGGCGTGGCTGAGGTTGCCTCCATCGGCGGCTACGTCAAGCAGTATCAGGTCGAAGTCAAACCGGAAGCCCTGCTCGCCTACAACATCCCATTGGCAAAAGTGCGGCAGGCGATCCAGCGCAGCAACAACGATGTCGGCGGTCGCTTGGTGGAAATGGGCGAGACCGAGTACATGGTGCGCGCGACCGGCTATCTAAAAAGCCTGCACGATTTAGAAGTCATTCCGGTCGGTGTGGATGCGAACGGCACGCCGATCTACCTCAAGCAACTGGCAAACATTCAGCTCGGCCCCGAGTTGCGGCGCGGGCTGGCCGAGCTGAACGGTGAGGGTGAAGTGGCGGGTGGCGTGGTGGTGATGCGATACGGTGAGAATGCGCTGGCCACCATTGAGCGGGTGCGCGAGAAGTTAGACAGCCTGAAAGCCGGACTGCCTGCCGGCGTGGAGATCGTGCCCGTCTACGACCGGGGCGATCTGATTGAACGCGCGGTGGAAAACCTGCAGCACAAGCTGATAGAGGAATCCATCGTGGTCGCGCTGATCTGCCTGCTGTTCCTGATGCACGCGCGTAGCGCGCTGGTCGCCATCATCAGCCTGCCGGTCGGCATCCTCATCGCGTTCATGATCATGCGATGGCAGGGGCTGTCCGCCAACATCATGTCGCTGGGCGGCATCGCCATCGCCATCGGCGCGATGATAGACGGCGCCATCGTGATGATTGAGAACGCGCACAAGCATCTGGAACATCTCGCTGAAAAATCCAGCCTGCACGCAAGATGGGAGGCCATAGCCACGGCCTCGAAAGAGGTCGGCCCGGCGCTGTTCTTTTCGCTGTTGATCATTACTGTCTCTTTCCTGCCGGTGTTCACCCTGCAAGCGCAGGAAGGTCGCCTGTTCTCGCCACTGGCCTTCACCAAGACCTACTCCATGGCCGCGGCCGCATTGCTGGCGGTCACGCTGGTGCCGGTGCTGATGGGCTTGCTGATACGAGGCAAGATACCGAGCGAGGAGCACAACCGGATCGATGTCTGGCTGAAAAAATTGCACGGGCCGCTGTTGCAACTCGCACTGGCGCGGCGCAAGTTGACCCTGCTGATCGCCTTTTTGCTGCTACTGGCGACGGCATACCCGGTGCTGAAGATCGGCTCCGAATTTATGCCGCCACTGGATGAAGGCGATGTGTTGTACATGCCGACCACCTATCCCGGCATCTCCATCACCAAGGCAAAAGAGCTGCTGCAACAGACCGACAAGATTCTGAAGACCTTTCCCGAGGTCGACAGCGTATTCGGCAAAGTCGGCCGCTCAAACTCCGCCACCGATCCGGCACCGCTGGCCATGATCGAGACCACCATCCGCCTGAAACCGCGCGAGGAATGGCCTGATCCGGACAAGACCACCAAGGAATTGATGGGCGAGATGGATACTGCGATCGAGTTCCCCGGCCTCGCCAACGCGTGGACATATCCGATCAAGACCCGCATCGACATGCTCTCCACCGGCATCAAGACGCCGATTGGGATCAAGGTCTCCGGCCCCGACCTGAATGTGCTGGAAAAAGTCGCGGGCGACATCGAGAAGACTCTGAAGAATCTGCCTGAGACCTTATCTGCCTTTGCCGACAAAGCGGCCGGCGGTTATTACCTTGATTTCGACATCAAGCGCGAGGAGGCAGCACGTTACGGTCTGACCGTGGGTGACGTACAGGACGTTGTGCAATCGGCAATCGGTGGCATGAACGTGACCGAGACGGTGGAAGGTCTGGAGCGTTATCCGGTCAACCTGCGCTACCCGCGCGAGTTGCGCGACAACATGGAAGCGTTACAACGCGTACTGATCCCGACCCCGACGGGGACGCAGATCCCGCTGTCGCTGGTGGCCGAACTGAAGCTGCGGCGCGGCCCGCCTGCGGTAAAAACGGAGAACGCCACGCCCAACGCCTGGATCTATGTGGACATCAAGACCAGCGACATCGGCGGTTACGTGACAGCGGCCAAGCAAAAAGTGGCAGATACGGTCAAGATTCCGCCCGGCTATTCTCTGGTGTGGTCGGGTCAGTTCGAATACATGGAACGGGCCGCCGCTCGCCTGAAGGTCGTGGTGCCGCTGACCCTGCTGACCATCTTCCT
>JBFMFN010000027.1:0-104249 GCA_040754175.1 Pseudomonadota bacterium | reverse complement strand
GGCAGCGAAGAAAGCCGTCGCCGCCAAGAAGCCGGCAGTGAAGAAGGCAGCTGCAGCCAAGAAGCCGGCAGCGAAGAAAGCCGTCGCCGCCAAGAAGCCCGCAGTGAAGAAGACAGCTGCTGCCAAGAAGCCGGCAGCGAAGAAAGCCGTCGCCGCCAAGAAGCCGGCAGTGAAGAAGGCAGCTGCAACCAAGAAGCCGGCAGCGAAGAAAGTCGTCGCCGCCAAGAAGCCTGCAGTGAAGAAGACAGCTGTTGCCAAGAAGCCGGCAGCGAAGAAAGTGGTCGCCGCTAAGAAACCCGTTGCTGCCAAGAAGCCCGCAGTGAAGAAGGTTGAGGCCGCTAAGCCAGTTGCCGCGCCGGTTGCTGCAGCGCCTGCTCCGTCTGCACCGCCTCCCGTTCGTCCCGCTGCCACCTGGCCGTTTCCGACCCCGGGTATCAGCAAGCCGAATTAAGAGCAGAGGGATGGCTGTGAAAACAGCCCCGATCTGAGGTCAGAGAGGGGCTGCTTCACTTCTGCCAGTCGGTGGCAGAGGCTTACCCAGGTCGATGCGATACCGCGTGACCGGCGCATCACTGTTTTTGTCGAAAGCGATGCCGGCATCGACGCCGGCTCGGGCGATTTCTTCTGCGGATGCGTATTGGCTATAGCACTGATGCATGGCGCCGAGCGCGAATTCGTGCCCAGAACCGATAGCCCAGAACTGTGTGTATTCGAACACTTCGCGCATAGAGTAGATGCCGAAGATGCCATGCGTGTTGGCGATCAACGCGGTGATCTGACTCGATTCATAGGGATCCTCTTCATCTTCCTTGGGATTCAGGAAGCATTCCTCTTTCAGTGCCGGGTGGAGCTTGCGGAAGGTCTCGAAGATGGCCTCCTTGCTGTCCAGGCGTACGTCCGGCATCTTGGTCAACAGGTTGTTGAGTACCAGATGGTGTGCGGCGCTGCCGCAGATACCGACATAACTCTCGCCTATCTGTAGAATCTTGTCGTGCGAGGCGTCGCGCGTCGCATGCAGGCGCGTGTTCCCGAAAGTTGTCAATGTGTCGGCAGCAATTACGGCATGGCCGTTCTTCCTGACCGCGACGATGGTAGTCATACGCTTTCCCTTCAACGTTATGTTCGGATTTTATCATTGATGGATTACATGGCTCGGCTGCCCTACAGGGCGGATGCTTCTGCCTATTTCACGCTGCTGCGCGATTTGCCGTGGCCGGCGTGGCTGGATAGCGGCGGCCGCGGGCGCTATGACTTGCTGGTAGCCGAGCCGATCGAGACATTAATCTGTACCGATGACGAGACCGCGATCGAAGGGGGCGCCGGACGACACGTCTCCTCAGGCGATCCATTCGAACTGTTGCGTGAACGCATGGGGGCGCGGACGGCGGGGCTGGACGGCGTGCCTTTCTCCGGTGGCGCCTTAGGTTATTGGAGTTATGACTTGGCGCGTCGCTACGTCGCGTTGCCGCGATCGGCGCGAGATGGCGTGAGCTTACCTCACATGGTCGTGGCGATCTACGACTGGGCGGTCGTCATTGACCACCAGGAAAAGACCGCGCAGCTGGTATCGCAACAACGCTATTTGCAGACTGCTGATCGTCTGTGCGCGATCCGGCAGCGTTTATCCGAGGTGGGCGAGGTGGCGCCGATAACGGATACGGATTTCCGGCTGGCAGGTGCGTACACCTCTAATTTCACCGCGCACGGCTATCGTGCGGCCTTCGAGCGGATACAGCAGTATCTGCAAGCCGGGGATTGTTACCAAGTCAATCTGGCGCAACGGTTTTCGGCGCCTGCGACAGGTGATGCATGGCCGGCATATCTGGCCTTGCGTGCCAGCAGTCCGGCACCCTATTCCGCCTTCCTGGATTGGCCGCAGGCACAGATCCTGTGCGCCTCGCCGGAGCGTTTTTTGACAGTGCATGGACAAAGCGTGGAAACCAGGCCGATCAAGGGGACGCGGCCGCGTCACGCCGATATGGCCGACGATGCACGCCTGGTGCGCGACCTGGCAAGCAATCCCAAGGATCGGGCCGAGAATCTGATGATCGTTGATCTGCTACGCAACGATCTGAGCAAGTGCTGCGAGGCGGGTTCGGTGCGCACGCCCGAGCTGTTCGAAGTCGAGAGCTATGCGCAGGTGCACCATCTGGTCAGCACTGTGGTGGGACGGCTAAGGCCGTCGCAGGATGCATTGGATCTGTTGCGGGCCTGTTTCCCCGGCGGCTCGATCACCGGGGCGCCCAAGCAGCGGGCGATGCAGGTCATCGAGGAGCTGGAGCCGCATCGGCGTGGCGTCTATTGCGGCAGCATCGGCTATCTGGGTTTCGATGGTCGATTGGATTGCAACATCGCGATCCGCACTATGGTGCATAGCGGTGGTGAGCTGTGTGGCTGGGCTGGCGGCGGGATCGTGGCCGACTCGCGCTGGGCCGATGAATACCAGGAGACCTTCGATAAGGCACGTGCGATGCTGGAAGTGATGCAACGCTTCTGTCGCTGAGCGTCAGCCGGCATTCTTGAGGCGCGCGATGCGCACCACTTCGGGGATCTTGCGCAGGTTGCGCATGATGTTGGCGAGATGCAGGCGGTTGTTCACCTGCAGAGTGAAGTAGGTCGCCGTATATTCGCCTTCATTGCTGAAGTTCACGTTCTCGATGTTGGAGTCTGCATCAGCGATGGCGGCTGCCACCTTGGCCAGCACGCCGCGCTTATTGGCGACGATCAGCTTGATGTTGACATCGAAGGTGCGCGAGATGTTCTTGTCCCACACCACATCCAGCCATTGGTCGCTGCCGCGCCCCTTGCGCAGCGTCGGGCAATCATGGGTATGTACCACCAGTCCCTGCCCGCTCTTGATGATGCCGATGATCGGGTCGCCGGGGATGGGGCGGCAGCATTTGGCGAACTGAACGGCCATGCCTTCGGTGCCTTGGATGGTTACCACGGCATTGCCCAGAGCGTCGTTGGAAATGGTATCGCCGATGCTGGCGAGTTGTTTGGCGACCACCATGTTCAGGCGGCGACCGAGGCCGATGTCGGCGTAGATGTCCTGCCGCGTCTTGACCCCCGTGTCATGCAGCAGCTTGTCCCAGTGCGCATCGTCCATGTCTTGCAGCTTCAGGCCCAAGGCGTTGAACGCTTGCGATAACAGACGTTCGCCCAGGCGCGCCGATTCGTTCAGGTGCATGGTCTTGAGCGCATGGCGGATCTCGCTGCGTGCCTTGCTGGTGACCACATAACCCAGCCAGGCCGGATTGGGGTGGGCCTGTGGGGCGGTGATGATCTCGACACGGTCGCCGTTGTTCAGTTCGGTGCGCAAGGGGACCAATTCGTCGTTGACCTTGCAGGCTACGCAGCGGTTGCCGATGTCGGTATGCACCGAGTAAGCGAAGTCCACGGTGGTGGCGCCGCGCGGCATGGCGAAGATCTGCCCTTTGGGCGAGAAGATGTAGACCTCGTCCGGGAACAGGTCGATCTTCAGGTGTTCGAGGAACTCCACCGAATCGCCGCTCTGCGCCAGGCTCTCCAGCAGGTTCTGCAACCACTGGTGCGTCTTCTGTTGCAGCTCGTTGATCTGCGTGTCGGAGGCCTTGTACAACCAATGCGATGCCACACCGCTCTCGGCCACCTTGTTCATCTCGTGCGTGCGGATCTGTACCTCGATCGGGGTTCCGAACGGGCCGAACAGCGTGGTATGCAAGGACTGGTAACCATTGGCCTTGGGGATAGCGATGTAATCCTTGAACTTGCCGGGGAAGGGTTTGTACAGACCGTGCAGCACGCCCAGCGATAGGTAGCAGGCCGGTACATCGTCGACCAAGATGCGGAAACCATAGATGTCCAGCACCTGTGCGAATGCCAGCGATTTGCTCTGCATCTTCTGGTAGATGCCGTACAGGTGTTTCTCGCGTCCCTTGACTTCGGCCTTGATATGGTTGGCTTCGAGGCGCTGGCTGATCGCTTCCAGGATCTTGCTGACCACTTCACGCCGGTTGCCGCGCGCGACCTTGAGCGCTTTCGACAGCACCGCATAGCGGTTCGGATGCAGATACTTGAAGCTGAGATCTTCCAGCTCCTGATAGATGGTGTTGAGACCCAGTCGGTTGGCGATGGGGGCATAGATGTCCATCGTCTCGCGTGCGATGCGCATGCTTTTGTGCGGCGCCACGGAATCCAGCGTGCGCATGTTGTGCAGCCGGTCGGCCAGTTTGATCAGGATCACGCGCACGTCACGCGCCATCGCCATCAGCATCTTGCGGAAGTTCTCCGCCTGGGCATCTTCCTTGGTCTCGAACTTCAGTTTGTCGATCTTCGACAGACCTTCGACCAGGCCAGCCACGGCCGTACCGAAGTGTTCGGTGACCTCATCGATGGTGACGGCGGTGTCCTCCACCACATCATGCAGCAGCGCGGCGATGATGGCGTGGGTATCGAGGTGCAGCGGCGTCAGGATGCGCGCGACTGCGATAGGATGAGTGACGTAGGGGGCGCCGGACTGGCGTAACTGACCTGCGTGAGCGGCGTGGCTGAAATCCAGCGCCGCTTTGATTTGCGTGACATCTTCCGCCTTCAGGTAGGCGGTGACTTCCTGCAGGAGTGCTTCGGCATCTGCTTGTGACATGAGCCCTCTGCCTGTCCTGCAGGAACCGGATGGTTAAGCCATGCCGCGGTTCAGGATCTCGATGCCGACCTTGCCTTCGCTGATCTCGCGCAGCGCAACCACGGTCGGCTTGTCCTTGCTGGTCTCGACCAGGTTGTTCGCGCCGTTCGCCAGTTGGCGTGCGCGATAGGCGGCCGCCAGGGTCAGTTCGAAACGGTTGGGGATGTTGGTCATGCAGTCTTCGACTGTGATGCGTGCCATGTTTTCAGTTCTCCGGAGTCTGTAATTGATCGATCAGTTTCTGGTGTCTGGCCACTTGTAGCGGCCCGCGCAGACGGGCTGCCGATACTACGGAGCGCAGCTCGTGCAGCGCCTGATCGAGGCTGTCGTTGATGATAACATAATCGAATTCAGCGACATGGGCGACATCGTCGCGTGCGGCGGCAAGACGGCGTGCGATCACGGTGGCAGCGTCTGTGCCGCGGCCATTCAATCGTTGTGCCAGGATCTCCTTGGACGGGGGCAGGATGAAGATGCTGACGCATTGCGGGAAGATGCGGCGCACCTGGGCGGCGCCTTGCCAGTCGATCTCCAGCAGGATGTCCCGCCCACGAGCGATCTCGTCCGCGATCCACTTTTGCGAAGTGCCATAGAAGTTGCCGTAGACCTCGGCGCTTTCCAGAAAGTCGCCGCGTTTGGCCATCTCCAGGAATGCGTCGCGACTGACGAAATGGTAGTGCTTGCCATTGATCTCGCCTTCGCGCGGATTGCGCGTGGTGTAGGAGATGGATAGGCCGATCTGCGGCTCTTGCTGGAGCAAGGCGTGGACCAGGCTGGTTTTGCCGGCGCCGGAAGGGGCGCTGACGATGAAAAGACTGCCTGACATCTTGTTCTCCTATTCGATATTCTGGATTTGTTCGCGCATCTGCTCAATCAGCACCTTGATATCCATGGCGCAACGCGACACTTCCGTTTCGACTGATTTCGAGCCTAGTGTATTCGCTTCGCGGTTGAGCTCTTGCATCATGAAATCCAGGCGCTTGCCCACGATGCCGCCTTTGGACAGGACATGCCGCACTTCGCTGAGATGCGCCTGCAGACGGGATAGCTCTTCATCCACGTCGATCTTGCTGGCATACAAGGTGATCTCCTGACGGATGCGTTCCTCGTCGCTGCCGGCCAGCGCTTCGTGCAGTCGGGTGCGCATGCGCGCCTCGTAATTGGCGATGGCGCCCGGGATATGCGGCGCTACGGCAAGGCGCAGGCGTTCGATACCCTCCACCCGTTCGAGCAGGAACTGCGCGAGCTTCTCCCCTTCGCGCTGTCTGGCCGCACGGAAATCCTGCAGGGTTTGCGGCAACAGTTCCATGACGGCAGTAGCCAGGCCGTCGGGTGCGGTCTGGGAGGAATCGGCCACGCCGTTCCAGTGCAGCACTTCCGCGACGGAGAGCGGGGATGCTTGTGGCAGCAGCGCACGGACCTGGCTTTCCCATGCCGCCAAGCGTTTGACCATCTCCAGGTTCAGCGGGCGCTCCGCATTGGCGGCGGTCCGGGCCTGGAAATTGATGCGACATTCCACCTTGCCGCGGCTGATGCCGCCAGAGATGGCTTCGCGCAAGGCGGGTTCCAGCGCGCGCAGTTCCTCCGGCATGCGGATCTGCAGATCCAGGTAGCGGTGGTTGACCGAGCGCAGCTCAAGGGAGAGGGCGCCGATCGCCAGCTCGGCGGTGGCAGAGGCATAGCCGGTCATGCTGAATATCATCGGAACTCCGGGGGGCTGGAAAAAAGACGGACTCAAGACGGCGCATTATATTACGATTGGGGTCTGCCCTTGATCGGAAGCGGGCAGGCAAAGCAGGACGACAAGCAAACGAGACGATGAAGTTCGCTATCCATCAGGCCAACCATATCGGCGGGCGCAAATACAATCAGGACCGTGTAGGTTACGCCTACACCAATGACGCCTTGCTGCTCGTGCTGGCGGATGGCATGGGGGGGCATCTGCATGGCGAGATTGCGGCGCAGATCGCGGTCTATACCTTCATGCGCGCCTTCAGCCGGCTGGAGCAGGGCAAGGTCAAAGAACCCGAAGTCTTCTTGCGCGCCACCATGCGGGCCGGCCACGATGCCATTATTGATTATGCGCGCGAACAGCAGCTGGGCGGCAATCCAGGCACTACCTGTGTCGCAGCTTTGGTGCAGGATGGTCAGGTCTGGTTCGCGCATGCAGGCGATTCCCGTTTCTATCTGCTGCGCCAAGGGGCGGTGCACAGCGTCACACACGATCACTCGGTGGTGCAGCAATGGGCTGACTGGGGCATCATCAGCCCCGAGGAGATGCGTACCCATCCTGATCGCAACAAGATCACCAACTGTCTTGGGGGCGTGGAGGACATGTTCTACGCCGAGGTGGCGCCGAGTATCGCGGTGCAGGACGGCGATATGCTGTTGCTGTGCAGCGATGGCTTCTGGAGTCCGCTGGAAGAGCAAGAGTTGATCAAGTTGCAGGGGGCCGCGTATCTGCAGGTGGCGTTGACCGATCTCATCGATGTCGCGGTCTATCGTGAGGCGGCGCGGGCCGACAATACAACCGCCGTCGCGGCCAGGCTGGGGACGGCCGAGCCTGAACATCCCACTGAATCACCGGTGTGCGTGGTGCTGGAGGAGGCATAGCTCAGGTGCCGGCCTGGTGCGCGGTATAATCCACGACCATTCATCCAGGGGGAGCCATGCGTCCAAGCCAGCGTAAAGCCGATCAACTGCGCAATATCCTTATTACCCGCCATTACACCAAGCATGCCGAAGGCGCCGTGCTGATCGAATGCGGCGATACCAAAGTCATCTGCACCGCCAGCGTGGAGGAGCGTGTGCCGCCACACAAGAAGGGCAGCGGCGAGGGTTGGGTGACGGCGGAATACGGCATGCTGCCGCGCTCCACCGGCGAACGCATGAGCCGCGAAGCGGCCAAGGGCAAACAGTCCGGCCGTACGCAGGAGATCCAAAGACTGATCGGGCGCAGCCTGCGCGCCGTGGTCGATCTCGCCAAGCTCGGCGAACGCACCATCACGCTGGATTGCGACGTGATCCAGGCCGACGGCGGCACCCGCACCGCCAGCATCACCGGTGCGTATGTGGCGCTGCACGACGCGGTGAGTACGCTGATGCAGAAGGGGCTGGTCAAAGAGAACCCGCTGCGCGATTCTGTCGCCGCCATCTCGGTCGGCATCCATCAGGGCACACCCGTGCTCGATCTCGATTATCTGGAAGACTCCGACTGCGACACCGACATGAACGTGGTGATGCTGGGCAGCGGCCACTTCGTCGAAGTGCAGGGCACGGCGGAAGGCCATCCCTTCTCGCGCGAGGAGATGGACGCGCTGCTGGAACTGGCCAAGCACGGTATCAGCCAGCTGTCCGACTTGCAGCGCAAGGCGCTGGCGCAATGAACAAGCTGGTCATCGCCTCCAACAACCCCGGCAAGCTGCGCGAGTTCCAGCGCATGCTGGCGCCGCTCGGCATCGAGGTGCTGACCCAGTCGCAACTCGGCATCTCCGAAGCCGAAGAGCCGCATTGCACCTTCGTCGAGAACGCACTGGCCAAGGCGCGCCATGTCAGCCGCGCCTGCGGTCTGCCCGCGCTGGCTGACGATTCCGGCATCTGCGTCGATGCGCTGGGCGGTGCGCCCGGCGTGATCTCGGCGCGTTATGCGGGAGAGGCTCCCAAGTCGGATGCACGCAACAACGAGAAACTGCTGCGCGAGATGCAGGGCGTCGCCGACCGCAGCGCGCACTACTACTGCGTGCTGGTGCTGGTGCGCCATGCCGACGATCCGCAGCCGCTGATCGCGGAAGGCGAATGGCACGGCGAGATATTCCACGAGGAGCGCGGTGACGGCGGCTTCGGCTACGATCCCATGTTCTGGCTGCCGCAGTTCGGCAAGACCGCCGCAGAGCTGTCGCACGACGAGAAGGCGCAGATCAGCCACCGCGCCCAAGCCCTGAAAGTGCTGCTGGAAAAGCTGAAGCTCAAGCATTGATGGCAAGCGCGCAAACCCTGCATCCGGTCGGCCTCAGATCGCAGGCGGTGAACTTTCAGGCGTTGCCGCCACTGTCCTTATATATACACATCCCCTGGTGCGTGCGGAAATGCCCGTATTGCGATTTCAATTCGCATGAGGCTAAGCCTGCCCTGAGCATGTCGAAGGGCAACAGTCTGCCCGAGCAAGCCTATGTCGATGCACTGCTGCGCGACCTCGAATCCGCCTTGCCGCTGGTGTGGGGACGCAAGGTGTATTCCATCTTCATCGGCGGCGGTACGCCCAGCCTGTTGTCGGGCGCGGCGCTGACGCGTTTGCTGTCCGAAGTGCGCATGCGCCTGCCGCTGGCGCACGAAGCCGAGATCACACTGGAAGCGAATCCCGGCACGGTGGAGGCGGAGAAGTTCGCCGCGTTCCGCGACGCGGGGGTGAACCGGCTTTCCTTGGGTATCCAGAGTTTCCGCGATGAACATCTGCAAGCCTTGGGGCGTATCCATTCCAGTGACGAGGCGAAGAAGGCCATCGCCATCGCTCAGCAGCACTTCGCCAACATCAATCTCGACCTGATGTATGCGCTACCACGGCAGACACTGGAACAAGCGTTGCAGGATGTGCAGACCGCGCTGCCCTTCGCGCCGCAGCATCTGTCCTGTTATCACCTCACGCTGGAGCCCAACACCCTGTTCGCGCACCAGCCGCCGGAAGTGCCCGATGACGATGCCAGCAGCGAGATGCAGCAGCGCATCGAAGAGATGCTGGCTGCGCATGGCTATGAGCATTACGAGACCTCGGCTTTCGCGCAGCCGGGCAGGCGATCACGCCACAACCTCAACTATTGGCAGTTCGGCGATTATCTCGGCATCGGCGCGGGCGCGCACAGCAAGCTGAGCTTTCACGACAAGGTCGTCCGTCAGGCGCGCCTGAAGCAGCCGCAGGCGTATATGGATGGTGTGGCGCAAGGGAAGCAGATACAAGCCGAGGATGTGCTTGGCAAGGACGACCTCGCCTTCGAGTTCATGATGAACGCGCTGCGCCTGAACGACGGTTTCGACGAGGTGTTGTTCCAGGAGCGCACCAGCTTGCCTTTGCTGTTGATTCGGCGCGAACTGGATGCTGCAGAGAAGAAGGGCTTGCTGCTGCGAGACGCGGGTCGTATCGCGCCGACCGAGATGGGCAGGCGCTTCCTCAATGACTTGCTACAGATCTTTCTTGCGGCGGAACACCAAGTCCCAGACGCCGTGCCCAAGACGTAGTCCGCGCTGCTCGAACTTGGTCAGCGGGCGGTAGTCGGGGCGCGGTGCATAGTCAGTGGCGGTATTCTCCAGACGCGGCTCGGTGTTGAACACGGCCAGCATCTGCTCGGCGTAATCCTGCCAGTCGGTCGCGGCATGGATGTAGCCGCCCGGTTTCAGTTTCTGCACCAATTGCGCGACGAACGGCGTCTGGATCAGGCGGCGCTTGTTGTGGCGCGCCTTGTGCCAGGGGTCGGGGAAGAAGATGTGCACGCCGTCGAACGTGCCGTCGGCGATCATGTCGCGCAGCACTTCCACTGCGTCGTGCTGGATGATGCGGATGTTGCGCAACTGCTGTTCGTCGATGAGCTTGAGCAGGTTGCCCACACCGGGAGTGTGCACTTCCAGTGCGAGGTAGTCGCTCTCCGGATGGGCTTGCGCGATCTCGGCAGTCGCAGTGCCCATGCCGAAGCCGATCTCCAGTATCTTCGGCGCGCTGCGGCCGAAGGCGCTGTCGAGGGCTAGCGACGCAGACTCGTACGGGATGCCGTAGCGCGGCATCAGCTCATCCACCGCACGCTTCTGCGCTACGGACAGATGCCCCTGGCGCAGCACGAAGCTGCGGATATGCCGGTTGCGCAGGTCTTCGTTGCCCGTCATCAGCTGCGCACCGAGGCGATGATGCCTGCCGTCGGCGAGCTGGGGCTGGCGCTGTAGAGTTTCTTCGGCATGCGTCCGGCGCGGTAAGCCTCGCGCCCGGCCTCCACGCCTTTCTTCATTGCGCTCGCCATCAGCAACGGGTCTTTTGCCCCGGCGATGGCGGTGTTCATCAGCACGCCGTCGCAACCCAGCTCCATCGCGATGGCGGCATCGGAGGCGGTGCCCACACCTGCATCGACGATCACCGGCACTTTCACGCGCTCCATCACCAGCTGCAGGTTCCACGGGTTGAGGATGCCCATGCCCGAGCCAATCAGCGAGGCCAGCGGCATGATGGCGACGCAGCCGATGTCTTCCAGCTGCTTGGCGACGATGGGATCGTCCGAGGTGTAGACCATGACCTGGAAACCTTCCGCCACCAGGGTCTTCGCAGCGGCGATGGTCTCGATCACGTTGGGATACAGCGATTGCGGGTCGCCCAGCACTTCCAGCTTCACCAGCGAATGGCCGTCCAGCAGTTCGCGCGCGAGGCGCAGGGTGCGCACCGCATCATCGGCGGTATAGCAGCCTGCGGTGTTGGGCAGATAGGTGAACTTCGAGGGCGGCACGGCGTCGAGCAGGCTGGGCTCGTTGGGGTTCTGGCCCAAGTTGGTGCGACGGATTGCGACGGTGACGATCTCTGCGCCGCTGGCATCAAGTGCGGCGCGGGTCTCGGTGAAATCCTTGTATTTACCGGTGCCGACCAGCAAACGTGACTTATAAGTCTTACCGGCGATGATGAGGTTGTCGCTCATGGTGCACATTCCTGAAGTGAGATGTTCAGCCGCCGCCCACGGCGACGACGATTTCGATGGTGTCACCATCTTGCAGCAGGTGAGTGGCGAACTGGCTGCGCGGGACGATCTCGCCGTTGCATTCCAGTGCGATACGCTTGCCGATCAGTCCCATCGAGGCGATGAGTTCGGCTACTGCCTGTGGCTCGGGAAATTGCTTCTCCTCACCATTGATACTGAGTTTGATCACTTTATTGCATGGGGTGTTAGAATCCGCGCCGCATTCTACACCAAGCGGGTGTAGTTCAATGGTAGAACGGCAGCTTCCCAAGCTGCATACGTGGGTTCGATTCCCATCACCCGCTCCATCCCTCCTTCATTCTTAGTCCTATTGTTTGGGCGTCGCAGCTGGTCTTCATGCTGTCTTGGCGCCTTGCTATCTGCGCCCTCCAGGTTGATGTTCGGGTGGCTGATGAGCATTCATATCTATATAGGTTTATCATGAAAATTCATGCGCGGCGAATAGAGTTCGGAGGGCGACAATAAGTCGAGTGCTGAGCATGGTTGTTTTTGACCTAGGTCAATTCGTGCGCGCTGAATATTTTTTAGTATCGTCACCGCTGTGGATTTTCAATCCGAGTATTTTGCTTGGGTATGTCGGATTGAACGCGACTTTTGGCTTTACTTGTCTGGCGTGCACTGCGACAATTTGCCGCGCTGTAGATTTGCAACAAAGTGTGCGTCCAGCATGCAGGAACAGTTGGTGCTGGACGCACGGGTTTTTTTAACTTCGCTCTGGGGAGGAGACTACTGTGGAAGCTAATCAAGCGACACCAGTAAAGTACGATATGGAGGTTGTGCGCTGGTTCACCATCGCTGCCGCCATCTATGCATGTGTAGGTACGCTCATCGGTGTGTACGTGGCATCGGAGCTGGCTTGGCCGTTCCTGAACTTTGACACCGAATTCATCACGTTTGGCCGTCTGCGTCCGCTGCATACCAATGCAGTGATCTTCGCGTTCGGTGGTTGTGCGCTGATGGCAACCGGTTTCTATATCGTCCAGCGTACCGGTGCTACCAAGCTGTGGAGCAACGGTCTGGCATGGGCAACCTTTATCGGTTGGAATCTGATCATCGTTTCCGCAGTGATCACTCTGCCGCTGGGATGGACTACCGGTAAGGAGTATGCCGAGCTGGAGTGGCCGATCGATATCGCGATTGCCATCGTATGGCTGATGTACGGTTTCAACTACATCATGACCATCGCCATCCGCAAGACATCGCATATCTATGTGTCTAACTGGTTCACCATGGGCATGATCATCATGATCACCTACCTGCACGTGGTCAACAGCATGGCGATCCCGGTCAGTCTGACCAATTCTTTCTCCATCTACTCTGGTGTGCAAGATGCGATGATCCAGTGGTGGTGGGGTCACAATGCGGTCGGTTTCTACCTGACCGGTGGCTTCCTGGCGATCATGTACTACTTCGTGCCGAAGCAGGCCGGTCGTCCGGTGTTCTCCTATCGTCTGTCCGTGTTGCACTTCTGGGCGCTGACCTTCGGTTACGTCTGGCTGGGCGCGCACCACCTGCAGTACACCGCGTTGCCTGACTGGACCGGCTCCCTTGGCGCCGCTGTCTCTCTGGCGATGATCATCCCGTCTTGGGGCGGGGCGATGAACGGTATGATGACCTTGTCCGGTGCTTGGGATCGTCTGCGTACCGACTACATCCTGCGCTTCCTGGTGGTTGCTTTGGCGTTCTACGCGATGTCTACCTTCGAAGGCCCGGTCATGTCCATCAAGACTGTGAATGCCTTGTCTCACTACACTGACTGGACTGTTGGTCACGTGCACTCTGGTGCCCTGGGGTGGATGGCTATGGTTGCCTACGGTGCTCTGTACCATATGGTGAAGAAGCTGTGGGGCGTGGAAAAGATGTATTCCGAAGGTCTGGTGAACGTCCATTTCTGGCTGGCTACCATCGGTACTGTGGTCTACGTCGTGGCGATGTGGGTCTCCGGCATCATGCAAGGTCTGATGTGGCGCGACTATGACGAGTACGGCACTCTGACCTACACCTTCGTTGAATCCGTGTCCGCTATGCATCCGTACTACGCGATGCGTGCGATCGGTGGTCTGATCTTCAATATCGGTACCTGGATCGCCCTCTACAACATCGTGATGACTGTGCGCACTGCAAGTGCTGCGCGCAGCGCCAACGCTGTTCCGGCTAATGCATAAGGGGAGTTAATAACATGTCTGATCACGACAAAATCTATTCGACACAACTTCAGGACAAGACTGAACGCAGCACCCTCCTGATGTTCGTGCTGACCGCGATTGCGGTGGCAATCGGTGGTATCGTGGAAATCGTGCCACTGTTCTACCTGCCGAACACCGCGATGTGCCAGAATGATCCTTCTTGCAACAACACGCAGCACAAGGATCTGAACGGCAATGTGATTCCGATGGACAAGATCATCTGGAATCCCGCGACATCCGCGCACAAGACATTGGATGACTGGCAGCCTGGCGATGGCGTGCGTCCTTACAAGCCGCTGGAGTTGGCTGGTCGCAATGTCTTCATTCGCGAAGGGTGCTTCCTGTGCCACTCTCAAATGATCCGTCCGTTCCGCGACGAAAAGGACCGTTATGGTCACTACTCCATCGCTGAAGAGTCCATGTACGACCACACTTATCAGTGGGGTTCCAAGCGTACAGGACCGGATCTGGCCCGTTTGGCTGGCAAGTATTCCGATGAATGGCACCGTCGCCACCTGCGCTACCCGCGTGATGTGGTTCCTGAGTCTGTGATGCCCAACTACTTCTGGCTGGAGAACAAGAAGGTGGATGTGGCGGAGACAGTTGAGACCATGAAGGTGCTGACCATCATGCCGTTCAACCCGGTTCCCAAGACCATCTACACCGACGCATACATTGCAGCTGCGCCGGCTGAACTGGAAGGCAAGACCGACATGGATGCATTGATCGCATTCCTGCAGAGTCTGGGCAATCACGTCAAGTTCGAAGAAGGTGTGAACTACCGTGACTAAGCTATTGGAACACTTTGGTATGGACGTCAATACCATGACGACGAACGATTGGCTGGGCGTATTCTTCGTCCTGGTGGCGGCGATCGGTATGGTGGTGACCTATGTCATGGTGTTCCGGCCGTCCAACAAAGATAAGTTCGACGCCCAGAGCCGGATGGCTCTGGACGACGACGACCCTATCAAACTGGGAGATAAATAAATGAGCGATAAACACGATGCAAGCAGCGTGCCGACAACAGGGCACGTCTGGGATGATGATCTGGGCGACTATATCAATCAGCCGCCCAAGTGGTGGATGCTGGGTCTGGCCGCAAGTGCAATCTGGGTAGTGGTGTACTGGTTGTACTATCCGTCCATTCCGCTCGCCAATGGCCAAACCTGGTTCAAGGGCGTTGGCGGCTGGACTGCCATTGCCGAAATGGAGGCGGACAAGAGCGTAGTGGATGAGGTTCGCAGCAAGTACGAGAACAAGCTGAAGGATATGACGCCTGCCGCGATTCTGGCTGACAGCGAACTGTCCGAGTATGTGTCTCGTTCCGGCAAGGTGTTGTTCGGTGATAACTGTGCTGCTTGCCATGGCCAGAACGGTGTCGGTACGCACGACAAGCAAGGCTTGTTCGCCCCGATCCTGAACGACGATGACTGGCTGTATGGTGGCACCATCGATACCATCTACGAAACCATCAAGGGCGGCCGCCAGGGCATGATGGTGGCACATGACGGTATCCTGACCGATGCAGAGATCGATACGCTGGCTAATGCTGTGGCTGCTGGCAAGCCGACCTCCACCCCGCTGTTCGCCGAGAAGGGTTGTACGGCGTGTCACGGTGAAGATGGTAAGGGTATGCAGGCCATGGGCTCTGCCAACCTGACTGACGGTATCTGGCGCTTTGACGGTTCTGTTGAAGGTATCAAGTACACCATCAAGCATGGTGTGAACGCCGGGGTCGATGGTACTCGTGTGGCAGTGATGCCGGCCTTTGAAGGCGGCAAGCTGTCTGACGCCGAGATCAAGAAGCTGGCTGTGTACGTCTACAAGTTCGGTGGCGGTAAGGCCAACTAAGACTGTATCGATCTGCACGGAAGCAGCCTTCCGTGCAGACCTTTAGCAAAAGGAGACTTGTATGAATCACGATATGGTGTTCTGGGGCGTCTTGATCTGTCTGATCGGTGCCGTGGCTGTGGTTGGCTGGCTGTTCTATATTGCCTACCGCAACATGAACGAGAAGAAATAACTGCATCACGCTTGTCGTTTAAAGAGGAGAGTCCGCTCTCCTCTTTTTATTTTTTGAAAATTATTACTGAAACGCGAAACTTAAAGCAGTAAAATCGATGCATCATTAAATGTGGCGGTCAGTTTCGCCGGATGAACAGGAGCGGGTATGAATCAGGAAGTCGACAAGAAAGCGCCGGGTGAAGTCACCACCCTTTACCACGAGTTTGAGACTTGGACGGTGAATACCGGTGGTCAGACGATACACGCCAAGCGCATGCCTGGGTTCTTCCGTTCGCTCAAAGACAAGACGCAATTGGCGATGTGGCTGCCTTTTTTCCTGTTGCCGTATCTGCGCTGGAACGGTAGTCAGGCGATCCTGTTCGATATCGAGCATCGTCAATTCAAATTCTTCAGCCTGACCGTTCTGCCGCAGGATATCTGGATGCTTTCCTTGGTGCTGCTGGTCGCTGCCATGACCTTGTTTGCAACCACTTCCGTGGCATCGCGGGTGTGGTGTGGCTTTTTCTGTTTCCAAACGGCTTGGACCGATTGGTTCACCTGGATAGAGGAAAAGATCGAGGGTAATCCCACGGCGCGTCGCAAACTTGATAATGCTCCCTGGGATTTCGACAAACTCAAAAAGAAAACGGCAAAACATCTGGTGTGGATGGTGTTGTCGCTGTTGACCGGTATCAGCTTCTCGATCTGGTTCGTGGATGCATTCCAGTATTGGCATGACCTGATCAATTTTGAATTGGGTACGGTCGGTTGGGTCGTCATTGTCATGTTCTTCTTCGGCACGTACATCCTGGCGGGTTTCTTGCGCGAGCAGACCTGCTTCTGGCTCTGTCCGTACGCCCGCATCCAGGGAGTGATGTCCGACAACCAAACCATCCTGCCGACCTATGATTACAACCGTGGCGAGCCGCGCGGCAAGATTCGCAAGAACGGCGAGGCAGTGGCCCAGCAGGGTGATTGCATCGACTGTTTCCAGTGCGTCCAGGTTTGCCCCACCGGGGTCGATATCCGTAACGGTCAGCAGCTGGGCTGTATCACCTGCGGCTTGTGTATCGATGCATGCGATGCCGTCATGGATAAGATCAATAAACCGCGGGGTTTGATCCGATATGCGTCGCTGGATGAGTTGTCCGGCAAACCCAAGAAGAAGATGTATCAGCATCCGCGTACGTTGGTGTATGTGAGCATCATTGTGATCGTGCTGCTGGGTATTGCTTGGGGGCTAACGCATCTGGGTTCCATGACTTTGAAGGTGGTTCATGAGCGCCAGCCCCTGTTCGTGGTGATGAGCGATGGGACGATCCAGAATAAATTCGACTTCAAGGTGCTGAACAAGACCGACAAGGATCTGCATGTAAAAGTCACGGCAACCGAGGGGGTGGCCGACCAAGTCATCATCGGCGTCGAACATAATCCGATCACGCATCATGGACGCAACACCTCATTCACTGTATTCGTGAAAGCGCCGGTGAAGAACATCGCGCAGGATGCGGCACCAATCAAGTTCCGTGTCGAGAGCGTAGAAGACCCTTCCGTCTATGCTGAATATGTCAGCAAGTTCTATGGCCCCGTGCGCTAAGGTGGTGACGGCATGATCTCCCAAAATCACAAATCCGGTCTGCGCAATCCTTGGTTGTTGGGCTTGCTGTTACTCATCGTGTTGGTGCTGAGCGTGAATGCGGCATTCATCTGGTTCGCTACGCATAACCATTCCTCGTTGGTTGATCGGGATTACAAGACCAAGGACCGTAAAACGAACACCGAACTTCTCAGTGAATTGGGTCATAAACAGGCATTGGGCTGGCAAGCCACCATCAATAAACCGCGCGAGTTGGTGCAGGGGCAGGCGACCATGTACGAGATCCATGTGCAGGATAAGGATGGCAAGCCGGTGAGTGGGGAAGTGTGGGTGGAGTCCTATCGTGCGTCCGATGCCAGCAAGGATTTCGTGACAGATTTCAAGGAAGTCGCGGCAGGCGCTTATCAGGGGTACATCACTTTCCCGCTGAAAGGCTATTGGGAATTGCACATCCACATCAAGCGTGGGAACGATGAATTTTCGGTCGATACGGAACGATTCATGGTGGCCGCCGCTTTAGCGCCGTGATCTGAGCGGCGATGTCATCAGGCCAGCATGATGCACCAGGCTGTTTTCACTGCAGCCTGCCCATTCCAACGGATGTCGACTTTGCTGCGGATCTGGATGGAGCAAAGCGGCACTTCTGTTGTTTCGGATGCAAATCGGTATGCGAAGCCATCTACGAGGCCGGGCTGCAAGGTTACTATCAACGTACACCGGACGGGGCGCTGCTTGGACCGCCGCCGGAGCCTCCCAAGGATATCGATATCTATGACTTCGATGAGATACAGCAGGAATTTGCCACCTGTTCCGGCGAGCAGCGGGACATCCATCTGCTGGTAGAAGGCATACATTGCGCTGCTTGCGTGTGGCTGATCGAACGGGGGCTGAAGAAAGTCCCGGGCGTCATCTCGGCGGAAGTCAATTTGGCCGGCAAGCGTCTTCATCTGCGCTGGAATAACGAGCAGAGCAAACTCTCAGACATCATCAAGGCGCTGGTCAAGATCGGATACTCCGCCGTGCCATATGATCCGGAGAGTGCCGAAGGCGCAATCAAGAAAACCAATCGCGCGATGTTGTTCCGCCTGTTCTTTGCCGGCTTCGCGGCGATGAACATGATGTGGATCGCGATCGCTTTATACAGCGGTGCCAACCACGATGAATTCCGCGCATTCTTCCACTGGATGGGGTTGTTACTGGCTACGCCTACCTTGCTCTACTCGGGCTATCCCTTCTTCCGAGGGGCGTTAGGCGGTTTGCGCGGTGGACACCTGACGATGGACCTACCTATTGCTATAGGGCTGACCGTCACCTATCTATATTCGCTGTATGTGACACTTACCGACAACCAACATGGTGAGGTCTATTTCGATACGGTCACCAACCTGACCTTCATCATTCTGATCGGACGTTACCTTGAAGGGATGTTCCGCCATCAGGCCGTTTCTGCGACCAAACGGCTGATGGAGTTGCAGCCACGCGTAGCTTTGGTGGTCAAGGACGGTCGCGAAGAGATGACGCCCATACGCGCGGTCAAGCTGGGCGACCATGTGCTGATCAAGCCCGGTTACACCATCCCGGTGGATGGGGTGGTGCTGGAAGGCAGCAGTGCGATCGACGAAGCGATGCTGAGCGGGGAGTCGCGTCCGGTCCATAAGAGTCCGGGAGATACGGTGACTGCTGGCACCGGTAATACTTCGGGTGCCTTGCTGGTCGAGGTACGTAGCCAGATGCAGGATACGACGTTGTCCAAGATTATCCGGCTGGTTGAAGAAGCGCAAGCTTCGAAAGCGCCGATTCAGCGGCTGGCTGACAGTATCGTGCCATGGTTTGTTCTCGTCACGCTGTTGTGTGCGAGTGTGACTTTCCTTATCTGGCGAGGTGAAAATTTCGAGTTGGCGCTGATGGCGGCGACTTCGGTGCTGATTATCACTTGTCCTTGCGCCCTTGGAATGGCGACACCGATGTCCATCGCCGTGGCCTCTGGTTTGGGCGCGAAACACGGTATCCTGGTCAAGAATGGATTGGTGCTGGAAACGTTGTCGCGGGTGACGCATGTGGTCTTCGACAAGACCGGGACGCTGACGGAAGGTCGCATGAGTGTAGCTGAATTGAAGGTGGTCGCAAGTGAACAAGCCGATGAGCTGGTGTCGCTGGCAGCCGCCGCGGAGAGATTGAGCGAGCATAGTGTCGGCCGGGCGATCGTCGAGTATGCGGATGAGCAGGCATATGCCTATCGTACCCGTGAGGTCGTTGATTTCCATGCAACGCCAGGCTTGGGCATCAGTGCCACGGTGACGGGCAAGGAGATCCGCTTGGGAAGTGCGAACTGGATAAGACAGGCGGGCATCGCCCTCGATGCTGAATTGCAACTTCAGGCTGAACAGTGGGAAGGCTTGGCGAGGAGTTGCGTCTACATGTCGGTTGCTGGTCGACATGTCGCTATATTCGCCTTGGCCGATCGTTTGCGTGCGGATGCCCGACAGTTGGTTGATGCGTTACGGGCAGCAGGGATTGCGATGACGCTGCTTACGGGCGATCGCCGCCCCGTGGCAGAGGCGGTGGCCAAACAACTAGGGGCGCTGGAAGTCATCGCAGAAGTTTTGCCACAAGACAAAGATCAGGTGATCCGCAGTCTGCAGGATCGCGGGCATATCGTGGCGATGGTCGGGGATGGCGTGAACGATGCGCCAGCATTGATCCGCGCACATGTGGGTATCGCGCTGGGCTCGGGCACCGATGTCTCGGTGGAAAGCGCGGATATCGTGCTCATGCACAATGAATTGAGCAAGGTATTGCAGGCGACTCAGCTATCCAGGCGCACCTTGCGCACCATCCGGCAGAACATCGGCCTCTCTTTCATCTATAACCTCATCATGGTACCGTTGGCAATGATGGCTCAGGTCAGCCCTTTGGTGGCAGCGATCTCGATGCCAATCAGTTCGCTGATCGTTATCGGCAACGCGGCACGTATCCGTACCTTGTTCAAAAAGTGAGGCAACAATGGAAGTTATTTACAGCCTGATCCCCGGCATGATGTTCTTTGGTGTCCTGTTTGTGGTGGTCCTGATTGTGGCCGTGAAGCGGGGCCAGTATGAGGATATGGAGGGGGGCGGACAGCGCATCCTGCTGGACGATGATGAGGACATGATGCCGCACCCGCGCAGCAAGGCGGATGCGGCAAAGAGCGGGGCTACGGAGTAAGGCGTTCGCCGTTCTCCAGCAAGGGCTGAATCAGCTTGGAGAATTGTGCGGGTGCAACATATTGCAATACTGGTTTTTCGCTGCCGCCCAATGTGATATCCAAGCCATGCTGCGGATAGAGCCAGTGGATGGCGCCGCTCTTGCGTTCCTTGATGATCTGCTGAGGTTCGCCAAAGCGTTTCTTGAACAGCATCTCATCGACCTTCACGCCGGGCATGTAGGTCAGGCTGCTGATGGGTGTAGCACGCAGTCTTTCCACATCTTCCGGTGTCAGGGTGATCTTCTTCCCGCTGCCCGTGCCAGCCATGCGCAAGCCCCGTTCGTACATGGTGTGCAGTTCCGTCTCGGGGATGTCGGCAGTCAACACGATGCGTGAACGCAGGCCAGCCAGATTCACCTGCTCAAAGAAGAGCTCTGCGGCCAGCTTGCCTTCCGGCGACTTGAACAGACTTGGTTCCGCCTGTTCCTTGAAACGTGCCTCAGCCTGCGCGGGCGTGGATTGGCCCAACGTGAGGCCAAAGATGCGCACCGAATCCGGCGTCGGATGTTCGATGTGCCAAGGCAGGTCTTCCTGTTCAGGTCGATCGCCCGGAATGAGGAATGCGCCGAAGATGACGACGAAGGAAAAAATCCCAACGCCCCAATAGATTTTCTTTTCTAAAGACATCGTGCTCACTGGATGGACGGTTGACTGACGGCGGAAACAACATGTTTCGGCAACTTGCTGTGTCTGGCTTGGTACATGGAATCATTGCCCAGCACGATCAGCACCAGCAGCGACACCATGAACGGCAGCAGACCGGCTCCGCCCAGCAGAGCGATCGTACCGATCTTGGACCATCCCATCATCTTGGAAAGCCAGAGGCCTAAGCTGATGACCAGACAGGTTGCGGTCAGCAGCAGCATGAAGTGCTTATTACGCTTCTGGGCGACCTGCCAGTGCGCTTTGACGAAGATGGTGTCATCGCCGGCTGCAATGACGCGTGCCTTGAACAGGATGTAGGCGGTGATGGAGAACGATAAGAAGGGGACGACCAGTACCAACAGAGGAAAGGTGCTGAATACCCCGAAAGTCGAGGCGAACACCAGGATGTGGTTGAACACCAGGTTGATCAGGAAGATTTCGTGTGGCCACTTGGCTCGGATGATCTCATCGGGCGTGGCATGATATTTCTCGCTCATGGTAGATACCTCGGAAAACGATTGTGGAGCGCAGGATACCTATTCTGCGCGATTGTAGGAATATTATTCTTATTTGTTGACCAATTCCCTAAGTCTTGGCAGGGAGATAATCTCCACCGCACGCGCCTTGACCTGAATCAGTCCTTCTTCCTGGAAATGGGAGAACGCGCGGCTAACCGTTTCCAGTTTCAGCCCAAGGTAGCTGCCGATGTCTAGGCGTGACATGCGCAGGCGCAATTGAGTGGGGGACATGCCATGGATGGCATTGCGCTGCGAAAGATTGAGCAGGAATGCGGCCAGTCGTTCTTCTGCGCGCATGGAACCCAGCAGCAGCATGATGCCCTGATCGCGCACTATCTCACGACTCATGATCTTGTGCAGGTGATGCTGCAGGCTGGGGATGTCCCGGCTGAGTTCCTCCAGGCGCGCAAAGGGGAGTTCGCAGACCTCGCTCTCCTCCATGGCGACCGCCTCACACTGGTGAACATCCGTGCTGATCGCATCCAGGCCGATGATCTCCCCGGCCATGAGGAAGCCAGTGACTTGCTCGCGGCCATCGGCGTTCAGAACGCGGGTCTTGAATGACCCGCTGCGGATCGCATAGAGCGATTTGAAGCGGTCACCGGCCCGATACAGGTAATCACCGGCGGTATAACAGTGCTTGTGGTGGGACAGTTCTTCCACGCGCAGCATCTCTTCCGTAGACAGGTCCACCGGCAGGCAAAGTTCGCGCAGGTTACAGTTGGAGCAGGCAACCCGCAGATGGGCATGCTCCTGTGCATTGATATCGTTCAAAGCCACGTCTTGGAAAGGGTTGTTACAAGTCTATTTTGACATATATCAAGCCAAACGGGCATTAAACTGGCATAGTTACGCCCTTGCTCGAGGAGGAGAGATGAACGAAACGGTGAATCAACTGGTGGTGGACTTGGAACTGATACGCAGGCTGGACAAGAACGGTCCGCGCTACACATCCTATCCGACTGCGGACCGTTTTGTCGAAGCCTTCAATGCCGAAACCTATAGCCACTGGTTGCAGAAGCGCCAGGTAGGCGGTGTTGGTCGTCCGTTGTCGCTATATATCCATATCCCGTTCTGCAACACCCTGTGTTTCTATTGCGCCTGCAACAAGGTTATCACCAAGGACCGTAGCAAATCAGCAGAATATGTGCGTTATCTGCTCAAGGAAATGGCGTTGCAGGCCAGATTGTTGGGCGAAGGGCAGGTCGTAGAGCAGCTTCACTTCGGTGGCGGTACTCCGACATTCATGAGCGATGATGAGATCCGCCAGCTGATGGCGGGCATACGCCAGCATTTCAAGCTGGTAGCTGATGGTGAATATTCCATCGAGATCGACCCGCGCAAAGTGACCGATGAGACCATCGCGCTGCTCGGCGAAGTCGGGTTCAACCGTATCAGTGTCGGCGTGCAGGATTTCGACGATGCAGTGCAGAAAGCGGTCAATCGCATCCAGAGTGAAGAAGAGACGGTACGCATCATCAAGGCAGCGCGGGCCAATGGTTTCAAGTCGGTAAGTATCGATTTGATCTACGGTCTGCCCAAGCAGACCCTGGACGGTTTCGGACGGACCCTGGATCGGGTGATCGCCGCAGATCCAGATCGGCTGTCAATCTACAACTATGCGCACATGCCGACCATCTTCAAGCCGCAACGACGCATCCATGAAGAAGACCTGCCGGCGCCGCAAGTGAAGCTGGATATCTTGAGTATGGCCGTCAATAAACTGACCAAAGCCGGCTATGTGTATATCGGCATGGACCATTTCGCCAAACCCGAAGATGAACTGGCGGTGGCGCAGCGCCAAGGCAGGTTGCATCGCAACTTCCAGGGATATTCCACCCATTCCGATTGCGATCTGGTCGCGCTCGGGGTCAGTGCCATCGGCAAGATCGGCCCGACCTATAGCCAGAACTACCGCGAGCTGGAACCCTACTACGACGCACTGGATCGTGACGAATTGCCCATCATGCGTGGATTGGAACTCAATGCTGATGATCTGGTGCGACGCGCCATCATCCAGGCACTGATGTGCCATTTCGAGATTTCCAAGGAATCATTCAATATTTCTTACCTGATCGACTTCGATCAATATTTTGCGCCGGAAATGCCAGAGCTGGAAGAGTACGCGCGCGAAGGTCTGCTCGAACTGTCGCCTCAGTGGATTACCGTCACGCCCAAGGGGCGTATGCTGATCCGCAACATCTGCATGGTGTTCGATAAATATCTGCGCACCCGGCAGGAGCACGCGCGCTATTCGAAAGTAATCTGAGTAATAACATACAATGACAACCCGCGCCTTCGGCAGCGGGAAGTGGCAACAGGGAGGGCGCCCCGTGCGGGCTACACATGGCGATTAAAGTAGACGATTTCCGACTCAAGCTCGGCACACACGAACTGGTTCCCCTCATGATCGGCGGTATGGGCGTCGATATTTCGACCGCAGATCTGGCGCTGGAAGCGGCGCGCCTGGGTGGTGTCGGACATATCTCCGATGCGATGATGCCGACGGTGTCCGATCGGCGTTACGACACCGGATTCGTCAAAGAAAAACTGCAGCAGTACAAATACAACATCGACAATGCCGACAAAGCGGCAGTCAAGTTCGATCTCGGACATATCGAAGAATCGACCCGTCTGCATGTCAGCAAGACTATGGCGCGCAAGCGCGGCGATGGCATGGTGTTCATCAACGTCATGGAGAAACTGACTATGAATGCGCCGCGCGATACCTTGCGTGTGCGTCTGCATGCGGCTTTGTCGGCCGGCATCGATGGCATCACGCTGGCGGCTGGCTTGCACCTTGGCTCCTTCGCGCTGATGGAGGACCATCCGCGTTTCCGCGATGCCAAGCTGGGCATCATCGTTTCTTCGGTGCGCGCCTTGCAACTGTTCCTGCGCAAGAATGCGAAAGGCGGTCGCTTGCCCGATTACATCGTGGTGGAAGGGCCGCTCGCCGGTGGCCATCTGGGATTCGGCATGGACTGGGCGAAATACGATCTGCGCACCATCGTGAACGAGATCCACGCCTACCTGCGCGAAGAACAATTGGCGATCCCGGTGATCCCGGCCGGCGGTATCTTCACCGGCAGTGACGCGGCTGCTTTCCTGCAAGAAGGTGCGGGGGCGGTACAGGTGGCAACGCGCTTCACCGTCGCAGATGAGTGCGGTTTGCCGGCCGATGTGAAGCAGGAATACTTCAAAGCCAACGAGGACGATATCGAAGTCAATGGTACGTCGCCGACCGGCTATCCGATGCGCATGTTGAAGAGCAGCCCCTCCATCGGTTCGGGTATCCGCCCGGGTTGCGAATCCTATGGCTATCTGCTGGATGCGAACGGGCGTTGCGACTACATCGACGCCTACAATCGCGAGGTCGCCGCCCACCCCGGCGACAAGAAGATCGCCGTCTTCGACAAGACCTGCTTGTGTACGCATATGCGCAACTTCAAATGCTGGACCTGCGGCCAGACCACCTATCGCCTCAAGGACACCACGCGCAAGTTGGCCGACGGCAGCTATCAGGTGCCCAGTGCCGCGCATATCTTCAAAGATTACCAGTACAGCACCGACGGCAAGATTGCTTTGCCGGATTGATCCCTCAGCGGCCCGCGCCCGCGCACACGCTGCAATGCGGATCGCGGGCCAGCCGCAGCACGCGCGGTTGCATGGTTAGCACATTCAGCGTGAGCAGCCTGCCGTGTAGCGTACCTGCCATACCCGCCAGTACTTTCAAGGCTTCTGCAGCCTGCATGCTGCCGATGATGCCTACCAGCGGTGCGAACACGCCCATCACTGCACAGCGCGTCTCCTCTGCTTCGGTATCCTCGGGATACAGGCAGTTGTAGCAAGCAATGCCTGCGTGGCGGAAATCGAAAACCGTCACCTGTCCTTCGAAGCGTGTGGCTGCGCCCGAGACCAGCGGTTTTCCTTGTGCCAGGCAGGCCCGGTTGAGGGCGTAGCGGGTGGCGAAATTATCGCTGCAATCCAGCACCACATCGGCCGTGGCTACCAGTTCGTGCAGACGTGCGCCGACCGCGCGTTCTTGCAGGGCGCAGACCTGGACGTCGGGATTCAGCGCATGCAGGGTGTGCTGCGCGGAGAGCACCTTGGCCGTACCGACGCTGTCGCAGCGGTGGGCGATCTGACGTTGCAGGTTGGTCAGGTCCACCGTGTCGTCGTCACACAGGGTCAGCGTGCCGATTCCAGCGGCCGCCAAGAACATCGCGGCGGGAGAGCCGAGGCCGCCTGCGCCGATGATCAGTGCATGGGAATCGACGAAGGCTTGCTGGCCTTCGATGCCGATCTCGGGGAGCAGGATGTGGCGGCTGTAACGCAGCAGCTGATGGTCATCCATGCCGCTATTTGTGCTTGCCGGGTTCTTGGGGCAGCTCGACGTGATCGCCGTGGGGGTGTTGTTCGTAGGCCTTGACGAAGACTTCCTGCGCATTGTTCTTGGTGCGTGGTTCCGGGGTCTTCAGGTTGTGGTACTGCACATCCTCGCAATAGTGGTAGAGCGTGTTGCGCAGGCGTTCCAGCAGGCTGTAGTTGAAGTGGAAGCCTTCCCGCTGCAAGGCCTTTTGCAGGCCTTCCAGCGAGTAATGCTCCACGCTGTAGCGGATGCGCAAGGTGTTTGGTTTCGTGTCGCGCGTGACTTCGAAATTGCGCAGTCCGCTCAGCAGCAGATAAGCCTGTTCCAGCTGGTCGGCTGGCTCTGCTGTGAAAGTCAGGAGGCGTTCTTTTTTCAGCTCGAACGGATTCATCTTCATTTCCCTCGCAGGATGCTCATCCCTTTCAGCAGGTTCAGCGCCTGGTTCAGCTGATAGTCGTTCTTGGCGCCGAACTCGGCGATCTCGGATTTCTCGCCGGCTTCCTCCTTGTCTGACGCTTTGCGTTGCGGATGACGCGCATCTTCGCCTGGCTTCAGCTGGCTGTTGCTGAGGTGGTTATCCAGATCGGCTTCGCGCAGGCGCAGCGTGCGATCGAAAGTGGCCGTCGCCGGATCTTCCACCACGATGTCCGGCTCGATGCCTTTGGCCTGGATGGAACGGCCACTCGGCGTGTAATAGCGCGCCGTGGTCAGCTTGATCGCCGTGTTGTTGCCCAGCGGCAGGATGGTCTGTACCGATCCCTTGCCGAAGGTCTGGGTACCCAAGATGACCGCGCGTTTATGGTCTTGCAGGGCGCCAGCCACGATCTCCGAAGCAGAGGCGGAGCCGCCGTTCACCAGCACCACCATGGGGACACTGGCATATTCTCCGGGCAGATCCCTGAGGTAGTCCGCCTTGTCGCCGCGCAGGTAATAGTCGGGATTGGCCAGCAAACGCATACGTGCATCATCGGTACGTCCTTCGGTATAGACCACCAGCGCATCCTTGGGCAGGAATGCGGCTGAGACGCCCACTGCTGCGGTCAGCAAGCCGCCCGGATCGTTGCGCAGGTCGAGTACTAAGCCTTGCAGAGGTGCCTTGTTCTGCTTGCGCAGGTTCTCCAGTGCGCTGGCGAGGTTCTCGCCGGTATGTTCCTGGAACTGGGTGATGCGCACGAAACCGTAGCCAGGTTCCACCAGCTTGGATTTGACGCTTTGCACCTTGATCACGGCGCGCACGATGTTGACTTCAAACGGCTTGGGCTCGTTCTTGCGTACCACCGTCAGCCGGATGTTGCTGCCTGGCTTGCCGCGCATGCGCTTCACCGCATCGTTCAGGGTCAGGCCTTTCACCAGGGTGTCATCCAGCTTGATGATGAGGTCGCCGCTCTGGATGCCGGCGCGGAAGGCAGGCGTGTCTTCGATGGGAGAGATGACCTTGACCAGACCATCTTCCATGCCGACCTCGATACCCAGGCCGCCGAACTCACCTTGGGTGCCGACCTGCAGCTCCTTGAAGGCATCGGCATCGAGATAGGCAGAATGCGGGTCCAGTCCAGAGAGCATGCCGTTGATGGCTTCGGTGATCAGCTTCTTATCGCTGACCGGTTCCACATAGTCGCTCTTGATGCGGCCGAACACTTCGGAGAACGCACGCAGTTCTTCCACCGGTAACGGCAGCGGCATCTCTTTTTCGGCCAGTGCGGAGAAGTGCAAGCTGGCAGTGACGCCGGCCAACAGGCCGATGGCGACCAGGCTGATTTCCTTGAAGCGCAGACTCATATCTCAGGATTCCTTATGGATGCTTGAACCAAGGCGCGGGATTGAATGGCTGGCCCCGGTAACGTAGCTCAAAGTATAAACCGGAATCATCGTTGCCGCCGCTGTTGCCCACGCTGGCCACGATATCGCCGGTCTGCAAGGTATCGCCGACCTGTTTGTACAGCGTCTCGTTATTGCCGTACAAGCTCATGTAGCCTTGCCCGTGGTCGATGATGAGCAGGTTGCCATAGCCGCGCAGCCAGTCGGCATACACCACGCGTCCGGCAGCGACTGCCAACACCGGCTGGCGCGCGGTAGCGCGCACGAACCAACCGGTCCAGCCGAGCTTGCTCTCCGGTCGTTGATCGCCGAAGCGGTTGCCGACCTCGCCGTTCACTGGCAGCGTCAGTTTGCCCTTGAGGGCGACGAATGGGGCGCCACCGCCTGCGCCGGGGACTTGTGACAGCTTATCCACCAAGTCGCGCAGGCGTGCCTCGTTGCGCCGCAGGCGCGCCATTTCGTTGCGTTGCTGTTTCAATTCGAGCGAGATGCGTTGCAGGGTCTTGCGGCGGGTGGCTTGTTCGCGTTCCAGCTTGGCCAGTTCCTGCTGCGTTTGCTGCTGCAATCGGTCGATCTCGCTGCGTTTATCGCGTGCCGCAGCGGTCACCTCGCGTAGCGCCTGCATGTTGTCGTGCAAACCTTGCAGCAGCGCGGCCCGTTCCTGGGCGATGTAATCGTAATAGTGCAGCTCGCGGGCGATCAGGTTGGGGTCTTCGTTGTTGAGGAGCAGCTTGAGATAGTCCTGGTCGATGCCGCCGATATACTGGCGATACAGCAAGCGGCCCAACAGGGATTGTTGCTTGCGGTAATCCGCGCTCAGCGTTGCGCTGCGTTGTTGCAGGCGTTCCAGTTCGCGGTCCGCTTCGCGGCGTTGTTGCGTGACTTGGGCCAGGCGGCGGTTGCTGTCGCTGATCGCACGTTCCGAATCGCGCAAGGCATCGGCCGCCTCGGAACGCGATTCATTGGTGCGTTCGAACGATTGCTGGATCTTGTTGAGGCGTTCGCGCAGCTTCTCCAGGTCAGCCTGCTGCGATGCCTGCGCGCCCGTGGAGAGGCAGAGCGCGAACGACAGGCACGACAGCAGGCGCCAGATCACTGGAAGCGGATCAACGAATGGCCGGTCATTTCCGGCGGTTGCGGCAGGCCCATCATGGCCAGCAATGTCGGAGCGACATCTTTCAGGGCGCCGCTGCCGATGGGTGCCATCTCGGCTGGGCGGCCGATGTACAGGAACGGCACATGGTTCAGCGTATGTGCGGTATGTGCCTGGTTGGTGTTGCGATCCAGCATCTGTTCGGCATTGCCGTGGTCGGCGGTGATCAGCACTTCGCCACCGGCTTCCTGCATTGCCTGCACCACGCGGCCGATACAGGTGTCCAGCGCCTCAATGGCTTTTACGGCCGCTTCCATTACGCCGCTGTGCCCGACCATGTCGCCATTGGCGTAGTTGCACAGGATGGCTTGATACTGTCCGCTGCGGATGGCTTCGACCAGCTTGTCGGTCACTTCATAGGCGCTCATCTCGGGTTGCAGGTCATAGGTTGCGACCTTGGGCGAGGGTACCAGGATGCGGTCTTCGCCCGGATAGGGCTGTTCGCGTCCGCCGCTGATGAAATAGGTGACGTGCGCATATTTCTCGGTTTCGGCGATACGCAACTGCTTCAGGCCGAGATCGGAGAGGTACTCACCGATGCCGTTGTGGATGGCTTCGGGGCGGAAGGCGCAGGGCAGCTGGAAGTCCTCGCCATAGCTGCTCAGCGTGGTGAAGTTGGCCAGCTTGGGGAAGCGGGTACGGGCGAAGCCGTCGAACTGCGCTTCGGTCAGGGCGCGCGTGATCTCGCGCGCGCGGTCGGCGCGGAAATTCATGAATACAGCCACGTCGCCATCCGCCATCGCCACCGGGGTGCCGATCGTGGTGGCTTGTACGAACTCGTCATTTTCGCCACGCGCATAAGCGGCTTGCAACCCGGCCTGTGCGTCCGGTGCGGAGAACGCTGCCTTACCCTGGGTCAGCAGGTCATAGGCTTGTTGCACGCGGTCCCAGCGGTTGTCGCGATCCATGGCGAAATAGCGGCCGACCAGACTGGCGATACGACCGCCGCCTAGTGCGTCGCATTTCTCCTGTAGCAGTTGCAATGAACCGGCAGCGCTGCGCGGAGGGGTGTCGCGACCATCCAGGAAGGCATGCACATAGACTTTTTGCAGGCCGGCACGCACGGCCATCGCCAGCATGGCGTGGATGTGCGCTTCGTGGCTATGCACCCCGCCTGGCGACAGCAGGCCGAGGATATGCAGCGCGCCGCCATGCTGTTTGGCCGACGCAATGGCTTGTGACAGCGCCGGGTTGTTGTCGAAGCTGCCGTCCTCGATGGCCAGATCCACTTTGGTCAGGTCCTGATAGACGATGCGGCCGGCACCGATGTTGAGGTGGCCGACCTCGGAGTTGCCCATCTGTCCGTTCGGCAGACCAACATGCAGTTCGGAAGTGTTGATCAGTGTATGCGGGTACTCACGCCACAACCGGTCCCAGTTCGGCTTGCGTGCCTGCGCCACCGCATTGAAATCGGCATCTTCACGATAGCCGAAGCCGTCGAGGATGAGCAGAAGGACAGGGGTCACGGCGGGAGGGATGCGGTCGGTCATGCTGGCTTTTTTTCCAAAATTGTCAGAATATGAGCAGTTGCTAATTTAGCTGCTGCGCGCAAAGCTGGCGCGGGCGCTATTTTAGCCGATTTCACCGGGGCGCACGCCCCACATCCGGGAGGGGAGAACATGGGGAACAAACTGATCGACAGGGATGAAGACATCCTGCTGGCGGCCCAAGCAATGAAAGCCATCGCGCATCCGTTGCGGCTCAAGGTGCTGTGCGTGTTGAGCGACGGCGAACTGAGCGTGCAGGAGATCGTGGACAGCGTCGGCACTTCGCAAAGCAACATCTCGCAACATCTGGGTATCCTGCGCGACAAGGGGGTGCTGACCACGCGCAAGGATGCCAATCGTGTCTATTACCGCATCGGCGACCCGCGCACTGTCAAGCTGGTGGGTATGATGCGCGACGTGTTCTGCTCCATCTGACGTCCATTTGACCGAGTGAATAACTGGGTCTTGTCATGGCATATTAGAATTTGCTAATATGCAAAACATTCAATTCCAGTGAGGTGTGACATGAAGCGTGATTCTGGTTTGTTGCTGGGCCTTTCGGCCGTGATGTTCGCCGCCTCGGTGCAAGCTGCAGAGCCGCTGGCAACCGCCCCGGTGCAATATCGCGAGGTCGAGCAAACCTATAGCATCGACGGCGTGGTCGAGGCGGTACGTCAATCCACTGTGTCGGCGCAGATCTCCGGGCGCGTGAAGGGCATCTTCTTCGATGTGGGCGACCGCGTGAGCCAGGGACAGGTGATCCTCAAGATCGATGAGCGTGAGGCCGAGCAGGCACTGGCTGGCAGCCGCGCGCAACTTTCGCAGGCACAGGCGGCATTGCTGAATGCGCGCCTCAACTATGAGCGTTCGCAAGAGCTGTTCAAGCAGAAATTCATCAGTCAGGCTGCGCTGGACAAGGCCAAGGCGGATTACGAGATGGCCAAGGCACAGGCTGATGCAAGCGAAGCGGGCGCCGAGCAGTCCGCCCTGGCGCAGAGCTATACCTCGGTGATCGCCCCTTACGGCGGGGTGGTCTCGGCCAAGATGGTCGAACTGGGTGAGATGGTGACTGTGGGCAAGCCTTTGATGACAGGTTTCGACCCGTCGCAGATGCGCGTCATCGCCAACGTGCCGCAAGACAAGTTGAAGGACATCGGCGTACATCCGCAGGTGAGTGTGGAGGTGCCGTCGTTGAACCGCTGGATCAAGGCGGCCAGTGTCACCGTGCAGCCGTCGGCCGACCTGCGCACGCATAGCACCCCGGTGCGCGTCGATCTGCCGGCCAATCAATCCAATCTTTATCCCGGCATGTTCGTGCGCACCCATTTCGTGGTGGGCAAGGAGAACAAGATGCTGATCCCGGCCAGTGCGGTGGTGCGCCGCAGCGAAGTGGTGGCGGTGTATGTGGTGGACGACAAGGGCATGCCGCGCCTGCGTCAGGTGCGTCTGGGTGAAGAGAATGCTCAAGGTGAGGTGGAAGTGCTGGCCGGGCTCAATGTAGGTGAGCGCGTGGCGCGTGAAGCCGTCAAGGCCGGCATGGCCGCTTCGGAGATGAAGCGATGAGCATGGGCGTATCTGGACGTATCGCGCGCGTTTTTCTGCATTCGCAGATGACGCCGCTGCTGGCCCTGGTCGCTATGTTGCTCGGCATTTTCGCGGTGGCGGTGACGCCGCGCGAGGAGGAGCCACAGATCAACGTGACCATGGCCAATGTGTTGATCGCCTATCCCGGTGCGTCGGCGCAGGACGTGGCCAATACCGTGGCCACACCGGCCGAGCAGGTGCTGTCGCAGATCGCCGGCGTGGACCATGTGTACTCCGTGTCGCAGCCCGGCATGGCGGTGCTCACCGTGCAGTTCAAAGTGGGCGAGGAACATGTGCCATCGCTGGTCAAACTGTACGACGTGATCCTATCGCATGCCGATTGGTTGCCGACTACTCTGGGCGTAGCGCAACCCATCATCAAGGCCAAGGGGATCGACGATGTGCCGGTGCTGGCGCTGACCTTGTGGCGCGACCAGGCGGCTGGCAATGCCGTGGCGCTGTCGCAGGTGGCACATGCCATCGAGGCTGAACTGAAGCGCGTGCCGGGCACGCGTGAGGTGAGCACTCTGGGTTCCACGCCGCGCGTGGTGCGCGTGCTGCTCGATCCGGAAGCGCTCAATGCGCACCAGCTTTCGGTGCAGGAAGTGCGCGCCGCGTTGCAGGCATCCAATGTTTCGCAGAGTGCCGGCACTTTGGTGCAGAGCAACCGCGAGGTGCTGGTGCAGACAGGTACCTTCCTCAGCGATGCGCGCGAGGTGAGCCAGTTGGTGGTGGGGGTGACCAACGGCAAGCCGGTGTTCCTGCGCGATGTGGCCGAAGTGCGAGACAGTGCCGACCAACCCAAGAGTTATGTCTGGTTGGGCACCGGCGCCGCCGCCGGAGACAAGGGCATCGCTGCGCAAGGTGAATTCGGCGCGGTGACGCTGGCTGTCACCAAGAAGCCGGGCGAGAACGCAGTCGAAGTCGCCGACAAACTGATCCAGCGTATCGACGAGCTGAAGGGCAGCGTGATCCCGGACGATGTGCAGGTGACCGTCACCCGCAACTACGGCGAGACCGCCAACGACAAGGCGATGAAGCTGATCAAGAAGCTGTTCTTCGCCACCTTTGCCGTGGTGGCGCTGGTGTGGTTCGCACTGGGACGGCGCGAAGCGTTCATCGTCGGAGTGGCGGTGCTGCTGACGCTGGCGGTGACGCTGTTCGCTTCCTGGGCTTATGGCTTCACGCTCAACCGAGTGTCGCTGTTCGCACTGATCTTCTCCATCGGCATCCTGGTGGATGACGCCATCGTGGTGGTGGAGAACATCCATCGCCGGCGCGAGCTGGCGCAGCATCAGCCGCTGTCCGAGATCATTCCGGAAGCGGTGGATGAGGTGGGTAGTCCGACCATCCTGGCTACGCTGACCGTGATCGCCGCGCTGTTGCCTATGGCATTCGTCAGCGGTCTGATGGGCCCATACATGAGTCCGATCCCGATCAACGCCAGCATGGGCATGTTGATCTCGCTGGCCATCGCTTTCATCGTCACCCCGTGGCTGGCGCACAAGTTCGCCGGTGCACACCATGCGGTGGTGGCGAACGAGGAAGATACGCCCATCGCGCGCTTCTTCCGGCAGAAGCTCGGTCCGTTCCTGAACAAGGAACATGGCAAAGGTGCGCGTCGCAAACTGTGGCTGGGCATCCTCGCCGGCCTGTTGTTCGCCGTATCGCTGGCGGTGGTCAAGCTGGTGGTGTTGAAGATGCTGCCGTTCGACAACAAGTCGGAGTTCCAGGTGGTGGTGGATATGCCTACCGGCACTGCCGTGGAGCAGACCGCCGGTGTGATGCGCGAGATCGGCACCTATCTGGCGACCGTGCCGGAAGTGACCGACTACCAGGCGTATGCCGGGACGGCCTCGCCCATCAACTTCAACGGTCTGGTGCGTCAGTACTACCTGCGCAGCGCGCCGGAGCAGGGGGATATCCAGGTCAACCTGCAAGACAAGCACAAGCGCGATCGCAGCAGCCATGAGATCGCCACTTCGGTACGCGAACCGATCGAGGCCATCGCGCAGCGCTGGGGTGCCAAGGTCAAAGTGGTCGAGGTGCCGCCCGGACCGCCGGTGATGTCACCCATCGTGGCCGAGATCTACGGCCCCGAATATGCCGGCATGCGCGAAGTGGCGGGCAAGGTGAAGGAACAGTTCAAGGCGACTGCCGACATCGTCGGTATCGACGATACGGTGAGTGAAGCTGCGCCCAAGATGGTGCTGCGCGTGATGCAGAGCAAGGCAGCCTTGCTGGGCGTAGCGCAGCGCGACATCGTGGATGCGGTGCAGATCGCACTCACCGGTCAGGATGTGACGGCGCTGCACGATCTGGATGCCAAATATGCGCCGCCGCTGCGTCTCAGTCTGCCGGTGGAGAAGCGAAGCCGCATCGATGATGTGCTCAAACTCAAGGTGCGCTCGCGCGATGGCGCACTGGTGCCGCTGTCCGAAGTGGTGCAGGTGGTGAAGGCCGAGCGTGACTATCCGATCTATCACAAGGACCTGCTGCCGGTGGTGTATGTCACCGGCGACATGGCTGGCGATCTGGATAGCCCGCTGTATGGCATGTTCGCCATCAATGGCAAGACCTCGGATATGACGCTGAACGAAGGGGGCACGCTGGAGAGCTACTTCTTCCATCAGCCGTCCGATCCCTATGCCGGCTACGCCATGAAATGGGATGGCGAATGGCAGGTCACCTACGAGACTTTCCGCGACATGGGCATCGCCTACGGCGTGGGACTGATCCTGATCTATCTGCTGGTGGTGGCGCAGTTCAAGAGCTACGTCGTGCCGCTGGTGATCATGGCGCCCATCCCGCTCACCGTGATCGGCGTGATGCCGGGTCACGCGCTGTTCGGTGCGCAATTCACCGCCACCTCCATGATCGGCATGATCGCGCTGGCCGGCATCATCGTGCGCAACTCCATCCTGCTGGTGGACTTCATCAACCTGCAGTTGCGCGATGGCATCGACCTGCAACATGCGGTGGTGAATGCGGCTGCGGCGCGCGCCAAGCCCATCCTGCTGACCGGCCTGGCCGCCATGCTGGGTGCGCTGTTCATCCTGGATGACCCGATCTTCAATGGTCTGGCGCTGGCCTTGATCTTCGGCATCCTGGTCTCCACCTTGCTGACGCTGGTAGTGATCCCGGTGTTGTATTACGCCACGTTGTACAAGAAATTCCCTTAAACTGAATCTGAAGGAGTCATGAAATGAATGCAGAACGTATCGTCCGTATCGTCGCCGGTTTCTTTGTGCTGCTGTCGCTTGCACTGGGTGCGCAGGCCAGTCCGCTGTTCGTCAGCGAATACTTCCTGCTGTTCACCGCCTTCGTCGGCCTGAACCTGTTCCAGAGCGGCTTCACGCAGTTCTGCCCCTTGAATAACATCCTGGCCAAACTCGGCGTCAAAGGTTCTTGCTGAAGCCAGAACATAGTCCCTCTCTGCGCATGACCCACATCAGTCTGGCCCTGGTCGGCCTGATGTGGGTCTTGCCTTTTTTGTATTACCACCATGCTTATCCCATCACCACCTTCTATCAGGAATGGGGGGCGGCGGTGCTCGGGCTGGGTGCCTTGCCGTTGCTGCTGACGCAGCGTTACTGGCAAGCACCGCAAGTGCCCGGCATCGTATTGCTGCCGGTTGGGCTGATGCTGCTGATGCTGGTGCAGTATCTGCTCGGTGGTGTCGTCCACTTCGATCAGGTGTTGCTGTTGTCGTTGTACCTGATGTTCGCTGCCTTGCTGATGATGCTGGGCGCCCGTCTGCGCGAGGAGTTGGGCTGGCCGCTGCTGGCGACGGTGCTGGCGGCATGCCTGCTGGTCGGCGCCGAACTGAACGCCTTGGCCGGTGTATTGCAGCACTACCGCTGGCATACCTTCCTCGACCCGGTGGTCACGGTGAAAGTGACGCAACAGGTGTTTGGCAACATCGCGCAGCCCAACCATTTCGCCAATTATGTTGCGCTGGGGCTGTTCTCGCTGGGCTTGCTGTGGCAGCGCTTCGCCATGCGCCGCTGGCAGGTCGCGTTGCTAGCGCTGCCGTTGCTGTTCGTGCTGGTGCTGTCCGGCTCGCGCAGCGGTGCGTTGTATCTGTTGGGCGCGTTGGCGCTGGTTTGGTGGTGGCAGCGGCGCTTGCCGGTGTTGCGTCCGATGTTGCGCTACGTCGCCTGGTTGTGCGTCGCGTACATCCTGATGCATGGCGTGGTGCAGCTGCCCTGGTTGCAGGGCAGCACCGGTGCGGTGAGTGCCAGCGACCGGCTATTCAGTCAGGCAGGGACCAGCAGCGTGCGTCTGCATCTGTGGCGCGAAGCGGTGCTGATGTTCGCCGGCGCCCCGCTGCTGGGGACGGGCTTCGGCCAGTTCGCCTACCAGCATCTGCAATTGGCCAGCGAATTGCGCGATCCCTTGGTGGTGGGTTTGTACAACAACGCGCACAACATCGTGATGCAGCTCGCCGCCGAAGGCGGGCTGGCCGGGTTGCTGGCGTTGTGCATCCCCTTGGGCTTATGGGCGCGGCATGCGCTGCGGCGTAGCGAAGAACATGCCCTAGAACGCTGGTGGGCGCTTGCCTTGTTGCTGGTGCTGGCTATCCATTCGCTGCTCGAATATCCGTTGTGGTACCAATATTTCATCGGGATCGCCGCCATCCTGCTCGGGGCGCTGGATGGGCAGGTTTACCGTCTCGAATTGCAGCGTGTCGGCCGCATGACGCTGGCCGTCATCCTGGTCATGGGGGCGCTGTCGTTGTGGAACGCGTGGCAGGCCTATCGGCATCTGGAGCGTTCCATGGTCTATCGCAGTGCTGCCGGACAGGCCGAACAGGCGCGCGACGAACTGGTGGCGGTGCTCGACTATCCCTTGTTCAACGGCTATGCCGAGCTGTTCATCGCGCACATGATGGCGCCGGACGAGGAGCGCCTGGCCGACAAGCTGGCGCTCAACACCCGCGCGCTGCGCTACATCCCTACCGGGACCACCAGCTACCACCAGGCCATGCTGCTGGCCCTGTCCGGCGCTGCCGAGCAGGCCGAGGCGCAGGTGGTCAGGGCGGTGTGGTGTTATCCGATGGCCTATCCGGCGGCACTCGGCGAAATGCAGGCATTGGCTGCGCGGCATCCCGCGCAGATGCAGCCTCTGCTAGAATCTGCGGCCCGGAATTATGAGGAGTATCAACGTGCACTTCCTGCTCGATAACCTGTTCACCGTTTCGATCGCCCTGATCAGCGGCTACATGCTGTTCTGGAGTTATTTCGGCAATCGCATCCTGGGCATCAAGGAAGTGGACACCGCACAGGCCATGAACCTGATCAACCGCGAAGATGCTTTCTTGCTCGATGTGCGGGAGCAGAGCGAATACGACGGCGGCCACATCATCAACAGTCGCCTGATCCCCGCCGGCAAGCTGAAGGATCGCGTGGGCGAGCTGGAGCGCTATCGCGACAAGCCGATCATCGTTGTGTGTCGCAGTGGCAATCGTGCCACGCCCATTGCTTCCTGGCTGGGCAAGCAAGGGTTCGCCAAGACCTATCTGCTGACTGGCGGCGTGCTGGCCTGGCAGAAAGCCAAGCTGCCGTTGCAGAAAAAGAAGTAGGAGCGAGCATGGCCCATATCGTGATGTATTGCACCGAGGTCTGTCCCTACTGTGTGAATGCGGAGCGCCTGCTCAAACAACGTGGCGTGGCGCAGATCGACAAGATCCGCATCGACCTGCAACCGGAACAGCGCCCCATCATGGAGGCGCGCAGCGGCCGCCGCACCGTGCCGCAGATCTTCATCGACGACCGCCACATCGGTGGTTTCGATGACCTGGCCGCGCTGGACCGTGCCGGCGGGCTGCTGCCGTTGCTCAAATAACGAACCGCTCAAGGAAGAGAAATGACCGATAACACATCCGCCCAACAGAACACCGCGCCCATCTTCAACATCGAGAAGCTGTATGTGAAGGACCTGTCGCTGGAGATCCCCAATGCGCCGGCCGTGTTCCTGGTGCGCGAGAATCCGCAGATCGACCTGCAATTGCAGACCAAGGCCGGGCAACTGGAAGAGGGCGTGTTCGATGTCGAGGTGATGGTCACCGTCACCGCCAAGCTGCCGGAGAAGGATCAGGTCATGTTCCTGATCGAAGCCAAGCAAGCCGGCATCTTCCAGGTGCGCAACATGCCGCAGGAAGAGATGGAAGGCATCCTCGCCGTGATGTGCCCGAACATCCTCTATCCCTATCTGCGTGAAGTGGTGTCCGACCTCGCCGTGCGCGGCGGTTTCGCGCCGGTGCTGCTCAATCCCATCAACTTCGACGTGCTCTACCAGCAGCAGAAGCAGCAAGCCCAGGCGCAAGCCGAGGCTGCCGCCACCAAGCACTGATGAGGCGTTTGCTGGCGACGTGGCTGTTGTCCGGCCTGTGCTTCGGTGCACAGGCCGATGACTTCGTGTCGGTCGCGGAGCCGGCCATCCTGTACGACGCCAATTCGCTCAAGGCGAAGAAACTCTACGTGGCTACGCGCTACCTGCCCTTGCAGCAGATGGTGGTGCTGGAAGCCTGGGTCAAGGCGCGCGATTCCACCGGCAAGGTGTTCTGGATTGAGAAGCGCCATCTGAGCAGCAAGCGCTATGTCGTGGTCACAGCGCAAGTGGCCAAGGTCTACAGCAGCTGGACCGACCGCTCGCCGGTGGTCTTCGTCGCGCCACGCCAGCTCGGTCTGGAGTGGCTGGGCAACACCGGCAGCTGGGTCAAGGTCAAACACCGCGACGGTTCCACCGGTTATATCCGCGCGTCCGACGTGTGGGGAGAGTGAGCATGAACATCGCGATACTCGGCGCGGGCGCCTGGGGCACGGCACTGGCCATCAGCCTGGTGGCGCGTCATCAGGTCACCTTGTGGGCGCGCGATGCCGAGCAGGTCGCGGCGATGCGCAGCACGCGGCGCAACCGGCGCTATCTGCCGGATACCGAGCTGCCGGAGCACCTGCTGCTGGAGCATGACTTGCAGGCGGCCATGTGCACCGCAGAACTGGTGGTGGTGGCGGTGCCGGTGTCCGGTCTGCGCGTTACCCTGCAACAGATCGCCCATCTGCCGGCGCCGGTCGGCGTGGTGTGGTTGTGCAAGGGCTTCGAACTGGAGACCTCGCTGTTGCCGCATCAGATCGTAGAGGAGATCCTGCCGGCGGAATTCCCGCGCGGCGCCTTGACCGGCCCCAGCTTCGCGCAGGAAGTGGCACGCGGTCTGCCGACCGCATTGACCCTGGCCTCTGTCGATGGCGCCTTCGCGCAACGCACGGCCAAGGCGCTGCACCATCCGCGTCTGCGCATCTATTCCAGCACCGATGTGGTGGGTGTCGAGATCGGCGGTGCCATCAAGAACGTGCTCGCCATCGCCGCCGGCATCAGCGACGGCATGCACATGGGCTTGAATGCACGCGCCGCGCTGCTCACGCGCGGACTGGCCGAGATGACCCGTCTCGGGCTGGCCATGGGCGGCAAGGCCGAGACGCTGGGCGGCCTATCCGGCGTGGGCGACCTCATCCTCACCTGTACCGGCGATCTGTCGCGCAACCGCCAGGTCGGCATGCTGCTCGCCCAGCATCGTTCGCTGCCCAGCATCCTCAAGGAACTCGGACATGTCGCGGAAGGCGTCTATACCGCGCGCGAGGTACAGCGGGTGGCGCAGCGCTATGGCGCGGAGATGCCGATCTGTCAGGCGGTCTATCGCGTGCTGTACGAAGGTCTGGATGCCGACAAGGCGGTGGAAGCCTTGCTCAGTCGTGCGCCGGGCGAAGAGTTCGCGGCTACCGGCAAGCATCCCCTCATCAACTGAGCGGCGCGCCGTCGAAGCCGCATTGCCGCCAAGCTTCGAACACGGTCACCGCCACCGCGTTGGACAGGTTCAGGCTGCGGTTGCCCGGACACATCGGCAGACGCAAACGCTGCTCTGCGGTCACCTCGGCCAGCACCTCGGGCGGCAGCCCCCGGCTCTCCGGCCCGAACAGCAGCGCATCCCCATCCTTGAACGCTACCTCGTAAGGTGAGCGCTGACCTTTGGTGGTCAGTGCGAACAAGCGCGGGCGAGCCAGCACCTCCAGGCATCGCGTCAGATCGTCATGCACCTGCATCTCGGCATATTCGTGATAGTCCAGCCCGGCGCGGCGCAGCTGTTTGTCATCCAGCGCGAAACCGAGCGGACGGATGAGGTGCAGACGCGAACCGGTGTTCGCGCACAGGCGGATGACGTTGCCGGTATTGGGCGGTATCTCCGGTTGGAACAGAATGATGTGGAACATGCGAAATGTCTTGAAACGTCTTGTCAGATATAGGGAAAACGGCTAACTTCCGTTCCGTTTGCAGAGCGCGTCGCGGCGTGCGCTGCGCTTTTCATCAGGGGGAATTATGGCGCGTCCGGAAAAAATCCGCCTCGGCGATCTGCTGGTGCAGCAAAAACTCATCTCCAACGAGCAATTGCAGTTCGTGCTGGAACAACAGAAGCGCAGCGGACGCAAGCTGGGGCGCGTGCTGGTCGACAACGGCTTCATCAGCGAAGACCAGATCTCGGAAGCGTTGGCCAAACAGCTCAACATCCCCTACATCAACCTGAAGTACTACAACCCCAACCTCGAAGTGGTGCGTCGCCTGCCCGAGAACCAGGCGCGGCGTTTCCGTGCTCTGGCGCTGGAAGAGCGCAATGGCGCCATCCTCATCGGCATGACCGATCCCACCGATCTGTTCGCCTTCGACGAGATCGCGCGCATCCTCAAGCGCGACATCGATCTGGCGGTGGTCACCGAGGGTCAACTGCTGGAGACCATCGACCGCGTCTATCGCCGCACCGACGAGATCAGCGGTCTGGCGCGCGAGGTGTCCGAAGATCTGGGCGAGGGCTACATCGACTTCGGCGCACTGAGCGACACCGTCGGCGGCGAGGATGCGCCGGTGGTCAAACTGCTGCAGACGATGTTCGAGGATGCGGTGCAGGTCGGCGCGTCCGACGTGCACATCGAACCGCAGGAAACGCGCTTGCAGATCCGCTTCCGTATCGACGGTGCCCTGCACTTGCAGACCGAAGCCGACAACAAGATCGCCAGCGCCATCTCGCTGCGTCTGAAACTGATGTCCGGCCTCGACATCTCCGAGAAGCGTCTGCCGCAGGACGGGCGTTTCAACGTGCGCGTGCGCGAACAGGCGGTGGACGTGCGTATCTCCACCATGCCCACGCAATACGGCGAATCGGTGGTGATGCGTCTGCTCAACCAGAGCGGCAGTTTCCTCACGCTGGACAAACTCGGCATGCCGCCGGCCATGCTCAAACGCTTCCGCGAGATCATCCAGCGCAGCAACGGCATGGTGCTGGTCACCGGACCCACCGGTTCCGGTAAGACCACAACGCTGTATGCCGCACTGGCCGAGATCAACACCATTGACCAGAAGATCATCACCGTGGAAGACCCGGTGGAATATCGCCTGCCCGGCATCAATCAGGTGCAGGTCAACGAGAAGATCGATCTCACCTTCTCGAAGGTGTTGCGCTCCGCCTTGCGTCAGGACCCCGACGTGATCCTGATCGGTGAGATGCGCGATGCCGAGACGGCGCAGATCGGCATGCGCGCCGCCATGACCGGCCACCTGGTGTTCTCCACCCTGCACACGCGCGATTCCGCCGGCACCCTGTTCCGTCTGGTGGATATGGAGGTGCCGAAATACATGGTGGCTTCCTCGGTGCAGTGTGTGCTGGCGCAGCGCCTGTTGCGGCGCGTGTGCGAGAGCTGCCGCGAAGTGCATCAGCCCACGCCGCAAGAGGCGGAATGGTTGCAGGCGGAAGGCGTGGCGCGCGGCGACTGGGGCGAACTGGTGCATGGCCGCGGCTGCTCGCATTGCAATGGCACCGGTTACCATGGCCGCATGGGTGTGTATGAGATGCTGGAGATGACGCAAGACCTGGTGGATGCCGCCGCGCACGCCGAGAACACCCACTTCATGCAGGCGGCGCGCGATCACCTGAAGGGACGCACCTTGCTCGATGCCGCGCTGGCCGAGATGCGTGCCGGTCGCACCAGCATCGCCGAGGTGATGCGCATCAGCAACCAGGTCGAGGATTGAGGTGGCGGTCTACTCCTACAAGGGGCGCAGCAATCGCGGTGGCGAACTGGTGCAGGGCACGCTGGAAGGAGCCGACAGCGGTGCCATCGCCGATCAGTTGCTGAACACCGGCATCACCCCGACCGAGATCAAGCTGACGCGCAGCAGCCGCTCCACGCAAGCCAGCTCGATCTCGCTGTGGCAGAAGTTGACGCGGGAGACCAAGGTCTCTCCGCTGGAGCTGATGCTGTTCAGTCGCCAGATGTATACCTTGCTCAAATCCGGCGTGCCCATCATGCGTGCGCTGGCCGGCTTGCAGGAATCCACGCAGAACCCGGCTTTCGCTGCCATGTTGCAAGATTTGCGCGAGAGTCTGGATAGCGGGCGCGAGCTGTCCACCGCGATGCGCCGTCATCCCAAGGTGTTCTCGCCGTTCTACCTGAGCATGGTGCAGGTGGGTGAGATGACCGGCATGCTCGACCAGACCTTCCTGCGTCTGTACGAGCATCTGGAATTCGAGAAGGACATGCGCGAGCGCGTCAAATCGGCGATCCGCTACCCCATGTTCGTGGTCGTCGCCATGGCCATCGCCATCGTCATCGTCAACATCTTCGTGATCCCGGCCTTCGCCAAGGTGTTCGCCGGTTTCCACGCCGAACTGCCGCTGATGACCAGGCTGCTGCTCGGTTTCTCCAACTTCATGGTGAGTTACTGGGCCTTGTTGCTGGCCATGGTGGCCGGTGCCATCGTGGCGTTCCGCGCCTGGATCAACACGACGGACGGCCGCTACAAGTGGGACCGCTACAAATTGCAATTGCCCATCGCCGGCAAGATCATCATGAAAGGCACGCTGGCGCGTTTCGCGCGCAGCCTGGCGCTGTCGTTCAAGAGCGGCATCCCCATCGTGCAGGGACTGAACACCGTGGGCATGGTGGTGGACAACGAATACATGCGCGGCAAGGTGGAGCAGATGCGCGACGGCGTCGAGCGCGGCGAGAGCATCCTGCGCACGGCCAATGCCACCGGCGTGTTCAACCCCACCGTGTTGCAGATGATCGCCGTGGGTGAAGAGACGGGCGACATGGATGGACTCATGTTCGAAGTCGCCGGCATGTACGAGCAAGAAGTGGAGTACGAGATCAAGACCCTCTCCGCACAGATCGAACCCATCATGATCGTGTTGCTCGGCGCCCTGGTATTGGTGCTGGCGCTCGGCATCTTCCTGCCGATGTGGGACCTGGGCAAGGCGGCGCTGCACAAATGAGTAACTTCAGGATTTGGGATTTTGGAATTAGGAACTGGGGGCGGCGCTGCACAACTTGCGGGGCTGGCAGTTTTGCTAACTCCCAAATCCAAGATCCAAAATCCTGCAAGGGATTCACCCTCATTGAGCTGGTCATCGTCATCACCATCATCGTGGTCATGGCGGGGGTGTTCCTGACGCGCGTACCGCAATATCAGGAGCAGGCGGAGAAGGCCGCGATGGAGCAGGTCGCTGCTGCCATCCAGAGTGCGCTGGTGCTGCGCTACGGCACCCTGAACGTGCGCGGCGCTGCCACTCAGCAGGAGCTGGCGCGCCTGGCCACCGACAATCCGCTCTCCTGGTTGCAGAAGATGCCGCCCAACTATGCGGGCGAGTTCTTCGATCCCTTGCCGGGCGCGGTACGGCCCGGCAACTGGATGTTCGACCTCAAGTCGCACGAGCTCATCTACGTCCTGAACCAGTCGGACAACTTCGTGCCGGGGGCGGATGGCAAGCGCTGGATACGCTTCCATGTGCGTCTCGGCTATGAGCCTGCGCTGGGCCGGCCCGCGCAGCAGGAGCTGGCATCGGCCCTGTTCGAACCTGTCGTCCCCTACCACTGGCTGGAGTGAACACGATGAATCCGCTGATCCAATCCTGGCTGCTGCAAGCCGCCTTCCTGTTCCTGCTGCTGGGCAGCGTCGCCGGCATGCTGGTCGGTACCCTGCTGCTGTTCTATCGCGACCGCTTGCAGCGCATCAGCGACTGCCTGAATCGCTGGGTCTCCACGCGTCATCTGGACCGGCAACTGGAACGACGCATCACCCTCGACCCCTGGATCTATCGCCACCGACGCCTGTCGGGCGCGGCCCTGGCCGGCGGCGCCTTGTTCATCCTGTACTACTTCTCGGCCGCGCTGGATCGTGCGGACATCGTGCGCGGTCTGGCGCAGCGCCTGGCCTATCCGCAGCCGCTGGCCGAAGCCTTGCTCGATGCGCTGGTGTTGAGCGCGTTCATCGGCGGGGTATGTGCCTTGCTGGCCGCCTTGTTCATCCTGTTCCGCCCCAGCACCCTGCGCGGATTCGAGACCCAGGCCAACCAATGGCTCTCGCTGCGCCAGGCCCTGAAACCGCTGGAAGTGCCGCGCGATTCCATGGAGCTTTACGTCGAACGCCATGCGCGCCAGATCGGCATTTTCTTGCTTGCCGGCGGGCTGTACACCCTGCTCATGCTCTTGCTGTGGGCGGACAGTTGGGCCTGAAAAGCCCGGCGCAGCTCAGGTTGAATGTCAGTTAAGGTTGCTAAGGCCGTGATCGTTGGCTTATATTGACCACGTCCGGGATGGATGGCTGCGGCCATCTTGGCCCTGTGGACATTCCAGTAGCGGGGCTGCGGCCCCAACATCTCAAGGAGAGTGAAATGAAACGTCAACAAGGTTTTACGCTGATCGAACTGATCGTGGTGATTGTGATTCTGGGTATTCTGGCGGCGACGGCGCTGCCGAAGTTTGCAGACTTGTCTACAGATGCTCGTAAGTCTGCATTGAGTGGCGTTGAGGGTTCAATGCGCTCTGCGGCAAATATGGCCCACGCGGCTTCTTTGGCGGCTGGTAGTAGTGTGATTTCGGTTGAAGGTACTTCATATACCATGACAAACGGATATCCAGCAGTCGCTGATATTAATGCATTGACGGGTGTTTCTGGGGGTAAGTACAACACTGCCACTGCAGGCACGATACAAGATGATGGAGCGCCCACGCCGACAAGCTGTAAGGTGGTCTATACCGCAGCCCCAGCCAATGGCGTTCCGACTATTACTAAGACAGATACAGGTTGTTAAATCGTTTTGAAATAAGTTTACATAAAGAACAAGGGAGCAAATGCTCCCTTGTTCTTTTGTGAAGAGTTGTTAGATTTTCTCAATTAGCTTGCTAGGCAATTGCCCCATTTGTTTTAAATGAAGTCTCGAATTGACAAGCAAAGCGGATTCACGCTGACGGAATTGGTGACGGTGATCGTCATCGTTGGAATTATGTCGGTGGTGGCGCTTCCTCGTTTCTTCGACCGCAACACCTTCGACAGTCGCGGCTTCCATGATCAGGTCATTGCCACTCTGCGCCAGGCGCAGAAGATCGCCATTGCGCAGCATCGCTTCGTATGTGTTGGGTTCACGGCGAACAGCATCACGCTGACCCAGGGGGCGACTGCTGCTTGCGGCGGTGCGCTGACGAGTCCAACGGGTGTCACGCCTTTCGTGATCAATGCACCTGCGGCCGATGTGACGCTGGCCGGTGGTGCCAATTTCAATTTCGATTTTCTGGGTCGCCCCAGTGCGGCACAGGACATCACGGTGAGCGGCTATGCGCCGCACATCTTCGTGACGGCGGAGACGGGTTATGTGCATCAGTGACCGTTCCGCTTTGCAGCGCGGCGTCAGCCTGGTCGAGCTGATCGTCTTCATCGTCATCATTAGCGTGGCACTCACCGGCATCCTGTCGGTGATGAACCAGGTGACGGCGCACAGCGCCGATCCGCTCATCCACAAGCAAGCACTGGCGGTGGCCGAGTCGTTGCTGGAAGAAGTGGAATTGCAGGATTTCGTTTCAACCGCCGGTGCGACCAATACTGTGACTACAGCCAATCGCGCCAGCGAATACCATGTGGTGGGGGATTACAACGGCTTCACCATGGTCGGCATCAAGGACCTGGGGGGGAATGATGTGGGGCTGGCCGCGTACACGGCCACCGTAACCGTCACGTCCGAAGCCTTGGGCGGCATCGTGGCGGGCAGTGCCGTGCGCATCACGGTCGCGGTGACCGATCCGCAAGGCGCCACCGTTGCGGTCGATGGTTACAGGACGTCCTACTGATGAGCGCGCGCAGACAGAACGGTTTCACGCTGGTGGAGATGATCGTGGTGATCGTCATCACCGGTATCATCGCCGGCATCGTGGCGGTATTCATCCGTGCCCCCATGCAAGGTTATGTAGATAGCGCGCGCCGTGCCGAACTGACCGATGTCGCAGATACTGCCGTGCGCCGTTTGGCGCGCGACATCCGTACCGCGGTGCCCAACAGTATCCGTACTACGGGTTGTGGCGTGCCGTGCGTGGAATTCCTGCCTACTACCGATGGCGGGCGGTATCGCGCCATCGCACCGGGCGATACCCTGGATTTTTCGGCGCCCGATGCCACCTTCGATGTGCTCGGCGGCGCCATCACCGTTGCCGTCGGTGACCACATCGTGGTCGGCAGCACGCAATCGGATGGCAATCCGCCTTACTTGGCAACATCCAATGCGTCCAGCATCCGCCGCACCGTGGCCGCCGCTGGCGCCGTGAACAACATCAGCGTGACGGCCACCGCTAATCCGTTGCCTGCTTCGGCCCGTTTGTGGGATGCCGATCCGCCGTCGCAGCGCTTCGATGTGGTGGACGGCACGCAGGATGCGGTGACCTATGCGTGTGAAGGCACGCTGGGCACTTTGGATGCCAATGGCAACGGCCAGGCGCAACTGGTGCGTCACTGGAAATATGGTTTCAACGCTGCGCAGATCGCGCCGGTGGGCGGTTCCTCGGCGCTGCTGGCCAATAACGTCAGCGGCTGCGCCATCAGCTATGCCGCGGTCAACCAGCGCTTCGGTCTGGTGGAGATCCATCTCACGCTCACGCAAGCCAATGAGAGCGTGAGCCTGTTCAACGAGATCCATGTGAGTAATGCGCCATGAGAGCCATGCAGCGCGGTTTCAGCATCGTGACGGCCATCTTCCTGCTGGTGGTGCTGTCTTTCCTTGGCGTGGCGATGGTCACCTTTTCTACCGCACAACATCAGACCTTGGCGCAGGACGTGATGGGCGCGCGTGCCTATCAGGCGGCACGCGCCGGTATAGAGTGGGCGGCCTTCCAGGTGGCACAAAGCCCGGCCAGCGCAGCGGCAGCCACCGCCTGTGCCACTGCGTTCCCGGCGGGTTCGCTGGGCGGCACGCTTGCGCCCTTTGCGGTGGCGGTAGCCTGCGTGCCAAGCTCGGCCGTGGAAGGCGCCAGCACGGTGTGGGTCTACGACGTGACGGCCACCGCCACCGCTGGTGGCGTGCCGGGCGATGCGAACTATGTGGAGCGGCAGGTGGGCGTGAAGCTGGCGAGGTGATGTGTGTTGGGGGACTGTCGTCAAGATGACGATAATCGGACGAAGATCTGCGCATCCATCGCCTGGCGGCTAGGAATGCCTCGACAGTTAGGCGAGAATGGCGCCCACAGCTGGATGGTATGAAACTTGCCTTGATCGCTGGTGCTTAATACTGCACGAGTTGGTCGGGCAGACAAGGTAACGTTCCGCGAGTCGCGGACGGAGGTAACAATGAAAAAGATGCAACTGACAGTGATATTCAGCATCGCTATGCTGCTGGCGGGTGCCGCCCAGGCAGTCACCTGCACCAGCGTGGCGACCAGACAGACCGACTGGAACAAAACGAACGCTTGGGATGCGACGTGTGGCGGACAGCCCGCCGTGGGCGATAACGCGATTATCGCACCGGGTACCAATATCCTGGCCGATAAGAACACCAATAATGTCGCCAATGTGACCATCAATAACACCGGTACGTTGACGATCCAGAATGGCAACACCTTGTCTTTGTCGGGTAATCTGGTGCTCGATGCTGGCGGCACGTTTGTCGCCCAAACGGGCAGCACCGTGTCCTTGACGGGCACCAATCAGACCTTGAGTGGCAATCTGACCTTTGCCAATTTGACCTTGGCCGCCGGTACCCAAGTCACCTTGACGGGTAACATCGTCATCAATGGGACGACCAATCTTACGCAAGCCAGTATCGCTTCGACCTGCCCCAACAATTTCACGGTCACCAATACAGCCGGTACTGTGGTGGCACAGAGTTGCCCATTGCCGCTGCCCGTTGCGGAATATCGGCTGGACGAGACCTCGCCTGGCCCGGTGGCGGATGCCAGCGCCAATGCACTGACCGGTACGGCAGTCGGGGGCATCACTGTGGGCGGCGCCGGCAAGGTGTGCGGCAGTTACCGTTTCAATGGAACGGATGCCTATGTCTCGGTGGCTAACAATGCCTTGCTGAGCCCCGCGCGGGTCTCGGTCGCGGCCTGGGTGCGTCATGATTCTGCCGCCTTCAAGAGCTGGGAGGCGATCCTGGCCAAGGGCGATACCAGCTATCGCATGCACTTGAACGGCGGTTGCAGCTTGAATACCCCGACCACGAATGCACTGGATTTCGGCCTGAATACCGGATGTGCCACGGCGGATGTCAGTTCGGCCACTGTGCCGGTGGCGAACCAGTGGTATCACGTGGTCGGCACCTATGATGGCGCCACGTTGAGCCTTTACATCGATGGTGCACGGGTCGGTTCGGTGGCGTATGCCGGCAGTGTGACATCCAATACCTTCCCGCTGTATATCGGTGCCAACTCGCAACAGGCTAACCGGTTCTGGAGTGGCGACCTGGACGAGGTCAAGGTCTATAGCACTGCGCTGACGGCTGCGCAGGTCTCGACCATTTATGCCAACGAGAACGCCGGCAAGAACTGGGATGGCACGGCGCGCACCTGTCCCTCGCTCATTCATCACGTCGATATCAATGCACCGACATCGGGGATCACCCTGACAGAGACCGAGGTGACGATCACGCCGCATACCGCGGCGCATAGTGCGCTGGCCAATGCGGGCACCATCGTCTTGTCCACTGATACCGGCTTGGGGGATTGGACGCTGGTTACAGGTACGGGAGTGCTGACACCCGGTGCAGCGAATAGCGGGCAGGCGACCTATACCTTCGGGGCGGGCGAGTCCAGTGTGACGCTGGGCTTCACGTATCAAACTGCCGGAACGGTGGTGCTCGGCGTGGCAGATCCTAGTGGGGCCGATCTGTTGCTGGGGACACCCGTGGCGGAGAAAGCCAACAGCATCACGTTCGTGGCGCCAGCCTTCGTCTTCACCGATGCCGTCTGTGTTTCCGGTAGCGCGTTCGGCAGTGCGGGCCAGACCTGTGCCTTGGCTACCTGGCCGGCGCAATATGCCGGTGTGGATGCCGCGCCGGTGTTCATTACTGCGGTGAATGGTGCAGGCGTGCCGACAGCGCTTTCCACACGCAGAGCGCAGACAATTAATTTCCGATTCGGCCTGTCCTGCATCGATCCCGTTGCCAATGCTGGCATGGCGGCAACCTTTGCCGGTGCGACGTTGCCGGTGTGCACGGCGAATGGTGCACAACCGACAAGCTGGTCGCCCACGGTGGCGGTGACTTTCAACAGAAGAATCCCCTCTTCCAATGCCAGTTACTTGTTCAACTATCCCGATGTGGGCAAGGTCGTGCTGTGGATGCAGAACAGCGCAACGCCCGCACAGGTCGGCACCAGCCCGGCATTCGTGTCGGCGCCGCATCATTTCATGATCTCCGCTGTGACAGCCAGCCCGATCAAGGCGGGGCGTGCCTTTGCCGCCACCGTGACCGCCTATAACAATGCGGCCACGCCGGCCGTCACCCAGAATTTCGGCAAGGAAACCACGGGCGAGCAGGTCACCTTGAGTTCGGTGCTGGCCATGGGTGCAGGGACATGGGCCAATCCGGCACTGGTCAACAATGTGATCACGACTTTCACCAACGGCGTGGCGACGGTAAGCAATTTGAGCTGGAGCGAGGTGGGCGCCATCAACTTGCAGGCCAATCTGAAGAGCGGCAGTTACCTGGGGTCCGGTTTGACTGCAAGCGGCGTTACGACAGTCGCCAGTACCTTCATCCCGGACCATTTCGATACCTGGATCAAACAGACGGGCGTCACTCCGGCCATCGTGCCGATGAACTGCGCAAGCGGTTTGACCTGTCCCGCCAATGCCTATGGCGCGAGCGGCATGGTGTATTCCGGTCAGGCGTTCACGGTGCAAGCGGTGGCGCGTAATACCTCGAGCTGTACCTTGCCGCCTGCTGGTACCTTCGATCCAGCTACCGATGCTTGTGTCACCAAGAACTATCAAGGGGCTTATGCACAGAGCGTGACCTTGAGTGATGCTGCGGGTGTCGGCGCAGTCGGTAGCTTGAGCAATACAACCCTGGCGGCGGCCAACTTTGCCAATGGTGTCGGTACCACAGCGAGCCTGCCTGCCTATACCTTCAATGCCACGACGGCGCCCACCGATGTCACATTGCGCGCATCGGCGACGATCAGTGCGGTGGCTGTCGATTCCAGCACGGGTACGGAAAGCGGTCTCAAGGTGGTAAAAGGGCGTTTCAATCTGAGCAATGCCTATGGCAGCGAGAAGCTGCCACTGAGCCTGACCGTCACTGCGCAATATTGCGCGGCTGTGGCCGCAGGCAACTGCACCATCTGGACCAAGAACGGCAGCGATAGCGCCAGTAGTTTCGATACCGCGACCAATCTTGTGAAGGCCATCGTCAGCAGTCCCTTGACGGCGGCGGACATCGCGGTGGCCGGCGGTGGCGTGCTGACACTCGCTAATGGCAGCGTCGCATTGCAACTCGCCGCACCGAACAAGACGGGTAGCGTGGATATCGGTCTGAATGCACCGGCCTATCTTATGCCCAGCGAGTCGGGGCGAGCCACCTTCGGCGTGTATCGTGGCGGCAAGCAGTTTATCTATCAGCGCGAACGTTGATCTGCGGTGTCGAGGGATGGTCAGACGGCCACGCTGGGGTGTGGCCGTTTTTCCATCCGGTGACGGAAATCGGACGCGGCTGCGGTCGCAGTGCCGTGATCCCGTCAGATTTAATAGAGAATATTCCTTGACGACAATGGGTTAGTGCATTAAGTTCGCATCAATTATGGAATTCGCGCGTATCTTATCGCTGTTCAAACGCGGCAACCGGGAGGCTGGTTGGACCGCTATCACCTTGGCGAACAAGGGTGTCTACGTGGTGCAGGCGAAATATGTCGGGCCGCGCCCCCAAGTCACCGGTTGTGCCTATTTTGCGGTCAATGAGGTGAATGCTTCCACGCTGGAGAAGATCCGCAAGGATGCCGGTCTGGAGAACGCGCGCTCCACCACCTTGCTCGCGCCCAACGAATACCAGTTGATGATGGTCGAGGCGCCCAATGTGCCGGTGGATGAGTTGAAGACGGCCATCCGCTGGAAGATCAAGGATGCGCTCAACTATCACGTGGACGATGCCACGGTGGATGTGTTGCAGATCCCGGTCGGCAAATATGGCAGCGAGCGTCCGCAATCGTTGTATGCGGTGGCGGCCTCCAACGAGACGATACGCAAACGCATCGACCTGTTCGAGCGCGCGAAGATAGCGCTGGAAGTGATCGACATCCCCGAGACGGCGCAGCGCAATGTCGCCAGCCTGTATGAGACGGAGGGGCGTGGCCTGGCGCTGCTGGCCTTCAACGAGGAAGGCGGCTTGCTCACTGTGACCAGCGACGGCGAACTGTTCCTGGCGCGGCGCATCGAGATCTCCGCTGGCCAATTGGCGGATGCGGACGAGAACATGCGCCAGCAATACCGCGATCGCGTGGAGCTGGAGGTACAGCGTTCGCTGGATTATTTCGATCGCCAGTTCCATCACATCCCGGTCAATCGCATGCTGGTCTCGGCGCCCGAGAATCTGGGGCTGGTGGACTTGCTGTCCAGCGGGCTCGGCTTGCCGGTGGCAGCGCTCGATCTGGCGCAAGGCATGGATATCGTCGGCGTACCGGAACTAGCCGATAGCGAATTCGCCAGTCATGCGCTGCACGCGGTGGGCGCGGCGTTGCGATTGGAGAAGAAGGTGCTATGAGCCAGCAGATCAACCTCTTCAATCCGGTCTTCCTCAAGCAGAAGAAACACTTCTCGCTGCTGACCATGCTGCAGGCTTTGTTGCTCATCGTGCTCGGCGCGCTCGCCTTCTATGCCTATGCCTGGTATCAGGTGCAGGAACTGGCACAACGCACCAACGAGATGTCGCAGCGCTATGAGACCGAACAAAAACGACTGGTCAGCTATGCCAACGAGTTCTCGCCGGAGCGTGCGCGCCAGGCGCTGGATACCGAGCTCAAGGCGGCCGAGGCGCAAGCCAAGGTGCAGGCCGAGATCCTGGAGACCCTGAAGAGCGGTGCCATCGGCAACACGCAGGGCTATTCTGAATATTTGCGCGCCTTCGCGCGGCAGGCGGTGCAGGGCGTGTGGCTGACCGGCTTCGAGATCGTCGGCGATGGCACGCAGATGACCTTGCGCGGCGGCGTGGTGGATGCCAAGCGACTGCCGGAATACATCCAGCGCATGGGGCGCGAGCCGGTGATGCGCGGCAAGACCTTCGCCGCCTTGCAGATGCGCCAGCCGGAAACGGCGCGTGGCTATCTGGAGTTCGTCCTGCATTCGCAAGCGGATGGGAAGGTGGTGGGCAAGTGAAGGCATATTGGGAAAAGATCGCGGGCAAGGTCGATGCGCTGTCGTTGCGCGAGCGGGCGCTGATCTTTGCTGCGGCCGCCTTCGTCGTCGTCTCGCTGATGGATACCCTGCTGCTCAGTCCGCTGTTGGCCGAACAACGACGTCTGTCCAGTCAGGCCGTGCAGCAGCAGGAGCGCCTGAAGGATATCCGCGCGCAACTTACCGAACTGATCCAGGCCAAGCAGGCCGATCAGGATGCGCCGCAACGTGAGCGCATCCGCCTGCTGCGCGAACAGATCACGCAGGGCGATGCCTTTCTGAAACAGACCCAGGACAAGCTGGTGGCACCGCAGCGCATGGCGGGATTGCTGGAGCAGGTGCTGGCGCGCAACGGCCGCCTGCAACTGGTGGCGCTGGAGACCTTGCCGGTCACCAACTTCGTCGATCAGCCGGCGGCAGGTACGACGCCGGCACATGCCGGCCGGCAGATCTACAAGCATGGTGTGCGCATCACGGTGCGCGGCAGCTATGCCGACCTGACCGCTTATCTGCGCATGCTGGAGAGCTTGCCGACGCAGATGTTCTGGGGCATGGCCAGGCTGGACGTGGTGAAATACCCGCAGACCGACTTGACGCTGGAACTGTATACCTTGAGTCTGGATGAGACATGGCTGCAAGTCTGAGCAAATCGCTGGTGATCATGATGCTGACCTGTTGCCTGACGGCACAGGCGCAGGAGGGCATGAACGACCCGACGCGTCCGCCGTTCGAGTTGTTGCCGGTATCGGGCGAGGATGTCGCCCCGCCGCAGGCTGCGGCTCCCAAGGGTCTGCAATCGGTGATCCTGGCCGACGGGCACGATGCGGCGATCATCGATGGCAAGAAGATCGAGGTCGGGCAGCAATACGAAGGGGCGATGCTGACGGTAGTCAACGAGACCTGCGTGGTGCTCAACGGTCCCGCGGGGCGGCGCGTGCTGCACCTCTATCCCGGGGTGAGCATGTCCAGTACCGAGGCTGCCTGCGAAGGGCGGCGCGGAGCGCCGGTCAGCAGCAAGGCGCCGGGGCAACACGCGATTAAAAAGACAGAGCAGAAGAAAGAGCAAGCCGTGACCGGAGTGGGCGGCGAGACCAGTGACGGGAGTGGAAAATGAGGCAAGTATGGATCGCGATGGGGCTATGCGCGCTGGCAGGTTGTGCCAGTCCTGGTGGCAACCAGCAGGTCAAGGCGCAGATCGACAACGAGATGGCGGCAGCCACCGTCAAGCCGAGCACGCAGAGCGAGGTCTATGACGCTTTGTTGCCGCCGATACCGGTGGCGCCGGTGGACAAAGCACCGGTCGAAGCCAAGTTCGATCTGGCGGTAAACAACACGCCCGCAGAACAGGTGTTCATGGCGCTGGTGTCCGGCACCCGCTACAGCATGCTGCTGCATCCGGAGGTGAGCGGGAACATCTCGCTCAATCTGAAAGACGTCACCGTGTTCGATGCGCTGGAGGCCATTCGCGAGATGTATGGCTACGAATACAAGGTGGACGGCACGCGCATCTATATCCAGCCACTCGGTTTGCAGACGCGCATCTTCCATGTGAACTACCTGACCGGCCAGCGCGACGGCAAATCCAGCCTGCGTGTCACTTCGGGTTCGGTATCCGACAGCCCGCGCACCACCTCCACCGGCGGCACGACCACCACCAATACCGGCGGCAATCAGGTCGCGCTGGACAGCAGCAAGGTCAGCATGACCAGTAGTGCAGACTTCTGGGAGGAACTGACCCGCGCGTTGACCACCATCGTGGGCAACGAGAAAGGGCGTAGTGTGGTCATCAGCCCGATGTCCGGTGTGGTCGTGGTGCGCGCGATGCCGGACGAGTTGCGCAACGTCGCGGCCTATCTGAAGGCTTCGCAGATCTCGGTCGAACGCCAGGTCATCCTCGAAGCCAAGATCGTCGAAGTGCAGCTGAACGATGCCTTCCAGTCCGGGGTGAACTGGGGCGCGGTCAAGAACGGCGCGAACAGTGGCGTGAGTGCCGGCCAGTTGTCCAATGGCAGCACGCTCGGCATGCGCAGCTCGCAGATCACCAACGGCATCGTGACCTCCACGCCCGGCACCGACCTGTCGCTTGCCGCTGCGGGTTCGCTGCCGGCGGGGGCGATCGCCGGCAGCATGTTCGGTCTGGCGTTCCAGACCAGCAACTTTGCGGCCTTGTTGAACTTCCTCGAATCGCAGGGTGACGTGCATGTGTTGTCCAGCCCGCGCATCGCCACGCTGAACAACCAGAAGGCCGTGCTCAAGGTGGGCACCGATGAGTTCTTCGTGACCAACGTGTCCAGCACTACCACCACCGGCACCACCACCACCACCACACCGACCGTGACCTTGCAGCCGTTCTTCTCCGGCATTGCGCTCGATGTGACGCCGCGCATCGACGAGAACGGCGAGATCATCCTGCATGTGCATCCTTCGGTGAGCCAGGTGAGCACGGTGAACAAGACAGTCAACATTGGCGGCGCATCGGGCTCGCTCAACCTGCCACTGGCGTCCAGCTCGGTGTCGGAGACGGACAGCATCGTGCGGGCGCGTGACGGCCAGATCGTGGCGATCGGCGGCCTGATGCGCCAGGCCGCGACCAATGACCGTTCCGGCCTGCCCGGCCTGCCCAAGGCGGTGTTCGGCCAGGTGTCGGAGGCGATGCAGAAGCGCGAGCTGGTGATCCTGATCAAGCCGACCATCGTCAACAGCGACGATGACTGGGCCGATGACATCGCGCGCAGCCGCGACCGTATCAAGGGCATGACCCGTTAAGCGATGTATCTGCGCCATTTCGGACTGCGCGAGGCCCCTTTCTCGCTGACACCCGATACCAGCTTCTTCTTCGCGTGCAGCAGCTATCAGGAAGGGCTCAACACCCTGCTGGTGGCTGCGCGCAACGGCGAAGGTTTCATCAAGATCACCGGCGAGGTGGGCAACGGCAAGACCTTGCTGTGCCGCAAGTTCCTGTCGGCGCTGAATCAGGGCAAGCAATCCACCACGCTGATCGGCACCCAGGATGCAGAAGCGCAAGGGCGTCGCAGCACGCAATTCGTCACCGCCTATCTGCCCAATCCCTATCTTGAGCCGCGCAGCCTGCTGCTGGCGCTGGCCGATGAGTTCCGCATCGAGTTGCCGCACGATGTCGATCAGCATCAGCTGCTCAAGGAGCTGACGCGTGCCCTGCTCAACTTCGCGCGCGAGGGCAAACGCGTGCTGGTCTGTCTGGACGAAGCGCAGGCCATGCCGCTGGAGAGTCTGGAAGTGCTGCGCCTGCTCACCAATCTGGAGACCGAGAAGCGCAAGCTGCTGCAAGTGGTGTTGTTCGGTCAGCCGGAGCTGGACGAACTCCTGCAACACCACTCCATCCGCCAACTGCGGCAACGCATCACCTTCCAATATGTATTGAAGGGGTTGCAGCGCGACGAGCTGGACCGCTATCTGCGCCATCGCGCCGCAGTCGCCGGTTTCAGCGGCGAGACGCTGTTCCGCCGCAGTGCGGTGGGCAAGATGCATCGTGTCACCGGCGGTACCCCGCGCCTGGTCAATATCCTGGCGCACAAAGCGCTGATGCTGGCCTTCGCTGAAGGACGGCAGCAGGTGGAGGGCAAGCATGTGGCGCAGGCCGCACAGGATACGCCCGAGGTGAAGCGCGACTGGCTGCCATGGGCCTTGTCTGCGCTGGTGATCGCGGTGGCGGCCAGTATCGTCGTGGCCGTGGTGATGCTGGCATGAGCTTGATCAATCAGGTGCTCAATCAACTCGAAGCGCGGGGTGAACATACCGCGCCGGATCAGACGCAGATCCGCCCGGTGCCGACGCAAGCCAGGCGTGACTGGAGCATGCCTGTGCTGATCCTGCTGCTGCTCGCGCTGTTGCTGGGTGTGGCGGCCTGGTTGCTGTTGCGTCAACCGACCGCTGCGTCCGCCGGTGCGCCGGCGGTACCGGCGGTACCGGCGACACCTGCGCTGGTCGCTGTTGCACCCGCAGCGGTGGAGTCCGCGCCGACGGCCGCACCGGTGAACCAGCTCAGTTATGAATTGAGCGTGCCGCCGCTGCCGGACGCGCTGCGTGAGCCGTCCCCTGTTGCCGCAACGATGGAACCGCAACGACCGCTGGTCGCGGCGATCGAGCCTGAAGCCCCTGTTGTCGAGCCGGTGCGTCCGCCCGTGCCAGCGGCACCGGTCGTGCGCAGCGCGCCGCCGGTGAAGCAGATCAGCCCCCAACAACGTGCCGATGCTGCCTATCGCAAAGGCTTGCAGGCGCAGTACCAGCGTCTGGTGCCGGAAGCGTTGGCTGCCTACGAAGCGGCCTTGCGCGACGACCCGGCGCACGAAGGCGCGCGTCTCGCGCTGGTCAACCTGCTGCAAGGCAACGGGCAGCTCGATGCGGCGGAGAAGGTGTTGCGGCAAGGCATGACGGTGAAGCCGTTGCCGCACAGTTTCATCATTGCCCTGGCGCGACTGCAACTGGCACAAGGCGATCTGACGCAGGCGCAGCATACCCTGCACAGCCATCTGCAACAGGCTGCGGACGATGCCGATTACCAGGCGTTCTATGCCGCAGTGCTGCAACGCGGTGAGCAGCATGGCGCTGCGGTCGACCACTATCGCGCGGCACTCAAGCTGACTCCACGCAACGGCATGTGGTGCGTGGGGCTGGCGATCTCCTTGCAGGCATTGGCGCGCAAGGAGGAGGCGCGACAAGCCTATGAGCAGGCACTCGCCACGCGCTCGCTCAGCCCCGAACAGACCGCTTTCGTGCAACAACGTCTGGCGGCACTCTGATCCATTCAAGCGCGTGCAAGGGTGCGTGCCACCACCCACGCACTGACCTTGCGGGCACCTCCCTGTTTGAGCACGTGCGCCAGCGCATCCAGCGTGGCACCGGTGGTCATCACGTCATCCACGATGGCGATATGCATGCCATGCACTCCCGCCCCGGGTTGCAGCGCGAACGCCTGACGCATGTTGCGTTTGCGTGCCTGCCAGGGCAACGAGGATTGCGGGAGGGTGTTGCGCACGCGCTGCACCACGTCGCGCCGCACGGGCAAATGCAGCGCCCGGCTCAGGTGGTCGGCCAACAGTTGCGATTGATTGAAGGCGCGCGCCCGCAGACGGTCGGCGTGCAACGGCAGTGCGAGCAGGCAATCCGGGGTCTCATCCACGCAGCGAGCCAAGGCATCGCCGAGGAAAGGGGCGAGCAGCAATTGTTCTTCGAACTTGAGCGCCTGTACCAGGCGATCCAGCGGAAAGGCATAGCGGAACGCGGCGAGCGTGCGGTCGAAGGCCGGCGCATGGCGCAGGCAGTGGCCGCACACGCCGTCGGTCGGCAACGGCTGGGCGCAAAGGCGGCAGCGCGGGCCGGATAGATGCGGCAGGTCGGCAGCGCAAGCGTTGCAGCACAGGCCCGCGCGATTCATCGCGCCGCACAGGAAGCAGGGTTGCGCAGGCATCAGGTGCCTGAAGAGTGAGCGGATGTCCATCTGGATTGGTGGTGAAATTGACAAGGTGGCAACCATCAAGGAACATGCAGCCCGCAATTTACCCTCGATTCCCGGAAAGCAATATCCCCATGCAGAGTCAGCCTATCACCCTCGTCCGTCCCGTGTCGCCCAAGGCCAACGCCGCACCGCAACGCTGGAGCGTGGAGGCCATCGAAGCCTTGTTCCAGCTGCCGTTCAACGACCTGATGTTCCGCGCCCAGCAGGTGCATCGCGAGCACTTCGACCCCAATGCGGTGCAGTTGTCCACGCTGCTGTCGATCAAGACCGGTGGCTGCTCCGAGGATTGCGGCTACTGCCCGCAGTCGGCGTTCCACGATGCCGGCGTGGAGAACCGCAAGATGCTTGAGGTGCAGGAAGTCATCAAGGCAGCCAAAGCGGCGCAGGCGGCGGGTGCCGACCGTTTCTGCATGGGCGCGGCCTGGCGCGAACCTTCCAAGGAAGACATGGCGGCCGTGGTGGAGATGGTGAAGGAGGTCAAGGCGCTGGGCATGGAGACCTGTGCCACGTTGGGTATGCTCAACGACGAGCAGACCGAGCAATTGCGCCAGGCCGGCCTCGACTACTACAACCACAACCTCGACACCTCGCCCGATTTCTATGGTGACATCATCAGCACGCGCGATTATCAGGAGCGTCTGGACACGCTGGAGCGTGTGCGTCGTGCGGGCATGCATGTGTGCAGCGGCGGCATCGTCGGCATGGGCGAGAACCTCACCCAGCGCGCCGGGCTGATCGCCCAGCTGGCCAACATGGAGCCCTATCCCGAGAGCGTGCCGATCAACAACCTGGTCAAAGTGGAAGGCACACCGCTGGCGCAGCAGGAAGACATCGACCCGCTCGATTTCGTGCGCACCATCGCCGTGGCACGTATCACCATGCCGACCGCGCGCGTGCGCCTGTCTGCCGGTCGCCAGCAGATGAGCGAGGCGGTGCAGGCGCTGTGCTTCCTGGCCGGCGCCAATTCCATCTTCTACGGCGACCAGCTGCTGACCACCGGCAATCCGGATGTGGAACGCGACCGCGCGCTGATGGACAAGCTGGGCATGTACCCCTTCGCCGAGCAGCACGGATGACCTTTGCGGCGCTGCAAAAGGAACTGGACGCACGCGCCGCGCAAGGCTTGCTGCGTCAGCGGCGCACGCTGGAAACCCCGCAGACGCCGCACATCGTGGTCGATGGCAAGCCCTATCTCGCGTTCAGCAGCAACGACTACCTTGGCCTCGCCAACCATCCGCAATTGATCGCCGCTTTGCAGCGGGGTGCGGCGGCATGGGGCGTGGGTGCCGGGGCGGCGCATCTGGTGAATGGTCACTTCACCCCGCACCACCAACTCGAACAACAACTCGCCACCTTCGTCGGCAAACCGGCGGCCTTGCTGTTCTCCACCGGTTTCATGGCCAACCTGGGCGTGGTGCAGGCGCTGGTGGGCAAGGGCGACACGGTGTTCGCCGACAAACTCAACCATGCCTCGCTCAACGACGCCATGTTGTTGTCGCGCGCCGAGGTGAAACGTTATCGCCACAACGACATGGCGCAGCTGGCCCAACTGCTGGAAGGCGCAGCTAGTGGGCGCAAGCTCATCATCACCGATGCGGTGTTCAGCATGGATGGCGACCTCGCGCCGTTGCCCGAATTGCTCGCCTTGTGCGAACGCTACGACGCCTGGCTGCTGGTGGACGATGCGCATGGTTTCGGCGTGCTGGGCGCGCAGGGGCGCGGCAGCCTGGCGTATTTCGGGCTGGCTGCGCCGCGCGTCATCCTGATGGGCACGCTGGGCAAGGCGGCTGGCGTGTCCGGCGCCTTCGTCGCGGCGGAACAGGTCGTCATCGACACCCTCGTCAACCAGGCGCGCAGCTATGTCTACACCACGGCTTCGCCGCCGGCGCTGGCAGTGGCCTTGCTGCAGAGCCTGTCGCTCATCGAACAAGGCGACGGCTTGCGCACGCATCTGCATGGCTTGATCGAACGTCTGCGCCACGGTCTGAGCGATCTGCCCTGGTCGTTGATGCCCTCGCAGACCGCCATCCAGCCCTTGCTGGTGGGCGACAATGAGGCGGCATTGCAACTCAGCGCAGGGTTGCGCGCGCGCGGCATCTGGGTCGCCGCCATCCGGCCGCCCACCGTGCCGCAGGGCACCGCGCGCTTGCGCATCACCTTGTCCGCCGCGCATCAAGCCGCGGATGTGGATCGCCTGATCGGAGCCTTGCATGAGCTTGCATGTTGAAGTGAGCGGTAGCGGGCAGCCGCTGGTCATGCTGCACGGCTGGGGCATGCATGGCGGTATCTGGCGCGAACTGGCTGCACAACTGGCGCAGGAGTTCGAGGTGTACAACGTGGATCTGCCTGGCCATGGGGCGAGCAGCGCCACCCCATTCACGCTGGATGCGGTGGTGGACCGGTTGGCGGCGCAGTTCTCCCAGCCGGTCATGCTGCTGGGCTGGTCGTTGGGCGGCATCCTGGCGCAGCATTGGGCGCTGCGTGCGCCGCAGCAGATAAGCAAGCTGGTGCTGGTCGCCAGTACGCCCTGTTTCACCGAGCGCGAGGATTGGCTGTTCGGCATGGGCAGCGCGATCTTGCAACAGTTCGCAGCCGAACTAGAGCAGAACCATGCCGCGACGTTGCGGCGCTTCCTGGCGTTGCAGGTGCGCGGCAGCGAGCATGAGCGCGAACTGCTGACCCGCATGCGCGAGCAGTTGTTCAGCCGTGGCGAGCCAGATTTGGCAGCGCTGCGCGGCGGTCTGGAGATCCTGCGCGATGCCGATCTGCGCGCGCAGGCCGCGACCATCGCGCAACCCACGCTGCTGATAGCCGGCGAGCGCGACAAATTGACGCCGCCGGAGGCGTCGTATTACTTGGCGCAGGTGATGCCGCAAGCGCAGGTGGCCGAGATCCTCGGCGCCGCGCATGCGCCGTTCCTGTCGCACCCGGCAATGTTTACAGAACACCTGAAGAGATTCCTGCATGAATGAGTTCGAGATCGACAAGCGCGAAGTGAGACGCGCGTTCAGCAAGGCGGCCGACAGCTATGATGCTGCCGCCGTGCTGCAACACGAGGTAGGCCAGCGCATGCTGGAAAAGCTGGATCTGATGCGCCTGCAGCCGCAACGCCTGCTGGATGTGGGCAGCGGCACCGGACGCGGCACGCGCCTGCTGGCGCAGCGCTATCCGCAGGCACAGGTCACCGCGCTCGATATCGCGCTTGGCATGCTGCAACATGCGCGCGGTACCAGCAGCTGGTGGCGCAAACTGTTCCAGGGGCAGCGCGCGCAGTATCTGTGTGCGGATGTGGAAGCGCTGCCGCTGGCGACACAGAGCGTGGACATGGTGTGGTCCAACCTGGCCCTGCAATGGTGCAACGACTTGCCGGCCACTTTCGTCGAGCTGCATCGCGTGATCCGCAACGATGGCTTGCTGATGTTCTCCACCTTCGGCCCGGATACTTTGCGCGAATTGCGCATCGCCTTCGCGGGCGTGGACGGCTACAATCACCTTAATCGTTTTGCGGATATGCATGACGTCGGCGACATGCTAGTGGCTGCCGGCTTCGCCGACCCGGTGATGGAGATGGAGACCTTGACCCTGACTTATGACGACGTGCGCGCGGTGATGCAGGATTTGAAGAGCATCGGCGCGCACAATGCCACCGCCGGGCGCGGCAGCGGCCTGATGGGCAAGCGCGCCTGGCAGCGCGTGACGGAGAATTACGAGCGGTTGCGCCGCGACGGCAAGTTGCCGACCACCTATGAGGTGATCTACGGCCATGCCTGGCGCGTGCCGCCCAAGCACACCGGGGATGGCCGCGCGGTGGTCAGGACGGATTTCAAGCTATGAGTTATTTCATCACCGGTACCGATACCGGCGTCGGCAAGACGCTGGTCAGTTGTGCCTTGCTGCACGGGTTCGCCGCGCAGGGCAAGCGCGCAGCCGGCTTCAAGCCGGTGGCGGCGGGTTGCGATGACGACGACCACAACGACGATGCCAAGGCGCTGCGCGCCGCGAGCACCATGCAATTGGCCTATGGCCAGGTGAATCCTTACTGCTTCCCGCGCCCCATCGCGCCGCATCTGGCGGCGCGCCATGCCGGGGTGCGCATCGAGATGCAGCGCATCCTCACCACCTATGAAGAACTGGAGTGCCAGGCCGACGAGGTGATCGTGGAAGGCGCGGGCGGTTTCCTGGTGCCCTTGAACGAGGAGCGCAGCTTCGCCGATCTGGCGCGCGAACTGGACATCCCGGTTATCCTGGTGGTGGGCATGCGTCTGGGCTGTATCAACCATGCCTTGCTCACCGACCTGGCGCTGGCGCAGCATCAGGTGGCTTGTGCCGGCTGGGTGGCCAATGTGCTGGATGCCGACATGCCGGCCTTGCAGGAGAACATCGAAGCGATACGCGAGCGTCTGGATGCGCCATTGCTGGGCGTGGTGCCGTATATGGCACAGCCCGATGCCGTGCTGGCTGCGCAACATCTCGACTTGAGCCTGCTGGCGCCCGAGGCTGACGATGAGTGAGTTCAGCCTGGTCGCGGTGTTCCTGGTCGGCCTGCTGGGCGGGGTGCATTGCCTCGGCATGTGCGGCAGTCTGGTCGGTCTGTTCACCACGCAAGTGCCGGCATCGCGCGCACACTGGCCGTTCCATCTGGCTTACAGCAGCGGGCGCATCGCCAGCTATACCGTGGCCGGCGCGCTGGTCGGCGCCCTCGGTCAGGCTGGCCTGCTGATGCGCGATGCGGTGCCGGTGCAGCATCTGTTGTTCGCCTTATCCAGCGTCATGCTGATATTGCTCGGCCTGTATCTGGCCGGCATCGGCGGTGCGGTGCGCCGCCTGGAAAAGATCGGCAGTGGGCTGTGGCGCCGCCTGCAACCCCATACCACCCGTCTGCTGCCGGTGACTACCGTGCCGCGCGCACTGGGGCTGGGGGCGTTGTGGGGCTGGTTGCCCTGCGGCTTGGTGTACAGTGTGCTGCTGACGGCATTGGCCAGTGGCGATATGGCGCATGGCGCGACCACCATGCTGGCCTTCGGCTTGGGTACCTTGCCCAATCTGCTGGCCATCGGCCTGTTCTGGGAGAGCGTGCGTGGCTGGGTGCAGGCGCCGCGCGTGCGTCTGGCGGCGGGGTTGCTGGTGATGGGGCTGGGGGGCTATGGGCTGTTCAAGGTGGCGTACACCTTTGCGACTTATGGATGGAGCGGCAGTTGTCATGTACCTGCGTAACGTTTGTCTGATGTTGTTGTGTGCGCTGCTCGCGGCGTGCGAACAGAAACTGCCGTCGCCGTTCAAGGCGAGTGAGGTCAGCGCGAAATATGCGCAGGCTGAGCTGCACCTGCACGCGCCCGATGGCAAGCCGGTGTCGCTGGCCGACTACCGCGGCAAGGTGGTGGCGCTGTTCTTCGGTTACACCCATTGCCCGGATGTGTGCCCGACCACGCTGGCCGACATGGCGCAGGTGATGCGTCTGCTGGGCAAGGATGCCGAACGCGTGCAGGTGTTGTTCGTCACGCTGGATCCAGAGCGCGACCAGCCGGCACTGCTGGCGCAATACGTGCCGGCGTTCTACCCGTCCTTTCTCGGACTTTATGGCGATGCGCAAGCCACTGCCGCAGCCGCCCAGGCGTTCGACATCGTCTACCAGAAGCAGCCGACCAAGAGCGGCAGCTATACGCTCGATCATTCCGCCGGCACTTATCTGATCGGTCCCGCCGGACGGCCGGTGCTGTTGTCGCCGTTCGCCCAACGTCCTGAATATCTGGCGCAGGACATTCGCCTGCTGCTGGCCATGAGATGAGCCTCCTCGGCCAGTTCCTGAAGTTCGACATCGACGCCGACAACCTGCCGGTACGGCGCGAACAGGTGCGCGCACGCATCGAGACCTATCCCACCATGGTAGTGCCGGCCATGGCCATGGTGCCTCTGATGCTTTGGGGGATGTGGGATGCGGTGTCGCATCGCGTCCTGCTGGGCTGGATGGTGCTGGCCTTCTCCGTGCAATTGTTCGAACTGTCGCAATGGTGGCGTTATGGCAAGGCGACCTTCAGCCTGCAGGAGTGTCGAGTGTGGGACTGGCGTTTCCGGCGCAACACCGTGCTCGGCGCTTCGGTATGGGGACTCGCCTGGTTGCTGATGTATGTACCGGGCGACCTGGCCTATCAGGTCCTCATCATCTGCGTTGCCATGGGCTTCTCCGCCGGTGGCGTGACCATCAATCCCATCCACCGGCCGTCGCTGTTCCTCTATCTCATCTTCCAGCTGGTGCCGCTCATCGTTTTGCTGGCGCTGGAGAACGACAGGCAGCACTGGTTTCTGGCGCTGATGCTGGTGGTGTTCATCCTGTTCATGTTGAATGCGGCCATCCGCCTGATGCATACCTTCGAACTTTCGCTCAGTCAGCGTTTCGAGAAGGAGAATCTGTTGCGCGTGCTGCGTCAGCGCGAGCAGGACATCGCCGTAGCGCTGGAGCAGGCCGAGCTGGCCAGCCGTGCCAAATCCAAGTTCCTCGCCACCGCCAGTCATGACCTGCGCCAGCCGTTGCAGGCGCTGCGCCTGTTCACCGAAGCCCTGCAGGATATCGTGCGCGAACCTGAGGCGGCACGGCTGGCCGGGCAGATCGCCAAATCGGTGGACGCACTGGTGGACATGTTCGACGACCTGCTCGACATCTCGCGCCTGGACGCAGGCATCATCGAGGCGCGCTGGCAGCATTTCAGTCTGGGCCCGTTGCTGGACCGGTTGTATGGCGACTTCGCACCGCTGGCGCAGGCCAAGGGGTTGCATTTCGAGATGGACGGCATGCAGGTGGCGTGTACCGACGGTTGCAGCGCGGTGGTGTACAGCGATCCTTTCCTGCTGGAGCGCATGCTGCGCAACCTGATCGCCAATGCGGTGCGCTATACCGAACAAGGGGGGATCGTGGTGCATTGCGATTGCGCCGGCGAGGATGTGCGCATCGCGGTGAGCGACAGCGGCATCGGCATCCCGGCCGAGGCGTTGCCACGCATCTTCGATGAGTACTATCAGGTGGGCAATCCCAATCGAGACCGGCGCAAGGGACTGGGGTTGGGGTTGACCATCGTACGACGCATCGACGGCCTGCTCGGCAGTCGCCTGCAAGTCAGTTCCACGCCGGGCAGCGGTTCCGAATTCGCGGTGCGCATCCGCAAGGGCGATGCCGCCCAGCTGGCGCAGCCGTATGTACTGTCGCATGCCGAATATGACCTGTCCGGTGCGGTGGTGGCCCTGGTGGAGGACGACCCGGACATCCGCGAGCAGGCTGCCGCACTGATGCGCCAATGGGGCTGCTGCGTGTTCGCAGGCGAAGAGGCCGGGGAAGTCATGCGCGACCTGGAGCAGGTGGCGGCCACACCCGACCTGCTGGTGTGCGATTACCGTTTGCCACAAGGTGTCACCGCCATCGAAGTGATCCGCCGCATGCGCGAGCGCTGGAGCAAGAACTTGCCGGCGCTGGTGCTGACCGGCGATACCGGTGCCGATACCTTGCACGGGATACATGCCTCGGGCGCCATGCTGCTGCATAAACCGATCGCACCGGTGAGGCTGCGTGCGATGATGCATTTCGCCGTGAAAGGCGTGCAATGACAGGGCTTGCAGCGCAGGCGATGGTATGATGGCGGGCGAAAAAACGGGAGGTAAGCAATGAAGCTGAAAGTGCTGCTGGTGGATGACCACGCCTTGTTCCGTGACGGCATGCGCTATGTGCTGCAACAGCTCGCGGACGAAGTGGAGATCCTCGATACCGGCAATTTCACCGAAGCCATCCAGTTGGTGATGGCCAACCCTGACATCGACCTGGCGTTGCTCGATCTGAACATGCCGGACAGCAACGGTGTGCCGTCGCTGCAACTGTTCCATCAGCGCTTCCCCGATATCCCGCTGGTGGTGGTCTCCGGTTCGGACCATCGTGACGACATCGAGGGTGTGATGGAGCTGGGAGCCATGGGCTTCATCTCCAAGATGTCCTCCAGCAAGACCATGCTGGCGGCATTGCGCATGGTGCTGGACGGTGGCGTCTATGTGCCGCCGCAGCTGTTGCAGCAGGCGGTGGCCAAGCTGGATGCCGGCCAGTCCGCCGGCGACAAACGCAGCCAGCGCGCCAGCAAGTACGGCCTCACCCCGCGCCAGCTCGAAGTGCTGCAACTCATCGGCGCCGGCAAGAGCAACAAGGACATCTCGCGCGAACTCAATCTGGCCGAGGGGACGGTGAAGATCCATGTCGCCGCCATCTACCAGACCCTGCATGTCAATTCGCGCGTCGTTTCGGTTTCATCGCCGACGCCCTGGAGCAGGGCGGTTTCGAGCAACTCGGTGGGCAAGGCTGATGGCGGTAAGCGATAGCGTGCGCGCACCGCTGCCGGAGCGCCTGCTCAATCTGTTGCGCGAATCGCGCTGGTTGCTGCTGGTGGCGCTGGCCGCCTATCTCATCCTGATCCTTGCCGGCTATGACCGCAACGATCCAGCCTGGTCGCACGAAGCCCTTGTGGCCGCCCTCAACAATCCGGGCGGCGCCTTCGGTGCCTGGCTATCCGACGTGTTGCTCTATGTGTTCGGATTCTCCGCCTGGTGGTGGGTCACGTTGATGCTGCAACGCGTGTGGGCGAGCTATCGCCGCATGCGTGCCGACAGTCTGTTCGACGTGCGTACCCTGTGGCTGTCGCTCTCCGGCTTCTTCATCCTGCTGCTGAGCAGCAGCGCACTGGAAGCGTTACGCCTGTACACCTGGCAGGTGGAACTGCCGCAGGCACCGGGCGGCATGCTGGGTGCTGCGCTCGGCCATTGGCTGGCGGCGGTGTTCGGCTATACCGGCGCCACCTTGCTGCTGCTCACCCTGATGGCGGTCAGCTTCAGCCTGTACACCGGGTTGTCCTGGTTGCGCTTCATCGATCGCCTCGGCGCCTGGCTGGAAGATGGTTACCTGTGGGCGCGCCAGCGCTGGCAGACCTGGCAGGACAAGCGCATCGGCGCACAGGCGGTGCAGCAGCGTGAAGTCAGCGTGGAGGTGGAGAAGAAGCGTGTCGAGGAGCACCAGCCCATCCATATCGAGATGCCGGTGGTGGAGATCCCCAAGTCCAAGCGCGTGGAACAGGAGAAGCAGGTCGTGTTGTTCGCCGACATGCCGGACTCCGACCTGCCGCCGTTGCACCTGCTGGATGAAGCCAAACAACAGGTGGAGGTGGTGTCGGCCGAGACGCTGGAATTCACCTCGCGCCTGATCGAACGCAAACTCAACGATTTCAACGTCACGGTGAAGGTGGTGGGCGCCTATCCCGGCCCGGTCATCACGCGCTACGAGATCGAACCGGACGTGGGCGTGAAGGGCAGCCAGATCGTCAACCTGGTGCGCGACCTGGCGCGCGCGCTGTCGGTGGTTAGCATCCGCGTGGTGGAGACCATCCCCGGCAAGACCTGCATGGCGCTGGAGCTGCCCAATTCCAAGCGGCAGACAGTGCACCTGTCCGAGATCCTCGGTTCGCAGGTGTATGCCGACATGGCCTCGCCGCTCACCATCGCCATGGGCAAGGATATCTCCGGCAAGCCGGTGGTGGCTGACCTGGCCAAGATGCCGCACGCACTGGTGGCCGGTACCACCGGCTCCGGCAAATCGGTGGCCATCAACGCGATGATCCTGTCGCTGCTGTACAAGTCCACGCCGCAACAGGTGCGCCTGATCCTGATCGATCCCAAGATGCTCGAGCTGTCGGTGTACGAGGGCATCCCGCACCTGCTGGCGCCGGTGGTCACCGACATGCGCCAGGCCGCTTCCGCGCTCAACTGGGGCGTGCAGGAGATGGACAAGCGCTACAAGCTGATGGCCGCGCTAGGCGTGCGCAACATCGCCGGCTACAACCAGAAGGTGCGCGACGCGATCAAGGAGGGGCAGCCGCTGACCAACCCGTTCAGCATCACGCCGGAAGCCCCGGAGCCGCTGGAAGAGCTGCCGTTCATCGTGATCTTCATCGATGAGCTGGCCGATCTGATGATGGTGGTGGGCAAGAAGGTGGAAGAGCTGATCGCCCGTCTGGCGCAGAAAGCGCGCGCCTCCGGCATCCATCTCGTGCTGGCCACGCAGCGTCCGTCGGTGGATGTCATCACCGGCCTGATCAAGGCCAACGTGCCGACCCGAGTGGCGTTCCAGGTGTCGAGCAAGATCGATTCGCGCACCATCCTCGACCAGCAGGGCGCCGAATCGCTGCTGGGGCAGGGGGATATGCTCTATCTGCCACCGGGCAGCGGCTTCCCGCAGCGCGTACACGGTGCGTTCGTGTCCGATCAGGAAGTGCATCGCGTCACCGAACACCTCAAGGCGCAGGGCGAGCCGAACTACATCGAAGGTATCCTCACCTCGATGGATGAACCGGCCGAAGGCGAATATGACGGCGGTGGCGGCGATGCCGAAGCGGATGCCCTGTACGACCAGGCGGTGGAGATCGTGCTCAAGACGCGTCGTCCTTCCATCTCGCTGGTGCAGCGCCACCTGCGCATCGGCTACAACCGCGCGGCGCGCCTGATCGAGGCGATGGAGAAAGCCGGCCTGGTGTCGCCCATGCAGAGCAACGGTAACCGCGAAGTGATCGCGCCGGCGCGTCAAGAATGAGAAACAGGATCTGGGATTTAGGAACTAGGATTTTGGCATGTCGCCGATCCTGCTAAATCCCAATTCCTCAATCCAAAATCCTTTCTCGTGACTATGAAACATAAATTCATCTTTCTCGTACTGCTTGTTCTTCCCCTGCTCGCCCATGCCGAGGCCATCGAGCGGCTCAAGACCTTCATTTCGGGCACCCATTCGGCGCAGGCCGAATTCACCCAGACCGTGCGCCATCGCAATGGCAAGTTGATGCAAACCTCGTCCGGCACCATGCAGTTCGTGCGTCCCGGCAAGTTCCGCTGGGAATACCGCAAACCGTATGCGCAGCTCATCGTCGGTGACGGCGAGAAGTTCTGGCTGTACGACGCCGACCTGGAGCAGGTCACCGTGCGCAAGCTGGACGCCGCGCTGGGCAGCAGCCCGGCCGCGCTGCTGTCCGGCAACAACGAGATCGAGCGCGGCTTCGTGCTGGCAGAAGCCGGCGAACAGGATGGTCTGGCCTGGCTGGATGCCAAACCGCGTGGCAACGAATCCACTTTCTCCGCCATCCGCATGGGTTTCAATGCCCGCTCCGAACTGGTGGCGATGGAATTGAACGATGCGTTCGGCAACACCACCGTGCTGCGCTTCTCCCATCTGCAACGCAATCCGCAACTCGCGCCGGCACTGTTCAAGTTCACGCCGCCCGCCGGCGCCGACGTATTGGGTGAGTGATGGGCGATCTGTTCGCGCCTACACCGCCGGCTGCGCCGCTCGCCGAGCGATTGCGTCCCAAACATATCGACGAGGTCATCGGCCAGACGCATCTGCTCGGCGGCGGCAAGCCGCTGCGCCTCGCCTTTGAATCGGGCAAGCTGCATTCCATGATCCTGTGGGGGCCGCCGGGGGTGGGCAAGACCACGCTGGCGCGCCTGATGGCATCGGCCTTCGATGCCGAGTTCGTGCCGCTGTCGGCGGTGCTGTCCGGGGTGAAGGACATCCGCGATGCCATTGCGCAGGCCGAGATGACGCTGCAACAGCGCGGTCGCCATACCATCCTGTTCGTGGACGAGGTGCACCGCTTCAACAAGTCGCAGCAGGATGCCTTCCTGCCCTATGTGGAGCAGGGGCTGGTCACCTTCATCGGCGCCACCACCGAGAACCCCTCGTTCGAGGTGAACAGCGCGCTGCTGTCGCGCGCGCAGGTGTACGTGCTGAAATCGCTGTCGCCCGAAGAGCTGGGCCAGCTGATCGAACGCGCGCAACTGGTCGCCTTGCAGGGCTTGAGCTTCGATGCGGCGGCGCGCGAACGTGTCATCGGTTATGCCGATGGCGATGCGCGCCGCATGCTGAATGTGCTGGAGCAGATCGAGACCGCCGCGCATACCGCCGGCGTCGCCCAGATCACCGCCGAGTTCCTCGACAGCACGCTGGCGCAGAACCTGCGCCGCTTCGACAAGGGCGGCGAGGCGTTCTACGACCAGATCTCCGCACTGCACAAATCGGTGCGTGGCTCCAACCCGGATGCCGCGTTGTACTGGTTCACGCGCATGCTGGACGGCGGCGCCGACCCGCGCTACCTAGCGCGGCGCATCGTGCGCATGGCGTGGGAGGACATCGGCCTGGCCGATCCGCGCGCCATGCAGTTGTGCAACGATGCCGCCGCCACCTACGAGCGCCTCGGCTCGCCGGAAGGCGAACTGGCGCTGGCGCAGGCGGTGATCTACCTGGCCGTGGCGGCCAAATCGAACGCCGGGTACGTCGCGTATAATGCCGCCCGCGCTTTCGTCAAACAGGACGGCTCGCGCGAGGTGCCGCTGCACCTGCGCAATGCGCCGACCAAGCTGATGAAGCAACTCGACTACGGCCGTGACTACCGCTACGCGCACGACGAAGCGGAAGGTTATGCGGCGGGCGAGAACTACTTCCCCGATGGCATGCCGGAGGTGAGTTTCTACCAGCCCGTCGCGCGCGGACTGGAACTGAAGATCGCCGAGAAGCTGGAGCACCTGCGTGCGCTGGATGCGGCAGCCAAGAACGACAAAGGATAGGCAACATGCTGGATATACAAAGTTTACGTAATGACCTGGCCGGTGTGGCGGCGCGCCTGAAGACACGCGGCTTCGAGCTGGATACCGCGCGCTTCGAGAAACTGGAAGCGGAACGCAAGGCCATCCAGACGCGCACCCAGGACCTGCAGGCCAAGCGCAATGCGTTGTCCAAGTCGATCGGACAGGCCAAGGCCAAGGGCGAGGATGTGTCGGCCATCATGGCCGAGGTGGGCGCGCTGGGTGCCGAACTGAAGCAGCTCGAATCCGAAGCCTTGCCCAAGGTGCTGGCCGAGATGGATGCCTTCCTGGCAGTGATCCCCAACTTGCCGCATGCCAGCGTGCCGGTGGGCAAGTCGGAGGCGGACAACGTCGAGACGCATCGCTTCGGCGAACCGCGCAAGTTCGATTTCGAGGTGCAGGACCATGTCTCCCTCGGCGAAGGCTTGGACGGGCTCGATTTCGAGACGGCGACCAAGATCGCTGGTGCGCGTTTCTCGCTGCTGAAAGGCCCGCTGGCGCGCTTGCATCGCGCGCTGGCGCAGTTCATGCTGGACACGCACACCGACAAGCACGGCTACACCGAGACCTATGTGCCTTACATGGTGAACGCCGACTCGATGCGCGGCACCGGGCAGTTGCCGAAGTTCGAGGAAGACTTGTTCCGCATCCCGCGCGTGGTGGGTGAAGAGCAGGAAGAGAAGAACTTCTATCTCATCCCCACCGCCGAAGTGCCGGTGACCAACATGGTGCGCGACGAGATCGTCGCCATGGAAAAACTGCCGATGAAGTTCGTCGCGCACACGCCGTGCTTCCGTTCCGAGGCCGGTTCCTACGGGCGCGACACGCGCGGCATGATCCGTCAGCACCAGTTCGACAAGGTGGAGCTGGTGCAGATGGTGCATCCGGAACAGTCCTACGCCGCGCTGGAAGCGCTGCTCGGCCATGCCGAGGTCATCCTGCAGAAGCTCGGTCTGCCGTATCGAGTGGTCAAGTTGTGCACCGGCGACATGGGTTTCTCCTCCGCCACCACCTACGACATCGAGGTATGGCTGCCGGCGCAGAACACCTACCGCGAGATCTCGTCCTGCTCCAACTTCGAGGCCTTCCAGGCACGCCGCATGCAGGCGCGCTTCCGCAACGCGGCGGGCAAGCCGGAGTTGCTGCACACGCTGAACGGCTCCGGCCTCGCGGTCGGCCGTACGCTGGTGGCCGTGCTGGAGAACTACCAGAACGCCGACGGCAGCGTGACCATCCCCGACGTGCTGCGCCCGTACATGGGCGGCATGGAGAAACTCTCCAAGTAAGGTGCGCGCATGAGTTTCGCCCATCTGCTGGGGATCGCCGGCGTCGCGGAGCACGAGACCGCCGCCGCGCGGCAATGGGCGCGCCGGCTGGAGTGGCCGCTGGTCGGGGTAGCGCTGTGGATCGTGCTGCAGTGGTATCTGGAAGAGACCGGCGGTATCTCGCCGGCGGTGGCCAGCATCGCCGACTGGCTGGTGTGGCTGGCCTTCCTGCTGGAGACCGTCATCCTCACCGCGCAGGTGCGCGACAAGCGCCGATATCTGTTCGGCAACTGGCTGAACCTTCTCATCATCACCGCCGGCATCCCGTATTTCTGGCAACACGCGCCGCTCATCGGCCTGCTGCGCAGCGTGCGGCTGGTGCTGGTGCTGGCGTTGCTGCTGCGCATGTCGCGTGCCGCGCGCAAGTTGTTGTCACAGCACAAGCTGGGCACCACGCTGGTGGTCGCCTTCTTCACTCTGGTGTTGTCCGGCATCATCATGTCGCGCGTCGATCCTTCCATCGGCGATGCCTGGGACGGTATGTGGTGGGCCTGGGTCACCATGGCCACCGTCGGCTATGGCGACGTGGTGCCGCATACCGGCGCCGGGCGTTTGTTCGGCGCGCTGGTCATCTTGTTCGGCGTGGTGTTGATCTCCCTGCTCACCGCCAACCTGGCGGCATTCTTCATCGGCAGCGACGTGGAGAAGATCGAGGAGGGAGAAAAGGAATCCGATCGCCTGCTGCGCGAGATGTCGGAACGCCTGGCGCGGGTCGAGCGCTTGCTGGAGGCGCAGCAGCAACAGCGCGAGCGCTGAGGTTCGGCCTCAGCCTTTGCCCCAACCGAACGGCAGATGCAGCACACCGGGCAGTTTGCCTTCGCTGTCCAGCCGCCGCAACATGTCGTGGTACAGACGCACGGTCTCCACATGCACCACCGCTTCGCCGCCGCGCGCCTGACCGAAACGGGCGTGTTGGTAATATTCCGGGCGCGATAGCAGCGGCATCACGCGTTTCACATCGGCCCACACGTCGGGATTGAGCCCGCGCTGGGCGGCGAGGATGCGCGCATCCTCCAGGTGTCCCATGCCCTGGTTGTAGGCGGCCAGGGCCATCCACAGTCGATTCTGTTCGGTGATGCGCAGCGGCAACTGTTCCTTGAGCAATTGCAGGTAGCGCGCACCGGCCAGGATGCTCTCCTTGGGATCGAGGCGGTTCTCCACGCCCATGCGGTCGGCGGTGGTCTCAGTCAACATCATCATGCCACGCACGTTGGTGTATGACGTGGCATGCGGGTCCCAGCGCGATTCGCGATAGGCCAGTGCAGCGAGCAGTCGCCAATCGATGCCGGTCAGATCGGCCGCGTCCTCGAACAATTTCCGGTAGTGCGGCAGCTCGCTGCCGATGTCGGCGATGAAGGTCGATACGTCGGTGGAGTCGAGACGGTCATTGTGGCCATAGTAGCGATCGATGGCGTAGTGCAAAGCACGATTGCGGCGGATCTCGTCGAAAAAACGGTCTATCTCTTCCAGCAACGCCTCATCGCCGTCGGCGCTGATCGCCCAGCTCATGTCCGAATCCAGCGCCAGACTCAGTCCGGGGCCGATCTCGGGATAGTAGTTGCGCATGGTGGCGAGTTGCTCGCCGTTGGCTACCGTGCAATCGATCTCGCCGCCGGCCAGCGCCTCCAGCAATTCGATGGGTGAGCTGCCCTTGCGTGACTCCCATGTCAGTTCATCCAGTTCCTCGCGCAGCTTGCGTAACGCCGCCTCCTGCGCCGATTCGCGCGCCACCACCAGCTCACGCCCGATCAACTCCTCCAGTCGGCGTGGCGGGCGGCCGTTGCATACCACGCGTTCGTCCAGCCGTTGATAGCCCGTGCTGTAACGCAGCGAGGGATTGGCGTGCGCGCGCATCCCGGTTATGAAATGCGCGTGTCCGGACAGAACGGTAGCGACAGCCTGATCGGCGGGCTGTTTGATGATCTTGACCCGCGCATTCAGATGCTTGGCGAACAGCGTGACGAGATCGGCTTCGAACGCGGAATCGGTCACCATGGAGGCGTCGGGCACCACGGCGACCAGTTCGCCCGCACGCCAATCCGGCAAGGGCGGCTGTTCAATCACCTTGAGCGCCAGCCAGGCGGACAGGGCGATCAGCACGAACACCCGCAATGGATAGAGACTGCGCATGAAAGGATGCGGAGCGGTTCAGAATGGGCTTGGCAACATTCTGCCCGAAAACGGATGTAGCTGGTAAAATGCGCGCCCTTCGCAAGCAGCCATGCGCGAAACAGTCATCTGGAGAGGTGGCAGAGTGGTTGAATGTACCTGACTCGAAATCAGGCGTAGGCGAATAACCTACCGAGGGTTCGAATCCCTCCCTCTCCGCCAGATACAAACCGCCCTTCGTGGGCGGTTTTTAATTCAGTGTATTGGAACTGTGCGGCGCGATTGACCCTGTTCGACGTGGGCGCTATCGTGCGGGCTCAGTGGCAAGCAGGAGGAAGGCATGGAAACGACGACATATCAGGGCGCCGAGCGGCGTAAACATGTGCATCTGCGCGATGTGTTCGATGATGCCTGCCGGGTCGCCTTCCCGCTGCTGAGTGCGCACGAGGAGATCGGTGGTGGCGACTCCGGCAGCAGCATCCTCTACCTCACCTTGCATGATGCCTTCCCTCTGCTTCACAAGCAGGACCTGCCCATCCTGGCGGCGGCGTTGTTGCGCGCCTTCCGCCAGCAGCAACGCGGGGCCGTGCATTGACGCGCTGCGCGTGACGCGTTCCGCTTTGGCCGCTTGTCGCTGCGGTGTAGAATCCGGCCTCGCATCGAACGCCGCAGACCATGTCCCAACCCGCTTTCGTCCACCTCCGCCTGCATAGCGAGTATTCCATCGCCGACGGCATCGTCCGTATCGATGAAGCCGTCAAGGCGGCCAAGGCGGATGCGCAGCCGGCGCTGGCGTTGACCGACCTGTCCAACGTGTTCGGCCTGGTGAAATTCTACAAGGCGGCGCGCGGTGCCGGCATCAAGCCGGTGGTCGGCTGCGACGTGTTCATCACCAACGACGAGGCGCGCGACCATCCCTTCCGTTTGTTGTTGCTATGCCAGTCGCATGCCGGCTATCTGCGCCTGTGCGAACTGCTGACGCAAGCCTATCTCAGTAACCAGTATCGCGGGCGCCCCGAGTTGCGCAAGGAGTGGTTGCGCGAAGGCAGTGCCGGGTTGATCGCACTGTCGTCGTTCCATCATGGCGAGATCGGCACGGCGCTGTTGAACGGCAGCGCCAACACCGCCAAACACGCGGCGCGCGAACATGCCGAGTTGTTCCCGGACCGTTTCTATCTGGAAGTGCAGCGTGCCGGCTTCCCGCGTGAGGAGGAGCTGGTGCGGGAGACGGTGCGCCTGGCCAATGCCCTGGCGCTGCCGGTGGTGGCCACGCATCCCATCCAGTTCATCAGCGCCGATGATTTCAAGGCGCACGAGGCGCGCGTGTGCATCGCCGAAGGCTATGTGCTGAACGACAAACGCCGCGTGAAGCAATTCACCGCCCAGCAGCATTTCAAGACGCAGGCCGAGATGGCCGACCTGTTCGCCGATCTGCCCGAGGCCTTGCAGAACAGTGTGGAGATCGCCAAGCGCTGCAACCTGACGCTGCGCTTGGGCAAGAACTATCTGCCCGACTTCCCCACGCCCAACGGCGAATCGCTGGACCAGTTCCTGCGCGACGAATCGCAGCGCGGGCTGGAGCGGCGCATGGCGCAGCTCTACCCGGATGAAGCGCAACGTGCGGCGAAGATGCCGGACTATCAGGCGCGTCTGGATTTCGAGGTCAATACCATCATCAACATGAAGTTCCCCGGCTACTTCCTGATCGTGGCCGACTTCATCCGCTGGGCGAAATCGTATCGCCACGAACGCTTCCCCAACGGGGTGCCGGTGGGGCCAGGGCGCGGTTCCGGTGCCGGTTCGCTGGTGGCCTATTCGCTCGGCATCACCGACCTCGACCCCTTGCGTTACGAACTGCTGTTCGAGCGCTTCCTCAACCCTGAGCGCGTCTCCATGCCCGACTTCGACGTGGACTTCTGCCAGGACGGGCGCGAACTGGTGATCCAGTACGTGCGCCAGCACTATGGCGAACACTGCGTGTCGCAGATCGCCACCTTCGGCACCATGGCTTCGAAGGGCGTGATCCGCGACGTCGGGCGCGTGCTCGATTTCCCTTATGGCCTGTGCGACCGCCTGTCCAAGCTGGTGCCGCTGGATGGTGTGAAGCCGGTGTCGCTGGCCAAGGCGCGCGAGATGGAGCCGGAGTTCAACGCCATCATCGCCAGCGAAGAAGGCGTGGATGAATTGCTGGAGCTGGGCGAGCGTCTGGAGGACTTGACGCGTAACGTCGGTATGCACGCCGGCGGCGTGCTGATCGCGCCGGGCAAGCTCACCGATTTCTGTCCGCTGTATTGCGCCGAAGGCAGCGAGAGTACGGTCAGCCAGTACGACAAGGACGACGTGGAAGCGGTCGGTCTGGTGAAGTTCGACTTCCTCGGCCTGCGCACGCTGACCATCATCGACTGGGCGGTGCGGTACATTCAGGATTTGGGAACTGGGATTTCGGATTTGGGAGGGGATGCCGCCGGAACTGGAGCGGAGGTCAAATCCAAAATCCAAAATCCAAAATCCTTCTCGATAGAGAACATCCCGCTCGACGACAAGCCGACCTACGACCGCATCTTCAAGAACGCCAACACCACCGCGGTGTTCCAGTTCGAATCGCGCGGCATGAAGGACACGCTGGTCAAGGCACAGCCGGACTGCATCGACGACCTGATCGCGCTGAACGCGCTGTACCGTCCCGGCCCGATGGACTTCATCCCGGACTACATCAACCGCAAGCACGGGCGCGAGAAAGTCATCATCCCGCACCCGCTGCTGGAGAAGGTGGTGGGCAGCACCTACGGCATCATGGTGTACCAGGAGCAGGTGATGCAGTCGGCGCAGGTGGTGGCCGGTTACACGCTGGGTGGCGCCGACATGCTGCGCCGCGCCATGGGCAAGAAGAAGCCCGAGGAGATGGCTGAGCAGCGCAGCATCTTCGTGGCGGGCGCGGCCAAGAACGGCATCGACGAGAACAAGGCGAACGAGATCTTCGACACCATGGAGAAGTTCGCCGGCTACGGCTTCAACAAGTCGCACGCCGCCGCCTATTCCGTGGTGGCTTACCAGACGGCCTACCTGAAGTGCCATTTCCCGGCGGCGTTCATGGCCTCCACCATGACCTCGGAAATGACCAACACCGACAAGGTCAGTTTCTTCTACCAGGACGCCGAGCAGCAGGGGTTGACCATCCAGCCGCCGGACATCAATTCCTCCGGCTACCGTTTCGCGCCCACCGACGAAAAGACCATCGCCTACGGGCTGGGCGCGGTGAAAGGCACCGGCGAGGCGGCGGTGGAGAACATCGTCGCCGCACGCCAGGAAGGCGGGCCGTTCAAGGACCTGTTCGACTTCTGCCGGCGCATCGACAAGCGCATCGTCAATCGCCGCGCCATCGAAGCGCTGATCCGCGCGGGCGCTTTCGACAGTCTCAACGACCATCGCTACCAGATGCTGGCCTCGCTCGATGCCGCGTTGGAGAGTGCCGACCAGCATGCGCGTTCGGCCAATCAGGTCAGCCTGTTCGGCGACGATGCCGCGGCCGAGCTGCCGACGCAGTTGGCCGAGGTCGAGCGCTGGAGCCTGCGCGAGCAGCTGGCGCAAGAGAAGACCGCGCTCGGCTATTACCTGTCCGGTCACCCCTACCAGGAATACGAGCAGGAACTGGGGCACTTCATCAGCATGCGCCTGGATAAAGTCACGCCGGACATCCTGCCGGCGGCCAACGGCAAATCGCGCCGCCAGGAAAAAGAACTGGTGCTGGCCGGTATCATCAGCGGCATCCGCATCCTGCAGACGCGGCGCGGGCGCATGGCGGTGCTGGTACTGGACGACGGTAGCGCGCAGATCGAGATGACGGTGTTCAACGACCTGTTCGAGCCCAACCGCCACTGGTTGCGGGACGATCAGCTGGTGGTCGCGCGCGGCCGTGCCAGCATGGACGACTATTCCGGCGGCATGCGCATCAGCGCCGACGCGCTGCACGATTTCGCCTCCGCGCGCGCCACCTTCGCCAAGCGGCTGGACATCGATTGCAGCATGGACGACCGCATCCGCGTAGCGCGCCTGGTGGAACTGCTCAAACCGTATCGCGGCGGGGAATGTGCGGTGCAGATCAACTACCGCAACCTGATCGGTGCCGCGCCGCTGCGTCTGGGCGAGGAGTGGAAGGTCACCCTGCCCGACGAACTCATCGCCTCCCTGCGCGAGGCGCTGGGGGAAGACCGGGTACGCATCGTCTACGCATAATCCATTTGTTTACTCGGTTATGCGCCCTACAGCCTGCGTGCTTGTGATAGCGTTCAACCATTACTACAAGTTGTCGAGTTCCATCGTATGCCAGGAGAGAATCAAACCGAGTTGCGCCTGATCGATATCGCTACGCGCGAGGTCGTCACCGGCTCGGCCGATACCCCGCTTTCCGCGGCTGCCAGCACCATGGCGCAGCATCGCTATTCCTCACTGGTGGTGGTCGATGACGCCGGCCATCCGCAGGGCATCGTCACCGAGCGCAACATCCTGCATGCCATGCGTGACGCCATGTCCGACGATACGCCGCTGCGCGTGGTGATGTCGTCGCCGCTGATCACCCTGCCGGCCGACACCCCTGCGCTCGACGGTTACCGCATTTGCCTGCGCGAAGGCATCCGTCATCTGGTGCTGGTGGACGATGCGGGCGCCTTGTGCGGCCTGGTCAGCGATACCGATTTCCGGCAGCACATGGAGCTCACCGTGCTGGCCGGGCGGCGACGCATCGTCTCCATCACGCAACGCACTGCCGTCGCCTTGCCGCCCGAGGCGCGGCTCAGTGCCGCGCTCGATCTGATGCATGCGCAGCGCAAGACTTGCGTGGCAGTGGTCGAAGGCGACAGGCCGATCGGCATCGTCACCGAGCGCGACGTGGTGCGCCTGTATTCCGGGCGCACCGGCTGGGAAGCCGTCAGCCTGCGCGAGGTGATGACGACGCCGGTACTTTGCATCCCGGTGGAGGCCAGCACCAGCCAGGCCGCGGAACTGATGCTGGCGCATGGCGTGCGGCATCTGGTGGTCACCGACAGCGCCGGCCACATGCGCGGCCTGGTGGAAGAACAGGACCTGACGCGCCTGATGAGCAGCGGTCTGCGCGAGCAGCGTGCCGGACTGGAGGAATCCTTCCTGCGTACCCTGCTCGACACCATCCCCGACCTGGTGTGGCTGAAGGATGTGGATGGCCGTTACCTGGCCTGCAATCCGCGTTTCGGGCGCCTGTATGGCAAGCGTGAGCGCGACCTGGTCGGCAAGACTGATTACGAATTCGTCGAGCGCGACCTCGCCGATTTCTTCCGCCAGAACGACCGCGAGGCGATGGCGGCGGGCACCCCGTGCATGAACGAGGAATGGCTGACCTTTGCCGATGACGGCTATCACGGCCTGTTCGAGACGCTGAAGACGCCGATGCGCGATGCCAACGGCAGATTGATCGGCGTACTCGGCATCGCGCGCGACATCACTGCGCGCAAACAGCAGCAACAGCGGCTGGAACTGTTGCAACGTGCGGTCGATGCCTCCGGCGACGCTGTCTTCCTCATCGCGCGCGACCTGCGTTTCCATTACGTGAACGAGACCGCCTGCCGCCTGCTGGGTTACACGCGCGAGCAGTTGTTGCAGATGACGCCGGCGGACATCGATCCCGACATGCCGTTGTCGCAGATGCAGGAGATGATGGAGCAGGCGCGCGAGGGCGAGAGCAAGCGTTTCGAGACCCGTCACCGTACCCGCGAAGGGAGCACCTTCGATGTCGAGATCAGCGCCACCATCATCAATTACGACGGAGCGCGCTATTCGCTGGCCATGGTGCGCGACGTCACCGACCGCCGCCGCGTGGAGGAGGCGCTGCGCATCAACGCCAGCGTGTTCGACAACAGCCAGGAAGCCATCGTCGTCACCGATGCCGGCAACCGCATCATCGATGTGAACAATGCCTTCACCCACATCACCGGTTACACGCGCGGCGAGGTGCTGGGCAAGGACCCGCGTCTGCTGAGTTCCGGGCGGCAGGATGCCGCGTTCTATGCCGCGATGTGGCAGACCTTGCGTGAGCATCACACCTGGCGCGGCGAGATCTGGAACCGGCGCAAGGATGGCGAGGTGTTCGCCGAGATGTTGTCCATCTCGCTCATCGCTGACGAGCATGGGCGTGTGCAGCGTCATGTCGGCGTGTTCTCCGACATCACCTATCTCAAGGACCATGAGGCCGAGCTGAGCCATGTCGCCAATTACGATGCGCTGACCGGCGTGCCCAACCGGCGCCTGCTGGCCGACCGCATGCATCAGGCCATGGGTATCGCGCGGCGCGGCGATGCGCTGCTGGCGGTGTGTTATCTCGATCTCGACGGTTTCAAGGAAGTCAACGACCGCCATGGCCATGAGCAAGGCGACAAGCTGCTGGTCGAGATTGCGCGCCGCCTGCTGTCCATGTTGCGTGCCGGTGACACGCTGGCCCGCCTGGGCGGCGACGAGTTCGTGCTGCTGTTCAACGACCTGCGCCAGGAGAGCGAGTGCTACAACGTGCTCGACCGGCTCATGGCCGTCATCGCCGAGCCGGTGGCGCTGGGCACGGCACAGGTGACGGTCTCCGCCAGCGTCGGCGTCACCTTCTTCCCGGATGACGATGCCGACGGCGACACCTTGTTGCGCCACGCCGATCAGGCCATGTATGTGGCCAAGCAGCGCGGCAAGAACCGGTTCCATGTGTACGATGCGCGGCACGACCAGCGCGTGCGCAGCCTGCACGAAGGTCGCCGCCGTATCGAGCGGGGCTTGCTGGCGGGCGAGTTCGAGCTGTATTACCAGCCCAAACAGGACCTGACGCAGGGCACCATCTTCGGCGTCGAGGCGCTGATCCGCTGGAACCATCCGGAGCGCGGTTTGCTCGCGCCGTACGAGTTCCTGCCCATCATCGAGAACTCCGAACTCGATGTACAGCTGGGTGAGTGGGTGATCGAGCACGCGCTGGCACAAATGGCGGCTTGGCAGCGCGCTGGCATCGCCCTGCAGGTGAGCGTGAACATCTCGGCCCATCACCTGCAGACCGCCGGTTTCGTGGGTGCGCTGCAACGCAGGCTGGAACGCCATCCACAACTGCTGCGAGGCGCGCTGCAGATCGAAGTGCTGGAGACCGCCGCGCTGGATGACATCGTGCAATCCTCGGAAGTGATCGCGCAATGCCGCGCCCTCGGTGTCAGCTTCGCGCTGGACGATTTCGGCACCGGTTATTCCTCGCTGGTCTATCTCAGCCGCCTCGGCGCGGATACCCTGAAGATCGACCAATCGTTCATCCAGGGCATGAGTCTGAATCAGGGTGACCAGGCCATCGTGCAAGGGGTCATCGCATTGGCGCGCGCCTTCGGACGCGAGACCGTGGCGGAGGGGGTGGAAGATGCTATGCTGGCCAGCAGATTGGCTGCCATGGGCTGCGATTACGCCCAAGGCTATAGCATCGCCCAGCCCATGCCGGCGGGCGAGTTCCTGACGTGGCTGCAAAGTCGCAAGCAAGGCTGATGCAGACACACTTAGGGGTTATATCCTTTTGTTGGGGGCGGCAATACATTCATCTCAAGAAGTGGTTTTTGGCGTAACGTTTGTATACAACCTGTGGGGGGTAAAAATGAAAAAGGCATTATTCGCAGCAACGATCATCTCGGCCGCACTGGCCACGCCGGCATTGGCGCAGGAAGGGCAGTGGGAAGCTTCCATCGCCGGCAACATGACGGCGACCAGTACCAAGGTCGGCAATAGCACCTCCGAATCCACCAACACCTTCATGTATTTCCGACTGGGCGAGTATGTCACCCCGGAGACCGTGGTGTACGGCACCATGTCCATGTTCGGCACCAGTAGCGGCGGCGGTACCACTTCCAACGTCGGCACCACCTTCGGTTTTGGCGCCAAGTACTACATGGATGCGGCAGTGAAATCTGCCTTCGTGCCCTTCGTCGAGGGTGAGCTGCATGCGGTGGTGATGACCAGCGATTCACCTACGACCACGGCCACCACGACTTCGGGCGGCGGCATGTCGTTCGGCATCGGCGGTTCCTATTTCATCACCGAGGCGGTCTCCGCCGACCTGTCGTTCCAGGCCTTCTCCGACAGCCTGACCACTGACAAGAGCTCCGTGAGCTTCACGCAGAGCGGCGTGCGCATGCTGTTCGGCATGACCGCACGTTACTGAGCCATGCGTGGCGGCCGGCCCGTGCCGGCCGCTGCTACATGGAGTCTCGATGTCGCTGGGATCGCGCATCCTTCTGTTGTTGTTCCTGTCGCTCTCCCTGCATGCGCGGGCGGAGCCGACCAAGGTCGCGGTCGTCGTCTATGCCCAGGATGACGTGGCGCGCCAGTATCAGCGCGTGGCACAGACCCGCCTCGAGCAGTTGCTCACCGATAACGGCCTGCTCGTCCTCGACCAGGACAAGGCCGAAGAACTGAAGCAGACCTGGGGTCGCCTGAGCGATCCGGGCGCACTCATCACCGCCGAGGATTTCGTCGAGAACGCCGGCAAATACCAGCTGGCCGGCATCTATCGGCTCTATCTCTCCGCCGGCAAGACACAGGGATTGGCGGCCACCTATACCGCCACCGCCGCGGCCGACCTCCGTTACGTCGATGAAGCAGCGGCCACCCGCGCATACACGTCTGCGCCGATGGGGACGCGCGGCATGCCGCCTTCGGACGGCTTGACCGAATCGGCGGCGGTGCTGAATGCGATCCGGCGCGCGGTCGATATGACGGTAGAGCATTTCGGCCTGCAGGTGATGGATGCCACCAGCCCGCGTCTGGTCCATCTTGCCTTGCGCGAGGTCGCCGGCAGCGCCGATGCCTCGCCGGTCGCAGAGGAACCGCTGCGCGCCAACACGGATGCAGCTGCCGGCTACGCGCGCCTGCAAGCCGACAGCTGGACCTCGGAAGAGCCGACCTGCGTGCGCTATTCGCCCGACCAGCGGATGGCGGCCGTGGGCACCTATCTGATGCGTACCGCCTTCAACATCGGCAGACCCACGCGCTCCTATGCCTCCTATCTGCATGTGGTGGACCTCGAGGCGGGCAGCGAGGTCGAACGTTTCGAAGTGTCGCAGCGCGATACGCGCTACCAGCGTGGCGGTTCGCGCATCACCGATTGCCGCTTCATCCAGAGCTGGCGCTATGTCGCGGCACTGTCGCAGAGCCATCTGCTGTTCGCCGATACCGAGCGCGGCATCGAACTGGCCAAGGTGTTGTTCGATACGCCGTTCGAGGCGCCGCAGCTCAGTCACCTGCACGGTGCCGGCGGTGATTATCTGGTGGTGAGCGAGGGTGCGCGCCGCCTGTATTTCCAGATCGTGCGCGAATGAAGCGGGAGTGGACATGTGCCTGAACCGAGCGTTGTTTGCCGTACCAGCCTTGCTGGGGATGCTGCTCGCCCCGGCGACGCAAGCGCTGTCCTGTAATGGCGGCGGACCGAAGCCGGAGTGGGTGACGCAGCCAGAGAGCACCACCGAGCAGCATCTGTTCGCGGCCGGCGTCTCTGCCGACGCGCGCGCGCCGCTGGCCGAGCGTATCGCCAGCGCCCGGCAGGATGCACTGAAGAACCTGTCCAGCATGATCGAGGTCACGGTTAAGAACGCGCTGGTGCTGGAACAATCCAGCCGCCGCGTGTTCGGCAGCGAATTCAGTGACAGCAACATGAGTTCCGTGACACAGACTTCCACCAGTGCCTCGTTGCGCAACGTGGAGATCGTCGATACCTGGGAAGACACGAACAGCTGTGACCTGTGGTTGCGCGCCCGCATCGCACGCAGCGAGGTGGAGAAAGCGCGGCGCGAGAGCATGTCCCGCGTGCTGTTCGGGGTCCTGCAGCAACAGCTGACACTGGCACAGCGTGAGGAGGACTTGCCCGAACAGCGGCTCGAAGCGGTCGCCGCGGCGCAGGATATGTTGCCGCGCATCGTGCTCAGCGCCGTCCCGGAAGCCGGTACGGCGGCGTATTACGAACAACTGCTGGGGCGCCTGCAAGCCGACCTGCAACAGGCGCGCGCGGCGCGCGAACGCGCGCGCGACGAACTGCAGGTGGCCGACCAGCTGGTCGCCGAGGCGGCGGCACAGATCAGTGTGACGGAACGTGCGAAACGTCTGGCCAGTGCCGCAGCGACCTATCGCGCGCTGCTGGCGCGGCATGCGGCTGGCCTGCCCAGCCTGTTCGCATCCGGCGACCTGCTGTTCCGCCTGGGCGGCATCGAGGAGATGCGTGGCAGCGCCTGCGGTGCGCGCAATTACTACCAGCAGGCACAGGATGCGCCGCAGCTGAACGACAGGCGCGAACTCGCGCGCAGCAAGGCAGCCGCGCTGACCTGTTCGCCAGAAGACCTGGCCCGTACACGCTGGCGACAGTTTTTCGAGGGGCGCCCGCTCACCTTGGTCTGTCATTACCAAGCTGGCAAGGAAAACGCCGCATGGCTCAAGGCCTGCGACGGATTGAACGACATCGTACGGCCGCTGGGCGCGGATGTCGCCGTACGCAGCCAGTCGCTCTCTGCCGCGCAGTTGCAGGCGCTGTTGCAAGGCGAGATGCCGGCCGGGATGGCTGCACCGCAAGGCCTGCTGCTGGTGGTGGTGGCCTCCGGCAACATGGGACGGCGCTCCGCCGATGCGCAGCGTGGCAGCGAATATCAGTTCGACGGCAGTATGGCGAGCCTGCTGCTGGATGACGGCAAGCTGGTGTTCTCGGATCGCTTCAAGGGCGCCACCGGCTGGAACCCGGTGTCGCCGGAGATGGTGATGGATGTGCTGGGGATCAATGTGGTCAAGCGTTGGCAGACCAGGTTCGCCCGGTTCCTGGGCGGTGATTGAGTGGACGGAGGTGCGATGGACAAGCGGGTGAGGCGATGGGTGCTGGTGCTGCTGCTCGGCATGTCCGCTACGGGCATGTGCGGTGCCGAAGAAGACGTGACCTTGGTCAGGCAGCAGGGGGCGGTGCAACTCGATAGTCGCGATGGGCGTCAGGTGGTCACCACCGGCGCCGACGGACGTGCGGTGGTCAAGGCCGGCGCAGCCGGTTTCCTGGTGGTCGAGCGCAACAGCAGGCTGGAGATCGCGCGCACGAACGGTGCCGCCAACGTGTTCCGCCAGCTCAGCGGCATGGTGTTCTATGCGCTGAACCGGTTGCGGGCGGACAGTTCCCCGCTGCAGGTGCACACCGCCACAGCGGTGATCGGCGTGCGCGGCACGCGCTTCCTCGTGGTGGAACAGGCCGGGCGCCAGGAGATCGGCATGCGCAAAGGCCAGGTGACCGTGACCAGCGCGCGCGAGGAGTTCGAGATCCATCGCCGGCAGGAGCAGGACGAGTTCGCCGCGTTCCGCCAGGAGGCGAACGAGGCGATGGCCCGTGAGCGGCGCGCGTTCGCAGACTATCAGGCAAAGAACGCACGCGAGTTCGTCGAGTTCAGGCGCGAGTTCCAACTGGGAGCCGACCGCATGGTGTCCTTCGACGGGCAGCGTGTGACCGAAACGGCGCTGGGCGAGCAGACCCGCCGCGAGATGGAAGGGCTGGAACAGTTCGCTGCGCAATGGCTGCCCCTGGTCGAGGATTGAGCTGGAGTTTCCTGCACCGCCCCAGATAGGTCGTTTGTGCGGGAATGGAGGTCCGCTCCCCGATGCGCAGGCGTATAGTTGTCCCACATCGTTCGTTAAACAGAAGGAGATCGATCATGCAAAAGCGTAATGTTCTGCCAGTGCTGGCTGCAGGTTTGCTGGGGTTGGCCGGTTGTGCCAGCGCGCCCAAGGAAGCCCCGATGGCCGCACCGGAATGCCTGTTCCCCAGTTCGCAACAGGTCGCGCCGGGCTGGGTGTGCAACATGCCAGTGCCGGAAGCGACGGTGACGGCGGTCGGCATCGCGCCCAAGTCGGCCGCCGGTCCGGCCTTCATGCGCCAGATGGCGATGACCGATGCGCGCGTGCAACTGGCGCAGACGGTGCGTACCCGGGTACGCAACATGATCAAGCAATATGCCGAGACCACCGGTGCCGCCGATCAGCAGACGGTGGATCAGGTGAACACCTCGGTCACCAAGCAGATCACCGATGAATCGCTGGTGGGCACCAAGCTGTTGCGCACCATCACCGGACCGGACGGTACCTTGTATGCCCTGGTCGGTGTGGATAGCGCGGCCGCACAGCAGATCGCCGAGGCCGCCATCCGCACCAGCATGAACAACGACCGCGCCGCCTGGCAGCAATTCCGTGCCCAGAAGGCGCAGGATGAGCTGGCCGCCGACATCGCCCGCCAGCCGGTCGCTCAGTGAACGTCGAGACTCGTGCAAGGGAGGCGGTATGCGTAACTTGATGGGTCTGCTGGCGTTGTTGTCCTTGTTGTCGGCACTCGCCGGTTGCGCCGGCAGCGGCGCACATCAGCGCGAGGTATGGCAGCAGCAGCGTTCGCAGCAAGGGCAGGATGAGTTGTCGCGGGAGACACAGCACAGCGCACCGTGAACCGGGCGCGGCGACGGCCAAGCCGTCGCCCGTGTCCTGTCTCAGGGCTTGGGTGCGGCGATCAGGTCGCGGGCGCGCTTGATCGCGTCCTCCAGATTGGCCGCCACGTTCTCCTTGCCGATGCGTTCGAACAGCCCGGCCTGATGCATCAGGAAATAGGGCTGTGTGTGCGGGCCGCACAGGATCAACTGCTTGTGGCGCTTGTGCAGTTTCTCGTGCAGTTCTTCCAGCACATGCAGGGCGCTGGCATCCATGCTGATCACCTCGGTCATGTTTAGCACCAGCACGTCGGGTTCGGCATGTTGCTGGTGCAGCACGTTCTCCAGCTTGTCGGCGATGCCGAAGAACAGCGCGCCGTACAAGCGATAGATGAGCACCCCTGGCGGCGCCATCTTGCGCGCCAGCGTGGCCTCGCCGTCGTCCGGCATGGCGGTGTGCTCTTCCGACAGTTGCACGTGCGACAGCTCGGTCATGTTGCGGATGAAGAACACCGCAGCCAGCAACAGGCCTACCTCCACCGCGACCGTCAGATCGAAGATCACCGTGAACGAGAAGGTGACCAGCAGTACCACCGCATCGTGGCGCGGATAGTTCTTCAGGCGTTTGAACACGTCCCACTCACCCATGTTGATCGCCACGATCATCAGGATAGCCGCCAGCGAGGCGAGCGGGATGTACTGTGCCAGCGGCGCCGCCACCAGCACGATGAGCAGCAGCGTCAACGCATGCACCATGCCCGACACCGGGCTGGTCGCACCGGAGCGCACGTTGGTGGCGGTGCGCGCGATGGCGCCGGTGGCCGGGATGCCGCCGAAGAACGGCGTCACGATGTTGGCGATGCCCTGCGCCACCAGTTCCTGGTTGGGATCGTGGCGGTCATCGATCATGCCGTCGGCCACGGCGGCCGACAGGATGGATTCGATCGCCCCCAGCAGCGCGATGGTGAAGGCGGGCATGATCAGATAGCGCAGGTCGCTGAGCGAGATCGCCGGCACCGAGAACTCGGGCAAACCCTGCGGGATGCCGCCGAAGCGCGTGCCGATGGTCTCCAGCGGCAGCTTGAACAGCGCCACCAGCAGCGTGCCCAGCGCCAGCGCCACGATGGGTGCGGGCACGCGCCGTGCCCAGCTTGCGGGATAGAACCAGATGAACAGCGCGCTGGTCAGCGCCAGCGCCAGCGTGAGCGCATCCACCGTCGGCAGGCCGTGCCACAGCGCGCCCATCTTGTGGAAGAACTCGGCAGGCAGGGTGTCGATCTGCAAGCCGAGGAAGTCCTTCACCTCGGACAGTGCGATCAGCACCGCGATGCCGTTGGTGAAGCCGATGATCAGCGGGCGCGGGAAATACTTGAGCAGGCTGCCCAGCTTGAATACCCCCATCAGCACCAGCATCACGCCGGCCATCAGCGTGCAGATGATCAGGTTGGCATAACCGTACTGCGCGATGATGCCGTACACGATGACGATGAAGGCGCCGGTCGGTCCGCCGATCTGCACGCGCGAGCCGCCCAGCGCGGAGATGATGAAACCGGCGATGATGGCGGTGAAGATACCTGCCTCGGGCTTCGCGCCGGAAGCGATGGCGAAGGCGATGGCCAGCGGCAGCGCGACGATGCCGACGGTGATGCCGGCGGTGATGTCGGTGCGCAGGCGTGTGCGGTCGTAGTTGTGCAGGGCGTCGATCAGACGGGGACGGAAATACGGCGAAACACGTGCAGCGATGGTTTGCAACATAGTGGCTGTGACAGCACCTCCTGTTTAACGGGACGGATGGTCGGCATACAGCGCCGGCCCATAGAGCGCCGCGCGGTCATTCAGGATGACGCGCACCGGCATGGCCTCCAGCAGGGGGCGCATGCGTCCCTTGTCGAGGAAGGATTCGAGAAAGGCCGCGCTTTGCAGCAAGGGCAGGATCTTCGGCGCGATGCCGCCGCCCACATACAAGCCCCCGCGGCTCATGGCCTTGAGCGCCAGGTTGCCCGCTTCGGCGGCATACAGCGCCACGAAGCGGCGCATGGTCTCGGTACACAGCGCATCGCGTTCCGCCAGCGCCGCATGCGAGATGGCCGCCGCCTTGCCCATGCGTTGCATATCCTGCGTCAGCCAGTCCGGCGTATGCGCTGCGCTCTTGGTCAGCAGGAAGTCGTACAAGGCGGGGATGCCCATGCCGGACACCACGCGCTCCCAGCTCACATGGCCGTAGCGCGCGCGCAAGCCGGCAGCGAACTCGCATTCCAGCGCATCGCGCGGGGCGAACGTGGCATGGCCGCCTTCGGTGGCATAGGGGTGATGCGTGTGGCCGTCCCAGTGCAGGCCGGCTTCGCCCAGACCGGTGCCGGCGGCGATGATGGCGCGGTGACCATGCGCCTCCACGCTGCCGGCCTGCAAGGTGAGCAGGTCGTCCGCCTCCAGCGCCGACAAGCCCCAGGCGGTGGCTTCCAGATCGTTCAGCAGATGGCAGCGCGCCAAACCGAAACGGCGCTGTAAGTCTTGCGCGTCGATGCGCCAGGGCAGGTTGGTGACCTGGGCGATGCCGTCGCGCACCGGGCCGGCCACGCCGAAACACGCCGCATCGAGCGGGCCGCACTGGTCGAGGAAGCTTTGCAGCAGAGAGGGGAAATCAGGGAAGTCGGCGCTGGCGTATTCGCGTTCCAGGACGATGCTCACGCGCTGCCCGTCGACCGCGACCGTCGCCAGTCGTGTCTTGGTGCCGCCGATGTCGCCTGCCAGCAATGTCGCCATGGAACGGGTGGGGCCCGGAAAAAACGAAATGCGCGCGATGATACTCCTGCGCAACAGCAATGCAACGGGCGCGTCATCAAGCCTTCATGCAGCGCGGGCACACTGCACGCCATGAAAAAACTGCTCGCCAACTGGCGCTGGCTCATCCCGCTGCTGCTGTGGAGCGCGGATGCGCACGCATGGGGTCTGTATACCCACGTTTACTTCGCGCAGATGCTGCTGTGGGCGGTGCCGCTGAGCGATGCGCGCTACCGGCGCGCCATCCGCAACTTCCCGCGTCTGGTGCTGGCCGGCGCCTGCCTGCCCGATCTTGCCCTGTGGAGCGACCGCTCCTGGGGTCAACCGTTCTCCACCACCCACCAGTGGCAACGCGCGCGCGACCTGCTGGAGAACGCGCAGAGCGACGAGGATTACGCACTCTCGCTCGGCTTCGTCAGCCACCTGCTGGTAGACGTGATCGCGCACAACCACTTCGTGCCGGCACACGAGAAGCTATGGGGCAACGTGCCGGTGCTCACCCACGCCGCCTGCGAATGGGCGATGGACATGCACATCCGTCCGCAACTGTTCGCGCAACCGAGCGCACTGCTGCGCACGCATCGCGCCGAACTGGCCGACTACGTCACGCGTCATTTCGCCTGTCCCGCCGTCATCGCCCAGCGCAGCATCGACATGCTGGCCGGCGCGGAAGGGTTGCTGCGCGGCAGCCGCCTGTCTCACCTGTGCCATTACGGCGCACTGCGTTTCGATAGCGGTGTGGCGCGCCGCTTCAACTATTACCTGAGCGAGACCGGCGCCCGTCTCGCGCACATCGACCGCATCCTCGCCGGCGAAGAGCCGGTGTGGGACGCCAACCCGCACGCCGACGATCCCGCCATCCGCGCGCGCATCGCGCGCCTCGCCCCGCGCCAGCTGTGGCACCGCATGCCGCTGCCGCGCGACGTGTTCAGCCAGGGCTGAACGCAGCCGCATTAAAAAAACTGCAACACAAAATTCACTCCAGAGACATATGCGCTTTGCAAGATGGCAGGCATCAGTCATCTAGACATCTATAGCCATGAGTCTTTACGCCATCGAACGCGATACCGGTATCGCCCTGTATGCGCAGATCGCCGAAGTGCTGGAGCGCGAATACGTGCGCCATGGCAATCCGGGCGACCGGCTGCCGGCGGAGGGCGAGCTGGCCGCGCGTTTCGGTGTCAACCGTCACACGCTGCGCCGCGCGGTGGATGAGCTGATCGCCGAAGGCATGCTGGAGCGCCAGCACGGCGTGGGCATCTTCATCGCCGATCATCTGCTCGACTATCGCGTGGGCAGCGGCACGCGCTTCACGCAGACGCTGGCCGATATCGGCATCTCCACCGATACCCGTGTGGTACGCAAGATGGTGGCACCGGCATCTGCCGGCGTGGCGCGCCATCTCGGCCTTGCGCCAGAACAGGAGGTGCTGTGGCTGGAGACGCTGCGCATGGCGGACGGTCTGCCGCTGTGTCTGATCTCGCATTTCCTGCCGCTGCACCAGTGCGGCGAGTTGCTGGAGGACTGGCAGGGTGGCTCGCTGCACGAACTGCTCGCCGGCCGCTTCGGTACGCTGCGCCGCACCGAGAGCCTGATCACCGCAGTGTTGCCACAGGGCGACGATGCGCGCCTGCTCGGCATCAGCCAGCAGCGCCCGGTGCTGCGGGTAAAGAGTCTGAACGTACTCGAACAGAACGGCGCCCCCATCGAGTACGCGATCACCCGGTTCCGCGCAGACCGGATCCAACTGTGCGTCACCCCATGAGCAGTTCCCGACTATCACTTGACAGGAGTATCGACATGCAATGCAACAAACTGATCCTTTCCGCCCTGATCGGCGCTTCGCTGATCGGCGCAACCGGTGCCGCCAACGCGCGTGACCTGGTGATGGGCCTGATCCCCGCCGAGAACAACGAAGAGATGGTCAAGACCTTCGAACCGATGCGCGCCTATCTCGAGAAGAAGCTGCACCAGAAGATCAAGGTGTTCACCGCTACCGACTATGCCGGCGTGATCGAAGCGATGAAGAAGAAGCGCGTGGACGTCGCCTGGTTCGGTCCGCTGTCCTATTACCTGGCCGAGCAGGAAGCCGGTGCCGAAGCGTTCGCCGTCGGCATCCGTCAGGGCAGCGACTCGCCGACCTACAAGAGCCTGATCGTCGCCCCGTGCGACAGCGGCATCAAGAGCATCAAGGACCTGAAGGGCAAGAACGTCGCCTTCGTCGATCCGGCTTCCACCTCCGGCGGCCTGATGCCGACCTATATGGTGAAGGAAGCCACCGGCATGATGCCGCAGGAATATTTCGGCAAGTTCACCTATTCCGGTTCGCATGATGCGGCCGAGCTGGCGGTGAAGAACAAGACCGTGGATGCAGCGGCCGACAACGACATCACCTACAGCAAGATGCTGGAGAAAGGTTTGATCACCAAGGAGAGCAACTGCATCGTCGCCGAATCGTCGCCGCTGCCGGGTTCCCCGCTGGTGTATCGCGGCGATCTGCCGAACAAGCTGAAGGCCGAGATCAAGGAAGCGATCCTGAATGCGCACAAGGATATCCAGGTCACCGGCTACGGCAAGATCAGCCACTACGTTGCCGCCACCCCGGCCGACTACCAGCCGATCCGCGACATGGTGAAGGAGCTGGGGCTGAAGAAAGAACAGTTGAAGTGACCTTGTGATGCCGCCGCCCGTTACGGCGGGCGGCGCTTCTTCTGGAGAGAGCTATGAGTCAGATCATCATCCGTGGCGTGGCGAAGCGATATGCCAACGGTTTCGAGGCGCTCAAGGACGTGAGCGTGGATATCGAGGCCGGCAGTTTCACGGTCATCCTCGGGCCTTCCGGCGCCGGCAAATCCACCTTGCTGCGCACGCTCAACGGACTGGAGATGCCGAGTGCGGGCAGCGTGCACATCGATGGCGAGCAGCTCACGTTGCGCAGCCTGCGTAACGTGCGTGCCCATGTCGGCATGGTGTTCCAGCATTTCAACCTGGTCGACCGCCTGTCGGTCATGACCAACGTATTGACCGGCAGACTGTCGCACCGCTCCTGGTTGGGCAGCTTGCTGTATCTGTTCCAGCGCAGCGACATGGAGATCGCACAAGATGCATTGAGCCGTGTCGGCTTGACCGACAAGGCGTGGAATCGCGCCGACCGCCTCTCCGGCGGTCAGCAACAGCGCGTGGGGATCGCGCGCGCACTGGCGCAGCAACCGCGCGTCATCCTGGCTGATGAGCCGGTGGCCAGCCTGGATCCGGTGACCAGCGAAGAGATCATGGGCCTGCTGCGCGAGATCTGCACACGCGACGGCATCACCGTGGTGGTCAACCTGCACCAGGTCGAGCTGGCCAAGCGCTATGCCGACCGCATCATCGGCCTCAATGCCGGGCACGTGGTCTACGACGGTCCCGCCTCGGGCCTGGACCGCGCCACGCTGGCGCGCATCTACAGTCGCAATGGAGACGAAGCGGATGAATCCATCCAGACTCTGCTGGCCTACGCCTGACGGCTGGCCGGCGCGACTGCCGAGCATCGCGCTGCTGGCGGGCGTTGTACTGCTGGCGGTGACCGCCTCCACCGTAGAACTGGATCTGTTCCGGTTGTTCGGCGCGCTTCCGCGCATGCTGGAGTTCTCTGCCAACCTGCTGGTGTTGCCGGACTGGGCGTATCTGCCCACACTGGCCGCGAACATGTTGCAGACGCTGGAGATGACTTTCCTCGCCACCAGTATCGCATTGCTCATCAGCCTGCCTCTGGGGTTGCTCGCAGCCGCCAATGCCAGCCCGCACCCGCTGGTGTTCCACGTCACGCGCAACCTGCTCACGCTGATGCGCGCGCTGCCGGAACTGGTGTGGGCGCTGGTGTTCGTCTCTGCCGTCGGCCTCGGTCCCTTGCCCGGCATCATGGCCTTGTCCTTCGTCACCGTCGGCTTCATGGGCAAGTTCTTCGCCGAGAGCATCGAGGTCATCGATCACCGCCAGGTGGAAGGCGTGGCGGCGCATGGCGCCGGCTGGCTGCAGCTGCGCACCTTCGCCTTCCTGCCGCAGGCCTTCCCCGACCTGGTCGGTACCGTGATGTACATCCTCGACCACAACCTGCGTGCCGCCGCCATCCTCGGCCTGGTCGGCGCGGGCGGCATCGGTTACGACCTGGTGATGGCGATGCGCATGTTCGATTACGACCGTCTGTTACCCATCGCGCTGTCCATCTATGTGGTGGTCACCGTGCTAGATCGCATATCCGACCGCTTCCGCAGGAGATTGATCTGATGAATACCAGCAGCACCATGCGGCAGCCGCTGCCGAAGAAGCCGTTCAACCCGACGCCGGTGTGGCTGTCGGCCTGGTTCGCCGTGATGTGGCTCATCGTGGTCGATCTCGACCTGTCGTTCGAGACGCTGTGGTATGGCGGCGAAGACATCGCGGAATATTTCAGCCGTTACGGCACGCCGGATTTCTCCGACTTGTCTAGATATGTAGCGCTGCTGGGCCAGACGCTGGCTACCGCCTTGTGGGGCAGTGCGCTGGCGTTCTTCGTGGCGGTGCTGCTGTCGCCGCTGGCCGCGCACAACCTGGCGCCCAACGCCTTCGTCTATCGCTGCGCACGCGAGGCACTCAACTTCATGCGCGCCATGCCCGACCTGCTGCTGGCGCTGATCTTCGTCGCCGCGCTGGGATTGGGGCCGCTGCCCGGGGTGCTGGCGCTGGGACTGCATACCGCGGGCTTCCTCGGCAAGTTCTTCTCCGAGAGCATGGAGCGCGTCGATCCCGGCGTGTACGAAGCCATCGCTGCCACCGGCGCCTCGCGTCTGCAAGTGGTGATGTATGCGGCATGGCCGTCCATCCAGCGCGAGGCGTTGGGTTACACCTTGTACATCTTCGACCGCAACGTGCGCATGGCGTCGGTGCTCGGCCTGGTCGGCGCCGGCGGTATCGGCCTCGCGCTGCATGACACCCTGCGCATGTTCAATTACGACGAATCGGCCGCGCTGATCATCGTGATCCTCAGCACCATCCTGATCATCGACTACCTGTCCACCTGGCTAAGAGGAAAACTGAATTGATGACCGTACCAAGAAAGGAATGGGCCGTCGCGCTGTGTGCATTGCCGGCTGCCGAAGTGAGACATCTGGCGAGCGCCTTGTGCGGCGAACTGGAAGTGCATGACGTCGCCCTGCCGCATGCCGGACTGGGGTTGTTGAGCATGCGCGACGGCGCCTTCGCCGAACCTTATTTCATCGGCGAGATCCCGGTGGCGCGCGCCGAAGTGATCGTGCGCAGCGCCGCAGGCGACGAGGTACGCGGCGGTGCCGCGATCATGGATGACCGCGCGCAACTCGCGCGTGCCATCGCCATCCTCGACGCGGTACTGGCGGGCAGGTTGCCCGGCAGCGGGCTGGCGCTGGAGCTGGTGCAGCGCGGCATGACCGCACGGCAGGCAAAAGAAAACGAGCGCAAGAAACAGTTGGCGGCGACGCGCGTGGATTTCTCGCTGCTGGGACAAGAGGATGATGAAGATGAGGAATGAAATGACGGTGTCGGAAACCGACATCTGGCATCCGGCACAACAGCAGCGACTGTTCCGCAGACTGCTGGATGCCTACAGTTATCCGGGGCGTATCCAGCGCTGCGCGACGGAACCCGGCCTGGCTTTGCTGAGCGCCTTGCTGGACGGACAGAGCACCCTGTCCGATCCGCAAGAGCTGTTGCCGGAAGCGATCTGGTCGAAACTGGAAGCGCGCCGCGTGCCTTACGAACTGGCTGCGTTCATCCTGCTGGACGGCAGCCGTGCGCCGGAGCGCGCGCCCAAGCTCGGTACGCTGGAAGCACCCGAGCACGGCGCGACCCTGCTGTTGCGCGTCGCCGCACTGCATGCAGACAGCGCGGGCGCATTGCGTTTGCGATTGAGCGGCCCCGGCATCCGCCAGCCGCTTTGCATCGGTGTGGACGGACTGCATGCGGACTGGATCGCCGCGCGCAACGACTGGGTCAGCGATTTCCCGCTCGGCGTGGAACTGCTGCTGTGCGATGCGCAACGTTTCGTCGCGCTGCCGCGCACCACGAAGATCGTACTGGGAGGTGCGGCATGAGTTACGTCGCGATCAAGGGCGGCAAGGTCGCCATCGACGGCGCAGCGGCCGTCACCGATTATCTGCGCTGCAAAGGCGCGCACAAGGAACCGCTATCGCTGGCGATGATAGAGGAGCAGTTGCGCCTGCTCACCTCGCGCGTGGTGTCGGAAGGCGGGCTGTACCACCCGCGCCTGGCCGCGCTCGCCCTCAAGCAGTTCCAGGGCGACACCCTGGAAGCCGCGTTCGCGCTGCGCGCCTATCGTTCCACCAAGCCGCGCCTGCTCGAATCGCCGCTGCAGGACACCGCGAACATGCGCTGCATCCGCCGTATCTCGTCCGCGTTCAAGGAAGTGCCGGGCGGCCAGTATCTGGGCGCCACCTACGACTACGCACTGCGCCTGCTGCAACTCGATCTCGCCAACGAAGACCCGGCCGCATTCAAGGCCGTGGCGCAACGTTTCCTGCAAGACACGCCGGAGTGTGAGCTGCCCGACAACTTCCCCAAGGTGATCGACGCGCTGCGTGCGGAAGGTCTGCTGCCGCCGGTCGCACCGAGTCGTGAAGCGGCGTTCGACATCACGCGCGACCCGCTGGTGTTCCCGGTGCCGCGCTCCGCCGCACTGGCCACCATGGCGCGCGCCGAGACCGGCGGCCTGCTGGCGATGGCCTATTCCAACATGCGCGGCTACGGCGACGTGCACCCCACGGTGGCGGAGCTGCGCGTCGGCTATCTGCCGGTGATGCTGCCGCACCCGGTGACCGGCGAACTGATGGAAGCAGGCGAAGTGCTCATCACCGAATGCGAAGTGGTGGCGATGTACGAAGGCAACAACGGCGACGAGCTGCCCACCTTCACGCTGGGCTACGGCGCGTGCTTCGGCCACAACGAAGTGAAGGCGATCAGCATGGCCATCCTCGACCGCGCCCTGCAGAAAGGCATGCGCGACGGCCCCACCAATCCTTCCGAGGATCCCGAGTTCGTGCTGCTGCATGTCGATGGCGTGGACTCCATGGGCTTCGCCTCGCACTACAAGATGCCGCACTACGTGACCTTCCAGTCCGACATGGACCGCCTGCGCACCACGCAACAGAAGATGCAACAGAAAGAAATGAAGGAGACGGCATGAACGCGCACTACGAACTGCCGCTGGACGAGGTCGGCTATTCCTTCGGCTTCCTCGACGAATACGCCAAGAAGGAAGTGCGCCGCTGCATCCTCAAGGCGATCGCCATCCCCGGTTACCAGACGCCCTATGCCTCGCGCGAGATGCCGATGGGGCGCGGCTTCGGTACCGGCGGTCTGCAACTCACGCTGTCGCTGATCGGCGCAAGCGACACGCTGAAAGTCATCGACCAGGGGTCGGACGATTCGGTGAACGCGGTGAACCTGCGCCAGTTCGTGCAGCTCACCTGTCCCGGTGTGGACGTCACCGAGAAGACGCAGGAGGCCACGCTGATCCAGTCACGCCACCGCATCCCGGAGAAGATGCTCACCGAGCAGCAGATCCTGGTGTTGCAGGTGCCGTATCCCGATGCGCTGGTGGTGGTCGAGCCGTCCGAGGCACGGCGCAAGGTGATGCACGGCGAGGCCGACTATTCGCGCCTGCTGGTCAAGCTGTACGAGGACGTGGTGCGTTTCGACGAGATCACCATTTCGCATCGCTACCCCACGCGCATCAACGGACATTACGTGATCGACCCGTCGCCCATCCCGCGCTGGGACGTGCCGCGCCTGCACCAGTCGCCCGCGCTGGTACTGCTCGGCGCAGGGCGCGAGAAGAAGATCTACGCCGTGCCGCCCTACACCGTGGCCGAGCCGCTGGTGTTCGACGACATCGCCTTCCGCGTGGAGGACTTCCGCGATGCGAAGGGTCAACGCATCGCCTGCCGCTGCTGCGGTTCCACCGCGAGCTTCCTCGACGAACTGATCGACGATGCGGGCCACGTCACCCACCAGTGTTCCGACTCCGCGTATTGCGAGGAACAACAGGAAACCATCAGCGCGAGGAAACGAGCATGAGCAACAGGATATTGTCCGTGCGCGGTCTGTCGCGCATCCACGGCGAGCAGTGCCCGCTGTGCATCAGCAGCACCGGCCCGGCGCACGATACCAACATCTGCCCGCACTGCGGCAGCGTGGTCGCCGCGCACGATGTGAACTTCGATCTGTATCGCGGCGAGATCCTCGGCATCATCGGCGAATCCGGCAGCGGCAAGTCGAGCACGGTGAAGACCTTGTATTTCGACGAGGCGCCGACGGCGGGCAGTGCGAACTTCTACGACGGCGATGCGGCGTACGACATGTTCGCGCTCAATGCCGCGCAGCAGCGCAGCCTGCGCAACAAGCGCTTCGGCATGGTGTACCAGAACCCGCATCTGGGGCTGAACTTCCAGATATCGGCGGGTGGCAACATCGCCGAGCGGCTGCTGATGAGCGACCTCAAACACTATGGCGAGATCCGCACCCGCGCCGGTGACCTGCTGGTGCGCACCGAGGTGGCGCGCGCGCGCATGGACCAGAACCCGAAGACCTTCTCCGGCGGCATGCAGCAGCGCGTGCAGATCGCCAAGGCGCTGGCCACGCAACCGCCGCTGCTGTTCCTGGACGAAGTCACCACCGGCCTCGACCTGTCGGTGCAGGCCGCCATCCTCGATCTCATCCTCGAGATCCAGCACGAACTCGGCACCGCGATGATCGTGGTCACCCACGACCTGGGCGTGATCCGCCTCTTGGCCGGACGCACGCTGGTGATGAAACACGGCCGCGTGATCGAGTCCGGCCTCACCGACCAGATCCTGGAAGACCCGCAGCACGCCTACACCCAGCGCCTGGTGGCTTCTGCCTTGTGAGATGAACATGAACGCAATCCTGACTATCGAGCACTACGCCAAGACCTTCCACCTGCACGAGCGCGACCTGAACATCCCGTCCGCCTCGCAGGTGAACCTGAGCGTCTATCCCGGCAAACTCACCGCCCTGATCGGCCCGACCGGCGCGGGCAAGTCCTCCGTGCTGAAGGGCGTATACCGCACCTACCTGCCCAGTGCCGGACGCATGCTGTATCGCACTGCCGACGGCGGAACGATAGACCTCGCGCAGGCGGACGAGCATCGCATGCTGGAACTGCGCCAGACCGAGATCGGTTTCGTCACCCAGTTCCTGCATTGCCTGCCGCGCAAGTCCGCGCTGGACGTGGTGGCCGAGCCGCTGGTCGCACGCGGCATGGCGCGCGAAGCAGCGCGCGGGCGTGCCGCCGACCTGCTGGCGCAACTGGATGTGCCTGCACACCTGTGGCATGTGCCGCCCGCCACTTTCTCCGGCGGCGAGAAGCAGCGCGTGAACCTGGCGCGCGGGCTGATCGCGCAACCGCGTTTGCTGTTGCTGGACGAGCCCACCGCCAGCCTCGATCCCGCCACCACCGAACGCGTGGTGATGCATCTGGAACGAATGAAAGACAGCGGCATCGCCATGCTCGCCATCTTCCATCACCCGGAACTGGTGCGCCGTCTGGCCGACAGCGTCGTCGAGCTGTCCCCTCCCATCCCTATCGTTGAACCTGCAGAGGAAACCCTATGAACACCCATTTCTATTTGACCGGCGCGCAAGTCGTGCTGGAGAACGAGATCCTGAACGACGCCGCCGTGCTGATCGCGGACGGTCGCATCGTCGCCATCGATCCGGCCAGCAGCAATGGCGCGCAGGAGATCGACTTGCGCGGCCACACGCTGATGCCGGGCATGATCGACCTGCATTGCGATGCGCTGGAGAAGGAAGCCGAGCCGCGTCCCGGCGTGCATTTCCCGTTCGACTTCGCCTGCGCGCAAGCCGACAAGCGCAACGCCGCCGCCGGTATCACCACCATCTATCACGCGCTGTCGTTCGCCAACGCCGAGCTGGGCGTGCGCAACAACGCCACCGCCGCCGAGCTGGCACGTGCCGTGCACGCCTGGCAGGAACACGCGCTGGTGGATAACCGCGTGCATGCCCGCTACGAGATCACCGACCCGACCGCGCCCGAGGTGTTGAACGATCTGCTCGGCAACGACGAGATCCACCTGATGTCGTTCATGGATCACACGCCGGGGCAGGGCCAGTTCAAGAGCATCGATGCCTACCGCAGTTTCCAGTCGCGCACCTACAAGAAGGACGAGGCCGAGTTCGAAGCCTTGCTGGCCGAGAAGCTGGCGCAGGGTGCGGGCGCCTCGGCACGCATGGAGCAACTGGCGCAACGCGCGCGCGAACTCGGCATCCCGCTCGCCAGCCACGACGACGACCGTCCGGAGAAGGTCGATGTGGTGAAGGGGCTGGGCGTCACCGTGTCCGAATTCCCCATCAACCTGGAAACGGCGAAGGCCGCGCGTGCCGCCGGTCTGTCCACCTTGTTCGGCGCGCCCAACGTGGTGCGCGGCAAGTCGCAGTCGGGCTCCATGCGCGCGCTGGATGCGGTGCGCGAAGGGGTGGCCGATTGCCTGTGCGGCGACTATTCGCCCGCCGCGCTGTTGCCCGCCGTGCTGCAATTGCCCGAGCTGGCCGGCATCAAGCTGCATCAGGCGGTGGCGACGGTGACCTGCAACCCGGCGCGCGCCGTGGGCCTGGACGACCGTGGCGTCATCGCGGTCGGCAAGCGCGCCGACCTGCTGGCGGTGCGTTATCTCGGCGGCTTGCCGCAGGTGTCGCGCGTGTGGTCCGAGGGCCTGCCGGTGATGACGCTGGCCTTCGATCACGGGGTGTGAGATGAGCGGCGTCCTGCTTTATGTCATCGGCGCCTCCGGCTCCGGCAAGGACAGCCTGATGCGCCATGCGCGCCAGGGGCTGATGCATGAGAACCGCGTGGTGTTCGCGCACCGTTACATCACGCGTCCGCAGGATGCCGGCGGCGAGAACCATGTTGCGCTGAGCGAAGAGGAATTCGCCGGTCGCGTGCAGCGCAAGCTGTTCTCCTTGCACTGGCATAGCCATGGCTTGCGTTACGGCATCGGCTGCGAGCTAAACCACTGGCTGGCCAAGGGCATGACCGTGGTGGTCAACGGCTCGCGTGCGCATCTGGCGGAAGCGGCGCGGCATTACCCCGAGCTGGTGCCGGTGCTGATCGAGGTCTCGCCGGACGTGTTGCGCGCGCGTCTGCAACAGCGCGGGCGCGAGGATGCGGCGCAGATCGAGGCGCGCCTGGCGCGTTCGCAGTCCTTCGATGCGCTGCAACATCCGGGCATGCTGCGCTTCGACAACGATGCGCCGTTGCACGAGACCGGGCCGGCCTTCATCGCGTTGATCCGTACCCAGATGGAGGCGGCATCATGCGTCTGACCTTCCTCGGGACCGGCGCCGCCGGCGGCGTGCCGCTGTGGGGCTGCGACTGTCCGGTGTGCAGCCAGGCGCGCGTGGATGCGAGCGCGATGCGCCGTCCCAATTGTGCGCTGCTGGAGGCGGGCGATACGCGTTTGCTGCTGGACGCCGGAGTGATGGATGTCGCTGCGCGCTTCCCTTACGGTGCGCTGGATGCGGTGCTGCTCACCCATTTCCACGTCGACCACGTGCAGGGCCTGTTCCACCTGCGCTGGGGCAAGGGCGAGTTGCAGGTGTATGCGCCGCACGACAAGGATGGCTGTGCCGACCTGTATAAGACTCCCGGTGTGTTGCGTTTCCGGCACGTGTCCAAGTTCGAGACCTTCGCGGTCGGCGATGTGCGCATCACGCCGGTGCCGCTGGTGCATTCCAAGCCGACCCTGGGCTATTGCATCGAGCATGCCGGCGCGCGCCTCGCCTATCTCAGCGATTGCCGCGAGTTGCCGCCCGGCACGGCGGAATTCCTGCGCGACTGGCAGCCGCACACCGTGTGCCTGGATTGCACCTATCCGCCGGGCGACGAGGGCAGCGGCAACCACTTCAACCTGGATGGCGCGCTGGAACTAGCGTCGCGCCATCCCGGTTGCGAATGGGTGTTGATGCACATCGGCCATCGTTTCGACAGTTGGCTGATGCAGGCGCGGCGCGGTCTGCCGCGCGGCATCGCGCTGGCACGCGACGGCGAGACGCTGGTGGTGACGGGCTGAGCATGGGGCCGCTGGCGGCAGTGGGCCTGTCGGTGCTGTTGCATGTGTCGTGGAACCTGCTGACGCGGCGCACGCATGGCGAGGCCAATTTCCTGTGGTGGATCGTCGGCCTGCATGGCCTGCTGGTGGCGCCGTTCGCCTTGCCCGCCTTCCTGCACGCCGCGCAGCAGGCGCCCGCGCTCTATCTGTGCGCGCTGCTGAGCGGCACGGCCAACGGCGTGTATTTCGTCGCCCTGCGCCATGCCTATCAGCATGCGCCGGCCGGCGTGGTCTATCCGCTGGTGCGCAGCTCGCCGCTGCTCATCGCCGTGGTCGAGGCGTGCTGGTTCGGGCGCGACTTCAGCCTGCTTGCCTGGGCTGCCATCGCGCTCGCCGTGCTCGGCCTGTGGTTCATCGCCACCAGCCAGGTGGAGCCGGGCCAGCGCATCGGCCGGGCCTGGCCGCTGGCCTTGCTGGCCGCGCTGATGACCGTGTGCTACAGCCTGAGCGACAAACAGGCCGCGCCGCATCTGCCGCAGTTGTCCGTGGCGCTGGGTTATGTGTGCATGAACTACCTGCTGGCCTGGCCTTTCCTGGCGGTGGACCAGCGCCTGCGCACCGGGCGCTGGCTGCCGCAACGGCGGCCGTCCGGGCGTGCGCTCGCCATCGGCGTGCTCGGCGTCGGCTCGGCCTATGCGCTGGTGATCCACGCCATGCGCGGCTTGCCTGCCGCACATGTGGTGGCGCTCACCAATGCCGGCATCGTGCTGACCGTGCTGCTGGGCATCCTGTGGCTGCACGAGCACAGCGGCTGGCGCCGACGCATGGCCGGCGCGGGGATGGTGGCGGCGGGCTTGGGCGGCGTGGTGTGGTCGGCGGTCTAGGCCGCCAGCTTGAAGCGGCCCACCGTCTCGTACAGCGCGCGCGAGGTGTCGGCCAGCGAGCGCATCTCGTGGTGTGCCCGCTCGATGCTGTGCGCGGTGTCGGCGCTGATGGTGGCGACGGAATCGATGTTGCGCCAGATGTCTTCGCCGGTGGCTGACTGATCCACGGTGGCAGCGGCGATCTGCTGCATCATCTCGGCCATGATCTGCGCCGAGCGCTCGATGCGGTGCAGCAGCGCTTCCATCTCCTGGCCGTGGCGCACGCCCTGGCCCACTTCCTGTTGCGCGTTCTGCATCGCATGCGTGGCATCGCGGGTCTCGCGTTCGATCTCGGCCACGGTGCGCACGATGTCGCCGGTGGCATGGGCGGTGCGCTCGGCCAGCTTGCGCACCTCGTCCGCCACCACGGCGAAACCGCGCCCCTGTTCGCCGGCACGCGCGGCTTCGATGGCGGCATTGAGCGCCAGCAGGTTGGTCTGTTCCGCGATGTCCTTGATCAGCTGGCTCACCGAACCGATGCGCTGGATGGCCTGGTTCAGCGCGGCCATGGTCTGCACCGAGCCGCCCACGCTGCTGTCGATGCGGGTCAGCGCGGCCAGTGTGGCGCGGCCGGTGTCGTTGCCGCTACGCACCAGTTGCAGCGTGTCGCTGGAGGCGGACGAGGCCTTGCCCGCATTGGCGGCGATGTCCTTGATGGTGTGGCCCATGCTTTCGATGGCGCTGCTCACCTGCGCCGCCTTGGCCGATTGCTCCTTGGCGTTGGTGGTGACCAGGTGCGCCATCTGGCTCACGCCGTGCGCGGTCCTGTGCGTCTGGTCGGCCGAGCTGTGCACCTCGTGCAGGATGGTCTGGAAACGCGCGATGAAGGCATTGATGGTATCCGCCAGTTGGCTGATCTCGTCGCGGTTGTGCACCGGCAGGCGCCGGCTCAGGTCGCCGTCGTGCAGATGGCGGATCTCGCCGGCGATGGCTTCCAGGCGCAGGCGCAGGTGGCGGCCGAACAGCGTCTGCGACACCAGCGTCAGCGCACCGAGCAGCAGCATGGGCGCCAGCACCAGCCATAGCAGGCTGTTCATGCCGTTGCGGATGTTCTCGGCCGAGGCGCTCTCCAGCGCCTTGTTGGCCTGCACCAGCGCATCCACCTTCTGCACCAGCGGCGCCAGGTACATGCCATACAGCGCGTCGGGGATCTGCAAGGCATCCTCCGGGCTTTCGGCGGCGATCTTGATCGCGCCCCGGAAGCCCTTGGCATAAGCCGCCCATTTGTCGCTCACCTCTTGCAGCAGGGCCTGCGTCGCACTGTCCGTGGTCGTCGCGCCGATCTGCTGCAACGAGGCGGCGATCCCGGCATCCGCCTGCTTCAGTTGCTCTTCCGTCTCTTGCAGGATGGGGTCGGCGCGGCTCACCGCCAGCGCGGTGGCCTTGATCTCGATCAGGCTCTTGTCCGTGCCTTGCAAGGCCTGGAAGCCGCGGAACTCCTGGCGCAGATGGTTCAGGTTGAGCGCTACGAACACGATCACCGCCAGCATGCCGAGCAGCGACAGGCCGGTCATCAGGCGCAACTGGTGTTGCAGGGTCAGTTTCTTGAGCAGAGGGAGCAAGGACATGGGAGCACTCCGAAAACGGAACGGGGAGCGGATGTTACGAAGCGAATGTGACAGGGGGATGAAGCCCGGGTAAGCGCGTCACATCGGCGCAGGCCTGTGTCCTGAGATTTGAAAACACTGGATTCCGGCCTGCGCCGGAATGACGAATGAGGCTTTAAATC
>JBFMFN010000026.1:0-172177 GCA_040754175.1 Pseudomonadota bacterium | reverse complement strand
AGGTGCCAGAGCTGAAGATCATCCCGGATGAGGTGTGGCAGGCGGCCAGAGCACGCCAGCGCGGCACACGCGAGAAGACGGTGCAACAGCGCGCAGCGCTGAAGCGGTACGCCAGCGGCGGGCGCGGCCCGCGCTATCTATTCTCAGGTCTGCTGAAGTGTGGATGCTGCGGCGGTCCATATGTCATCGTCGACCGGTACCGATACGGCTGCGGAACCAACAAGGATCGCGGAGAGAGCGCCTGCGCGAATAGCGTGAAGGTCGCCCGCGAGAAGGTCGAACAGATCCTGCTGCAGGGGATCAAGGGAGATCTGCTATCGGAAGAGGCATATCGCCTGTTTGAGCGCGAAACGCGCCAGATTCTCAAGGATATGCAGCCGGATCCAGCCGAAGCCAGGAGGAAGGTGGAAAAGGCCAACAAGGAGGCCGAGAACATCATGGCAGCCATCCGCCAGGGAATCATCACACCAACCACCAAGCGCGCGCTGGAAGAGGCCGAGGAAGCCGCCAGAACCGCCGAGGAAGAGCTGCATGCCATCCTGACATTCCAGCCGACACAGATCCTGCCCAGGGCAAGAGAGATATTCAAAGGATTGGTAGACAAGCTGGAGTGCATCAACGACGTATCCGCCGCCAGAGAAGCCATCCGGTCGATCACCGGTGACATACGACTAATACCTGAACACGGAAAGCTATTCGCAGAACCAACACAGGCCGGACTAGCCGGCCTTTGTCAGATAACGTTGGTTGCGGGGGCAGGATTTGAACCTACGACCTTCGGGTTATGAGCCCGACGAGCTGCCAGACTGCTCCACCCCGCGTCAGATGAGGGACGGCATTCTATAGACCGATGCCGGATCGGTCAAGACGTTATTGGGATTTTTTTACAGAATGCCGTTCGAGCGCCCAACCCACGTGCTCTCGCACCAATGCGGAAGGATCGGATATATGTGTGTGCAAGGCCCGCACGATGTCTGGAGAGGTAGGCGCATTACCGAGTGCTACGGCGATATTACGCAGCCATTGCTCATGACCGATACGATAGATCGCACTACCTTCGAAACGCCGCCGGAATTCAATCTCATCCCATGCGAACAATTCAAGCAGACTCGCATCATCCAGCGCATGACGCACCCGAAAGTCAGGCTCCAACGAAATCCTGGCGAATCTATTCCACGGACACACGATCTGGCAATCGTCACAACCATAGATACGATTACCGATAAGCGGGCGCAACGCTGGCGGGATACTGCCTTTGAGTTCGATGGTCAGATAGGAGATGCAGCGACGTGCATCCAGTTGATAAGGCGCGGTGATGGCACGGGTTGGACAAGCCTCGATGCACGCCACGCACGAACCACAATGCGAGGAAACCGGCTCATCCGCCGGCAACGGCAAATTGATGAATATCTCACCTAGAAAAAAATAGGAGCCCCGCTCACGAGACAACAGCAAGGTATGCTTGCCTCGCCAGCCGAGTTGCGTGCGCTGCGCCAGCTCCACCTCCAGCACCGGCGCCGAGTCCGTGAAGACGCGACACTGCGCAGCCGGCTCCTCGGCACATATGCGTCGCACGAGTTGCGCCAATCGATTGCGCACAACCTTGTGATAATCCCGTCCCAATGCATAGCGGGAAATGAAACCCGCTCGACCATCCGCCAAGACTTCGGCTGCCTCCCGGGCGTACATCGGATAGTAATTCATACACAAAGAGATGACGCGCAGGGTGCCAGGCAGCAACTCGGCGGGCCGCGCACGTATGACGCCATGTTTTGCCATATAATCCATCTCGCCGTGGCGACCTTCTGCCAACCATCGCAGCAGATGCGCCTCGGCCTCGCCGAGATCGGTGCCACTGATCCCGACAGCCTGAAAACCGAGTTCGCCCGCCCACTGCCGAATGCGCGCGGCGAGACCAGAGTAATCCAGCGGAGGTGTTTCGTTTTGCATGAGTCGCATCATAGCCCAATAGCACTGAGCAATGAGGCGGCCACCATCGCCTTTGCACATCATCTCGCAAAGGCGCTCGCTCCTGGACTCATCATCTATCTGCGCGGCGATCTGGGTGCCGGCAAGACCACGCTCGTACGTGCGCTGTTGCAGGCGCTGGGGCATACCGGGCGCGTGAAGAGCCCGACTTACACCTTGGTCGAACGCTATCAAGTGCATGGAATGCAGGTACGACACTTCGACCTGTATCGTTTCCGCGATGCAGCAGAATGGGAAGAGGCCGGATTCCGTGACGAATTCGATGGACACAACATTTGCCTGGTCGAATGGCCAGACCAGGCAGCTGGATTGCTCCCCCCGGCCGACCTCAGTCTAACCTTTGCCATCCTCCAGGATGGCCGCGAGATATTGCTGCACGCCTACACCGAAGCGGGAAGAAAATGTTTAGACGCTTTATAACCCTCCTGCTGCTCGCCCTGCTCTCCATCCCTTGCGCACAAGCGGAGACCGGCATCACTTCCGCACGCATCTGGCCTGCACAGGACTACACCCGCTTGACCCTGGAATCGAAGAGCGCCTTGCGCCACAATCTATTCACCCTTTCCAACCCGGAACGGCTGGTGATCGACTTGGAAGGCATCGAAGTGAATGCCGTCCTCAACGCACTGGCCAGCAAGGTCAGCAATGACGATCCTTATATCAGCAGCCTGCGCGTAGGGCGCTTCAAGCCCGGCGTCGTACGTCTGGTGCTCGATCTGAAAGCTCAAGTCAAACCACAATTGTTCAACCTGAAACCGGTCGGAGAATACGGCCATCGACTGGTACTTGATATCTACCCTGCCGTCCCCAGCGACCCACTCATGGCGCTGGTCGAAAACAAGCTCGCCCCAGAACCCGCGAGTGAGAATGCCAGCCCCCCAAGTAGCCCCGTACCCGAAGCCGTCTCTCCAACGACAACATTCCCCGAGATGCGCAACCGCATCCTGGTGGTTGCCGTGGATGCCGGTCACGGCGGCGAAGATCCCGGTGCGATAGGTCGGCGCGGGACGCGCGAGAAGGATGTCACGCTTGCCATCGCTCGCAAACTACGGCAACAGATCGATGCCACCCCGGGCATGAAGGCGGTGATGATCCGCGACGGTGACTACTTCATCCCCTTGATGGGGCGCGTCGAAAAAGCACGCCGCGCTCATGCCGACCTGTTCATCTCGATCCATGCCGACGCTTTCATCAAGGCCCACGCACGCGGCTCGTCCGTCTTCGCCCTCTCCGAACGGGGCGCGACCAGCGCCAGTGCGAACTGGCTGGCAAAAAAGGAAAACGAGGCTGACCTGATCGGTGGCGTGAACTTGGCGGTAAAAGACCCCTATCTGGCGCGCACGCTGCTCGACCTGTCGCAGACCGCAACCATCAGCGACAGTATGAAACTCGCCAAACATGTGCTGAACCAATTGGGTGAGATCAACAGCCTGCACCGCGGTCGTGTCGAACAAGCCGGCTTCGCCGTACTCAAATCGCCGGACATCCCATCGATCTTGGTCGAGACCGCATTCATCAGCAACCCGACCGAAGAGAAGCGCCTTCGCGACGAGGCCTATCAAGACAAGATGGCAGACGCCATATTGAGTGGCGTCAAACGCTACTTCGCACAGAGTCCCGCCCTGTCGCGCCCGAAGATAGCCTTGGAAGATTGACGATTGCTCAGGCCGGGAACACCCCAGTGGACAGATAACGGTCTCCGCGATCGCAGACAATGAATACGATGGTGGCATCCTGCACCTGCTGCGAGATGCGCAAGGCAGCCGTCAATGCGCCACCCGATGAGATACCGCAGAAGATGCCTTCCTCGCGCGCGAGGCGGCGCGTCATCTCCTCCGCTTCCTGCTGGCTCACATATTCCAGACGATCCACGTTCTTGCCGTTATAGATCTTGGGCAAGTATTCCTGCGGCCATTTACGGATGCCGGGGATCTGCGCGCCCTCTTCCGGCTGTACGCCGATCACCTGGATGGCCGGGTTCTTCTCCTTGAAGAAGCGTGAGTTGCCCATGATGGTGCCGGTGGTGCCCATGCTGCTGACGAAGTGCGAGATGCGTCCTTCAGTGTCGCGCCAGATCTCCGGCGCAGTACCTTCGTAATGAGCGAGCGGATTATCCGGATTGGCGAACTGATCGAGGATGATGCCGCGCCCTTCATCGCGCATTTTCTCTGCCGTATCGCGTGCGAGCTCCATGCTGCCCGCCTTGGGTGTCAGCACCAGTTCCGCGCCGAACGCGCGCATGGTCTGCCGCCGCTCCACACTCTGGTTCTCCGGCATCACCAGGATCATTTTGTAGCCGCGCATCGCGGCAGCCATCGCCAATGCGATGCCGGTATTACCGCTGGTCGCTTCGATCAGCGTATCGCCGGGCTTGATCTGGCCACGCGCCTCGGCATGCCGGATCATCGAGAGTGCCGGCCTGTCCTTCACTGAACCAGCGGGATTGTTACCTTCCAGCTTGGCCAGGATGATGTTGGACGTTGCGCCGGGAATGCGCTTGAGGCGCACCAGCGGCGTATTACCGACGTAATCATCGAGCGTCTTGTACATGGCCATCCCCGGAAATAAAAAACGCCAGCATGATAAATGCCGGCGTTGGCTTTTGCAGCGTATCTGTCAGAGTGCGATACCGGTAGCGTCGAACATCCCCTCGAACAGCACCGAGCTCAGATAGCGTTCCCCCGAATCGGGCAGCACCACGACGATGGTCTTGCCGGCATTCTCCGGTCGCTGCGCCTGACGCACCGCCGCCGCAACGGCAGCACCGCTGGAGATACCGGACAGGATGCCCTCCTCACGCGCCAATCGACGTGCATAGTCCACTGCCTCCTCATTGCTCACCGTTGCAATCTCATCCACCAGCGACAAATCGAGCACCCCTGGCACGAAGCCGGCACCGATACCCTGAATCTTGTGCGGTGCCGGCTTCAATTCCTGCCCGGCCAGCTTCTGCGTCAGGATAGGACTGGCCGCCGGTTCCACCGCCACCGACTTGATGGCCTTCCCCTGTCTCTTCAAGTAACGCGATACGCCAGTGATGGTGCCGCCGGTACCTACGCCCGCCACGAACACGTCGACTTGTCCATTGGTCGCTTGCCAGATCTCCGGTCCGGTCGTCGCTTCATGGATGGCCGGATTGGCCGGGTTCTCGAATTGCTGCAACAGCACATATTTCGAATCCGAGGCGGCAATCTCCTTGGCCTTGGCCACCGCTCCGCTCATGCCTTTGGCACCTTCGGTCAACACCAGCTTGGCACCGAAAGCCACCAGCAGCTTGCGCCGCTCCACACTCATGGTTTCCGGCATAGTCAGGGTCAACGGGATACCACGCGCTGCTGCCACAAAAGCCAACGCGATCCCCGTGTTACCGCTGGTCGGCTCGACCAGCTCCTTACCCGGTCCAAGCAAGCCTTTTTTCTCTGCATCGTCGATCAATGCGACACCGATGCGATCCTTCACCGAATAGGCCGGGTTGCGCCCTTCGATCTTGGCCAGGATGGAGGCATGCAAGCCCTCGGCGAGGCGATTCAACTTAACCAGCGGCGTATTGCCGATGGAAAGGGAATTGTCTGCGAACGACTGTGACATCAGATGCTCCTCGAATGTGGTGGATACGATGGCTGCATTATAGGCAACGCAACTCATGCCAATAAATCATATTTACGAATTTCATTATGCAATATGGCTATAAATGAAAATCCGCCCGACTCATCATCGGGCGGATTCTTTTACATGCAAAGAAACTCAGTGTTTGGCTTCGGTCGGCGCCACCGTCAATTCAGTGCGCAGGTGCTCAACGGTCTTCTTGCCGAAACCTTTGACCTTCGACAGCTCATCGACACTCTTGAAGTTTCCGTGTTGCGTTCGGTAACTGACGATGGCTTCCGCTTTCGCGGCACCTATCCCCTTCACCGCTTGCAACTCCGCCTTGCTCGCCGTATTGATATCCACGGCGGCGAAGACAGAACCTGAGAACAACAGTACATTCAGGGCTAGCAACAGCTTCTTCATCACCATTCTCCTTTCGAAGTTAAGCGACAGTAGTCGCGGGTTGCATACCCTCCTCCTGAGTTACTGCGACTTCTCCAGCATGTAATTCACATAATTCGCCGTGCCTTGCTCCACGGTCAGGAACGGCGCGTCATAACCGGCTGCGCGCATCGCCCCCATGTCAGCCTGCGTATAACTCTGATACTTGCCACGCAACGCATCAGGGAACGGGATATAGCGGATGATCTGTTGCTGCTGCATCTGTTCCAGCGTCAAAGCCGCTTCGCCTTTGGCGGCGCGCAGCGTGTTCACCGTGGCCACCGCCACGTCGTTGAAACTCTGTGCACGTCCGGTACCGAGGTTGAAGATGCCGGATTTCTCGGGATGCTCCAGGAAGTGCATGTTGACCTTCACCACATCCTCAACCGACACGAAATCGCGCAACTGGCCGCCGTTGGCATAACCGTCGCAGCCCTCGAACAGTTTCACATACCCTTCGGCGCGATACTGGTTGAAGAAATGGAACGCCACGGAAGCCATGCGCCCCTTGTGCTGCTCGCGCTGACCATAGACGTTGAAGTAACGGAAACCGACCACCTGTGCGGTGCGCTCCGACCAGCGACGGCGCACCACCTGATCGAACAGGAACTTGGAGTAGGCATAGACGTTGAGCGGAGACTCATATTCACGGCTCTCCTTGAACGTGCCGCCACCGCCATACACCGATGCGGACGAGGCGTACAGGAAGGGCACTTCCTCGTTCTGGCAATGGTTGAACATCTCCAGCGTGTAGCGGTAGTTGTTCTCCATCATGTAGCGACCATCGGTCTCCATGGTGTCTGAGCAGGCGCCTTCGTGCAGCACTGCAGCCAGTTCGCCATCGAAATCGCCACTCATCAGACGCGTCAGGAACTCTTCCTTGTCCAGGTAATCGGCAATCTCGCAATCCACCAGGTTGCGGAACTTATCCGCCTTGCTCATGTTGTCGACCGCAATGATGTTGGTCGCGCCACGCTCGTTCAGCGCCTTGACCAGGTTGGAACCGATAAATCCGGCTGCGCCGGTAACGATGTAGTACATGCTTCTCTCCTTAATCAGGATGCAGGATACGGGATTCAGCAAACCGGAGCAGTGGATTTTTCTGAACCCTGTATCCCGTATCCTAGCCTTTCATATCCTGAATGATCTCTTCACGCGCAACCACGGCAGTGCCCAGTTTGGCCACCACGATACCCGCCGCACGGTTGGCGATACGCACCGCCTCCACCATGTCCGCCCCGCTGGCCAGCATCACCGCCAGCGTGGCAATCACGGTATCGCCCGCTCCGCTCACGTCATATACCTCGCGCGCGCGCGTCGGTTCGTGCAACACATCGCCAGCGCGGAACAACGACATACCTTCTTCGCTGCGCGTCACCAGCAAGGCTTCCAATCCCAGGTCGCTACGCAGCTGCTGTGCTTTGGCTTCCAACTCGGCCTCATCCTTCCAGCCGCCGGCCACATCGCGGAACTCGCTGCGATTCGGCGTCAGCAAGGTCGCACCGCGATAACGCGCATAATCGTCCCCCTTGGGATCGACCAGCACCGGTTTGCCCGCCGCACGAGCCAAGCGGATCATCTCCGCGATATGCGTCAAACCGCCCTTGCCGTAATCCGACAGCAGCACCACATCGCACTCCGGCAGCTTGCGCCGGAAATCGGCTAATTTGGCCTGCAACACCTCATGGCTGGGTTGCGTCTCGAAATCGATGCGCAACAACTGCTGCTGGCGCGCCACGGCACGCAGCTTGACGATGGTGGAGATGCTGTCGTCACGTTGCAACAACGCCTCCACGCGCCCTTGTCCGGTCAGCAGGCGTTGCAGGCAATCGCCCGCCTCGTCGGCGCCGACCACGGACAACAGCGTGCATTGCGCGCCCAGTTCCGCGATGTTGCGTGCCACGTTGGCCGCACCGCCGGGACGCTCTTCTACCTTGCTCACCTTCAGCACCGGCACCGGCGCTTCCGGCGAGATACGGCTGACATCGCCAAACCAGTAACGGTCCAGCATCACATCACCCACCACCAATACCCGCGCCTGATCGAACGTGGGCAGCTTCATGGACGTTCTCCTGTTTGTTGAATGATCGCCCGCAATGCGGCAAGCGGATCGGGGGCTTGCGTGATCGGCCGACCGATCACCAGATAACTGGATCCAGCGGCCAGCGCGGCTTGCGGCGTCATGATGCGCGACTGGTCATCGGCAGCGGCATCGGCCGGACGGATACCCGGCGTCACCAGCAGGAAACCGCGACCGCGCTGCTCTCGCAACAAGGCGGCTTCCTGCGCCGAACACACCACGCCGTCCAATCCACTGTCCTGCGCCAGCGCCGCCAGGCGCGCCACCATCTGCGCCGGCGATGCCTCGATGCCGATGCCCTGCAGATCTTCCTGCGCCATGCTGGTCAGCACGGTGACGGCGATCAGCTTCGGACGCCGCGCCAGATTGGCCAAGGCCTCGCGTGCCGTTTCCATCATGCGCCGGCCACCCAATGCATGCACGTTCACCATCCACACGCCCAGCGACGCGGCAGCCTTGCATGCCTGCGCCGTTGTGTTGGGGATGTCGTGGAACTTGAGGTCGAGGAACACTTCGAAGCCGCGCTGCTGCAAGGACTCCACCAGTTGCGGCCCGGCCGCAGTGAACAATTCCTTGCCTACCTTGAGGCGACACATGCCCGGCTCCAGCCGTTCGGCCAGTGCCAGCGCCGGTGCGGCCTGCGGATAATCGAGGGCGACGATGATCTTGGGGTCTGCCTGGGTCATGCCATCAATCCGTTCTCTTCGCTGCGTTTGGGTGAATAACTCTCCCAGCTGTGACACGCCGGGCAATGCCAATAGAAGTTGCGTGCCTTGAAGCCGCAATGGTTGCAACGGTACATGGCCAGACCGCGCGTGCGATTGTGGATGAGCGACTTGACCAACTCCACATCGCTACGGCGCTCGCCCGACATCTTCAGCAACTGTGCTTCCAGCAATTTATCGAGGCCGAGCAGCGTGGGATTGCGTTTCAGTTCGTTGAGCACCAATTGATAGGCGGCTTCCGGTCCTTCGCTATCGAGCAACGCCTGGAACAACACGTTCATCATGTCCAGCGAAGGATATTGCTGCATATAGCCGCGCAACAAAGCCATGCCGGCCGCCTCCTCGCCTTTCTGCCGATAGGCTTGCAGCAAGCGCTCGGCCACCAGCGGCAAATATTGCGCGGCTTGCGCCTCCACCTTGCGCCAGGTGGAGATCGCCCGCTCCACATTAGCAGCGGCGAGCGCAATATCGCCCAGCTTGATGCTGGCACGTACGCCGTGCGGGTCCGCTGCCAACGCCTGCTCCAGATGCACCACGGCAGCATCCACCTGCTTGGCGGCACATTCGCGTTCGGCCAGTTCACAATAGAAGAACGCCACCAGGCGACCATACGATTTTCCGGTGAGCCCATTCAACCGTTGTGCGACATCGATGGCCTTCAGCCACTCTTGCTCCTTCTGGTAGATCTCGAGCAGGAATTCCAGCGCTTCGCGCTCATACGGCGAACCGCTCAACCCCTGGAAAGTCGTCTCCGCACGATCCAGGATGCCGGCCTTCAGGTAGTCCTGTGCCAGCTCGAACAAGGCCTGCTGGCGCTTGCCTTCTTCCAGATCGGCGCGCTCTACCAGGTTGAGGTGCATGCGGATCGCACGATCCACTTCGCCGCGCCGCCGGAACAGGCTGCCCAGCGCAAAGTGCAGTTCCACCGTCTGCGGATCGACCTTCACCACTTCGATGAACGCCTCGATGGCCTGATCCTGTTGCTCATTGAGCAAGAAGTTCAAACCCTGGAAATAAGAGCGCGGCACCGAGCTCGATTCCGACAGCAGTTCCTTGATATCGACACGCGCCGCCAGCCAGCCCATGCCGAAGAACAAGGGGAAGACCAGCAACATCCAGGGTTCGAATTCCATCTCAGATCTATTCAGGAAGGTTGTCCGGAAGATTCCGACGCATCATCTGCGGGCTGCATGGCTCGCAACTCATGCAAAGCATCGCGCGCGCGCGCCGCTTCACGCCGTGAACGCACCACGATATCCAGCATGGCGAGGATGCCGATCAGCACCCCGATGAACAGGAAGACCAGTAAAGCGAGCACCAGCGGCAGCTGCCATTCGTAGCCGAACAGATAACGCAGCGTGACGATCCCGTTGTTCTTCATCGCGAAGCCGAGCAGCACGATGAACAGCGCGATCCGCAACAGCCAGGTCAAGTAGCGCATTTTTGATTTTGTTCTCCGAACGAGGCGCAAAGATAGCACGAAGCAGAAACGAATTGGCGGCGCATCTTGCGATACGCCGCCAATCGTTCAGACAACTACAGTTCAGGATTGCGGGTAATCCACGCGTTCGCGCAGCTCCTTGCCAGCCTTGAAGTGCGGCACATACTTGGCCGGCACCTGCACCTTGTCACCAGACTTGGGGTTGCGCCCCAAACGTGGCGGACGATAGTTCAAAGCAAAGCTGCCGAAACCGCGGATCTCGATACGCCCACCAGAAGCCAAGGTGGCGGACATACTGTCCAGGATCACCTTGACCGACAGCTCGGCGTCCTTCCCCAGCAACTGGGGATGACGCTCCGCCAATCTGGCGATCAGATCGGAACGTGTCATTCCCAGCTCTCCTTACTCTGCGTCAGCCTTGCTGGAGTCCATCTTGGCCTTGAGCAACGCACCGAGGTTGGTGGTGCCGGAGGCACTGGTGTTCTCGGCAGCGAACTTCTGCATCGCAGCAGCGGTGTCAGCCTTGTCCAGCGCCTTGATCGACAGGTTGATGCCGCGGTTCTTGCGGTCGACGTTGACGATGATGGCCTTGACGCTGTCACCTTCCTTCAGATGGTTGCGGATGTCTTCCACGCGATCGGCGGAGACTTCGGACGCCTTCAGGTAGGCTTCCACGCCACCTTCCAGTTCCACCACGGCACCCTTGGCATCCAGCGACTTGACGATACCCGTGACCACCGCGCCCTTGTCATGGCCGGTCACGAAACCGCCGAACGGATCACCTTCCAGCTGCTTGATGCCGAGGGAGATGCGCTCACGCTCAACGTCGATGGCCAGCACCACGGCTTCCACTTCGTCGCCCTTCTTGTAGTTGCGCACCGCCTCTTCGCCGGGGATGCTCCAAGACAGGTCGGACAGGTGTACCAGACCGTCGATACCGCCGTCCAGGCCGATGAACACGCCGAAGTCGGTGATCGACTTGATCGCACCCTTGACCTTGTCGCCCTTCTGGTGGTTGGCGGCGAAGTCGTCCCACGGATTGGACTTGCACTGCTTCATGCCCAGAGAGATACGACGGCGCTGCTCGTCGATCTCGAGGATCATCACTTCGACTTCGTCGCCCAAGGCCACGACCTTGGACGGATGCACGTTCTTGTTGGTCCAATCCATCTCGGACACGTGCACCAGACCTTCGATGCCTTGCTCGATCTCAACGAATGCACCGTAGTCGGTCAGGTTAGTCACCTTGCCGAACAGGCGGGTGCCTTGCGGGTAGCGGCGGGCCAGACCGTTCCACGGATCATCGCCCATCTGCTTGATACCCAGCGAGACGCGGTTCTTCTCCTGGTCGAACTTGAGGATCTTGGCTTCGATCTCGTCACCCACGGACAGCACTTCGGACGGGTGCTTGACGCGGCGCCATGCCAAGTCGGTGATGTGCAACAGTCCATCGATGCCGCCCAGATCCACGAACGCGCCGTAGTCGGTGATGTTCTTGACGATACCCTTGACCACTGCGCCTTCCTTCAGAGTCTCCAGCAAGGACTCGCGATCGGCACCCTGTGTCTCTTCCATCACGGCGCGGCGGGACACCACCACGTTGTTGCGCTTGCGATCCAGCTTGATGACCTTGAGTTCCATGGTCTTGTTTTCGTACGGGGTGGTGTCCTTGACCGGACGGATGTCCACCAGCGAACCGGGCAGGAAGGCGCGGATGCCGTTCACCATGGCGGTCAGACCGCCCTTGACCTTGCCGCTCACATAACCTTCGACGATGCGGCCTTCTTCCATGGCCTGCTCCAGATCCAGCCATGCAGCCAGGCGCTTGGCCTTTTCGCGCGACAGGCGGGTCTCGCCGTAGCCGTTCTCCAGGGACTCGATAGCGACGGTGGTGAAATCACCAGCCTTCACTTCGACGTTGCCCTGCGGATCCTTGAATTCTTCAACGGGGATGTAGCTCTCGGACTTCAGTCCGGCATTCACCACGACCACGTTCTGCTCGACGCGAACGACTTGGGCGGTGATGAGTTCGCCTGCACGCATTTCCTTGCGGTTCAGGCTTTCTTCAAACAGGGAGGCAAAACTTTCCATTTCGGCTACAGCGGTCATTTCGATCTACTTTCAGGTAATCCCGCAAATTGCACGGGGGGTTCGTTCATCGACCCATATGGCGGGGAGCCAGACGGGGCCTAACTGACTATTGCACGGTAACGTGTCAGCACTTCCGCGACGGCTTGCTCGATGTTCAGAGGCGTCGTATCCAGCAGACTTGCACCTTGCGCCTGTTGCAGAGGGGCCACGCTGCGTTGCATGTCGCGTTCGTCGCGCGCCCGGATATCCTGCAAAAGGGCCGGCATACTAGCATCCATCCCTTTTTCTTTCAACTGCTTATAGCGCCGTTCCGCACGGGCCTCGGCGGACGCGGTCAGGAAGATCTTGAGCGCCGCATCCGGGAACACCACCGAGGCCATGTCGCGGCCGTCGGCCACCAGTCCCGGTACTTGGCGAAAAGCGCGTTGCTTATCCAGCAGCGCAGCACGTACTTGCGGCAAAGCTGCCACCTTGGAAGCGGCCGCGCCTGCCTCTTCGGTGCGCAATTCATCGCCCACCTGCACCCCGTCCAGCCAGGTCTCACCGCGCTCGAAACGGATGTCCACCTTGCCTGCCAGCGCCACCAGCCCGACCTCATCGTCCAGCACCACGCCATGGCGCTGCGCCGCCAGGCCCAGCAGACGATATAGCGCGCCGCTGTCCAGATAATGCATGCCCAAGGCGTCGGCCACGCGCTGCGCCACCGTACCCTTGCCTGAAGCTGAAGGCCCATCGATGGCGATGACCGGAACAGTGTGCGTCACTTGAGCGAACTCCTTGAAATAGTCGGGGAAGGTCTTGGCCACGCAACCCGGGTCATTGATGCGCACCGAAGTACCGAACGACACCAGCGAAAAACACATCGCCATGCGATGATCATCGTAAGTATCGATGGCAGCATTCTTGAGCTGAGTGGGGGGCGAGATACGGATATAGTCCTCCCCCTCTTCCACGGCCGCGCCGACCTTGCGCAACTCGGCCGCCATCGCCGCGATGCGGTCGGTCTCCTTCACGCGCCAGCTGGCGATATTGCGCAACGTGGTGGTGCCGTCGGCGAACAGGGCCGCCACAGCCAAGGTCATCGCGGCATCCGGGATGTGGTTGCAATCGAGGTCGATGGCTTTCAGCTTGCCGCTGGCGGGTGCGGTCGCTTCCATCCAGTTCGGCCCCATGGCGATCTGTGCGCCCATCTGCTGCAAAGCCTCGGCAAAACGCACATCGCCTTGCACGCTGTCGCGCCCCACGCCTTCGACACGCAGCGGCCCGCCACCGATGGCACCCGCTGCCAGGAAATACGAAGCCGACGATGCATCGCCCTCGACGAACAACTCACCTGGCGACTGATAGCGCTGCCCGCCGAACACCACGAAGGTCTGCCATTCCTTGCGCTCTACCTTGACGCCGAAGTGAGCCATCATCGCCAACGTGATCTCGATGTAGGGTTTGGAGATCAGCTCCCCGATCACCTCCACCTTCACGGTCTGCCCGGTCAACGGCAGCGCCATCAACAGGCCGGTGAGGAACTGGCTGGACACATCGCCGCGCACCTGCACCGTATCGCCCGCCAAGGTAGCCGGAGATATCTGCAGCGGCGGGAAACCTTCATGCCCCAAATAGGCAATGTTCGCACCGAGCTGACGCACGGCTGCCACCAGGTCGCCGATGGGGCGCTCGTGCATGCGCGGCACGCCGGACAATTCATAGCTGCCACCAGACAGTGCCAGCGCCGCCGTCAACGGACGGAATGCGGTACCCGCATTGCCCAGGAACAGCTTTGCATCCTTGTTTGGGAAGTCACCTGCACAACCCTTGATGCGGTAGGCGTTGTCGCCCAGCGCTGCCACCCCCACGCCCAAGGTCTGCAAGGCCTCCAGCATGCGGTCGGTATCGTCCGACTTCAGCAGATCGCGCACCACGGTCACACCGTCGGCCAAGGCAGCCAGCAACAACACGCGGTTGGAGATGCTCTTGGAACCGGGCAAGCGCACCGTGCCGTGCGCCGACATCAAGGGAGGAAGATCGAGGAATTCGTGCTGTGACATACCTGAAACCAGATTGATTATTGTTGTGTCCAGTTGCTGCGGATCTTGCGCGCTTCGCTGAAGATGGCTTCCAGACGGGAGGCATCACGCTGTGTCAAAGCTTGCTGCACAGACTGCAACTCATCCATATAACGTTGCAGTTCCACCAGCAGCGCATCGCGATTGGCCATGCTGATGTCGCGCCACATCTCGGGACTGCTTGCGGCGATGCGCGTGAAATCGCGAAAACCACTGGCCGCAAAGGATAGCAGCAGATCTTTGTTATCGCGCTGCGCCAGATCATGCACCAGCGCGAACGACAACAGGTGCGGCAAATGGCTCACTGCGGCGAACACGGCATCGTGCTCGGTCGGCGTCAGTTCCGTCACATTGGCGCCGCACAGCTCCCAGGCCTTGCGCACGCGCGCAACGGCGGCCTTGTCGTTCTCCGGCAGCGGCGTCAACACCACGCGCTTGCCCACATACAGCTCTGCCAGTGCCGCTTCCGGCCCGCTCTTCTCGGCACCGGCGATAGGATGGGCCGGCACGAATTGCGCCAGCTTGGCGCCCAGATTGGCACGGGCCGCAGCGACCACGTCACCCTTGGTACTGCCGCCATCCGTCACCAGCGTCTGCTCGCCCAGATGCGGCGCGATGCGTTGGAACAATTCGGTCATCTGCGCCACTGGCGTCGCCAGCAACACGATGTCTGCATCCCGCAATTCGACTGCCACCTCGCTGCCGATACGATCCAGGATACCCAGACGTTGCGCCTCTTCCAGCGTAGCCTGGCGGCGGCCGAAACCTACCACCTCGCCGACCACTCCTGCCTTCTTCAACGCCAGTGCGAACGATCCGCCGATCAGGCCGACGCCGAAGATGACGATCTTGCGGAAGGCGGGTTGCGCGTTCATAGCGTCCGGCCGATAGCCCCGGCGATGGCGCCCAGTGTACCCATCAGTTTCTTCAACTCGTCCGGCGTCAACGCCTGATCCGCATCGCACCACGCTTCGCACGGATTGGGATGCATCTCGACCAGCAGGCCGTCGGCTCCGGCGGCGATGGCCGCCTGCGACAGCGCCGGCACCATCCACGCCTTACCGCCAGCATGCGAGGGGTCGACGATCACCGGCAGATGCGTCTCCTTCTTGAGTACGGCAATGGCGGTCACATCCAGCACGTTGCGATAGGCGGTCTCGAAGGTGCGGATGCCGCGTTCGCAGAAGATGATGTTGTGGTTGCCGCCGGCGGCGATGTATTCCGCGGCCATCAGCCATTCGCTGATGGTGGCCGACATGCCGCGCTTGAGGATGACCGGCTTGTTGACGCGCCCCACTTCTTTCAGCAGGTCGAAGTTCTGCATGTTGCGCGTACCGATCTGGATCACGTCCACGTCGTATTCCATGAAGGTGTCGAGCTGGCGTGCATCCATCAGCTCGGTGACGATGGGCAGTTTGAATTTGTCGGCCGCCTGGCGGAACATGTCCAGTCCTTCCGCACCATGCCCCTGGAAGGCATACGGACTGGTACGCGGCTTGAACGCACCGCCGCGCATCAGCCGGCATCCGGCGGCTTGCACGAACTGCGCCGACAGATCCATCTGTTCCTGCGTCTCCACCGAACACGGCCCGGCGATGATCTGCACTTGCTTGCCGCCCAGCGGCACCCCGGCGATGTCGATGACGGTGTCCGCCTTGTGCGACTCGCGCGACACGATCTTGTATTGCTTGGCGATATGCATCGCCGACTCGACTCCGGGCAAGGAGGTGAACATCTCGGCTGACAGCTTGCGCTCGTCGCCGATGGCCCCGACCACGGTGCGCTCGATGCCGCGCGAGACGTTGACCTGTAGACCGGCCGCCTCGATCTTCTTCACCACCGCATCCAGTTGCGCGTCGGTCGCCTCGTTGCCCAGGACGATGATCATTGTGCAGCCCCTTGCTCGCCGATGAATTTCTCCAGCGCGGACAGGAACTTCGCGTTCTCGCTCTCCAGGCCGATGCTCACGCGCAGCCAGCCCGGCATGTCGTAGTTCTCGATGGGACGCACGATCACGCCCAGTTCCAGCAAGCGGCGGTACGCCCCCTTGGCATCGCCGATATGGAACGCCACGAAATTGCCGTAGGACGGGATGTAACGCAGGCCGAGACGCACCAGACCTTCGGTGATCTGCTGCATGCCGCGCTGATTGAGTTCGAAGGTGCGCTTGACGAAAGACACGTCGCGCAAGGCCGCCACGGCAGCAGCCTGCGCCACGCTGTTCACGTTGAACGGTTGGCGCACGCGATTCATCATGTCGGTCACCTGCATGTGCGCCAGCGCATAGCCGACACGCAGACCGGCCAGGCCATAGGCCTTGGAGAAGGTGCGCGTGACGATCAGGTTGGGATAACGCTGCAACCAGCTCACGCTGTCATAACGTTTGTCTTCCGGCAGATATTCGTTGTACGCCTCGTCCAGCACCACCAGGATGTCGGCCGGCAAGGCATTCAGGAAACCTTCCAGCGCCGCGACCGACAGATAGGTGCCTGTAGGGTTGTTCGGATTGGCGATGAACACGATCTTGGCCTGGTTGGCCTTGGCCGCCTGCAACATGCCGTCCAGATCATGCCCGTATTCGATGGCTGGCACACTGATGCCGGTGGCCCCGACCGCCTGTGTCGCCAATGCATACACCGCGAAGGCATGGGCCGAATAGACCACCTTGTCGCCCGGCGCGAGGAAGGCGCGCGCGGCCAGCTCCAGCAGGTCGTTGCTGCCGTTGCCCAGGGTGATGTTGGCATGCGCCACGCCATAGCGCTTGACCAGCGCATCCTTCAGCTCGAAGCCGTTACCGTCCGGATACAAGGCGATGGTCTTGATCGCTTCTTGCATGGCTGCCACTGCCGCCGCGCTGGCACCCAGCGGGTTCTCGTTGGAAGCCAGCTTGACGATGCCGGTGATACCCAGTTCACGTTCCAGCTCGGAGATCGGTTTGCCCGGTTGATAGGGCGCGATGGAACGGATGTAGGAAGGGGCCAGATCGCAATAATTCATATACTCTCTCTAAAACTGATACAGGGAACCGATGCTAACGCCCAGACTGCCGTGCGCCCGCCTCCCCGGAAAATCCGATATTCGATAGTCAGACGGCAACCGGATAGGAACCCAGCACCTTGACGAAGGCCGCCGTCTGCTTGAGCTGTTCCAGCGCCGCTGCCACTCTGGCATCCGCCTGGTGACCTTCGATGTCCACGAAGAACACATACTCCCAACGGCCGGTGCGCGACGGACGCGATTCCAGCTTGCTCATCGACACGCCATGTTGCGCGAACGGTGCCAGCAACGCATGCACCGCGCCGGGGCGGTTCGCGGCCGACATCACCAGCGAGGTCTTGTCACGCCCGGAAGGCGCCACCGCCTGTTTGCCGATCAACAGGAAGCGCGTGGTGTTGCGCACGTCGTCTTCGATGTTCTGTGCCAGCACCTTGAGCTTGAAATGCTCTGCCGCCTGCGCCCCCGCGATGGCCGCCGCGAAGGATTCTTCGGCCGCCAGACGCGCCGCATCGGCATTGCTGCTGGCGGTGATGCGTTCGGCCTGCGGCAGGTGGGCATGCAACCAGTCCTGGCACTGCCCGAACGATTGCGGATGCGAATACACCTTGCGCACCATGGACAGCTCGTTCTCGTTGGACAACAGGCACTGGTGCACTTGCAGCAACACTTCGCCGCAGATGTTCAGATTGCTGTTGAGCAACAGATCCAGCGTGCGGCCGACCGCGCCTTCGGTGGAATTCTCCACCGGCACCATGCCGTACTGCGCCGCCCCGCTCTCCACAGCGGCGAATACGCCGTCGATGGTGTCGGCCGGCACGCCCTCGGTGGCCTGGCCGAAACGCTGGAACATGGCCGCTTCGCTGAAGGTACCGTGCGGGCCGAGGAAGGCCACGCGCAGCGGTGCTTCCAGCGCACGACATTGCGAGATCACTTCGGTGAACAGTTGCTTGATCGCACTTTCCGGCAAGGGACCGGGATTGGCTTGTACCAGGCGCGACAGCACCTGCGCCTCGCGCTCGGGGCGCAGCACCGCGCTGGCGCCCTTGGCGTGACCGATCTGCTGCGCCAGGCGTGCGCGCTGATTGAACAGTTCGAGCAATTGCCCGTCCAGGGCATCGATCTGGTCGCGGAATTGTTTCAGTTGGTCAGCCATGGCGTCGTGCGAACTCGTTCATGAAATCGGCCAGCGCCTGCGCACCGGCGCGCGGCATCGCATTGTAGATGGAGGCGCGCATGCCGCCCGCCAGCTTGTGGCCCTTGAGCTGCAACAACCCGCGAGCGTCGGCCTGCTTGAGGAATTCGGTATCCAGCGCCGCATCGCGCGTCTTGAACGGCACGTTCATGCGCGACCGGTTGGCCAGCGCCACCGGGCAGCTATAGAAACCGGCGCTGGCGTCGATGGCGTCATACAGGATCTTCGCCTTGGCGATGTTCTGCTGCTCCATCGCCGCCACGCCGCCCTGCTTCTTCAGCCACTGGAACACCAGCCCGGCCATGTAGATACCATAGGTCGGCGGCGTGTTGTACATGGAATCGGCATCGGCATGCGTCTTGTAATCCAGCATGGTCGGCAGCCGCGCATCGGCATGGCCGAGCAGATCCTCGCGCACGATCACCACGCAGACACCGGCCGGGCCGATGTTCTTCTGCGCGCCGGCGTAGATCAGGCCGAACTGCGACACGTCGTACGGACGCGACAGGATGTTGGACGACATGTCCGCCACCAGCGGCACCGCGCCGATTTGCGGCACCCAATCGAACTCCACCCCGCCAATGGTCTCGTTGGTGGTGTAGTGCAGGTAGGCAGCGCCCTTGTCCAGCTTCCAGTCGGCGAACGCCGGCACATAAGTGAAATTGCGATCCGCGCCGCTGGCGACCTCGTTCACGACGCAGAATTTCTGTGCTTCCTTGATGGCCTTCTTCGACCATTCGCCGGTATTCACATAGTCGGCACGGCCTTTGCCGCGCAGCAGGTTGAGCGGGATCATGGAGAACTGCAGATGCGCCCCGCCTTGCAGGAACATCACCTTGTAGTTAGCGGGGATGCCCATCAGCTCGCGCAGGTCGGCTTCCGCTTGCGCATGGATGCCCATGTATTCCTTGCCGCGGTGCGACATCTCCATCACCGACATGCCGCTGCCGTGCCAATCCGGCAATTCGGCTTGTGCTTGCCGCAGCACTTCCTGCGGCAGCACGGCCGGGCCGGCGCTGAAGTTATAGATGGTCATTTATTCGGCATCCTCTTCTTCTTCGGGCTCGGCGATACGACCGAGGCCGGCCAGCTTCTGCCCCTTCTCCAGATTCATCAGCGTCACGCCCTGGGTGGCGCGGCTCATCTCGCGGATCTCGCGCACACGGGTACGGATCAGCACGCCATTGGTGCCGATCAGCATGATCTCGTCTTCCTTGTCCACCAGCGTAGCGGTGACCACCTTGCCGTTACGCTCGGAAGTCTGGATGGCGATCATGCCCTGCGTGCCGCGGCCATGACGAGTGTATTCGGCGATCGGCGTGCGCTTGCCGTAGCCGTTCTCGGTCGCCGTCAGCACCGATTGTTCCTCGTTCTCGGCCACCAGCAACGCGATGACCTTACCGCCCTTGGCCAGGTTCATGCCACGCACGCCGCGCGTCGCACGGCCCATGGCGCGCACATCGTTCTCGTCGAAACGTACCGCTTTGCCTTCGTCGGAGAACAACATCACGTCGTGCTTGCCATCGGTGATGGCGACGCCGATCAGGAAGTCGCCCTCGTCCAGGTTGATGGCGATGATGCCGGCCTTGCGCGGGTTGGCGAAGTCGGACAGTGGGGTCTTCTTCACCGTGCCTTCGCTGGTAGCGAAGAACGCATATTTATCTTCCGAGAACTGCTTCACTGGCAGGATGGCATTGATCTTCTCCCCTGCTTCCAACGGCAACAGGTTGACGATGGGCTTGCCGCGCGAGATGCGCGTACCCTGCGGCACTTCGTAGACCTTGAGCCAGTAAGCTCGGCCACGGTTGGTGAAACACAGGATGTAATCGTGCGTGTTGGCGATGAACAGCTTCTCGACGAAATCGTCTTCCTTGGTCGACGCCGCCTGCTTGCCGCGGCCGCCACGCTTCTGCGCGCGATATTCGTCCAGCTTCTGCGCCTTCATGTAACCGCCGTGCGACATGGTGACCACCACGTCTTCCGGCGCGATCAGGTCTTCCATGCTGAGGTCTTGCGCATGCGTGATAATCTCGCTGCGGCGCTTGTCGGCGAACTGTGAACGCATGGCGATCAATTCGTCGCCGATGATCTGCGTCACGCGTGCCGGCTTGGCCAGGATATCGAGCAGGTCGGCGATCTTGTCCATCACCTCGCGGTATTCGCCGACGATCTTGTCCTGCTCCAGCCCGGTCAGACGCTGCAGGCGCAGGTCGAGGATGGCTTGTGCCTGCACGTCGGACAGGTAGTAGCCCTTGTCCTTGACCATGCCGAACTCCGGCGCCAACCCTTCCGGACGCGAGGCCGCCTCCACGCGCGACAGCATGTCTTCCACCAGCGAGGAACGCCAGCCGCGCGCCATCAGCTCGCGTTTGGCGTCCGCCGGGGTCGGCGCCGCCTTGATCAGCGCGATGATCTCGTCCACGTTGGACAGCGCCACGGCCAGACCTTCGAGGATATGACCGCGCTCGCGTGCCTTGCGCAGTTCGAAGATGGTACGGCGCGTGACCACTTCGCGGCGGTGGCGCAGGAAGGCTTCGATCACGTCCTTCAGGTTGCACAGCTTGGGCTGGCCGTCGACGATGGCGACCATGTTGATGCCGAAGCTATCCTGCATCTGCGTGGTCTTGTACAGCTTGTTCAGCACCACATCGGCGTTCTCGCCGCGCTTCAGCTCGATCACCGCGCGCATGCCGGATTTGTCCGACTCATCGCGTATCTCGGAGATGCCTTCCAGCGTCTTCTCGCGCACCATCTCGCCGATCTTCATCAGCAGGTTGGCCTTGTTCACCTGGTACGGCAACTCGTCGATGATGATGGCCTGACGGTCGCCCTTGCCGATGTCCTCGAAATGGGTACGCGCACGCATCACCACGCGACCGCGACCGGTGCGGTAGCCTTCCTTCACCCCGGCCAAGCCATAAATGAAACCGGCCGTGGGGAAGTCGGGCGCCGGCACCAGCTCGATCAACTGCTCGATATCCATGTCCGGCTCACGCAGCAAGGCCAAGCAGGCGTCGATCACTTCGCCCAGGTTGTGCGGCGGGATATTGGTCGCCATGCCCACCGCGATACCGGCGGAACCGTTCACCAGCAGGTTGGGGAAACGCGCGGGGAACACCAGCGGCTCCTGCTCGGAACCGTCGTAGTTCGGACCGAAATCCACCGTCTCCTTGTCCAGGTCTTCCAGCAGCTGGTGCGCGATCTTCGCCATGCGGATCTCGGTGTAACGCATCGCCGCCGCGTTGTCGCCGTCCACCGAACCGAAGTTGCCCTGGCCGTCCACCAGCATGTAGCGCAGGGAGAAATCCTGCGCCATGCGCACGATGGTGTCGTACACCGCGGTATCCCCGTGCGGATGGTATTTACCGATCACGTCGCCGACGATACGCGCCGATTTCTTGTAGGCGCGGTTCCAGTCGTTGGACAGCTCATGCATCGCGTACAGAACACGGCGATGCACCGGTTTCAGGCCATCGCGCACGTCGGGCAGCGCACGGCCCACGATCACGCTCATCGCATAGTCCAGGTAGGACTTGCGCATCTCTTCTTCAAGGCTGACTGGCAGGGTTTCTTTGGCGAATTGTTGTTCCATGAGCGACCTAAGGAATGAGCCGTAGCGGCGTTGAAAACGAAGGCCGCATTCTAGCACAGCGCTGCCAGCCGCCGCCTATGCGGGCGTCTTGGCCCGCCATCACCGAGCGCTCCCCGGCTCAGTGATGGCCACCCCAACCGTTCACCGAATGACAATAGTCGCAAGGCGTCTCGTTGTGATGGAAAGCGTGGCAACTGTTGCAGGTATGCTTACCCTGCTGCAAAGCATGGTTGAAGGCCCAGCTGGCGATCGTATGGCAGGCATCACATGACGCCATGTAGCCTCGCGCCGCATGACTCGCCGGACGTTGCGCAGCATGGCAGGTAAGGCAAGTCCCCGGCGCCACGCCGGCGTGGTTATAGCTGGCCGGCAGCCATGCCGCGGTCGTATGGCAGTTGTCGCAGGCCAATTGCAGGCGCACACCGGTGTGGTTGGCCGGCACCCCGGTTGAGGCCGCCCCATTGTGACAGGTGGCACAGGCGCCCGGCGCCACGCCGACATGGTTGTAGTGCGCCGGGCTCCAGCCGATGGTCGAGTGGCATTGATCGCAGGTCATGCTGCCCTTCAAACCCGTGTGGCCGGCCGGTTTGCCGGTCGCTTCAACCCCATTATGGCAAGCCGTCGCACACGAGCCCGGCACCACTCCGCCGTGATTGTAGAAGGTGGGATACCAGGCGAAGAATCGATGGCAGGCATCGCAACTGGATGTCGCCTTGAGTACCGTGGTGTGACTGGCCGGCCGTCCGGTCGCCAAGGTCCCGTTGTGGCATTGCTGCGCGCAACTGCCGCTGACGACACCGGTATGATCGAAACGGGCCGGCAGCCATCCCACCGGCCGGTGACACTTCCAGCAGGAATCCTGGAGCATCAGACCCGCACGATGGCTGGCCGGCTTACCGGTGGCAATCCTGCCGTTGTGGCACTCAGTACAGCGATCCGGAGATACGCTCGCATGATCGAAGCGCGCGCCGAGGAAGGTGGTGGTACTGGTATGACAAACCTCACACGGCTCGTTGGTAGGCATATGGGTATCCGGCATCGGCATGGCGACCACCCGCATGCCCTTGCGGTGGCATCCTTCGCAGTTGCGCGGCGTACCGCGGAACATCCCGCCCACATGACAGACCGCACAATCCACCTGGCGATGCGCCCCCGTGAGCGGATAGCCGGTCTTGAAATGTTTGAAGGCGACCTGAGATTCGAATTCCTGCACGCCCGCAGCGACGGCAACGCCTGCCAGACACCCCACCCACAGCAACAGTGCTACCAGCCACCCTTTCACCCCTCAGCCTCCTTATCCGCTAGCAGCCGGCGATTCTACCTCCTCCGACCGGCGCACCGCAGCCCCAGGTCAGTTTGGCGAGCACGGGGAGTTTTGATAAAGTCGCGCCCGACCATCACGAAAGCCGCCACATGTCCAACGCCGATCCGATAGAACTGGAGAAATTCTCGCAACTGGCCCACAAATGGTGGGATCCGAACAGCGAGTTCCGCCCGCTGCACGAGATCAATCCGCTGCGTCTGGACTACATCGACAGCATCGCCGACGTGGCCGGCAAGACCGTGCTGGACGTGGGTTGCGGCGGCGGTATCCTGAGCGAGGCACTGGCTGCGGCCGGCGCCAGCGTGACCGGCATCGACCTGGCCGACAAATCCCTCAGCGTAGCCAAGTTGCACCTGCTGGAAAGCGGCCATCAAGTGGAGTATCGCAAGGTAACAGTGGAAGCGCTGGCCGCCGAACGTCCCGGCCATTACGACGTGGTGACCTGCATGGAGATGCTGGAGCACGTGCCCGATCCGGCGGCCGTGATCGCTGCCTGCGCGACGCTGGTCAAACCGGGCGGCCATGTGTTCTTCTCCACCCTGAACCGCAATCCGAAATCCTACCTGTACGCCATCATCGGCGCGGAATACGTGCTCAACCTGCTGCCGCGCGGCACGCATGACTACGCCAAGTTCCTCAAGCCTTCCGAACTGGCGCAATGGTGCCGCGACGCCGGCTTGTCGGTACAGGACTTGACCGGCATGAGCTACAACCCGCTGGACAAGGCCTACAAGCTGGGGCGTGATACCAGCGTCAACTACCTGGTGGCCTGCCAACGTGATTGAAGCGGTCCTGTTCGACCTCGACGGCACCTTTGCCGATACCGCGCCCGATCTGGGCGCCGCGCTGAACCACGTGCGCAAACTGCGTGACCTGGCACCGCTACCGCTGGCCACCATCCGCCCGCAAGCCTCGCACGGTGCACGCGGCCTGCTCGAACTCGGGCTGGGCATCACCCCCGAGCACGCGGATTTCGAAAAGATGCGTGCCGCCTTCCTGACGCATTACGAGGCGCATATCTGCGACCATACGCGCCTGTTCCCCGGCATGGCGGCCTTGATCGAAGAACTGGAAGAGCGCGACCTGCCGTGGGGCATCGTCACCAACAAACCCCACCGCTACACCGTGCCGCTGATGGAACGGCTGGGCTATGCCGCGCGCGCCGCCTGCCTGGTGAGCGGCGACACCTGCGCCCAGGCCAAACCGCATCCGACGCCGCTGCTGCATGCCGCCGAGTTGATCGGCATCGAACCGGGACGCTGCCTCTATCTGGGCGACGACCTGCGCGACATGCAAGCCGCCAATGCCGCCGGTATGCCTGGCATCATCGCCAGCTACGGTTATCTGGCACCCGATGCCGCGACCGCCACCTGGCAGGCGGCCGGCAGCATCGCCGCCCCCTTTGCGTTATTGCGCTACCTGACGCTGTGAAGGCAGGTATGATGCCGCCACCCAGCGCACCCCACGCAACATGAGCGAGCCGAATAGCACCGAAAACCCCAGCGGACAGGACCAAGGCGTCCAAGAGATCCTGCACAAGGTGATCATCGCCCACCAGCAGGCGCTCGCCCTGCTGCAACAGACCGAAGCCGCCTACAGCCGGCTGGTACCGCACCAGTTGCTCAGCCTGCTGCATGCCAAGAGCGTGGTGGATGTCAAACTGGGTGACCAGGTCGAGCGCAAGATGACCATCCTGTTCTCCGATATCCGCGACTTCACCCCGCTGTCGGAATCGATGACGCCGACCGAAAACTTCGAATTCATCAACTCCTACCTGAGCCAGATGGAACCGGTGATCAGCCGCCATCACGGCATCATCGACAAATACATCGGCGATGCCATCATGGCATTGTTCGAAAAAGGTGCCGACGAAGCGCTGCATGGCGCCATCGACATGCTGGAACGTCTGGGCTATTACAACGCCGGCCGCGCCAGTGCCGGCTACCAACCCATCCACATCGGCATCGGACTCAATACCGGCATGGTGATGATCGGCACCGTGGGCGGCATCAACCGCATGGACAGCACGGTGATCGGCGACGCGGTCAATCTGGCGGCGCGACTGGAAGAGGCCACCAAGACCTACAACACCCCGCTCATCATCAGCCACAACACGCTGTATGACCTGAACGACCCTGGCATCTACCACATCCGCTTCCTCGATCGCATCCGCGTCAAGGGCAAGTCGCAGCCGCTATCGGTCTATGAAGTCTACGACAACGACACGGAAGAGCTACGCAAGCTCAAGGATGAGACGCGCGAGCTGTTCGAACAGGCGGTCGCCTACTACCACCTGAAAGACATCGACCGCGCCATCCGCGCCTTCAAGAACTGCATCGAGACCTGCCCGGACGATCTGTGCGCGCACATCTACCTCAAGCGCTGCTACGAATACCAGGCCACCAGCTATCACCACGGCACCGGCGAACTCGATCTGCTACAGACCTGGAAGGAAGAGTTCAAGACCAACATCCCGGAACTCGATAGCGCGCACCAATCGCTGCTGGAACGCATCAACCTGCATGCCACGCGCATCCGCCAGAACGAGAACGACGATTTCCACGACGTCTACGCCTTCCTCAAGCAGTATTGCGAGACGCTGTTCCCGCAGGAAGAAGCCCAGATGCGCGAGCACGACTACCCCTTCACCGACAGCCATATCCAGGAACACCGGCGTTTCGTCCAGAACTACCGCGACCTGGAACGCCGCATGCAAACCGGCAACGAAGACCCGCGCTATCTGGCATTCCGCACCGAGCTGCTGCTGCTCGACTGGTTCGCCTCGCACGCCACGCGCGCCGACCGCCACTTCGCCCGCCATCTGCACCAGAAAAACGGCCAGTGATTCTGTTATAATCCGCGCCGCTGTAGCACGAACCACCGGGGGCGACTTGGCTTCGACGTGGGTTGCAAAGCAGCGCAGGGCATACCGAGGACCCGCCACCTCGTAAATAAGCTGGAAAGCAAATAGTCGCAAACGACGAAAAGTACGCTCTGGCCGCCTAAGGCTGGATCTCACACCCTGGTGTCCGTGCAGGGGCTCGACGGCGCAAGCCTGAGATGAGTGAGATCATTTACACGGAATCGTGACGCGCAGGGCTACTTTACGCGGCACTAAACTCAAGGTAGCTCGTCCGTCAGCAGCCCGTCGGTTGGCGTCTGCCGGATCAGATCAAATAGCCAGACTAAGTATGTAGAACTGCCTGTAGAGGGCTCGCGGACGGGGGTTCAATTCCCCCCGCCTCCACCAACCAAAACAAAACAGCCACCCTTCGCGGTGGCTTTTTGTTTGTCCCGTCCGTTGTGCATTGCCGCCCTCTGCCGATGCCGGTATAGTCGCCGCACTTCACACGGAACCGGCTCATGGGCCTCCTGGAACTTCCCAACCACAAACTGCGGCTGTCCGAACTACTGGATATGCTGATCACAGACGGCCTGCTCTCCAAAGCGGATGCCGAGGCTTGCGCGGCCGAACGCCGACTGCAACGCAGCGATAGCCACCCGCTGGCCCAGATCGCCGAAAAGGGTTTGAAATCGCAAGCAGTGCCGCACCCCGTGCTGACGCTGGAGATGCTCACCGAATGGTTGGCCGGCAAAGCCGGTCTTGAATACGTGCACATCGATCCACTGAAGATCGACTTCTCCGATCTCACCGAACTGATGTCCATCGATTATGCGAACCGTTTCGCCATCATGCCGCTGCGCGTGGAAAAGGGCGAGCTGGTGGTCGCCACGGCGGAACCCTGGTTGCGCGATTGGGAACCGGTGCTGCGTCAGACCTCGCGCAAAAACATCCGCCGCGTGGTGGCAAATCCGCTGGACATCAAGCGCTATCTGGTGGAGTTCTACAACCTGGCGCGCTCGGTGAAGAGCGCGACCAAGGCTTCCCCCGATAAATCCACGCTGGCTTCTTTCGAGCAACTGGTGGAGATGGGCAAGGGCAACCGCCAGTTCGACGCCAACGACCAGCACATTGTGCATATCGTCGACTGGCTGTGGCAATACGCCTTCGACCAGCGCGCTTCGGACATCCATATCGAGCCGCGCCGTGACGTGGGCATCGTGCGTTTCCGCATCGACGGCGTGCTGCATCAGGTGCATCAGTTGCCGATGTCGGTGGTCACCGCGATGACCAGCCGCATCAAGCTGCTGGGGCGCATGGACCTGATGGAGAAACGCCGCCCGCAGGATGGCCGCATCAAGACGCGTACCGAAGCGGGACAGGAGATCGAGTTGCGCCTGTCCACCCTGCCCACCGCTTTCGGCGAAAAGCTGGTGATGCGTATCTTCGACCCCGAGGTACTGGTGCGCGATTTCGCCGAACTGGGCTTCTCCGAGGACGACCGCACGCGCTGGGAGACAATGACCAAGAAACCGCACGGCATCATCCTGGTCACCGGCCCCACCGGTTCCGGCAAGACCACCACACTGTATTCCACGCTCAAGCAACTGGCCACACCCGAGGTCAACGTATGCACGCTGGAAGACCCCATCGAGATGGTGGAGCCCGCCTTCAACCAGATGCAGATACAAGCCGACATCGGCGTGAGCTTCGCCGATGGCGTGCGCGCCTTGATGCGCCAGGATCCGGACATCATCATGGTGGGCGAGATTCGCGACCTGGAGACTGCCGACATGGCGATCCAGGCCGCCCTCACCGGCCACCTGGTACTGTCCACGCTGCATACCAACGATGCCCCCTCCGCCGTCACGCGCCTGCTCGATCTCGGTGTGCCACCCTACCTGCTCAACGCCACCCTGCTCGGCATCATGGCGCAACGTCTGGTGCGCACGCTGTGCCCGCATTGCAAGAAGACTCATCCCGCCAGCGAGACGGAGCATGCGTTGTGGGACAGCCTGGTGTCGCCGTGGAAGGCTGCGCGCCCGCAGACCCTGTATCGTCCGCAAGGCTGCCTGGAATGCCGCATGACCGGCTATGCCGGCCGTATCGGCATCTATGAGATCCTGCTGATGTCGCCGGAACTGCGTAAACTGATCACCAGCGAAACAGACATCGCGGCCTTGCGCGACCAAGCTGGACGCGAAGGCATGAAACCGCTGCGCATCTCCGGGGCACAGAAGGTGTCCGCCGGACTGACCACCATGGAAGAGGTACTAAAGACTGCGCCGCCTTCCGAAAACAATCAATGATAGAAACCACAAGGGAAGACCCATGAGCATCCTGCATCACCTGAACCAGCAGCACGCCATCGAGAACCATGTGCAACTGCGCGAGATCGCTGATGGCGTGATCATCGCCGAAGTCGCCAACCAGCACGCACTGGCCAACATCGCCCTGCAAGGCGCCCATGTCGCCACCTTCCAGCCGCGCGGCGAGGAACCGCTGATCTGGCTGTCGCCCAAGGCCAAGTTCGCGCCGGGCAAATCCATCCGCGGCGGCGTGCCGCTGTGCTGGCCCTGGTTCGGTCCGCACAAGACCGACAGCAGCCTGCCCGGCCACGGCTTCGCACGCACCGTGCCGTGGCAACTGCTGCAGACGCGTGCCAACGAGGATGGCTCCACTTTCCTGCGCTTCGGCCTGATCGAGAGCGACACCACCCGCACCCAATGGCCGCACTCCTGCACCGCGCAACTGGAAGTGACCGTGGGCAAGGCGCTGCGCGTGGAACTCATCACCAGCAACACCGGCAATGCGCCGTTCGAGCTGTCCGAGGCGCTGCACACCTACTTCTACATCAGCGATGTGGGCAACATGAGTATCCGTGGCCTGGAAGGTTGTGACTATCTGGACAAGGTGCAGGATTTCGCCCGCTGCACCCAGCAAGGCCCCATCGTGATCGAGAGCGAAGTGGATCGCGTGTATGTGAATACCGAAGCCGATTGTGTGATCGAGGACAAGGGGCTGAAACGCGCCATCCGCATCGCCAAGCAAGGCAGCAAGTCGACCGTGGTGTGGAACCCGTGGACCGAAAAGGCCGAGAAGATGGGCGACTTCGGCCCGGCCCTGCATCGCGACATGGTCTGCGTGGAGAGCGGCAATGCCTTGGAGAACACGCTCACCGTGCAACCGGGCGAGACGCATCGCCTGGTCGCGGTGTACAGCACTGAGAAGCTGTAAGCCGCTTCCCGTCGCACCCAAACAAAAGAGCCGCTGTAGTGCAGCGGCTCTTTTGTTTGCAACGATGGAAGGGAAGCGGATTAGCTGGCGCGCTTCTTGAACTCGTTGGTGCGGGTGTCGATCTCGATCTTGTCACCGATCTCGATGAACGCCGCCACCGGCAGTTCGTAGCCGGAGCCCTTCAGCTTGGCCGGCTTCATCACTTTGCCGGAAGTATCGCCGCGCACAGCGGGCTCGGTATATTCGACTTCGCGCACGATGGTGGTGGGCAGTTCCACGGAGATGGCCTTGTCGTTATAGAAGGTCACTTCGCACTTGTCTTCCATGCCGTCCATGATGAAGTTCACCACGTCGCCGAGGTTCTCCTTCTCGACTTCGTACTGGTTGTACTCTTCGTCCATGAACACATACATCGGATCAGCGAAGTAGGAATAGGTGCATTCCTTCTTGTCGAGGATGATCTGGTCGAACTTGTCGTCGGCAGAGTAGACCGCTTCGCTGGGCGCATCGGTCAACAGGTTCTTGAATTTGAATTTCACCACCGAACCGCTGCGGCCGGAACGGCTGTATTCACATTTTTGCACCACCAGCGGCTGGTCCTTGACCATCACCACGTTACCGGCGCGGAGTTCTTGAGCGATCTTCATGCTGTTACCTATCTTGGGCTGGATTACGAAGGCGCGGATTCTATAGCAACTCGGCGCGAAAAATCCAGCAAATTCAACGCAAGATCGTTGGCGGACAGGCTGGCAGCCCAGGCTTGGGCATGCTCGGTGAGCTGCGCCCGCCAGACCGCGAAAGCCGGCCATGCGGCAGCCATCTGGTCGGCATCGGTATTCCAGGCCGACCACAAGCCACGCACCGCAGCTCCCGCCTCGACCGGCAGCCCTTGCACATAGCGCCGGCACAGGGCTTCCAGCTTGTCCAGGTGCACCCCGTCATGTTGCGGGTAGATGTGCCACACGAACGGCCGCCCGGCCCATTGGGCACGCACGCAGGAATCCTCGCCACGCACGAAATTCACATCGCACGCCCACAGCAGGCGGTCATACTCCGCTTGTTCGACGAACGGCAGCACATGGACATAGAGACTGCCGCGCTGCCAGACATCCCCCGCCCGCCCGCGCTCAAAGCCGAAGAACGCCGCCACCTGCGGCAACGCCCTGCCCTCCGGCAACAGGCAACGCACCGGCGCCACACCGTCCGCCCACGTCTGCAACAAGGGGGCGATGCCTGGGTTCTCATAACAGAACAGCGACACGCGCAGCTCATCACTTTGCCGAGCCGGCACGCCCAATGTCTGCCAGTACGCGGCTATCGTCGCCACATCCGACTGGAAGGCGGCACGCTGCGCCAACAGCCCCCGCTCGATCAGCAGACCGCCGGTGTGCGCCGTGAAGCCGGGAAAGAAGAAATATCGGGTGAGCGGCAAGCTGGGATGCGGCGACGGCAGACCATGGTGCGTCTCCACCCAGTCTTCCGCCGACAGGTATTCCAGGTTCACCCATACCGGCTTCCGTTCTTTGAGCGCCATCGCCTGCACATACGCCTCCGGCAACTTGCAGGCGAAGGCGCCGATCACCAGATCAGCCGCTTCGACCTCCGACATCTCGTCCCTCCACCAGCGGATCTCGACGCCGCGACAGGTCTGCTGCGGCAGGGTCACTTCCAGTTCCGGCAACATGGCGCCGAAGCTGTGCAGATCATCCACCCACAGCCGCACCAGCAGGCCATGTTCGTGTGCCAGTTGCCGCGCCAGCCGCCAGCAAACGCCGATGTCGCCGTAGTTGTCCACCACGGTGCAGAAGATGTCGCAGGAGCGCGGGAACGTCATGTCAGGCCGCTTGCTGCTCCAGCACAAAACCGGCACTGGCATCCTGTCCCAGCAGCGCCACCAGGCGCGGCATGACTTCCTGCAAGGTGGCATGCAAGGTCCACGGCGGATTGAGCACGAACATGCCGCTACCGTGCATGCCGAACCCATCGGCGGCAGGTGCTTGCACGTGGAGTTCGACTTGCAGCCAGGATTTCACCGGCAGCCGCTTCAGCTTGTCCGGCAACCGCGCCGATTCCTCGCGTTGCAGACAGGGATACCACACGGCATAGGTACCGGTGGCGAAGCGCTTGAGTCCTTCCTGCAAGGCATCCACCACGCGCTTGTAATCCTGCTTCTCCTCATAGGGCGGATCCATCAGCACCAGCGCGCGACGCGGCGGCGGCGGCAACAAGGCCTTGAGCGCGGCGAAGCCATCGGTGTTCTGCACGATGACCTGTTTGTCGCGCTCTGCGAAATTCTGCGTCAGCAGTTCGAAATCCGTCGGATGCAGTTCGAACAGGCGCAAACGGTCCTGCTCGCGCAGCAGCGCCTGCGTCACCAGCGGCGAACCGGGATACAGCTTGAGTGCGCCATCCGTATTGAGGCCTTTGACCAGCGCCACGTAATCGGCCAGCGCGGCCGGCAGGTCGGCCACCGCCCACAGGCGCGCGATGCCGCTCTCGTATTCGGCGTTCTTCGCGGCATAGCCGCTGGTCAATTCATAGCAACCCGCGCCAGCATGGGTGTCGATCACCCAATACGGTTTATCTTTCTGCGCCAGATATTGCAGCAACTGCATCTGCACGAAATGTTTAAGCACGTCGGCATGATTGCCGGCATGGAAAGCGTGGCGATAACTCAGCATGGTTCAGACTCTCGAAAAGGGGCGCTATTCTGCATGCAAGGCCTCGACCGGGTCGAGTTGCGCCGCATGCATGGCCGGCACCACGCCGGCCACCAGTCCGATGCTGACCGCGATCAACTCGGCCAGCACCGCAAACAGCCAGGGCGTATGCACCGGCAAAGCAGGGATCAACAGATGCAGTCCTTGTGCGATGCCGATGCCCAGTAACAGACCGAGTATTCCCCCCAGTGCTGAAAGCAGCATAGCCTCGCCAAGGAACAGGGTGAGCACCTGATCCTTGCGCGCGCCCAAGGCGCGCAGCAAGCCGATCTCGGCGGTACGTTCGGTGACGGCCATGGTCATGATGGTGAGGATGCCTACGGCACCAACCAGCAACGAGATGCCGCCCAACGCACCGACCGCGAAGGTGAGGATGCCCAGCACCGAGCTCAACACTTCCAGCGCCTGCTCCTGCGAAATGACGGTGAAATCCTCGCGGCCGTGACGCTCGATCATGCGCGCCTTGATGTGCCGGATAATGGTATCGGCATCGACATCGGCACGATAGCTGACGTTGACCTCCATCAGGCCGGGACGATTGAGCAGTTCCATGGCGCGCGCGGCGGGGATGAAGACCGAATCGTCCATGTCCATGCCGAGTATCTGGCCCTTGGATTCCATCACGCCGATCACACGATAGCGTTGACCACCGATGCGCAGATACTCGCCAAGCGGGTTCTGGCCGGGGAACAGCTCCTGCTGGATCTTGGCGCCGATCACCGCCTGCGGGCGCGCCTGCTCGTCATCGGCATCGCTCCAGAAGCTGCCGCTCTGCACTTTCATGGTGAAGGCCTTGCTGAAATCGCGCCCCTCGCCCAACACCATGGTACGCCGCGTGCGCCCTTCGTAACGCACCTCGGCGTTGCCCACCAGACCGGGGATCACATATTCCACGAACGGCAGACGGCGCAAGGCATCGGCATCTTCCAGCGACAACGGACGTGACGAGCCGAAGATGCCGATGTTGCCGCCCTGCATCTCGGTCTTGCCCGGCTGCACGCTGATGATGTTGGTACCGAACTGCGAGAACTCCTTGAGCACAAACTGATGCAGCCCATCGCCGATGGAAGTCAGCAGGATCACCGCGGCGATGCCGATGGCGATACCCAGCCCGGTCAGGAAACTGCGCATGCGATAGGTGAGGAAGCTGGAGGACGTCAGCGTGACGAGGTCGCGGAAATACATGGCTACCTCCCCGCCAGCGCGGCCACCGGATCGAGTCTCGCCGCACGCCGCGCCGGCCACACGCTGAACAGGATGCCGGTGCCCAATGCCGTGGCGCAGGCTGCGATGACCGACCACCAGGGCGGACTGACCGGCAGGCTGGGATAGATCTGGCCGATGATGAAACTGCCGAGATAGCCGATCGCCAGTCCTGCCACGCTGCCGATGGCGGACAACAGTGCCGCTTCGGCGAAGAACAGGTTGCGTATCTGATAGCCCGGCGCACCCAGCGCCTTGAGCAGGCCGATCTCCTTCACGCGCTGCGCCACGGCGATCAGCATCACGTTCATGATCAGCACGCCGGCCACGGCCAGACTGATGGCGGCGATGCCGCCGACCGCCATGGTCAGCGCACCGAGGATGCGGTCGAAGGTCTGCAACACGGCATCCTGGGTGATCACGGTGACATCGCGCTCACCGCCGTGGCGCTCGACCATGATGGCCTCGGCCTCACGCACGGCGGCCTCGATGGACTCGCGGTTGCGCGCTTCGATCAGTACACGGAACAGACCGGAGGTATTGAACAACTGCTGCGCTGCACCGACCGGGATGATGACCAGCTCGTCGGTGCGCATGCCCATCGACTCCCCCTGCGGCGCCATCACGCCGATGACGCGGAAACGCCGATCCCCCAAGCGCACCCACTGGCCCACGGCGGGCTCATTACCGAACAGTTCACGCCTCATCTGGTTGCCCAGCACGCAGACCGAGGAGGTATCGAAGAGATCGCCGCGCGGCAGGAAGCGTCCCAGCGCCATGGCCATGTGGCGGATATCCAGCATGTCGGCAGAGGAACCGGCCACCACCACTTCGCGATTGAGGGCGCCGCGCGATAACGTCGCCGAACCGATGGTGAGCGGCGCGATGCGTTTGATGGCCGGGCTGCGCAACAAAGCTTCGGCATCTTCCAGCGTGATCTCGCGCGGCGTCTGGCCGCTCATCAGACCGGGGCCGACGCCGGCGGTCTCGGTACGTCCGGGCAGCACGATGACCAGGTTGGTGCCGAGCGAGGCGAACTGGTCGACCACATAACGGCGCGCACCCTCGCCCAGCGCGGTGAGCACCACCACGGCAGCCACGCCGATGGACATGGCCAGCATCATCAACAGGGTACGGGAAGGGCTGCCGCGCAGGCTGCCGGAAGCGAACTGGAAGGTATCGGCGAGTCTCATCCGGAGCGCCGCTCATCGGACTGGATGCGCCCGTCCAGCATGCGGATCTGACGCTGCGCGCGCGCGCCGATGTCGGCGTCATGCGTCACCAGCACCAGGGTGATGCCCTGCGCCAGCAAACCCTCCAGCAAGCGCAGCACTTCCTGTCCCGTGGCATGGTCGAGGTTGCCGGTCGGTTCGTCGGCCAACAGCACCGCTGGATTCATCACGGTCGCCCGGGCGATGGCCACACGCTGGCGCTGGCCACCGGAGAGCTGATCGGGTCTATGGTCGGCGCGCTCCGCCAGGCCATAACTCTGGATCAAGCTCGCCACGCGTTGTTTGCGCTCTTCCGGTGGGACACCTGCCAGCACCATCGGCAGCTCCACGTTCTGCGCGGCGGTCAGCCGCGGTACCAGATGGAAGGACTGGAACACGAAGCCGATCTTTTCGCGGCGCACGCGCGCCTGCTGCTCATCGCTCAGCTCGGTGACGTTGCCACCATCCAGCAGATAGATGCCCGAGGTCGGACGGTCGAGCAGCCCCAGCATATTGAGCATGGTGGATTTGCCGGAGCCGGAGGGGCCCATGATGGAGATGTATTCGCCTGCGCCGACGCTCATGTTCACATCGCGCAGCGCGGCGACGCGCTGGTCGCCGACGATGAAGGTGCGGCAGACGTTCTGCAGTTCGATCATTGCGCCGGCACGGCCTCTAACGGGGTGACCTTGACGCCAGCCTGGATGCCGGGGGTATCGAGCGCCGTGACGATGCGATCGCCTTCGGCCAAGCCGCCGATCACTTCGGCATATTCCCAATTGGACAGCCCCAGCTCGACCTGCCGGGCTTCGAGCACACCGTCAGCGCCATAGCGCAACACACGGTTACCCTCCAGCAGCGCCTGGGCTGGGATACGCAGCACATTGGCATGGCTGTCGTAGATGATCTCCACATCGGCGCTATAACCCACCAGCAGGTTGTCGCTGGCGACGAGCTTGTCGAACTCGACCTCCACCTCCACCGTCCGCGCTTGCTTCTCCAGGTCCAGCACATAGGGGGCGATACGCCTTACCTTGCCCGGGAAGGTGCGCCCCTTGATGGCATCCAGTGTGATGCGGCTGGGCTGTCCCAGTTTGACCTTGGCCGCATCCACCTCGTCGATCGGTGCGCTGACGTACATGCAGCTATCGTCGATCAGGTCGATGGCCGGCAAAGTCGGGATGCCGGGCGGAGACGGCGTGGCATATTCCCCGAGTTCGCCACTGATGTCGGCCACGATACCATCGAACGGGGCACGCAGCACCATACGCTCCAGTGCGGCACGCGCCAGTTTGATGCGCGAATGGGCCTGCTCGACATCGCCCTTGGCGGAAGCACAGGAAGCGCGCTTGGCCTGCGCCTCGGTCAGCGCACGATCAAGCTGCTGCGCGGAGATGAACCCCTTGCCCCGCAGTTCCTGCGAACGCTCGGCATCACGCTGCGCCGCCTCTGCCAGCGTGCAAACCTCCTGTACGCGATGTTGTGCCACGTTGAGCTGTTCCTGCGCCAGACTCTCTTGCGCATGCAGATCGTTGTCCCACAGTTCGAGCAGGATGTCGCCCCGCTTCACGCGCTGCCCCTTCTTCACGGCGAGCCTGGCGATCTGCCCACCGGCCGAAGGCGACATCTTGGCGCGACGACAGGCATTCACCGTGCCCGCCCGGGTATTGCTGACCGAAGCTTCCACTGTGCCGCGCATCACTTGCTGCATGGCGACCGGCAAGGGCTTGCTGCGCGCCAGGAAGGCCAGCACAAAACCGATCAGTGCGACGACGAGGAGAAGGGACAGGATCTTGCGAAAGTGGGATGCATGCTTGGTGGGTTGCGGCAAGACCATGAGCACTCCTTGGATGCAGGCCGGCAGCCTGCCTATGGAAATGGTGCTGGTGAGGTGAATCGAACACCCGACCTACTGATTACGAATCAGTTGCTCTACCGACTGAGCTACACCAGCAACAACGGCGCGGATTATACGTAAGAGCGGCGGCTATCGCCAGCGATAGGGGGAGACATCGAGGGGCGGTGCTTCTCCGCTCATCACGTTCAGCAGGATCTCGGCACACGCAGGAGCCATGGTGACGCCGTAACGGAAGTGTCCACCATTGAGGTAGAGGTTCTCCAGTTCCGGATGACGGTCGATGGTCGGGACGTTACCCGGCGAACCCGGACGCAGCCCGGCCCAGTGACGCACCAGCGGCATGTCGCGCAAAGCAGGCACCAGCTGGATGGCACGAGACAGCAGGGCGTCGCGCGCCTCCATCGTGGTGGACTTGTCGAAGCCGACATCCTCCAGCGTGCTCCCCACCAGCAGATGGCCGTCCCGACGCGGAATCAGGTACAGATCACGTTGCAACAGGATATGTTCGATGGGCGGCGCCTCGAACTTGAACAACAGCATCTGACCGCGTATCGGCTTGAGTTCCAGTTGCCGCGCATGCTCACCGAGCAGTCCTTTGTTCCATGCCCCTGCCGTCAGCACGAAAGCCTCCGCAGACAGGTCGCCCTGCGTGGTACGCACCCGCACCACCCGTCCTGACTGCGTTTCCAACCCCAGCACCTCGCACTGTTCGACGATGCGCCCGCCCAGTTGCATCACCCGCGCACGCAATGCTTGCAGCAAACAGGGATTGCGCACCTGCGCGATCTCCGGCAGCAACAATGCATCACCCTGCACCTCATAACGCATGCCGTGCCCATCGCACCAGGCCGCGGCATGCGCCATATCGAAGGGCGGCAACACGCGCATGCCGCTGCGAAGGTATTCGACATCCACCCCCGTCGTGGCGCGCAACTCATCCGCAAAGGCCGCATAACGCTCCATTCCCAGCAACGCGAGTCGCGTCACCTCATCCGGATAGTCCCACGGACACAACGGCGACATGATGCCCCCCCCCGCCCAGGAGGCCTCCCGGCCGACCTCGCCGCGCTCGAGCACGGTCACGCCGAAACCGGCGCGCAATAGCACCTGAGCTGCGGCCAAACCCACCGCACCCGCTCCTATGATGATGATTCTGTTATTGAAGTCCAATTCGAAAACTGCCGCTGGTCCGGAAAGAAAACCACTCATCGGCTACCACTGGCTTCCCATATGCCCCTGACGTATCTTGCGCTCGACAAAATACGCAGGAGTACGGCATGAAAAGAGAAAGTGGTTTCACCTTGATAGAGCTGATGATCGTCGTAGCGATCATGGCGATACTAGCATCCATCGTCGTCCCCTCCTATCAGAATCACGTCATCACGGGAAAACTGACCGAAGGGATAGCCGCACTGGCAGATGCGCGCGTCAAGATGGAACAAGCCTTCATGGACTACAAGACGTACAACACCACTGGAGATGGCGTGACATGCCCTGCCACCATCCCCCTCGCCAGCAAGAATTTCACTTACGCATGCAGCAATTTGACGGACACCACCTATACCATCACTGCCACAGGCATCGATTCACTTGCCGGTTTCAGCTACACCATCAATGAAACCAACACCCACGCCACCACGGGTCTAAAAGCTGGCTGGGGTTCCACCACCACCAATTGCTGGATCACCACCAAGGGCGGGACATGTTGACCCGCATGCGCACTCATCAGGCCGGCTTCTCCCTGATCGAACTGTTAGTCGGCATCGCCATCCTCGGCATTCTCGCGTCGGTGGCTATCCCGAGCTTCCGCACTTGGATATTGAATCTGGAGATCAAGAACGCCGCCGAATCGATTACCAGTGGCCTGCAAAAGACCCGGGCAGAAGCTCTGAAACGCAACACGAATGTGGAATTCACAGTATCCGCTGATGGCTCCTGGACCATCATGATCACTACCAGCGCACAAGTTCTGGAGCAGCATAGTGGTTCCGAGGGTTCCAAGAATGTCACCGTTGCCACGACGGGCGGCAATACTGCGACATATGACAGTTTGGGCAGAACAATAGCGCCCAGCTTTACACAAGTGGATATCGATTCATCAGTTCTGTCAGCGGCAGACAGCAATAATCTGCGCGTCACCGTGCAACTCGGGGGAAGCGTCAGAATGTGCGACCCCAATATCGCCGCTCCCGACCCCAGAGCCTGTTGAGGATGCAATTTATGAAACCGCAACGTCTCTCTTTTAGTACGCAATCTGGTGTGGCGATCATCGAAGCACTGATCGCCATCCTGATCTTCTCGATAGGCATACTCGGTATCGTAGGCATGCAGGCCAGCATGCTCAAAAATACCGCCGCATCTCAATATCGCTCCGAAGCGAATTACATGGCACAACAAGTGATCGGCGCCATGTGGGCAGACAGTCAGCCGGTTGCCAATCTGGATAACTTCATCATGACCAGCACTTTCCCGGTGAAGCTCCCGAATGGCGACAAGCTATCGTCTTCCTTACCCAAGGGGCAGATCGCGATCAACAAGATTGCGGTGACCAGCGATACGGCCGGTACCGTGAATGGGGGCATATTCACCATTACCGTCGGGTGGACTGCTCCTGGCGAGATCCCCTATGACAATGCTGCCGCGCCATGCTTCATGGCCGTGGCGCACTGCTTCTCGACCACCGCCACCATCTCAGGAAGTTGATCATGAAGCAGCCGACACGCAACATGAGAACGCAACATTCCGGCTTCTCCCTGGTGGAGATCATGGTGGGCATGGTCATCGGCCTGTTGACCACCTTGATCATCGTTCAGGTTTTCTCGGTGTTCGAAGCGCAAAAACGCACCACCAGCGGCCTTGCCGATGCGCAAGTGAACGGTAGCATCGCCCTGTACACGATAGAGCAGGATCTCCAGCAGGCAGGTTATGGTCTGGCCCCGACCCAGAACACCCCTCTGGCCTGCACTTCGGTGAACGGCATAGCCGTGTCGCCGGCAGCTCCCGGCACCGACCCTCTGGCGCCCGTGCTCATCACGGATGGGGTCAGCGACACTATCTACATACGCTACAGCTCTTCCGGGACTGGCGGTCTGCCAATTGCCATCCAGTCCGTTGCGCCAACCCCGAACGATGCCACCGTATTGTCCAATTTCGGCTGCGAAAAAAACGACCGCGCCATCCTGATCAATGGCACGGCATGCGACATCGCAGCGGTGTCTGCCGTCACTGCTGCTGGCGTGAACCCCGCCACCATCACCTTGAGCGCACCTGTCACCGGCGCCGAGATCGCCTGTCTTAACGTCTGGAATGACCTCAAATTCGAGGTGGTGAACAATACGCTGTATAGAGCAGGCGACCCGGCCGTCGCCGAGATCGTCAATATCCAGGCCCAGTATGGACTCGCCGCCAACAAAAACTCCAACCAGATCACCCAATGGATCGACCCTGGCAAGCTGCCAGCCTCGGTCGATGACCGCAACCGCATCAAAGCGGTCCGCGTCGCCGTCGTCGCCCGCAACCCGAAAAAAGAATCGAACGCCATCACACAAGGCTGTAGTGCGCTCGATAGCGCCAACCCCACCGGGCTATGCGCGTGGGCCGGCACAGCAGCCTCCCCCGCGCCGGCGATCGATCTGAGCGGGATCGCCAACTGGCAGAATTACCGCTATCAGGTGTTCGAGACCATCATCCCCCTGAGAAACGTCATCTGGAGCAAGGGCCATCTATGAAGCCGCGCATGAAATCAAGTAAACCGTCGCTGTCCACCTGCCATCGTCAGCGCGGCATGGTGCTGTTCTTCGCGCTGGTCGCCCTAGTCGCCATGTCCCTCGCTGCCGTCGCCCTGATCCGTTCCGTAGACACTGGAGCCCTGATCGCCGGCAATCTGGCCTTCCGCAAATCGACGCTGAATTCCAGCGACAACGGCATTGAGACGGCAATAACCTGGCTGGCCAATCAACAGAACGCCAATGCCAACCTTGGGCTGGATCCGCTCCTGTCTCCTCAACACACCTTCAATCTGACCTGCCTCGCCACCCGCGCTGCCGGGACCCTCAGTGCGTCAGACCCGGGCTGTCCAGCGATCGTCGCCGGTTATCATTCGAACATCGACCCGACCTTGGACTTGTTTGACAATGCGACGTGGAACGATGACACCAAAAGCGTAGCCATCGCGAACGACCCCAATGATCTCAGCAAAAATTCGGTACGCTACCTGATCCAGCGAGTATGTCGAACCGCCAACACCCTGCCCTCAGCCGGAGACTGCATGTATTCAGGGAATGCTGCCCCGACCAACCCGCAGAACCTCAAGAATTATCAGAACTACTGCTCGAATCAGGCTTGCCCTCCACTCGGACAGGCTCCGGTGATGCGGATCACGACACGCGCCGTCGGCCCTGATGGCTCCACCAAAAGTTATGCCCAAGCGTTCGTCTATTAGGAGGCAATCATGAAACTCCCGTACCAGACCATTCAAAAGATGCACCGTATCGTTTTGCTGACGGTGGTCGCATTGTCCAGCCTGTCGCAGTCAGCCGACGCAGCCACCGTTTCGCTGGCGACCGCACCACTAACCACGGCCACGACGTCCTCGGTCAAGCCTAACGTGATGTTCATCCTCGACGACTCAGGCAGTATGGACTGGAACTATCTGCCCGACTGGGCCAACGATAGCGACCCGGTCTCCGGCACTAACTACACCAGCATGCCGCAACTATTCCACAACAGCGGCTTCAACGGACTGGCTTATAACCCGGCCATCACCTATACCCCGCCGGTGCTGTACAACGCCGACGGTTCCCTCAATACCACCACGTACCCCAATCAGAGCGGCACCTCCACCGCCACGGGAGCGAACACCACGGTAGCCACGCCCAACTGGCGGATCGTCAAGAACGACGCGTACGGAGTGCAATCTTCCAGTACCAGCAATCTGGAAGGGAATGCCTACTACTACGTCTTTGTACCGGGTGAATATTGCTCCAACGAGAAACTCACGTCCTGCGTCACGGCCACAGCGCCGACCACAGTCGCCGGAGTCACTTATGACAAACCGGCACTCTTACGCTGGTGCGACAGCTCCGCTCTGACCAATTGCCAGAGCATCAACAATGCTACTTTCAAATATCCGCGCTATCCAGGGCAGACCACCCCGGCCAGCGCAGACCTGACCATCAAGACCACAGGCTCGGTCACCAGCATCAAGGTCAATGGCTTCGAGATCCTCAGTGGCACGGCCTCATCCACTCGCCGCACCAGTAACGTTGCCAGCGCTGTCGCGAACAACATCAACAACTGCACCTTTACCAAAAGCGGCAACTGCACCATTGCGGGTTATAGCGCTTCCGTTTCCGGCAGCACAGTCACCATCATCGCCCCTTCTTCGATGGGCGCCATCACCTATACTCCAGTCATTGCAGCCACCTCAAGCTACAGCGTGACTGCTTTCAGCGGTTTCAAGATCGCCACCCCCGGCTCCAATGTGCTGACGGTCATCTCGTCCACCACTACCAGCTATCCCTATCCCGGAACGACGAGCAAAGCCGCGACACGTACCGATTGCGCAGGCACAACCTGTACCTATGCCGAAGAGATGACCAACTATGCGAACTGGTGGACCTACTATCACACCCGCATGCAATCGATGAAGACGTCGGTGAGTCGTGCGTTCAAGACCTTGGACAACCGCTTCAGGATCGGCTTCACCACGATCAGCAACAAGGGGGCCACTGACGGCACCACTTTCTTGAGCAACAATACGTTCGAACTCGCACACAAGAACAAATGGTTTACCACCCTGTTCGCCACTAATCCTTCCGGTTCCACCCCGCTACGGGGCGCACTATCCAAAGCTGGACGTTACTATGCGAACAAGATCTCGGGGCAAATCGACCCGGTGCAGTACTCCTGCCAGCAGAACTTCACCATCCTGTCGACTGACGGCTACTGGAACACCAATGATGAAACCAGTACCTATACCGCACTGGATGTGAAAGGCAGTCTGGTCGGCGACCGCGATGGCGGAACGACACCGCGCCCCATGAAAGAAGGTACGACTGCGGTTTCCAACACCCTGGCCGACATCGCCAAGTACTACTACGACACCGATCTGCGCACCTCTACGTTGGGCAACTGTACCGGCGGTACAAGTCCGGACTTCCCCTCCGGCAACAGCGATGTCTGCTCCAATAATGTGTTCACCAGCAGCACCGACAAGAACATCACCCAGCACATGACTACCTTCACCATGGGTCTTGGTGCGGACGGTACGCTGAATTACACCACCGACTATACGACCGCCACGTCGGGAGACTTCTACGACCTGAAGAATGGCTTGGGCTCACCCACCGTCAACTGGCCGGATCCGATCAACAATTCAGCCGGTGAGCGCATCGACGATATGTGGCATGCCGCCGTGAACGGGCAAGGTCTCTATTTCAGCGCCAAAGACCCCGACCAGATCATTGCCGGCTTCAACACTGCCATCTCGTCCATCACCACCAAACTGGGCGCCGCCTCTGCCGCCGCCACCAGTACCCTGAATCCGATATCCGGCAACAACTTCGCTTTCGTTGCCAGCTATACGACCAATATCTGGAAAGGCAATCTGGAAGCCCGCACCATCAATATCACCACCGGCGTGGTAAGCAACACGGCCTCCTGGTGTATCGAGAACATCAGTGCGGCCACTTGCGCTTCTCCGGGCACCGTCGTCGCCGACACCAGTGGCTCCAGTACCGTATATAACTGCGTGGTAACCGGTTCGACCAGCGCCACCTGCACGGCGCCCGGTATTTTTGACTCGGTAACATCTGAATGCCGTACTCCGATCCAGAATTCCTGCGCTGGCACCATGCCAAGCAAAATCGGCACCACCAGCGATACCAGAAAGATCTATACCGCAAATAGCACTGCGTCGGCCCTGATACCTTTCGATGCAAGCTATGCAACGAGCAATCCGACCAATTTCTCTGCAGCCCACATCAACGGTCTCAACCAGTGGGGCGCACTGACCCCGACCCAGCAAGCCATGGCAGAGGGAGCCAATCTGGTGAACTACCTGCGCGGCCAGACTGGTTACGAGGATCGCAGCTCCAACCCGATCCAGAATCGTCTGTACCGTGCGCGCGAAGCGACGATGGGGGATGCACTCGAATCGCAACCCGCCTTCGTTGGCGATCCGGCATTCGATTACCCCTATCCTGGCTATACCACCTTTAAACAGAACCATACTGGGCGCGGCAACACGGTCTACATCGGCACCAACGATGGCATGCTGCATGCGTTCAATGCCACGAATGGAGTGGAACGCTGGGCCTATGTCCCCAGTATGGTGATTCCCAACCTGTGGAAGCTGGCCAGCACCAGCTATAGCAACAATCATGCGAACTTCGTCAATGGCAGCGCACTGGCGACAGACGTCTGCACGGCCAATTGCACATCCGCTGCAGCTACCTGGAAAAGCATCCTGGTCGCCGGATTGAACGGCGGCGGTCGCGGTTATTTCGCACTTGATATCACCAACCCCGACTCTCCTGCCTTGCTGTGGGAATTCACCACGGCAAACGATCCGGACATGGGATATGGCTTTGGCGTCCCCGTAGCTGCGAGACGCGCCGATGGCAAGTGGGTGATCTTGCTGACCTCCGGCTACAACAATGTCAGCCCGGGCACTGGTAAAGGCTATCTGTATGTGCTCGATCCCGATACCGGAGCGATCATCAGCAAGATATCGACTGGAGTCGGTGATACCACGACCCCAAGCGGTCTGGGCAAGATCGACGGCTGGAACAATGACCCGGCCGGCAACCAGGTGGGGTATGTCTATGGCGGCGATCTGCTCGGCAATGTGTGGCGCTTCGATGTGAACGATGCCACCACCCCTGCCTCAATCGGAACCGGGAAAGTGATCAAGTTCGCGGAGTTGTATTCCGATATTGCAGGCGCCAATCCGCAGCCCATCACCACTACGCCGATCCTCGCATCCATCAACAATATGCGCGTGATCTACATCGGTACCGGAAAATTCCTGGAACAGTCGGATCTGACCACCACCCAAGTGCAAACCGAGTACGCGATCATGGACGACGAAAGCAACACTACCGTCGTCAATCCGCGTAGCCTGACCACCCTTTTCACTCAGCGGAAACTGGTAGATAGTTTGACATCTGCCACCCGTACCGGCTCGACCACTGCCTGCGTAGGCTTCCCCGGCCGAGGCTGGTATGTAGACTTCCCCGATCAAAAAGAGCGTCAGAATGTCGATGGCAACCTGGTGCAAGGTACGTTGCTGATCCCCACCACCGTTCCTTCCAGCTCGGTCTGCTCACCAGGCGGCTACAGCTGGCTGAACTATCTGGACTTCAAATCGGGCTGCCCGATCAACCAGACGGCGGCTACAAAATATGATTCGCCTATCGTCGGTATCAATTACTTCTATATCAACCACCAGCCTGTGATCTCGGTTGTGACAGCATCAGACCCGACCCCACAGCAGGCCAAAGGTGCATTCACCCCAGTACCAACCGGTTTCAGTGGCAAGAAGATGATACGACGTGAGCTGCTGGCTCCTTGAGTCATACCAACCAAACAAAAAAGCGGCCATCCGTCCGCTTTTTTGTTTGTCTATGCAACGAATCACTCCAGCGCTTTGGGGATCGGGAACACCACGTTCTCCTCTATCCCGTCCAATTCCTCGACTCGTGCCGCGCCCAATTCGCGCAAGCGTTGTATCACCTCATCCACCAGCACTTCGGGCGCCGAGGCACCGGCGCTGATACCGATGTTCTGTTTGCCTTGCAGCCAGTCCGCCTGCACTTCGCTTGCATTATCTACCAGATATGCCGGGATGCCGCTGTTCTTGGCCACCTCGCGCAGACGGTTGGAGTTGGAGCTATTGGGTGAGCCGACCACGATGACCAAATCGCATTGCCCGGCCAGCAGCTTCACCGCATCCTGGCGGTTCTGCGTGGCGTAGCAGATGTCGTCCTTCTTCGGGCCGGTGATGGCCGGGAAGCGCGCCTTGAGCGCGGCGATGATGCTGCTCGCATCATCCACCGAGAGCGTGGTCTGCGTGACATAGGACAGGTTCTGCTCATCGCGTACTTGCAGTTGCGCCACATCGGCCGGCGACTCCACCAGATACATGCCGCCCGCGCTCTGCCCCATGGTGCCTTCCACTTCGGGGTGCCCCTTGTGGCCGATCATCACAATCTCCTTGCCCTGGTTGTGCATGCGCGTGACTTGCAAATGGACCTTGGTCACCAGCGGACAGGTGGCATCGAACACGGTCAGCTTGCGTGCCTCGGCCTCGCGACGCACCGATTGCGGCACGCCATGCGCGCTGTAGATGAGGATGCTGCCCTCCGGCACATCCTTCAAGTCTTCGATGAAAATGGCCCCCTTGGCACGCAACCCATCCACCACGAACTTGTTGTGCACCACCTCATGGCGCACATAGATGGGTGCGCCATGCAGTTCCAGCGCGCGCTCCACGATGGCGATGGCACGATCGACGCCGGCGCAGAAACCGCGCGGATTAGCCAGCAGTACTTGCATCATTTTTCCCTTTCAAGCCGTCCCAGATGAGCAATGCCGCCCCGCAGGTAATGGCCGAATCCGCGACATTGAAAGCCGCGAAGTGATAACCGGCCCAGTGGAAATCGAGAAAGTCGACCACATAACCATAGGCGATGCGATCGATCAGGTTGCCCAGCGCGCCGCCCAGGATCAGCGCCAAGGCCAGACTGAACAGCGTCTGCCGCCCATGCTTGCGCAACAACCACACGATCCACGTCGAAGCGGCGACTGCGATGGCACTGAACAGCCAGCGCTGCAAACCGCCCGCATCATGCAGGAAACTGAACGCCGCGCCGGTGTTGTGCGCCAGCACCAGGTTGAAGAAACCGGTGATGGCCAATGCCTCGCCATACTCGAAATGACTGGTGATCGCCGCTTTGCTCAACTGATCCAGCACGATCACGATGCCAGCAAGCGCCAGCCAGCGTTTAAGCATACCGGCGCACCCCGTTCTCTTGGTCTGCACCCGTCACGCAGGAAGCACAACGGCCGCACAAGGTCGGATGCGCGGCATCGCTGCCGACGTCCGCGCGATAATGCCAGCAGCGTTCGCACTTCTGCTGCGCGGATGGCGTCACCTTGATCTCCAGCTCGCCGGCCTGCGCATGCACCGTGGCGCGCGAGGTGATGAACACGAACTTCAGATCGTCGCCCAGACGCGCCAACAGCTCCGCTGTTTCCTTCGGAGCATACACATCCACCTCGGCCTGCAAGGCAGAGCCGATGGCGCCCGCGGCGCGCTGCTCTTCCAGCTTCTTGTTCACCTGCTCGCGCACTGCGCGGATATCGGCCCAGCCGCCGAGCGCTTCACCGCTCAACGCGCAATCCGGCATCACATACCAGGTCTGCTCGAACACGCTCACATCATCTTTGCCGGACAGCGTGGCCCACACTTCCTCGCCGGTGAAGGACAGGATGGGCGCGATCAGGCGCGCCAAGGCTTGGGTGATGTGGAACAGCGCGTTCTGCGCCGAGCGGCGTGCCTTGGAATCTTCGCCTGCGGTGTACAGACGGTCCTTGAGAATGTCGAGATAGAACCCGCCCAGCTCTTCCGAGCAAAAGCCTTGCAGCTTCTGCACCGCCAGGTGGAACTCGTATCGCTCATAATCGGCACGCACGTCATCCTGCAACTTCTGCGTCAGCGCCAACGCATAACGATCCAGCTCCAGCCATTCCTCGACCGGCATGGCATCGCGCTGCACATCGAAATCGCTGACGTTGGCCAGCAGGAAACGCAGCGTGTTGCGGATGCGGCGATAGCTGTCGGTGACGCGCTTCATGATCTCGTCCGACAAGGACATCTCGCCAGAATAGTCGGTCGAAGCGATCCACAGGCGCAGCATGTCCGCGCCCAGCTTGTTGCAGATATCCTGCGGCTCGATGCCGTTGCCGCGCGACTTGGACATCTTGTAGCCCTTCTCGTCCACGGTGAAACCATGCGTCAGCAAGGCTTTGTACGGCGCATGACCATCGATGGCACAACCGGTCAGCAAGGAAGACTGGAACCAGCCGCGATGCTGGTCGGAACCTTCCAGATACAGGTCGGCCGGGAAAGCCAGCTCGTCACGCTGGCGCAGCACGGCATAGTGCGTAGCTCCGGAATCGAACCACACGTCCAGCGTATCGGTCAGCTTGCGGTAATGCGGCGCGTCGTCACCCAGCAGATCGGCGCTGTTCAGCGCGAACCAGGCCTCGATGCCGGATTGCCCCACACGCTTCGCCACTTCTTCCAGCAGTTCCGGTGTGCGCGGATGCAGTTGCAGCGTCTCGCGATGCACGAAGAACGGCATCGGCACGCCCCAGTTGCGCTGGCGCGACACGCACCAGTCCGGGCGGTTCTTCATCATGCCTTCCAGACGCGCACGCCCCCAGGCCGGGAAGAACGCGGTATCGGTCACCGCATCGTTGGCGAGCTGACGCAACGTCACGCCATCCTCACCCTGCTCCATGCCGATGAACCACTGCGGCGTAGCGCGGAAGATGATGGGTGTCTTATGGCGCCAGCAATGCGGATAGCTGTGCTTCAGCTTGGCCTGCTTCAGCAGATGGCCGCTCGCCCGCAAAGCCTCCAGCACGATGTCGTTCGCCTTCCACACCGACACACCGGCCAGCGTCACACCGCCCACGGCCGGTGTGGTGGAGACGAAGCAACCGTTATCGCCCACCGGGTTCTCCACCGGCAGGGCGTACTTTTGCCCCACCACATAGTCGTCCACACCATGCGCCGGTGCGGTATGCACCAGACCGGTACCCGCATCCAGCGTCACATGCTCGCCGCAGATGATGGGCACGATGCGCTCGTAGAACGGATGTTGCAGCGGCAGGTTCTCCAGCGCACGACCGAAGCAGGAGGCTGCATTGCCATCTCCCCGATCGTTGCTGCCCGCCAGCTCATAACGCTGCAAGCAGGATTCAGCCAGATCGGCGGCCAGGATCAGGTAGCCCTTGTCGGTACTGATCAGGTCATATTGCAATTCAGGGTGCACGCTCACCGCCTGATTGGCCGGCAAGGTCCACGGCGTGGTGGTCCAGATCACCGCATACACTTTCGAATCGCCCGGCAGCGACACGCCGAATGCCTTCTCCACGGCGTGCAGGTCCTTCACCTCGAAACCCACATCGATGGCGGCGGAGACCTTGTCCTCGTATTCCACCTCGGCCTCGGCCAATGCCGACCCGCAGTCCAGACACCAGTTCACCGGCTTGCGCCCTTGGTACAGGTAACCGTTCTGCTGGATACGTCCCAGGGCGCGGATGATCTCGGCCTCGGTCTTGAAATCCATGGTGAGGTAAGGCTTGTCCCAGTCGCCCAACACGCCCAGACGGATGAAATCCTTCTTCTGGCGCTCCACCTGCTCTGCCGCATAGGCACGGCACAACTCGCGGAACTTGGCGGGCGGGATGTCCTTGCCGTGCAGCTTCTCCACATGCAGTTCGATGGGCAGACCGTGGCAATCCCAGCCCGGCACATACGGCGCATCGAAACCGGCCAGCGTCTTCGACTTGATGATGATGTCCTTGAGGATCTTGTTCACCGCATGACCCAGGTGGATGGCGCCGTTGGCATACGGCGGGCCATCGTGCAGGATGAACTTGGGGCGCCCGGCCGCCGCCTTGCGGATGCGCTGGTAGCGCTGCTGCGCCTGCCATTGCTGCAACATCTGCGGCTCGCGCTTGGCCAGGTCGCCGCGCATGGGGAACGCCGTATCCGGCAGGTTCAGGGGGTACTTCTTCTTGTCATCACTCATGATCGATAAACCACTGCTTAGCATTATTCACATCCGACGCGATCTGCCGCGTCAGCGCTTCCAAACCGTCGAACTTCATCTCGTCGCGCAACTTGTGCAGGAATTCCACGCGCAGATGCTTGCCGTAGATCTGCTGCGCGAACTCGAACAGGTGCACCTCCAGCACATAGCGCGCGTCGTGCTTCAGCGTCGGGCGCACCCCCAAGGAGGCCACGCCCTGCAACAGGCCGATGCCATCCGAATGCACGCGCACCGCATACACGCCCTTGAGCGGCGGCAGATTGTGTTTCATCTGCACGTTCGCCGTGGGGTAACCCAGTTTGCGCCCCATGGCATCGCCATGCACCACGCGCCCGCTGATGCTGTAAGGGCGCCCCAGATACGCATGTGCCAGCGCTAGGTCGCCCGCCGCCAGCGCCGCGCGGATAGCGGTGCTGGAGACGCGCGCGCCGCCATGCACGATGCTATGCATCGCTTTGACCTCGAAGCCCTGCTGCGCCCCCGCCGCCTGCATCAGGGCGAAGTCGCCGCCGCGCCCGCTGCCGAAACGGAAGTCGTCGCCGATCAGTACATACCTGGCATTCAGTTTGGCCGACAAGGCCACGACGAAATCCTGCGCGGTGCACTGCGCGAAACGCTGATTGAAGGCACACACATACACGCGCCCCACCCCCAACGCACGGAACAACTCCAGCTTCTCGCGCAGGCTGGTCAAGCGTGCCGGTGCCTGCTGCGGCGCAAAGAACTCACGCGGATGCGGCTCGAAAGTCACCACCGCCGTCTGCAAACCGCGCGCCTGCGCCACCGCCGCCAACTCGCGCAGCATCGCCTGGTGGCCCAGATGCACACCATCGAAATTGCCGATAGTGACCGCCAAAGGCTGAAAATCCGTAGAATCGAGGCTGCGTAGAATCTGCATAGGGCGCGGATTATACAGCCTTGGACACCGTAAATCCCCCAGACGGAAAGGGAAAAACATGCTCGACTACCCCCAGGTCGCCCTCGCCTTCATGAACCGCGACCACGCCGAATTCGTGGAACTGCTGCAACGCATCACCGCCGCGCTGACCGCCCGGGAGCAGCCTGCCCATATCGATGCCCTGCTGGACGAACTGCTGGCGCATACCCGCGCCCATTTCGCCGAGGAGGAACGCCGCATGCAGGCCGTGCAATTCCCGCCCTACCCCATGCACCAAGGCGAACACCAACGCGTACTGGAAGATATCGAGGCCCATGTCGGAGCCTGGAAGACCAGACGTGATACCGCCGCCCTGCACGACTGGTTAGCCCATGCCGTGAGCGACTGGTTCACCACACACGTCGCCAGCATGGATTTCGTCACCGCCGCCTACATCGCCGCACGAGGAGAAAAATGAAAGGCGAAGCCCTCACCCGACTGTTCGACCACAGCGCCTTCGCTGCCAGCCACGCCGACCTGCTCGATCTGCTCGAGGCACAGGCCGACAACACACAGATCGCCGAGGCATTGGGGCAGCTACAAGAAAAGCTGCGCGCCCAGTTCGCACGCGAGGAACAGGCCATGCAGGAAGCCGCCTTCATCGCACTGGATGCACACAAGAAAGACCACGACAACGCACTGGAACGTCTGACCGCCCAGGCACGACACTGGCAAGACACGCAAGATCCCGCCGCCCTGCTCGACTACCTGGCCGGCCCCTTCACCGACTGGTTCGTGCGCCACGTCAACTCGCGCGACTTCATCACCGCACAGCGCCTGTCGCTCGGCGTCTAAGATACAGGCGGCACCCGTCCGCGCAACCTGAAACAGGTCGCGTTCGGACTACCGTCCGGCTCGTATTCATTGAATTCGCGGCACACCAACGGCCGCTGGTCATAGATGGTGCAACGCACCGCCAGCCCCACCTCCCCCTCTAGTGCCACACAACGCGGTGGGAAGCTGTCGGTACCCTGCATGCAGAAAGCACCACCGACGGATGTAGTCATCTCGCGCGGCACGCCGCCCAGCGGCGCCACCTCATCCGGATACAACATGATGCGGAAATGCGCGCAGCACGCACCGCAACTCACGCAAGGATTTGATTCACTCACACATCACCTGTCCAGCGGACTCACCACACCGCGCCCGCCCTTGTTCAACACGTGGGTGTAGATCATCGTCGTGGAAACATCGGAATGGCCGAGCAGCTCCTGCACGGTGCGGATGTCGTAGCCGCCTTCCAGTAAATGCGTGGCAAAGGAATGGCGCATGGTATGCGGGGTAGCGAGCTTGGGGATACCTGTTGCCGCCACCGCCTTTTTCATCGCGCGCTGAATCGCTTTTTCATCGGCATGGTGGCGACGCACCGCACCTGATCGCGGATCGACCGACAGCTTGCGCGAAGGGAACACATACTGCCAAGCCCACTCCCGCCCGGCATTTGGGTACTTCCTGTCCAAAGCCATCGGCATGAACACCTCACCAAAACCACCCGCGAGGTCTTCTTCATGCAGCACCTTCACACGTTGAAGATGCTCCTTCAGTGGCTGCACCAACGCGGCAGGCAACATCGTCACCCGATCCTTAAAACCCTTTCCTTCCCGCACCAGAATCTCGCGACGCCCAAAATCCACATCCTTCACCCTCAGGCGCAAGCACTCCATCAAGCGCATCCCGCTCCCATAGAGCAGACTCGCAACCATCCAGACCGTACCCTCCATATGCGCCAACACAGATTGAACCTCATCACGTGTCAACACCACAGGCATGCGCTTCGGCGCCTTAGCTTGTGTCACCTGATCGAGCCAAGGCAACTCGATCTGAAGAACTTCCTTATACAAGAAAAGCAACGCACTTTTTGCCTGATTCTGGGTTGAAGCCGAAACAGAACGCTTGACCGCAAGATGCGACAGGAACGCCTCAACCTCCTTCGCCCCCATCTCCTTTGGATGTCGCTTGCCATGGAACCATATAAAGCGCTTAATCCAGTCCACGTAACTTTTCTCAGTACGCAAACTGTAATGCTTCACGCGCAAACGCGAGACAACCTGATCGAGCAACCTTGGTGCTTGAGGCGTTGCAGATTGAGTGGTCATGAGTGGCACCTCTCAGAGTAATGATATTTTCCAGAAGGTGTGATAAAACTACGCTTATGCTTGAACTTAATCAAGAATTCCATTCTTCGAAAATTTTATCCACCGTCCCCAATAAAAGATTAAGTCATTTATTGGGGGCGAATTTACGTTAGATGCTAGTAGCCGAGATGAAAACTGAAATTGCTCAATACATCCTCAGCCTTCGTGCCGCTGCATCAATAACGCATCGCGCCGAAGATCGACGGCTGTATGAAATGTATCTTGCCGATGCGGCAGTTCTTCTCGCGTTAGCTGAAACAGACGCGCCTACGGTTTCAATTCGTGAAGCCATCCAAACTCACGAGCGCTTGTGGGGCAACACATGGCTCGTTGATGATGCATATAAAGAGCCGAGCCTTGCCTGGCAGAAAGTCAAACAATGCAATGCTTAACATCCGCATCTAACCCTGCGGTCAAGTTCGCCCTTCGGGCTGGGACTGCGCTAACGCGCAGCCCCTTACCTCCACGTTAGCCCCCTCGGTACAGCGCTTGCACCACGGCAACCTCCATTCGCTGTGATAGACTTCAAGCCGTCGGCATCTATCGCATTGGGAGGAACTAGTGTGAATACAAACCTTGAAATCCTTGAAGCCGAAGTTCTGCAGTTACCCCCCGTTGAACGCTCTCACCTGCTTGAACGGCTGATCGCCAGCCTTGATTCGGATCCCGAAGTCGAGGCGGCTTGGGAGCGGGAGGCAGACCAAAGAGAGTCCGAACTGGCATCCGGTTCGATCTCTGAGATTTCCGGACAAGAAGCGATCACCCGACTTCGAACAAGACTTGCGCGATGACCTACACGCTCCACCCGGGAGCAGAACAGGATGTTGCCAATGCGCTTGATTTTTACAACGATCAAGCCGGCCGCGTGGTTGCCGAGCGATTTCTCAATGAGTTTGAACGTGTCGCAAATCTATTGTCTGGACATCCCGAACTTGGAACACCCACGACGAGTGGTCGCAGAACCTTCCCGCTGAAAATTTTTCCATACTCGGTCGTTTATCGAGATCTTGGCAGCAACATTCGAATCCTGATCGTTCCCCACCAGCGCAGAAAGCCCCGCTACGCGGGTGGCAGGCGGTAGTCATGCACAGCCCCGCGATGCTCAACCCGACATTCGACGCGAGTTCCGCACCAGCGCGATCCAGTTAATCAAGCACTAAATCACATTCATGCTGTACTTGAAGTGCACCGCAGAAGTACTGAAAACAGTTGGCCTGCGCAAGGAACATCTGGCCGAGGCGGCTGCGACGGATGCGCCGCTGGGAAACTGGTATGTCAACCGGTTCGTGGCCGACAGGCGAAAGATCTACATCTTCATGAGCGAGCCTACCTTGCTCTCTTTCGTCCTGCACCAGGGGAAGAAGCCCGTCACTGTCCACACCCTGCCCAACATGTTGCTCGGTGGGCTGCAGCAATTGCTTGAGATGCGCGGGTTACCCCGGTCTTCCATCGATCGGGCATTGGCGCCTTACGAGGCTGGCTTGTTTGCCAGAACCGACAGCCGCAGCGCGCTGGGTTCGCTGAATGATCTGGTTCACTGCTATCGGCAGATGATCGAATTCCAAGGCGGACTGTCAGCCTGCGATCTGACGGCGATCATCATGAAGATGAATTCGATGCCGCAGCGCAAGCTTGACTGGGGCCGCTCTTGGGACATCGCGCAGGAAAGACTCACTCAACCTGACTGAGCTCTCAAAGCGGGATCAGCTGCCTGTTACGATTTCGGCATGCAGGTCGTGCTCGTCCGAACCGGTGATCTTCACCGTGACGAACTCGCCCACTTCCAGGTCTTCGCCGTCGATATAGACCAGGCCGTCGATCTCCGGCGCATCGGCGGCGCTGCGGGCAAGCGAGCCTTGTTCGTCCACGTCATCCACCAGCACGGTCATGGTCTGGCCGACTTTCCTGGCGAGCTTCTCGGCGCTGATCTCTTCTTGCAGATACATCAGGCGCGCGAGGCGTTCTTCCTGTTCTTCGGGATCGATGTGGTCGGGCAAGGCATTGGCGGCTGCGCCTTCCACCGGTGAATACTTGAACGCGCCCACGCGGTCGAGCTGCGCTTCTTCGATGAAGTCGAGCAGTTCTTCGAACTCTTGTTCCGTCTCGCCGGGGAAGCCGACGATGAAGGTGCTGCGCAGGGTGAGGTCCGGGCAGACTTCGCGCCATTGCTGGATACGCTTGAGCACGTTCTCGCTGCTGGCCGGGCGCTTCATCAGTTTGAGGATGCGTTCGTTGGCATGCTGGAACGGGATGTCGAGGTAAGGCAATACCTTGCCTTCGGCCATCAGCGGGATGATCTCGTCCACGCTGGGGTAGGGATAGACGTAGTGCATGCGCACCCACGCGCCGAGGCTGCCCAGTTCACGCGCCAGATCGGTCATGCGTGTCTTCACCGGACGCCCCTGCCAGAAGCCGGTACGGTATTTCACGTCCACGCCATAGGCACTGGTGTCTTGCGAGATGACCAGCAGCTCCTTCACGCCGGACTCGACCAGTTTCTCGGCTTCGTTCATCACTTCATGGATAGGACGGCTCACCAGGTCGCCGCGCAAGGACGGGATGATGCAGAAGGTGCAGCTGTGGTTGCAGCCTTCGGAGACCTTCAGATAAGCGAAATGCTGCGGCGTGAGGCGCACGCCCTGCGGCGGCACCAGGTCGGTGTAGGGATCGTGCAATTTCGGCAGATGCTGATGCACCGCCTTCATCACCTCTTCGGTGGCGTGCGGGCCGGTGACGGCGAGCACTTTTGGATGCGTCCTTTGCACGATGTCGCCTTTGGCACCCAAGCAGCCGGTGACGATGACCTTGCCGTTCTCCTGCAAGGCTTCGCCGATGGCGTCCAGCGATTCGGCCACCGCGCTGTCGATGAAGCCGCAGGTATTGACCACCACCAGGTCGGCCTCCTGATAGCTGGGCGTCAGCTCGTAGCCTTCGGCCTGCATGCGGGTGAGGATGAGTTCGGCGTCGGACGCGGCCTTGGGGCAGCCGAGCGAGACGAAGCCGATGCGGGGGGCGGATTTATTCATGGTCACGGTCCAATGCTGGTCGGCGCAAGGCTTGGTCGGCCAGCGACAAGGGATCTTCGATAGGTTCGAGATGGGTGGTGATGTGGCTGTAAGGCACAGCGGCACGAACTTCGGCTTCGATCTCTTCCAGCAGATCGTGCCCGCGCTGCACCGTCCAGTCACCCGGCACCAGCACATGGCAGGAGATGAAGGCCAACTGCCCGGCCTGGCGCGTGCGCAAGGCATGGAAATCCAGACCGTGCGTGCGATAGCGTTCCAGGATGGCTTCCACGGCGGCGCGCTGCGCATCGGGGATGGCCTCGTCCATCAAGCCGGAGGCGGAACGGTGCAGCAACTGCCAGCCGGTCCACACGATGTTGGCCGCCACCAGCAGCGCGATCACCGGGTCCAGCCACAGCCAGCCGCTGAGCCACACCAGCCCCACACCGATAATGACGCCGACCGAGGTCCACACATCGGTCATCAGGTGATGGGCATCGGCTTCCAGCGTGATGGAGTTGAACGCACGCCCGGCCTTGAGCAGTTCGCGCGCGGCGAACAGGTTGATCAACGAAGCCGCCACCGACACCGCCAGACCGATGCCGACATCGGTCAACGACTGCGGATGCAGCAAGCGATCGATGGCAGTCCAGGCGATGCTCAACGCTGCGAGCAGGATGAGGAAACCTTCGAAGGCACTGGAGAAATATTCCGCCTTGCCGTGGCCGTAGGCGTGTTTGTCATCGGCTGGCGTCTCCGCCAGCGACAGCATGGCCAGCGCCATCAGCGCCCCCGCCAGGTTGACGAAGGATTCCAGCGCGTCCGAGAGCAAGCCCACCGAGCCGGTGAGCCACCATGCCACGCCCTTGAGCACGATGGTGGCGATCGCCGCCGAGATGGACAACCACGCGAAACGTTTCAGACTACCATGCATGTTCAGACTCCTGCCAAATGACCAGCCAATGCCACCGTCGCCATGCCAGCTACGATGAGCGAGACCTGCTGCACGGTGTCGCGCAGTTGCGTGCGCTTGTGCAAACCGGGAATGAGGTCGGCCACCGCGACATAGATCATGCTGGCCGCCGCCACCGCCAGGATATACGGCGTCAGCGACTGCATGTCCTGCAAGGCGAAGTAAGCCAGCACGCCGCCCACCAGGGTGGCGAAACTGGAGATCACGTTGAGCTGGAAGGCGCGCAGCTTGCTGTAGCCGGAATGCAGCAGGATGGCGAAGTCACCCACTTCCTGCGGGATCTCGTGCGCGATGATGGCCAGCGCGGTGACGATGCCGAGATGCACATCGGTCAGGAAGGCGGCAGCGATGATGATGCCGTCGACGAAGTTGTGGAAGGTGTCACCCACGATGAGCATGGTGCCGCTGCGTCCGTGATCATGGGTCTGGGCAGGATGTTCGTGCGGCTCGTGGGCCTCGCAATGATCGTGATGGCAATGGCGCCAGATCAGCACCTTCTCCAGCGTGAAGAACAGCAGGATGCCCAGTAGCAAGGTGGCGCTGATCGCGGTCGGGTTGGCGGACAGCTCCAGCGCTTCCGGCAAGATGTCGAGGAACACCGCGCCCAGCAACGCGCCGATGGCATAGCTCACCAGCAGGCCGACCCAGTGCGTGCGCGCATTCAGCGCGAACAGCGCCGCGAACAATACGCTCAACACACCGCCGAACAGACTGGCGGCGACGATCCAGGCAAGAATGGACATACAGAATCAAGGGGGATATGGGGCGCGCATTGTACCCGAGGCGCGCCTATTCCCCCAATGCCACGTCCCTGGTCTCGGGCAGGAACAGCAGGCCGATCACGCTGGCCAGGATGAGCATGCCCACCGGATACCACAAGCCGGCCAAGGCTTCGCCGGCACTCACCGAGAAGAAGGTCACCATGAACGGCGACAAGCCGCCGATCCAGCCGGCGCTGAGGTTGTGCGGCAACGCGGCGGCGGTGTAGCGCGTGCGCGCCTTGAACAGCTCGGGCAACACAGCGGTCTGCGGGCCGGTGATGAGTGCCACCGCCAGCACCGGCAGCAACAGCAGCAGGAACAACATGGTGCGGTCCACCTGCGCGGGATCGGCCTGCTCCGCCCAGCCCAGCTCGGTCATCACCAGTTTCAGGGTCTCCGGCTGGAAGCCGGGCACCACGATATCGCCCGTGAAACGCACGTGCGGTCGCGCGTCCGTCACCCGTTCCAGGGTATAGGAAACCCCATGCCGGGTGAGAAACTCCTGATTGCGCTCGCAATCGTTGGTCGCCTTGTGGAACGGCCCGTAATCACAAGCACTGCCGACCAGCACCACCTGCGCCGTCTGGTTGAAACGCTCCTGCGCCGGATTGCCGTAATGCTGCAAACCTTTGAACACCGGCAGGATGCTCAGCGCGCCCAGCAGCAAGCCGGCCAGCAGCACCGGCCGCCGCCCGATGCGGTCGGACAGCCAGCCGCAGAAGACGGTGAGCGGGAACAGCAGCAAGGTGGTGAGCATCACCAGCATGCTCGCGGTCTGCGCATCCAGACGCACCACGCTCTTCAAGAACACGTTGGCATACACCTGCGAGGTGAAGAACAACAGCGAACCGCCGGCCGAGATGCAGAAGAACAGCAAGGCCATGCCCTTCAACGTCTGGCGGTCGCGGAAGCATTCGCGCAGCGGTGCTTGCGCCACGCGCCCTTGCTCTTGCAGTTCCTTGAACACCGGCGACTCTTCCAGACTCATGCGCGTCTTGATCGAGATGAACAGCAACACCACCGAGAACAGGAACGGCACGCGCCAACCCCAGCTATTGAATGCGGCATCGTCCAAGAACTGGTGCAGCAACACGATCTGGAAGGTGGAGACCAAGATGCCCAGCGGCCCCATCAGTTGCAGCACGCTGGTATACATGCCGCGCTTGCCTTCCGGCGCATGCTCGGTGAGATAGACCGCCACGCCGCCGATCTCGCCGCCCACCGCAAAACCTTGCAGCAAACGCAGCAACAGCAACAGTGCCGGCGCCAGCATGCCGACCTGCGCATAGGTAGGCAGCATACCGACCAGGAAGGTGGAAGCGCCCATCAACGAGATGGTGACCAGGAAGATCGGACGGCGACCAAAACGGTCTGCCAGCGTGCCGAACAAGGCCGAGCCCAGCGGCCGCACCACCATGCCCACGCCAAACGCGGCCAGACTGGCCAGCAAGGCTGCGGTGGCGTCCTCGGGCGGGAAGAACAGCACGCTGAAATAGGTGGCCAGCGTGGCGAAGGTGAGGAAGTCGTACCATTCGAGGAAGGTGCCGAAACAGGCGGCGAGCACGACCTTGCGCTGGGTGGGGGTGAGATCTCTCATGGCTGGGCATCCGGTTGAACAGCGCTGGGGTATAAGGCATCCGCGCCCAAATGTCCACCGCTTGCTTTGCGCGGTGCCGGACCGGACAATGCCGACACTGAACCTTCCGCCCTCGTCGCGTGTCACAGCGCGACCTCAACCTACGGAGACCATGATGAAGACCACTGCCCTGCTGACGCTTTCCGCCACTGCCCTGCTGCTGTCCGCCTGTTCCACCCCCGATGCCGGCAAGCCGGTCACCTATCAGGATGTGAATTCCACCGGCGTGGTGGCCGGCGTGGGCGTGGAGAGCCAGGATGTGACCGCCGTGACCGACGTGATGGTGAAGGACATCCTCGCCACGCCGGAGATCATGAAGCGCGACCGCCCGGCACGCGTGATCCTCGATGCGGCCTACTTCGAGAACGAGAGCAGCCAGCGCATCAACAAGAACCTGTTGGTGGACCGCCTGCGCATCAACCTGCAACGCGCCGCGCAAGGCAAGCTGCAATTCGTGTCGCGCGAGTCGGCCGAGATGGTGGCGCAGGAACGCGACATGAAGCGCCAGGGTGTCACCGACAACGGCACCAACAAGCTTGCCCAAGCCACCGCCGGCGCGGATTACCGTCTGACCGGCCGCATCAACTCGCTGGATGCGCGCAGCGAGAAGAACGGCTCAGTGGAACGCTACACGCAGATCACCTTCGAACTGATCGACCTGGAAACCTCGCTCAGCGTCTGGTCCAACCTGTATGAGTTCAAGAAGGGTGGCCAGGACGATGCGGTCTATCGCTGATCGTCCGCTGCGCCTCGCTGCGGGCTGTCTCGGCGGATTGCTGCTGGCCGGCTGTGCCGCGCCCGACCCGCGCATGGGCGACCCCAACCAGCCGGGACACATCGAGCAACTGATGGACCCCGGCAGCGAAGTACCCGCCGCCTTGCGCCCGGTCATCGCCAGCGACCGCCTGGAAGGCGAACGCAACCGCGTGCTGAACGAAGCACAGGCCGGACTCACCGCACTGGAGCTGCATGACCCGGCGCTCGCCCAGCGCCTGCTGGCCGATGCGCAGGCGCAGATCGAGACCATCTATGCCGACAACCCCGCGGCCAACGAAGCGCGCAGCAAATTCGTGCCCGAAGCGCACAAGGACTTCAAGGGCGATCCCTATGAACGTGCCATGGTGGGCTACTACCTGGCGCTGGCCGACTTCTCCGACCCCGACCTGGACAACGCGCGCGCCGACCTGCGCTTCGCCGAATTGCAGGACACCATGTCCGCCGACGAGGTGTACCAGAGCGACATGGTCATCATGCCCTACCTGCGCGGCTGGCTATACAACTGCTCGGGCGAGCCGCAACGCGCGGCGGACGAATTCAAACTGGTGACGCAGGTCAAACCCGGCATCAAGCTGCCGGGCAAGGACGATAACGTGCTGCTGATCGGCGAGGTGGGCAGCGCACCGGGCAAATACGCGACCGGCCGCTACCGCGAGGAGCTGCGCTACCGCCGCACCGACGACGGCCACATCCAGGGCGTGTCCTTCGTGCACGGCAAACGCCTGCTGTTCGGCCAGCAGATCGAAGATGTGTACTGGCAGGCGGCGACGCGCGGCGGTCGCGCGGTGGACAAGATCCTCGCCGGCAAGGCCTCGTTCCGCGATACGGCGGAGAACATCGCCACCGGCGCCGCCATCATCTCGCACATCAGCTCCGACCTGGCGCAAGATGCGATGCGGCGCAACAACAGCGACGACGCACAGCAATATGCCGGGCTGGCGCTGCTCGGTGCCGCAGTCAGCATCGGCAGCGATCTGGTGGCAGCGGCCACCCGCGCCGAAGCCGATACGCGCGCCTGGTCCACCCTGCCCGACCGCATCTATGTCGCCACCGCCCAGGTGAAAGACCTGAGCGATGCCGATGTCTGGTCGCTCGGTTTCCACGATGCGCAAGGCCGTTTGCAACACGCAGTGGAGATGAAGACCTTCCGCTCCGGCGCCTGCCTGCTGGCCTGGGGGCGGCAATATCCGGATGCCGCGGAACTGTGGCCGGACAGCAGCGAACGCCATGCCAGCGCGCTCGCCCCGAGCTGCCAGGAAGGCTGCAAGGCAGTGACCGAACAGATCGAACTGGACCGCAAGAATTTCGCCGAACCGGCGGCAGCCCCCGCGCCTGCCGCCGCCCCGGTGCCGGAACAGCCGGCGACCGCCCCGCCGCGTGTGCTGCGCGGGCGTATCCTGCTCACGCCGGGGAATTGAACCCGTAGCCGAACTTCATCCCACAGGAGAACATCATGCTGAAGAAGACCCTATCCATGCTGCTGCTGACCTTCCTGGTCGCCTGCCAATCGCTGCCTGAAGCCACCATCATCATGGTGGACGAGAAGCATCTGGAAGACGTGGTGGAAGTGAACGACGTGCAATCCGGCCGCACCGAGACCGGTACCCTGCGCGTATGGGGCGAGCTGAAGAACCTCACCGACCAGCGCATCCTGATCGAAGTGCGCGCCGCCTTCCGTGGCGACGACAAGCGCGTGGTGGAAAAAGCCGGTGGCTGGTCGCGCGTGTTCATCGACCCGAATTCCACCCAGGATTTCGAACTGCTCTCTACCGTGAAGGATGCCAGCCAGTTCTTGCTGGAAGTGCGCGCAGGCAGACAGTGAACGACAGACCGGGCGTCAGATCAGCCAGATGAAGCTGCCCTGACGTCCGGTCACGCCATCGCGGCGATAGGAATAGAAGCGCTGCGCTTCGCCATAGGTGCACACACCGCCGCCGTGGATGCGCGTGACGCCCAGCGCGCTCAGGCGCTGATGTGCGAGCAGGAAGATGTCGGCGCGATATTTGCCGTCCTGCTGCGCGATGAACGCCTCTTTGGCCTGGGGATGTTGCGCGATGAAGGCCGCGCGCACTTCGGCCCCCACTTCGAAATGCGCTTGGCTGATGGCCGGCCCCAGCCAGGCCAGCAGCTTGTGCGGCGCGACACCCATCGCCTGCACCGTCGCCTCGATCACACCATCGCACAGACCGCGCCAGCCGGCATGCGCCGCACCGACTACGGTGCCCTCCTCGTCGCATAGCAACACCGGCAGGCAATCGGCCGTCATCACCACGCACACCGAACCGCGCTTGCGCGCGATGCTGGCATCGGCCACCACGCGACACGCCGCTTGGTCGGCATCCGCCACCGCGATGCCGTGCACCTGCTCCAGCCATACCGGTTCGCTGGGCAGCAGGGCAGACAGCGACTGGCGGTTGCGATTGACGCGCACCGGGTCGTCACCGACATGCAATCCCAGGTTCAGCGTGTCATAGGGGGCCAGACTGCAGCCGCCATGGCGCGTGGTCTGCATGGCTCTTACGTTGGCCGGTGCCGGCCAATCGGGCAGGATGAGGTCAGACGACTTCACCCGCCGCCCCTTCGATCTCGTCCAGCAGTCCATCCATGTCGTCCGGCAAGGGCGAATCGAACTCCATGCGTTTTCCCGTCACCGGATGGTCCAGTGCCAGGCGCGTGGCATGCAGCGTCTGGCGCGGGAAACCGTTCAGCACATCGCGCAATACCGGCACACATTTCTGCACGCCCTTGATGTAGGTGACATCCCCCACCAGCGGATGACCGAGCCAGGACAGGTGCACGCGAATCTGGTGGGTGCGTCCGGTCTCCAGCTTGCAGCGCACCAGCGTACAACTGGGGAAACGTTCCAGGATGCTGACATGGGTGATGGCTTCCTTGCCGGACTCGGTGGCGGCCATCTTGGTGCGTTGCGTGGGATGGCGGCCGATCGGCACGTTGATGGTGTAGTCGCGATCCAGCTCGCCCCACACCAGCGCGATGTATTCGCGCTTCACGCTGCGCGCCTGCATCTGGCGTACCAGCGCGGTCTGTGCCACCAGGTTCTTGGCCACCACCATCAAGCCGCTGGTGTCCTTGTCCAGGCGATGCACGATGCCGGCGCGCGGCACGTCCTTCAGTTCCGGCACATGGAACAGCAAGGCATTGAGCAAGGTGCCCTGCCAGTTGCCACTGCCGGGATGCACCACCAGTCCCACCGGCTTGTCGATGATGAGGATGTCGTCGTCCTCGTACACGATGTCGAGCGGGATGTCCTCCGCTTCGGCGGTCATCTCGGACGGGTGCAGTTGCGGCGACACCTCCAGTCGCTCGCCGCCCCACACCCTCTGTTTCACTATGGCCGGCTTGCCATTGAGCGTGACCAGTCCCTGGGATATCCAGTCCTGCAGACGGCTACGCGAGTATTCAGGGAGCAGTTTGACGAGGGATTGATCGAGGCGCAGGCCGCCGTGATCCATGGGTATGGACAGCTCGATCAGGTCGGCGCTGTCATCGTCTTTGCTATAATCGGGCAAATCTTCATCAGGTTCTATCATGCGCCATAGTTTAGCCGGTTTAGCGATTTCCCTCTTGCTCACGTTGACTGCGTGCAGCTCCCTGCCCGAAGGCGGCCCCGACACCGTCGACCAGAAACTGAGCGCCGACGAGCTTTACAGCAAGGCCAAGGGTCAGATGCAGGAGGGCGATTACGAGCAAGCCGTGAAGAGCCTGGAGCGCCTGCAATCGCGCTATCCCTATGGCCGTTACGCGCAGCAGGCACAACTGGACATCGCCTACGCCTGGTACAAGAAAGGCGAACCGGCCCCGGCCCTGTCCGCGCTGGAACGTTTCAGCAAACAGTTCCCGCGCAGCGATGCGCTCGACTATGTGCTGTACCTGAAAGGACTGGTCAACTTCGACGAGAACCTGAACAGCTATTTCAGCACCCTGTTCATGCAAGACCCCGCCGAACGCGATCCGGTCACCCTGCGCGCCTCGTTCGATGCCTTCAAGGAACTGGTCACCCGCTATCCGCAGAGCCGCTATGCCGAGGACGCCCGCCAGCGCATGCAATACCTGCTGGTCACCCTGGCCAAGCATGAGATCGCCATCGCCAGCTATTACCTGCGTCGTGGCGCCTATGTCGCTGCGGTCAACCGTGCCCAAGGCGTGCTCACCGATTTCCCCGACACCCCGCAGACGCGCGACGCGTTGCAGATCATGGTGCAAGGCTATGCCCGTCTTGGCCTGAACGACCTCAGCCACGACACGCAACGCGTGCTCGACCTCAACATCGCGCGGGATGGCCTGCGTCCCTCCGTATCCTTCTTCAAGGAAGCCGAGTCGCCCTGGTGGAAGTTCTGGGAATGAGATACTGCGCAGACTGCGGCGCGCCCGTGGAACTGCGCACCCCGCAGGACGACCATCGCCAGCGCTACGTCTGCACCGCGTGCGACACCATCCACTACCAGAATCCCAAGATCATCGTGGGCGCCATCCCGGAATGGCAGGACGGCCGCATCCTGCTGTGCCTGCGCGCCATCGAGCCGCGCCATGGCTTGTGGACGCTGCCGGCCGGCTTCATGGAGAACGGCGAGACCACCGCCCAGGGCGCCGCGCGCGAGACGCTGGAAGAAGCCAATGCGCGCGTACGGGTGCATGAGCTGTTCGCCCTGTACAACCTGCCCTACATCAACCAGGTGCAATTGCTGTACCGCGCCACCCTGCTCGACCTGGACTTCTCGCCCGGTGTGGAGAGTCTGGACGTGAAACTGTTCAAGGAAGAAGACATCCCCTGGGACCAGTTGGCCTTCCGTCCGGTGCGCTATGCGCTGGAACACTACTTTGCTGACCGCAAGGCCGGCCGCTTCGATCTGCACAGCGCCGACCTGGAACCGCCGGTGAAGCCGGCCTGAGACCTGCTAGGGCACCAGCACGAAATAGGTGGATGCCCCCCATAGCAGCGCCCAGTTGATATACATCGCCAGATCGTTGGCCAGCGGATTCGCGGAAAGACTGACGACCAGGCAGGCCAGCAAGGTGGTCAGCAACATGACGTTGCCAGCCATCGCGAAGGTCGCGGTGTGCGGCCGGCATTTCCACCACACCATCAGATAAGGCTTGAGGATGGCGGCGAGGAAGAACAATGCCGTGGAAGGCATCTCGTTGAGGATCGACAACCAGTTGCCGTCGCGCATCGAAGCCGGGCCGCCATCCACCACGAAATAGACGTAGACCATCAGCACGACATTGAGGAACAAGCCGAAGAACAGTTGCATGCGATAGTCGCGCCACGACTTCATCGTCACCATATGAGACACCTCCCCTGAGATCAGTCTGAGATTCGGCCAAGCAGCTACTTGGCTCCCATCGCCGCTGCGAAACGTTTGTCCAGGTCCGGCTGCCGCTCGTAGGCGTCCAGTGCCGGACTCATCTCCTCCGCCAGCAAGGCCAGGCGCTTGTCGAATGCCGGATGGGTCTTGAACATCAGCGCCAGATTGGAATCGTTGGGGTTGATCGACTGCAAGGTCTGCAACACGGCGGGCAGACCATAGGGGTCGTAGCCGGCACGCGCCGCCAGCACCACGCCCATGCGGTCGGATTCGAACTCGTCATCCTTGTCCAGGCCGCGCGCATACAGTTCGGTGCCTGCGCTGACCAGCTTGCTCAGGCGCGGATCGCTGCCGTTGGCTTGCATGGCTTCGTTGGCGAATTCGGCGAACAACTCGGTGCGGGCGCCCTGTTTGAGCGCTTGCAGATGATGCTTGCGCAGCACATGCGAGATCTCGTGCGCCAGCACGCCGGCCAGTTCCGCCTCGTTGTTCATGCGCGCCAGCAAGCCCTTGGTGATGAACACGTAACCGCCCGGTGCCGCGAAGGCATTGATGTCCGCATCGTCCAGCACGCCGAACTGCCAGGGCAGGTCGGGACGCTCGGTCTGCAAGGCGATCCAGCGGCCGACGCGGTTCACGTAGCGTTGTACCTCGGCATTATCCAGCAACGGCGCTGCCCCCAACAGGTTGCTGGCGATGCCGCTGCCCAGTTCGATCTCCTGCGGCTCGCTCACGTCCTCGTTGGCCTTCTTCACCTTCTGTACGGTCTTCACCACCTTGTCCAGATCGAGATTGCCGAAGTCGAAGGCCTGCGCCGGCAGTGCCAGGCTCAAGACCAGCATCAAGCTCAGTGTCCTCATTGCGCACCTCCCGGCAGGTAGTCCACATGCTGCGCCTGCAATTTTCCTTGCGCCGCGAAACGCTCCGCCTCGGCACGGCTGGCGGCATAGGTCTTGGCATCGGCCAGGGCCTGCGGATTGGGGCGGGTGTTCTTCAGGTCTTCTTCGGACAGGCCGCGCACGCCGGTGGTGACCGTGCTGCCGCCGCGCCCGGTCTGCGCCACGTTGAACAGCGAACGCAGGCCGTTGTCGGCACGCCGTTGCGTGGTGCCGCGCACCAGTTGCAGGCTGAGCATCTTGACCCAGCCAGTGGTCTTGCCGCTCTGCACCTGCGTCCACGAGGCACGGCGTTGCAGCACCTCGACCTTGCTGCGCTCGGGCAGCATGAGCAGGGTCTGCGCATCGCCGTATGGCTTGGCTTTCAGCTCGGTGCTGCGCAGGGTCATCGCCTCTTCCGCTGCGCTATTGGCGATCAGGCCGCACAACAGGCAGGCCGCGAACAATCTCTTCATGCCTCTCCCCCCTTTCTGGATGGCGCGAACAATTCCACTTCCTGCTCGCGCCCTTTCACCTTGAACGAACCGAACGACTGGAAATCGAAAGCATCGCCGCAGGCCTCCATGGTCTCGCGCGATACCAGGATACGCGACACGCCCTTGGTCAGGCCTTCGATACGGCTGCCCAGGTTCACCGTATCGCCGATGGCGGTGTATTCGCGCCGCTGCTCGCTGCCGATCAGGCCGACCACGGCGGGGCCGGTATGGATGCCGATGCCGACATCGAAGCTGGCGTCTTCCTCGCCCAGTTCTTTCTTGAAGCGCTGCAACACCTCGCCCATCTCCAGCGCGGCTGCCACCGCATGTTTCGCATGGTCGGGATCGTCCAGCGGTGCGCCCCAAAACGCCATGATGCAGTCGCCGATGAACTTGTCCAGCGAACCGCCATGGCGGAACACCACTTCCACCTGCAAGCTGAAATAGCGGTTGAGCAAGTCCACCACCTGCTCCGGCGTGCGCTTCTCGGACAGCGTGGTGAAACCGCGGATGTCAGAGAACAGGATGGTGATCTGGCGGCTCTCGCCGGCACGGCTGAGCCCGCCATGCGCCACCAGTTCCTGCACCACATGCGGATTGACGAAACGGCTGAACAGTTGCACCGCCTCCTCGCGCGACTTGCGTTCGCGCAGGTAGGCGCGCAAGGCGAACGCGACGTAGGCCAACCAGGCCAGCAGCAAGGGGGTGAGCACCGGCAGCACCAGCAGGTTGCCCACCGCCAGGTATTCCATCAGCAGCAGGATGGCGGTGACGAACAGCATGCCCTGCCCCACGCGCCAGGCGTTCATGCCGCGCAGGAAGACCAGGCTCAACAGGCCGATCAGCAACAGCGCCAGTCCCAGCGCGAAGCCTTCGTCCGCGCGGCGCATGCTGCGCCCGTTCTTCAGGTCGTCGATGGCGGTGGCCAGCATCTCCACACCGGGATACAGGCTGGACATCGGCGTCACGCGCACGTCGTGCATGCCGGTGGCGGCGGTGCCGATGATGACGATCTTGCCCTGCAGCTCATCCAGCGGACGCTGGCGTTGCTCGCGGTTGAAATCGCGATACAGGTCGACATAGGAGATATGTTTGAACGCGCCCGGCTTACCGCGCCAAGCCAGCAGCAGGTCCTGCTGCGGCGGTATCGCGTAGCCGAGATCCTCAGCCACGCGTGCCGGCAGCGAGGGGATGCGCCAGCCATAGGCTGCGCTGTAGAGCGGATAACGGCGACCGACGCCATCGTCATCCTCGGCGAAATTGATGGTGCCCACGCGCCAATGCGCGGGATCGACCACCAGCGGCGGCAACACGGCGAGCCGCGCCTGATCGTCGGCCGCATCGGTGCGCTGCAAACCGAGCAGCGCAGCGACCTCAGCCACCGGTGCGCCCTGTGCATCCATCGCCGGATCGCGCCGCACCATGGGGAAATACACGTTGTCGATGCCTTGCAGCGCCTCGTTGAACGCGGCATCGCTCTCGGGGCGGAAGGCATCCTGCTCGCTGAACAGAATGTCGAACACGATGGCTTTGGGCTGCTGTGCGGCGATGCCTTGCACCAGTTCGCCATGGATGGCGCGCGGCCACGGCCAGCGACCCGCCTCCGCCTCCATCTGCGCCAGGCTGGTGTCGTCGATATCGACGATGACGATGTCGGGATCGGGCTGCAACGCTTCCGCCTGCACGCGCACGAACCAGTCGGCCAGGCGGTTCTCCAGCGGCGACAAGGCATGCAGCCAGAGCAACTCCACGGCAGCGAGCAACAGGAAGGCCAGCCCGATACGTTGGGCGGCCAGCCGGTCTGCCAGGTGGGGGGCGGTGCGCATGGCTTATTGTGCCTGATTGCGCATGAAATCAGCGACTTTCTGGAAGGCGGCACGCAATTCCTGGCGCAGCGCCTCATCCGCCACCGTCTCGTCCAGCGCCTGGATCATGCACAGCATCCATTGGTCGCGCTCGTCGTCGCCGATGGCGAACGGCAGGTGGCGCTGGCGCAGACGCGGGTGGCCGTATTTCTCCACATACAGTTGCGGCCCGCCCATCCAGCCGGAGAGGAACTGGAACAGTTTCTCTTCCGCACCGGCCAGGCTGATGTGATGCATCTGACGGATGCGGTGCGCCTCGGGCAAGGCATCCATCAATTCGTAGAACCGTTTGACCAGCGCGCGTACGCCGGCCTCGCCGCCGATGCGGCGGTAATGGTCGTTCTGTTGTTCCATCGCTTGCATGTTCACTCCGTGAAGAATCGTGCACCCAGCTCCTGCAAGCCGAGCATGTCGAGGATCTCGTGCAGTCGTTCCGCCGCGCGCTGGCGCGGCAGATCCTTATAGGTGGCGATGATGAGCTCGTTCTTCATCGAATGCTCCCAGCCCACCAGCTCGGTCACCGTCACCTGATAGCCGTGCGCCTCCAGTTGCAGGCAACGCAACACGTTGGTCACGTGGCTGCCGAATTCGCGCGTGTGGATGGGATGCCGCCACAACTCGGTGACCGCATGCTTCAGCGCGCTGCCCTTGTTCTTGCGCAGCACCGCCGCCACCTCGGCCTGGCAGCACGGTACCAGCACGATATGTTGCGCGCGCTTGGCCAGGGCGAACCTGATCGCATCGTCGGTGGCCGTATTGCAGGCATGCAGTGCCGTCACCACATCCACTTGCGCGGGCAACTTGTCCGAGGTGATGGAATCCGCCACCGACAGGTCGAGGAAGGACATGCCGGCAAAACCCAGCTGCTGCGCCAGTTGGCGCGAATGGGCGACCAGTTCCGCACGCGTCTCGATGCCGTAGATATGCGAGGCATCCTTGTGCGACTTGAAGAACAGGTCGTACAGGATGAAGCCCAGATAGGATTTGCCAGCGCCATGATCCACCAGCGTCACCGCATCGCGCGCGGATTTCACGTCCTGCAACAGCGGCTCGATGAACTGGTACAGGTGATACACCTGCTTCAGCTTGCGACGCGAATCCTGGTTCAGCTTGCCGTCGCGCGTCAGGATATGCAGCGCCTGCAGCAGTTCGATGGATTGGCCGGGACGGATCTCGGAACAGGCAGCGGTAGGGGTAGTCTTCTTCATGCGGTACATTTTCGCTTATTTCCGCTCCGCTGTGACGGCGCCAAGGCCTGCAGCAAATCCTGCGGCAACGGCGGCAGTTGCCCGCACAGCGCGCTGGCCACCACCTCGGCCGCCAGCCCGGCGGTGAGCAGGCCGCGCGTACCGTGCGCCAGACTGCAATACAGGCCGGGCTCCACCTCGCCCGCCAGCGGCGTCGCTCCCGGCACCGAGCAACGCACCCCGGCGCGCCCATCCACGACCGCCGCCGTACCCAGCGCCTGAAACAGCGCCGGCATGTGCACCGCGAGCTTGGCCAGGTTATCGGCGTGGTCGGCGTCGCGCAGATCGGTCTCCGCATCGTCGAAGGCACTGGTCGCCCCTGCCACATGACGGCCATCGACGGCCGGGGCGCAATAGCCTTCCGCACACAACACCGATTTGAGTGCAGTGCTGGCAGCGGTCGCTGCCAGCACGCTGATCTGCCCGCGCACCGGCTGCAAGGGCATCTCGGCGAACGGTGCCAGCTTCCGCGCCTGATGTGCGCAGCACACCACCACCTGTTCCGCGGCGAGGTCGAAACCCTCGCCCAGCGCACGCCAGCCGGTGGTGGTGCGTTGCAGCGCCGTCACTTCGCTGGCCAAGCGCAGCATGATGTGCGGATGTGCCGCCAGGCGCGCGCAGACCGCGGGCGGCACCACCCAGCCGCCGGCCGGGAACCACAGGCCGCCATGTGTCATGGGCAAGCCGGCCAATGCCGAGGCCCGTTCGACATCCACCGCCTGCAACAGATGTACCGGCCAGTCCTGCGCCGTCAGTTTGGCGATGCGTGTCTCTTCCGCTGTGGTGGCCGCCAGTTGCAGCAGCCCACATTCGGCGCGCGCCACGCCATCCACCGGCAACACCTCATCCAGCAAGGCCAGCGCATGCCCATAGGCCGCCAGCACCAGCCGGTGCAAGGCATTCATGCCCGCGCCGAAGCGCGCATGCAGGATGCCGCGCGGATTGCCAGAGGCAGCACTGGCCAGCTGTGGCGCCTGTTCGATCAGGGTGACCCGGATACCGCGTTGTGCCAAAGCATGCGCCATCGCACATCCAGCCAGACCGCCGCCGAGGACCAATGCCGTTGCCGGCCTGCCAGCGGCCGGCTGGGAAATCGCAGAGGCGATGCGCCCGCGCACCATCTCGCGCTTGCGCCCGAAGCCAGGTACGCGTTCGACCAAGAAACCCGCCTGCTGCAAACCGCGTCGTACCCAGCCGGCGCTGGTGTAAGTGGCCAGCGTCGCCCCCGGGCGACTGGCGCGCGCCAACGCGGCCAGCACCGCATCGCTCCACATCTCGGGATTCTTGGCCGGCGAGAAGCCATCGAGGAACCAGGCATCCACCGCGGCGGACGGCAGTCGCGGCAAGGCCTGCGCGACATCCTCCATCGCCAGCGTCAGGCGCACACGCCCGCCGGCGAAGGTCCAGCGGTTCCAACCGGGTACGCGCCGACGCCAACGCGCGCACAACACGGTGGCCTGCGCTTGCAGTTGCGGCCACAAGGCCAAGGCCGCGCGGAACTCGTCGTCGACCAGCGGGAAACCTTCCACGCTGAAGAAATCCAGACTCGCACCCGCCGGCGCGTATTGCTCGAACAACTGCCAGGTGCAAAGGAAGTTCAAGCCGGTGCCGAAGCCGGTCTCGCCGATGCAGAAACTGTCGCCGGCACGCAGGGCGGCGAAACGCTGCGCCAGATCGTTGCCATTGAGGAACACGTGGCGCGTCTCTTCCAGCCCGGAATCGGTGGAGAAATACACATCGTCATAGCGGGACGAGAAAGGTTGGCCGTCTTTCCAGGCGAACATGGCAGTGGCGGGGAGTTGGATGCGGGGCGGATTATAGCGCCGCCCCTGCCGCCCCCTGTCATATATAGGCCGCAGCCTATGCCGCTATCTATGCCGCCACCTGCTATATCTAGGCATTTCGGCATATTGACGCCGCACGACCAGCGCGGAGACTTGCTCGCCCGGCAGCATCTTGCCAAGGAGAAGATCATGCAATGGCTATCCAGACTTCCCAGCTTGCGCCATAAACTCATCCTGATCGCGGGCAGCGGCACTGCGCTGTTGTTGACCGTCGCGCTCTATGGACTATGGCTCTCCTGGAACAGCTTGCAGTATTTCGAACATGACGTACTGACCAGCACGGCGAACGAACGCACCATCCTTATCATGCAGTCGGATTTCAAGAAGCAGGTGCAGGAATGGAAGAACGTGCTGCTGCGCGGCACCGATGCGGCCGCGCTGGAGAAATACTGGCAAGGCTTCGAAGAGGAAGAACGCAAGGTAGCGCAGAACGCCGAGGCACTGGATCAACGCCTGGTCGATCCCAAGGCGCGCGAACTGGTGGCACAGTTCCGCCAGGCCCATCAGGAGATGGGCGCGCGCTATCGTGAGGGGTTGCAAGCCTTCAAGGCCAGCGGCTATGACAGCCGCGCCGGCGACCGTGCCGTGAAAGGCATGGACCGCAAACCGACCGAGATGTTGACTGCCGCCTCCGAGCACCTGAATGCCGCCCGCGCACATATCACCGAGCATGTGGTGGAGGATGGACATCGCGGCATCTACATCAGCCTGTTCATGATCTTCTCGGTGGTCTTGCTGACCACGGCTGCCTTCTTCTGGATGATCCACATCGCCATCATCTCCCCGGCCAATCGTCTGGTCTCGGACATCGCCCTCATCGCCAGCGGCGATTTCTCGCGTCCCGTCGCGCGCACCACCGAGGATGAGATAGGCAAGATCGCCCTGCATGTCGAGCAACTGCGCGTCGAGCTGGGCAAGGTGATCGCCGAGATCAACGAATCCAGCACCCAGGTAGCGGATGCCGCGCTCAAGCTATCCAATGCCGCAGTGCAGGTATCCGCCAGCTCGCACAATCAGCACCAGGCCACCTCCTCCACCGCTGCCGCGATGCAGCAGATGGCGGTGAGCATCGCCTCGGTCTCCGACCATGCCGATGCGGTGAAGCAGGTCTCGCTGCATCACCTCAGGCATACCGAGGAAGGCAATACGCGCATGGCGGCGCTCAAGACCGAGATCGCGCGCATCGAAACGATCGTGCGCGACATCGCCGGCACCATGGGGCAGTTCGTGCAGAGCAGCGAAGCGATCACAGCGATGACCAGCCGCGTCAAAGGCATGGCCGACCAGACCAATCTGCTGGCACTCAACGCGGCCATCGAGGCCGCCCGCGCCGGCGAACAGGGGCGCGGCTTCGCCGTGGTGGCGGACGAGGTGCGCAAACTGGCCGAACAATCGGCCCATGCGGCGAACGAGATCGACCACATCACGCAGGCGCTGTGCCAGCAATCGCTCAAGGCGGACGAGACCATCCGCAGCGGCCTCGCTTCGCTGGAGACCAGCAACGCCTGCCTGGAAAGCGTGGTCGGCACATTGGGCGCCGCTTCGCAATCCGCGACGCAGGCCACCGACGGCGTGCATCACATCGATGCCTCGGTCAAGGAACAGCTCTCCGCCAGCGACAACATCGCGCGCAACGTGGAGCAGATCGCCAAGATGACCGAAGAGCACAAGATCGCCGCCAACGAGACCGCCGATTCGGCATGCAGCCTGAAGGAACTGGCTTCGACCATGAAAGGCGCTATCGGGCGCTTCAAGGTCATCCCGGCGCCGACGCCCGCCATCAGCTGAAGCGAACTCCCTACCCGCCCCCTGCGCATCCCGCAGCAGATGCATTGGGGCGGGCACTCAGTTGCCGTTACAATCCCCTTCCCTAACGGCAACCATGCGCCGCCCTGTCGCGGCGCTTTTTTTATCCATGTCCAAACAGTCTCTGGAACGCATCCTGCAAGCGCAGGGTTTCGGCACCCGCAAATGGTGCCGCCAGGTGATCCTCGATGGCGAGGTGACGGTGGACGGCACGCTCATCGACGACCCGCAGCAAGCCTTCGAGAGCACGGGGCTCGAATTCAGCGTCTATGGCGAAGCGTGGCGCTACCGCGAGCACGTCTATATCGCCCTGCACAAACCCGCCGACTACGAATGCTCGCGCAAGCCCAGCCATCATCCCGGCGTGCTGTCCTTGCTGCCTGCGCAACTGGCCAACCGCGACGTGCAACCGGTGGGACGGCTGGACCACGACACCACCGGCCTGCTGCTGATGTCGGACGACGGCAGCTTCATCCACCGCCAGTCATCGCCCAAGCATCATGTCCCCAAGGTCTATGTCGCCACTACACACGATGCGGTCACGCCGCAACTGGTGGAACATTTGCTCAAGGGAGTGAAACTGCATGACGAACCAGCCCCGCTGGCAGCGATGGTGTGCGAGCGACTGGATGAGCACCGTTTGCAGATCGTGCTGGAACAAGGCAAATACCATCAGGTGAAACGCATGCTCGCCGCCGCCGGCAACCATTGCAGTGCTTTGTGCCGCACGCAGATCGGCGGACTCACGCTGGCAGCACTGGGGTTGCGGGAAGGCGAGTGGCGCTATCTGGAAGACGCCGAACTAGACCTGCTCAAGGCAAGCTGAAATAACTTACCGGCCAGTACGCCGGACCGCGCGAAGCGGCGCATAATGTGCTCGGGATCGCTGTATGCATCCCGCTCGCGAAAGGGGGTCGATATGCGCCACTTCTATACCGGTCTGCTGCTGTTCGGCGCCTCTTGCGGCGCACATGCCGGTGAGGTGCATAAGCATGCGCATGCCGCCAAGCATGCCCCGACAGCGATGCATTACACCCCTTATCACCCCGATCTCGAGCGCAGCTCGGCGCCTGCCGTTCTGCTCGCGCCACAGCCCGTCGTCGCCGACCAGCCTGCGACCGGACGCGATCAGGCCCAGCAACGCTTGGTCGTGGTATTGCGTGCATTGCGGGATCAAAGGATGACCTTGCACAACGAACAGGTACTGCTCTCCTTGCAGTCCGGTTCCGCCGTGATAGAGACCGATCATCTGAAGGTCGCCGTGCGGGGCGATAACACTTCGATCACCTGGCACAAGACGTTCTAGCCCACGCTGGGCCGGCGCCTCAATCGGCGTAGCGGCAATACGTCTCGCGCACGAACAGGATGGCGAGCAGACCGATCACGGCGAAGCCGAACATCATCCCCATGCCGACCTGATAGTCGGCCAGCCCAAGGGGAGCACTGCTGCCTGCATGTGCGCGGTCGATGGCCCAGCCGACCAGCGGTTGCAGGATGGCGGTACCGAGGAACGCGCCCACGTTGACCACGCTGGTCGCCATGCCGGACAGCGCCGGCGGGTTCACTTCCTTGGCGCAGGCCCAGCTCAGGGTGAAGCTGGGCGCCGCCAGCCCCATCACGAAGAACAACGCGTGGCTGGTCAGGCTGTCCATCGGCATGCCGGACAGCAACGGCAACCAGCACAGCACATACAGCGCCGCGCCGACCAGCATCACCGGTTTGCGTCGGCCCAGACGGTCGGACAAGGTACCGATGAAAAAGGCGCCGATGGCGAAACCGCTGAGCAGCAAGGTGGTGTGGTCGGTGGCGATGGCGCGGTCCATGCCGTACACATCGCGCAGGAAAGGCACGGCCCACAGGCCGCCGAAGGCGAACAGCGTACCGGCGATGCCCATATTCACGAACAGTCCAGGCCAGGTCGCGCGGTTGTTCATCACCACCAGCAGGCCGTCGTACCAGTGGCCCTCATGCGCGCGATGCGCGGCTTTGCCATCCAGTTCGCGCAAGCTGGGCAGACCGGCTTCGCCGGGATGGTTGCGCACGTACCACCAGGCCAGCAAGGCCAGCAGCAGCGAGACGATGCCGAGCACGATGAACACCGTGCGCCAGGAGACGAAGCCGAGCGCCCACGCCAGCGGTGCCGCCGCGAGCACGGAACCAAGGTTGCCGATGAGGATGGTGGCGCCGGTGGCGGTGCCGAAATGACGGTCATGGAACCACACGGCATTCAGCTTGAGCATGCAGATGAAGGCCACCGACACGCCCAGACCGACCAGCAGACGACCGATGGAAGCGAGCAGCAGGCTATCCGCCATACCGAACAGGATGGAGCCGAGCCCGGCGATCACCCCGCCGATGGCCACCACGCGGCGTGGCCCCAGGGTGTCGGCGAGGATGCCGGTGGGGATCTGCATCAAGGTGTACACGTAGAAATAGGTGGCAGCGAGTCCGCCGAGCTGGACGGCGCTGGCGTCGAATGCCTGCTGCAGGTCGGGGGCGATGGCCGCCGGCGCGAAACGATGGAAGAAGGACAATACGTAAGCCAGACCGACGATGACGAACGCGGTCCAGCGCAGACGCACCAACTGCGCGGATTGTTGGGGATTCAGCATAGGTAAAGAAGGGCCGTCAGCAGGACGGCCCATTCTAATTCAGGATCAAGCCTCGGCGACCGCGTCGGCCAGCAATTTCTGCAATTCGCCCTGCTCGTACATGGCCAGCATGATGTCGGAACCGCCGATCAGCTCGCCCTTGATATACAGCTGCGGGAAGGTGGGGAAGTCGGCATAGAACTTCAGGTAGTTCCACGACACCGGGTCTTCCAGCACGTTGACGAAGGCGAATTTCACGCCCGCCGCCTTGAGCACCTGCGCCGCGCGGCCGGAGAAGCCGCACTGCGGGAATTGCGGCGTGCCTTTCATATAGAGCACCACGGGATTCTCTGTCACGGTCTGGCGAATGATCTCCAATGCCTGTTGCTTGTCGTCCATAGCGTTTTCCTTCACTGTTGTTGTGCCCATTGTGCGGGCGTCAGGGTCTTCATCGACAGGGCGTGGATCTTCTCCATGCGCTCGCCCAGCACCTGGTATACCAGCTTGTGCTGTTGCAGCATGCCCTTGCCTTCGAATTCGCGGCTCACGATCACCGCCTGGAAGTGGCGGCCATCGCCCTCCACATGGATATGTTCGCAAGGCAAGCCTTGCAGGATGTATTCCTTGACGTTGTCCGGTGTGACTTTCATTCCCTACCTCGTTATTGCTTGCTTATTCCAGCGGCAAGGCGATGATCGCCTTGGCCACCCACTTGTCCGTCGCATTGGCATTGCCGCGCCCCAGCCCCAGATTGAGATCCAGCGCCGCCGTCTCCACATCCAGCACCGCATACAACGTATGCACACGCTGCGCGCCCGGCAGCATGCCGTTCAGCGGACCATATTCGCCGTAATACTCCATCCCGCCGCGCATCGCCTCGTTCACGCGATGGGTCAGTTTCAGCGCCGGCTCGAACAGCGGACGATGACTGACGCCGTCCGCCAGGCCGAGATTCAGGATGGGATTGAAGCTGACCAGCCAGCGCGCATCCCGGTAACCCACGATGGGGCGCAGTTCCATGCCCGTCAGGCTGTCCGAGGTGCGGTTGGTATCGCGCCCCACCTCGACATTCAAGCCATAGAAGCTGCGCTGTCCTGCCATGCGCGGTGCGATGTATTTCAGGCGCAGACGCAGACCGTTGAGGAAGGCATCCCCGCCCGGCGTGAACGCGAACGGCACATACAGCCCCGCTTCCAGCGTATCGCTCAGCCCGTAGGAGAACTCCGGCGTCGCTTGCAACACATGATGCGGCGGCATCTGGCCGGGATAATCCGCGCTGCGCTGCCCATCCAGGCTGTAGTTCAGGTGCTGTTCCAGACCGAATTCGCCCGGCTGATTCAACTCCTCGGTGTACACCTGGATCTCATCCGGCGCCGCCCAGGCTTGCCCCAGCAGGGTCAGCCCCAACACCGCGATCAGCGTGCGCGGGGCCATCGCCGGCTCACACGCAACCGGTCGGCTTGGGCATGCCACCGTACTTGGTGATGGGCTTCATCGGCCCGGTCATCCACAGGTCGAACACGTCCTTCTGGTCTTCGTTGATGTACTTGGCGAACTTGCGGATCGGCGGCACCGAGGCGAACTCCTCGAAATATTCGCGCGCCTTCATGATCTGTTCCCACTTCTTGTCGTTCAGCTCATAGCCATCTTCCTCGGCCATGGCACGGCCGATCTCCTCGGTCCAGTCGCTCATATCGACCAGATAGCCGTCGCCGTCGCGTTGCGGTAATTGCATGGTCAGCCCCTTCTCGCTTGATTGAGTGGCGCCATTAGAGCTTGTCAGACTAAATTAGTCAACTACTGTGCAAGCAGGGATTTAGGCGCGCGCCAGGCGCACCAGTTGGGCATCTTCGACGCGGATGTGGTTGATGAGCCAGTCACGCAGATAGGTCAGCACGTCGAACTGCGCGACCAGCGGATTGGCGTGCAGCTCTTCGTAGAACTCGCCGATCTTGTCCTCGAAGGCATGATGCTGATGCAACTGGCGGTCGATGCCGTCATAGGCGTAGTGGTTCATCATCTGTTCTTCGGAACGGAAATGGATCTTGGCATAGGCATCCAGCGCCTTGATCAGGCGCGCCACTTCACGCGCACCGCGCTTGCGGATCACCACCTGGTGCAGATCGTTCACCAGATCGAACAGATAGCGATGATGTTCGTCGATGACATCGATGCCCACGCTGAGGCTGTCATCCCAGGGTGCCCATTCGTCCGCGCGGCGGCGGATCGGCGGCAGCGTGAGCACCTCCTTGGGATCGATGATGTCGTCGCGATACAGCTCGCGGATGCGCAAGATCTCCGGCAGTGCGCTGCGAAATGCGGTCACCACGCTCGGATCGAAATGCTTGCCAGATTCCGACAGCACCCAGTCATGGGCCTGCTCCACCGACCAGGGTTCCTTGTAGGGACGCGAAGAAGTGAGCGCATCGAACACGTCGGCCACCGCACAGATGCGTGCCAGCAAGGGGATGTCCTCCCCGCGCAGGCCGCGCGGATAACCTTTGCCATCCCAGCGTTCGTGATGCGAGCCAGCGATATCGCGTGCAGCAGCGATGAGTTCGTCCTTGCCTTCGAGGATGGTGACGCCGATCTCGGTGTGCGTCTTCATCACCTCGAACTCTTCCGGCGTCAGCTTGCCCGGTTTCAACAGCACGGCGTCGGCGATACCGATCTTGCCCACATCGTGCATGGGCGCGGCGATATACAACAGGTCGCGCTGTTCGTCGGGCAGTTCCAGCGCCTTGGCGATGGCTTGCGCATAGTTGGTCATGCGCATGATGTGCCAGCCCGTCTCGTTGTCGCGGTATTCCGAGGCCACGCCCAGGCTGCGGATGGCATCGGCACGCGCTTCCTCCAGTTCCAGCTCGCGGATGCGCAAGGTCTCGTTGGACAAGGTGCGCTGCACCAGCCCGGACAGCGCGCGTGCCAGATCCTTGAAGAAACGGCGCTGCATGTCGGATTGTTCGAAATCGACAGGAACGAAGAACACCGCATAACCGACGCTCTCGTTCTCGATGGCCAACGGCAGCAGCAGCACGCGCACGCCCGGAGTCATGCCGTCACCGCCCAAGGTGCGGATCTGCGGTTGTGCGTCGCGCGCGGGCACGCCCAAGTCGTAACGCTCCCACTTGAACGGGCTGTCCCACGCTGCCAGCATGCCGAACTGCGCCACCTGGAACAGGCGTCCGCGCGGGTTGACCAGCAGGATGGCGCCACGCGGTTCGACCGGGATGTCCTGCAGCTCGCGCATCAAGGAGAACAGCCGCTCCAGCAAGGCATCCAGGTCGGAAGAGATCCCGCTGGACATGGTCAATTCGAAGACCAGACGGCTGATCGCCAACTTCTCCTGCTCGCTATCCATACGCTGCATTCCTTTCCTGATCGTTTGCCCGATGAGGTCGTGAGCTGATCCCTACGATGCCGCGCATTAGGACATAATTCATCGGACCCGACAATCAGGAAAGCCTGAATTTAACCGTTCGCTCACATGCCGCACACAGGAACGTACCCAGCAGCACCGGCACGCGCGATAATCACCGCGTCCATCCCACCACCATCAGGAGTCGACCATGTCACACGCACCACTACCCAACAGCGCACTGGAGCAACTCTTCCTCGCCGCGCACACGCACAACGCCTGGACCGAACGCGCCGTGCCGGATGCGCTGCTGCACCAGTTGTATGAGCTGTTGCGCATGGGCCCTACTGCCGCCAACTCCTGCCCGCTGCGCGTGGTGTTCGTGAAATCGCAGGCGGCCAAGGAGAGACTGGCCCCCGCCCTGTCCGAAGGCAATCGCGCCAAGACCCTGGCCGCGCCAGTCACCGCCATCATCGGTTACGACCTGCACTTCTACGACAAGCTGGGCAAACTGTTCCCGCATGCGCCGGATGCACCGAGCTGGTTCAACAAGGATGAACAGACCGCTTTCCTGAATGCTTTCCGCGGCGGCACGCTGCAAGGCGCTTACCTCATCATCGCCGCGCGCGCGCTGGGGCTGGACTGCGGCCCCATGGGCGGCTTCGACAATGCCAGGGTGGATGAACTGTTCTTCGCCGGCACGCACATCAAGTCCAATTTCCTGTGCAACCTCGGCTACGGCGACCCCAAGGGCGTCTATCCGCGCAACCCGCGTCTGGATTTCGCCGAGGCCTGCCGCATCGAATAGTCCGGGCGAACGTCCAACAAAAAAGCCGCGAGCATGCTCGCGGCTTTTTCATCACAACGGCTGGATCACTTGTGCAGCAGGTTGAGCTGTTTGGCGATCACATCGTGGTTCAGCCACAGCACCGGGCCGGCCGGATGGGAGGTCTCGTGGAACATCAACGGCCCAGTGCCTTCCAGCACCAGCGCACTGAGCACATCGGTGACCAACGCGTCACGGGTCTTGTGCATCTTGGTGATGGCTTCCGAGGTACCGATCATCACCTCGGCCAGTTCGGCGGTGTTATCCATCGGCCACGCCGCGAAATCGCGGAAGCGCGCCATGGTCGCGCTCTGGTTGTACGCATCGATCACCTTGAGGATGTTCTCCACCGACTCGCCTTCCAGCAACACTTCCTGACAGGCCTGCCACTGTGCCTCGGCCCAGGCGCCGCCGCCTTCCTGACGCAACGCCTGCAACAACGGGAACAGCGACAGCTCGACGCCGACGAAGATATCGGACGAATTGGTGCGGATCTCCGGGCAGTTGTACACGGTGGCCTTGATGCCCTGCGCCCAGGCCGTTTCGGCGTGCTGTTCCAGGCGCATCTTGGCGTAGCCCTGCGTGTAGTTGGTATAGGTCTGCCACTGGTAACTGCCGCCGATCAGGATCTCGGTGCCGTGATAGCCATAGGCGGTATAACGCGTCTGGCCACCGGTCTTGTCCAGACGCGCACGGATGGCAGCGCTGCCTTCGATCAGATACTGGAAAGTGTTGGCGGTGACTTCGTCGAAGTTTTTCAGGATCAGCTTGCCCAAGTCGCTGTCCAGCAAGGAGCGCGAAGACTGGAAGCGCTCGCCGCGCCCCTTGTAGATGCGGTTGGCGATGGCGAGGAACACCTTGGTCTTGGGGATGCCGCCGGCCATGGTATGCGCGAAGAAAGCATTGGCGCCGTCCGGGATCATGCCATCCAGCTCGGCCATCACTTTCGCCACGGAATCCTTGAAGCGCTTGACGCCGACTTCGCGGCACTTCTCGATATGCGCCCAGTCCAGCTTGTCTTCCTGCCAGGTCTTCAGCGTCATCTCGGCGACCATGTCGGTCGGGGTCGGCGTGCCGGCCGGGGCATCCAGATCGAAGCCGGCCATCAGCGGCACGTTGATGATGCGGCCGCCCAGATTGGCCTCGGCGGTCGCCAGCTCTTCGGCGTTCAGCGGACGCAAGGCGTTGTTCTCGTCGCGGCGCCCCACCGTCACGCCGACGATGGTCATGCCCGCATTGCGCGCTTCGTTGACCAGTCCGTTGGCATAGCCGCGCCCGAACAGTTCGCCGAACAGCACGAACACATCGCCCTTGCGGAAGATGTTGGACTGGGGGACGTTGCGCAATGGGATCGGTGCTTTCATAACTGGAGACTCCATAGTTGTCTGTCTTAAAGGCGGGCGCAATTGTACCGAATACCGGCCCGAAAGGTCGGGCCATCGTCCAAAACAACCTGTCCAGCGGCACGCGACAGGAGTAGCATGGAATCGACCCCGTGCCATGTTCGAACCCCACCAGGGAGGCAGCTATGGACATCATCTCCGGCATCAACAGCGACGCCTCCATCGTCCGCATCCTCGGCAACAGCGCCGTCAGCCCCACTTATAACCTGCTGAATGCCTCGCTCGGCCTGTCGTTCCCGCAGTTGTACGGCTATGCACCGACGCTGGCGCAGATCTCCTCGCGCGGGCAGATGCTGTCTGCCGCCGTCACCTTCCAGAACACGCTGCGCCCGCTACAGACGACGGTCGCCAGCGACTATGCCGGTTTCGCCGCCCAGGCAGGCAGCCTGGTCGAGGCCTTCAATAGCGTGCAAAGCGGCATCGCCGAACTCAACCGCAGCAGCGCCCTGTCCGGCGCCACCGTCAGCAGCGCCGCCAACCTGCTGTCATCGCTCGATGTGCAAGCCACGGCCAGTTATGCCAACGGCGATTCCGCGCTGACGCGCCTGGCTCAATTGGGGATTGCTTATCAGCCGGCGACGCTGCCCGGTGGGGCCGCCAGCCTGACGCTGGACGAGACGGCGCTGCAAACGGCGTATGCCGCCGACCCGGCCGGGGCGAGTACCCTGCTGGCCGGTGTCGCTGGTGCGTTCAGCAGCCTCGCCGGCGGCTTCATCAGCCGCTCCGGCAGCCAATACGCCTCGCTCGACGCGCTGCTGCAAAGCTCCGGCACCTACAGTTTCCTCGACAACAGCCTGACCCCCAGCCTGCAAGTGCAGAACAACCTGCTCAGCCTGCTCGCCACGCCGGCCGCCAGCGGCCAACTCAGCTGGCAGCAGGTCTATAGCGCAATGCAGGAATATTCGATGGTGGCCAACCTGTTCGGTTAGCCGCGCGCCAGAGCTTGCAACAGCGCCCGCAGCAACACCCAGCAGTGCGCCACGGAGGCCACTTCCACACGCTCGCCCGGGGCATGCGCGCCGCGGATGTCGGGACCGAACGAGATCATGTCCAGATGCGGATGGCTGGCGGCGAGCAAGCCGCACTCCAGCCCGGCATGGATCACCTGCAACGAGGCCGGCGCACCGAAATGCTCGGCATACACGCGCTGGCTCAAGGCCAGCAAGGGCGACGCCGGGTTCGGCGTCCAGCCCGGATAAGCGCCCGCGGTATGCGCCTGCAAACCATAGCCCTGCGCATAGGCCACCAGTTTGTCGGCCAAGGCCTGGGCGCGCGTATCGCTCAGCGAACGCACCTTGCACGTCACCTGCAACGCGCCTTGCGTCAGTGCCAGCACACCCAGGTTGCTCGAGGTATCGGTCACGCCGGGGAAATCCGCACTCATGCGATCCACCCCGTTATGCCCGGTATCGAGGAAAGCCAGCACGCGGTCGCGTGCAGCGCTCGTCAGCGCTTGCCCCAGCGGCAACTCGTCCAGCTCATAGCGGAAATGCACGCCGGGATCGCTGGCCGCGAAACGCTGCCGCCAGTTCTCCAGCCGGTGCGTGGCCCAGGCATCGATGCCGGATACGGCTGCGGCCGGCAAGGCACACACCGCATAGGCCTCGCGCGGGATGGCGTTGCGCGCCGAACCGCCGCGCATCTCGATCAGGCGCAGGTCGGTATGCGCGGCCAGGTCGCGCAGCGCTTCCGCCAACAGTTTGATGGCATTGCCGCGCCCAAGATGGATGTCGATGCCGGAATGTCCGCCGCGCAGGCCGCTGACATCGAAGCGCAGCACCGCCATCTCCGGCGGCACCGTCGCGCGCGCGCAATCATCGCGCACCTCCACATCCACCCCGCCCGCACAGCCGAGGTAGAAATGGCCCCATTCCTCGGTGTCGAGATTGATCAACCGCGTCCCACGCAAGGTGCCCGGCGCCAGGTCTCGCGCGCCATCCATGCCGCTCTCCTCGTTCACCGTGAGCAGCACCTCCAGTGCCGGATGCGCGATGTCGTCGGCTGCCAGCGCGGCCAAGGCCAGCGCCACGCCGATACCGTTGTCGGCCCCCAGCGTGGTGTCCTCGGCCACCAGCCAGCCGTCGCGCAGCAGCGGACGGATGGGGTCGCGCTCGAAATCGTGCGGCGTGCCGGCATTGGCCTGGCACACCATGTCCAGATGCCCTTGCAGGATCACGCCGGGCGCAGCCTCACAGCCCGGCGTCGCCGGCTTGCTCAGGATCAGGTTGCCGGCGGCATCCTCGCGCCCATCGATGCCATGCGCCTCGGCCCATGCGGCCAGATGCTGTTTGAGTGCCGCTTCGCGATACGAGGGGTGCGGGATGGCGCAGATGGCGGCGAAATGTGCCCATACCGCGCGCGGTTCGAGTCGTTGCATGTCCATGTTTGAGATATCCCGGGTTCAGGCGGCGAACAGTTTCTGCCACCAGCGCTTGCGGTTGCCCGGCAGCGGCGCATGGTCCTCCACCAGGGCCGGCGGCATACGGCTCAAGATCCAGCGCGGCGGCACCGGGCCGGAACCGCAGCCGCCGACATTGTGCGGATCGTGGATCTTGATGAGGGTCGGCTGTTGCGCATCGTCGGCGAACACGATGCCGCAATAATTGCAATCATGGTCGCTGCGCAACAAGGCATCGACCTCGTCGAGGAAGGCGAGCAACGTTTCCGTGCTGGCGGTCTGCGTGGGCGGCGGCGTACCCACCAGGCTGACATACCAGCCTTGCGGCTGCGCACGCACCACGGCCCACAGCGCATCCAGATCGCTCCAGCGCAACATGCCGCTGAAACGCCCCTGCATGCGCACCAGGAATTCCTGGCTCACAGCACTTCCTCCGCGCGCGAAGGATGCATGGCATGACCCAGCCACTGCTCATGTGCCAGATGCATATCGATCAGGCCTTCGTTCTCCAGCGTCTGCAACTTGCTCATCACCGTCATGGAATATTCCGACAGTTCGCGCAGCTTGGGGGTCAGCGTCTCCAGATTGGCCCCGGCGGCTACCATGTCCACCAGCTGCTTACCAACGCGATGCAGATGCTTGTGCGGCGCATCCAGTTCCAGGAACGAGGGACGATCGATGAAAGCCTGGCCGACACCGTGGTACCACTTGCCCAGACGACATTCCTCGCAAGACAGTTGCGGCAGCGAGGGGTACTTGCGGTGCAAGGCATCCGCCGGCAGCACGGCCAGCTTGGTGATCTCGCTCACCATCTGCTTGCGCCACTGCACGTGGTCGATGATGGCCATATGGATGAGGCCGATGGGCAAGCCGGACCAGCGCATATCCGCTTCGACGAAGGCGATCAACTGGTCCAATGGCAAGGGACGGCTGATCCAGTAGCCCTGCACCTTGGTGCAACCCGATTCCAGCAGATGCTGGTACTGCGCATTGTTCTCCACTCCCTCAGCCACCACGCTCATGCCCAGTTCATGCGCCATGCGCACCGAGGATTCGACGATGGTGGCGTTTTTGTCGGAATCCAGCATGCGCCCGATGATGCCTTTATCCAGCTTGATGGTGGTGAACGGCCATTTGCTCAGTGTATCCAGCGAGGAATAACCGATGCCGAAGTCATCCATCGCCAGCGTCAGCCCGGCCTCGCGCAGCGGCAGGATGTTGCCGCGGATCGACTCGCCCGCTTCCAGCGTCTGCGTCTCGGTCAGTTCCACCTGTAAGCTGGACGGAGGGACCTTGATGGCATCGATCTGCGCCAGCACCATGCGCGCGAACACCTCATCCTGGAAGTCCTTGGCCGAGGCGTTAAAAGAGATGGTCAGGTGCTCATCCACATCCAGCAGCACCAGCAGATCGCTGATCAGCTTGGGGAACATGTGACGGGTCAGGTCGGAGATCAGATGCGAACGCTCGGCCAGCGGGATGAAGTCATCCGGCAGGATCAGGCGACCATCCGGCTTGTTCCAGCGGATCAGCGCCTCGGCACCGATCACCTTTCCGGTGACCAGTGAGACCTTGGGTTGATAGTAAAAGACGAACTCATCCCGGCGGATGCCGTCCACGATATCTGCTTCTGTCACCGAACTCCCCCATGTGCCTTTTTTCTAGTGGGCGCAGTTTATCCGAATCTGCGAGGTATGCCGCCCCCGGATGCTGGATATAGGCCGAACGGCATATTTACATCGCACGGCAGCCAGAGTAGCTTACGCCCTCACCGCGCCGGCCATGTCCCGGGCAACCGTCCACAGGCTGGGAAAACGACAAAGGAAACCCCATGCACCGCACATTCATCCGTGTCCCGGCCCGCTTCCACCGCGTCATCCTGCACACTGAAGCGGACAGCATGACCATGGCGCTGGTGCCGGATGAGAACCATGCCAACCTGATCGCCCATTTGCTGCGCGAACATTACGGCCTGCGCAACGGCGAGAAGATCGTCGTCGTGCCCACCGTCATCCGTCATTCGGATGAGAAGCTCACCGCCGACCTCGTCATCTCGCACGACTGATCCCTACAGCCGCAGCCCTTCCGGCAAGCGCGCCACCAGCGCGGTCAGATCGAGACCGCAGCGTTCGCGCAGGACGACAGCGCGCGCCTGCAACGCCTCCGCCCCCAGTTCGATGCGCGCGCCGTGCGCCGCCAATGCGATGGTGTTGCCACTGTGGCAACGCGGCAGCAGACAGGCCCGCTCGCCGAACAGCGCCTCGAGGTAGGCGAAGCCGCCTTTCACTTTGTGGCTCAAGCCGATCAGGTTCACCGCCAGGATGCCGTCGGCTCGCAGCCGTTCCCGACAGGCGGCATAGAACGCCCGGGTGTTCAAGTCACCGGGATGGGCATGCTCGTTGAAACCATCGACCACGATCAGGTCATAACCGTCCGTCGCGCCATGCATGAAGGCGTAGCCATCGGCCACCACCACCTGCAAGCGCTCATCGTCCGCTGGCAAGGCGAATTGCTCACGCGCCACCTGCACCACGCGCGGCGAGATCTCCACCGCCGTGAGCTGCGCCTGCGGATAGTGGTGGTACAGGAACTTGGCCTGCGAACCGGCGCCCAGGCCGATCAGCAGCACCCGCTGCGGGAAACCCTCGTCGCGCAACAGCAACGGCGCCATCATGGCGCGCGTGTATTCCAGCACCAGCTCATACGGCCGCTCGATACGCATCGCGCCCTGCGTGGCGGGCGATTCGAAATGCAAGGAGCGTACGCCGTCCTTCTCGCGCACCTCGATGGAAAACCCCATGACCTCTGACATCCCGCAATGAAAGGGCTGGATTCTAACCAATCCGAACGACAGGCAAAAAAATCCCCGCACCGAGGGGGCGATGCGGGGCCAAGGGAGAGAACGCGGAAAATCAGTGTGCAGCGAGGATGCGCGCCATGTTGTTCTCCAGGTCGTTCACCATCACCCAATCGGTGGCGCCGGCCTTCTGCGTGCGCGCCTTCCAGCGCTCCAGCCGCTCCAGGTACAGGCGCGGATCGGCATTGTCGGTATGCAGCTTGGTCACGTTCAGCGCCACGATGCGGATACCGTCCAGACTGATGGGGAAGTCGCGCTTCGCGCCCTTATCCAGCTCTTCCTGCATGTCGGAGAAGACCACGATGGTCTTGCTGCCGGCTTGCGTCTCGTTCAGGTATTCCGCGCCCTGGATCAGGCCGCCGGTGATGTCGGTATAGGCGGAACCCTTCACCCCGCGCGCGAAAGCCTCGATCTTCTCCTTGAACGCGCGCTTCTGCGCCGTGGCCTGCGACGGACGCTTGTCGAAGGTGGCCTTGGCGATGATGTCCTTCTCCGAGAAGCTGCGCGTCTCCACCTTGGCCACCGCCAGCGAATCGCCGGGGTTCAAGGTCGCCAGCAGATAGTTGATGACGTGCTTGGCCTTGTCGATCTCCTCGGCATAGGTGCCCGAGGTGTCCACCAGCATGTACACGGCCTGGCTGTGTACGCGGCTGTCGGCGCAGGCGCTGGTGAACAATACCCCGACCAGCACGATCCCGATACGCAGATAGTCTTTCATGATGCGCCCTCCTCTGCTCACGCCTTGACCGAAGGTTGCGCGCGCAGACTGCGCACCCAGCCTTCGATCATCAGCGGGATGACGATGGGGATGTCATAGACCAGTTCCAGCACGCGCGCGAAGCGTTTGAACAGCACCCCGGCGAAGCGGAACAGCACGCCCAGACCGCGCATGCCCTGCACCAGCAGCACGCCGATCACCGTACGCAGCGAATACACCACGCTCTCCAGCGGGATGGCCACGAAGGCCAGCGCGAACGGCAGCACGAAACCCATCACCATCTGCCCCGCCATCGGGATGTTGGTGAGCCAGCCATCGGCCTGCGCCGGCATGCCGGCCGCCAGGTCGCGCATCAGCGCCGCCTTGTCCGCCACCAGCATGTCGCGCATCAAGGCCAGCGAGGATTCGATGCCGGCCAGGATCACCAGGAACACCAGCGCGGTCAGCATCAGGCGATGACGCATGCAATCCTCCATGCTGGCGATGCGCGGGAACAGTTGCGTGATGCGCAGCGATTCCAGCAGGAACAGGCCCATCGACGCTTCCATCAGGATGATCACCAGCGCCGCCACGTCGGACGTCTTCAGGCTGTCGGTGATGTAATCGCTGGCGCCCACCATCTCCGACATCGGCAAGGCGATCAGTTTGTAGTTGATGAAGGCGCCGCCCATCGCGATCACCATCACCAGCGCCGAGATCGCCAGCTGCACGAAGGCGGACACCGTCAGCGCATGTTCGGCCTTGCTCTCCTTGGCGCGCAGCGCCTCGAATTTGACCATGTTGTCGTCGATCTGGCGCACGTTGCCGTGCAGGGTGACCATCTTCTTGTCCAGCTCGCCCATCACCCGCTCCATGGTGCGCCAGGCCGGCTGCATGCCCTTCAGTATCTTGTGGCGCTCCTCATACGAGCGGCGATATTCGGCCACGGTCTTGTCGTGGATCTTCTGGATGGACTTGCCGATGTCCTCCAGCAGCTTGCGCGGCACGTCGCCACCGGACTTGATGCTGGATACCGACTCCAGCGCCTCCACCCATTCCGGGGGCGGCGGCGGCACCTCGCCACACTTGCGGTAATCCTCCTCGATGCGCGTCACCTCTTCGATCAGCTTGCGCTGCAAGGCGGGGTATTCCTGCATATCGTTGCGCACGATGTTGCCCACGCGTTCGAACTCGCGCTCGATCAGCGTAGCGGCGCCCTCCTGCCCATGCGCCAGCAACACCGCCAGGTTGCGCTCATGCAACCTGTCCGCCGCGAGGAACAGCCAGCGCGCCAGGAAGCGGCTGGATTGACTCACCAGATGGCAAGCCGAATGGATCACCTCATGCATCGCCTTGCGCGCCGCATACAGGAACAGCAACGCGAGCAGCGCCAGAGTGAACAGCGACAGCGCGACGCTGTCGGGCCAAAACAACCAAGCATGCCAGTCGTTCATTTTGACTTTCCTTCCATTCATCGAAGTGGGCCATCCGCTGCCATGCCACTGACAGGGAATCGGCGCGGCACGACATCACCGCAACGACGTGCCCACTCTGCCCGCGGCGAAAGGCGCACGGCAAGACCGTTCATCCCGCAGCCGGCGACCGTTCGTGCCCGCAATGCGACCGTTCGTCATCCGGCATGGCTCGCTCATCCGGCGACACCAGCCAGGCGCTCCCGCGAAATCATTGACGCGCCGTGAATTAAAGGAAGGAAGGGACGAGTCCGCGCAGTGCGCTCAGCTGGCGAGCGACTGCAACTCCTGCTCGCTGAAACCGGCTGCGCGCCGCGCCTCCAGATTGAACGGCCCGCGTTGCACGGGCACATGATGTTGCGCGACCAGCGCGCGGTAGGTCGCTTGCGGTTCCAGGCCGCGTTGCACGCACAGCCAGGCGAACCAATGGTTGCCGATGGCGACATGGCCGATCTCGTCGCGCAGGATCACGTCCATCACCGGTCCCACGGCATGGTCGCCCGCCTGGAGCAGCCGCGCTTTCATGCCCGGTGTCACATCCAGTCCGCGCGCCTCCATGGTGCGCGGCAACAAGGCCATGCGTGCCAGCACGTCGTGCTGCGTCTTCTGCGCCAAGTCCCACAGGCCGTTATGGGCGGGGAAATCGCCATAGGCATGGCCCAGCGTCGCGAGATGCGCGGCGAGCAGATCGAAATGCAGCGCCTCCTCGTCCGCCACGCGCAACCAATCCGCATAGAAATCCGGCGGCAGGCCGGGAAAACGCCATAGCGCATCCAGCGCCAGATTGATGGCGTTGAATTCGATGTGCAGCATGGCGTGGATCATCGCAGCGCGCCCCTCGGGCGTATTCATGGCACGTCGCGGCACGTCGCGCGGCCCGACCAGACGTGGTCGCGCCGGCTGGCCCGGGATGGTCGGTATCGCTTGCAATACGCTGGCCGTCTCCAGCACCAGCTTGCCTGCGCGCCAATCCGCGGCCAGGCGGCGCACCCCGGCGGATTTACGCACGGCATCGCATTCCGCCAGCCAGTACAGCGCAGTCTGGCGCAACTCATCCACAACACGCGGGATCATCGCGGCCTGCACCGCATCAGCCGTGCGGCACAGGCGGACGCGTACCTTCAGCTGCCTGCTGCAACACCTTCACACCATGCGTCAGGGCATCTGCCAGTACGCCGCGCAACGTGCCCGGGAACAACCAGGCCAACGGACCGGTGAACGTCTCGCTCGTGGACACATGCGTCACACCGTCACGCTCGGAGAACGTCCATACATGGATCGCTTCGATACCGAAAGTCTCGCCGCGCCATGCGATACGCTGACGTGGAACCACTTCGGTGAGAGTGGACCGGATGGTCATTCCTCCCGCCTCCCAGACGAACGTCGTGCCCGGCTGCAGCGGGCCGGACATCTGCATCGAGACGATGTCCGGGTTCCAGGCTTGCCAGTGTGCCATGTCGGTTTGCAGCGCCCACACCCGCGCCACCGGTGCGGCGATATCGCCCTCGGCAGTCGCCGCCACGGGGGCGCTGGTATCGCGCAACAGTAGCGCGATCAGCACCGCCGCCAACAAAACGCCGGCCAGCCACCACCTTGCCCGCTGCATCATCCTCATGTGCGATCCCTGCTCACCTGCGCCACTTGTCCAGCAGCTTGTTGGCTTCCTGCTTGAGGTTCTGCTGTTGCGCCCCCAGCGCGGCATCCTTGCGTTTTTCCAGCTCGTTGCGAGCCGCTTCCAGTTCGCTACGCAGCTTGTCCACCTGCGCCCGGCGTTCCTCCACGGCGCGCCGCAAACGGTTCTCGATCTCATCGCGGCGCGCCATCAGCTGCCGTTTCTTATCGGAGATACGCGCTTCCACCATGGCTGCGATCCGTTTCCTGGCCTCCTCCATCCGTGCCTGGACATAGCGACTCATGCCCTTTGCCAAGGCATCGGCAAGATCGCTGGAAAGTTGCACATCGAGGTCATCCCAGGTCCCGCGCACATGTCCCGTCATCCCGACCTGCCGCAATCCGGCCACCGAGGCCGCGATCATCTCGCGTACCACCGGGGATCGCGCCTCGGTCTCGAAGCGCGCATCGTTGAAGCGGCTGCCAAGCTGCATATCGATGCGCTCGCCGCGCAGTTCTGCTGCGATGTGCGTGCTGGCGCGAGCATCCGCCAGCGTCAATTTGACGTTGTCGCTGTCCGCCAACACCCGTCCCGCCACCGGGAAGCCGCCCACATCCAGGCTCACGCGCTCCAGCGCCTCGCTGCCGCGATGGTCGATCATCAGTTCGGCTTGCACGCCAGCGATACCCTGCTGCGGGAAATCCCCCTTGAGCGTGGCCACCATCGGCCGGCCGACCAGCGCCTGATCGCTCGCCAGGTCGCGGATCTCGCCACCGAGGCCGCTGCCTTGCACTCGGGAAGTGATCGCTGCACGCCGCAACCAGAAGGCGGGATAACCCTTGGGCCGGCCGAAACGGAAATCACGCCCCTTGCTGCGCCGCACCTGCTCCGGCTGCGGCTGCGCTGCCGCACTCTTGGCCGGCATGTATTGCCGTGCCTGTTCCATATAGCCGCGCGCCTGCTGTAGTTTGCCCAGCACATCCATACCGAACAGCGCGCGCGACAGGGTCGACGTGTCCAGTGTGGGCAGGTGCAAGCGTGCCTGCAAGCCTCGTACGTCCTCACGCGTGACCTGCTCCAGACCATCGAACGCGCTACGCAACGTCCCCATGTCGCTGCCCAAGCGGTTACCGGCTTCGACCACCGGGCGCGCCGCATTATCGAACTCGTCGCGCAGGCTGCGCAGCTCCTGCAACGCAGCCTGCAACTGCGCGACATCCTTGATCGCCTTGGGATCGATCTTGGCCAGACGCGTGCGCATGGCACCGAGCTGTTCGCCGTCCGGCAAGGCATCCATGCGTACACGCCATTGTTGCTCGGTGTCGTCCAGCGACTGTCGCAAGCCGTCGAGATAGGCATCACTCTTCAGTTCACCGGTGATCTGGCGCAACTGCTCGGATGATCTCGTCCCCGCGGCGATGGCCGCCAGGTCGCCGATGACGTTGCCGGAGAATTCATCCTGCAGCTGCGCCAGCATCTTGTCGCTCGCACTCGGCCCCGAAGCAGGCGGTGACGGCGGCAACACACGGCCGGGACGCTGGCGCGGCGTATCCACCTGCACCTCCTCCACCACCGCCTCCTCGATCACCACCTTGCCGCGCAGCAAGGCATCCCACAACATGCCGAAGCGCACCTCGCCGATCTGCACGCGGTTGCGCGTCGGCTGCGCCGGATCGGTCAACTGGATGTCGGCGATACGGACCGTGGCATCCCACATGCTGGTACGCACCTGGCCGACATCCACCTCTGCGCCGTTCGCCTGGGTGGCCGCATATTCCAGACCGCGCCGCAGGTGCGTATCGAAGAACAGACTGAAATACAGCACGATGAGGCCGGCCACGATGGCCAGCGGGATGACCGCCTCGAAACGGATCGGTCCTTGCCGTTGCGGCGCCTTATCCATGGAATTTCTCATAGGTCACATACCATTTGAAGAACACGGTGCCGCTCCACAGCTTCCACAGCGGGCTGGATTTGAAGCGTGTCACCACGCGCTCGCGATAGAGCACGATCAGTTTGCGACTACCCAGGAACACCAGCGGTGCCAGCATGATGCTGAGTACGCCCGCCCCCATCACGATGCTGTTGTAGAAACGCGTGAGCGGCAGCAGCGGCATGTTGTACATCGCCGTGAACAGCGGGCGCAGCGCCTCCAGTTCGAGGATGGCGGAACCGATCGCGTGCGACAGCGGATCGAGCAGCCAGGCCACCATCGCGAAGAAGAAGGCGGACGCAAACGCCGCACCGATCTGGATGCGCAACAGGAACATGCACATGAACACCAGCAGCGCCTGCAACGACAGCAGAGGCGCGAAACCGAGGATCAGGCCACACGCCACACCGGCAGCGATCTGATTGGTGCCGGTATCGGAATTGAGCAGGCGGATCAGCCCGAACAACTGTTTGAGCAGCAAGGACATCACAGGACTCCAGGGACAGGACGGCGCGGATTCTAATCCGGCGGCCGCAAAAACACATCCGCCGGCACATCACTCAAGCCCAAGGCGCTACGGCCGATAACCTCCTTAAAGGAGGTCATCATGTACCGCATCTACCTCACCACCGATCCAGCGACGCAGCGCGCGCTCTACGACAACGAATCGCGCCTGCTCGGCATCTTCGCCTCGATGCGCGAGGCCTATGAGAGCCTGGGCGAGTTGTTGTCGTTCTGCACCATCCGCAGCGCCCGCTGACGTTCACAGACGGGCATCGACCCGGCGCAGGCGGTCCGCCAGCACGCGCATCACGTGCACGGCGAAGTTGGGTGTCTGCTGGATCAGGAAGTTGAAGCGCGGGCGCTCGATGGGCAGCACGCGGCATTCCGTCTGAGCCACCACCGTCGCCGAACGCGGTGCGTCGTCGATCATCGCCATCTCGCCCAGGATGGCGCCCTCGCCCGCCACCTCCACACGCTTGCCGCGCACGCTGATCTCGGCATTGCCGGACATCAGCACATACATCAGCTCGGCCGGCGTATCGCCTTCCTTGAACAGCGTCTCGCCGGCGGCGAGCACTTTGAGATCGGTCTGGTGACGGAACAATTCGGCCAGGTTCATGGTGTGTTTCCTGCGTGGATGGGATGGGGACGGATTCTAGTGGCGGCGGCGCGATACACCGACCGTTACCTGCGATAGACGTAGGCCGCGACGCACAATGCGCTGCCCACCGCGTACAGCAACCAGGTCTCGTCGACCAGATAGGAATAGAGCATCAACGCCACGCCGATCAGGCGCGGGACAGGCAGCTACGCCTTCTTGCCATAGCGATACGCCGCGAAACCGATCACGCTGAACAGCAGCATGCCGAACAGGTAGGCCGGCGAAGGCAGCGTCAGCCCCATGGACTGCATCGTTTGCAACTCATCCATGCCGTACCTCCATTGTTGTAGCGCGCAAGGCACGCAGTTCCGCCAGCCCCAGATGGATGAAGGCCAGCGCCACATACACCGGTGCGAACAGGTTGAGCACCGGCACGAACTGCACCAGCCCCAGCAGCGCCCCCAGCGCATACAAGCGCCATGATGCGGCGGCGATCACCTGTGCATATTCCTCGCGGCTGGCATGTTCGGCCAGCGCATCGTAACGGAACAGGCGCTGGTTCAAGTAGGCCATCAGCAGGATCGGCAGCACCACCGCCAGCGGTGCGAACAGCCACAACGGCAGGCTCATCACCCAACCCAGCAGATACACCGTGGTCGCCACCAGTGCGTTCAGCACGCTGCCTGCGCTGCTGCCGCCCTGCTTGCGTTCCAGTTCGGGATAATCCTGCGCAGCCACATGGTCGACCATGATGGGCATGGCGAACACCGCCGTGATGAGCAGCGCGGTGACATAGATCGCCGGCAGCAACAGCAGCACTAGCACGATGCTCACCAGGTAATGCGCGGCAGCCGCCCACAGGCCTGTCGCCATCCACTGCTCCGCCGGCGTGGCCTGCAACAGGCCGTTCAATCCGGCCACCCAATCGGACCAGTACCACACCGCCGCGCCCACCCAAAACACCATCGCCAGCAGCATGGGCCACAGCAGCAGCGCCAGCATGCGTGGATGGAACAACGATCTGAAGGCTGCGCCCAGCGCAGCGAAGACCCGAGTCATGATGCCGCCCCGTCTATCGAGATGACGCCGAGGATAACCCACATGCCCCGGCGTGGCGACCGTGCATCAATCGGGCGGATCGATACGACCGGCGACTGACGTATTGATGCGATACCAGCCGGCGATACTGTAGCGGTCGCGTTTGGCCGGCAGCACCTCGTGCGGGAACTCCTCGCTGAGGAACACCGCGATGCGCCCCATCCGCGGCAGCAGCCGCGCGAACGGTTCCTCGCCTTGCGGCGCATACATCAGCATCTCGCCGCCATCGTCGGCATGCCATTCGGGATTCAGGTACAGCACCACCGTCAGCATACGGTTGCTCTCGCCACGGAAGGCGTCCACATGCCGCTTGTAGAACGCACCCGGCGGATAGTGGGCGAAATGCCCTTCGTAGGAGAACAGGCCGAGGAACAGATGACGGTTCACATATACGCGCAGTTGCTCGATCCACGCCAGCCAGGCGCGCTCGGCCGCATCGTCCAGCCCCAGCCAGTGGATCTCGTCGCTGCGGATGCGTTCGTTCTGGCCGAAATCCTGCGCACGGCCGATGCCGGCGGCGGCGAATTCGGCATGGCTGAGGGAAGTGACGCGCGCATGCAGCGCGCCACTCAACGAGGGCGGGATGGCATCGTCCAGCAGGCAATAACCGTGTGCCGCCAACTCATCGACGATGCGCGGGAAACATGCTGGTTCCCCTGCCTCATCTTCTGGCAGACCATTGACCTCGAACGCTCTTTCCATGCTCCTTCTCCCGACCATCCGCCCACAGGAAACGGGGCGCGCGCGAGTTTATCACGCCCTCAGCAGCAGCCCGTCAGGGTGCATCGGGCACGAACTTCAGCACGTTGCCGTTGATGCAATAACGCTTGTGCGTCGGCGGCGGACCGTCGTCGAACACATGGCCCAGATGGATGCCGGAACTGGCGCTGCGCACCTCGACGCGATGCATGCCCAGACTGTCGTCGTCATGCAGCGTCACCGCGCCCGGCAACGGCTCGAAGAAACTCGGCCAGCCGGTGCCGCTCTCGAACTTGCTGCCGCTGCGGAACAACGGCACGCCCGAGATCGGATCGACGAACACGCCGGGGCGTTTCTCGTCCAGGTTGGAGCCGGTGAACGCGCGCTCGGTACCCTGTTCGAACGCGATGCGGCGCTGGTCCGGCGTCAGCAACCGGTAGCCCAGCCACTGCCAGAAGCGCTGCGACTCGTGGTTGTAGCCGGTATAGCGCGCCACCTCGCGCCCGTTCTCGAACAGCACGATGGTCGGCGTGGCGAACAACGGTTGTTCCAGCAGCCAGCCTTTGGGCGGCAAGGTGGACAGCGTGCGTACCACCGCTACCGGCGACTGCCAGTGCTGCAACACCTCGGCCTCGAACTGGCGGCAATAGTCGCAATGCTCGCCCTCGAACACGATGAGCTGACGCGCATGGTTCAACTGCCGCGCATCCAGCGTCTTCAGCAGGGAGATGTCGTGTTGCGGCGCCGCCGCCGCAGGCGTGGCCGCCAAAGCCCCGGCCAGCATCAACAATGGGATGGAGCGTCTCATGGTCGCCTCCTTCAGAAATGGGAGCCGGCTAGACCGTTCCGGCTCCTCGAAGTTCTCAACGCGCGGGAGGCGCCGCGCGCTGACGCCGCCTCAGTAGCGACCTTGCGTCTTGGTGATGTAGTTGGCGAGTTCGCGCGATTCCTGGTTCATGCGCGACAGATTGGCATGGGTCACGCGGAACAGCGCACGCATCACCAGGAAGGCCAGGCGCGGATTGTCTTCCAGCAACTCGTCGAAATCGGCCGGGGTCAGCGTATACACCGTGGTAGCCCCCACCGCATGCAGGGTCGCCTTGCGCGGCGACTGCTCCACGAACGCGCGCGTACCGGCACACTCGCCTTCCTTCATGGTGTACACGGTCTGGTCCACGCCGTTGGCATCGCGGCTGGTCACTGTCAGCGAGCCATGCGCCAGGATGAACAAGGTCTGGTCCTCTTCGCCTTCCTGCACCAGCAGCTCGCCATCCTGCAGATGACGCACCCCCAGACGGCCGGCCAGTATCTTGGCCTTTTCCTCCGTCAGTTCGCTGCCCACGGTCGAGTTACGGACCACCTTGTAGTCTGCGGTATCGCTCATTACCCACTCCCTCCTGTCGTTGATGTTGTGGTGAAACGGATGACGCTTTCGATCGGATGACCGGCGCAGTGTATACGGCGCCGCCTGCCGCGCAAAGCCGCGCGTGCCTCAGTGCTGCTGCGCCGCCGCGCGTGCCTGCTCGCTGGCATGCAGGCGACGCATCTCCTCGATGCGTTGCCGCATGCGGTCGGCAGCCGCGGCATAGCGCGCCTGCAGCGTGGCGTTATACAACTGCTCCAGCTTCATCAGCGCCGCCTCCAGCTGGCCGTTGTATTCGTCGTACACCGACAGGTTGTACAGCGCCGCATTGCGATCCTCCGCCACATGGCTGGACAGGAACGGCTGCCATGCGCGTGCCGCCTCGTCCCAGCGCCCCGCCTCCGCCGCCTTGTTGCCCTCGGCGATCCGCTTGCTGTCGCCATCCTCCAGCGTGCGCGATTCCAGCACGAAATACGGCGCGATGCGGTTCACCAGCGGCGCCGCCGTGGCCGACACCACCTTGAGCACGTCATCCGCCACCGACTGGTTCTCGGCCGCCTTGCGCACCTCTTGCGCATCCTTGCCTTCCCACTTGCGCTGCATCGACTCGCTCACCCGCGCGGCCCCGAGCACCACGCCCTGCGCATCCGCCACCTGGAAGCTGACCTCGGCCGTGGTAGTGCGCGTCAGGGTGTAGCGCTCCTTCTTGTCGCCGCTCTGCGTGTCCTTCCATTCCTTCTCGCTCAGCGCATCCTGCACCTTGTAGGCCACATGGCCGGACAGCCGCACCTCGCCCGCGCCTTCGCTCACCTTGAAATGCCCGTTGCGCAGCAGCGCCTCCACCAAGGCGGTGTGATGCTGTTTCTGCACGTTCACGTCGGCAGGCGCGGCCAGGCTGCTGGCGATGGTACGCGTGAGCAGGTTGCGCAACACATCCCCCTCACCGCCCACCGCCAGATCCACCTGTCCCGACACCGAGAAATCCTGCACCGTCAGCGTCTGCGCCGCGCCCAGATCGATCTGCGGCGCATGGCGCACATTGAGCTGCACCACCGAGCTGCAACCGCTCGCCAGCGCGGCACACAACAGCAGCGCAGGAAGTTTCACCAGATCCATCATGTATGCCCCCATCCCCGAATTGAAAGTGCCCCTCACTCGACGCCGGGCACGTGCAGCGCCTCGCCCGTCGCATAGAAATGCCCACCCGCCACATAGTGCAAGCTGCGCCATGCCGGATCGGCATCCTCGAAATGCCAGCGCCCGTCGCTGAACACGCGGCCATCCGCCCACGCGCCCACCACCTCGCCGATGAACAGGTCGTAGGCCTGTTCGTTGTGCGGCTCGGGGATGCGCTTGCACAACAGCCAGCCGGCGCAACCCGCCACGCAAGGCTGCTCGACACCGGCGATGTCGATCAGCGTCACGCCGCAATGCGCCAGCTTGTCGGCATCGTCGTGCAGGCTCACATTGCCCACCGCATGCGTCAGCTCGAGCTGCGCCGCCGTCGGCACCTGCACCACGAACAGGCCGCCCCGTTCGATCAGCGCGCGCGTCTTCGATGCCTTGTCCAGCACCACCGTCAGTTTGGGCGGCGCGAAATCCAGCGCACTGCACCACGCCGCCGCCATCACATCGTCCACGCCGTCATGGCGCGCCGACACCAGCACCGTGGGGCCGTGGTTGATCAGGCGGTAGGATTTTTCGAGTGCAACTGCAGAGATATGCTTATCCATTGTGATCCCAGAAATATAACCATCGATCGAACGGGCCATCGGCGCGCCGTTCAATCGTTGACCGACACGATCTGTTGCGCCCATGCCAGCGCCTCGATCATCATGTTCGCGACTTCGACGGCCTCCACGCCGCAACGTTGCGCAGCCAGCGTGACACCTTCATCCATCGACTCCAGCGCGATCGCCAGCGACAAGGCATGCCGTAGCGGCCCTTCCTCACCCCGGAGGGCAGACGCGGCGGCTTCCGGCAACGCCACTTGCTGCAACACCTGCTGCATGGTCAAGCCGAGCATCTCGTGCAACAGCGAGAACAGCCCGGTCAGGAACAGCGGGTCGGGATTCTCCGGAACCAGCCCTTTCCCCGCAAGCATCTCCATGAAGCGCGAACGCGTCAGCGCCTGCTCGCGGATGACGTTGGCGTGATAGCCCGGCTTGCGGCTATCGAACAACAGCAACGACAGCCAACGGAAGAAGCGATCCCGCCCCAGCAATATCAACGCCTGCGGGATCTCATCGATGCGCTGCAACAGGCCGATGCCGGGCGAATTGATGTAGCGCAGCAGCTTGTAAGTCAGCACCGGATCGGTGCGCAGGCATTCCGCGATGGCCTCGAACTCGGCGCCGCTTTGCAGCATGTCCAGCGCCTGGAACAACGGCAGGTGGTTCACCTCCCCCGCCACCGGGCGCCAGTTCTCGCGACTGGAGACGAACGGCCCCTTGAAGAAATCGAGTCGCCGCTCGAAACAATAGCGGAACTCATCCTCCGTCTGCAGTCGGCTGGCGATCAGGCGCTGGGCGGGATTGGCATCGCGCAGTTCGGCGATCAGTTTCTTGAGTTGTATCCCGTCGAAGGCACTGGCATCGAGCTCGACGTAATCCGCCATGCGCAGGAACGCGGCCAATTCCGGACGATATTGCCGGATCGACCAGCCGACCTTGATGCCGAGCCGGCTCAGTCGCTCCAGACTGGAACGCAGTGCCGCCAGGTCCAGTTCGGCCAGCGGGCGCGGCGAGAGCATGAACACCGTATTGGTATGCGCGAAGGCTTCCAGCAGCGGATGCTGCAACGATTCCACGGACAGATGCACGAACGCGGTACGCCCGCCCAGCAACGCGGACACCCCCAACGGCGCCAGGTTGCACAGCACGGCATCGTCATAGGCGCGGCGGATCACCGCACTCACCTCCATCATGCGCGTGCGCATGCGCTGCCCCAAGGCGAACTCATAGCCGGCGATACGCTCATTGCGATCCAGGATCGCCTCACGGCAGATGAAGGAGGTAGCTTTCTGCATGCCGCTACTGGCCGGTTTCTCTTGTGCCGCTTGCAACGGCGCCACCGCATCCAGCCGCCTGAAATCGTCCAAGGCAGAAGGCTGCTGCTGCGTAGCGCCGAACCAGCGCCGCAAGATATCGAACATCGGAATCCCCCCCTTGCTCTCCCAACCGCCGCACCTCGCCATGCCGGCAACCGGCCCCGTCAGCGACGGCTCATGCTGAACGCCACGTCCCCCTCATGCAACTAGCTGCCCACCAACCACGCGCGCCCGCTCAACCCAGCGTGAACTCGTCCCGCAACGCGGTGGATGCCACCTCGAAATCGCCCATGATGCGATGCCAGTCGGCACCGGGATGGGTGCCGATGTAATCGATGAACGAGGCATCGGGATCGTTCAACAGGATCACGGTCGCGTAATCGGCGACGTTGTCCCACACCTTCATGATCACATCGTATTTGGTACCCGTGGCCAGCGGATCGTCGGCCAGCACCGGGGCTTGTCCGAAGAACATGTGCGGGATGTCGTAGATGAGCGCCAGGGTGAAATCGTTGGCCAGCGCCGACTTGGCTGCCTCGAAACTGCGGAACTCGGAATAGTGGCCGTAGGGATGGATGGCGAAATACTGGCTCAGTGGCGGCATGCGGCCCAGTTTCTGCGCCGCTTCGAACGCGCGTTCCACCTCGGCGCGCGTGCCGCCGGTGTGATGCAACTGGAGGATGAGCGCCTCCGTGATGCGGGTGAAACCGTTGCTCTGAAAATGCCGCACGATGCGTTGCGCGGCCGCGTTCGCCGCCTCGATGTCATGCCGCGCCAGGGAGACCTTGTCGTTCATCGAAATCCATCCTTGCCGTGAAGGGCTGCCAGTGTACCCAAACCGTTACGGCCGCGCCAAAACAAAGCACCTGCCGCGCGGCGGGCGGAAATTGACCGCACCGGGGCGCGCAACGATAATGCCGCGCAGCAAAATTCCGACTGCCGAACGTGCCAAACGAACTGATGGGCCTGGATAGCGCCCTGCCCTACCTAGACCACCCGCTGTCCCTGCTGCTCATGTTCGCGCTGGCGAACGCGCTGATGATCTGGCGTCTGCATGCCATGGAGAGCAAAGGCTTCGAAGGCACCGTGCTGGGCACCCTGATCATGCCTTACTGCTCGGGCTTCGCGAACCTGATGTTCGCGCTGGTGATGAGCCAATCCGCCGCCAATGGCGGCGCGGTGATCGAGAACAGCCTGGTCAACAACGTCACCAACCTCACCCTCATCCTCGGCCTCACCGCCCTGCTCGGCGCGGCCGCCCTGCCCAAGGACAAGGCAGGCCCCAAACAGAAGAAGCAGCAACAAGCCGAATTCGCGCGCATCAACCGCCTCAACCTGCTGTTCACCCTGATCGCCCTGTTCCTGTTCACCGGCACCCTGTGGGCATTGGGCAACGACGGCGAGCTGAACTTCTACGACGGCCTCATCCTGGTCGGCCTGTTCGTGTTCTGGCAGATCCTGCACGTGTTCGAAGTGCTCAAGGACAACATCCGCAAGAACCGCAGCACCCACTGGACCATCGTCATCGACCTGGCCCTCATCGGCCTCGCCGCCTACGGCATCTACTACGCGGTCGACCATCTGGTGGCGTGGATCTCCACCGCCGACAACCCCGTGTTCAGCTACGCCAAGATCGGCTGGATCAGCGGCATCCTGATGGTGCTGCCCAACGCCTTCATCGCGCTCTACTATGCCCACCTTGGCCGCCACGACATCGTCGTCAGCTCCCAGATCGGCGACGGCCACATCTGCATCCCCATGTGCATCGGCCTGTTCGCCTTGTTCAACCCGATCCAGCTACCCGCCACCTTCCAGCTCGGCACCTATCTCATCCTCGGCGCCGGGCTGGTGCACTTCCTCGCCATCGCCATCCTCGGCCGCATCCCGCGCGCGGTCGGCGGTGCGCTCATCGCCGCCTACGGCTACTTCATGTATGCGGGGTTGATCCAGTAATTGTTCGCCGGGAAAAGCACATCGCCCTTGCGAGCGATGTGCCGGCCATAGCGATACGGCGCTGGAAATTCGATAGCGCCGAATCCTGGTCAGCCAGTCCGCTCAATACGACAGATTCGCCACCCGCCGCGAATACGCTGCCTGCTGCAACTCACGCACCACGAAGTGCGCCACATCCGCACGGGAGATCTTCCCCATGCGCTCGCCCTTTACGAATCGATCGATGCAACGGTATTCGCCGGTCTGCGCGCCAGTGGTCAGGAACGCAGGACGGATCAGCGTCCAGTCCAGCCCGCTCGCCTGCACGATCTGTTCCTGCCGGTCTTTATCGAGATAGATCTGCCCCAACAACAGCGGCAGGATCACCTGGTCATACAGGAAACCGCCATGCCCGCGACTGTCGCCCGCCCCCATGCCGGTGATGCAAAGCAGGCGCATCACACCGAGCTGGCGCATGGCCTGCACGATGTTCTGCGTACCGTGCGACAACAGCGTCACCGGCGTGCGTTGCAAAGGGGTACCCAGTGCGCTGACCACCGCATCCATCCCGCGCATCGCGGCCAGCATCGCCTCGCCGTTCAGCACATCGCCTTGCACCACCTCCAGCGCGGGCAACAGTTCGCCCGGAAAACGCGACGGGTTGCGCACCAACACACGCACCTTCATCCCGGCGGCCAACGCCTGCCTGCAGATCTCGATCCCCGTCGGACCGGTCGCACCGATCACCAGGATGGAACGCACCACGTTCTGAGTGTTCATCATCTCCATCCTTTCACTTGCGCAGCAAGGGATAGGTCGTCAGCGCCGCAGGACGCGCCTTGGTCAGATCGCCCGCGCGGTCGCCGAAATAGAGGCGGCCATCCTTGAACGCCACCAGGTCATATTCGCCCATCGCCTGCATCAGCGCCGGCACGAAACCGCAGCCCTGGCTGACCAGTGACAACGCCTTGCCCTGCTCCAGCGCGCAGCCCATGCCCGCGAACATCGCCACGCCCGCAGCAGTCTCGGCAGTCACCTGACGACGATTGGCCGGGAATATCCCCTCGAAGGCGCCGGGCACCGCAGCGGCAGCCTGCCCCAACACATAGAAGCCGCCCACATCCAGACGGAACAGCGGCTGCTTACCCTGCGCATCGGCATAGGCGCGATAAGTCACGCGCCATTCTTTGTCGGTGAACGTGAACGTGCGCGTCGCAAAATGGCTGCCGTAGTTTTCCAGCGCGGCACTGGCCCAATGCCCCGTCAAACTCGGCAACTCTTGTGCCTGAGCGATATGGGCCACACACAGCAACGCAGTGAAAGCCGCGCCAACGAATCTGCTGAACATCTGATGCATAAAAGGTTCCCTTCTTTGGATGATGGAGACAACGCCCTGCGCGCACCAAGCGATGCGCAGGCCGTAGCAGCGATAGGCGCAAGCCCCTATCGCCCGCAGAAAGGAAGTTAACTGACCGAGGGATGGATGAATTGAATGGAACGGCTATTCTGCAGCAGGCCACCGGCTGGAATGCCGAAAGTACGCTTGAACAAACGGCAGAAATGCGCCTGATCTGCGAAGCCGGAACGCGCTGCGGCCTCGGTGAGACTCGCCCCATCGCGCACCGCATGCACGATGGCCGCCTTGATGCGTTTCCACATCAGGAACTGCGAGAACGACACCCCGGCCTCCTGCACGAACAGATGACGCGTGCGCTCCGGTGAAAGATGTATCTGCGCCGCCACATCCGGCACGGCGATCTTCTCGTGCAGATGCTGCTCCACCCACGCGATGGCCTGTTCGATGCGGCTGTCGCGGGTACTCGCCTGCTGCCTATCCGATGTCACCAGCGCCAGAGACGCTTCGGCCTCCGCCAGACGGCGCTCGTGCGGCCAGGCCTGCATCTCCTCCATCGAGGATGAATGCGGCCGCGCCTCAAGCCACATCTCGGTCAGATCGAGGATAGGCTGCCCGTCCAGCATCTGCCGCAACTGCCAGCCGGTACGACTCTCCGCATCGATGAAGAAGATCAGATTACTGCCCCCCAGCCCGTTGCAGGCATGAGGCACATTCTGATTGATCACCAGCGCACGCCGCTCGGCATGCAAGCTGCCGCCGATATGACTGCTGAAGGGTGCGGAAAGCCCCAGCAGGATCTGGAAACAATGATGCCGGTGCACCTCCACTTGCGCATCGTGCGCCACGAAGGAGATGATGTTCTTCTCAGGCATCCCTGCCGTCACTGGGAACGGGGCGATCTTCAATCCATCCCCGCACTCAATCGTCCACCGGCTCGATGCGCGTCGCGGCTGTCGCCCTGTCGATCTCGAAGCGCAACACGCCATATTCGTTCAGCTCGTTGGAAGGGCTCGGGTCATCCGCACAACTGCACCCGGCGATGGTGCTGGTGAAGAAGATGCCGGCGCGGATGCGCAGCACGCCATCGATCTCTTCCGCGCCCAGCACCGTTACCGATACCGGCTTGGGCAACACCTGGCTGCCGGCGGCCAGGCAACGCTGCAGCGGCAGGCCGGACACGCCCAGCGCGGCCACCTCGCGCCGGCAGACGGTTTCGAAATCAGCGGAGTCCCACGCAGCCAGCGTGTCAGGCAGACGGATCATGCTCACCACCTCAATCAGGGATCTGCGGCTCCACCAGCAAGGCCAGTTGCGCCAGCGATTCCTGCCAGCCGAGATAACACATCTCGGTCGGGATCATCTCGGGGATGCCAGACTGCTCGATGGTCAGCGCGGTGCCGCACGACACCGCCTGCAACGTCACCGTCGTCTTCATCTCGCCCGGCAGCTTGGCATCATCGAACTTGTCGGCATAACTGATGCGCACGGCCGGCACCAGCTCGAGATAGATTCCGCCGAAGGAATGACTGTTGCCTGAGGAGAAATTGGTGAACGACATCCGGAACGTGCCCCCCACCTGCGCATCCAGATGATGTACCGTGCAAGTGAAACCATAAGGCGGCAACCACTTCGCCAGCGCCGCCGCATTCAAAAAGGCTTGATAGATACGCGCCGGTTGCGCGCGCAGCACACGATGCAGTTGGACGGTACCGGTCGTCATGGCTCACCTCCTATGGTTGGCTACGGCTCACGCGAAACTGCAGCTCAGCTTCGCGCATCGCGGGTCAGCGCTGACACAGCGCCCGCACCTCGCCCAAGGCCCGATGCAGCGCAGCGGCATCCTCCGGCGTGTTCATCAGCCACAGCAGGCGCACCTTGTCGGTCGCCATCCCGAAGCCTTCGCGGTCTTTGGGATAGCCATACTCGTCCACCATCCACAGATCGTCATCGGGCGCATCCCAATAGACTCCCGACATGACTTCGGTGAACTTGCCCGGGCCGCTCTCGCGCTGCAACTGCATCGAGATCGAAATGGCATTCTCCCCACGGCGCAGCGGCTCTTCCAGATATTCCGCGTAGGTCTCCATGCCGCCGCCATAAGAACGCACCCGACCCAGCTCACCGAAGGCAGTGCCGTCGAGCTTGCGCAGATCCACCACCGCACTGACTTTGAAATGTTTGCGCGAAGAGAAGGCATTGCCGTGCTCGATCTCCATCTCCTCATCCACCTGCAAACGGCAGCCATCGAACTTCACCGTGCGCGCGATCCACTCCGGCATCCGCTTGTTGGCATCCTTATCCGTCACCGGCTTCATCAACAACGTCGCCACGGTTTGCTGCGCAGCGGCCAGCTTGGGATCGGTGGACAACAGCAATGGCGCCGCGGGTGCCACCGGCACAGCAACCTGGCTGACGACCGCCCCGCCCTCCATCGCGCAAGCTGCGGCATCGAGGGACACCATCGAACCATGCTTGAGCCGGCAATTGTTCGCCTGCCCTTGCGCCAGCGCGAGGGGCGCACAGGCAAGCAGCAAGGCGGCGGAGAACAACGATCTTTTCAACATGCGAAAACTCCGTAGGAGGTCAGTTAAGAAAGTGGAGCGGCCGCTTGCGATCCCTCTTGCAAGCCACGCCTTCCCTTGAAAAACGCATCGCCCTTGCGGGCGATGTGTCAGTGTCATCGAGATACCGAAACCCGGCCTCTCATTTTCCTGCCGGTACCGGCTTGGGTTGTGGTTTCTTGCCCTTGGATTCCTTCTTCTTGTCCTTGCTGCCCATGATGCACGCTCCTTGGTTGTTGACGAAAAGCGACTCACTGCGGGTGATTGTACTTCAGCTTACCGGCATCGATCCGGCATCCCGCTGCGGCCCGGCTCCCCCATTGCACCAAGGCCCCTGCGCAGCGAGACGGCCCAGCCCCGGCCGACGCTCCCGCGCTCACACCACGGCTGCTTGTAACAAAAGCTCCCCTTAGTCCTTTGCGCCGGGAGGGGTAATCCCGACAAAATCAATCAACATTGACACGCCCCAGCTTTTGAATGATATTAGCAAATGCTGATATTTTAATATTCATCGTTTGGCCGTGATGCAGGCGCAATCCGCCACATTACCTTATCAGCAGCGTCCAACAACCACAGGAGGTAATTATGCGATCCACCCTTTCCTTGTCAGCCTGGCTGATGGCGGGCGTCATGGCCATGCACGGTTCCAGCGCACTGGCAGAAGATGCCGTAAAGACCACCGCCCCCTTCAATCCGCCGGCCGAAGAATCGATGCCGTCCGGGCCCATGGGCGAAGCCATCCGTTATGGACATCAGCTGACCACCCAGACCCAAATCTACGCCAAAAAGTACGTAGGCAACGACCTGAACTGCACCAGCTGCCACCTGAATGGCGGCCGCACCCCCAACGCGGCGCCCTGGGTGGGCATCTGGGGCGTGTTCCCCGAATACCGCACCCGCAACGCCCAGGTCAACACGCTGCAAGACCGCGTCAATGACTGCTTCCAACGCTCGATGAACGGCAAGCCTTTGCCGGTGGACAGCAAAGAGATGCGCGGGATACTGGCCTACATGTGGTGGCTGTCGAAGGATGTACCGACAGGCGTGGATGTGGAAGGGCGCGGCTTCAAGCGCATCAAGGCCGAACGTGCGCCGGACCCCGTCCTGGGCAAGGCCATCTATGCCGAGAAATGCTCGGTATGCCATGGCGTCGAGGGACAAGGCATGAAGGGACCTGAAGGTCAGTACATGTTCCCGCCGCTGTGGGGTGCCAAGTCCTTCAACATCGGCGCCGGCATGGCGCGCCTGAACACCGCCGCCGCTTTCGTCAAAGCCAACATGCCGCTGGGGCAAGGCGGCAGCCTCACCGACCAGGAGGCCTACGACGTCGCAGCGTTCTTCACCCAGCAGCCGCGACCGGACTACGCCGCCAAGCGCAAGGATTGGCCGAAAGGCGACAAGCCCAAGGATGCGCGTTACTGAGCAAGGCTGAACGAAAAGCCTGAGCAATCGGGCCGAACGGGGCAGCATGGTGATCGTCTTATCCCAACGCGGAGACGATCGCCATGCTGCCCCGTTTTATTGATGACTATTCAGATCACAAGCCCTTCAAAACTTCGACACCGACACCTTTAGTTTGCGAGCGCCTGGAACACCCTGAGCGCCGCCCAGGCATCGTTCGCCGCGTAGAGCAATTGCTGCGGGGTGAGCCGGGGCTGCGCCCAGTTGGACGTGGTCGCCTTCCCCGACTTGGCGAAACGCTGCCGGAACATCAATGCCACCGCCGTGCGCACACCGATCTCTCGCTGGTAACCGGCCTCATGGAACACTGTATTGAGATCCACCAGACCGCCCGGCTTCACCCCCAGCTTGCGCACGATATGCCCGCCATCCGACTTGAGACCAAAGCCAGCCTTGATGAGCGCCTCCGAACGCAACAACTCCACCAGGAACGGATGCCCCGCCGTGTGATGCAGTTGGAACAGGAAGGCCTTGTCGGACAAAGCGAACTGCACCAGATGCGGACCGTCACTCACCTCGCCCACGGCAAACGTCGGCTTCGATTCAGTGTCGAACCCGACCATGCCCGCCGCTTTGATCTCGGCGGTAGCGGCAGCAAACTCCTCGCGGCTAGTCGGCACATGGATACGTTCCAACGAAAGACCCACGAAGGGCTCCATCAAAGCGATCTCACCCTTGCTTGGGGCAGTTTTTTTCATTTGCGGTGGACTTTGGGACGGTAGCTGATCTTGAAACGCCGCACGATCAAGTGCGGGCGCCTATCGTTAGAAAACGAACATCGCCATTGCGGGGGATGAAAACATATTGCGAAGCTGCCCCTTTAATTCACCAATCGGAATTTAAGTCGCAACCAGAACCTTATTTACCCGGCTTTCCAATGACAGCGGATTTGCGTACAACGAACGGCGTGCCGGTCTGCTCGGCCAGTTTGCGCGCCTTCTCGGAAGCTCGCATCCATGCCTGCGGGACTTTTTGCAGGTCGGGGTCTTTCGACTTGGAAACCGGAACATTCATGACTTCAGGCAGCCATCTCAAGTGCGGAATCCGACATCAACCTGTTCTGGTACAAATCGGCGATGGGGAAGCACAAGTCGTAATCTCCCCACACCAGCTCGCCATACTCGATGCGATAGGCTGCAAAACGAGCCGGCTCCAGAAAAACGCGAATATCTGGATGACGGGAAGATGAGAGAAAGGGCTTGAAATCCACCGTCTGCACCGTACCGTCATCGAACGACAGGCGCAGCAGATAATCCCCCACTTGCTCCACCGACTTGATATTAATGGTTGCTGGAATCATTTCAGCCTCCTCGTAATGCGCTCTGACTTCACCGGTTTGTGCAGCACGAAAAAATCAATCCACTTGCTCACGATATCACTCGCGCGTGCCGACACCAACTCCACGAAATTGCGCATCTCTGCATTCGCCAGCGGGGCGCGCCCGGAAACGTTCGCATAGCGAATCTCCACGATCTCGCCATTGACCACGATGATCTCGGCGCGCGACTCCCTATCCTGAAACTTGCCATGAACATGTACCGACTCATGCTCGTTGGCATAGAACAAAACGATCGAACCGAAGTATTCATAGAGCTTGGGCATCACGCACTTTCGTTCAGTTCAAAAGAATTCGACTCCGGTACTTTTAGTTGTTGTAGCTGATATTGAAACGACGCACGATCAAGTTTGGGCGCCTATCGTTAGAAAAGAACATCGCCCTTGCGGGCGATGAATGAAACAAATGCAATGCTGCCCACCGTCTTGCTCGGCTCGTTATGGGGCAAGTATGCGCAGGGTACTTACTCCCCTCTGACCGATCTCATAGGCAAAATCGGTGCGACCCGGCTCGCCGCCAGTCGCATCCTGTATTACGAAATACTCTATCGACACACGCTTACCCTTGATCCGAGATGCTTCAAGATAATCCACCGCTTTACCGCTCGCATCGAACACCTTGGAGTCGGAACGGACAAAGAAGACAACCGCCTCGCCACTCTCTTGCGTGACAAAGAGTCTTACGTTGAGATTGGAGAAGCCGACACCTTTCGCCATGTTCCCGCCGGTAACGGTGCCCACAAAAGTACCCGACACTTGGGGCTGGTCTGCCACGGGCGCCGCCGCAGGCGCGTGCACTACTGGCTCGCTACCATATTTAAGCGGCGCGCCGGGAGTAGTGCAGCCGAGCAACGCAAGAGAGGACACGAGAGCCAGACTTGTTTTGACCACGGAACTGTTCTTCATTTGATCGCCGCCTTACTTAATGGAAGAGACGATTCAAATCATAGCCCCGCCAGCACACAAGTCAACCGACATTACCGGCTAATCGGCTTATACCGAATCCGCTTAGGCTTCGCCCCCTCTTCACCCAGCCGCTTCTTCTTGTCCGCCTCATACTCCTGATAGTTGCCGTCGAAGAACGTCCACTTCGAATCGCCCTCGCAGGCGAGGATGTGGGTGGCGATGCGGTCGAGGAACCAGCGGTCGTGGGAGATGACCATCACGCAGCCGGCAAACTCCAGCAGCGCATCTTCCAGCGCGCGCAGGGTCTCGACGTCGAGGTCGTTGGAGGGTTCGTCGAGCAGCAGCACGTTGCCGCCGGCGATCAGCGTTTGCGCCAAGTGCAGGCGGCCGCGTTCACCGCCGGATAGCTGGCCGACGATCTTGCCCTGGTCCGCGCCCTTGAAGTTGAAGCGGCCGATGTAGGCGCGCGCCGGGGTTTCGTATTTGCCCACTTGCAGGATGTCGCGGCCACCGGAGATGGCGTCGAACACGGTCTTGTCGTTGTCCAGGCCTTCGCGCGACTGGTCGATGTGCGCGATCTTCACGGTCTGGCCGATCTTCACGCTGCCGCTATCCGGTTGTTCCTTGCCGGTGATCATGCGGAACAGAGTGGATTTACCGGCGCCGTTGGGGCCGATGATGCCGACGATGGCGCCGGGCGGGATCTTGAAGCTGAGGTTGTCGATCAGCAGGCGGTCGCCATAGGCTTTGCTGACGCCTTCGAATTCGATGACTTCGTTACCGAGGCGCTCACCGGCGGGGATGAAGATCTCCTGCGTTTCGTTGCGCTTCTGGTAATCGGTGTTGGAGAGTTCTTCGAAGCGGGCCAGACGCGCCTTGGATTTGGCCTGACGCGCCTTGGGGTTCTGGCGCACCCATTCCAGTTCCTGCTTCATCGCCTTCATGTGGGCGTCGATCTGTTTGTTCTCTTGCTCCAGACGTTCTTCCTTCTGCTCCAGCCAGCTGGAGTAGTTGCCCTTCCAGGGGATGCCCTGTCCGCGGTCCAGTTCGAGGATCCACTCGGCGGCGTTGTCGAGGAAGTAGCGGTCGTGGGTGACGGCGACCACGGTGCCGGGGAAGCGCACCAGGAACTGTTCCAGCCATTCGACGGATTCGGCGTCGAGGTGGTTGGTGGGTTCGTCCAGCAACAGCATGTCCGGTTTTTCCAGCAGCAGTTTGCACAGCGCGACGCGGCGCTTCTCGCCACCGGAGAGGTTGCCGATCTTGGCGTCCCACTCGGGCAGGCGCAGCGCATCGGCGGCGATCTCCATCTGATGCGAAGCGTCGCTGCCGCTGGCGGCGAGGATGTTCTCCAGGCGTGCCTGTTCGGCGGCGAGTGCGTCGAAGTCGGCATCCGGCTCGGCATAGGCGGCATACACGGCATCCAGCTTGGCTTGCGCTTCCATCACTTCGCCCAGCGCAGACTCCACTTCCTGGCGCACGGTCTTCTCGGGATCGAGCACCGGCTCCTGCGGCAGGTAGCCGATCTTGATGCCGGGCAAGTGCTGCACTTCGCCGTCGTATTCCTTGTCCTGCTTGGCCATGATGCGCAGCACGGTGGATTTACCGGAGCCGTTCAGGCCGAGCAGGCCGATCTTGGCGCCGGGGAAGAAACTGAGGGAGATGTCCTTGATGATCTGACGCTTGGGAGGAACGATCTTGCTCACGCGGAGCATGGACATTACGTATTGACCTTGTGCCATGTGCTTGTGCTTTCTGTGCTGGAGGTTGAACCGAAAAAAGGTGGCGTAGCTTACCGCAAAGCCTTGCCCGATTCACCGAGAAAAACCCTGCAAGCGGCTCGAATTTGTTTATGATGCGCCCTCATCGCGCGGTGCCACGTACATCGCGGGGAGACCAAGGGGGGGCGATGCAGGAAACGGCAGGCGCAAGCACGATCGCGAACATGATCGCCGGCAAGAAGCCGGGCTATGAGAGCGAGTTCGTGCGTTTCGACCAGATGAAGGCGATGGTCATCGACGACATGGGGGCGATGCGCCATGCGCTGCGCTCGCAACTGGAATGGATGGGCATCAATACGGTGAAGAGCGTCTCCAATGCGGAAGAGGCGCTGCGCCAACTGGAGCTCACCCAGTTCGACCTCATCCTGTGCGACTACAACCTGAACCGTTCCAGCTCGGGCCAGCACTTCCTCGAATTCCTGCGCATCCAGCACCTGATCAGCGCCAAGACCGTGTTCGTGATGGTCACCGCCGAAGCGGAATACGCTTATGTGGCGAACGCGGTGGAGTTCGCCCCCGACGATTACATCCTCAAGCCCTGCCCCGAGAAGAAGCTGCGCACGCGCCTGGAGCGCCTGTTCGACCGGCGCAACTTCCTGATGCCGGCGCTGCTGGCGATGGATGCCCAGCAATATGACCAGGTGGTGAGCGAGTGCGACCGCCTGATGACGCTGGTGGACAACGAGCGCTGGAAGATGGCTGCGCTGCGCCTGAAGGCCGAAGCGCAGCATGCGCTGCACGACGAAGCCAACATGCTCAAGACCTACGAACAAGCGCTGGCGCTGAACAACAACGCGCCCTGGGTGAAGATCGGCTTCGCGCGTGCGCAGCGCATGCGCGGCGACCTGGATGCCGCCGAGCGCACCGCCCAGGAGATCATCGCGCAGCATCCTTCCTATGTGGCGGCCTTCGAGCTGCTGGGCGAGATCCGCAAGGCGCGCAACGACCAGGCCGGCGCCTACGAGATGATCGAACGTGCCTCGGCCATCCTGCCCAGCGCGCGCCGTTTCCGCGTGTCGTCGGAATCGGCCTTCCTGCTGGGCAAGCTGGACGAGGCGAAGCGATATGCCGAGTCGGCCATCCAGTTGTCGAGCGGCTCGATCACCGAGAGCAAGGAAGACTACCTGTCGCTGGCGCAGATCCAGACCGACGTGGGCGAGCCGGAAGAAGCCATCCGCACGCTGGAGTGGCACGCGCGCCGTTTCGGCGAACAGGGCGAATTCGGCGTGGCGCGCAACGCCATCCTGGCGCAGGCCTATCACGACACCGGCGACACCGACAAAGCGAAACGCCTGCTGGAGCGCGCCTTGCGCGTGATGCCGCAGGACAGTCGCAGCGAGACGCTGAACCATGTGGGCAAGGCGGCGCTCAAGCTGGGCGACGAGATCACCGGCTTGAAGCTGATGACGCAGGCGGTGCAAGGCAGCGACGACCGCCAGCGCATCGCGCGCCACGTGGCGAAATCGATGCGCGACACCGGCCGGCAAGACAAGGTGGCCGACGTGATCGACGCCGGCCAGAAACGCATCCTGGCGCTGGTCGATGAAGCGCAGAAACTGATGCGCAGCGCACAGTTCGCCGAAGCCTATGCCAAGTTGCAGGAAGCGCTGACGATCCACGACGAGAACATCGAGGCGCTGCTGGCCGCCGCGCAGTTGCACCTGCTGTGGCTGAAACAGCAAGGCTGGGATGCCGAGATCGATGCCCGCGCCAAGGCCTATCTGGCGACCCTGGACAAGCTGGTGCCGCAGAACGAGAAGGTGATGGCCTTCTACCGTTTCTACGACCAGATCTCGGAGGCATGATGGATCAGTCCCTGGCCGCACTGGTGATACACGACCTCAAGAACTCATTGGCCCTGCTCGAGGCCGAGCTGGAGATCCTGGCGCGCCAACCGAACATACCGGACGAGGCGCACAAGGCGCACCAGCGCTGCGCCGACCTGAAGCAGCGCCTGGTCGGTTTCCTCACGCTATACAAACAGGAACAGGGCGCGCTGCAACCCAACCGCAGCGAGACCGAACTGGCAGAATTCCTCGAAGACGTGCTGGCTGCCAGCCCCTCGGCCAACTGCAAGCACGGCCACGCGCTGGACGTGCGCATCGACAGCGCGCGCATCCGCTGCGCGCCGGAGGTGCAACATCGCGGCACGGCGCTGCTGGATGAATACCTGGTGGAGCTGGCGCTGGAATCGGCGCTGAACAATGCCCTGCGTTTCGCGGCGAGCAAGGTGCAACTGTGGTTCGAACAGACGGCCGACGCGGTGAGCTTCTGCGTGCAGGACGACGGCCCCGGCCTGAGTCACCACCCGGCCGGCATGCCGCCTTCCACCGGCGTAGGGCTGGCACTGTGCCGCGCGGTGATCGAGGCGCACGGCGGCGGCGAGGTCACCCTGCGCGATGCGCCGCAAGGCGGCGCGCTGTTCCGGCTGACCTTGCACTGCGCCTGAACACGCCTCACACGAGCGGCACGAAACGCACCGGCTCGATATATTCCCGTTCGAAGCCGCCCGCTTCCCGGCGCGTGATACGCAGCAGGCGCTGCACCTCGAAACGTCCGCCCACCGGAATCACCAGACGGCCACCCGGCCGCAGTTGCTGCAACAGGGCTGGCGGCACTTCTTCCGCCGCCGCAGTGACCAGGATGCCGTCATACGGTGCATGCTCAGGCCAACCCTGCGCGCCATCGCCGGCTTGCACCGTCACGTTGCCATAGCCCAATTCGTGCAAGGTGTGCGCCGCCATCTCGGCCAACGGCGCCACGACTTCCATGCTGAACACGGTGCCCGCCAGTTCCGCCAGCACCGCCGTCTGATAACCCGAGCCGGTACCCACCTCGAGCACGCGCTGCCGCTTGTCGAGCTGCAACAGGTCGGTCATCAGGGCGACGATGTAGGGCTGCGAGATGGTCTGCCCATGGCCGATGGGCAAGGGATGGTTGCCGTAGGCCTCGATGCGGATCTCCCGCGGCACAAAGCGATGGCGCGGTACTTTGCCGATGACGGCGAGCACCTGTGCCGAAACGGCGCGCGGCGCGAAACCATCCTCGTCCTGCGTCATGCGCCGGATGGCCGCGACCAGCCGCGCGCGATCGGCAGCGAAGGCTTGTTCCGATCCGTCGTGACATCCTGACTGTGGGGGCGGTTCTTGCATGCGCGTTTCCTTCCGCTTCATGGCCACAACAGGTACAGGCCCAGCCCGATCATCACCAGCGCGCTCAGCAGTTTGAGCGCGCGCCCTTCGCGTTCCTGCAAACGGCGCTGGCTGAGCGTGTAGACGCCGATGGCCAGGATGAGGAAGTCGTCCAGCATGTAGGCCAGGTCGTACAGCAAAAGATAGGCGTGATAGCCGAAACCGGTGAGTGCGTGCTGGGTGAGGATGCGCGTATAGAGCGCGGGGAAGCCGGAAGTGCACAGCAGTTCGACGAACTGCACCAGCACGCCGAGCAGCACGGTGCCGACCAGCGCGGCGGCGAGGTCTTGCGCGCGCAGGATACGCCGCATGCGCGCGTAGATGCCGGGCTTGGCGGCGGACGGGATGGAGAGCGACGGACCGGCACCGGGATGCCAGGCGTCCTTGAGATTGAGCGCGCCGGCGAACAGAGCGAGCAAGGCGAGGACGATCTCGGAGGCGCGCGACAGGCCGATGAACAGGAACAGCTTGAGCCAGGCCGCCATGAACAGGTAATAGGCGATACCTTGCACCACGACGAAGGTGCCGGCGATGGCCAGCATGCGCCGTCGGTCGTTGAGCGGCGCAAGCAAGGTGAGCATGAGGATGAGCACCCACATCGAGCAGGGATTGAAGCCGTCGAGCAAGCCCATGAGCAATGTGAACAGCGGCAGGCCGAGTTGTTCCGGCGTGAGGTCGAAACCGAACAGTCGCAGGTGCGCAGCGCGGTGATCGGCGGCTTGGGCATCGCGCGCGAGCAGTTCGCGCAGCAGGCGGTCGCTGCCGGCCGCGGCGGAGTAGCCGACCAGCACCTGGTCGCCGATGAGGAAGGTGGGCACGCGCGGCGGGATGCCCTGCGTCTGGGCGATGTCTTGCAGGCGACGGGCGGCCTCGGGCGAGATGCCGACATCGTGGATGACGATATCCAGCGTCGGCTGTTCGCGCTGCAGTTGCGCCAGGAACGACTCGGCTTGCGCGCAATGCGGGCAGCCCGCGCGCACGAATGCTTCGATGTCGGCGGCCTGCGCGCTCGGCGCCAGCGACAGCAGCATGAACAGATAGCCGAGGATGCGTTGCATGTCTTCCCCCCCGAGTCGGACGCTGCGGATGTTAACGCAGCCTCCCCCCTTGCGGTGGCCGCGCGACAGGCACAGAATGCGCACTCCTGCCGGGGCGCTCCCGGCACATCCCGCACCATCGATGCTTCATTCTTCATCCACCCCGGGGGGACGGCATGAAACTGGAAGACATTCACAAGATCGCACGGGCACACGGCATCCAGCCCGAGAAGATGTTCAAGATCGAACTCGTGCGCACCATCCAGATCGCGGAAGGCAACTATCCCTGTTTCGCCACGGCGAAGAACGGCGACTGCGACCGTTCCGATTGCTGCTGGCGCGAAGATTGTTTCGACGCAGCACGCAAGGAGTGAAACCAACCTGAGGAGAAAGCCATGAGCCAGTCCAAGCACCCGCCCGGATTCCATCTCGTACGGCGCGACCAGTTGATGCAGGAGTCCGTGCACGACAGTTATCAGAGCAAGGGCAAACTGCCCGAACCCACCGTATGTCCGGAATGCGGCGCGGTGTTCCACCAGGGACGCTGGCAATGGATGGAGCGGCCGGCCAAATCGCACAAGACCACCTGCCCCGCCTGCCAGCGCATCAACGACCGCTTCCCCGCCGGCTATGTGTTGCTAGGCGGAGCGTTCCTCGATGCGCACGAAGCGGAGATCACGCAGTTGCTGCGCCATCACGAAGAGAAGGAAAAAGCCGAGCATCCCTTGCAGCGCATCATGGCCGTGACGCGCAACGCACAGGGCATGGAAGTGACCACCACCGGCATCCATCTGGCGCGCGCACTCGGCGACGCGCTGCACCATGCCTATCAAGGCACGCTGGAATACCACTACAACCCGGATCAGATGTTGCTGCGCGTGAGCTGGATGCGCTGAAGCGGCATCATTTTTCGTCGCGCCGCGCACGCGCCGATTCCTGGCAGGCGCGGCGGTAATCGAGCAGCACCTGCTGGGCATGGCCCAGCACGCTGCCTTGCGGATAACGGCCCGCCTCGTCGGCGACACCACTCGGCATGCCGGTGAGCAATTCCATGCCTTCGCGCACATGTTCCGCCGTGTAGAGATGGAACAGCCCCTGATCGACCGCCTCCACCACCTTGCGTGACAACATCAGGTGGCGACGGTTGCGCTGCGGGATCAGCACGCCCTGACTGCCATCCAGCCCGGCGCTCTCGCACACCCGGAAATAGCCTTCGATCTTCTCGTTGATGCCGCCCACCGGCAGCACATCGCCATGCTGGTTCAGCGCACCGGTGACCGCGATGCCCTGCTTCAGCGCCACACCTGACAACGCCGACAGCAACACATACAGTTCGGCACACGAGGCCGAGTCGCCCTCCACACCGTTGTATTCCTGCTCGAACACGATGGAGGCGTTGAAGGCGAGCGGCGCGTTCTGCGCGAACAGGCCGGACAGGTAATGGTTGAGGATGAGCACGCCCTTGTCGTGGATCGGACCGGACATCTCGACCTCGCGTTCGATGTTGAGCAGGCCATCTTCACCGGCGTAGGTGCGCGCGGTGACGCGCACCGGGAAGCCGAAACGGTATTCGCCCAGATCGACCTGGGTCAGCGCGTTGAGCTGGCCGACCTGCTCGCCATGCACGCACACCAGCAGGTCGCCGTCGGCGAATGCCTCGTGCATGCGCTGCTCGGGATAGTCGTGGCGCTTGATGCGCGCGGCCTGCGCGGCTTCCACATCCTCCGCCTCCACCAGCCGCCCGTTGCGCGCTCGGCATAGCGCGGCACTCTCCATCACCAGCGCTTCGATGCGCGCGAAGTTGGCGCTCTGGCGCGACTGGTCATCCACTGCGCGATGCGTCTCTTCCAGCAGGCGCGCCACGGCGGCCACCGAGAAGTGCGGCAGGCCCAAGCGCTGGCAGGCATAGGCGACGAAGATGGCGGTAGCGCGGCGCGTGTCGGCGCTGGCGTGGAAGCTGTCGGCGAAATCCACCTTGACCTGGAAGTGGCGCGCGAACTCCGGGTCTTCCTCCTGCAATTCGTAATACTGTTCGCGCGAGCCGATCAGCACGATCTTGACTTCGACATCCACCGCTTCCGGTTCCAGCGACACGGTGGCGATGGGGCTGAAGGCGGTGCCCGGCTCCTCGATCTGCAAGCGGCCGCTGCGCAACAGGCGGCGCAGCTTCTCCCATACCAGTCCGTCCACCGCCAGGTCGCGCAGGTGCAGCATCAGATAACCGCCGTGCGCCTTGTGCAGGCTGCCGGCGCGGATGCGCGAGAAATCGGTGACCAGCGCATCGTTCTCGGTCTGATATTCGATGCTGCCGAACAGCGAACGGAACAAGGGATTGTCCTCCACGATCACCGGCGCGCCGCTGAGGCCGTCGTTATCCACCACCAGATTGACGCGATAGCGCTGCATGGCCTTGTGCAGTGCTTCCAGGCGGATGTCGTCCTCGCTGTCCAGCGGCTTGAACAGCTCCACCTTATCCAGCACGTCCTGCTCGATCTGTTCCAGATAGCCGCCGAGCTTGACCGTGTCCTTGATCTGCTTCTTCAACTCGTTGCGGATCTCCTGCAACTCATGTTCCAGCAGCGGTTTGACCACTTGCCGGCGCAATGCGGCGAGCGCTTCGTCGCGACGTTTGCCCAGCTCGTTGAGCTTGTCGAAATAGGCGCTGATCTCGGCGCGCAGCTCCTGCTCGGCCTGTTCGATGGCCACCCGTTTCTCCTTGGGCAGCAGCAACACCTCTTCCTCGGTCAGGGTGTGGCCCTTGGCATTGTGGTAGGTGAACACCAGATGGCCGCTCTCGCGATGCAGGGTGAAGGAACGCTGGTCGGCACACACATCGAGTGCGGCATAGCCTTTCGCCTCTTCCGCTTTATATTCCTTCTCGATGCGTTCACTCTCGCTCTTGAAGTCCTCGCCGTTGAGGCGCTGCGGGATCTCGTGCGCCAGCGTCTTGCACAGGCGCAGCATCAGCTTGCGCAGCAGGCGTCCCTGTCCGGCCGGCAGGCGCAAGGCCAGCGGCCGTTCCGGCACATCGAAGTTGTGCAGGTAACACAGGTCGGGCGGCACCGGCCGCGCCGCCGCGGCCGCATGCATCGCCTGCTTGAGCAAGGTCGAACGGCCGCTGCCGATCTCGCCCAGCACGAACAGGTTGTAATCCGGCTGCTCCATGGCGAGGCCGAAACGCGCCGCCTGTTCCGCGCGCTCCTGACCGATCCACGGCAAGGGTTCGTCGAGCAGTTGCGCGGTATCGGCGAAACCGAGTGCATCGGGGAACAGGGTGAGACGCAGTTCGTTGGGCGGCAGTTTGCAGATCGGCATGGGGTGGGGTCCTAATCGAGCAGGCTCTCGGCCGGGTGGTAATCCATGGCGAAGGCTTCCGCCACCTTGCGATGGGTGACCTTGCCGGCGACGATGTTGAGTCCGTTGAGCAGCGCGCTGGAGCGCTTCAGCGCAGCGCGGTAGCCGAGATCGGCCAGTTGCTGCACATAGGGCAAGGTGGCGTTGGTCAGTGCCAGCGTGGACGTGACCGGCACGCCGCCGGGCATGTTGGCCACACCGTAGTGCACCACGCCATCCACGATGAAGGTGGGCTGCTCGTGCGTGGTCGGCCGCGTGGTCTCCACGCAACCGCCCTGATCGACCGCGACATCGACGATGACCGCGCCCGGCCGCATCAGCTTGAGGTCTTCGCGGCGGATGAGTTTGGGCGCCACCGCGCCGGGGATGAGCACGGCGCCGATGACCAGGTCGGCGGTGGCGAGCTGCGCCAGCAACTGGTGACGGTCGGAGAACAGCAGTTGCACGTTGCCCGGCATCACTTCGCTCAGGTAGCGCAGGCGTTGCAACGAGACATCGAGGATGGTCACGCTGGCGCCCATGCCGGCGGCGATGCGCGCCGCATTGACGCCGACCACGCCGGCACCGAGCACCAGCACCTTGGCCGGCGCCACGCCGGGCACGCCGCCGAGCAGGATGCCGCGCCCTCCGTTCAGTTTTTCCAGATATTTGGCGCCTTCCTGCACCGCCATGCGCCCGGCCACTTCCGACATCGGGGTGAGCAACGGCAACTCGCGTGTGGGCAGTTCCACCGTCTCGTAGGCGATGCATACCGCACCGCTGGCCAGCAGCGCACGCGTCAACGGTTCACTGGCGGCGAAATGGAAGTAGGTGAAGATGACCTGGCCGGCGCGGATGTGCGGCCATTCGCGTTCGATGGGTTCCTTCACCTTGACGATCATCTCGGCGTCGGCCCACACCATTGCGGCATCCGGCTGGATCTGGGCGCCGGCGGCCTGGTAGGCGGCATCGTCGAAACCGCTGCCGAGCCCGGCGCCGCGCTCCACCAGCACCTGATGGCCGCCGGCCACCAGTGCCTCGACACCGGCCGGCACCAGCGCGACGCGGTTCTCGTTGGTCTTGATCTCCTTGGGGACGCCTATCTTCATCTCTGCCCTCTATCCGGTGACACGCTGCGCCGACAGTATAGGAGCAAATCGTCCCCGGGCGATCACATACGCTGGCCCACTTGCGCCACGGCATACCAGGCGTTGAGTTCGGCCGCGCTGCGCCCATTGCTCCAGGCGGCCACGTCAGCCTCGACGATGGGGGTATACGGGCCATGCTTGACCTCGAAGATGACCGCACCGGGATCGCGCGACAGCACCGCATGCCAGCCACCGGCCGGGATCTCGACCACGCTGCATTCGTCGCCCAGCTCGGCACGTTCGGTGACGACACCGGCGTCATCGAACAGCAGCACGGTGAAGCGGCCGCGCAAGGCGGTCAGGATCTCCCAGGTGTGCGGATGACGATGCGGCAAAATGAGGGTGTCCGGTTCCATGGCGATGGCCAGGCGCTGGATGGGGTCGGTCAGGTCGCTGTGCAGATTGCTGTTCATGCGCAGACGCGGTGCCTGGCGGGCCTGCTGGCTGAGTTCGCTGAGCGCGGTGGCGGTAAGTCGTTTCAAGATGGCCTCCTTGTGGCAAGGCGCGCATTCTACCGAAACCCTGCAGGGCAGTCGGCTATGCTTTGCGCCTGCGGCATCCCCCGCTAGAATCGCCCGCCATGTCCCCGCGCCCACGCCACCTGCTGTCCGCCCTGTTGCTCGCATCGAGTTGTGCGACGGTATCGGCCCAAGAGGAGACGGCCCGCGCCGAGTTCGTCTATGAAGTCGATCCCTACTACACCAACGCCGGCTTCAACATCCCGCTCACCGACAAACCCATCCCTACCATCGTGCTGGACCAGGAGACGCTGATCTATCGCGAACTGCTCAAGGATGCGCTGGTCCCGCGCTATATGACGCTGGAAGCCAGCGTGTATCCGATGCCGGTGCTGGGCACCTGGCTCAAGACCCATCAGCGCGGCTTCTACGACAGCGCCGCCGTCAGCGACAATCTCAATATCATCGAGACGCTCACCGCCGGCTTCCAGGAGCCGTGGGCGGTGTCCGCCTTCTTCGGCAACGTGGCCAAACTGCAACGCCCGGGTGACCGGGGCAAGACCAACAACTACGGCTACACCGGCTATCTGCTCAGCGTGGGCACCAAGCACATCGAGGACAACCAGTTGGTCAGCGACGACTGGTGCGAGCTGGAATGGAAGCTCAAGGGCCAGATCGAACAGGCCGCGCGCAAGCTGTCGTGGAGCTTCCGCATCGGCGGCAAGTTCAACCGCAACCACGACATCAACAACGTCACCTATCTCAGCCTGACGCGCAATAACACCGAACTGAACACCCCGGGCACGGGCTGGCTGGACAACAGTTCGCTGGAGTTCCGCGTGCACTTCCTGCAACATGGCGGCAAACTGGTGCGCAGCGAGCTGATCGCCGGCAAGAAATTCCCGCTGCGCGAAAATGGCTACACGCCTACGTTCAGCGCCGGTTTCATCTGGACCAGCCCGGACGAGTATTCCGGCATACTGCGCACCGGCACGCGCAACAAGCTGACCTTCGTGTTGCGCCCTTCCCTCGAATTCTGAAAGTGAACGACCATGTGCGGCCTGTGCGGTGAATTGCGTTTCGATGGACAGACCCCGGACCATGCGCGCCTGCTGCGCATGACCGAAGCCTTGGAACGGCGCGGACCGGACGCCTCGGGCATGTATGCCGACGGACCGCTGGCGTTCGGCCATCGCCGCCTGTCCATCATCGACCTGTCCGAGCGCGCCCGCCAGCCCATGGTGGACGAGGCGCTGCATCTGGCGCTGGTGTTCAACGGCACGATCTACAACTACCGCGAGCTGCGCGACGAGTTGCAGGAGATGGGCTACGACTTCTTCTCCGACGGTGATACCGAGGTGATCCTCAAGGCCTACCATGCCTGGGGCGAGTATTGCGTGGCGCACTTCTACGGCATGTTCGCCTTCGCCGTGTGGGACCTGCGCGACCACACGCTGTTCATGGCGCGCGACCGCTTCGGCATCAAGCCGCTGTATTACGCGCTGGACGGCGCCTCGTTGCGCTTCGCCTCCACCACGCAATCGCTGCTGGCCAGTGGCGGCATCGACACCAGCATCGATCCGGTGGCGTTGCACCACCAGCTCACGCTGCATTCATCGGTGCCCGCGCCGCGCACCTTGCTCAACGGCATCCGCAAACTGCCGCAGGCGCACTGGATGCGTATCACGCCGGGCGGCGATGTGGAACTGAAACGCTACTGGTCGCTGGAAGCGACGCGCCCGGATGTGGGGCTGAGCGAACAGGACTGGATCCACGCCACACGCCATGTGCTGGGCAAAGTAGTGGAGCGCCATCGCCTGGCGGCCGATGTGCCGGTGGGCGTGCTGCTGTCGGGCGGGCTGGATTCCAGCCTGATCGTCGCGCTGCTGGCCGACCATGTGCCGGACCTGCGCACGTTCTCCATCGGCTTCGAGGACATCGGCGGCGATGCCGAGAAAGGCGACGAGTTCGAGTATTCCGACCAGGTGGTGGCGCGCTACCGCACGCAGCACCGCAAGATGCTCATCCCCAACAGCGAAGTGCTGAAGCGCCTGCCGGAAGCGGTGCGCAGCATGTCCGAACCGATGGTGAGCCAGGACAACATCGCCTTCTACCTGCTGGCGGAACAAGTGTCGCAAGACGTGAAGGTGGTGCTGGCCGGGCAAGGGGCGGACGAGGTGTTCGGCGGCTACTTCTGGTACCCGCGCATGGAGGCCGCCAGCGGCACACCGCTGCAACGCTTCAGCCAGCATTACTTCGACCGTGACCACGCGGAATATCTGGATACGGTGAGCGACCGTTACCGTACCACCGACGTGACCAGCGAACTGGTGGCGCAGGCATTGGCGCAACCGCATGCCGATACCTTCCTCGACCAGGTGTTGCGTTTCGACGTGAGCACGCTGCTGGTGGACGACCCGGTGAAGCGCATGGACAACATGAGCATGGCCTGGGGACTGGAAGCGCGCGTACCCTTCATCGACCACGAATTGGTAGAACTGGCGGCGCGCATGCCGCCCGAGCTGCGCCTGAAGGAAGGCGGCAAGTTCCCGCTCAAAGCCATCGCGCGCGGCCTCATCCCCGACAGCGTGATCGACCGCCCCAAGGGCTACTTCCCGGTGCCGGCCTTGAAATATGTGCGCGGCGAGTTCCTGCACTTCATGCGCGAGATCTTGCTGTCCGACGCCTGCACACGACGCGGCCTGTTTGAACGTAGCTATGTAGAAAAACTGCTCGCTAATCCGGAAGCCCACTTCACCCGCCTCAACGGCAGCAAGCTATGGCATCTGGCGCTACTGGAGTACTGGCTGCAACTGAACGTGGATACGGCAGTTCGTTAATCCGTTTCACGCATATAACGCCAGCCGGGCGAACCGGATATCGGCCTGCATCGCGCGACCGATGGCGACCACGCCCAGTCTGCGCAGATGGCGCACATCCAAAGGAATATCGATGCGATGCGGCTGGAATGCGCTGAACGGTAGCCTGAGGGTCTGCCAGCGCGCGCCGGCGACGAAGGACTGGCGATAGGACTGCCACACGATGGCGGTATCGGCCGTGCGCAGGTGCAGGTTGTATGACTCGCCGTTGCCACACACCTCGATCTCTATCCCTTGATAGGCAGTGGCGTCCAGATAGCCGTCTGCGGCCAGATCGAGGCTGGCCTGCACAAAGCCGCCGTTGTTCTCCAGCGAGACGGCACCGCGCAGATGCAGGCAGGGTTTGCCCTGCGCGACCTCGGGCGCCAAGGTGGCTGCCGAGACCCCGCCCATCACGCTATCCGTGACGTTACGCCAGACCGTCCCCAGCGCACTGCTCAGGGTGCCGCTGGCGCGATCGTCGATCAGCAGCGCCATGCTATCTCACCGCCGCCACGGCCTGGCACAGCGGCACCCGGCTGGTGGCGCCGCCGTTCTGCACGGTAGTGAGCAAGGCGCAGGTATCGTAGCCGTTCGCCTGCATGCGTGCCGCGATGTCGGCCAGTTCCTGCTGCGGCAGGCTGGGTGTGGAGGCCAGGATCCAGGCGTAGGTGCGATCCGGATGACCGATCACGGCATAGTGATAGTCCGGTGCCAGATCGATGATCCAGTAAGCGCCACCGAACAGATAGCGCCAACCGAACAGCTTGACGAAGGTGACTTCCAGTTTCGAGTGGCTGCGCGGGTCGACCACCCGCGCCTGCCCGTGGGCGACCGAGCGCTCGCCCTTGGCGGTCCGGCAACTGTTGGTGACGGCGATGTGTTCGCCGTCCATGGCGTATTCCGCCGTCACATCGCCCACGCACTGCTTCTGGAAGAACTGCGGGATGCTGGCGATCTCGTACCATTTGCCGAGGTAGCGTTGCAGGTCCACCGTGGGCACGGTGGGTAACGCTTCGGCCGCCAGCGGCGACTGCCACCACAGCATCATGCCAGCCAGCGCGACGAGCATCCGGTATCTGTCCATCAGTCTTCCCTCCTGTGTATCGGCCAAGAAAAAGGCCGCACCGGAACCACGGTGCGGCCTGTTCCCGAACCGGTGCTGCTTATTCCACGATGTGATCGATGCTCAGCTTCACACCTTTGGCGCCCGGCTTGACCGTGGCGCTGAAGCCTTCGCCGTCACCGGATTGCGGCATGGCGGTGCCGGACTTGGAGACACGGCCCACCACCACGACTTGGTCGAAGTTGGAGAGCTTCATCTGCGGCGCCATGGACATGCTGTCGTCCAGTTCGAAATCCAGCGGCAGGTCTTTCACCTGCATGCGCAGGATGGCCAGCGGCATCTTGGGGCCTTGCGCGGCACGTGCCAGCACGAACAAGGTGTCATCCGGGCTGAACTTGCCCTTCAGCTTGGGATCGAGGGTGACGCGACCGGTGATGCGTTCCTTGCCCGGTGCGGCAGCGGCCATCTGTTGCGGCGGCGCGATCTGCTCCAGCATCGGTGCGCCGCCCTTGCCGCCGCTCTGCACGTGGGCCATCAACTGACGGGCTTCGTTCAGACCGCTCTGGATGGCCACATAGTCTTCGCTGCCGGGTTGCAGCTGCTTGAGCAGTCGCTCCCAGTACTGGATGGCAACGGCGAAATCACCGCGCTCCATGGCGGCGGAACCGGCCAACGCCAGCGACTTCATGTGGTTGGGATCGAGCTTGAGCGCCTTGTTGATGAACTCGGTCGGCTTGCCGCGCAGGGTCTGGCCCTGGGCCATGGCTTGCGCGTCGGCGTAGTCGGACCACACCCAGGCTTCGTCGGAGATGATCTTGGTCAGCTTCTCATAGGTGCGGGCGGAATCGGCATAACGCTCGGCATCCATGTAGCTGCGCGCCAGCATCACCAGCGCTTCGCCGTCCTGCTCGTTGGCCTCGACGCGCTTCTCCAGTTCGCGGATACCGCTGTCGGTGCGCATCTCGCCGCCCATGCTCATGCTGGCATGCGGGTTGGTCGGCGACATGGATTGCGGCTCACCCACCATCAGGTAGATGCCGACAGCGACCACCGGCAGCAGCACCGACAGCACGATGGCCAAGGTCTTGTAGGAACGGCCCTGCGGCTGCGCCACGGCAGCGGCTTCACCCTGCCCGACCTCTTCCAGCACGCGCTTCTCCAGCTCGCGCTTGCCCTGTTCATACAACTCGGGGGTGAGCAGACCGTTCTTCAAGTCGGTATCCATCTCGGCGATCTGGTCGCGCAGGATCTCGAGGTTGGCGGCATCGCGCGCCACGGCGTTGCTCTTGGGGGCGCCGCGCCACAGCGGGTAGATGATGAACACGATGGCGATGGCGATCATCGCCGCGCAGAGTATCCAGAACAGTGTCATGACTTGTCTTCTTCTTTAAGGAGGGCGGCGGCACGCTGATGTGCCTCGGGAGTCAGCTCGGCTTCGGGGACGGTCTCGCGACGCTTGCGCAGTTGCGCGACCAGACCGAGACCTGCCACCAGCAGCAATGCGAACGGGCCGAACCACAGCAGCATGGTGTGGCTCTTGACCGGCGGGTCGTACAGCACGAAGTCGCCGTAGCGGGCCACCAGGTAGTCCATGATCTCCTGATCGCTCATGCCCTTCTGCATCAGTTCGCGCACTTCGCGACGCAGGTCTTCGGCGAGATCGGCATGCGAGCTGGCCAGCGATTCGTTCTGACACACCAGGCAGCGCAGCTTTTCGGACAGATGGACCATGCGCTTTTCCATCTCGGGCGTCAGCGGATTCTCGGCGAATTCCTGCGCCATATCGCCCGCATGTGCGGCGAGCATCAAAGACATGGACAGGATCAATGTAGTCAGCAGTCTCTTCATTTCTTTTGCAACTCCGCGACGAGGGGCAGGATCTTCTCGCTCAGACTCTGCGGGGTGACCGGGCCGATCTGCTTGTAGCGGATGATGCCCTGCTTGTCGATGACATAGGTCTCCGGCACGCCGTACACGCCGTAATCGATGCCGATGCGGCCTTCGCGGTCCATCGCGCTCAGCACGTAGGGATTGCCGCCGCGCGCCAGCCACATCTTGCCGTCGGCCGGATTGTCCTTGTAGTCCAGACCGTAGATGGGGACGATGTTCTGCTGCGACAGCGCCACCAGCACCGGGTGTTCCTCACGGCAGGACACGCACCAGGAAGCCCACACGTTGAGCAGCCATACCTTGCCCTTCATGTCTTCGGGCGAGAAGCTGAGTTGCTCGTTCTCCAGTTGCGGCAGGCGGAAGTTGGGTGCCGGTTTGTCGATCAGCGGCGACGGCACTTCGCGCGGGTTGAGGCCGAGGCCGACGAACAGGAAGCCGGCGAGGACGATGAAGATGACCAGAGGCCAGATGAAACGGTTCATGCGGTCTGCTCCTTTGCGGCAAGGGTTTCAGGGGCGGTCTTGCGGATATGGATGCGGTAGCGACGATCGCTCACGGCCAGGATGCCACCCAGCGCCATCAACAGGCAGCCGGCCCAGATCCAGTCGACGAAAGGTTTGATGTAGATGCGCACCGCCCAGGCCGAGGTACCCGGGATCGGTTCGCCCAGCGACACGTACAGGTCGCGCAGGAAACCGGTCTGGATGGAGGCTTCGGTCATCGGCATGCCGGAAGCGTTGTACTGGCGCTTCTCGGGGTGCAGCACGGTGACCGGTTTGCCGTCGCGGCTGACGCTGACGATGCCGCGCGAAGCGACATAGTTGGGGCCTTCTTCGTCGGTGACGCCGTCGAAGCGGAACACATAGCCGCCGACAGCAAGTGTGTCGCCCACGTCCATGCGCACGTCGCGTTCGTTCTCATAGCCTTTGACCATGGTGACGCCGATGATGAACACGGCGATGCCGAGGTGGGCGAACTGCATGCCGTAGTAGCTGCGCGACGGAGTCTTCAGGCGTTGCAGCAAGCTGCCGGTGCTACCCATGCGCTTCTTCAGATCGAGCAGCGAAGTGGTGATGACCCAGAATGCGAGCAGGAAACCGAGCGCGATCAGCGGCGTCCACTCACCCATCACCAGCGGCAACAGGAGAGCGATCACCACGCTGGCAGCCAGCGCCCAACGCACGCGCTGCCAGATGTCGGGCAGGCTGGCTTTCTTCCAGCGTGCGACCGGGCCGATCCCCATCATCATCACCATGGGCACCATCAGCGGCACGAACACGGTGTGGAAGTACGGTGGGCCGACCGACAGCTTGCCGAAGCCCAGGGCATCCATGAACAGCGGATACAGCGTGCCGAGGAACACCGAGGCGGAGGCCACGGACAGCAGCACGTTGTTGGACAGCAGCAGCGATTCGCGCGAGATCAGCTCGAACTTGCCGCCCAGACCGACCTTGGGTGCGCGCCAGGCGAACAGCAGCAGCGAGATGCCGATCACGATGACCAGGAAGGACAGGATGAAGATGCCGCGACGCGGGTCGGTGGCGAAGGCATGCACCGAGGTGAGCACGCCGGAACGCACCAGGAAGGTACCCAGCAGCGACAGCGAGAAGGCGGCGATGGCGAGCAACACCGTCCAGCTCTTGAACGCGCCGCGCTTCTCGGTGACGGCCAGCGAGTGCATCAGTGCGGTGCCGACCAGCCAGGGCATGAAGGAAGCGTTCTCCACCGGGTCCCAGAACCACCAGCCGCCCCAGCCCAGTTCGTAATAGGCCCACCAGCTGCCGAGCGCGATGCCGAAGGTCATGAACACCCAGGCCACCGTGGTCCACGGACGCGACCAGCGCGCCCAGGTGGAATCCAGCTTGCCGCCGAGCAGCGCGGCGATGGCGAAGGCATAGGCGACGGAGAAGCCGACGTACCCCATGTACAGCATGGGCGGGTGGATCACCAGACCGGGGTCTTGCAGCAAGGGGTTGAGGTCGCGGCCGTCCAGCGCGGCGGGCAGCAGACGGTCGAACGGATCGGAGGTGAACAGCATGAACAGCAGGAAACCGACCGAGACCAGGCCCATCACGCCGATCACGCGCGCCACCATCTCCTGCGGCAGGTGCTTGCTGAAGATGGCGACGGCCAGCGTCCACAGGGTGAGGATGAACACCCACAGCAACAGCGAGCCTTCGTGCCCCCCCCACAGTGCCGAGATGCGGTACTGGATGGGCAGTTGCGAATTGGAGTGCTGCGCCACATAGAGCACGGAGAAGTCGTTGGAGATGAACGCGTAGGTCAGGCAGGCAAAGGCGATGCCGACGAAGATGAATTGTCCGACCGTCAGGGTACGGGCGGTGCCCATCAGGATCTGGTTGCCGCGCGCTGCGCCCAGAATGGGCAACACCCCTTGCAACAAGGCGAGGAACAGGGCGACGACGAGGGCGAAATTACCGAGCTCTGGGATCATGTGTCTTCTTCCGGGTTATTTCTTGGTGGCAGAGGCGGCAGCTTCCTGTGCCTCTTTCTTCTTGGCGGCTTCGATCGCCTGCATGGCTTCCGGCGGCATGTAGTTCTCATCGTGCTTGGCCAGTACTTCCTCGGCCACGAACACGTTGTCGGCATTCAGCTTGCCCTGGGCGACCACGCCTTTGCCTTCCTTGAACAGGTCGGGCAGGATGCCCTTGTACAGCACTTCCATGGCGCGCGAGGTATCGGTGATCTTGAAGTGCACGGTGAGACCGTCCTTCTCGCGCTGCACGCTGCCCTCTTCCACCATGCCGCCGATGCGGAAGTTGCGACCTTGCGGCGCTTCCTTGTTGTAGACCTGGGTCGGGGTGAAATACAGGCTGACGTTGTTCTTCAGCGCGAACAGCACCAGACCGACCGCCGCGCCTACCAGGGCGACGCCGATCAAGATCCAGCTCAAACGTTTCTGTCTCGGTGTCATGCTTCATCTCCGCTATCGTTCATCAGACGCAACTGGCGCAAGGCCAGCTTCCTGCGATGCCGCACCATGGCGATCTCGACCAACAGCACCAGCAGCGTCACGCCGTAAGAGCCCCATACATAGAACGCATAACCGTTCATGTAGAAAAATTCACTCACGATTGCACCTCCTTGAGTTCCTTCACCCACTGCGTGCCTGCTTCGCGCTCGAGGATGATGCTGCGCACACGTGACAGGCCAACCGCGATGGCATACAGCCAGCAGGCGACCAGCACGGTGAACATGGACTGCTGCATGGCGACATGCATGCTGGTGCCGGTCATCTTGATGGTCGCGCCCTGATGCAGGGTGTTCCACCACTGCACCGAGTAATAGATGATGGGCACGTTGACCGAACCGACGATGGCGAGCAGTGCGCTGGCCTTGTCGGCGCGACGCGGGTCTTCGATCGAAGCCTGCAAGGCGATGTAACCGAGATAGAGGAACAGCAGGATCAGTTCGGAGGTGAGACGGGCATCCCACACCCACCAGGCGCCCCACATCGGCTTGCCCCACAGTGCGCCGGTCCACAGCGAGATGAAGGCGAACAATGCGCCGGTGGGCGCCAGGGCGGAGGCCATCATGGAAGAGAGGCGGGTCTTGAAGATCAAGCCCAGTGCCGCATAACCGGCCATGATGAGGTAGATGAACATGGACAGGATGGAAGCCGGCACATGGATGAAGATGATGCGGTAGGCCTCGCTCTGCACTGCGTCGGTCGGTGCGACGAAGAAGCCGATGTACAGGCCGACCGCGAACAGCGCCGCAGCGGGCCAGGCGAACCAGGGGATGAGCTTCCCGGCCAGGCCGTAGAAGGTGGAAGGTGCGGAATATTTAAACCAGTTGATCGCCAATCTTCATCACTCCATCGAAATCCGTAACGCCTGGGCTGCCACGAAGGGCGAGAACACCAGGGCAAACAACAGGAACGCCCCGAGCAAGGACAGGTTGGATGTCGCATCCATCCCCCCGCTCACCGCATCCACCGCCCCGGCACCGAAGATCAGCACCGGGATGGTGAGCGGCAACACCAGCAAGGACACCAGCACGCCGCCACCGCGCAAGCCCAAGGTCAATGCAGCACCGACCGCGCCCAGCATGCTCAACACCGGCGTACCCAACAGCAACGCCAGCATCATCACGAAGATGGCATCGGCGGCCATGTCGAACTGCAAGCCCAGCACCGGTGCGATCAGCACCAGCGGCAAGCCGGACAACATCCAGTGCGCGACGATCTTGCCCAGCACCATCATGCTCAGCGATTGAGGCGCCAGCATCATCTGCTCCAGCGTGCCATCCTGATAGTCGGCCGAGAACATGCGCGGCAGCGACAACATCGAAGACAACAGCGCAGCGACCCACAACACCCCCGCCGCCATCTTGCGCAACATGTCCGGCTCCGGCCCCACGCCCAGCGGGAACAGGCTGACCACCATCACGAAGAAGATCAGCGTGGTCAGCACATCCGCGCGGCGACGCATCGCCAGCAGCAAGTCGCGCTTGACCACCAGCAGCAACAGACCGAACAGGGAGAGCCGAGTCATGACAGCAACAACTCCCGCGTCTGCACACCCGCCACCTGCAACGGCTGGTGCGTGGTGAATATCGTCATGCCGCCGTTCGACAGATGTTCGCCGATAAGTTCCTGCATCATGCCTACTGCCCCCACATCGAGTGCGGTCAAGGGCTCGTCCAGCACCCACAGCGGCGCCTGCACCACCAGCAAGCGGCTCAGCGCCACACGGCGACGCTGCCCCTGCGATAACACGCGCACCGGCAGGTGCTCCTTGCGGCGCAATCCCATGCGGCGCAGTGCCTCCAGCGCAGCTTTGTCATCCAGGTGCACGCCGACCAGACCAGCGCTGAGTTGCAGATTCTCCAGCGCGGTCAATTCATCCTTGATCGCATTATGGTGGCCGAGGTAGCACATCTGCGCATGAAAGGCGTCGTCCCATTCCTCCACCTTGCGCCCGCACCAGCGCACCTCGCCCGCCACCGGCTGCACGAAACCGCACAGCGCACGCAACAGCGTAGTCTTGCCTTTGCCGTTCTCACCCTGCACCTGCATCAGCTCGCCGGAAGACAAAGTGAAACCCAGGCCGCTGAACAGGCGATGGTCGCCACGTTCGCAGGCCAGGTCCAGCACTTCCAGTTTGGCGAGTTGTTGCATAAGAGCGGCCGTTCCGGCTCATAAAAGGAACGGCGGATTATATACGATAGCGCCCGGCCGAGGCGCCCTCCCCGCCCGACCACGTGCGATACGGGGACAAACGAAAACGCCGCTCGGGGAGCGGCGTTTCGGACAGCGTGCGATGAATATGATTATTTCGCCTCTTCGCTCGCGAAAGGCTTCATGGTGATGTCGGCACGCGTCTTGGCATCTTCCAGATAGGCCGCCAGCAATGCCTCGCCCGCCACCTTGCGCATCTGTTCCAGGTAACGACCGCGTTTCGCCGCATCGATGTCCTGCACATCCTTGACGGCATCGATACGGGCGATCACATAGCCGCGTTGCGCATCGGCCATCCCGACATAGGCCGGCAGTTTCGACACGTCGGCGTTGAAGATCTGGCGCAACAGCGCGGGATCGAGATCGGAACGCTGGGCACGCGCCAGTTGCATGCCCGACTTCCACACCAGGCGCTCCGCCTTGCCAGCCTGTAAACCAGCGAGCTGTTCCTTGCCAGCTGCCTCGGCTGCTTGCACCGCCTGTTCACGCTGCAACAACTGACGGATGCCCGACGCCACTTCCGCATAGGGACGCAGGCTGGCCGGCTGATGGCTGGTGACGCGGGCAGCCAGCAGGGTATTCGGCTGCACCTCGATGGCGGCGGTGTTGCGCTGATCCTTCACCGCATCGTCCGCGAACACTGCCTGCAACACCTTGTCGCTCCACAATCCTTGCGGCTTCTGATCGCGACTCAGCCAGGTGCCATGCACGACCTTGGCGCCGACCAGCTCGGCTGCCGGTTGCAGGCTGTCGCTCTGCTCATACACGGCATTGCTGAATTTCTCGGCCAGTTCGGCGAAACGGTCGGCCGCCTGCTGTTCACGCAGACGATCTTCGATCATGGCACGCACCTGGCTCAAAGGCTCGACCTTGGCCGGTTCGACTGCGGTCAGCTTGATGATGTGGTAGCCGTAATCGGTTTCGACCAGATCGCTGATCTGACCGGTCTTGAGTGCGAACACCGCCTCGTCGAACGGCTTGACCATGGCGCCGCGCGCGAACATGCCGAGATCGCCACCGTTCGCAGCGGAACCCGGGTCCTGCGAATATTGCTTGGCCAGTGCAGCGAAACGCTCCGGTGCCGCTTTCACCTGGCGCAACAGATCCTCGGCCTTGGCCTTGGCAGCCTGCTTCTCTTCAGCACTCGCCTTGGGGGAGACCGTGATCAGGATATGTGCGGCACGGCGCTGTTCCTGGGTACTGAATTCAGCTTGATGTTCACGATAATAGCCTTCCACCTCGGCAGCCGCCGGTTTGATACCCTCGGCCAACTGCTCGGCGGAGAACACCACATAATCGACTTGCGCGCGCTCGGCTGTCTCAAACTGGCTCGCGTTGCGCTCGTAATAGGCCTTGACGTCCGCATCCGCGACCTGCGCCTGCTTGAGGAAAGCCTCCAGCCCGAGTGTTGCCAACGAGACCACGCGCTGCTGTTCGTTGAGACGGATGAGGCGATCAGCCACTTCGTCCGAAGCGAAACCGTTCTGCGCATAGACATCGGTGAGTTCGCGATTCAGCAGGTCGCGCCGCACGCGATATTCGAACGCTGCGGTATTCAAACCCTGGGCACGCAGCGCCGCCTCATAGCGCTTCTTGTCGAAATGACCATCGGTCTGGAATGCGGGGACGCTGGCGATGATTTGCGCCATCTGCGCATCGCTGACCACCAGCCCGACCTTGCCGGCCTCGTCCTGCAGCACATGCTGCAACACCACGCCTTCGAGGATGGAACGTTTGATCTCGGGACGATCGAACAGGGCAGGATCGAAGTTCTCGCCAGCCACTTCTCGCAGACGCTGACGCTGCTGATCCATGGCATCCTCGAACTCGGGCTGGCCGACCTGATAGCCATTCACCGTCGCCAGCGAGGCATCGCCGGAGTGACGGTAGGAATCCACCCCCCACAGTGCGAAAGGCAAAATGATGAGCGCAAGTACGATCTGTACGACGCGTTTCTTTTCATTCACGAAATCGAACATAACACCACCTGTTCCCAAGACCGTGCGCTCGCGCGCCACATATGAAAAAAGGCGAACTTTCGTTCGCCTTTGTTTGGCGGAGTGGACGGGACTCGAACCCGCGACCCCCGGCGTGACAGGCCGGTATTCTAACCAACTGAACTACCACTCCAAAACTTTGCATCTTCTGGTGGGTGCTGACGGGATCGAACCGCCGACCCACGCCTTGTAAGGGCGTTGCTCTACCAGCTGAGCTAAGCACCCCCGTAGAAAGCGCGCTAGTCTAATGCATCTTTGAAATCTTTGCCAGCATTAAATCGTTTTTTTGCTGTCCGATTCCGGTGCATCCCCAGAGGTGCGAACCACCTGCACCCCGCATCGGATCTGTCGCCTCCGCATGCGAGGGCGGCTTTATATCAAGGCCGCCACGACGGGTCAAGCGCTCACGCGAAATTTATTCGCGCGAGTACGCCATCAGTGCTTGAAGGTGTTGGCCGGATTGGCCTCGCCACCGGCTGCCGGTGCAGCAGCCACGACCTCCGGCTCTTCCGGCAACGGCACCGGAGGGTGCTCGAGTGCGACCTGCAGCACCTGCTCGATCCACTTCACCGGATGAATGTCGAGCTTGTTCTTCACGTTCTCCGGGATCTCGACGAGATCCTTCACGTTCTCTTCGGGGATCAGCACCACCTTGATACCGCCGCGCTGCGCCGCCAGTAGCTTCTCTTTCAGGCCGCCGATGGGCAGCACCTCGCCGCGCAAGGTGATCTCACCAGTCATCGCCACATCCGCGCGCACCGGGATATCGGTCAGCGCCGAGACGATGGCGGTACAGATGCCGATACCGGCACTGGGCCCGTCCTTCGGCGTCGCACCTTCTGGCAGGTGGATGTGCAGATCCTTCTTCTCATAGAAGTTGTCCGGGATACCCAGTGCGCGTGCACGGCGACGCACCACGCTCAAAGCTGCCTGGATGGATTCCTGCATCACCTCGCCCAGCTTGCCGGTGGTGGTGGTCTTGCCCTTGCCCGGCAGCACCGCGGTCTCGATGGTCAACAACTCGCCACCGACCTCGGTCCAGGCCAAGCCGGTGACCTGACCGACCTGGTTGGTCTTCTCGGCGATGCCATAGCTGTAACGGCGCACGCCCAGATACTTGTCCAGATTACGCGCAGTGACGGTGACCTTCTTCTCCTGCCCCTTGACCAGTAACGCCTTCACTATCTTGCGACATATCTTGGACAGCTCGCGCTCCAGTCCGCGCACACCGGCCTCACGCGTGTAGTAGCGCAGGATGTCGCGGATCGCGCTTTCCGACACGCTGACCTCTTCCGGCTTCAGGCCATTGTTCTTGATGGCCTTGGGCAACAGATAGCGCATCGCGATGTTGACCTTCTCGTCCTCGGTATAGCTCGACACATGGATCACCTCCATACGATCCAGCAACGGGCCTGGAATGTTCATGCTGTTGGAAGTGGCAACGAACATCACATCGGACAGGTTGTACTCGACCTCGACATAATGGTCGACGAAGGTGTGGTTCTGCTCGGGGTCGAGCACTTCCAGCAGCGCCGAAGACGGATCGCCACGGAAGTCCATGCCCATCTTGTCTACCTCATCCAGCAGGAACAGCGGGTTCTTCACGCCGACCTTGGACATGTTCTGCAGGATCTTGCCCGGCATGGAACCGATGTAGGTACGGCGATGGCCGCGGATCTCGGATTCGTCACGTACGCCGCCCAGCGACATGCGCATGAACTTGCGATTGGTGGCGCGTGCGATGGACTGGCCCAGCGAAGTCTTACCCACACCCGGAGGCCCGACCAGGCACAGGATGGGCGCCTTCATCTTGTCCACACGCTGCTGCACGGCGAGGTATTCGACGATGCGCTCCTTCACCTTCTCCAGACCATAGTGGTCGGCTTCCAGCACCTCTTCGGCATGCTTGAGGTTGGTGTCGATCTTGGTCTTCTTCTTCCACGGCAGGCCGACCAGCACGTCGATGTAGTTGCGCACCACGGTGGCTTCTGCGGACATGGGCGACATCAGCTTGAGCTTCTTCAGCTCTGCCTCAGCCTTGGCGCGGGCATCCTTGGGCATGTGCGCGGCCTTGATCTTCTTCTCGATCTCCTCGATGTCGGCACCATCGTCGCCTTCGCCGAGCTCCTTCTGGATGGCTTTGACCTGCTCGTTCAGGTAATACTCACGCTGGCTCTTCTCCATCTGGCGCTTGACGCGGCCGCGGATGCGCTTCTCCACCTGCATGATGTCGAGCTCAGCCTCCAGCAGGCCGAGCAGATGCTCCAGGCGCTGACGCACATCGAAGATCTCCAGCACTTCCTGCTTCTGTTCCAGCTTTAGCGGCAGGTGCGCGGCGATGGTATCGGCCAGACGACCGGCATCGTCGATGCCCGCCAGCGAAGTGAGTATCTCTGGCGGGATCTTCTTGTTCAGCTTGACGTACTGGTCGAACTGGCTGATCAGCGCACGACGCATCGCCTCGGCTTCGCTATCCGGATGTTCGTCGACGGGGATCAGTTCGATCGAGGCATCCAGATGCGATTTGTCGTCGGATACGTCGAGCACGCGCGCACGCTGCGTGCCTTCGACCAGCACTTTCACCGTGCCGTCGGGCAGTTTGAGCATCTGCAGGATGTTGGCCACACTACCGATGCGGTAGATGTCTTCGGTCGCCGGCTCATCCTTGGCCGCGGATTTCTGCGCGACCAGCACGATGCTCTTGCCGGCCTCCATGGCCGCTTCCAGCGCCTTGATCGATTTGGCGCGGCCGACGAACAGGGGGATGACCATGTGCGGGAACACCACCACGTCGCGCAAGGGCAACAGAGGCAACATATCCGCAGGGCTGGGGGTGTTTTCGGTTTCGCTCATGGCTTCACTTCACTCTAAAAGGTTGGTGTACGCCAAGTTGGGACGGGGTCGGATAATTCAACCCCGCCCACGGCATGGGATTGTCAGGCGACCTGCGGTTTGTCCGCGTACATCACGATGGGCTGAATCTCGCCGGCACCGTTCTGGTCCAGCACCACCTTGTCCACATTCTCTGCCGACGGCAGGTCGAACATGGTATCCAGCAGCGCCTGCTCCAGGATGGAACGCAAGCCGCGGGCACCGGTCTTGCGCGCCAGCGCCTTCTTCGCCACGGTGTTCAGCACGCCTTCGCGGAACTCCAGCGCCACGCCTTCCATCGCAAACAGCTTCTCATACTGCTTGGTCAGCGCGTTCTTCGGCTCGGTCAGGATGCGCACCAGTGCCGCCTCGTCAAGACCTTCCAGCGTGGCCACCACCGGCAGGCGGCCGACGAACTCGGGGATCAGGCCGAACTTGATCAGATCCTCCGGCTCCACCTGGCTGAACACCTTGCCCACGTCGAGGTTGTCATCGCGCTTGGCCAGGTTGGCGGAGAAACCGATGCCCGCCTTCTCAGAACGGTTGCGGATGACCTTCTCCAGGCCATCGAACGCCCCGCCGCAGATGAACAGGATGTTTGAGGTGTCCACCTGCAGGAACTCGGTGTTCGGATGCTTACGACCACCTTGCGGCGGGATGGAAGCCTTGGTGCCCTCGATCAGCTTGAGCAGCGCCTGCTGCACGCCCTCGCCCGATACGTCGCGCGTGATGGACGGGTTGTCCGACTTGCGCGAGATCTTGTCGATCTCGTCGATATAGACGATGCCGCGCTGCGCTTTTTCCACATCGTATTCGCAGGCCTGCAACAGTTTCTGGATGATGTTCTCGACGTCCTCGCCCACATAACCGGCCTCGGTCAGTGTGGTGGCATCGGCCATCACGAACGGCACATTGAGCAGACGCGCCAGCGTCTGCGCCAACAGGGTCTTGCCGGAACCGGTCGGGCCGATCAACAGGATGTTGCTCTTGGACAGCTCCACGCCATCCTCGCTGCGATGCTGCAAGCGCTTGTAGTGGTTGTACACCGCCACCGAGAGGATTTTCTTGGCCTGGCGCTGGCCGATCACATATTCGTCCAGACGCGCACAGATCTCGTGCGGGGTCGGCAACGCCTTCTTCTCGCTGCTGTCCACGCCGGCGGCGCCCTGTGTCTCCTCGCGGATGATGTCGTTGCACAGTGCGATGCACTCGTCGCAGACGAACACCGAGGGCCCGGCGATCAGTTTGCGCACCTCATGCTGGCTCTTGCCGCAAAAGGAGCAATACAACAGTTTCTCGCCCTTGGTCTTGTCTGTAGTCATGTCTTACCTCCTTGCCGTATCACGGCAATCGCATCGTTCACTCAAGCGCGCTTGTCCAGCACCTGATCGATCAGGCCATACGCCAGCGCCTCCGGGGCAGTGAGGAAATTGTCCCGCTCGCTGTCGCGGGCGATCTCTTCCACCGTACGGCCGGTGTGCTGCGCCATCAGGGTGTACAAACGTTCACGCAAGCTGAGGATGTACTTGGCGTGGATCTCGATGTCGCTGGCCTGACCCTGGAAGCCGCCCAGCGGCTGGTGGATCATCACGGTGGAATTGGGCAAGGCGAAGCGCTTGCCCTTCTCGCCGGCCTGCAACAGGAACGCACCCATCGAGGCGGCCATGCCGATGCACAGCGTGGACACCTGCGGTTTGATGAACTGCATGGTGTCGTAGATCGCCATGCCGGCCGAGATGGAACCGCCGGGCGAATTGATATACAGGTGGATATCCTTGTCCGGATTCTCCGATTCCAGGAACAGCAACTGTGCCACCACCAGGTTGGCGACGTGATCGTTGATCGGACCGACCAGGAAGATCACGCGCTCCTTCAGCAGGCGGGAATAGATGTCGTAGGCGCGTTCGCCGCGGCCACTGGTCTCCACCACCATCGGGACCAGGCCCGAATCCTGCGGTTCCGTCATCTCGTTGCGTACGCCTTGCATCATGTTCAGTTCCCCATCAGTTCGTTCAGGTCGACCTGCTTGTCGGTCACCTTGGCACCCGCCATCACCCAAGCCACCACGTTATCTTCCAGCGCCAGGTTCTCCACTTCCATGCGGCGGCGCGGATCGGCCTTGTACCAGTTGCGCACTTCGTCCGGACGCTCGAAGCTCTCGGCGTATTCCTCGATCAGCGCCTCGACCTGCTCCGGCTTGGCTGCCAGATCCTGCTGCTTCACCAGCTCCGCCAGGATCAGGCCCAGCTTCACGCGCGCTTCAGCGCGCTCCATGAACATCTCGACCGGCAGCTTCATGCCCTTGGGGATCTGCATGCCACGCGCTTCCATATCGCGCACCGATTGCTCCATCAGACGCTGGGCTTCGCCCTGTTTCAAGGCTTGCGGCACATCCAGTTGCGCCACCTTGAGCAACAGCGCCATGACGCTTTCCTTGTTGCGCACCTTGACGCGGCGTTGTGCTTCACGTCCGACATTGTCGCGGATCTCCTGGCGGAACTTGTCCACATTGCCATCAGCCACGCCCACGGACTTGACGAACGCGGCATCCAGTTCGGGCAGCTTGGGCTCTTCCACGCTGTGCACGGTGATATTAAAAGTGACCTGTTTTCCGGCCACATCCTTGCCGTGATAGTCGGCCGGGAATGTCATCTGGAACGACTTGCTCTCACCTGTCTTGCAGCCCATGACGGCGTTCTCGAAATCGGCCAGCATGCGGCCGCCACCAAGGATGAACTTGTAGCCCTTGGCCGTGCCGCCTTCGAACGGGGTGCCATCCAGCACGCCTTCGAAATCGATGACCACCTGATCGTCCTTCTGCGCAGCACGCGTCACCGGCTGATACACCGCACGCTGTTTGCGCATGGTGGCGATGGTGTCGTCCACCTCGGCTTCGCTCAGGGTGAACGAGACTCGCTCGACGCTCTCGCCGGCGATGCTGCCGATGGTGACTTGCGGATACACCTCGAAGGTGGCGCTGAATTCGATCTCCGGCGCATTCAGGTCGGCCGTCTTGATCTCGAACTCGGGATAGCCGGCGACTTCCAGCTTGTTGGCAACCGCAGCCTCGGCGAAGGAACGCTGCAACGACTCACCCAGCACCTCTTGCTGCACGGAGCCGCCGTATTGCTGTTCCAGCACTTTGAGCGGGGCCTTGCCGGGACGGAAACCGGGCACCTTGGCCGTGCGCGCCAAGCGCTTCAGGCGGTTCTCGATCTCGCTACGGATCTGTTGCTGCGGGATGGTTGCGGTCAGGCGGCGCTGCAAGCCGGCCAGGGTTTCTACGTTAGACATACGGGTTCCTTCGGATAATAGGGAAAGCTGTGCGACTCTTGGGTCGCCGCGAATGATACATCAAAGCGGGCTGCCAGAACCGGCCTGCCGCTCAGTCAGCGTGCGGCGGCACCCGCGTCAAGCCCCAGATCTCGCGGTTGTAATCCTGGATGGTACGATCGCTGGAGAATTTGCCGCTGGTCGCGGTGTTGATGATGCTCATGCGTGTCCAGGCTGCCCGGTCCCGATAGGCCATGGCCACCTGACGCTGGGTATCCAAGTAGCTGCGGAAGTCGGCCAGCGTCAGCCAGGGATCATGCGGACTGAGCAAGGCGTCCAGGATGGGCTGGAACAGACCCGGCTCGAACAGGTTGAAATGGTTGCAGTGCAGCAACTGGAGCACCCGCTGCAATTCCTCATCGGCCGCGACGATGGCCGTCGGATCATAATGGCCGCGCATCGCCTCCACCTGTTCGGCGGTGAGGCCGAACAGGAAGAAGTTGTCCGCCCCGGCCTCCTCGCGGATCTCGATGTTGGCCCCGTCCAGCGTACCAATGGTGAGCGCACCGTTCATCATGAATTTCATGTTACCAGTGCCGGAAGCCTCCTTGCCGGCCGTGGAGATCTGCTCCGACAGATCGGCCGCCGGACAGATCACTTCCATCGCCGACACGCGGTAATCGGGCAGGAAAGCCAGACTCAGCAGGCCGCGCATATCCGCGTCCTGGTTGATGACCTCGGCCACGGCGGTGGTCAGGCGGATGATGCGTTTTGCCATGGCATAGCCCGGTGCCGCCTTGCCACCGATCAGCACACAACGCGGCGTCCAGTCGGCGGTATCGCCGCGCTTGATGCGGTCATACAGATGGATCACGTGTAGCACGTTGAGCAACTGGCGCTTGTATTCGTGGATGCGTTTGACCTGCACGTCGAACAGCGCGACCGGATCGAAAGCCACGCCGCAATCGCGCTCCACCACCTCGGCCAGACGCTGTTTGTTGCCCTGCTTGATGGCATGCCAGCGTTTCTGGAACGCCTGGTCGTCGGCATAGTCGAGCAGTCCGCGCAACAACGACAGGTCGGCGCGCCATTCTTCGCCCAGCGTCTCGTCGATCAGCGCACTCAGTTCGGGATTGCTCGCCGCCATCCAGCGCCGCGGCGTGACGCCATTGGTCTTGTTGTTGAACTTCTGCGGCCACAGCTCGTAGAAATCGTGGAACAGGTTCTGTTGCAACAGATGCGAATGCAGCGCCGCGACGCCGTTCACCGAATGGCAGGCCACCACCGCCAGATAGGCCATGCGCACCTGGCGTCCGCCGGCCTCTTCGATGATGGACATGCGCTGCTGGCGCGCGATGTCGCCCGGCCAGCGCCGCGCCACCTGTTCCAGGAAACGCGCATTGATCTCGTAGATGATCTCCAGCAGGCGCGGCAGCAGACGGCCGAACATGTCGACCGACCATTTCTCCAGTGCCTCCGGCAACAAGGTGTGATTGGTATAGGCCATGGTCTGGCTGGTGACCTGCCAGGCCTCATCCCAGCCCAGACCATACTCGTCCATCAGCAGGCGCATCAGTTCGGCCACGGCACAGGTCGGATGGGTATCGTTCAACTGGAACGCGTTCTTCTCGGCGAACTGGCGGAAATCGCGCCCATGCTTGCGCACCCAGCGGTTGAGTACATCCTGCAGACTGGCGGAAGCGAGGAAATATTGCTGGCGCAGGCGCAGCTCCTTGCCGTTCTCGCTGGCGTCGTTCGGGTACAGCACCATGGTGATGTGCTCAGCCGCGTTCTTGGCGGCCACCGCTTCGGTATAGCTGCCGGCATTGAACTCTTCCAGATTGAATTCCTCGGTCGCGGTGGATTTCCACAGACGCAAGGTGTTCACCGTCCCATTCATATAACCGGGGATGGGCATGTCGAACGGCAGCGCCATCACATCCTGGGTATCCACCCAGCGCACATGCAGCTTGCCGGCGGCATCGGTGAACATCTCGCTGCGCCCGCCGAACTTGACGCGCACCGCATGCTCGGGACGCTCCACCTCCCACGGGTTGCCGTTGCGTAGCCAGTGATCGGGATCCTCCACCTGGCGCCCATGCTCGATGCGCTGGCGGAACATGCCGTATTCGTAACGCAGACCATAGCCGGTCACCGGCAGTTGCAGCGTGGCGCAACTGTCGAGGAAACACGCGGCCAGTCGTCCCAGGCCGCCGTTGCCCAGACCGGCATCGCTTTCCTGCTCCTGCACGTCCTCCAGCAGCACACCGAAGTTGCGCATGGCGTCGGCCGTTTCCTGCTGCATGTCCAGATTGAGCATGGCGTTGCCCATGGTGCGCCCCATGAGGAATTCCAGCGACAGGTAATAGGCCTGCTTGCAACCGCATTCGTCATAGGCACGCTGCGTGTGGCGCCAGCGCTCGATCAGGCGGTCGCGCAGGGTGTGCGCCAGCGAGGCATACACCGGATAACCGGAGATGGTGTCCTTGCCCCAGCCCAGGGTATGACCGAAATAACGCCGGAAGTCCTCCATCACGCTGATGGCATCGGTCCCCAGCGGCGGCATGCTGAGGATGCTGTGCTGTTTCGGGATGAAGGGTTTGCCGGGTACGTTCACGATGTCTTCCTGAGTCTCTGATTGCGGCCCATTCTAGCAAACGGGCCGGATATGTCCTTGCATGGCGGCTCGCTCACTCGGAGCGGCGCATGGTGCCACCTGCCGCCGGATCGCCGCCACCGACGCTGATCACGTGCTGCAACTCCTCGGGGGGTTCCAGCTTGAGCAAGCGATACAGATTGGCCAGGTTCTTGCGGAACAGCCCATCGAAGGAAGCCACGCTCTGCGCCGAGTTGTAGTCGCCGAACCACCAGAACCAATCGGAACCTTCGCAATCTGCCAGTTGCTCCGTCGCCAGCTGCAACTCTTCCGCTGTCAACCGGCCACTGTTGGCAACGATGTCATAACTGCGCTTGGCTTCGCACAGCAGGTTCCAGCCGCGGTTCTTGTCCGGCGAACCGATCCAGGTGCTGAACGTGCCGTACACCCAACTCCCGGCCACCAGTTGCCGGAGTTCGCCGCAAGCAACACGACCGCCCGGCCGCGCCGCCTCCTGCACCACTTCGCTGAACGTACTGGGCACGATGCAGGGATGATCGGCCAGCCTCGCATACAACTCGGACAGGAAATAATAGGCGTTGTAAGGATAGTATTCCCAAGCGTTCTCGCCATCCAGGATCACCGACACCACCAGGTCATGCTCACCGCGCGCATGCTGGTAGATCTCTTCCAGCATGCGCACCATGTCCGCTGCGGCATCATCCCCCTTCCATTTCGCATATTCGAAACCGATACGGTCCGACAGGTAATCGTCGCGGAAGAAGCAATACACCGGTTTGCCCGAATCGGTCAGCGTGTAGGGTTTATACAGATAGTCCAGTTTCTCTGGCAGCGGCGCGCCGTTCGATTCCCGCTGCAGACTATGCGCCAGCACCGCCTGCCCGGTGGCCGTCCAGCGGCAGCCGTGCTCGCCCAGCAGTTTCACGGTCGCCCGCGATACGCTGCCCTCCGACGGCCACATCCCGCTGGCCGTCATGCCGAAGTTGCGCTGATGGCTTTCCATCGCCCGCGCCAAGTGCGCCTGGGCGCGGCGCAAACCGCCGGGGTAATTGTTCGCCCCCTGCGGCAGCGGCGCTTCGGGTTCACTGTCGTGGGCCACATTGAAGTCGAGCAACAAGGGCAGGATGGGATGGTTATATGGCGTGGTGGACAGCTCCACCTGCCCGCGCTCAGCCAGCTTGCGGTAACGCGGCACGATACCGGCGATCAGTTCGCCGATGAGATGGAACAGTTCCATGCGCTCGGCATAAGTGAACTGCGCGCCCTTGGCCATCAGCCGCGCCACCAGCTCGCGGTCGCGCCGCACGCTCTCGCCGGTCCACACCAAGTGGTACCAGGTCAGCAGATCGGCCAGGTATTGCCCGGAGAGATAGGTGACACTCTCACGGCCATGCCCTTCCAACAGGCTGTTCAGGTCGTACAGGTGCTGATAGGCGCGGTACGGCTGCAACATCTTGCTGTGATGGCTCTTGAAGCAGGAATCCAGGATGTAGCGCCGGTCGGCGTCATCCAGGTGGTCAAGATCCTCGCGCGCCAGCATGCGCAACAGACGGTCGCGGATCTCGCCGCTGGCGAACTGCCGTTCATAGTCCTGCAGCTGTTCGACCAGGATGGGCACGAAGTTGACCACCGCACGCACCTGCGGATGCTGTTCGAGATGGTAGGCCATGTCGGTGTAATCCTTCATGGCATGCAGGTAGGTCCATGGCAAGGTGTATTCACCGGACAGATAGTCGCGATAGTCCGGCTGGTGCATGTGCCAGCACAGCACCAGGCGCAGTTTCTTATCCGTCAGTGTCAGTTGTTGTTGCATCGATCGCCTGCCACGCCGCTCACCGCACGTGATGGATGGATTGTCCCAGCATGTCCGGCGTGACCAGCGTGACGCCGCCCTTCGACACATAGAAGCGCATGGCATCCTCCTCGCGGTTGTAGCCGATGCGCATCCCGTCCGGGATCACACAGCGATTATCCAGCACCACCTTGTTCAACTTCACGCCGCACCCGATGCGGCAGCCGGAAAGGATCACCGAATCGGTGACCTCGCTGCGCTCACCGACATGCACATCGGAGAACAGCACCGAATGGAACACGCGTGCACCGCTGATGATATCGCCGCCCGAGACCATGGAATCGATCGCTTCGCCACGGCGGCCTTCTTCGTTGAACACGAACTTGGCAGGCGGCAGTTGTTCCTGATAGGTCCAGATCGGCCAGCTCTTGTCATACAGATCGAGGTCTGGCACCACATTAACCATCTCCATATTGGCCTCCCAATAGGCATCGATGGTCCCCACATCGCGCCAGTAGGTCTTGCCGTGCGTCTTCACCCCCACGCAGCTGTTCTCGAAACGGTGCGCATACACCCGATAGCGTTCGATCAGATAAGGGATGATGTCATGCCCGAAATCGTGGGTGGAGTTCTTGGTATCCGCATCGCGCACCAGTTGCTCGTAGAGGAACTTGGCATTGAACACGTAGATGCCCATGCTCGCCAGCGCCCGCCCCGGTTTGCCCGGGATCTCGTTGGGATGCGCCGGCTTTTCGGCGAACTGGACGACGCGTTCCTCGTCGTCCACGGTCATCACGCCGAAACCGCTGGCATCCGCTACCGGAACCTCCAGGCAGCCCACGGTCATGTCGGCCTCATTCTTGACATGCGCTGCAAGCATCTCGCCGTAGTCCATCTTGTAGATGTGATCGCCGGCCAGGATGACGATGTATTCCGTGCTGTAGCCGCGCAGGATGTCGATGTTCTGGAACACCGCGTCCGCCGTGCCGCGATACCACTCCTCCTGGATGCGCTGTTGCGCCGGCAGCAGGGCGACGAACTCGTTGAATTCGCCGCGCAGGAAACCCCATCCCTTCTGGATATGCTCGATCAGCGTGTGCGCCTTGTACTGTGTCACCACGCCGACACGGCGGATGCCGGAATTGATGCAGTTGGACAGCGGGAAGTCGATGATGCGGAACTTGCCGCCGAACTGCACCGCCGGTTTGGCGTTCCAGTCGGTCAGGTTATGTAGCCGGCTGCCACGACCGCCAGCCAGGATCAACGCCACCGTGTTCTTGGTCAGCGCGCTGATGAAGCGTGGTGAATGCATATCTTGAGCCATGTCCCCCCCTGTTCATGGTTGTTGCTACTTCCCCGTTACTTCCTTGTACAACGCCAGATAGAGCTGCGCACTGTGCCGCCAGCCCACCTCGCGTCGCATACCATTGAGCTGGATACGCCGGAACGCCGGCGCATCGCGGTAACAGTCGATGGCACGCTGCACGGCATAGTGCAACGCCAGCACTCCCGGCTCGTCGAACACGAAACCGGTGCCCAAGTCGGCCGCCGCATCGCTCACCGAATCAGCCAGGCCACCGGTACGGCGCACCACCGGCGGCGTACCGTAACGCATGCCGTACATCTGGTTCAGCCCGCATGGCTCGAAGCGCGACGGCATCAGGAAGATGTCCGCCCCCGCCATGATCTGGTGCGACAGCGCTTCATCGAAACGCGTGCTGACCGCCACGCGCCCCGGATAACGCTCGGCCAGATTGAGATAACGCCGCTCGAACTCCGCCTCGCCGCTGCCCAGCACCGCCAGTTGCGCGCCGCCTTCGATGAGCGAGGGCAGACATTCCAGCAACAGGTCGAGACCTTTCTGGTAAGTGAGACGACTGACCACCCCCAGCAACGGCGTGCCCGTCTCCGGGTTCAGCCCCAGACGCTGCTGCAGCGCGCGTTTGACCTCAGCCTTGCCGGCCAGGTCGCTGGCATCGTAATGCGCAGATAGATGCGGGTCGGACGACGGATCCCACTCCTGCTCGTCGATCCCGTTCAGGATGCCGCTGACCTGTGCACTGCGCGCACTCAGCAGCCCCTGCATGCCGTAGCCCATCTCGCTGCTCTGGATCTCGTGCGCATAGGTCGGGCTGACGGTGACGATGCGGTCGGCGAACTGCAAGCCGGCCTTGAGGAAGGATAGATGACCATGGAATTCCACGCCATGCATCTGGTACAAGGATGACGGCAGTTGCAGGTGCTCCATCCATGTCCGGTCGAAATTGCCCTGGAACGCGATGTTGTGGATCGCCATCACGCTCTTGGCGCGCGGCCCTTGCGCCAGATGCAACCAGGCCGGCGCCATGCCGGTCTGCCAGTCGTTGCAATGCACCAGTTCCGCCTGCCAGTCCAGCGGCGTCTCCGTGCTGCCCAACAGCGCCGCCACACGCGACAACAAACCGAAACGCATCGGGTTGTCCGGCCAGTCGCCCCCCAGGTGATAGTGGTAGGGACCACCCACGCGACAGAAATACTGCGGCGCATCCAGCACCAGCAAAGGCACCCCACTGCCCGGCATGGTCGCCCCCAGCAGACGCACTGGCTCCATGCCCGCGAACGGCAGGAAGGTCGCCAGCACCTCCTGCTGCGGCAACGCTGCCAGCACCTGGCTATAGCCCGGCAACAACACGCGCACGTCCTGCTTCAAGCCGCGCAAAGCCGCCGGCAGCGAAGCGCTGACATCGGCCAGCCCGCCAGTCTTGATCAGCGGATGAACTTCGGAGGTGGCGAACAGGATCTTCATTTCAGTGCGTTGTAGTGATGGAGGAGCCCATTGGTGGAAGCATCGTGCGAGGCGATCTCCTTGCCGCTGCGCAATTCGGAGAAGATGCGCGAAGCCAGTTGCTTGCCCAGTTCGACGCCCCACTGGTCGAAGGAATTGATGTTCCACACGATGCCCTGCACGAAGATCTTGTGCTCGTACAGCGCGATCAGACGGCCGAGCGTGCGCGGCGTCAGTTGCTGGAACAGGATGGAATTGGTCGGTTTGTCGCCCTCGAACACGCGATGCGGCAGCAAGGCGGCGATGGCCTGCTCGTCCATGCCGGCGGCCTGCATCTCGGCGCGCGCCTCGTCCGCGGTCTTGCCACGCATCAAGGCTTCCGTCTGCGCGAAATAGTTGGACAGCAGCACCGAGTGATGCTCGCCCAGCGGGTAATGCGTCTGTACCGAGGCAATGAAGTCCGCCGGGATCATCTGCGTGCCCTGATGGATGATCTGGAAATAGGCGTGCTGACCGTTGGTACCGATGCCGCCCCACACGATAGGGCCGGTCGGATAATCGACCGCATTGCCGTCGCGATCGATGTACTTGCCGTTGCTCTCCATGTCGGCCTGCTGGAAATAGGGCACGAAATGTTCCAGCGCCTGATCGTAAGGGATCATGGCATGCTTGGTGACATCGTGGAAGTTGTTGTACCAGACACCCAGCATGGCCAGGATGACCGGCATGTTGCGCTCCAGCGGCTCGCTCAGGAAATGGCGGTCCATATCATAGGCACCGCGCAACAACTCCTCGAAATTGTCCATCCCCACTGTCAGCGCGATAGGCAGGCCGATGGCCGACCACAGCGAATAGCGCCCGCCCACCCAGTCGGCGAACTCGAACATGTTGGCGGTATCGATGCCGAATGCCGCCACCTCCTGCGCATTGCTGGAAAGCGCCACGAAATGCCGCGCCACATGCTGCTCATCACCCGCCTGTTGCAGGAACCAGGCACGCGCCGAACGCGCGTTCATGATGGTCTCCTGCGTAGTGAAGGTCTTGGAGGCGACAATGAACAAGGTGGTCTCGGGATCGAGCACTTCCAGCGTCTCCAGCAGGTCGGTGCTGTCGATGTTGGAGACGAAATGCGGCTTCACGTTGCTGTGGTAATGATGCAGCGCACGGCACACCATCAACGGTCCGAGGAAAGAACCGCCGATGCCGATGTTCACCACATCGGTGATGGCCTTGCCGGTATAGCCCAGCCATTGTCCGCTGCGCACCTCATCCGAGAAGCGGCGCATGCGGGCCAGCGTGGTGCGCACGCCGGGCAACACATCCTGCCCGTCAACCAGGATGGGAGCATGCTGCGCATCGAGTGCGGCACGCAAGGCAGTGTGCAGTACCGCGCGCTGCTCGGTGACGTTGATCTTGTCGCCACCGAACATACGCGCACGCCAGCCTTCGACATCCGCCTGCCGTGCCAGCGCCATCAGGTGCTGCATGGTCTCGTCGGTGATCAGGTTCTTGGAATAGTCGAGCAGGATGTCGTCCATGCGCAACGAATAACGCGCAAAACGTCCCGCATCCTCGGCGAACGCCCGGCGCAAGGAATAGCCCTGCATGGCCTGACGGTGTTGCTGCAATGCCAGCCAGGCCGGCGATGTGGTCAATCGAGTCATGCCCCTTCCCCCTTGTTCAATCGGCACGTTGCAGCACGATGCCAGCCAGTGGCGGCAACACCAGCGCGATCGAGCGCGCCATGCCATGGCTAGCGATCTCCTCGCTATGCTGGCCATAGCCATTGCCGAGGTTGCCGCCGCCGTAATGATGCGAATCGCTGTTCAAGCGTTCGATATAACGCCCGCCCTGCACCACGCCGATGCGATAGCCGTGGCGCGGCACCGGCGTGAAATTGAGCGCGACCACTACCTCGCTGCCGTCGCGCGCGATGCGCCGGTACACCAGCACCGACTGCTCGGCATCGTCGCATGCCACCCACTGGAAACCATCATGCGAGAAATCCAGCTCATGCAAGGCCGGCACATCGCGATACAGCCGGTTCAGGTCGCGCATCAATGCCAGCATGCCGCTGTGTTCGCCGCGGTCCAGCAGATACCACTCCAGTTCGGCGCCGACCTGCCATTCGCGCCCCTGCGCGAACTCGTTGCCCATGAAATTGAGCTTCTTGCCCGGCATGGTCATCTGATAGGTGAGCAACAGACGCAGGTTGGCGAACTTCTGCCAGGCATCGCCGGGCATCTTGTCCAGCAGCGAACGCTTGCCGTGCACCACCTCGTCGTGCGAGAACGGCAGCACGAAGTTCTCGGTATAGGCATACAGCTGGCCGAAGGTGAGCATGTGCTGGTGATAGCGGCGATGCACCGGCTCGTGCTCGATATAGGCCAGGGTGTCGTTCATCCAGCCCATGTTCCATTTCATGGAGAAGCCGAGTCCACCCAGCCAGGTGGGACGCGACACCATCGGCCAGGAGGTGGATTCTTCGGCGAAGGTCAGCGTGCCGGGGAAGCGCTCGTGCGTCATCACGTTCAGTTCGCGCAGGAAATCCACCGCCTCCAGGTTCTCGCGCCCGCCATAGCGATTGGGCAACCATTCGCCGTCCTTGCGCGAATAGTCGAGATAGAGCATCGACGCCACCGCATCCACCCGCAAGCCATCGATGTGGAACTCGTCCAGCCAGTAAGCGGCACTGGCCAGCAGGAAGTTGCGCACCTCGTTGCGGCCATAGTTGAAGATCAGCGTGCCCCAGTCCTGATGCTCGCCCAGGCGCGGGTCTTCGTGTTCATACAGCGCAGTACCGTCGAACTGTGCCAGCGCCCAACTATCCTTGGGAAAATGTGCCGGCACCCAGTCGAGGATCACGCCGATACCGGCGATGTGACAGGTCTCCACGAAATGACGGAAATCGTCCGGCGTGCCAAAACGGCTGCTCACGCCAAAATAGCCGGTGGTCTGATAGCCCCAGGATTCATCGAGCGGATGCTCGCTGACCGGCATCAGCTCGATGTGCGTATAGCCCATCTCCTGCACATACGGCACCAATTGCTCGGCCAGTTCACGGAAGCCATAGAAACGGCCATCCCAGTGGCGACGCCAGGAGCCGGCGTGCACCTCATAGATGTTCAGCGGACGATGCTGCCAGTCACTGTCCGCACGTTGCGCCATCCACGCCTCGTCACGCCAGGCATAGTCGTGCTGAGGCACCACCCGCGCCGCCGTACCCGGACGCATCTCGAACGCGCAACCGTACGGGTCGGTCTTGGTCAGCAGCTGACCGCTGTGACGGTTGCGGATCTCGAACTTGTACAGTTCACCGCCACCGATATCCGGGATGAAGATCTCCCACACGCCACTGCTACCCAATGCACGCATGGGATGGATGCGGCCGTCCCAGCCGTTGAAATCGCCCACCACGCTGACGCGCTCGGCATTCGGCGCCCACACCGCAAAGCGCACGCCCCACACCCCCAGCGATTCCATATGATGCGCGCCGAGCATGCGATAGGCCTGCTGCAAACGGCCTTCGCCGAACAGATGCAGGTCGTGCTCGGTGATGCTGCTGGGGAAGGTGTAGGCATCATGCACTTCCAGCACATGCCCGGAATAATTCAGGCGCAACAGACAGGGCGTAGGCAAGGCCGTGCGGCCGCGCCAAGTGAACAGACCTGCGGCTTCTACGCGTTCCAGCGCCAGCCAGGTACTGCCGTCGTATACCGAGACATCGGTGCAGTACGGCTGGAACACGCGCAACACATATTCCGACCTTGCATGATGCTGCCCCAGATATGAGAAGGGGTCATGATGGCGCGCATCCATGATGGCGCGCCTGTTCTGGCTTTCATTCGGCATTCATCGCTCCTGTGCCGCAATATAGCCGCTTAAATCCGCAAGGACAATGCGACCTTGAGAGTAGTCAAGAGAACCCAGGGGAGATTGGGTGGTGCGAAAGGAGAGACTCGAACTCTCACGCCTTGCGGCGCTGGAACCTAAATCCAGTGCGTCTACCAATTCCGCCACTTTCGCGTCGCAGCCGGGAGGCTGCTCGGGGGCGCGGATTATAACCGAGCGCCCTGCCCGCGTCGTGCTCAATCCATGCACACCACGGCACGCCCGCGCGAGGTGCCGGCAATCAGTGCGGCACAGGTCTCCGGCAATTGTTGCAAAGTGATGCGATGCACCAGCAGGTCGAGTCGCTGCGGCTTGAGATCGGTCGCCAGGCGCGCCCACAACTGTTTGCGCAACGCCATCTGCGTCGCGGCGGAATCCACGCCCAGCAATTTCACGCCACGCAGGATGAACGGGAACACCGTGGTATGCAGTTCCGCCCCCCCGGCATTGCCATAACTGGCGATGGCGCCATCCAGCTGCATGGTGCGCGCCAGCCAGGCCAGGGTCTCGCCCCCCACGGAATCCATCGCCGCTGCCCACAGCCCCTTCTCCAGCGGGCGCGCGCTCTTCATGTCCACGCTGCTGCGCAACAACACCTCGCTCGCACCGAGCGACTTCAGGTAATCCTGTTCCGCTTCCTTGCCGGTCAGCGCCACCACGTGATAACCCAGTTGCGACAACATCTGCACCGCCAGGCTGCCCACGCCACCGGTGGCGCCGGTAACCAGCACCTTGCCCTGCTGCGGCGTCACCTCGTTCTGCTCCAGCCGATGGATCGCCAGCGCCGCAGTGAAACCTGCGGTACCCAGCGCCATCGCCTCATACGGCGACAATCCCGTGGGCAACGGCACCACCCACTGCGCCGGCACGCGCGCATAACCGGCGAACCCGCCATCGTGCGCCACGCCCAGATCGTAGCCGGTGACCAACACCGCATCACCCGCCTTGAAGTGCGCATCGGCCGACTGCACCACCTCGCCGGCCAGATCAATGCCGCCCACACAGGGGAAGCGGCGGATCACCTTGCCCGCGCCGGTCGCGGCCAGCGCATCCTTGTAGTTCACCCCGGAATAATGGACCTTAACCACCACCTCGCCGGCGTCGAGATCCTCGAGCCCGAGTTGCACCAGACGACCTTGTGAACGGCCGTCCACGTCGAAGATACGATAAGCGTCGAATTTTTCCATGGTCACAGATCCAGCAGCACCAGCCCCGGCATCTCCAGGTATTCCTTGATCGCCACCAGGAACTGCACCGCCTCGCGCCCATCGATGATGCGATGGTCGTAAGACAGTGCCAAGTAATTCATCGGGCGGATGACGACCTGGCCGTTCTCGGCCACGGGACGGTCCTTGGTGGCGTGGATGCCGAGGATGGCGCTCTGCGGCGGGTTGATGATGGGAGTAGAGAGCATGGAGCCGAACACGCCGCCATTGGTAATGGAGAAAGTGCCGCCCGCAAGCTCTTCCATGCCGAGCTTGCCCTCCTTGGCGCGCGCCGCGAAATCGGCGATACGGCGTTCGATATCGGCGAACGACAGTTGGTCGGCATCGCGGATGATGGGCACCACCAGGCCGCGTTCGCTGCCGATGGCGACGCCGATGTCGAAATAGTTGTGGTACAGGATATCGGTGCCGTCCACCGAGGCGTTGACCACGGGGAACTTCTTCAGCGCATGTACCGCCGCCTTGACGAAGAACGAGGAGAAGCCGAGCTTGATGCCGTGCTTCTTCTCGAACGCGTCCTTGTAGCGGTTGCGCAACTCCATCACCGGCTGCATGTTCACTTCATTGAAGGTGGTGAGGATGGCGGCATTGGCCTGCGACTGCAGCAGACGCTCGGCGATGCGCTGGCGGATGCGCGTCATCGGCACGTGCTGTTCCGTGCGCCCTTCGCCCGCTGCCGCGACCGGCGCGGGTGCCGCTGCGGCCGGTTTCCCCTGCACCACGCTCAACACATCCTCTTTGGTGACCAGACCGTGCTTGCCGCTGCCTTGCAGGCTGGCCGCATCGACGTCATGCGCGTGTGCCAGCTTGCGTGCCGAAGGCGACACGGCCGCAGGCGCAGTAGTCTTCGCAGCCGGTTCGGCGGGTGCCACCGCCGGCGCGGCGACAGTCGCGGCTGAATCGATTTGCGCGATGACCTCGCCGCTCACGACTTGCGAACCGCTCTCCTTGAGGATGCTGCTCAGCACGCCGCTCTTGATCGCCGGCAGTTCCAGCACCACCTTGTCGGTCTCGATGTCGATCAGGTTCTCGCCCTCGCTGACCGGCTCACCGACCTGCTTGTTCCAGGTCAGCAGTGTCGCTTCGGACACGGATTCGGAGAGTTGCGGGACTTTGACTTCAATGATGCTCATGGTGCACTCCTGGTCGGTTCTTGACGTCGAGATCGGGACGGAAGGCGGCTTCGATCACTGCCTTCTGTTGTTCGTTGTGGATGGCGAGATAACCAGCGGCCGGCGAAGCCGAGGACGGACGCAGCGCATAATCCAGACGCATGCCTTTGCGCATATGGCGCAACAGGTAATGCTGGATGCGATGCCATGCGCCCTGATTGCCCGGCTCTTCCTGGCACCACACCACTTCGGTGGCATTGGGATAGGCGGCGACCTGCGCGGCGAACTCTTCATGCGGGAAGGGATAGAGCTGCTCGATGCGGATGATCGCCATGTCGCGGATGCCGCGCTCCTCACGACCTTTCACCAGGTCGTAATACACTTTGCCGCTGCAGGCGATGATGCGCCGCACCTTGTCCGCCTCCAGCTTCTCCACTTCCGGGATCACCGCCTGGAAAGCGCCGTGCGTCAGGTCTTGCAGCGGCGACGAGGCATCCTTGCTGCGCAACAGGCTCTTGGGCGTGAACACCACCAGCGGCTTGCGCGTGGGACGTAGCATCTGGCGACGCAGCAGATGGAAGATCTGTGCCGAGTTGGACGGTACGCACACCTGGATGTTGTAGTCGGCGCACAGTTGCAGGTAGCGCTCGATGCGCCCCGAGGAGTGCTCCGGCCCCTGCCCTTCATAGCCATGCGGCAGCAACATCACCAGCCCGCACAAACGGCCCCACTTGGCCTCGCCGGAAGTGATGAACTGGTCGATCACCACCTGCGCGCCGTTGGCGAAATCGCCGAACTGCGCTTCCCAGAGGGTCAGCGTCTCCGGCTCGGCCGTGGCATAGCCATATTCATAGGCCAGCACCGCCTCCTCCGACAGGATGGAGTTGATGACCACGAAATCGCCCTGCTCCGGCGCCAGGTTCTGCAACGGCACGTGATAGCCCTTGTCCCATTGCGTGCGGTTCTGGTCGTGCCACACCGCATGACGGTGGAAGAAGGTGCCGCGCTCGCAATCCTCGCCCGACAGGCGTACCGCATAACCTTCGGTGAGCAGTGTGGCATAGGCCAGGTTCTCGGCCATGCCCCAGTCCAGCGCCAGCTCGCCCTTGCCCATGGCCACGCGGTCGCTGACGATCTTCTCCACGCGCGAATGCAGCTTGAAACCTTCCGGCACGGCGGTCAGGCGCTCCGCCAATTGTTGCAGGCGCTCGCGCGAGACGCCGGTATCGAGCGCGATGTTCCACGGCACATCGCCACGGTATTTGGACCAGCTCACGCCATATTCGAACTGGTAATCTGGCAATAACGGCGTGACCGGGTTGTGCCCTTCGTCCAGCGCGTTGCGATAAGCCGCGATCATGCCCTCGGCATCTTCCGCACTGAGGATGCCCTGTGCCACCAAGCGCTGCGCATAGCTGGCGCGCATGCCCGGATGCTGGTTGATGTGGCGATACATGAAGGGCTGGGTGACCAGCGGCTCGTCCTGTTCGTTGTGCCCCAGTTTGCGGAAGCACACCATGTCGATGACCACATCCTTGCTGAACTGCTGACGGAAATCGAAGGCCAGCTCGGTGACCATCAGCACCGCCTCGGGATCGTCAGCATTGACGTGGAACACCGGCGCTTCGACCATCTTCGCCACATCGGTGCAGTATTGCGAGGAACGCGCATCCTGTGCCATGGAGGTGGTGAAGCCGATCTGGTTGTTGATGACGATGTGCACCGTGCCGCCGGTGCGATAGCCGCGCGTCTGCGACAGGTTGAAAGTCTCCTGGTTGACGCCCTGCCCGGCGAAGGCCGCGTCGCCGTGCAGCAGTACCGGCAGCACCTCCTTGCCCTTGATATCCCGGCGCCGATGCTGGCGCGCGCGCACCGAGCCTTCCACCACCGGATTGACGATCTCCAGGTGCGAAGGGTTGAACGCCAGCGTGACATGCATCGGTCCGCCCGGCGTCTGGATGTCGGAGGAGAAGCCCTGGTGGTACTTCACGTCACCCGAGGTGAGATGCTCGTGGTGGATGCCCTCAAATTCGGCGAACAGTTTCTTCGGACGTTTGCCCAGCGTGTTGACCAGCACGTTCAGGCGACCACGGTGGGCCATGCCGATCACCGTCTCCTTCACGCCCTGGCCGCCGGCACGCTGCAACAGATGATGCAACAACGGGATCAGCGTCTCGCCGCCCTCCAGCGAGAAGCGTTTCTGTCCCACATATTTGGTGTGCAGATAACGCTCCAGCCCCTCGGCGGCGGTGAGCTGCATCAACACGGCACGGCGCTGTTCGGCGGAATATGCGGGCTGCGCCCCTTCCAAGCGCGCCTGGATCCAGCGTTTCTGCGCCACGTTGTTGATATACATGTACTCGGCGCCGACGCTGCCGCAATAGATGCGGCGCAGGCGCTGCAGGATGTCGCGCAAGGTCATGCGCGCACCGCCCACCAGCGAACCGGTATTGAACAGGGTGTTCATGTCCGCCTCGCCCAGGCTGTAATAGCTCGGGTTCAGCTCGGCGACCTCGGGTTTCGCATGCCGCGCCAGCGGGTCCAGATCGGCCACGCGCACGCCGAGGAAGCGGTGGGCATTGATGAGCTGCAACACGGAGGCCTGCTTGCGCATCTCTTCCGACTGCTGTGCTGAGAGCTGCGGCTGCGGGGTGCGCTCGATGGCGAGCTGCTGGCGGATGGGACCGTGCGCGATGTCCGGCTGCGCGCCAGCGGATTGCTGCTGGTCAAAATAGGCACGCCATTCCGCCGGCACGCTGGCCGGGTTACGCAGGTAATCCTCGTACAGCCCCTCGATGAACACGTTGTTGCCGCCGAACAGCGGCGAACTTTCCTGCATCGCGTGCAGATAACTGTGTTCCGGGGCGGTCATAGGCGTTCCTCTTCAGCGTTGGTCCAAGGGCAGATAATCGCGGCGCGGCGCACCACGATAGAGCTGGCGCGGACGGCCGATCTTCTGTTCGACGTCGGCCACCATCTCGTTCCATTGCGACACCCAGCCGATGGTGCGCGCCAACGCGAAGATCACGGTGAACATATTGGTCGGGATGCCGATCGCACGCAGCACGATGCCGGAATAGAAGTCCACGTTCGGGTACAGCTTGCGCTCGATGAAGTACGGGTCGGACAACGCGGTCTTCTCCAGCTCCATGGCCAGCTCGAACAGCTTGTTGTTCTCCAGCTTGAGCTCCTTCAGCACCTCGTAACAGGTCTGGCGCATCACGGCCGCGCGCGGGTCCATGTTCTTGTACACGCGATGGCCGAAGCCCATCAGGCGGTATTTCTTGTCCTTCACGCCCTGCACGTATTCCGCCACGCGCGACACGTCGCCGATCTCTTCCAGCATCTTCAGTGCGGCCTCGTTGGCGCCGCCGTGTGCCGGGCCCCACAATGCCGCGATGCCGGAGGCGATGCAGGCGAACGGGTTGGCGCCGGAAGAGCCGGCCAGACGCACGGTCGAGGTCGAGGCGTTCTGCTCGTGGTCGGCGTGCAGGATGAAGATGCGCTCCAGCGCGCGCACCAGCACCGGATTGGGCACATATTCCTCGGCCGGAGTGGCGAACATCATGTACATGAAGTTCTCCACATAGCTCAGGCGGTTCTGCGGATACATGAACGGTTCGCCCACGTTGTACTTGTAGGCCATGGCCGCGATGGTGGGTACCTTGGCCAGCAGGCGGTGCGCCGAGATCACACGGTGCTGCGGGTTATGGATGTCCAGCGAGTCGTGATAGAACGCCGACAGCGCGCCGACCACGCCGACCATCACCGCCATCGGATGCGCATCGCGACGGAAGCCGTTGAAGAAGCGTGCCAGTTGGTCGTGCACCATGGTGTGGCGCGTGATGCTGCGGCTGAATTCCGCCTTCTCCATCGGCGTCGGCAGTTCGCCGTTCAGCAACAGGTAGCAGACCTCCAGAAAATCCGATTTTTCGGCCAGTTGCTCGATGGGATAGCCGCGGTAGTACAGCAGGCCGGCATCGCCGTCGATGAAGGTGATCTCGGACGTGCAACTGGCGGTGGCGAAGAACGCCGGGTCATAGGTGAACACGCCCAGCTTGTTCAGGTTGCGCATGTCGACCACGTCCGGCCCCAGCGTGCCGGACAGGATGGGCAGCTCTATCGTGCGCCCATCGTCCATCGTCAACGTTGCAGTACGGTTGTTCTCCATTTTTCCCCTCTTCTCTCTCTCAAACTCGTTTCAACCACGCCAGCACATCCTGTTGATGCGCGGGTACCGGTACGTCTCCGCGTACCGTGTCCCACAGTTCGGTGTCCGGCAGATCCAGCAATTCATCGAAGGCACGGCGCTGCGCCTCATCCAATTGCGCATACCGTTGCGCCACGAAGCGCCCCAGCACGATGTCCAGCTCCAGCATGCCGCGCCGGCAACGCCAGCGCACACGCTCAAGATAGACCGGGTCGACGCCGGGCATGGCTTATACCATCCTCTTCACCATCATGTCTTTGATCTTGCCGATGGCTTCCGTCGGGTTCAGCTCCTTGGGACAGACATCCACGCAATTCATGATGGTGTGGCAGCGGAACAGGCGATAGGGGTCTTCCAGGTTGTCCAGCCGTTCGGCCGTGGCCTTGTCGCGCGTATCGGCGATGAAACGATAGGCCTGCAACAGTCCCGACGGACCGACGAACTTGTCCGGGTTCCACCAGAACGAGGGACAGGCCGTGGTGCAGCAGGCGCACAGGATGCATTCGTACAAACCGTCCAGCTCGGCTCGGTCCTGCGGCGATTGCAGGCGCTCGGTCTCCGGCGGCGGATCGTTGTTGACCAGGTAGGGCTTGATCGAGTGGTACTGCTTGAAGAACTGCGTCATGTCCACGATCAGGTCGCGGATCACCGGCAGACCGGGCAGCGGGCGGATCTCGATCGGCTGCTTGAGTGAGGACAGCGGCGTGATGCAGGCCAGCCCGTTGCGCCCGTTGATGTTCATGGCATCCGAACCGCACACACCTTCGCGGCAGGACTTGCGGAAGCCCAGGCTGTCGTCCAGCTGGCGCAACTTCATCAGCGCATCCAGCAGCATGGCATCGTGGTTCGGCATCTCCAGCTCGTAGTCCTGCATATAGGGCTGGCGGTCGGTCTCGGGGTTGTAGCGATAGATTCGAAAACGAAATGCAGACATGACTATATTCCTTGAAGGAAGGGCATGGCTGCACGAAGTTTCAGTGCAGGCTCATATCGGCAAAACCGATGTGAAGCGTAGCGGCCGTAACTAAATCTCATCATCGCCTCCTCAATACACCCGCGCCTTGAGCGGGAAGGATTCCACGGTGAGCGGCTTCAGGCGCACCGGCTTGTAATCGAGGCGCTGCCCTGCGCTGAAATACAGCGAGTGCTTGAGCCAGTTCTTGTCGTCACGCTCGGGAAAATCCTCGCGCGCATGGGCGCCACGACTCTCCTTGCGCGCCTCGGCGGCGATCATGGTGGCCTGCGCCACCTCGATCAGGTTGTCCAGCTCCAGCGCTTCCACACGCGCGGTGTTGAACACTCGACTCTTGTCCTTGATTTCGGTGTGCTTCACGCGTTCGGCCACTTCCTTGATCCTCTCCACGCCTTCCTGCAACAGGTCGGGGAAACGGAACACGCCGCAATGCGTCTGCATCACGCGACGCATCGCATCACCCACCTCGGCCACGCTCTCGCCATGCTTTTGGTTATCCAGACGCGCCAGGCGTGCCAGCGGGCGCTCCGCCGCATCCTCCGGCAAGGGCTTGTGGTTCGGGTTGGCCTTGAGGTCTTCGATGATCTGGCGTGCCGCAGCACGGCCGAACACGATGAGATCGAGCAAGGAATTGCAGCCCAGGCGGTTGGCGCCATGTACCGACACGCAAGCGCATTCGCCCACCGCATAGAAACCCTGCACCACCACATCCGGCGCAGTGCCGTGCGGCGCCACCACTTGGCCGTGATAATTCGTCGGGATGCCGCCCATCATGTAGTGCGCGGTGGGCACCACCGGGATGGGCGCCTTGGACGGATCGACATGCGCGAACTTGAGTGCGATGTCGCGGATGCCGGGCAGGCGGTGGCGGATGACTTCGTCACCGAGATGGTCCAGCTTGAGCAGCACATGGTCGCCGTGCGGGCCGCAGCCGCGCCCTTCCTTGATCTCGGTCGCCATCGCGCGCGACACCACGTCGCGACTGGCCAGGTCCTTGGCGGTCGGTGCATAGCGCGGCATGAAACGCTCGCCGTCCTTGTTCACCAGATAACCGCCCTCGCCGCGCACGCCCTCGGTGATCAGCACGCCCGCGCCGTGCACACCGGTTGGGTGGAACTGGTAGAACTCCATGTCTTCCAGCGGGATGCCGGCACGCGCCGCCATGCCTAAACCGTCGCCGGTGTTGATATAGGCATTGGTGCTGGCCGAGAAGATGCGCCCCGCGCCGCCAGTGGCGAACAGGGTGGCGCGCGCCTGCAGGATCATCACTTCGGAGGTTTCGATCTCCATCGCCACCACGCCCAGCACGTCGCCGTCCTGGTCGCGGAGCAGATCCAGCGCCATCCACTCGACGAAGAAATTGGTGTTAGCCTTGACGTTCTGCTGGTACAGCGTATGCAGCAAGGCGTGGCCGGTACGGTCGGCGGCGGCGCAGGCGCGCGGCACCGGGTTCTTGCCGTAGTCCTGCATGTGGCCGCCGAAGGGACGCTGGTAGATCTTGCCGGAATCGAGGCGGTCGAACGGCATGCCGAAATGCTCCAGCTCGTACACGACTTCCGGCGCGGCACGGCACATGTATTCGATGGCATCCTGGTCGCCCAGATAGTCCGATCCCTTCACGGTGTCGTACATGTGCCAGTGCCAGTTATCCTCGTTGACGTTGCCCAGCGAGGCGGCGATGCCGCCCTGCGCCGCCACGGTATGCGAACGCGTGGGGAACACCTTGGACAGCACGGCGACCTTGAGCCCGGCCTGCGACAGCGTCAGCGCCGCGCGCATGCCCGCGCCACCGGCGCCCACCACTACGACATCGAAAGTCCTTTTATTGATCGCCATCACATTCCCCAGAGTATCTGTACTGCCCAGATGGTGTAGAGCACCAGCGCCAGGATCACCAGCACATGGATCAGCAGGCGGATGCTCGCCGGCTTGACGTAGTCCATCACGATGTCGCGCACGCCGATCCAGGCGTGGTAGTAGAGGCTGAGCAGGAACAGCAGGGTGAAGCTGCGCATCACGCTGCCGGAGAACAGTTCGGTCCAGATGTCATAGCCGAACGCCGGCTGCCACAGCAGCCAGCCGACCAGTCCAAGCACATAGAGCGCCATCACGGCAGCCGTAACGCGCTGTACCAGCCAGTCGCGCAGGCCGTAATGCGCGCCGGTCACGATACGGTTCACCATAGCTTCACTCCCAGCACGATGGTCAAGGTCAGGCTGAGCATCATCACCCAGCGGCTGCTGGCGCGTGCCGCCGACAGGCCATGCAGCAGATGCAGGTCGATGGCGAGATAACGCAGGCCGGCGCAGAAATGGTGCAGGAAGGCCCACAGCACACCGAGCAGCAGCAGCTTGACCAGCGCGCCATCCAGCACCTCCAGCAGATTGGTATAGGTTTCGATGGAACGCAGGCTCTGATCGAACAGGGCGAGCAACAGGGGCAAGGCGAGGAACAACAGGGCACCGGAGACACGGTGCAGGATGGAGACGAATCCGGGGAGCGGCAGTTTGATCTTGTGCAGCGCAAGATGCTTCGGACGTATCTTGTTCATTCGTTATCCCGTCACCGAAATCGAGTGTCGCAATCTTACACCGGTTGCCCGACGTTTGTGTCGCGCCGTCCCGCATGCAGCGATGTCCCGTCGCCATATTTAATAATCAATATTGGCCGGCGTTTCGGCACCAGCGATGCAATACCCACACCTTTCCACATCACCACTCCGCCCCGCCACTCATCACGCAGATAGTTCGCAAAATGATATGCAATCCCCCTTGCCATGCCGCCCATTTGCATGAAAATGCCGAACCATGACCTCTTTCAGAAAACTAAAATTAATCAGGGAATTCGAGCGTAATCGCATGCCGCATCTACGCTCCCATGAGGATTTCGATATCGTGATCGAGATCGGCTATCACGAAGAGATCGGCGAACCGCTCACCTTGAAATGCCTCATCCTGCTCGGTATCAGCTCCGCCGCCACCATACAGCGCCGGGTACATGCCCTGGTAGAAGCCGGGACGCTCACGCGTACCCGCAGCGAAACCGACCGGCGCAGCCTCAAGCTGGGTGTCTCCAAACAGACACGCAAACTGATCGAGCGCTATGTGCAGTTGCTGCACGCACAGAGCCATCCCGGCATGTGACCGCGATGCTGAAACAACTCCATATCGGCCAAGGGGAAGACCACATCATCGAGATCGTCAGGCAGACCCTGACCGGGTTCGGCGCGGTGGAAAGCGTGCACTTCGTCAACGCCCGTCCCGGCAAGGACAGTCCCATCGTGCTGGCGACCATGCTCACCATCGAACAAGCCGTCGAAGCAGCCAACACGCTGGGCGTGCCCATATTCGGGCAGAAATCGCTCATCATCCGCCTCGCCCGCGATAGCGACTGAACGCAGCACCCCGTCCTTCCGCTGAGTGGTGATCGCTGGCAGAATGTCAGCACACCATCACGCAGGAGGAGAACATGAAAGCACCCATCCGCGTCACCGTCACCGGCGCCGCCGGCCAGATCGGCTATAACATGCTGTTCCGCATCGCCAACGGCGACATGCTGGGTCGCGAACAGCCGATCATCCTGCAATTGCTCGACATCACCCCCGCCCAGCAAGCCCTGCGCGGGGTGGCGATGGAACTGGAGGACTGCGCCTTCCCCATGCTGCAACAGATCATCTGCACCGACGATCCGCGCGTCGCCTTCCGCGATACCGAAGTGGTGCTGATGGTCGGCGCGCGCCCGCGCGCCAAAGGCATGGAGCGCAGCGACCTGCTGCAAGCCAACGGCGCCATCTTCTCCGAGCAGGGGCGCATCCTGAATGAAGTCGCTGCGCGTCACGTGAAGGTACTGGTGGTCGGCAACCCGGCCAACACCAATGCGCTGATCGCCATGAAGAACGCGCCCGACCTCGATCCGCACAATTTCAGCGCCATGATGCGCCTGGACCACAACCGCGCCATCACCCAGGTCGCACTCAAGCTGTTCCAGCCCATCCAGGACATCAAAAAGATGGTGGTGTGGGGCAACCACTCCGGCACCCAGTATCCCGACCTGTCGCATGCCGAGATCCGTGGCCGCAAGGTACTCGACGTGCTGCGCCAGAACGGCTGGGAATCCTGGGTGGAGAGCGAATTCATCCCCACCGTGCAGAAACGCGGCGCAGCAGTGATCGAAGCGCGCGGCCTGTCCAGTGCCGCCAGCGCCGCCAATGCCGCCATCAGCCACATGCACGACTGGCTGCTGCGTTCGCACCATAACGACTGGGTCACCATGAGCGTGCCGTCCGACGGCAGCTACGGCATCCCGGAAGGCGTGATGTACGGCTTCCCCGTCACCTGCCGCAATGGGCATTACGAGATCGTGCAGGGGCTGCCTATCAGCGAACTGGGACGCAAGCACATGATGGACAGCCACCGCGAGCTGCTGGAAGAACGCGAGCACGTGAAGCATCTGCTGGGCTGAGCCATGCCGCGCGCCGGCACGGCCGGCGCCACTTGCCGGATACGCCGCAGCGGCCTATGCTGGCGCCCTGACTCGCATTCCGGGGGGAAAGCATGTCGAGCTCGCGTCCACCAGCTGTCGCCGGGACCTTCTACCCGGCAGATGCCCGCATCCTGAGCCATGATGTGCGGGCCCTGCTGGATGCCGCTCCCGCCTCCCCGCACCACCCCAAAGCCCTCATCGTGCCGCATGCCGGCTACATGTATTCCGGCGCCATCGCCGCCTCCGCCTATGCCACCTTGCGCAGCATGGCTGCCCGCATCACGCGCGTAGTGCTGCTCGGCCCTACGCATCGCGTCGCCGTGCGCGGCCTCGCCCTGCCCGCCTGCGACAGCTTCACCACTCCGCTCGGCAGCATCGCGCTGGACACCACGTCCATGCGCGAACTGACCAGCCTGCCGCAAATCGTGGTCAGCGACAAAGTGCACGCCCAGGAACATTCGCTGGAAGTGCAGCTGCCCTTCCTGCAGATGACACTGCAGCATTTCACCCTGTTGCCGCTGGCGGTGGGGGAAGCGCGCAAGGAAGAGGTCGCTGAGGTGCTGGAACGGGTATGGGGCGGCGACGAAACGCTGATCGTGATCAGCTCCGACCTGACCCATTACCTGCCCTACGAGGTGGCGCAGGCCATGGACCGGCACACCGCGCAGGACATCCTGGCGTTGCGCCCCGCGTTGAGCCATGAGCTGGCTTGCGGTGCCACCCCCATCAACGGCCTGCTGCTATCTGCGCGCAGACACGGCCTGCTCGCGCACCTGCTCGACCTGCGCAATTCGGGCGACACTGCCGGCCCGCGCGATGGCGTGGTGGGCTACGCGGCTTTTGCCTTCACCCGGGAGGACGACCATGCTGGACGCTGACCAGGGACGTATCCTGCTGCAAGCGGCGCGCAGCGCCATCGCTGCCGAGTTCGGCGGTCCGCCCCCGGCTGCGCTGCCCGTCCACTGGCTGCAACGGCCACGTGCCAGCTTCGTCACGCTCAAGATGCACGGCCACCTGCGCGGCTGCATCGGTTCGCTGGAAGCGCGTCGCCCCTTGTTCGAGGATGTCTGTCACAACGCAGTCGCGGCCGCATTCCGCGATCCGCGCTTCGAGCCGTTGACGCCCGCCGAACTGGAGGAGCTGCGGATCGAAGTCTCCATCCTGTCCGAGGCGACTCCCATGGATTGCTACGACGAACGCGATGCCCTGGCGCAATTGCGCCCGGGCACCGATGGCCTGATCCTGGAATATGGCCTGCACCGCGCCACCTTCCTGCCGCAGGTGTGGGATGAGCTGCCGCAACCTGCAGTCTTCCTGCGGCAACTCAAACGCAAGGCCGGCCTGGCCAGCGATTTCTGGTCGGACGATGTCCGCCTCGCCCGCTACACGGTGCAACAGTTCAGCGAAGGGGAATGACATGGACGAACCGATCTCTCTCGAAGAGCGTTATCCGGCGCGTTACTGGCACAAGCTGGAAGACGGTCGCCTGCAATGCGACCTGTGCCCGCGCGACTGCAAACTCAAGGAAGGCCAGCGCGGCGCCTGCTTCGTGCGCGGCCGCATCAACGACCAGATGGTGCTCACCACCTATGGCCGCAGTTCCGGTTTCTGCGTCGACCCCATCGAGAAGAAACCGCTCAATCACTTCTTTCCAGGCAGCAGCATCCTGTCGTTCGGCACCGCCGGTTGCAATCTGGCGTGCAAGTTCTGCCAGAACTGGGACATCTCCAAGGCACGCAGCTTCGACAAGCTGGCCGACCAGGCCTCACCGCAGGCCATCGCCGCCAGCGCGCTCGACCTGTCCTGCCACAGCGTAGCCTTCACCTACAACGACCCGGTGATCTTCGCGGAATATGCCATGGATGTGGCCGACGCTTGCCATGAGGCCGGCATCAGCACGGTGGCGGTGACGGCAGGCTACATCCATGCGCAACCGCGCCAGGAATTCTTCGCCAAAATGGATGCCGCCAACGTGGATCTGAAATCCTTCAGCGAGGAGTTCTATTTCAAGCAGACCGGCGCGCACCTGCAACCGGTGCTGGAAACCCTGGAATACCTGTGCCGCGAAACCGATGTCTGGGTGGAGCTGACCACGCTGCTGATCCCCGGCCTGAACGACAGTCCGCAGGAGATTGCCGACATGTGCGCCTGGATCGCCGACCATCTGGGCACCGAAGTGCCCGTGCATTTCACCGCGTTCCATCCTGATTACAAGCTGACCGACATCCCGCCCACGCCACCTTCCACCCTGAGCAGCGCACGCCGCATCGCGCAGGAACATGGTCTGCACCATGTCTATACCGGCAATGTGCGCGACCTCGAAGGCGGGACCACCTTCTGCAAGACCTGCGGTGAGAAACTGATCGTGCGCGACGGCTATCGCATCCGCGACTATCGGCTGGATGAACACGGCCATTGCCGGCATTGCGGCACAACCCTGGCCGGCCGTTTCGGAAAATTCGCCCCGCAGACCACCTTCGGCCAGGTCCCGGTGCGCATCAGTCCGCGCTGATCGGTGCGCTATATGGCCGCCGCCTGTAGCGGGTCGCGGAAACGTTCGGCGATGGCAGCGAACTGGTCCTTCACCTGCAGGAACGCTTCCACCACATCGGGATCGAAATGCGCCCCGCGCTCGCGCGCGATGATGTCCACCACCTGCGGATGCGGCAACGCCGGTTTGTAGACGCGCGCCGAGGTCAGGGCATCATAGACATCGGCCAACGCCATCAGGCGCGCCGGAATGGGGATATCCTCGCCGCGCAGGCCGTAGGGATAGCCACTGCCGTCCCACTTCTCGTGGTGGCCGACCGCGATCTGGCGCGCCACGCGCAAAAAATGGTTGTTCAGCGACAACTCACGCTCGGCCGCCGAGATGGCGTTGCCGCCAAGGATGGCATGCGACTTCATCACCTCGAATTCCTCGCTGTTCAACTTGCCCGGCTTGTGCAGGATATGGTCCGGGATGCCGACTTTGCCCACATCGTGCAAAGGCGCCAGTTTGTATAACAACTCGACGTTGTCGTTCGACAGGAAATCGCGGAAGCGAGGATGCTTCTGCAACACCTGCGCCAGCAGGCGCATGAAGTTTTGCGTGCGCAGGATGTGACTACCGGTCTCGTTGTCGCGCGTCTTCGCTAGCGTAGTCAGTGCCAGTATCGCCGCATCGCGTGTCAGCTCGACTTCGCGCGAGCGCTGGCTCAGCAGGGCGGTGCGCTCGCGCACCATGCGTTCCAGCTTGCCCTCGTGCACGCGCATCTCGGCATTGATGCGTTCCAGTCTGGCCTTGGCCGCATCCGACACCAGTTTCTGTACTTCCACTTGTTGCAACAATTCGCGTATCTCGAACTGTTGCAGGATGGAATGCAGGAAATTGCGGCTGAGGATGCGCTCCGCCAAAAGGATGACCAGACCGAAAACCAGTAGCAGGCCCGCCAGCACCTGTTGCGAAGCGCCGTGTGCGCTCCACACGCGCAGCACCAGCGGCACCAGGATACCCAGCGCATAAGCGACAGCAGAAGGCGGATGCACCGGATTCATCGAGATGCTGCCGGCCAGCAAACCGAGCAGCACGCAGATCATCAGACCTTCGGTGATCAGATCGGGCGGAAAGAACCAGACCGCCGCCATACCCCACAACAGTCCGGAAGCGAGTGCGAAGAACGTGAAATGCAGATGCCAGTCGCGACAGTCCGCCAGACTGTGCAAGCGATGGCGATGACGCGCCCATTTAGCTAGCTCTACCGCATGCAGCGCGAAGGAAGATGCCAGCCAGAGCAGCAGGCCGGTGGCCAGTGTCTCGCGCCACAACAACCATACGAACAGGGGCTGCACCAGCAACTGGCTTAACACCAGTACCGGATACGTCTCCATGCGCATGCGCAACTGTTCGCGGCGCACCGGCAGACTATCGTTGTCCAAGGCGAAACCGAGCGCGGGAGAGACTGCCTCCCAGTGCCGACCAGACCTGGATACGGAGCCCATGGCATCCCTTTCCGGTAGCCGCTCATCCCGGCTACCGCATCACCTCGCTCTCACACCATCTCGCAAGAGAGATGCAATCGCGCCAGGCTGGATTGATAGCGATCGGACGCCTGGCTGAATTGGGCTTCCTTGCGTACCAGGGTGCGTGCGATGTGACGCTGCCCGCTCTCCACCAGATGCAGGGCATGCTGTGCCGCCTCGAGGAAATCATGACAACTGCTATGCAACTCATCCAGCAGCCCCATGTCGCTGATCTGTCCGCCGCTCGGGCCATGCAGCCACTTGCGCAACTGGCAATGCGCACAATGGTCGTCGTGGAAACAGGGGCGGCTCGTCGTGGCGCCATGCACATAGGCCTCGACATGCTCGCGTTGTTCGATGTGCGCCTGGATGGCGCGGATGCCATCGAATCGCTCCATGCGCACCACGTTGGGTTGGGTCTTCACACCGGTCAGTGCCCACATGATCAACCTCCATCGCTTCGAGAACGGGGGAGTGATTCTGCGCGTGCGGCAAGCGCCGGCACAATATGCCGAAAGGCCTATATCAAGGCCTATGCCTGCATATATATCCGGCCATACACCGGACTTCAGGGAACCCGTCGCACCAGGGCGAAACCGCCGCCCGGCGTACGGAAATTGGTGGTCTGGCCTTGATAGAGGCGGGCGGCCACCAGCTGCACCTGCCCGGCATAGACATAGCAACGCACATCGAACTTGAGCATCTGTGATGAACCGTCCGCCAGGCACACCTTGCGTTCGCCGGGTGCTGCCAGTCGCTGCGCCACGTAATCCGCCTGCATCACCTCATCGAACACGCGCTTGGTCATCTTGTCGCCGCGATAGGCGCCCTTGCTGCCGTAACCGCTCATTGGCTTGAAGAACCATTGCTTGCGCTCGCCCCACCAGCGCACGGCATCCTGCGCATGCACGATCTCGGTACGCGGCAAACCGCGCTGCAAAGCGGCGATCGCCTCATCGGCGACGCCCGCGGCGCGCAGCGCCTCACCGTCGCTCAACCAGGCCAGCTTGCGCTTGTCCGCATAGCGGGCATGGTGCTGCGGCCCCGGCGTCACCACCACCTGCCCGCGCTGCCATGCCTGCCGCAACGACGGCACCTCGCCCAGCTCGAAATCGGTGAGACGGTTGTAGACCATGTCGATACGCTGACCGTCCAGATAGAGGCCGTCTTCCAGTGCCAGCAATTGACCGGGATCGGCCACCACGGCAGTGATGCCGTGCCGTTCGAACAGCGCTTGCGCCAGCAGGAATTCGGGATACAGGTATTGCTCCTGCGGCTGTTCATCCACGATGGCGACCGTGCGCAATGGCGCATCGCCGCGTGCACGTCGCCATTCTTCGCGGAACATGGCGATGAACACGCTCTCCAGATCGGGGACGCTCGCCGCCTCACCGTAGAGCTGCACCTCGCGCTGGCTATCTATCAGCAGTGCATTGAGGAACGCCCCGCCGGCATTGGTGTTGATCTCGATCAGGTGCGCGCCTTCGGCATTGAGATGGAAGTCGTAGCCGTAGAACACACCGCGCGGCGCATCCGGCGCGGCGGCCCCGAACGCCAGCTCCGCCGCGCCTATCACTGTCTGCATCTGCTGCCACTGCAAGTCGCTGACGAATACCGGCACGTTGGCGAACAAGTGCGGACAGCGTTCCTGCACCAGCGCATACCAAGCCTCGCCCTGCGCACGCAACGCCTGCTGCAAGGCGGCACTGTCCATGCCCGCCCACGGCAGGCATTCGCCATTCAGGTGCGCGATGAAATCCTGATCCACGTCGAAGTGCTCCCGCGCCGCAGCGGGATGTATTGCATCAACCACCGAGCATCGCCTTTTTCAGATCTTCCTGCGCCGGTTTGCCACCCAGCCATATCTTGAGCAAGGCACGCTTGAACTGCGCGCCCGCAATGACCCCATAGACCTTGCCGTTCACCGCCACCTGGGTACCCGTGGCGGGCAGGTAATCCAGCGTCACCACGTCGCCCTTCTGCGTCTTGCCCACGGCATCGAAAATAGCGGCCATCTGACGCAAGGCATCATGCATGGCGGAAAGCTCGCGTCCATCGTGATTGGCCTGGATCGCCTCGTTGAAAGCACCGTACAGCTTCTTGCCCGACAGCTCGCGCAACAGGTGCAGCTCAATGCGCAGCGGATGCTCGTCGGCGATCACCATGTCCGCCGAGGATTGGCGCGCGGTCAGATAGAGCGCGCCGACATAGACCTTGAACAACCATTTGGTACGCACGCCGGCGCCGTTCAACACCAGCGACTGCCCGGCCACCTGCTGGATATCGTCCAGCTTCACCCCATCCACTTCCAGCGCCGCCGCCGGCAACCCCAGACACAACAAACACCCCAACAGCGCGATACGCTTCATGCCTACTCCCGTTCAATCGAAATCGGCGCGCAGTTTAGCATCCCGCCCCAGCAGCCAGAGCAGCGCCCCCACACTGATCGCGGCACCGCAATAAAAGGTGCTCGCCGCCCCCAGGAATTGCCACAACGCCCCCGCCAACACGCTCGCCAGCAACATGGCCAAACCGCTCACCAGGTTGAACAATCCGAACGCCGTGCCGCGCAATTCGGGCGGTGCGCTATCCGCCACCATGCGCGCCAGCAAGCCCTGCGTGATGCCCAGATGCACACCCCACAAGGCCACCCCGAGCAGCACGAACCACCAGTGGCCATCCCACGCCAGCACCAGATCGGCGGCGATCAGCAGCAACAATCCCCATACCAGCAGACGACGATGGTCGACGCTGTCGGACAGTTTGCCGAAAGGATAGGCGGTAGCCGCATAGACCAGGTTCATCGCCACCATCACCAGCGGTACGAATGCCATCGCCACGCCGCTCTGCTCGGCGCGCAACACCAGGAAAGCCTCGCTGAAACGTGCCAGCGTGAACAGGGCGCCGAATCCGACCACCGACCAATAGCTCCGGGAGAGGCGGCGCAGGTTTTCGCGGCGGAGCGGCATCGCCGGCGGGCTCGTCGATGTGCGTGGCGGTTCACGCACGCCCAAGTACAACAAGGCCACTGCCAGCATGCCAGGGATCACCGCCACCCAGAACACCGCGCGGAAATCGTCCGCCCACAGCAGCATCAAGCCCACCGCCAGCAAGGGGCCGAGGAAAGCCCCCACGGTATCCAGCGACTGGCGCAGACCGAATGCCGCGCCGCGCACTGCCGGCGGCGTGATATCGGCGATCAGCGCATCGCGCGGCGCACCGCGTATGCCCTTGCCGAGACGATCGGTGAGGCGCGCAGTGAGCACCAGGCCAGTGCCCTGCGCCAGCGCGAACATCGGTTTGGTCAGCGCGCCCAGGCCATAGCCCAGCACCGCCAGCATCTTGCGCTTGCCCAAGCGGTCACTGAGCACACCGGAGAACACCTTGACCATCAGCGCGGTCGCTTCGGCCAGGCCTTCGATGATGCCCACCGACAACACGCTGATACCGAGCACCGACACCATGAACATCGGCAACAGGCTATGGATCATCTCGGACGAGACATCCATCAACAGACTGACCACGCCGAGCACCCAGACACCGCGCGGGATGCGCTGCGTAGAAGATGGCGTAGTCATGGGGAAAGCGGCTTACAGCGCTTCGAAGATACCGGCCGCGCCCATGCCGGTGCCGATGCACATGGTCACCATGCCGTACTTCTGCTTGCGGCGACGCAGCCCATGCAACAGCGTGGCGGTGCGGATCGCCCCGGTCGCGCCCAGCGGATGGCCGAGCGCGATGGCGCCGCCCAGCGGATTGACGAGCTCGGGATCGAGGCCGACATCGTTGATCACCGCCAGCGATTGCGCGGCGAACGCTTCGTTGAGTTCGATCCAGCTCATATCATGCAATTGCAGACCAACTTGCTTCAACGCGCGCGGGATGGCCTCCTTGGGCCCGATGCCCATGATCTCCGGCGGCACGCCGGCCACGCTGAACCCCAGGAACTTGCCGATCGGCGTCAGGTTGTAACGCTTCAGCGCCGCTTCGCTGCACAGCAACACCGCGGCCGCGCCATCCGACATCTGCGAACTGTTGCCCGCTGTCACCGAGCCATCCTTGGCGAACACCGTGCGCAACTTCGCCAGCGCTTCCAGATTGGTATCGGCGCGCGGACCTTCGTCCTGCGCCACCTCGCGCGCCTGCACCCGCACTGCGCGGCTGCCCAGGTCCGGCACATGTTCGATGAGCGGATAAGGCGAGATCTCGTCGGCGAACTCGCCGTTGTCGATGGCCGCGATGGCGCGCTGATGGCTCTGCAAGGCGAAGGCATCCTGCGCCTCGCGTGACACCTGCCAGCGCTCGGCCACCTTCTCGGCCGTGAGGCCCATGCCGTAAGCGATGCCGTAACGTTCGTCGCGTTCGAAGATGGCCGGATTGAACGCCACCTTGTTGCCCATCATCGGCACCATGCTCATGCTCTCGGTACCGGCCGCCAGCATCACATCGGCCTCGCCGAGACGGATGCGGTCCGCCGCCATCGCCACCGCCTGCAAGCCGGAAGAACAGAAACGGTTGACCGTCATGCCGGGCACTTCCTTGGGCAAGCCGGCCAGCAGCAGCGAGATGCGCGCCACGTTCATGCCCTGCTCCGCCTCCGGCATGGCACAGCCGACGATCACATCGCCGATAGCCGTGGGATCGAGCGACGGCGCCTGCGCCAGTACGCGCGTCAACACATGGGAGAGCAGATCATCCGGCCGGGTGTTGCGGAACATGCCGCGTGGCGCCTTGCCGACCGGGGTACGCGTGGCGGCGACGATATAGGCTTCCTGTACCTGTCTGCTCATGGGACTGCTCCTTCGCATCGAGTGGGCCGGAAAAGATGAACTGCATCATACGTCAGCCCCCGCCCCCGGTAAATCGACAGCACCAAAACGAACGCCCCTTCCGTTCGCACGGAAGGGGCGTTCGTCGACGTACCGTAGATTACTTGATCTCGGACAACAGGGAGGGCGTCTTCACCAGTTGGCGCACGCCGTGAGCGTGGTCTTCTTCATACTTGTTGCCCTTACACCATTCGCCGACTGACTTGATGTTCAGCTTGGCGCAGGAAGGACGCACACTCCAGGTCACCTGGTACTCGGAACAAGCGCTCTCGTTGTACTTGGGGCCGGTGGTGGACCCCAGAAACTCGACCGGCTTGCCGGTATCGGTCGGCAATGTGGCTGCGGACTGGATCGCATTGAAATCCAGACCGCCTTCTGCCACCAGTGTGTACACCTGGGCTTCTACACGTAGCTCCGGGTTCGAACACTTGGGCGAAACGCAGGAACCGAGGCCCTTGCCGCCAGGCACGTCGCAGGTGGTATGCACATAGTGCACCTCGATGGTGTCGCCGGGCTTCAGGTCGCCGTGTGCGCTCTTGCACACACCGTCGCCCGTCCAGGCCAGCTCGGCCTTGCTCAGCTTCTTGCTCATGTTGCACTGATAGCCGCTGCCGTAGCCTTCGTGGCCATCGCCGGCATAGATGGAGAAGTCTTTGGACTTGTGCTCGGCATTCTCATGGAAGTGGATGTTGCACAGGTGCATCTCGGATGCCGGCGGGGCCATCTTGAATGTCACCTTGTTGTCGCCGGACTTGCTGTCTATATCGCGCGGAGTCTGCGGGCCATAGCCCGTACATGCCGGCCCGGCCACTTCCTGGCCATGTGCCTCATGCTCATGCTCATGACCATGAGTCGTCGCGAACGCGCTGCCGGAAACCAGGCCCAGGATCAATGCGAGGCCTACATAACTCTGTAAACCTCCCGCAATCAGTGCCACCCATTCTTAGAGGTTTCCGGATGGTGAAGCACTCTGTACTCGACGGGCGTCAGATCGCCGAGTGCATCGTGCGGTAACTCTTCGTTGTAATCCGCAAGC
>JBFMFN010000025.1:0-2741 GCA_040754175.1 Pseudomonadota bacterium | reverse complement strand
TGTTGACCGACCACTCCTGCGCAGTGACCAGCGGCGCGTTCACTTGCCAGGCGAAGTTCCAATCTGTGCCATAGAGCGGCTCATCGACGCTGTCGTCGACACTCCATTCTTTGAACTCGGTGATGGTGATGGTGAAACCCATGCGCGCGGCGAGTTGGATGAAGTAGGCAGGAGACTGGCCACCGCGTTCGACCAGCTTGGCCAGCAGGTTGGATCGGCGCTGATCGACGGACATCTGGCTGCCGTCCAGCGGCGATGTGGCCGACAGGCCCGCTACGCGCTCCCAGCCCGTCAGCAGTTCTTCGGTGGTGCGCGGATCTGCCTCGTCTATCACCTGGTCTGCACGGGCATCGATGCGCGCGAATTCCTGCGCCATTGCATCCAGCAGGCGCGTGAGCACAGCATCTGCATCGCGCGTCCAGGCGGGGCCCTGTGGCAATAGAGCCTGCAGCTGGCTCAGGTAGTCATCAGCGGTCATGCCCATGTGATGGCCCCCATCGTGGCCATCTGGCCGGTGGTGTGCGTCACGTCTGCAGCAGGAACGGTCAGCACGTGGTCTGTCTCGCCGGTGGCGATGCTGATGGCTTCACGGATGTGACTGATGAGGATGGTTCCGCCCGGCACTGCTTCGCGCAGGATCAGGTCTTCCAGCTCGGCCTGCACTGCAGCCTTGACGGCCGCTGTGGATGGCGTGAGTGCGATGGTGAAATCCAGCGGAACGGCGATCGGCGCGACCACGGTGACCTTCGCAGTCACCGGGCGCAGCGCATCGATGTAGGCCTGCACGGCTGCCACCTCTGCCGCATCAGGAATGAGGCTGGCATCGTTGTCACGCACGAAGCGCACGGTGACGGTGCCGGGGCCGAGTTCCTGCGGATACACCCAGGCACGGGTGACGCCTGCTACTTCTAGCGCCCATGTCTCGTAGTCGGCAGCTGCGCCGCCGTGCGGGGGTTCCTTGATGCGAGCAAGAACACGGGCACGTAGCGCATCCAGAGATTCGATATCAGCACCTCCGGTCAGACCGCCCGCATCTACTGCAGCGGCGCTTGTTACACCAGGAATCGGCGTGGTCAGAGTCATAGCCGTACCGGCTGCACAATTACCCGCTGCACCTGCATCAACCGCCTCAACGGCAACGGTCGCGACACCGCCCACAATCGTGCCCTCAGCCGTTGTCACAAATTCCGCAACATCTGCCCGCACCAGGGATGTTCCGAGCGGAATCACAACACCGTTCGTGCCGGTGAATGTGACGTTACCAGTGGCAGGGGCAGCAGCCTTGCGAGGCTCGTCTAGCCAAAGCGAGGCATGGCGTTCCAGATATTCTTCATCCGCCGTATCCGGCAACACCTGCTTGGCCAGCCATGCGATATATGCATGCATCCCATGAGAGGTTCCCGCCATCGCCTTGGCCAGCACATTCAAGTTGGTGCGGCGCAGTTTCGCATCCGTGCCGGGCAGCGCAGCCTCGATGTCAGTCACCGAACGGTCTATCAATTGCTGCAATGTGGGTCGATTGAAAGGCATTACATTGCACTCCAGAGTTTGTCGAATTTGAACCGGGTGGTGGTGCCGTCCGGCTTAGTGATATCGATCTGCGCTCCGATCACGCCGACAGGTGTGCGGCGCTCTATCCAGGTCGATACCTGCACCGACTTGGCCATGCCATCACCCACCATCCAGTCGAGCGCCTCCTCGCAGTACTCCCGAACCTTCATCACCGTCTCGGGCAGCAGTTTTGCGCGCTGCAGCAGCCACAGACGGCTGCCCATCAGATCGCCAGGCACCTCGGCATAGCTGTCCATCCATACCCCGCGCAGGTCATCCACACCAGGCGGAAGCACGTCGTCATCACCTGCACGGCGGTCAGTGAACAGGCTCAGCATCAGTGCGGTGGTCAGGCCGTCATCATTGGCAAGCAACATGGACTCGATGGCGTAATCCATGCCATGTTCCATATCGACGAAGATTGTGCGGATATCGCTCATTACTGAGGCTCCCCGGACAAGCCGCCACCTGGCGTTACGAGAGTCGTCTTGTGATGCATCAGGCTGATGCCGCCACCAGTCACATCGCCTTGCGCTGTGATCGCACCGCCCACATTCAGATTTCCCGATGCTTCGACCAGCGGTGTCGTTAAAGCCACCTTTACACTCGCTACGACATTGACGTTCGGAGCCGTCGCCTTGATCTCAGCACCTGCAGTGACCTCGATCTTGCGACCACGCTTGAAGATGATGGTGTCGCCCTCGTCGGTGTACATGGCAACCTCACCTGGTTGCAGATTCTTCAGCCGGAAGCGGCGGTCATCCATCACCACCACGATGCCGTGGTTACGATCACCCGAAACGCATGCCATCAAACCTTCCGCTCCGGTCTTCGGTACCGACGTGTAGCCATAGTTCTGCATCCGCTCGACACCATCACCCACCTCGCCATCGAGCAGCTTCACCTGCACGAGCTGGATGCCCTTACTATCGTCTGCAGCTGCAGCCAGCACAGCCCGGCCGATCATCAGGCGCACGCGGCGGCGGAGTGGGTCGATCAGCTTATTGAGTGCGGCCAACATCAGAATGTGCTCCAGTCAGTGCCAAGCGATTTTTCCCTGGATGTGACTTCCTTGATCTTGCCTTTAAGAGTCGGCGTCTTCTTGCCAACGATCAGGTCGAACGCATCGCGGCTGGATAAGCGTAAAGCGCTCACAAGCCCGCGCTCATTGTCCAGCGTGAACGTCACAG
>JBFMFN010000024.1:0-13460 GCA_040754175.1 Pseudomonadota bacterium | reverse complement strand
GAAGACGCCGAGAAGATCACCACCGTGCAACAAGCGCTGGACTACGTCAACGCGCACGCCAAGTAATCCCTGTAAAACAATAACATCGGAGTCCAGTTTGACTAAGCGTAGAGTTGTCGTGACCGGCCTGGGCGCGGTCACCCCCGTAGGTATCGGTGTGGCCGCAACCTGGCAGAACATCGTGGCAGGCAAGTCCGGTATCGGACGCATCACCCGCTTCGATGCCAGTGCGTTCGCCAGCCAGATCGCCGGCGAAGTCAAGGATTTCGATGTGACGCAATATCTTCCGGCCAAGGATGCCCGCAGGATGGACCGATTCATCCATCTGGGTATGGCGGCCGGGATCGAAGCGTTCAAGGACTGCGGGATAGAAGTGACTGAGGCCAACGCCGATCGTATCGGCGTCTGCATCAGCTCTGGCATCGGCGGTCTGCCCTCCATCGAAGAGACGCAGAACGACTATCTGGCCAGCGGTCCGCGCAAGATCTCCCCATTCTTCATTGCCGGGACCATCATCAATATGATCTCCGGCAACCTGTCCATCATGTTTGGCCTGCGCGGCCCCAACTTTGCAGTGGTATCCGCCTGTACCACGGGTACCCATAGCATCGGAGAAGCCATGCGCATGATCCAGTACGGCGATGCCGATGTGATGGTGGCTGGCGGTGCAGAATCGACCGTTTCGCCGCTGGCGATCGGCGGTTTCGCGGCTTCGCGTGCCCTGTCCACCCGTAACGACGATCCGGCCACCGCCAGCCGTCCGTGGGACAAGGATCGCGACGGTTTCGTTCTGGGTGAAGGCGCCGGCGTGCTGGTGCTGGAAGAGTACGAACATGCCAAGGCGCGTGGCGCCAAGATCTATGCCGAGCTGGCTGGCTATGGCATGAGTGCCGATGCCTATCACATCACAGCCCCCAACATGGACGGCCCCAAGCGCAGCATGCAGAACGCTCTACGCGATGCCGGCATGGTGGCCAGCGATGTTCAGTACGTCAACGCGCATGGCACTTCCACGCCGTTGGGCGACAAGAACGAATCCGACGCCATCAAGGCGGCTTTCGGCGACCATGCCAAGAAGCTGGTGGTGAACTCGACCAAATCCATGACCGGTCACCTGCTGGGTGGCGCGGGGGGTATCGAGTCGCTGTTCTGTGTGCTGGCGCTGCACAACCAGGTGTCGCCGCCGACCATCAACATCTTCGAGCAGGATCCAGAATGCGATCTGGATTACTGCGCCAATGCGGCGCGCGACATGAAGATCGACGTTGCCATCAACAACAACTTCGGCTTCGGTGGCACCAACGGCACCTTGGTCTTCCGCAAGATCTGATCCGCTTCAGACCGTGATGCTGGTCAACGGCAAGCCGGCTGATTCCATTCCCGTTGAAGATCGAGGTCTCCTGTATGGGGACGGGGTGTTCCGCACACTCCGTGCCCACGCAGGGCAGCCCGCAAACTGGTCGCGTCATTACCGCAAACTACAGCAGGATTGCACCGCGCTCGGCATGGTTTTTCCGGACGCAAGCGTGTGGCTGGATGACATCGCACGCCTGTCCGTGCAGGGCGATGCCGTGCTCAAACTCATCGTGACGCGTGGGGCAGGGGAGCGCGGCTATGCCCCCATCGTTTCAGCCTGTCCGACCCGCATCGTCGCTTGTTATCCGGCACCGGCGCCGGTGACTCGGCCTGTGGATCTGCACCTGTGCCAGATACGGCTCGCCCGTCAACCGCGTTTGGCGGGGATCAAGCATCTAAATCGGCTGGAGAACGTGTTGGCGGCGCAAGAGTGCCAGCAGGCCGGCAAGCCGGAAGGGGTGTTGCTGGATGAAGCTGACAACGTCATTTCTGGTACGCGCTCCAATCTGTTCATGGTGACGCAACAGCGTCTGTTGACGCCCGATCTGAGCCAATGCGGCGTGGCCGGTGTACAACGTGAGCGCGTGATGGCATGGGCGGCGGCGCAGGCAGTGCCCTGCACCGTCAGTCGCTTGTCTTTACAGGCGCTGCGAGAGGCAGAAGAGATTTTCCTGGTCAATAGTGTGTTCGGTATTTGGCCGGTAGCGACCTTCGCAGACCGCGAATACAACGACTACCGCTTTTCCAACGCCATACGTCCCTGGTTGAATGATGTTCAGAACTAAGAAACGCAATCCCCTGCCTGCGTTGCTGGCTTTGCTGGTATTGGCCGCTGGCGCGCTTTTCTATCATGTGTATACCCCGCTGGGACAGACCGGCCTGCCGCTGGAATTCACAGTGGAACCCGGTCATGGCTTGCGCCAGACGGCTGCTGGTTTGAAGCAGGCCGGCGTATTGCAGGATGACTGGGGGTTCGTGCAACTGGCCCGCCTGATGGGCAAGACCAAAAAGATCAAGTTCGGTACCTACCGTCTGGAAAAACCGGCTTCCATGGTGGAGGTGCTGGAACTGATCACTTCCGGACGCTTCGCCCAGAGTCAGGTCACGCTGGTCGAAGGCATCTCGTTCCGCGAACTGCGCAAACTGCTGGATGCACATCCCAAGCTGCGTCATGACAGCAGTGCCTTGACTGAACAGGAGATCCTGCAACGTTTGGGCGCCAGCGAAAGTGCTGCGGAAGGGCTGTTCTTTCCGGATACCTATATCTTCGCCATCGGAAGTAGCGACCTGGCGGTATTGCAGCGCGCCTATACCACCATGCACAAGAAGCTGGAGATGGAGTGGGCGCAGCGCGACCTGGACCTGCCGTTCGCCACCCCCTATGAGGCGCTGACCCTGGCTTCGGTGGTGGAGAAAGAAACCGGCAAGGTGGAAGACCGGCCGATGATTGCCGCCGTGTTCATCAATCGCTTGCGTCGCGGCATGCGTCTGCAGACCGATCCCACGGTGATCTATGGTCTGGGCGAAGCGTTCGATGGTAACCTGCGCAAGCGCGACCTGAAGGCGGATACGCCCTACAACACCTACACCCGCGGCGGTTTGCCGCCGACACCGATTGCTATGCCCGGGCTAGCGGCTCTGCATGCGGTGCTGCATCCGCCAAAGAGCAATGTCTTGTATTTCGTAGCCCGTGGAGATGGCAGCTCCGCATTCTCCAACAGTTTGAAAGAGCACAACAAAGCCGTATCGCAATATCAGTTGAAGAAATGACGCGAGGAAAATTTATCACCTTCGAAGGCGTGGACGGGGCAGGGAAGAGCACCGGCCTGGAATGGTTTTCGGCGGCTCTGCGCCAACGTGGTATCGACCTGCTGGTCACGCGCGAACCCGGCGGTACCCCGCTGGGCGAAAAGTTGCGCGAACTGTTACTGCACGAGTCCATGCATGCCGAGACCGAAGCCCTGCTGATGTTCGCCTCGCGCCGCGAACATTTAGCTCAGGTCATACAGCCAGCATTACAACGCGGAACATGGGTCATCTCCGATCGCTTCAGCGATGCCAGCTTTGCTTACCAAGGTGGCGGGCGGGGCGTGGCCGTGACCAAGCTGGAGCAACTGGAGCAATGGGTGCATGGCGACCTGCAACCCGACCTGACGCTGCTTTTCGATATCCCCATCGAAGTGGCACGTCAACGGCTGGCAGCCAACCTCAGTCTGGATAAGTTCGAGCGCGAACAAGGCGCTTTCTTCGAGAAGGTGCGGCAGGCATATCTGGCGCGCGTGGCCAAGCATCCGCAGCGCTATGCCGTGATTCGGGCAGAACGACCACTGGACGAGGTTCAACAGCAACTGGCAGAGATCGTCGCATCACTTTGATAATGAATAATCTTTATCCTTGGCAATCAGAATCATGGCAGGCCTTGCAGGGGCTGCGCAGTCGTATGCCGCATGCTGTACTGCTAAAAGGTGCGCAGGGTATCGGCAAGCTCGAACTGGCGCTGAATTTTTCCCAGTCGCTGCTATGCCAACGCCCGCTGGAGTCCGGGATGGCCTGTGGCCATTGCGATGCCTGCCGTTGGTTCGAGCAGGACAGCCATCCGGATTTCCGCCTGATCCAGCCGGATGCGCTGGCAGCTGCCGATGAAGAGGAGCAGCCCAGCAGCAGCAAGAAGCCGTCCCGCGAGATATCGGTGGACCAGATCCGCGAGCTGGCCGGCTTTGCCAGTCTCTCTGCACATTGCGGTGGTTACCGCATCGTAGTGGTCTACCCGGCGGAGTCGATGAACAACAATGCAGCGAACTCTCTGTTGAAGACACTGGAAGAGCCGACCGAGAATCTACTTTTCTTGCTGGTCACACATAAGCCGCAGCAATTGCTGCCGACCATCCTGAGCCGTTGTCTGGCTTTCTCTGTCCCCACACCATCTCCCTCGGTCGGCGTGGCATGGTTACGGGAGCAGGGGCTCAAACAACCTGAACAGGCGTTGTCCCAAAGTGGATTCGCCCCGCTACAAGCCATGCTCTGGTCTGAATCGGGCGAGGGCGCGGAGGAAAGGGCGGTCTTGCTGGAGGCGATCCGCCAGCCATCCCGGCTGGATGCGCTGGCGCTCGCGGAAAGGTTGCAGCGCGGCATCCCGGTACACATCATCCATTGTCTACAGCAGTGGACGCACGATCTGACCGCCCTCAAACTGGCCGCCCGCGCGCGCTATTTCCCTGAACAAACCAGTCACTTGCAGAAACTTGCTGAATCCACTTCTGCATTGGCCTTGTTCCGTTTCCAGCAGGAATTGCAGGATGCCAGACGTGCCGCCTATCATCCGCTCAATCCCAGATTGTTCCTTGAATCCCTGCTGATGTCGTATCGCCAGCTTTTTGCCGTTTGACCCATGTTCATCGATTCGCATTGCCACCTGAATTTCCCCGGACTCAAAGAAGAGCTGCCAAGCTTGCTTGCCAATATGGCGCATAACCAGGTCACACATGCCTTGTGCGTGTCTGTCGATCTGGTCAGCTTTCCGGAAGTGCTGGCCTTGGCCGAGCAACATGACAACCTGTATGCCTCGGTAGGCGTGCATCCAGACTACGAACTGGAAGTCGAACCAACCCAGGATGAGCTGGAACGTTTGGCACAACATCCCAGGGTCATCGCCATCGGCGAGACCGGTTTGGATTACTTCCGGTTGACCGGCGATCTCGAATGGCAGCGCGAACGCTTCCGCACCCATATCCGTGCAGCACGGGCGGTACACAAGCCACTTATCATCCATACCCGGGCTGCGGCAGCCGACACCTTGCGTCTGATGACTGAGGAACGGTCCTCCGAAGTCGGCGGCATCATGCATTGCTTTACGGAAGATCTCGATGTGGCCCGTGCAGCCATAGATCTGGGTTTCCATATCTCGTTCTCCGGCATCCTCACATTCAAGAATGCAGCGGCAATCCGGGAGGTTGCCCGTAACATTCCGTTGGGCCGCATCCTGATCGAGACCGACGCGCCATATCTGGCGCCAGTGCCGCATCGCGGCAAGACCAACCAGCCGGCATTCGTAACGCATGTCGCAGCAGAGATTGCCCGGGTGCGCGGCATATCCCTGGATGAAGTGGCCGAGGCCACGACCAAAAACTTCAAGCGGCTGTTTCTTTTGGAGTAAGGCGAGTTCCTTGATCCGCCTTCTGGTGGTCACCCACAATCCAATATGCGCATAATGTATATTATGTAAAACGATAAATTAACTGTCAGATCCAGCAGTCCCGCAACAACGCATCAGCCCCTCCGACTCTCTCAAGCCTAGTGGCTGCCCCACAACGACTGCACACCTCAACACACGGTCAAGAATCAGGTACCTGACTTGGCAACCATCCCATGGATGCCATGGATGGAACTTGCGCACGAAATGAAAAAAGCCAGCAGGAATTCTGCTGGCTTTTCAGATTGGTGGGCGATACTGGGTTCGAACCAGTGACCCCTGCCGTGTGAAGGCAGTGCTCTACCGCTGAGCTAACCGCCCAATCGAGGGCGCGCATTTAATCATAGGCTGGGGGGGCGGTCAAATCGTTTCTGCAAAATTTCATCCGGCACGCATCTGGCGTAGAATGCGCGCCTTCGTTAAGCACCATTTTTTCAGGGATCAACATGACCGTCCGTACCCGTTTCGCTCCCAGTCCTACCGGCTATCTGCATATCGGTGGCGCCCGTACCGCCTTATTCTCCTGGGCGTATGCCCGCAAGCATGGCGGCACGTTCATCCTGCGTATCGAGGATACCGATCTGGAGCGCTCTACACCGGAGGCCGTGCAAGCCATCCTGGACGGCATGGACTGGCTGCGGCTGAATTACGATGAAGGCCCCTATTATCAGATGCAGCGCATGCCGCGCTATAAGGAAGTGATCCAGCAATTGCTGGACGCCGGCAAAGCCTATTATTGCTACACCACACCCGAAGAACTGGAAGCGATGCGCGAGGCGCAACGTGCACGCGGTGAAAAACCGCGCTATGCCGGAACTTGGCGCCCCGAGTCCGGCAAGACCTTGCCTTCCGTTCCCGCTGGTGTCAAACCAGTCGTGCGCTTCAAAAATCCTGTCGATGGCGTGGTGGCTTGGAACGATCTGGTCAAGGGACGCATTGAATTCAGCAACACCGAGCTGGACGATCTGATCATCGCCCGTTCGGATGGCACGCCTACTTACAACTTCTGTGTGGTGGTGGACGACTGGGATATGGGCATCACCCAGGTCATCCGCGGGGACGACCACGTGAACAACACGCCACGCCAGATCAATATCCTGCAAGCGTTGGGCGCCAAGGTGCCGAATTACGCACATCTCTCGATGATCCTGGGCGACGACGGTACCAAGCTGTCCAAACGCCACGGCGCGGTCAGTGTGATGCAATATGACGAGGACGGCTATCTGCCCGAGGCGGTCATCAACTACCTCGCCCGCCTCGGCTGGTCGCATGGCGACGACGAGGTGTTCTCGGTTGCGCAGTTCTGCGAATGGTTCGATCTCGACCATATCACCCCTTCTGCGGCCCAGTTCAATACCGACAAGTTGAAGTGGCTGAACAACCATTACATCAAACAGACCGATAACGACGTCCTGGCGGACAAGGTGCGTTCACGTTTGCAGGCACGCGACATCCAGGTGGGCGACAGCCCTGCCCTCGCCACCGTAGTCGGCCTATATAAGGAGCGCGTCTCCACCTTGAACGAGCTGGCCGATGCAGCCGAAGTGTTCTATATCGACCTGCATCCAGACGCAGCACTGCTGGAGGCCCAGCTCAGTGCAGAAGCCATTCCTGCGTTGCGAGAACTGTCCAACAAGCTGTCTACGGTGACTTGGGAAGTTGCGGCGATTGGCGCAGCCATCAAAGAAGTCATCAGCCAGTTCGGCTTGAAGATGCCCAAGCTTGCCATGCCCTTGCGCGTGATGTTGACCGGCCAGACCCAGACGCCATCAGTCGATGCATTGGTGGCGTTGTTCCCGCGCGAGATGGTGTTGGCGCGTCTTGAAAAGCATCTCGCCAATAAAACTGCATGACGCGCTTTACAAGGTAAAGGGCCATCACTATAATGCGCGCTCTTTTCGAGGGCAGCACCACATTGGGGGTATAGCTCAGCTGGGAGAGCGCTTGCATGGCATGCAAGAGGTCAGCGGTTCGATCCCGCTTACCTCCACCAATTCGAGAAGAGATGCAACACCAAGTCCCCTTCGTCTAGAGGCCTAGGACACCGCCCTTTCACGGCGATAACACGAGTTCGAATCTCGTAGGGGACGCCAGATTCAGAAGGCTCACAGCGATGTGGGCTTTTTATTTGAGGAAGTTCACTGTACGCAGTCCCCTTCGTCTAGAGGCCTAGGACACCGCCCTTTCACGGCGATAACACGAGTTCGAATCTCGTAGGGGACGCCAGATAAAAAAACGGACACTTGGGAAAGTGTCCGTTTTTCATTGCCCCTCTCCTCCTTCACTGCAACATGAAGGTCTCGTATTCCAGCAGATCCAGTTTCCGCGACAGCAGTTGCATGCCCACCAGCACGGTGATGAGCAAGGACAGGCAGAAACCATAACCGTAGAAGTTCGCGCCCAGTTGCAGGCTCAAGGCGGTCAGCGCGGCGTTGGTCAGCAGGAAGATCACGCACAACACCACCACGATGTGTCGCTTGTCCAGATAGAAGAAGATGTTCAGCACCCCGAGCAGCACCACCTGTAACCCCACGGCGACCACGTCGATATAGAACAGCGGCAGATACAGCAACGAGATGCCCAACCAGCTCAACAGCCGTTCGCCCAGCACGAAGACCAGCAACACAGTGATGGCCTGGATCTTGACGATCTCGAACAGCCCTTGGCGCACGGTGAACAGCATGTTGTCGCGCATGCTCTCGATATGGTCCAGTGAACCGCCCTCGCGTACCGCGTCGTAGAACTTCTCATAGTATTCGACGAAGTCGGTTTCGATGCGCACCAGGAACACGGCCATACCCGGGATGATCGCCAGATAGGCCAGGAAGATAGGGAAGTCGTAGATCAGCGACGCGCGCAACGGACCGATGATGTGCTGGCTGGTCTCCGGATAGAACCAGAACATCAGCTTGTCGGTCCACACGGCCAGGTTATACAGGAAACCAGCCCACACCAAACTGAGGAACATGGCGCCGGGACGCATGAAGTCGAAGGCGAGTGCCGGTCGGCTCAGCGGGAAAGTGCGCAGGATCAGGGCGATCATCCCCAGCAGCAGCACGAAATGGCCGATGACGAAGCCCAGCAGCAACCCTTCCATGCCCTGCGTGCGCAGCAGCAAGGCTCCCAGCACGGTGATCGTATAGCCGATGGCGAACAGCACCACGATCTCTTTGTACTGTTTCATCCCGGACAGGAAGATGGTCGCTACCCAGATCGCACACAGCGTCACGAAGCCGGAAAGCATCAGCAAGCGATAGGACAGACTGAGGCCCGTGAACAGGAAGAACATCGCGAACAGGCCGCAGATGCCGCTGACCGTGGTGACCAGCAGCATCACGCCATTGAAGTTGGCGAGCACGATGTCGTCCTGTTTCTTGAACAAGGTATCGGCGATGAAGCGCGTGAAACCGAGCTGGATGAAGCCGGTGAGGATCAGCGAACTGAGGATCAGGTAGGTGACCGATACCTGGAACTGCACGATGGCCGCCTGCGGATAGACCACCCCCAGGCTCAGGAAGCCGACGAACAGGATGCCGATGATGGACAGCACCCACGGCCCGGAGCTGATGATGCCGGCATAGGCATAGGCCTGGACCAGACCGAAATAGCTCTGTTTCTCCAGCAGCTTGCGCAGTTCGAAGCCTATGCCTGCCATGTGGTGACCTGTTCGTAGATGGATCGATAGCTGGCAAACATGCGTTCCTGCGTGTAATAGGTCTCCACCCGCTTGATGCCTGCCTCACTGGCGGCTTGCCAGACTTGGGGGTCACTCAACAGTTCGAGCGAGGCCTCGGCCAAGGCCTGCGGATCGGCGATGCCCACGATGCGGCCGGCCGCACCCAATGCACGATCCTCTTCGTCCAGACCATACACCAACTGACGGCATGAGCCGACATCCGTGCTGACCGCTGGTACGCCGGCGGCAAAGCCTTCCAGCAGCACCAGCGGCAGACCTTCGCTGATCGAACTCAGGATGACTAAACCGACCTTGGGCAGCAGTTCGGTCATCTGCTGGAAGCCGAGGAACTTGATGTTGTCGTTGAGGCCTAGACCGTCCACCAGGTCACGGCATTCCTGCACGTATTCTGGCGATTCGTCCTCCGGCCCCGCGATCCAGCCCTGTGCCTCGGGCATGCGGTTGGCGATGGTACGCATGGCGCGGATGTAGGTCTTGATGTCCTTGATCGGTACCACGCGACCGATCAGGCACAGGATGGGCGGCGGATCCTTGGGGCGCAGCTCGCGCAAGGCGGCAAAGCGCGGCACGTTCACCCCATTGGGGATGTTGCAGGTACGTTCCGCCGGCGCGCCATCTTCCACCTGACGCAAACGGTTCGCCTCATAGAGGGCGACGATATGGTCGGAACTGTCATAGCAGCGCGAACCCAGCGCCTGGAAGAAGCGTATCCACAGTTGGCGGAAGTAACTGATCTCGGTCGGATCGCGCTGGAACACATTGCGGTTGTCTTTGATCCATTGCGCCTGGAACAGGTCGATCTTGCGCTCCTTGGTATAGATGCCGTGTTCGGATAGCACCAGCGGACGCTTGTTCTGTTCCTTCAGCAAGGAGCCGAGCAGTCCCGCATAACCGGTGGATACCGTGTGGTAGGCCTTCACCGGGATGAAGGTGCGCGCGATCTCGGCCAACATCCAGATCGGCGCATGCATGGAGCGCACGGTCCAGAAATAATCGACGAACGAAGGATCGGTACAGTAGGCCTGATACTTCTCGCGCACGAAATCCCAGGCTTCCTGGCTGTACAGGAACGCCTCCAGGCTGGCTTTGCCCTTCGGCGCCAGTTCAGGGATGAGCTTACGGAACATCTCCGAACCTGCGCCCTGCGTCTCGGGCGAGCGGAAATGTCCATGCATCGCCTTCACCTGCTCGAACGTCGCGCGGTCACCATGGATGGGCCTGATCTGCGGCGCCGCCATCTTGTTGTACAGGTAATGCGTTTCCAGGTGCACGACATTGTCGGGCAAGGCATATTTCGGTTTGCCATAGTCCTCCGGCTGGCTGCCGATGAACACGATGGCAAAGGTATATTCCGGGAAACCGCGGATGATCTGGTTGACCCAGCTCGATACGCCACCCGACACATAAGGGAATGTGCCCTCCAGCAGCAAACCGATATCGGCACTTTCCGCACGCGGGAAATTCATATCAGCGCCCTCTTCCCGTGATTTTCCGCCGGCGGCGGAGTCTGCTGCGGTTCGACCCAGAAATTGATGATCGACTTCATGAACGGCGTCACCTGATCGGTCGAGATACGTCCCAGCAGCTCGCGCACTTTCTTGAAGTCCTTACGATCGAAGGCGATCTGCGTGATATAGGGCAGCACGCGCGATTCCGGCAATCCGTACGCGACTGCCTGTTGCATGAAGCGCAATGCTTCATCCGGGAGTTTCAATTCATAGTGGATGCGTCCCTTGAGGAACAGCAACCCGCTGTCCTCCCCGCCCAGTTGCGCGGCGGATTCGATATAGGACAGCGCCTGTTTCAGCGAGTGGGTGCGCAAATCCCCTTGCGCCAATCCGGCATAGACCAGCTCCCAATACAGCTCGGCCAAGCGACGCAGGCAGATCAGGCGCAATTCGTTGCTGCCGGCTTGGCGGAATTTTTCCAGCTCCTGATGGATCTGCGCGGTGATGGTCTTCTCCCGGCTATCGAGCAAACCATAGGCCACCAGGCGGATATCGTCCGAGGCATCTCCCAACATATCCTGCAGCAAGGGACTGGAAACGCGTGCCGGCATGCCTTGCAAGGCCAGCAGCGATTGCAGACGCTTCGGGGTGGGAATGGAGGTCTGCGCCAGGCGCGACTTGATACCGCCTTGACTGAACTGGTGATCGGTCTCGCGCATGCTCAACACATACTCCGGCAACGGCAGGCTGGCGAACGGATGGCGCACCACCGCGCGTCGGCGGAAGTTGGCGATCAGGAAGGCGATGACCACGCCGAGCAGACCGATCAGCGGCATGAAGAAGGCGAAGTTGAACAACAGTGCCAGCATGGGCAGCCGGGGCTGGCGGAAGGTCGGCGGCACGAACGGCCAGATGAAGGCCGCCTGCAAGGCACTGCCGGCTCCGTGCAACAACAGGCACCACGCCAGCAGATCATCGCCACTCTGTGTCTTGAACAGATAGTCCAGACTGGAGATCTCCAGCAGGAAAGCGGCCGCCAGGAACACGTACTTGATCATGTCCGTCTGCCCTTGAGCAGGTTTTCCAGCGTGGCGACTGGATCATGCTCGGCCAGGTTGATCTGCACCGGATGCATGCTGACCCCATCGAAACCGAGCTGCACATATTCCTCCATCATCTTCTCCACGCGCAGCAGATAACCCTGCACCGCAGCCTCGTTGGCCAGCGGCATCAGGTTGACGATCTCGGTGCGCTCCGCTTGCTCCACCTGCCATATCAGGTCCAGCCCACGGCGTTGCGACATCAGACGACGGATTGCCTGCTGGCCCAGTTCATCCTTGGCGAAGGACAACACAACCAAGTGACTGTTGATGCCGAAGCGGCGTTGCAGATTGAACAGGCGCGAGAATTCGGCCGCGAAATCGGCCGGCGCATCCGGGAAATGGCGATAGAACTCGCTCGAACCGCGAGCCTCGGCCAGACAATCGGCATAGTAGCCGAGCATCACCGACAGCATCTGCAGGTTCTCCTTGTTCAACGCCAGAAACGGCAAACTGCTGATCCCCAGCACGCCCAGTAACTGTTTGTCGCTGGTCAGGATGGGGGCGATCACCAGGAAAGGCGAAGGCCTCTGCTCGTCGGTCAGGCCTTCGGTCAGCAGATGCGACAGCGTCTGATGCTGCAAGGCATGACGCAACAAAGGGTCGGCGACATCCAATATCGCTGGCGAACCGATCATGGCGACCTGGTGATAGCCGCCCTGCCCGTTCGGGATATGGATCGCTGCCGATTCCAGCTGACAGTATTGGGTCAGCATCTGCAACAAGGCGGGAGCCGCCGGCAATTCCTCTGCCATGGCCAACTGGGTCGTCAACTTGCGCAGGTTGATCAAGGCATCACGCAGCGTGACCGGCTTGGTCAGCACCTCCTGCTCCATGCGATCGTGCGACAGGCGCAACAGCAGATGGCGCAAGGTGATGCGGCTAAGGCGTTCATGCAGATAACGGCTGCCCTCCTCCGCACGCCGCAGACGCGAACCCCAGGCGGCACTGAATTCACCGCACAACATCACCAGCACCAGACCGCCGAGGAAGAACTGTTCCGGAAAACTCTCCTGATTGCCGCTCAGGCGATCGAGTAACAGCCAGACCAGCAACAGGAACAGCGACGAGGTCACCCCCGGTGCCACGCCATAACGCAACGCGACCAGCATCGGCGCCAACCAGATCCAGGGGAATTCGCCGCCGATCTGGAAAGGGTTGTCGCGCTGGAAGAACATCCCCACCACCACCGCACACAAGGTGATGACGATGACCTCCAGCCACATCCAGCGGCTGTGCAGCACGGGGGCGAATACGCCACGCAGGCGATCGGCCAGGCGGGAAGTGACGACCTTAAGGTTCATTGCAGCGGCATCGCCGACAACATTTCCTTGATCTCTTTTTGCGCCACGGCGCTCAATGCCTCACGGCTCCAGCCGCTCTTGGCGCCCGCTGCGCTCCACAGCACGCGGTCGCCATGCTGCAGATCGATCACCTGCAGGGCGATCCCAACTGCTGGCTCACCGTCGATGCCGACCTTGTAACGCCACTCTTCCACTGCCCCGGTGATGGCATAACGGATACCCTGTCCGCGCGCCCAATTGGGGTCGTCTCAGAAAACGGAAAATAAAGCACGTTAAGCCAAGATGGACTGGTTTGCAGGTTGTGGCTACCCCAAGGCTGTAGCCAGAGGCATGCGGGCCAGATCAATGAAGGCGTGGAGGTAGTCA
>JBFMFN010000023.1:11577-86566 GCA_040754175.1 Pseudomonadota bacterium | reverse complement strand
AGTGAAGCAGCCTGCCGTAAATTTGGAGAGGAGCTATCAGCCTCTGACTTGCTACAGGTAGATGCTGTCACTTGTGCTGGAGCAAGCGCAATTGCAAAAGCGATAAGACCAGACACAAAATTGCTTTTCATTGAGCCTCCATGAAATACTGGACTGGAATCAGTTGACTTGGCTTGAAATACTCTCGCCTCGGCACCCATAGAACGTGAAGGTAAGGGGCTGCGCTTTAGCGCAGTCCCAGCCCGAAGGGCGAACTTGACCGCAGGGTTAGGCATGAACTGCCTCCACTGCAACTAACCCTCGCATACCCCCAGAAAAAACATGCTCTTCACAACGAACGTGGGTGCCAGGTAAAAATTGCCATGACTCTTCAGCAGGAACCTCTCCGAGAATCAAAAAGCTTTCGTTCGAGGTTTGTTTTGCCATGACAGGGCGCCAAACATCAGTTCCTTCTTCAAGCAGGGCGACATAGATTTTTTGCTCTGTAGCCATCGGTATGCCTAACGTGGAGGTAAGGGGCTGCGCTTTAGCGCAGTCCCAGCCCGAAGGGCGAACTTGACCGCAGGGTTAGGGTTCATAGGCATCCCTCAACATATTCAACTGATGGTTCTAGACCTCCGCGAATAAGGGTTATTTTCCCATCGCCCTCTTCCATGACGATTGCTGCCTTTCCATCGGGACTTTTGAATATGAGGTAATGGCCTTGGGGATCGTAATGATGTGGTTCAAGGTGAACAGAGGGATATTTTTCCTTGACCTTCTCCAGGCGCGTACCAACCGAAATATTTAGGTTGTTTTTAGCCTTTGCTGAAACTTCCACGCGAGTAATTACGCCATCCTCAACCATGAAGTCGGCTTCTGGATATGCTTTGAGTTGAACATAACGACATGCCGCTTCATCTTCGTCTGAGGGTGCACCGACATGTTCAGATACCATTTGCTCCACCTCGGACAGTTTGACGCCGAACTTGACTGCCCCATAGCTAGTGGCAGATAGCACAGGCTCTCCTGCGCTGACTGTAGCGCTGGCAAAAACAAGCAGGAGAAGCAGCAGAATTTTCATATGACCCCTAACGTGGAGCTAAGGGGCGCGCCGCAGGCGCGTCCCAGCGACCGGAGGGAGCGATCTTGAGCGCAGGGTTAGAGCACATGATTCTTAGCAACACGACGCAATACGAAATGGACATACAAAAGCACTGAACCGCACACTAACCCCCACACAAAAGCAAACCATGCAATACCACTGGCGAAGCGCTTAAATAGTTGGGTCTGCTCGCGCGCAGCGCAGATGTTGGCGTCTAGAGTTTGCGCCAGTACATGACAACCACGTTTCAATGTGGCGAAATCCTGAGATGATGCTACAAGTTCTGCAAAGTGCGGTGCCGGAGCAGCCGCAATAGCTTGGTTTTGTGATTGACCGACCCAATCAACGTAAAACATAAAGGCGGCTAATAGCGAAATCAACAGTGAAAGGCCGCCTATTGCTAACGTGATTGGGAGTGCGATCTTCATTGGCGTAGTGATCTCCATTGGGGGGCTCTAACAGTTATTGTAGAGACCCATGGGTCCGGACATTTTTTAATATAGAGACAGATACTTTTCGCACCTATCCTTATGAATATTCTTCATTTGCCACTTCCTGCGTCTCTTTATTACATTATCAATAAGGAGACGCGCTGCCAGATTGAAGCAGATTTCACAGTCTGAGCATATATGCCGAAATATCTATATCCGGCCTATATATAAACGGCTGCTATTGATTAGGTTGTTGACGAAATCCTGCTTCGATCAGAAGGTCCGCTTCGGCCGAAGAGCAGCCTCTTCCGCAAAGTCATTAACAAAACAAAAGGCACCCACTCGGGTGCCTTTCTTTTTCCTGCCAACTGCTCCGTGCCACGCACGGACCGGACTTAGGCGAAGTTCTTCGCCACGAAGTCCCAGTTCACCAGGTTGTTGAGGAAAGTCTCAACGAACTTGGGACGCAGGTTGCGGTAGTCGATGTAGTAGGCGTGTTCCCACACGTCCACGCACAGCAGCGCCTTGTCGGCGGTGGTCAGCGGGGTGCCGGCGGCGCCCATGTTGACGATATCCACGGAACCGTCGGCTTTCTTCACCAGCCAGGTCCAGCCGGAGCCGAAGTTGCCCACGGCGGAAGCTTGGAACGCCTTCTTGAATTCGTCGAAGCTGCCCCACTTCTTGTTGATGGCGTCAGCCAGTGCGCCGGTCGGGGCGCCGCCGCCGTTCGGCTTCATGCAGTTCCAGAAGAAGGTGTGGTTCCACACTTGGGCGGAGTTGTTGTAGATGCCGCCGGAGGATTTCTTGATGATGTCTTCCAGGGAGGCGTTCTCGAACTCGGTGCCCTTGATCAGGTTGTTCAGGTTGGTCACATAAGCTTGATGGTGCTTGCTGTAGTGATAGTCGAAGGTCTCGGCCGACATGTGCGGCGCAAGCGCGTCTTTGGCAAAAGGCAGAGCTGGCAGTTGGTGTTCCATTGAGGTCTCCTTGTGTGAATTCGTTGAGCGGTGATGGCATCGCCACGGGGCCGGACTATACCATAGTTTTATACTTGGGTATTACGGATGGCTTACAATGCACGCCCTATGACCGATACCCGCAAACAGACCGGCGCCGCCAAGACCGCGCGCAATCCGATCAAGATCGTCCCCTTGCAGGAACGCCTGCGCAAGCCGCAATGGATACGCGTCAAATCCGGCAGCGGCGCGGGCTATAACGAGGTGAAGCGCATGCTGCGCGAACACAGCCTGCACACGGTGTGCGAGGAAGCCTCCTGCCCCAACATCGGCGAATGCTTCGGCAAGGGCACGGCCAGCTTCATGATCCTGGGCGACATCTGCACGCGCCGCTGCCCATTCTGCGATGTGGCGCACGGCAAACCGTTGCCACCCGATGCGGACGAACCGAAGAACCTGGCGCATTCCATCGGCCTGCTCAAACTGCGTTATGCCGTGATCACCAGCGTGGATCGCGACGACCTGCGCGACGGCGGTGCGGCGCATTTCTCCGCCTGCCTGCGCGCGATCCGCGCCGCTTCGCCCGCTACCAAACTGGAGACGCTGGTGCCGGATTTCCGTGGCCGTCTGGAGGTGGCGCTGGATGCCATGGCCGAGGAACTGCCCGACGTGCTGAACCACAATCTGGAGACGGTGCCGCGTTTGTATCCGCTGGCACGCCCCGGTGCGGACTATGAACATTCGCTCAAGCTGCTGAAGGATTTCAAGGCACTCTTCCCGCAGGTGACCACCAAGTCCGGCCTGATGCTGGGGCTGGGCGAGACCGACGAAGAAGTGCTGCAAGTGATGCGCGACCTGCGCGCGCATGATGTGGAGATGCTGACGCTGGGCCAATACTTGCAACCGTCGAACGGTCACCTGCCGGTGCTGCGCTATGTCACGCCGGAGACCTTCCAGTGGTTCGAGGAAGAAGCGAAGAAGATGGGCTTCTCGCATGCCGCCTGTGCGCCCATGGTACGCAGCAGCTATTTCGCCGACATCCAGGCAGAAGGCGCCGGCGTCGCGCTGTAATGAAAAACGGGTGAGTCTCTCGACTCACCCGTCCTTGTCCTGCTAGCCAGCAGACTCAGGCTTGCACGTTGATGACGCTGCCCACCGTCTGGCCCTGGGTGTTCACCGTGGGCTTGGGTGCAGCTTGTGCCTGGGTTTGCGCTTGCAGCTGTGCCGCAGTGGTTTGACGCGCATCATCGCGATCACGGTCATTCTCCTGTTCCTGCACCCGCTCGGTACGGGTCTGCGGCTGCGGTTGCACCTGAGACATGTAGTTACTGCTTGAATCCAAAGGATTGATTGCCATGATCCACCTCCTGTCTGTTCACGATACAAGACCCAATGACGGGCATCTACGAATGGGTTATCGGCAGCTTGTGGAGATACTTTAGCGCTTTTTTCATGAATTGGAACCCGTCGATTGTAGTCAGCCCGTCACGGCTGCTATGCTCGGCCAACACTAAGGAGTCGAACGATGAATCAGGAAAGAAGGGATTTCGAATCGGTCGCTGCGCGCTGGGACAGCAACCCCGGCCGGGTACGTATCGCTACCGATGTCGCCGCCGCGATCAAGCGCGAAGTCGCGCTGCGCGCGGATATGGCGGTACTGGATTACGGCTGCGGTACCGGACTGCTCGGCCTGCAACTGTTGCCGCACGTGGCCTCGCTCACCGGCGCGGATAGTTCGCCGGCGATGCTGGAGATGTTGGCGCAGAAGAAAGCCGCGCAAGGTCTGCACAACGTCGCCACCCAACTGGTGGATTTCGAGCACGGCGCGCATGCCAGCGGCAGTTACGACCTCATCGTCAGCAGCATGGTCACCCATCACGTGCCGGACACGGCGGCACTGTTCAGCGAATGGCGACGCCTGCTCAAGACTGGCGGACAAGTGGCGTTCGCCGATCTCGACAGCGAGGATGGCGCCTTCCACGGCGACAACACCGGCGTGTTCCATCTCGGCTTCGACCGCACACATCTGCGCAGCTTGCTGCGCGAGGCCGGTTTCGAGGCGGTGCGCGACACCACGGCCACCGTGGTGCGCAAGGAAGTGGCAGACAAGCCACGTGAGTTCCCCATCTTCCTCATCACCGCCCGGCTCGCCTGACATGACCGCTCCGCTGCCCATACAAGAGGCACTGCGCGCCCTCGCCTCACCCGCCACGGCGCGCACCCTGCAAGGATTCTTCAAGACCGGACCGGGGCAGTATGGCGAAGGCGATGTGTTCCTCGGCATCAAGGTGCCGGTGTTGCGCACCTTTGCCAAGCAGCACGCCGACGCCACGCTGGACGACATCCAGCGCCTGCTCGATTCGGTTTACCACGAGGAACGCACGCTCGCCCTGCTGCTATCGATGCAACGCTACGCACGCCACGACGAAAAGGGCCGCCGGGTCATCTTCGATCTCTACCTTGCCAACACGCCTCGCATCAACAACTGGGACCTGGTCGACATCTCTGCACCGCACATCGTCGGCCGCCATCTACAGGACGGACCGCGCACGCTGCTGCACACGTTGGCCCGCTCGGACTCACTGTGGGAGCGGCGCATCGCCATCGTCGCCACCTTCCATTTCATCCGCCGCAACGATTTCGCCGACACGCTGCACATCGCCGAGATGCTGCTGGAGGACGACCACGACCTGATGCACAAGGCGGTGGGCTGGATGCTGCGCGAAGTGGGCAAGCGCGACCAGCCGCTGCTGGAGAGTTTCTTGCGCCGCCACTATACGCGCCTCCCGCGCACCACCTTGCGTTACGCGATTGAACGTTTCCAGCCCGCCCTGCGCCAGCATTACCTGAAAGGCACCTTCACCGCGGCTTGATTCCAACCCACTGTTTCTATACAGTTCGGCAATCTTCAACGGCCCGCAGTCGAGCATGCCCCGGTTCAGCGTCCTTCAATTCAACATGCAGTTCGGCCAAGTATGGGATGACGCCTATCCCGACCTCGCCCCTATCGACCTGGAACAGACCATTGCGGCGATCAAAAGTCAGGATGCGGACATCATCCTGTTGCAGGAAGTGGAACATGCGGAACCCGGTGGCGTGCAGATCGACCCGCCCCCCAACTACACCCGCCTGCGCGAGGCACTGAGCGGATACCACAGTTACTTCAGTTATCCCAAGGCCGATGCGCGCGAGCTGCCGTTCGGCATCGGGCTGGCGATCTTCTCGCGCACACCGTTGTTCGACACCAGCCGCCTCGACCTGCCCTCACCGCCCATCGAGTTCTGTTTCAACGGCGAGACCAAGACGCCGACCGACCGCCTGCTGATCGGCGCCAAGACCGACATCGACGGCCATACCATCCAGTTGTTCAACACCCACCTGCTGGCCTTCTTCATGCTGAAATCTTCCAGCAACGAGCATCCGCGCCAGCGCGAGATGGTGGTGGACCGCTTGCGCCTGTCTGACCTGCCCACCCTGCTGGGCGGCGATTTCAATGTCAGCGGCCACAATGCGCTGGTGGAACAGTTCGCCGAAGCCGGCTACCACACGGCACAGACCGACGAGATCACCTGGCGCCGCATGCCTTACGTGCTGGACCATGTGTTCTTCAATCACCATTTGCGTTGCGTGGACCAGCAGGTGATCCCCACCCAGTCTTCCGACCATCACCTGCTGCGCGTAGAGCTCGAATTCGCCGACTGAGTCAGTCGCAGACCTTGCCGCGCAAGGCTTTCACGCGACCGCGCTGCACCTTGCCTTCCAGCCGTTTCTGTTTCGCCGCCCGCGTCGGGCGTGTGGCGATGCGCGCTTTCGGACGTTCCGCGGCAGCCAGCAACAAGGCTTTGAGGCGGCGTAACGCCTCGCTGCGATTCTGCTCCTGATTGCGGAATTCCTGCGCCTTGATGATGACCACGCCATCCTTGCTGATGCGCTGATCGTTGAGTTGCCGCAGGCGCTGTTTCATCTCCTGCGGCAATGAGGAAGCTTCGATGTCGAAACGCAGATGCACCGCGCTCGACACCTTGTTGACGTTCTGTCCGCCGGCACCCTGCGCGCGCACCGCCGCGCATTCGATCTCGCGCAGCGGAAGCGTAATATGCGGAGCGATGTAGAGCATGGTTCAGGCCTGCACGCGGATCTGCACAGCGCCGACCGTCACCACCTGTCCGGCGCGGACCTTGGCGGTCTTGCGCGTCTCCAGCTGCCCGTCGACGCTGACTGCGCCTTCCCCCACCAGCGCCTTGCCCGCGCCGCCGCTGTCGCACACCCCGCTCAGCTTGAGCAACTGGTTGAGTTCGACGAACTCGCCGCGCAGATGGAATTCAAGATGCCGCACGTTCAACCTTTCACGACATTGGGAACAACCGTCATTCCGGCGTGCGCCGGAATGACCGCATTTTTACAACTTCACCGCATGCTCGCGCGTGGCATGAAACACCACCTTGGGCCAGCGCTCCTGCGTCAGCTTGAGGTTCACCATGTTGGGCGCGAGATAGGCCAGGTTGCCGGCGGCGTCGATGGACAGGTTGTGCGACAGCGCCTTCTGGAAGTCGGCGAATATCTTTGCGTCGTCGCAAGTCACCCAGCGCGCGGTGGACACCGCCGAGCCTTCGAACATGGCGTCCACGCCGTATTCGCCGGCCAGGCGGCTCTGCACCACGTCGAACTGCAGCATGCCCACCGCACCGAGGATCAGGTCGCCGCCGTCCACCGGTTTGAACACCTGCACCGCCCCCTCTTCGCCGAGTTGCTGCAAGCCTTTGTGCAACTGCTTCACCTTCATCGGGTTGCGGATACGCACGGTCTGAAAGAAGTCGGGCGCGAAATACGGGATGCCGGTGAACTGCAGCAGCTCGCCTTCGGAGAAGCTGTCGCCGATCTGCATGTTGCCGTGGTTGGGCAGACCGATGATGTCACCGGCATAAGCCTCTTCCACCAGCTCGCGCGACGAGGCCATGAAGGTCACCACGCTGGAAACCCGTATTTCCTTGCCGATGCGCAGGTGCTTGACCTTCATGCCGCGCTCGAAGTGGCCCGAACACACGCGCAGGAAAGCGATGCGGTCGCGGTGGTTGGGGTCGATGTTGGCCTGGATCTTGAACACGAAACCGGAGAACTTCGATTCGTTCGGGTCGACCTTGCGCACCGAGGCATCGCGTTCGCGCGGCGCCGGCGCCCACTCCAGCAAGGCGTCGAGGATCTCGCGCACGCCGAAATTGTTGATGGCGGAACCGAAGAACACCGGCGTCTGTTTGCCAGCAAGGAAGGCTTCCAGGTCGAAGGGATGCGAAGCGCCGTGCACCAGCTCGACCTCCATGCGCAGTTGCTCGATCTCCAGCGGGAACATCTCGTCCAGGCGCGGGTTGTCGATACCCTTGATGATCTCGAAGGTCTGGTCGGCACGTTCGGAGCCGGCCTCGAACAGCATGATCTCGTCGCGCAGCAGGTGGTACACGCCGCGGAAGGTCTTGCCCATGCCGATGGGCCAGGTCACCGGCGCGCACTGGATCTTCAGCACCGATTCCACTTCGTCCAGCAGCTCCAGCGAATCGCGCACCTCGCGGTCCAGCTTGTTCATGAAGGTGACGATGGGCGTATCGCGCATGCGGCACACGTCGAGCAGCTTGATGGTCTGCGCTTCCACCCCCTTGGCCGCGTCGATCACCATCAGCGCAGAGTCCACGGCGGTCAGCACGCGATAGGTATCTTCCGAGAAGTCCTGGTGGCCCGGCGTGTCGAGCAGGTTCACCACGTGGTCGCGATACTCGAACTGCATCACCGACGACGCCACCGAGATGCCGCGCTGCTTCTCGATCTCGAGGAAGTCGGAAGTGGCATGGCGTCCGCTCTTGCGCGCCTTCACCGCACCGGCCATCTGGATCGCGCCGGAGAACAGCAGCAACTTTTCGGTGAGCGTGGTCTTGCCGGCATCTGGGTGCGAAATGATGCCGAAGGTGCGGCGACGCGCCACTTCGCGCGCGATCGCGTCGCGCGGCACGGCGGCCTGAGTGGTCGGAATGGATTCTGCGGACATGAGACTGACCCGTGAAAAAGGCCGCGAGTTTAAAGGCTTAGCGCTTCCCTGTCTAACCCGGCAGCATATCCATGGCGGCTTAACGCCTATCCGGCACAGACGGCATAGTAGAATCCTCACCGCTGCACATCACACATCCGAACACATGTCCTCCGCCAAGAAACTGGGAAAGTACGAACTGCGCCGCGAGATCGGCAAAGGCGCGATGGGCGTCGTCTACGAAGCCTATGACCCCTTCATCCAGCGCACCGTCGCAGTCAAGACCATCCAGAAATCACTGGTGGACCCGGCCGAGATGGACGAGGCCTTCGCGCGTTTCCGGCGCGAGGCCCAGGCCGCCGGCCGCCTCACCCACCCCAAGATCATCTCCATCTATGACTATGGCGAAGACGGCGACCTGGCCTACATCGCCATGGAATACGTGGACGGCAGCGAGCTGAAGGAACATCTGGACGCCGGCGCCAAGCTATCGGTGGCCGACTGCGTGCGCATCATGCTGCAAGTGCTGGATGCGCTGGAATATTCGCACCAGCGCGGCGTCATCCACCGCGACATCAAGCCGGCCAACATCATGCTCACCGCGGACAACCGCATCAAGATCGCCGATTTCGGCATCGCCAAGATCGATGCCAGCCACCTGACGCAGGCCGGCATGGTGCTGGGCACGCCCACCTACATGTCGCCCGAACAGTTCATGGGCAAGGAGGTGGACGGCCGCAGCGACCTGTATTCCGCCGGCGTCACGCTGTACCAGATGCTGACCGGCGAGCGTCCCTTCACCGGCAGCCCGATCACCATCATGAACAAGGTGATGCACCAGTTGCCGGTGCCACCCTCGCATCACAATCCGCAAGTCACGCCCGCGCTCGATCTGGTGGTGATGCGCAGCCTGGCCAAGAGCGCGGACGAACGTTTCCAGAACGCCGCCGAATTCATGCAGGCGCTGAAGCAGGCGCTGCCGCAACGCGTCAGCGCGCCCGCCATCTCCGACAGCACCTTGCCACCCGCTTCGCCCGTGGCGGCCCCCCTGCAAAGCGACGCCACCGCCTTGCGTCAGGAGGACATCGCACTGTGGCGCGAGATCAGCAACAGCGATCAGCGCAGCGCCTTTGAGGGCTATCTGCAACGCTTCCCCCACGGCGAGTTCGCCGAGCTGGCTCAGCGTCGGCTGAGCGCCATCCTGCAACGCGAGCAAGCGGCCTTGCAGGAGCAGGAACGCAAACGCCAGGCCCTGCTCGCTGCCGCCGAACGCGAGCAGCAGCAACGCGCCGCACGCCAGGCCGCCGAGGCCGCGCAACGTGCCAGACAACAAGCCGAAGCGCGTGCGCGCGCCGCCGCCGAGCTGCGTCAGCGCGAGGAACAGGCGCGCAAAGCGCAACTGGCACGCCACCTGTCCAGCCTCAAGGCCGATGCCGAACGCGAGCGCGCCGCCGCCGCGGCCAAACAGGCGCAGGCCGCCAGCGCCAGCGCAGTGCGCCAGCAACAACTGGCCGCACTCTCTTCCGAGCGCGCCAAGCAGTTCGCCGAGATGATGGAGAAACGCCGCGCCGAAGCGCAGGTGCAGGAAGAACTGGGCAAGGAGTCGCGCCGCCGCTTGCGCCGCAAACTGCAAAGCGACGGCGATAGCTGAAGGTCAGGCGTCTGCGCAGCTGAAGTGGATGGCGGTCGCGGCATCCTGCGCCAGCGCATGCCCCAGACAGATCACGCCGCTGCCGCGCAGCACGATCTCCTCGCGCCGCAACTGCAACTCGGCCTCGCCGTCGAAAGTGATGTAACTTCCGTTGGAACTCTGGTCGATGAACACGAACTTGTCGCGCCGCAGTTCGATGGTGGCGTGCAGGCGCGAGGCGCGCCGGTCCTGCACCACGAACCCCGCCTGCGCATCGCGCCCCAGCACCAGTTGGCCGACGGCGGCATCCAGCACCTGCTGGTGTCCCTGATACTGCAAGCGCAGCTGGCAGGCCGCCAGTGGCCGGGCATGCGTGCGCCCCACCAGCAGCGTGGCGTCCTCGCCTTCTTGCCACAGCACTTCGACCACCCGGATGTCCGCCGTCTTGCCCTTGAGCGGCAGCAAGGCCAGCGCGCGCGTCGAGGTGCGCAACAGGGGCGGCAAGGCCTGCACCGTATCGGCGGAAGACAGGATCTGCCCGGCATTGGCCAGCTCGGTCAGGCGCGCCGCCACGTTCACCGTATCGCCGAACACATCGCCGTCCTGTAACAGCACCGGCCCGTGATGCAGGCCGATGCGCACCGCCAGACGCACCGCCGCGTGCGGCGCGGCGGCCGCCTCCACCTCGCTCTGCATGGCGCAGGCGGCTTGCACCCCGCTCAACACGCTGGGGAACACCGCCATGATCTCGTCGCCGATGGTCTTGACCACGCGCCCATGGAAGGTCGCGGTGGCATGGCGCAACAGCGTCAGGCAGCGGTCGATGGCGGCGAAGGCGCGCGCATCGCCCAGCGCCTCATATAGCCGCGTGCTGCCGCTGACGTCGGCGAACAGCACCACCTGCTGCGCTGTCGCCCCCTTTTCCCCGCCAGATTCGGCCGTTTTGTAAGCATCCATGCGTGTATTATACAAGCCGCCCTTGAGTCACCCGGAACGTCAGGACCCCATGTTCACACTAGACCAACTGCCTACCCACATCTATGTTTTCGCCGCCATCCTCGGCGTGCTCGCCCTCTCCTTCATCCTGTTCTTCTTCCTGCCCTCCCTCGTGGCGGCCTGGCGCCTGAGCCGGGTGGTGCGCCGCCTGCGCGCACTGGGCGGACGACCGAGCGCGGACATGGCGCAGATCTTCGCCGGCAGCGGCGTGCTGGAACACCTGTGGCAGGAATATGCCGATTCGCTGCATCACCAGTCCGAATCGCGCTGGCGTTCCACCGTGCCGGCCAGCCTGATGTTCCCGCAGGAATCGCTGATCGACACCCCGCTGCGCACCGACTTCTTCAAGCACCTGCCCGGCCTGTTCACCGGCGTCGGCATCATCGGCACCTTCTACGGCCTGATCATGGGCTTGCAGGCGTTCCAGGTGTCGGAGAACGCCTCCATCGTGCGCGAGAGCCTGAACCACCTGCTGCACGGCGTGTGGGAAGCCTTCCTCGTCTCGGCGGCGGCCATCTCGCTGGCGATGGCCATCACCCTGCTGGAGAAGCTGATGGTCACGCGCCTGATCAGCCTGGTGGAGCAACTCACCCAGTTGCTGGACGGCATGTTCGAAGGCGGCGCCAGCGAGGAATACCTTGCGCGTCTGGTAAAGGCGACCGAGGCCTCGTCCGGTCAGACCGCCACCCTGCTGCGCAACGAGCTGCAGCAGATGATGAGCGACCTGTTCGAGAAACAGATGGCGGCCACCAGCGCGCAGACCGAAGCCATCGGCAAGCAGCTCGCCAGTTCGCTGGAGAACACCCTGAAACAGCCGCTCACCGAGATCGCCGGCGCACTCAAGGCAACGCAGGTCAACCAGCAGGATGCGGTGCAGAAGATGCTGGCCGGCGTGCTGACGCAATTCACCGACCAGATGAAAGACCTGTTCGGCAGCCAGGTCGGCGGCATCAACAGCCTGCAACAGCAGACTATCGAATCGTTGCAGACCGCCACCCACACCTTGCAGCAGATGGCGGCCGAGATGCAGAGCGCGAGCAAGAGCGGCAACGAAGCGCTGGCCAACATGCTGGCCGAGACCATGGCCGGCGCCGAAGCACGCCAGCGCATCATGAACGAGAAGCTGGGCGAGTTCGTCGAGCAGGTGCGCGCGCTGCTGGAGCAATCGCAGGGCGATACCAAACAGGGCTTGCAACAGGCGCTGGACAACCTGTCCGACCGCATGGGCGTCATCATCGAAGAGTTGGGCACGCAGGTACGCTCGGCCGGTGCCGCCAGCAAGCAGCAGCAGGACGCCATGGCCGCCAGCAGCCAGGCCATGGTCGGCCAGTTCAACAGCCAGGTGACCGCGCTGGTGGAAGGCGTCAACCTCGCCATCGTGGAGATGAAGGCCGCCGTGCAAGCCATGCGCAGCACCACCGGCGATGCGCTGACCAAGCTCAACAACGGCGCCGACACGCTGTATCTGGCGGCCAAGGATTTCGCCAAGGCCGGCGACGGCGTGACCGCCACGCTGGACAAGAGCGCGCAACTGGGCGGCCAGCTGGCGCAGGCCGCCGGTGCCGTGGGCGCCGCCACCAACACGCTGAGCAATGTGTTCGCCGACTACCAGAAGGCGCGCGATGCGATGACCGAACTGGTCGGCACGATGCAGCTCATCGTGGAGCAGGCCAAGCGCGATGCCGCGATGTCGCACGATGTGGTGTCGCGCATCGAAGGCGCCACCGCCAAGCTGGTCGAAGCGCAGCAGCAGGCCGACGGCTATCTGGACAAGGTGTCCGACGTGATCGGCCACGCGCACGAATCCTTCAGCAACGGCCTGACCAAGGCCGTGGGCGAAGCCAACCGCGAGTTCCACCAGGCGCTGTCCGACTCGGTCAAACTGCTGCGCGAAGGCATCCAGGAACTGGAAGACACGCTCGGTTCGGTGTCGAACTGAGGCTGAGGGGCGGACATGCTGGGCAAGATCATTCCCGTCACGCGGCGCAACAAGGATGAAGGCGAGAAGCCGTTCTGGATCTCCTTCGCCGACCTGATGTCGGCACTCATGGTGATGTTCCTGCTGGTGATGAGCGTGGCGCTGCTGGCCATCACCAAGAACGTGAGCGAAGCCGAGAAGAGACAGGCCGAGCGCGTGCACGAGATCGACGCGCTGTGGGCACGCATCGAACAGACCGCCGAGCAACATCCCGGCGTGTCGGTGGACCGCAGCCGCAATGTGATCGACTTCGGCGAGCGCGCGCATTTCGACACCGGCAGCTCGCGCCTGAGCACGGAACAGGTGGAATACCTCAGCAGTTTTGTCAGCGAGATATTGGGCCTTGTGCGCGACGACCTGGCCCAGCGCTGGCTCAAGCGCATCGTGGTGGAAGGCTTCGCCGACCAGCGCGGCGATTACCTGCTCAACCTCAACCTCAGCCTGCAGCGCAGCGAACGCGTGCTGTGCTCGCTGCTCGCGCCACCGCGCGACCTGCAACACAAACTGTCCGCCGAAGAGATGGAACAGGTGCGTGCGCTGTTCCTGGTCGGCGGCTACTCGTTCAACTCGGCCAAGAAATCGCTGGAAGAGAGCCGCCGCATCGAGCTGCGCCTGGAGTTCTACGGCATCGACGAAGCGCATGCGCAGACCGAGGACATCCCGCGCAACGATTTCGGGCAGTGCCGCATCTGATGGATACGCTGGACCGGCTCGCCACCACACTGGAACGCCTCAACCGCGTGGCGCTGCACAAGCTGCACGCCAGTGACGCGCTGCCCATGCAGCACGAACGCCTGCAACTCATCGCCTGGCTGGGCAGCGAAGTGGACATGGGCGCGCTGGGCGACGACCGCATCCTCACCGCGTTGCGCCATTTCGCCGAAGCCGGTTTCGTGCGCGACCTGCGTCAGGCGCGCCTGCTGTGCTACGGCTGCACGCAGACCTATTCCGAACAGGGTGAACGCTTGCTGGAGGACATGAAGCTGTTCACCACCCTGCTCACCTTCCTCACCCAGCATCAGGCGCGCACCCGCGCTTTGCGCAAGTGCTATCGCGGCCTGCTCAACGCCTACCTCAGTTACGACCCGGACGCCGCCACGGTGCGCGGCAGTGGCCGCTCCGACTGGGAGACGTTGCGCGATTTCCTGCGCGACAAACTGCCCTTGCTGACCATTGACGGCCATACCCCGCAATGGCTGCAAGTATTGAGCACGCACCCGCACCTGCTCGGCCACGCACCGTGCGCCGAGTTGCGCGGCGCCGCCGGCATCGAACGCATGGAGGAGATCCGCCAGGTGCTGGGCATCGCCGCCGATTCCTGGCTGCTGCGCCGCTTCGTCGAGAGCGGCATCGAACGCATCCTCGCGCTGCCCGACGCGACGTTCCAGACGCAGGTGGGCGAAGCCTTGCTGCTGCTCGACCACTACCCGTTGTATGTCTCGCGCCAGCTGGGCCTGCTGCTGGAACGCTACCAGCGTTGTGCGCAGCGCCCGGTGGACGACACGCTGCGCGACTTCGCCATCGCGCAATGGGGCGCGCCGTGGATCGCGCAGAACGACAGCAACTGGGCATGCACCGCCGCCGCGCGCGACATGGTGGCGAGCTGGGGCAAGCAGCACCTGATCCGCGAGTTCTTCCACCTGTTCGCGCCGGACGGCGCCGACAACACGCGCCGCGCCGCGTTCTGGAACCTGTACAGCGAAGACCTGCAAGGCATGTATTTCGCGCTCGGCAGCGCCGCCTTCGACGTGCAGCAGCGCGACATCCTCGCCTTCCGCAACGCGGCCAAGGGCATGGTGGTGCGCCTGAACGACAGCAAGCCCAGCCTGCATGCGGTGATCCTACAATTCGAGCAGTTCCACATCGTGGAATTCAACCACCAGTTGAACATCGCCTACTTCTACGACACCTCACGCGGCACGCCGCAGTTCTACCTGAGCAAGGGCTGGGTGAGCGTGGGCGCGCTGAGCGTGGGCGATGCGATGAAAGGCAACGTGCAGGCGCAACCGGCACGGCCGATGCCGCACACCGACGACAAGCTGCTGAGCTGGGAAGGTCGCTTCGCGCAGGAACTGGGCCGCTCCGCCAGCGCCCAGCAACACTTCTGCACCCAGCATGGCGCGAGCTATGCCGAGCGCAACGGCCAGGCCTGGATCACCCCCGACGCAGGTGAGCGCTATCCGAAGGAAGTAGCCTCGGTGCTGCAAGCCTGGGGCTACACCTGGTCGCCCGAGGCCAACGCCTATTTCCGCATGCTGGGCTGAACCCGCTGCGGAGATTGCCGAAGCCCGGCCGCTCCGCTAGATTGCTCGCCATACGCCACGGGGGGATTGCATGCTCGGCCTGTTCACCAAGAAACCAGACCATCCACTGTTCGACCTGGACGAGACCGCACGCCAGCTCGGCGAGCTGCCGCAGGACGATGCGCGGAAGGCGCTGGGCGACCTCACCTTCTGGCTGGAATCGCTGCCGGCCGCCGCCGGTTTCACGCCGGAAATGCGCAGCGCCGTGCTGCTGCGCGTGGACGAAGCCGCACAACCCTTGTGCCTGGAACTGCTGCAACGCTATCTGGAGGAACCGCACCTGCGCGATTTCCAGGGCACCCACCAGTGGCGCGCACTGCACGACCTGGCCCAGGCGCTGGCCACGGCCTGGAGCGCCTGCCTGGAAGAATGCCTGCACAGCGACAAACGGCCGCGCGAACTGGACGAGCGTCTGCCGCTGCTGTGCGTGCGCCAGCAACTGGCGGTGGCCCTGCTGCTGAAACTGTTGCTGATGCGTTACCTGGACATCCCGGCGAACGCCTGGCGACAACTGTATGCCGGCTATCGCGCGGCCGAGACCCTGGGCTGCCACGAGCAGATGGTGCTGGCCTATCCCGGCCATGTGATCCACACCAGTCCGCAGCGCGAACTGCTGCGCACGCTGGCACTGTACGTGGCCGCACCTGAAACCCTGGCCGCCGACCAGATCGAGGTCTGCCAGCGCATCGCCGGCCGCCTGAGCAGCTTCTTCGATCTCGCCACGAGCGCATCCGGCCACCCCTATCAGTTCGATCTGGAGAGCGCCGCCGCACCGCAGCACACCGACACACAAAGCGTCGCCACACCCGGCACGCGCTATTTCGCAACCCACCGCGCGCAACCGGCGTTGCACAAGATCATCACGCAGAACGAGGACGACCCGGTGTGGCGTGAACGCCGCTTCGGCAGTGAATTCACCCCGGCCGGCAAGCTCACGGTACTCAAGCACCTGCTGCGCTACTGGGCAGCCGAGCCGCCGCAGCGCCATCTGGAACGGCGCGGCATCCACGCTGAAGTGGAAGTGGTGCACGGCTTCCGCCTGCTCAGCCAGCTGGTGCCGCACATCGATGCCGGACAGGAAGCAGAACAGCAGGCCGGCGCGCTCGGCCTGGTAGCCACCGACAAGATCGAATACACGCCGGAACGCTGGGCCGTCAGCGACATGAGCGCGGGCGGCCTGGGGGCGGTGCTGAGCGGCGCGCAAGGCGCCTGGATCAAGATCGGCGACCTGTGCGGCATCCGCCCGCCCAACGGCGGCCAATGGTGGATCGGCATGCTGCGCCGCCTGCATACCGACGACGCGGGCAAGGTGCATGTCGGCATCGAACTGCTCAGCAAACGGCCGGCCTCGGTATGGCTGCGCGTGCTGGGCAAGGGCGCGGAACGCAGCTCGAACTGGGAGACCAGCTCCGGCTCCTTCGCCTACGACTACCTGCCGGTGATCCTGCTGCCGGACGAACACAACAGCTATCTGCACGCCACCCTGCTGCTGGAATCGGGCAAGTTCGTCGCCGACAGCTATCACCAGATGATGATGGGCGCACAGACGCGCGACATCCAGCTCACTGCCCTGCTGGCCGAGGGCGAGGATTTCGAGCAGGCGTCGTTTGCCTGGCAAGCAGCCGGCTGATGCTCAACTGCGCATCGGTTCGAAGGTGGCGTCCAGGTTGAGCGCGTCGCAGTAGTCGAGGAAATCGCCGCGCAAGGTGGCGATGTGCTGGTCGGGCGGCACGCCTACCGTCATCAGCATGGAGAACATGTTGGCGCCGGTGTGCGCGGCGGGATAGGTGGTGGTGTTCAGCTCTTCGATGTTGATGCCCTTACGCGCGAAGAACACCGCCAGCTGGTGCACGATGCCGGGACGGTCCAGCGTGACCAGCTCGACGTTATACGGTATGGCCTGCTGCGGCTCGCTGCGTTGCGGCGTGCGCACGTGCGTCAGGGCCAGCCCCAGTTGCTCGCCCAGGCCAGGCAACTGCGGTTCCAGCCGCGACAGCGCATGCCAGGGACCGCTCAATAACGCACTCATGGTGAACCGTCCGCCCAGCACGGCGACACGACATTCTTCGATGCTGCATCCGCTATCGGCGATCTTGCCGCTCAGACCTTCGAGCAGTCCGGGCCGGTCTTCGCCGCTGGCCGTCAAGACGATGCATTCGCTGGCCACATCGCCGGTGGGCGCTGCACGCTCGGGGGGACGTTTGGGAAACTGGAAACGCATGTGACTCTCTTTCGTTTTGGATGGCGGCAATCTAACGGCTCGCCGCGGATTTGCCAACCGCGCCGTCATTCACCACACCATCGATATAGCACCAGCGCCCCGCTTCGCGCACGAAACGGCTCACCTCATGCAGACGGAACGCGCGGCCATTCACCTTGTAGCGCGCGACGAATTCGACGATGGCATGGTCGGCGTCCTGCTGCTCATGTCGTTTCACCTCCAGCCCCAGCCATTTGGTCGGCGCTTCATCTTGCAAGCCGAGCGCGGATGGACGCGTGGAGGCATGCCAAGTCACCAGCAGGTAATCTTCGTTGTGCAGGGTGTAGGCGGTGTAGCGCGAGCGCATCAATGCTTCGGCGGTAGGCGCGGGTTCGATGCCTGCAAGGTAGCGGGAGCAGCAGTCAGTGAAGGATTTGCCGCTGCCGCAAGGGCACTCTCTCAGTTCTGCCATAGCGGCGGCTCCTGCATCAGGGCAATCTGCTCGCGCAATTCAAGGATGCGGTTCTGCCAGTAGTGCTGGGTGTTGAACCAGGGGAAGGCTTGCTGAAAGGCGGCATCGTCCCAGCGCCGCGCCAGCCAGGCGGAATAGTGGATGAGGCGCAAGGTGCGCAGGCCTTCGATGAGGTGCAGCTCGCGCGCATCGAACTCGCAGAAATCCTCGTAGCCCGCCAGCACATCGCCCATCTGCTTCACGCGCTCTTCGCGCTCGCCGGAGAGCAGCATCCACAAATCCTGCACCGCAGGCCCCATGCGACTGTCGTCGAAATCGACGAAGTGCGGACCGTCTTGCGTCCACAGCACATTGCCCGCGTGGCAATCGCCATGCAGGCGCAAGCTCTGCACCTTGCCTGCACGGGCAAAACAATGGCGCACACCATCCAGCGCCTGATCAATCACGCTGCGGTAGGCCGCCTCGATGTCGGCGGGAATGAAGTTGTTGGCCAACAGATAATCGCGCGGCTCGATGCCGAAGGTGGCTATGTTCAATTCGGGACGATGTTCAAACGCCTTGGTCGCCCCCACCGCATGGATGCGCCCGAGAAAACGCCCCAGCCATTCCAGCGTGTCGCGATCTTCCAGCTCCGGCGCGCGCCCGCCCTTCTTCTCGAACACCGCAAAACGAAAACCCTCGAAGTGATGCAGCGTGTTGCCGTCGATGGTCAGCGCAGGCACCACCGGAATCTCGCGCTCCACCAGCTCCTGCACAAAAGCATGCTCTTCAAGGATGGCCTCATCCGTCCAGCGCGCCGGACGATAGAACTTCGCCACCAGCGGCGCACCGTCTTCGATGCCGACCTGATACACACGATTCTCGTAACTGTTTAGCGCCAGCAAACGACCATCGCAGCGCAGGCCGACGCTCTCCAGCGCGTTGAGCATGGCGTCGGGAGTGAGGGATGAGAAAGAGTCGGCAGAAGTCATGGGGTGAGCATACACAACCAGAATTAAGATGGAAAAATTCCAAGCACCATCATAGCAAATGGGGCATCGCAGGTCGGTCGTGCAAGAATGTTTCATCCTTCCAAGCGCTGTCCATCGCCGTCGTGCGATGGATGAATGCATTGCTGACTTCGTCTGACAAGTCGATCAATTTGCGCAGCCAATTAAAATTAGCTATCTGAATTTCACTCCATGAGCTTTTCCGATTCAAAAGTTCCTGAAGTGGATACTCCTCTACGAAACTTTGATATTTCCCAAGGAATCCGGTTATCACGTCGGCGATTTGGATGCCAGGCTCGCTTCTAGAATCAGAAAATGAAAAATTGACGTGGCGTGCACCATCCTTGAACTTCGCACCGTTTAAACTTTTTTCAATTTGGAGTTCGTGGTCGAAGACGTGGGTAGCATTTTTAAATAGCATGATTGGACGCGTGTAGAAATCTTGGAAACTTTCGATGAGCATGTTCTCTTCTTCGTCGACCAAGAAAGCAAGTTCAGGCAAAGACGCCGATTCCTTAATCAAGGCCTTAAGCATGAGAGCAGGAAGCCTATCATCCTCGGGACTGTGGGCATCAAGGTATGCGTCAACATCGGCAATGAAGTCGGCCGTCTTGCCGCGCCGAATGTCTGGGTAGTGATGCCGTTTCATCATCGCCAAGAACGTCGGCTTGTCGAGGTTTACCAGCCGATACAGCTCGTTTTTCATGTGCTGATGGTGTGGACGGTAGTACTCGAACTTGTCTTCGGCCAAGATGGAGTCAATTATGTCGACGATGGACCAGTAGATGATGTTGACGCTGGAATAGTGGATCGAGATACCATGTTCGACGATCCAAGAGAGGACGATTGCCAGTTTTTTCGAGGTCAAGACTTGTTCGAAGTCGCCTTTGGCTACATGGGCAAACTTAATTTCTAGCGCGTTGCTCTGCATTCTCAGCTTGGCGCGCAGGGAGGTAATGTCAGGAAGGGATTTTCCCTCCCTTAGGGCGATACCACCCAAGACAAAATTATTATGTTCCGGGACGTTCGTGCCATCGCTCGTCAAATAGAATTTGCGGATGTTATTTGTCTCGTCATAGTAGAACGTAAACTTCTCATCGGCACGGCGAAGCTGGAAGGCATCGACCATCATTTGCCGCATGTCGTTCACATCAAGTTCCATGCTCAATTATCCGTCTCAAATCTCCTCAATCACCTTCTCCATCGCAAACCTCGACTTCGGCAATTTCGCATTGAAGTCATCCGTACCGCGATAGCCCAGCGCAGCGATCACCACGCTGGTCAGGCCTTGTTCGCGCAGGCCGAGTTCTTCGTTGAGGATGCGCGGGTCGAAGCCTTCGATGGGGGTGGCGTCGATCTCCAGTGTGGCGGCGCCCAGCAGCAGGGTGCCGAGAGCGAGGTAACACTGCTTTTCCATCCAGTGCTGGGTGTCTTTGTAATCGAAGCGGTGCAGGCCGGTGTAGAAAGCACGGCCCTTGCTTTGCGCGGCTTTGCTCTCTGGTGTGGGGTAGCGTCCGTCGGCATCTTCTTGCGCGAGCAGGTTGGCGAGGTGGGCGTCATCCATGGTGGTGCGGGCGCAGAAGACGACGACGTGGGAAGCATTGAGTATCTTGGGGCCGTTGGCGGCATAGGGGCCTTGCTGCGCGGCTTTGGCGACACGCGCTTTGCCTGCGTCGCTGGAGGCGATGATGAAGTGCCAGGGCTGCGAGTTGATGGAGGATGGTGAGAATCGCAGCAGGGTCTTGAGCTGTTCGACTTGTTCTGCCGGGATCTTGCGGCTGGGGTCGTAGGCTTTGCAGGTGTGGCGGGTTTGGGCGATGCGGGCGATGTCCATGCGGGTCTCCGAAGTCGAGATGGGTTAAGCACTCAAGATGGGGAGAGATTTTGCATCAAACGGCGATGCAAGGGAGCCTCCTTTGCAAAAGGGGGCGAAGCTTGAATGGGGAAATGGCCCGACAGCCAGTCAGGCCGTCATACCGGCGCAGGCCGGTATCCAGTCATCCAACTAAACCTGCGCAGCAGGACAAAACCAACTGCATGTTGGATAGAACCGCTGGATTCCGGCCTGCGCCGGAATGACAGGGCGTTTACCTGCCGCGACCGCCGAAGCGATGCACCGCGGGTTTGCTGCCAGCCGGTTTGGGTGCATGTGCAGCATTGCCGCTGCGGCCTTCTCCTGCGCTGCGATTTTGTCCGCCACTGCGGCTCTGTCCGCCGCCGCTGCGCGGCTGGCTGCGTCCCTGGCCCTGGCGTTGACCGCCACCTCGGTTCTGGCCGTTCTGGATCGGTTCCGGCTTGATGCTGGGATCGACTTCGAAGCCGGGCACGATCTGCTTGGGGATCTCGCGCTTGATGAGGCGCTCGATGTCGCGCAGCAGCTTGAGTTCATCCACGCACACCAACGAGCTGGCCTCGCCTTCCGCGCCGGCACGACCGGTGCGGCCGATGCGGTGCACGTAGTCTTCGGGCACGTTGGGCAACTCGTAGTTCACCACGTGCGGCAGTTCGCTGATGTCGATGCCGCGCGCAGCGATGTCGGTAGCGACCAGCACCTGCAATTTGCCGCTCTTGAATTCGCTCAGTGCGCGCGTGCGGGCCGACTGGCTCTTGTTGCCGTGGATGGCCATGGCGCTGATGCCGTCCTTGTCGAGTTGTTCGGCCAGACGGTTGGCGCCGTGCTTGGTGCGCGTGAACACCAGCACCTGGAACCAGTTGTGTTCCTTGATGAGGTGGGTGAGCAGCGCGCGCTTCTTTTCGCGGTCCACCGGATAGACCTTCTGTTCGATGGTCTCGGCGGTGGTGTTGCGGCGGGCCACTTCGACCAGTGAGGGTTCGTGCAGCAGGCCTTCGGCGAGTTGCTTGATCTCGTCGGAGAAGGTAGCGGAGAACAGCAGGTTCTGGCGCTGCTTGGGCAGCAAGGCGAGCACTTTCTTGATGTCGCGGATGAAGCCCATGTCCAGCATGCGGTCGGCTTCGTCCAGCACCAGAATCTCGATCTTGGACAGATCGACGGTCTTCTGTTGCGCATGGTCGAGCAGACGGCCGGGCGTGGCGACCAGGATATCGACGCGGCCGCGCAGTTGCTGGATCTGCGGGTTGATGTTGACGCCGCCGAACATCATCATGGATTTGAGCGGCAGGTATTTGCCGTACAGGCGCACGCTCTCTTCCACCTGGGCGGCGAGTTCGCGCGTGGGCACCAGCACCAATGCACGGATGGGGGCTTTGCCGGTGAGCGGCTTATCCATCAGGCGCTGCAACAGCGGCAAGGTGAAACCGGCGGTCTTGCCGGTGCCGGTCTGCGCGCCGCCCATCAGGTCGCCGCCTTTGAGCACGACGGGGATGGCTTGTGCCTGGATGGGCGTGGGTTCGGTGTAACCGCGCTCGGAAACGGCGCGGACGATGGCTTCGGACAAGCCGAGGGATGCGAATGACATTGTGTTCTTTCTTGTTTTACAAACGGCCTGTCGCTCGATGGGAGCGCCAGTCTGAGGCTGAATGAGGTGGGTGTTGCAAACCAGGGATGGTGGCGACCGCTAGACTGAGACGGGATCGCGGCGCGCAGTGTAACAGAAGATCATGCCTGCGCCGGGGATTCGCATCGGCGCGCAAAAGTACGGCCTATATATTTCGGCATATGGCAACAAGGCCGATTCAATGGCATATTCGGCATCGTCTTTCGAACCGGAAAAAAGAGGGGAACCCATGGATGCTGGAATCACCGTTGCGCCCGAGGAGCAGATACTGAACGGCTTGTTCATCCCGCCCTGCCCCGCCACGCTGACCTCCATCATGCGTGAGGCGCGCAGCCCGCTGGGTACCCTGGACAAGATCGCCCATCTGATCGGCAGCGATGCCGGTCTGGTCGCGCCGCTGCTGAAACTCGCCAACTCACCGTTGATGGGACTGCGCAACAAAGTGACTTCGGTGATGCATGCGGTGAGCCTGCTCGGTTTGCAGAACACGCTGAATCTGGTGCACAACATCGCGCTGCGCCAGAGCCTGGAAGGCAACGGGCAAAGCTTCGAGAAATTCTGGGAACGTTCCAGCCTGGCAGCGACCGTGGCCGAGAAGATCGCCGCGCGCTTCCCCGGCGTCAGCCGCGACGATGCCTATATCGCCGCGCTGTTCCACGACTGCGGCATCCCCGTGCTGATCCAGCGCTTCCCCGACTACCGCGAAAAGGTGATGAGCCAGGGCGCGCGTGGCGTGCCCATCTGCGAGACCGAGAACGCCCATTTCTTCACCAACCATGCCGTGGTCGGCCATATGCTGACGCGCTCCTGGGCGCTGCCCGCGCAGGTGTGCAAAGCCATCCTGTTCCACCACGACACGACCATCTTCACAGCGCCCGGCGAACAGGCTGACGACAGCGTACTCGACCTGATCGCCGTGATGCACCTGGCGGAATTCATCGTGGACGAGCATCTGCATGTGCGTGACAAGGAATGGCCGTTGTTCGAACACGATGTGCTGCGGCACTTCGATCTGACGGAGCAGGAGTTCGCCGAACTGAAAGGCGATATGCTGGCCTACCTCAACGGCGACTAATCGCTTGCAACTGGCGGCCGATCTCGGCGAACGTCGGCCGCTGCGACACTTCCTCTCCCGCACAACACTGCTGCAAGGCCCATAGCGCCTGCAATTCAACCGCCTCAGCGGTACAGCGCTGCAACAACTCTTCCAGCAGACAAGCAAAGGCACGCACTTCGATGCGTTCCAAGGCCGCTGCGGTCTCTGCCCCGGCATGGAACGAGGCCGCCCCGAAATCGCCGAGCAGCACCGTGCCATCGCCATCGTGCAGCATGTTGTGCGCATACAGATCGCCATGCATCAGGCCGCGCGCATGCAGATGTTCGGCCGTGGCAGCGATGCCGCTGGCGATGCCTAGTACGCGTTCCCGTGAGAAGTGCGTGCCCTCGGCATAGATGTCGCGCGTGCAGGAAGCCAGGCTGGGCGGGCCGGCCAGATTGCGGAAATGCGCCTCCACCAAGGCCAGTACCAGGCCTTCCACCGCATGCGGATGTCCGGCGATACGGCCATGCAGCGGGATCAGCCCGGCATGCCCGCCGGCATGGATGCAGGCCGCCATCTCGCTGTGCGGCGAACCGTCGCTGGTCACTGTGCCCTTGAACAGTTTCACCGCCACCTCGCCACCCGGCTGCCAGCTCGCGCGATGGATCACGCCGGAAGCGCCCTCGCCCAGCTTGTCGTGCAGTTGCAACTGCGACCACGGCACCGTGCGGATCGGGTCGCGTGTCCGCGCATGCTGTTCCTGCTCCGCGCAGAACGGATTGCCGGCATAGGCCAGCCAGGACAGGCGCGGCAACGTCAGCAACCATGCCGGCAAGTCCGGCAGATCATTGGCTGCGATGCGCAACAGTTCCAGTCGCGTGCAAGCCGCCAGACTGGATGGCAGCTCACGCAGGCGATTACCGGCCAGCATCAGCTTTTGCAACTGCGCGCAGTGCCCCAGTTCCGGCGGCAGAATCTCGATCTCGTTGTCGGTGAGGATCAACCAGCGCAACTGGGGCGACAACGCCGCGGCCGGCACCTGACGGATACGGTTGGACTTGAAACCGACCATGCTGAGCTGCGCGCATTGACCCAGCACGACGGGCAGCTCGGTGAAACGGTTGTCGGAACAGAACAGGATGCGCAGCTTGTGCAGGCGCGGCAGGTCGTCCGGCAGTGACGACAGTTCGTTGCCGGACAGATCGAGGATCTCCAGCGTATCGGCCAGCGCGAAGATCTCGCGCGGGAATTCACGCAAACCGCACTTCAGGTTGAGTCGCGTGGTGCCTGTCAAGGCACCGGCGCGCAGTTTTTCCAGGGTATCCATACCGTATCAAACAACGAAGCCCAGCGGGGCTGGGCTTCGTGCGATCCTGACTATCGTTTACTTAGACGTTGAACAGGAAGTTCATCACGTCGCCGTCCTGCACAACGTAGTCCTTGCCTTCCACGCGCATCTTGCCCTTCTCCTTGGCGCCCGCTTCACCGCCGCAGGCGATGAAGTCGGCGAAGGAGATGGTCTGCGCACGGATGAAGCCACGCTCGAAATCGGTGTGGATCACGCCGGCCGCCTGCGGTGCGGTGTCGCCCTTGTGAATGGTCCAGGCGCGCACTTCCTTCACGCCAGCGGTGAAATAGGTCTGCAAGCCGAGCAGGTCGTAACCGGCGCGGATCAGACGGTTGAGACCGGGCTCTTGCAGGCCGAGGTCGGCCAGGAATTCCTTCTTGTCGGCATCGTCGAGATCGGCCAGTTCCTGTTCGATCTTGGCGCACAAGGCCACCACCGGCGCACCTTCCTTGGCGGCGTATTCACGCAGGCGGTCCAGATGCGGATTGTTCTCGAAACCGTCTTCCATCACGTTACCCACATACATCGCCGGTTTGATGGTGAGCAGGCACAGCGGCTTGATGATCAGCTTGTCGTCCTCGGACAAAGCCAGCGTGCGCGCCGGCTGGCCTTGGTTCAGGTGCGGCAACAGTTTCTCCAGCACGGCCACCAGTTTCTGCGCATCCTTGTCACCGGATTTGGCCTTCTTGCCGTCGCGTGCGAGCGCACGCTCGACGGATGCCAGGTCGGCCAGGGCCAGTTCGGTGACGATGGTCTCGATGTCGGCCAGCGGATCGACGCGACCGGCGACGTGCACGATGTTGGCGTCATCGAAACAGCGCACCACGTTGACGATGGCATCGGTCTCACGGATGTTGGCGAGGAACTGGTTGCCCAGACCTTCGCCCTTGGACGCGCCCGCCACCAGACCGGCGATATCGACGAATTCGACGATGGCATGCTGCACGCGCTGCGGATTGACGATCTTGGACAACTCGTCCAGACGCGGATCGGGCACCTCGACGATGCCGACGTTGGGTTCGATGGTGCAGAACGGATAGTTCTCCGCCGCAATGCCGGACTTGGTCAGCGCATTGAACAAGGTGGACTTGCCGACATTGGGCAGACCGACGATACCGCATTTGAGACTCATGACTGTTTCCTCTAAATACAGGATTTTGGATTTAGGAATTGGGATTTAAAAACCCTCACCCCTAAATCCCAATTCCCAAATCCTAATTGCTATGCAATTTAAGCATCGCTGCTTCCATCTTGCCTTCGATGATCTGCAGCGCGACATCCTGTGCGCGTTGCATCACGTCTTCGATCAGTTGCTGTTCTTCCTTGCGCGGCGCATTGAGCACGAAGTTGACCACTTCGGCGCGATCACCGGGATGGCCGACGCCGATGCGCAGGCGCCAGAAATCTTTGGTGCCGAGGTGCGCGATGATGTCCTTCAGGCCGTTGTGGCCGCCGTGGCCGCCCCCCAGCTTGAGCTTGGCGCTGCCCGGCGGCAGGTCCAGCTCATCGTGCGCCACCAGCACCTGGGCCGCCTCGATCTTGAAGAACTGCGCCAGTGCCCCCACCGACCGACCGCTCACGTTCATGAAAGTCTGCGGTTTGAGCAGATGCACTTCCTGGCCGTGCAGCACCAGCTTGGCATGCAAACCATGGAACTTGCCCTCGGCACGGAAAGTGGCACCGTGCGCGCGCGCCAGTTCGTCCACCCACCAGAACCCTGCGTTGTGGCGTGTGGCTTCGTATTCCTTGCCGGGGTTACCCAAGCCGACGATGAGTTTGATTGGCTCGCTCACGCTGGATTTTTGAGGCATCCATAATGAAAAAACCCGCCATGCACCTTAGATGACATGGCGGGTCGTTCCAGAGAGGTTTACTTCTTCTCTTCGGTGGCTTCCGCAGCAGCTTCAGCAGCAGCTTCCACGGTACCGCGCGGCACGGCAACGGTAGCGACGGCGTCACCGGCATGGTGATGGTGCGCCGCTTCCACGCCCTTCGGCAGTTTGACGTCAGACACGTGGATGGAGTGACCGAGTTCCAGAGCGCCCAGGTCCACTTCGATGGACAGCGGCAGGTCGGCCGGCAGGCACACCACGTCCAGCTCGTTCAGCACGTGGGTGATCTTGCCACCGCCGGTCTTCACGCCCGGGGCGATCTCGGCGTTGATGAAGTGCAGAGGCACCTTCATGTGCACCTTCTTCTTCGGGTCGACGCGCTGGAAGTCGATGTGCAGCACTTGCTGACGGAAGGGGTGCATCTGGAAGTCACGCAGCAGCACCTTCTCCTTCTTGCCGTCCAAATTGAGGGACAGGATGGAAGCGTGGAACGCTTCGTTGCGCAGTGCGAAATAGACCGGATTGTGATCGAGTTCGATCATCACGGCTTCGCCGGCACCGTAGATGATGCCCGGGACGCGGTTGGACTTGCGCAGACGGCGGCTCGCACCCGTTCCTTGCGCCTGGCGCTTGTTTGCGCTGATTTCGATGGTCATGTTGCTTCTCCACTATAAAAATCGAAGCCCCCCGCGACCAGGGAGCTTCCGGTTGTGCGACGGCCGACATGGCCGCCGCGAATCTTCATCAGTCGACGAACAGCGAGCTGACCGACTCTTCCGCATTGATGCGGCGCAGGGTCTCGGCCATCAGTTCGGCGACGCTCAACTGGCGGATGCGCGGGCAATTGCGCGCATTCTCGTTGAGCGGGATGGTGTCGGTCACCACCAGTTCATCGATGGCGGACTTCTCGATACGCTCGATGGCGGGACCGGACAGCACGCCGTGCGTACAGTAGGCCAGCACGCGGGTCGCGCCCTTCTCTTTCAGCGCGTTGGCGGCTTCGCACAGGGTGTTGGCGGTATCCACCATGTCGTCCATGATCAGGCAGGTACGGCCGGCCACGTCGCCGATGATGTTCATCACCTTGGCCACGTTCGGCTTGGGACGGCGCTTGTCGATGATGGCCAGGTCGGCATCCAGCTGCTTGGCCAGCGCACGGGCGCGCACCACGCCGCCGACGTCCGGCGACACCACGATCAGGTTGGGATAGTTGCAGCGCCACACATCCGACAACAGGATCGGGCTGGCGTAGATGTTATCCACCGGGATATCGAAGAACCCCTGGATCTGGTCGGAGTGCAGGTCCATGGTCAGCACGCGGTCGACGCCCACGCCGGACAGCATGTTGGCCACCACCTTGGCGGTGATCGCCACACGTGCGGAACGCGGACGGCGGTCCTGGCGGGCATAACCGAAATACGGGATGGCGGCGGTGATGCGGGCAGCCGAAGCGCGGCGCAAGGCATCGACCATCACCATGATCTCCATCAGGTTGTCGTTGGTCGGCGCACAGGTGGATTGCAGGATGAACACATCCTTGCCGCGCACATGCTCGAGGATCTCCACCATCACTTCGCCGTCGGAAAAACGGCTGACGGTCGCGCGACCGAGATGGATGCCCAGATGTTTGGCTACGCTTTCGGCCAGCTTGGGATTGGCGTTACCGGTGAAGACCATCATGTCGCCGGACATTGGAGCACCTCTGAAAAATGAAAAGGGCGCGAGCGCCCGTTCTAATGCCTGAAGGATCTGGCTGGGGAGGTAGGGATCGAACCTACGAATGTCGGAATCAAAATCCGATGCCTTACCACTTGGCGACTCCCCAAAAACTTTAGGCAGCGTATCCCTTGAGGGGGTGCTGTTGCAAACCGTGCGCGACATATCCGCGCATAGCGGACGGCAACTGCTGCCATACTGCTCTTGCTTCTGCTTCCGTTGCGAACTCGGCGAACACACATGCGCCGGAGCCGGTCATCAGCGCCGGCGAGAACTGCGCCAGCCATGCCAGATGCTCGGCGATCTCCGGATACAACTTGCAGGCTACCGCCTGCAGATCGTTGTGCAAACCGGCTTGCCGGCCCGCCCGAAAATCCCGCCCTGTCGGAAGGGCGCGCATTGTCATCGAAATCGTATTACGTGTCAATTCCGGATGCGAAAAAATCTGTGCGGTCGGCACATGCACCGGCGGACACAGCACCACGTACCACGCATCCGGCAGCTCATAGCGCTGCAACTGCTCGCCCACGCCCTCGGCGAAGGCATTGTCGCCGAACACGAACACCGGCACGTCCGCCCCTAATTGCAGGCCCAGCCGCATCAACTGCGCGCGGCTCCAACCCAGTTGCCACAGGCGGTTCAAGGCCAGCAGCGTAGTGGCCGCATCGGAACTGCCACCGCCCAGACCGCCGCCCATGGGGATGCACTTCTCCACTTCGATATCGACACCCAGTCGACAGCCGCTCGCTTGCTGCAACAGGCGTGCGGCACGCACGCACAGGTCCTGCTCCGCCGGCACGCCCTCCAGTGCATTGACGCGGTGCACCGCGCCATCCTCGCGCCGGGTGAAGCGCAAGGTGTCGCCCAGGTCGATGAAGCGGAACAGCGTCTGCAACAGGTGATAGCCGTCGTCGCGCCGTCCCACCACATGCAGGAACAGGTTCAGTTTGGCCGGTGCCGGACATTCCAGCATGTTCATCGCATCTCCCATTCATCGATCACCAGGCGCACTTCCATCCCGGCGCGCTGCATGCTGAGGCGCAACGGCAAGGCATCGCGCTGCGCACCGGCATAACGTGTATAGCGGATGATCCAGCCTTGCTGGGCCAATCGGCTCAGGCGCCCGGCGGCATCGTATTCGCTCTCGAACGTCCCCTGCGGCGCAGGCACCCCGGTCACCCAGTAACGCAAACCGGACAGCGGCAGGCGCCAGCCCAGCATCTCCTCGGTCAAGGTCTCGGCATCGGCCGCCACATGCAGACGACCGTCGGCCTCCAGCGTCACACCCGAGGCATCGCCCTGGATGCGCGCCACCACCTGCCCCAGCGGCGCCAGCAGCAGCACCTCGTCCTGCTCCGGACTATGCGTCCAGCGCAGCCCGGCGCTGTCATGGCGCGCCGGCTGACTGATGGCGATACGGCCGTTGAGAGTGAACGGCGCATCCTGTGCGCCGGGACGCTGCACCAGTTGCGGGGTACTGGCGCATGAGGCGAGCAACAGCCCCAGCCAGATCAGGGACAGCGCGCGCATCTAGCGTGCCGGATGCCTGCGCATCACCTCGCGCAGCACCTCGTTGTCCGGATGCGACTGCGCACTGTCGCGCCACACTTTCTGCGCCGCCTCGTGTTCGCCCTTGGCCCACAGCACTTCGCCCAGATGGGCGGCGATCTCCGGGTCCGGATTGGCGGCGAAGGCGCGCCGCAGGAACTCCAGGCTCTGCTCCAGTTTGCCCAGACGGTAGTAACCCCAGCCCATGCTGTCGATGATGGCAGCATCGTCCGGCGCCAGCTTGTAGGCCTGTTGCACCAAGGCCATCGCTTCCTTGATACGGATGTTGCGCGCCAGCAAGCCATAGCCCAGGGCATTGTAGGCATGCGCGTTGTCCGGCTCGACCTCGATCAGCTTGCGGATCAGGCGCTCGAAATCCTTGGGTTTGTCCAGGCGATCGGCCAACAGCGCGGCCTGGTACAACAGCTCGGGCTGCTCCGGCTGACGCGCCAGTGCCTGGCTGAGCACCTTGTAGGCTTCCGCATGCTGCCCCGAATCGCGCAGGAACTGCGCCTCGGCCATCAACAACCGCACGCGCTGCGCATCGTCCGCCACCGGCGTCGCGGCCAGCGTGCGCCGCGCGCTGGCCAGGTCGCCCTGCTTGTATTGCAGATAGGCCAGACGCAGACGGGCATCGAGCAGGCGCTCGCCCACACCGATCGCGCCGTACTCGCGCATCGCGGCGACGGTATCGCCTTTCGCCTCATACATCTGTCCCAGATAGAAATGCAGCGTGGCATCGTCACCGCCTTTGCTGGCCAGCGCCTGACGCAACTCCTGCTCGGCGCGATCCAGCTCGCCCAGTTGCAGCGAGATCATGGCGATGGCGAACGCCAGCTCGGCATTGCCGGGGCGCTGCTGCAACAGGGTGGCGAACTGCGCGCGCGACGCCTCGTAACGTTTCAGTTCCAGCAACAGGCGAGCGAGATAGAGGCGTGCCTCGCCGTGATCGGGGTAGCTCTCCAGGTGGTGCGTCATCAACGCGACCGCGGCGTCGGCATCCGTCACGCGCAGCAGTTGCGCATTCAGCATCGCCGCCAGATCCCACTCCGGACGCAGCGCATAAGCGTGTTGTGCTTCGGTCAGCGCGCGTTCCGGACGCCCGGCGGCGCTCGCCGCCTGTGCCAGCGCCCAATGCGCTTCCGCCACCTGCGGATAGGGACGCGCGATATCATCCAGCCACTCGAGCACCGCCTCCTTGTCCTGCACCCGCATCAACAGGCCATACAGGGTCACGAAGGAACGGCCGGGCGAATCGTCCCGCGCCAACACCTCGACGGCCAGCGGCCGCGCCTCTTCCAGCTTGCCGCCCGACAGCAGCAGGGACAGCAACATCTGCTTGGCGACCGGGGAATCCGGTTCCAGCTGGCGCCACAGCTTGAAGGCCTCCAGCGATTGTTCGTATTGGTGCGCATCGAACGCCAGTTGCGCGGCGCGCCGTGCCACGCGTGGATCGCGCGTGGTGCGCGCCAGATCGAGATAGGCTTGCGCGGCGAGTTCCGGCCGGCCGCGTTGCGCGGCGACATCGCCGATCAGGAAGCCATACAACAGGCGGTCGGTGAGTTCGACGTTGGGCAGGTTCAGCTTAGGTTCCGGCGCGATGCGCTCCAACGGCGGATGTTCCACGGCGACTGGCTTCTGCGGTGCATGCGTACAGGCGCCCAGCAACGGCAGCAGCGGCAACATGCGATAGAGCTTGGAAGGATTCATCAACGGCCCGGTGTTTTGATGCGACGCGACAGTTTAGGTTATATTCGCCGCAACTCAAAACCGCGCAGCCGTCGCCTCTCATGCCCGCACCGACCACGCTTTCCGCCCGCAACCTGACGCGCTTCCATGGCAAGCGCAAGGTGGTGGACGACGTCTCGTTCGACCTGCATCGCGGCGAGGTGCTGGGTCTGCTCGGCCACAACGGCGCCGGCAAGAGCACCACCTTGCAGATGCTGGCCGGCGCGCTGCAACCGCAGGGCGGCTCGGTCGAAGTCTGCGAGTTCGATCTGGCTAAGCGCCCCGATCTGGGCAAGGCCTGCCTCGGCTTCCTGCCCGAACATCCGCCGCTGTATCGCGACATGCGCGTGGACGACCAACTGCTGTTCGCCGCCCGCCTGCACCGTCTCCCCAAGTCCGCCTTGCCGGCCGCGCTGGAACTGGCCAAGCGCCGCTGCGGCCTGCTCGACAGCGGCCGCCGCCTGATCGGCGAACTGTCCAAGGGTTACCAGCAGCGCGTGGGCATCGCGCAAGCCATCATCCACCAGCCCGCCGTGGTCATCCTCGATGAGCCGACCGTAGGTCTGGATCCGGCACAGATCCGCGACATCCGCGAACTGATCCGCGAACTCGGCGACCAGAGCAGCGTGATCCTGTCCACCCACCTGCTGCATGAGGTCGAACAACTGTGCGACCGCGCCGTGGTGCTGCGCCAGGGGCGCAACATCTTCGACGGCACGCTGGATGAACTGCGCGCGCACAGCGATCTGGAAGCCGCCTTCCTGCAACTCAACGGCACACCGGAGGCGGCATGATCCTCACCCTCGCGCGCAAGGACCTGCACACATTGTTCGCCGCCCCGTCCACCTGGGTGATGCTGGCGCTGCTGCAATTCATCCTCGGCTGGTTCTTCCTGGCACGACTGGACGATTACTTGCAGGTACAGACGCAACTGGCGCAGATGGACAACGCCCCCGGCGCCACCATCTCCATCGCGGCACCGCTGTCCAACCTGCTCGCACTGTTGCTGCTGATGCTCACGCCCTTGTTCAGCATGCGCCTGATCGCCGAAGAGCGGCGCAACCAGACCTGGCCGCTGCTGGCCAGCGCGCCGTTGTCCTCCACCAGCATCGTACTGGGCAAGTTCCTCGGTCTGGTGCTGTTGCTGTGGCTGGCGGTATTGTCCAGCGTGGCCATGATGAGCCTGTTGCTGCTAGGCACCCGCGCCGACCTCGGCCTCATCCTGAGCAACCTGCTCGGCCTGGCGCTGCTGGCCGCCGCCTTCGCCGCGCTCGGCCTCTACCTCTCGGCACTCAGCCGCCAGCCGGTGGTGGCCGCCTTCGGCGCACTGGCGCTCTCGGTCGCACTGTGGCTGCTCGACATGAGCAGCGGCACGCTGCGCGCGCTGTCGCCCATCGCGCATTTCCAGAACCTCAACTCGGGACTGATCAGCACGGCCGACCTCGTATATTTCATCGCGTTCAGCGCCGGCTTCCTGCTACTGACCATCCACCACCTGCGCCGCGAGCGCGGAGGCCACTGACATGCGCGCCCTGCTCCGCCGCATCCTGCCGCCGTTGCTGCTGCTCGCCGCCTGCATCGGCAGCTACCAGCTCGCCGTGCGTTTCCCGTTGCAATGGGACGTCACGCAGAACGCGCTGAACAGTCTGCAAGAGGGCAGCGTGCATATCCTCGCGCAACTGGAACAGCCGCTGGAGATTACCGTCTATGCGACCGAACGCGATGCCGACCAGGGCGACGTGCGCAAACTGGTGACCGATTTCATCGCGCTCTACCAACGCTACAAGCCGGACATCCAGTTGCGCTTCGTGGATCCCCTGAAGGCGCCCGACGAGATGCGCCAGATCGGCATCCGCGGCAACGGCGAGATGGTGGTGAGCTATGCCGGCCGCCGCGAACACCTGACCACGCTCAATGAACAGACGCTGACCAGCGCGCTGATGCGCCTGGCGCGCCGCCGCGAACAATGGATCATGTATGTGGACGGGCACGGCGAACGCAAGCTGGACGGCCATGCCAACCATGACCTGGGCGAATTCGGCCGCCGCCTGACGCAGAACGGCTACCGCATCGCCCCGCTCAACCTGACCGTGGCGCCGGAGGTGCCGGACAATACCGGCGTGCTGGTCATCACCCAGCCGCAGAAAAAACTGTTCCCGGGCGAGATCGCCAAATTGCAGCGCTATGTCGCACGCGGCGGCAATCTGCTGTGGCTGCTCGACGCCGAACCGCTGCGCGGCCTGCAAGGACTGGCCGAGCAACTGCACATCGAGCCGCTGCCCGGCATGGTGTTCGACCCGGCGGCACAACAAGTGAACGCCCCGCTCGACTGGACGCTGGGCAGTGGCTACCCGCCGCACGCCATCACGCGCGACTTCAGTCTGATCACCGCCTATCCCTATGCCGTGGCGTTGGACGACGGTGAGAGCGACGACGACTGGGAGCGCCACGCGCTGGTGGAAGGCGCCACCAACGGCTGGGTCAGCCAGCGCCACGACCAGCGCTTCGATGCCGCGCACGACGTACCCGGTCCGTTCACCCTCGCGCTGGCGTTGCAACGCCTGAACGGCGAGCGCGTGCAGCGCGCGGTGGTGGTCGGCAGCGGTGCCTTCCTGTCCAATGCCTATTCGGGCAATGGCGGCAATCTGGATCTGGGTGTGAACATGGTGAACTGGCTGGCCGGTGACGAGCAGTTCATCACGCTGGCGCCGCATGCCGCACACGATGGCCGCCTGGTCTACAGCAAACACCAGCTCACCGTCTTCACCTACACCCTGCTGCTCGGCCTGCCGCTGCTGATGGTTGCCATCGGCGCCTGGCTGTGGTGGCGTCGCCACTCATCGCACTGATGCCGGAACTGCCCGAAGTCGAGACCACGTTGCGAGGCATCGCGCCCCACCTGCAAGGCGCCACGGTGCGTCAGGTGATGGTGCGCGATGGGCGCTTGCGCTGGCCGGTGCCGGCCGATCTGGCGCGCACCTTGCAAGGGCACACGGTGCGCGAACTGTCGCGGCGCGCCAAATACCTGCTCATCCGCTTCGACCACGGCACGCTGCTCCTGCATCTGGGCATGAGCGGCAGCCTGCGCATCCTGCCGCACGGCACGCCGCCTGCGCTGCATGATCATTTCGACCTGGTACTGGACAACGGCGAATTGATGCGCCTGCGCGACCCGCGCCGTTTCGGCGCCGTGCTGTGGTATACCGGCGATCCGGCGACGCATCCCTTGCTCGCCCATCTTGGCCCCGAGCCGCTGCTGGAGGCGTTCGACGGCGACTACCTGTATCGCGCCACACGTCGGCGCAGCGCGGCGATCAAACTGATGCTGATGGACAACCAGGTGGTGGTCGGCGTGGGCAACATCTACGCCAACGAGGCCCTGTTCCGCGCCGGCATCCGCCCGCAACTGGCGGCCGCCAAACTGAGTCGCCCGCGCTGCGCCGCGCTGGTGCAGACCATCCGCGACGTGCTGCGCGAGGCCATCGCCCAGGGCGGCAGCACGCTGCGCGACTTCATCCATAGCGACGGCAGCAGCGGCTATTTCCAGCAGAGTTATTTCGTCTACGGCCGCGCCGGTGAACCGTGCCGGCGTTGCGGCACGCCGATCCGGCAAGCGAAGCAGGGCCAACGCTCCAGCTTCTGGTGCCCGCACTGCCAGCGCTGAACCGCCCGTTCGGGCTAGCCCGCTTGCGCCGCGATGTGCACCGATAAATCATATATCTTGCACGCTTATAACCTTACCGTTGCATTCTGACCTGAACCATACGCTCAAGGGGGAAGCATGGCACTCATGGCTTGGACGCGCGACCTGGAGAGCGGGATCGCCGTCATCGACGCGCAGCACAGACGCCTCATCGATTTCATCAACGAGCTCGATGTCGCGCGCCGCACCGGCAACGCGGAAGAGACGCGCCATGTGATGGAAGGTCTGCTGGACTATACGATCACCCATTTCGAGTTCGAGGAACGCCTGCAGGAAAAGGCCGGCTATCCCTTCCTCAAGGCCCATCAGCGCATCCATGAGATGTTCATGAAGAAGGTCGCCGCGTTCCGCGAACGGGCCAGCCAGGGCGAAGACATCACCCAGCCCCTGCTCGACCTGTTGCAAGGCTGGCTGGTCAGCCACATCAAGGGCGAAGACCGCGACTACATCGAATCCGTCAGCAAGATCACCGAAAGCCAGGACCAGGAAATCAGCCACTGGCTGAACACCACGCTGAAGAAGCTGTTCTCCTGAGCCGGCACGGCAGACGCCGGGCTTTCTTGCTAAGATGCGCGGCATGAATCCCGTACCTCCCAAGCGCATCCTGCTCGGCATCACCGGCGGCATCGCCGCCTACAAGGCGGCCGAGCTGGCGCGTCTGCTGATCAAACAAGGCAGCGAAGTGCAGGTGGCGATGACCGAGGCGGCGACGCACTTCATCACCCCGGCCACGCTACAGGCACTCACCGGCCGCCCGGTGCTGGTCGACCAGTGGCAGGACGCACAAGGCATGGCCCACATCCACGCCAGCCGCATCGCCGATGCCATCGTGATCGCCCCCGCCACCGCCGACTTCATCGCCAAACTGGCGCTCGGCCTGGCCGACGACCTGCTCTCCACCCTGTGCCTGGCGCGCGATTGCCCGCTGCTGGTGGCCCCGGCGATGAACCGCCAGATGTGGGCCAACGCCGCCACGCAACGCAACGTGCGACGCCTGGCCGCGGACGGCGTGACGCTGCTCGGTCCAGTCAGCGGCGTGCAGGCCTGCGGCGAGGAAGGCATGGGCCGCATGCTGGAAGCCGATGCCCTGGCGCACGACATCGTCGCGGCATTGACCGCACCGGCCACGCAGGAGCTGGCCGGCCTGCACCTGTTGCTGACGGCCGGGCCGACCTATGAACCCATCGATGCGGTGCGCGGCATCACCAACCGCAGCAGCGGCAAGATGGGTTATGCCCTCGCACAAGCCGCGCTGGAGATGGGTGCGCAGGTCACCTTGGTGTCCGGCCCGGTGGCGCTCGCCGCCCCGGCCGCTGCCACACTGGTGCGCGTGACTACGGCCGCCGAGATGTTTGCCGCAGTACAGCAGGCGGTAGCGCGATGCGACATGTTCATCGGCGTGGCGGCGGTAGCCGATTACCGCGTGGCGCAGCCGAACGCACACAAGATCAAGAAGCAGGATGCCGCACTGACGCTGGAGCTGGTGCCCAACCCGGACATCCTGGCCTGGGTCGCCGCCCAGCCCGATGCACCGTTCTGCGTGGGCTTCGCCGCCGAGAGCGAGCAGCTGCGCCAGTATGCGCAGGAGAAACGCAAAAAGAAGCACATCCCGTTGCTGGCCGGCAACCTGGCGCAAACCGCCATCGGCAGCGACGACAACGAGATCATCCTGTTCGATGACGCCGGTGAGCATCCGCTGCCGCGCGCCGACAAACTCACACTGGCACGCGCGCTGTTGCGCCATGCCGCACAGCTTTACCGGAAAGGGGAATCACGATGAAGAAAGTCGACGTCAAAGTACTGGATCGGCGCCTGCACGACCATCCGCCGCTGTATGCCACGCCGGGCTCGGCCGGCATCGACCTGCGCGCATGCATCGAAGGCAGCGTAACCATCCAGCCCGGCCAGTGCGAACTGATCCCCAGCGGCATCGCCCTGCACCTGAACGATCCGCACTATGCCGCAATGATCCTGCCGCGCTCCGGCTTGGGCCACAAACACGGCATCGTGCTGGGCAACCTGGTGGGGCTGATCGATTCCGACTATCAGGGACAGATCTTCATCTCGGTGTGGAACCGCGGCTCGCATCCGTTCGAACTGATGCCGATGGAACGCATCGCGCAGATGGTGATCGTGCCGGTGGCGCAGGTGCAATTCAACATCGTGGAGGAATTCCCCATGAGCCAGCGCGGCGCCAACGGATTCGGCAGCACCGGCAAACACTGATTGCGCATTACCTGGCAATAAAAAAGCCCGCAGTTGCGGGCTTTTTTCATGGCTTGCTGCAACAGGTCAATGTTGCAGCTTCACTTCCAGTTCGGTGCGTTGGCCGGCGCGCACCGAGAGTTTCTGACTCTGCTTCTGATAGCCATCCAGCTCGAAGCGCACGGTATAGATGCCGGCGGGCATGTCGGCATCGATCGGCGTCAAACCGTAATAGACATCATCCACATACACCTTCACGCGCTCTGGTGACGAACGCAGCACCAGCTTGCCATCCGCCGCGACCGCCGGCACCGCCGTTGCTGGCACCGGGATGCCGGCCGCCGGCGCGGTGGCCGCCGCCGTCACCGTCACGCCCAGCACCGGCTTGACGCCGGGCAACATGCCGAACAGTTCCGGCCGCGTCGCCATCAGCACGGAGAGGATGGATTCGCTGGTCTTGGCACTGACCGCGTTCAGCCCCTGTTGCAGGAAATCGGCGACATCCCCCTTGCTGTTGCCGGACACCCCGGCGAAGCGTTCCTTCTTCTCCGCCACCACGCCGGACCAGATGACGCGGCCGCTGCCGATCTCGGTGAGCGTACTCTCGATGGCCAGGTCGAGCTTGTCACGCTCCTTGATATCCACGTTCAGCACCTTGACCACGCCACTCAACTGGAACTTGGCCTGCCCCTCGCCAACGAAGCGCAGACCATCGTCGTTCAGGCGCTTCTGCATGCTGGCCTCGACCACGGCAGTCACGTCACGGTCGATCGCCAGCTCAGGACCGGTATGACCGAAAATACGTGCGGTGGTGGTGCCGATATGCCGCAGATCGGGCGCTTCGCGTCCGTCCTTGTAGCCGGCCATATGCACCGGTACGTTGTATCCCGCCTGCGCGCCTGCCTTGGGCGTCAACTTCGGCATATGGATGGTACCGCCGTCATCCTGCATGCTGGCGCAACCGGAAACCAGCAAGGCCAGCACCGCAGCAGCCACTTTCACACCTGATCTGAACATCTGCACTCCCTCTTCAAGAATGATATGGGGCCGTTGCCCCGGTTTGCCTGCCCACTCATCGTGCGATGGCCGCCTCGATCTCGGCCAGTGTGCGCGCCAGTTCGAACCCTTGCACCTGCGCGCCGAGCTGGCGTGCGATCTGGGTGAGCGAGAACAGCCCGCACACGGTCTGCCGGCCATCGGGCATGGCGGCCGCCACCAGCGCATGCTGCCGCTGCGCCTGCTTCAAGGTCAGCACCACATCGCCGATGCGGGCGCGCCGCACATCCTCGATGTCGAGTACCTCCAGTTCGCGTTGCGTGGTCATGATGTCGCGCACCAGGATGTCGGCGTGCGTGCCACCCATCTCGCGCAGGAAGCGCATCGGTTTCTCGCCCAGGATATCGGTGGCGGTGACCAGGCCGGCGACCTGTTCGTTCTCGTCCAGCACCAGCAGCATGCGCACGCCATACTTGATCATCTTGGCGTTGGCCTTGTCCATCGAGGTCCTGGCACGCACGCTGACCACCGAGACCTTGCCGAGATCGGTCATCGCAGCGGTCGCGGGATCGGCGAGACAGACCCGCTCCGGCAAGCTCTGCGCCGGACGCAGGAAAGAGGAACCGGTCTGCAGCGGGATGCTGATCAAGGGGCTGTACTGGTCCATCGTCGTTCCCTCCGTGCCTGCCTAGGTCTGGCGTTCCGCCTGCTCTGACCGCTGCGCACGCAGGGCCGGCAGGAAACGCACCAGCTCGTTGAGCGCCAGCCGATACACCTCGCGCTTGAACTCGATCACCGAATCGAGCTCGATCCAGTAATCGTTCCAGCGCCAGGCGTCGAACTCGGGATGCTCGGTGGCGCGCAACGACACGTCGCAATCGCGCCCCACCAGGCGCAGCAGATACCAGATCTGCTTCTGCCCCTTGTAGTGCGAGCGCGAATCCTTGCGCCCCCAACTCTGCGGTACGTCGTACCGCATCCAGTCCCGCGTCCGGCCCAATATCTTGACATGGTGGGCCAGCAGCCCCACCTCTTCGTGCAGCTCACGATACATGGCCTGCTCCGGCGTCTCGCCGTGCTGGATGCCCCCTTGCGGGAACTGCCATGCATCCTGTTTGATGCGCTTGCCCCAGAACACCTGGTTCCTGGAATTGGTCAGAATGATGCCGACGTTCGGGCGATAACCTTCACGGTCTATCATGATCTCGCCCCAGATTTTTTCGATGCCCGGATTGTTCCATATTTCAGCCCCCCGGGAAAGACGGGAAGGAAGCCATGCAGTAGAATCGCGCCCTCTCAATCCGCTTTACGAGCCGACAACATGCGCGTTTCACGATTCTTCATCTCCACCCTCAAGGAAGCCCCTTCGGAGGCCGAACTGCCCAGCCACAAACTGATGCTGCGCGCGGGTTACATCAAACGCCTCGCCAGCGGCCTGTACACCTGGATGCCGCTCGGCCTGCGCGTGCTGCGCAAGGTGGAGAACGTGGTGCGTAGCGAGATGGACAGGAGCGGCGCCATCGAACTGCTGATGCCGGCGGTGCAACCCGCCGAACTGTGGCAGGAAACCGGGCGCTGGGACGTGTTCGGACCGCAGATGCTCAAGATCCACGACCGTCATGACAACCTGTTCTGCTTCGGCCCCACGCACGAGGAAGTCATCACCGACGTGGCGCGCCGCGAGGTGAAGAGCTATCGCCAGTTGCCGCTGAACTTCTATCAGATCCAGACCAAGTTCCGCGACGAGGTGCGTCCGCGCTTCGGCGTGATGCGTGCACGCGAGTTCGTGATGAAGGACGCCTATTCCTTCCACGCCGACTTCGACAGCCTGCAACAGACCTATCAGGTGATGTACAACACCTATACGCGCATCTTCACCCGTCTCGGTTTGCAGTTCCGCGCGGTCGCCGCCGACACCGGCGCCATCGGCGGTTCCGGTTCGCATGAGTTCCATGTGCTGGCGGATTCCGGCGAAGACGGCCTGGCCTTCTGTCCCGACTCCGATTACGCCGCCAACGTGGAACTGGCGGAAGCGCTGGCTCCAGCCATGCAACGCGCCGCCGCGAGCGAAGCCATGCGCGATGTGTCCACGCCCAGCCAGACCACCTGCGAGGACGTCGCCGCCCTGCTCGGCATCCCGCTGCAACGCACGGTCAAGTTGCTGGCAGTGGTCACGCCGGAAGGCCAGCTGGTGATCCTGCTGCTGCGCGGCGATCACCAGTTGAACGAGATCAAGGTCGGCAAACTGCCCGGCATGGATGGCTTCCGCTTCGCGCGCGAAGACGAGATCCGCGCCTTCTTCAACTGTCCGCCCGGTTTCCTCGGCCCGGTCGGGATCGAGCGCAGCAAGACGCGCGTCATCGCCGACCGCAGCGTGGCGGTGATGAGCGATTTCGTCGCGGGCAGCAACAAGCCCAAGTTCCACACCGCCGGCATCAACTGGGGGCGTGACCTGCCGGAACCCGACTTGGTCGCCGACATCCGCAACGTGGTCGCCGGCGACCCCTCGCCCGACGGCAAAGGCACGCTGGAACTGTGCCGCGGCATCGAGGTCGGCCATATCTTCCAGCTGCGCACCAAGTATTCGGAAGCCATGAAGGCCACCTTCCTCGACGAGCAGGGCAAGGCGCAGATCATGGAGATGGGCTGCTATGGCATCGGCGTATCGCGCATCGTGGCCGCCGCCATCGAACAGAACTTCGACGAGCGCGGCATCACGCTACCTGCCGGCATGGCACCGTTCCAGGTCGCCATCGCCCCCATCGGCTACAAGAAGAGCGACGCCGTGCGACAGGCTGCCGACAAGCTGTATGAGGAACTGAGCGCAGCGGGCATGGAAGTGCTGCTGGACGACCGCGACGAGCGCCCCGGCGTGATGTTCGCCGACCTGGAATTGATCGGCATCCCGCACCGCATCGTGATCGGCGAACGCAGCCTGAAGGAAGGCAAGGTCGAATATCAGGGCCGTCGCGATGACGCCGCCCAGACCATCGCCTTGCAGGAAATCGCAGGCTTCGTACTATCGAAACTATGACACGAGGATTTGGGAACTGGGATTTTGGATTTTGGGCGTGCGTGAAATCGCACAGCGGTCGCACCTTGCCACAAATCCAAAATCCTAAATCCCGAATCCTGTTACTCCTCGCCCTTTCCCTCCCGCTCGCCGCCCACGCCGGCGCCCAGAAAGAAGAAGTGCTCTCTGCCAGCGTGCGGGCCATGCTGCATCGCGCGGTATCCGACCAGGCCGCCCCCAAGCTGGCCTTTGCTTCGCAGCAGGAAGCCTCCGCCTGGCTGGAGGAGATGTCGCGGCGGCTGGAGAAACGCATGCCTGATGCCGCCTATCGCTTCGATTTCCTGAGCACGGTGCATTACGAAGCGACGCGTGCCGGACTGGACCCGCATCTGGTGCTGGGTCTGATCGAAGTGGAAAGTGGCTTCAGGAAATATGCAGTCTCAAAAGTCGGTGCACGCGGTTACATGCAAGTGATGCCGTTCTGGGTCAAATCCATCGGCGACGGCCAACAGAACCTGTTCCATCTGCGCACCAACCTGCGCTACGGCTGTACCATCCTGCGTCACTACCTGGATCTGGAACACGGCAACCTGTACCGTGCACTGGGGCGCTACAACGGCAGCGTGGGGAAATCCAAATATCCGAACTTGGTGCGTGCCGCCTGGCAGAAACACTGGAAGGCGCCGCTCACGCTGGCACGCCGCGACGGCTAAGCATTTACTGCTTGCGCTGGATGTAGGATTCCACGCTGCTGCGCGTCAGCATGCCTTCCTGATAGCTCACCAGTTCCCCTTGCGGGTTAAACAGATAGGAAGTCGGCAAGGCATTGACCTCGCCCACTTGTGCCGCCTGGTCATAGTCGCCGACCGCGACCGGATAGGGGATATGGAAGCGCTGGACGAACTCGCGCACCGATTTCTCGGTCGATTCCAGCGCCACGCCGATCACCACCAGATCCTTGCGCTGATGCGCCTGGTGCAGATCGGACAGATCCGGGATCTCTTCCAGGCAGGGCGGACACCAGGTGGCCCAGAAATTCACCAGCACCCACTTGCCGCGATAGTCCGACAGACGCTGCGGCTTGCCTTGCAGGTCATGAAAAGTGAAACCTGCGGCCATGGCCGCAGGCAGCATGGAACACAGCAATAGCGCGCAGATCAGGCGTTTCATCAATGACCGTGCTTGTCGTTTTCCGGCACGATGTCGGTGGCATCGTCATCGTGGGCGGCACCATGCCCGTCCGCGGCATGGGTGAGGTACAGTGCCAGCGAGATCAGGGCAATGGCAGCGCCGAAATAGACCAGATCGATCGGGCTTGTGATGTGCATGGAGATCGCTTCCTCGAACAGAGTGACGATCATGATCATCAGGATCACCTTGGCCAGCTTGGATTTCAGGTCGTCCAGATTGTTGATGACCAGGATCTTGCTGGAGGCCTTGCTGCCGTGCGCCTCGTCGATGTCGCTGATGAACAGCTCATACAGGCCAAGGGAGAAAATGAACATCACCGTCGCCAGCAGATAGCCATCCACCACCTCCACGATGTGCGACACTATGCCGTCATGCAGCGCCTTGCGCGCTTCCTCGGTGAGCGCGGGATCGCCATAATGCAAGGAATGCATGAACAGGTTGAACACATCGACCGAAGCCATGTAGAAGATGGCAAAACCGGCCAGCAGGCTGCCGACCACGGCAGTGACGATGACGAAACGGCTGTTCCACAGCACACTTTCAAATAACTTCTCGATCAGTTTCATTTTTTCTCCGATTCTTAAAAACAGGGGACAGCAAAAAGAGCGGGACGCATTAAACCCGAAACACCGGCAGCGAACAACTGCTCATCCCCGGGTCGCCCAGATGTCGCGCAGGGTATGCCGTTCCGGCTCATGCATGCGCCGCTCCAGCGCGCCGAACCAGTTGCTGATCCTCGCATCCTCCGGCTGTTTGGGCAGGTTGCGGGTATCCAGCAGGAACAGGCGCAGCAGTTCCGACATGGTCACATACTCGGGTGCACGCACCATATTCCAGCCGGAGTCGGTGAGCTTGCCGACGATCTTCGCATCGGCCAGTTTCTTCAGGATGTTCTCCACCTCTTCGTAGCCCAGGCGCATGTGGCGCGACAGACCGGGAAGGTCGAGCACTTCACCGCTCTTCCGCCCCTCATCCATGGCTTTCAGCATGTGCAGGGCGAAATACAGCTGCGCAGGCGGATCGATGCTCAAGGCATGGCGACTGCGCCAGTGCGGGATGGAGGCGGCGATGATGGCGCCGATCAGCAACATCAGCCAGGACAGGAAGATCCACATCAGGAAGATCGGGATGCTGGCGAATGCTCCATACACCAGCTTGTAGGTCGGGAAGTGGGTGATGTAATAGGCGAAGCCCAGATTCATCGATTCGAAGGCGGCGGCCGCGATCACGCCGCCGATCAGCGCATGACGCAGCGGCACATAGCGATTGGGCACCACGCGGAACAACAAGGTGAAAGCGGCCGCGGTAAGCAACACCGGGAACAACTTCAGGATCGCCATCCCGCCGCTGCTCATCCCTTGCATCTCCCCCATGGAGAGGCCGGTCAGCCATGAGGTTATGGACAGGCTGCCACCGACCAGCAGCGGCGCCAGCGTGATGACACCCCAATACACAAAGATGCGCTGCAACAGGTTGCGCTGGCGCGAAGCGCGGAAGATGCGATGGAAAGCATTGTCGATGGTCATCATCATCCACATCGCGGTGATGCCGAGGAAGGCGATACCGAAAGCAGTCAGGCGCGAAGCACTCTCGGCGAACTGCTGCATGTAACGCGAAATCATCTTGCCGCCAGTCTCAGGCAGCATGTTGGACAGCACGAAAGACTTGAGTGATGCCGACAGGTCGGCGAACACGGGAAAGGCCGAGAACACGGTGAACATGATGGTGAGCAGCGGCACCAGCGAAAGCAGCGTGGTGAAGGTGAGGCTGGCCGCCATCTCGGCACAGCGGTCGTTACGCAAGCGCAACAGCACGAACTTGACGAACAGGCGCACATCGCGCGCCTCCTGCTTAAAATGCTGCCAACGTTCAGAACGTTCCATATTACAGACCGACTCAATACAATGCGCGCATGATACCCGACAAAAGCACTCAGCAAGACAACGGCCGCAACGCGCGCGAGCTGCTGCGCGCCCACCGTTATGGCGCACTCGGCACGCTGTCGAAGAAGTTCGATGGCCATCCCTACACCTCCATCGCGCCCTACCTGGTAGACCACGATGGCAGCCTGCTGATCCTCATCAGCGGCCTGGCCGAACACACCAAGAACCTGCTGCACGATCCGCGCGTGAGCCTCATCACGCACAACCAGGACGATCCACACATCCAGACCCAGGGCCGCGTCACCGTGCTGGGCGATGCCGCGCTGCAAACCGATCGCGCGGGCTGCGCACGCCGCTACCTGCGCTACTTCCCCGAGGCACAGACCTATTACGACATGGCCGATTTCCAGTTCTTCCGCATCGAGCCACGGGCCGTGCGCTACATCGGTGGTTTCGGCGACATCCATTGGGTGAAAGCAGAACAATACCTGCTGCCGCGCCACGCCCTGATGGAGGAAGAAGAAGTGCTGCTGGCGGAACTGAATGCAGGCTCAGTTCCGGAACAACAGTATGTCGGGATAGATGGCGACGGCTATGACCGCCGGGCGGACGGACGCATCGTGCGCCACGCCTTCGCCCGGCCGGTGCATAGCGCCGACGAGGCGCGCACCGCACTGACCGCCTGAACGGCGGTCAGCCGCCTCACACCTGCGGGTGGGCGCGCTCGCCGGCGCCAGTCTCCAGCTTGTTCAGCGCATTCAGATAGGCCTTGGCAGATGCCACCACGATGTCGGTATCCGCGCCCTGACCATTGACCACGCGCCCGGCACGCGACAGGCGCACGGTCACCTCGCCCTGCGCATCGGTGCCGCTGGTGATGTTGTTCACCGAGTACAGCAACAGTTCGGTCTCGCTCTTCACCACCTGCTCGATGGCCTTGAAGGTGGCATCCACCGGACCGCCGCCTTGCGCATCGGCCTGCTGTTCCTTGCCGCCCACGCTGAGGATGACGCGCGCCACCGGCTTGGCACCGGTCTCGGAATGCGCGCCCATCGCCACCAGGCGGTAATGGTCGCTCACCTGCGTCGACTCCTCGTTGCTCACCAGGGCCTGGAGATCCTCGTCGAAGATCTCGCTCTTGCGGTCGGCCAATTCCTTGAAGCGCGCGAATGCGGCATTCAAGGCCTCTTCGCCGTCCAGCACGATGCCCAGCTCCTGCAAGCGGGTACGGAACGCGTTGCGCCCGGACAGCTTGCCCAAGGTCAGTTTATTGGTGCCCCAACCCACATCCTCGGCACGCATGATCTCGTAGGTCTCGCGATGCTTTAGCACGCCATCCTGATGGATGCCGGACTCATGCGCGAAGGCGTTGGCGCCGACGATGGCCTTGTTCGGCTGGATCGGATAACCGGTGATACCGGACACCAATTTGGAGGTCGGCACGATCTGCGTGGTGTCGATGCGCGTATCGCAGGTGAACACATCGGCACGCGTCTTGATCGCCATCACCACTTCTTCCAGCGCGGCATTGCCGGCGCGCTCGCCCAGGCCGTTGATAGTGCATTCCACCTGGCGCGCACCGTTCATCACCGCGGCCAGCGAATTGGCCGAGGCCATGCCCAAATCGTTGTGACAGTGCGTGGACCACACCACCTTGTCGCTGTTGGGCACGCGCGCGATCAGCTCCTTGAAGCGCTCGCCCCACAGGATGGGCATGCTGTAGCCCACGGTATCCGGCACGTTCAAGGTGGTGGCGCCGGCCTGGATCACCGCATCGAAGATGCGCACCAGGAAATCCATTTCGGAACGACCGGCATCCTCGGCCGAGAACTCCACGTCGTCGGTGTATTCGCGCGCCAGCTTGACTGCCTGCACCGCACGCGCCACCACCTCGTCCGGGCTCATGCGCAGCTTGTGCTGCATATGGATGGGCGAGGTAGCGATGAAGGTGTGGATGCGGCGATGCTTGGCCGGCTTGATGGCCTCGCCCGCGGCGCGGATGTCCTTCTCGTTGGCACGCGCCAGCGAGCAGACGGTGGAGGTCTCGATCGCCTTGGCGATGCTGTGGATGGCCTCGAAATCGCCCGGGCTGGCGGCGGCAAAACCGGCCTCGATCACATCCACGCCCAGCTTCTCCAGCTGGCGCGCGATGCGCAATTTCTCTTCCTTGGTCATGGCTGCGCCCGGGCTTTGTTCGCCGTCGCGCAAGGTGGTATCGAATATGATCAATTTGTCGGTCATGATGGACTCCAATGCAATCGCTTGACTCGCGGCCATCCGCAGATGCCGCCTCCTGTTACTGCTATGTGTGGGTAGGTAGGATCAGCGCGCGGGGCGCAGCTTCAGCGCGGCCAGCAGGCTGAAGGTGGAATGCAAAAGCGAGATGTAGCGGGAGAAATGCATGGCCGGCAATATAACGGCTTTCCATAAGGGCTGCAACCGCGCCTAGTGGGATTGCCGCGCCAGCAACGCCCACTGCTGCGGCCATTGCGCCAGCGGGTCGCGACTATAGCCGCTCTTGCCGAACTGGTGCCAGCGCCCAACCACGTAGCACAGCAACAGATTGGCCTGGGCACCGAAATCGGTCTCCGCAGCCAGACGGCCCTGCGTCGCCGCGATGCGCAACGATTGCTTGAGCGTGGTCTCGACCCGGTCGAGGAACTGGTTGATGCGCAGTTGCAGGCGCTCGTCCTCGTTCACCAGCGCATCGCCGATCAGCACGCGCGTCATACCGCGGTTCTTCTGCGCGAAACCCAGCAACAGCGCGAGGATGCCTTCGACCTGACGCATGCCATCCTGCTCTTCGGTGGTGATCTTGTTGACCAGACCGAACACGGTCTGCTCGATGAATTCGATCAGGCCTTCGTACATCTGCGCCTTGCTGGCGAAGTGGCGGTACAGCGCGGCCTCCGACAGTTGCAGGCGCGCGGCCAGTGCGGCCGTGGTGATCTTCTCACCCTTGGGTTGCTCCAGCATCTCGGCGATGGTCTGCAAGATCTGCAACTTGCGCTCCCCCGGTTGTTTGCTTGCCATCTCTCTATCCTTTCTCAAAATCTGCCCACCAAGCGCGCCAGTTCCAGCACCGAGCGCACCTTCACATCCACATACACCGGCGTCCGCGGCGCAGCACTCACCCACACCGTGTGCATGCCCAGCCGGTGTGCGGTATGCAGGTTCTCCAGACTGTCTTCCACCATCACGCACTGGCGCGCCTGCAGGCGATGCTTGCGCAACAGCCGGCGAAAACCTTCCGCCTGCGGCTTGGGCCGATAGCGCGCATGCTCGATGGCGAACACGTCGTCGAACTGATCCTCCACGTGCATCAACTGCAACACCGCGCGGGCGTAATGCACCGGTGCATTGGAATACACCAGCTTGCGCCCCGGCAGACGCTGCAACATCCCGCGCAAGCGCGGCTCGCGCAGCACCATGTCGTGCAAACGCGGGAACTGGTGCGTGTGCCACAGGAAGTGGTCCGGATCGGTGCCGTGATGCTTCATCAAACCGGTCAGCGTGGCGCCATAACGCTGCCAGTAATCGATGCGCAGCTGGTTCGCCTCACCCTCGCTCAAGCTCAGGTGCTCTTGCAGATAGGCGGTCATACTGCGATTGATGTGCGGAAAGATATGCGCCGTCGCGTTGTGCAACGTGTTATCCAGATCGAAGATCCACACCGGTTCGTTGAGCATGACTGCGGCGCACCAGACGCCTATTGAAAACCCTTATTTGCTCTTGATCAGCGTACCCACGCCTTCGTCGGTGAGGATCTCCAGCAGCAGCGCGTGCTCCACGCGACCATCGATGATGTGCACCGACTTAACGCCGCCGCGTGCCGCATCCAGCGCCGAGCCGATCTTAGGCAACATACCGCCGGACAGCGTGCCGTCCGCCACCAGGTCGTCCACCAGTTTAGGCGTCAGACCAGTCAGCAGTTTGCCGTCCTTGTCCAGCACGCCCGGCGTGTTGGTCATCAGCACCAGTTTCTCGGCATTCAGCACTTCAGCCAGCTTGCCAGCCACCAGATCGGCATTGATATTCAGCGTCTCGCCATCCGGCGCCACACCGATCGGCGCGATCACCGGGATGAAGTCGCCGGAATCGAGAAAGGTGATGATGGCCGGGTCGATCTTGCTGATTTCGCCCACCTGGCCGATATCCAGCATCTTGCCCGGCTCATCCGCGCTCTCCAGCATCATCTTGTCGGCGCGGATGAAGGCGCCGTCCTGGCCGGTCAGGCCGACAGCCTTGCCGCCATGCTTGTTGATCAGGTTAACGATATCCTTGTTGACCTTGCCCAGCACCATCTCGACCACGTCCATGGTCTCTTCGTCGGTGACGCGCATGCCCTGCACGAAAGTGCCCTGCTTGCCCACCTTCTTCAGCAGATCGTTGATCTGCGGCCCGCCGCCATGCACCACCACCGGGTTCATGCCCACCAGCTTGAGCAGTACCACGTCGCGCGCGAAGCCCTCTTGCAGCGCTGGCTCGGTCATGGCGTTGCCGCCGTACTTGATGACGATGGTCTTGTCGAAGAAACGCTGGATGTACGGCAAGGCCTCGGACAGCGTCTTGGCTTTCTGGGCGGCGGTGGCGGCGGTCAATGGCATGGTGGTCCCTTCCTGAAAATCGCGGCGGATTTTACTCCATCTGCAAACGCAACGGGCGGCATAGCGCCGCCCGTCGACATCTATCCGCCCGCTTCACATCGCCGGCAGCTTGACCAATACGCAATCGAACCCGAAGGAATCCATGCCGAGGGCAGTGCAGGCCTTGATTGCACGCTCGGAACTGGCGAAACGGATCAGGTAATGGCGCTCGCGCGCTTTTTCCAGCACCTTGAAACGGTGCACTGATTTCGCGCCATGCGCCGACAACAATTCATGCAGCTTGTCGATGACCTCGCCATCAGACAGCCTGTCGGCAAGCTCCGCCACCAGATTCAAGTCGTGCAACATCCCTCTCCCCGCCTTCCCCGGCACCGTCGCAGCCCCTCCCCAGCCGCCCCGGCATGTACCATGACCGATGGTTATCCTCAGGAAAACCCCTATGAACACCATAGTTTACAAGCGCGCACATACTAAGTATTCCTTAGTTCTCGGTCAATAAAAAAACAACAGTATTGAAAAATGACGACCGATCGCGCCGCCTCATCATTGTTCGCGCACCGCCTGAAGGCGGCGCGGCTGGCGCTGGGTATCTCCCAGATGGAATTGGGCATCCAGGCCGGGATAGACGAAGCATCAGCTTCGGCGCGCATCAATCAATACGAACGCGGCAAACACACGCCGGACTTCCTGACTGTATGCAACCTGGCGCGCGTGCTTTGCGTGCCGACCGCCTATTTCTATGCCGAAGACGAACACCTCGCCGAACTGATCGACCTGTTCGGCCACCTCAGATCCGCAGAACGCAAGACCTTGCTGGACTTCGCCGCCACGCTGCCGAGCAAGAAAAAGGGCGGCACATAGCCGCCCCTGCCTGATCTATCGCCGCGTCACCTGCTCACTGGATCACCAATCGCTTCGCACTGCTGGTCAGCTTCTTGGGCAAGGTCAGTTCCAGAATGCCGTCCTGGTATTTCGCCGTGGCCGCGTTCTCGTCCACCTCCTGTCCCAGTGTGAAGGCGCGCGATACGCTGCCGTAATAGCGCTCGCTGCGCAGCATCTGCTCGCCCTCCTTCACTTCCTTCTCGCTCTTGACCTCGGCACTGATGGAAACCTGGTTGCCATCGATATGCACGTGGATGTCCTCTTTCTTCACGCCAGGGATCTCGGCATGCACCTGGTATGTCTTGTCGTCCTCGCGAACATCCATCTTCATCTTCACTTCGGGCTGCCCTTCGAAGCGCACGGGCTGCATGAAGAAACCCTGGATCAGATCGTCCAGGGCATCACGCGTCGGGGAATATCTGCTGATGTTGGCCATTTCGTTCTCCTTGAGTTCGTTGCACAGACACAGCGGCCGGGCCGCTGCTTGCAATCTATGGCCGCCCCCCGAACAATTCAAGGGCAATAAAAAAGCGGCCTGCGGGCCGCTTTCTCCTTTAACTTCAACGCTCACTGATGATCCATCACCGCCGGATCGTTGTAATGCCGATAGCTCAACTCGAGGGCACGCACTTCGGCCTGCGTCTCGATCTCCTTGCGCTTGCCGCCGATCTGCAAACGCAAGGTCACCGGCACCCGTTGCCCCACTTCGAGCGGCTGTTTCAGGCCGCTCAGCAGGAGATACAAGCCATCTTCACCGAAACGGGTCGTGCTGTGCGGCGGGAGCCGCAGCGTCGGCAATGGCTGGCGCACCATCTTGCCCGGCCGCCGCAATACGCGCAGCAACTGCCCGTGCTGCGCCAGCGGACTGTTCACACCGGTCAGCGTCACGGCATGGACCACGGTCAAATTGAGTTGCACCGTGGCCGCCGTCTGCCCGGGCACGCTCTCGCGCATCCAGACCTTGTCCACCACCACCTCTTCGGCCGCCACCGCCGATGAGGCCAAGACACATCCCAGCAACCAGGAGAGGATGCGCAACATGGAGTGTTTTAATGCTGGTGCATATGGTCGTGCTGCATGCCGCCCATGTCATGGGCGCCGCCGGCCGGCATGCTGTCATGCATGGAATGACCAGCATCGGTCAGCCCCTTGGCTGCGGCGTGGAACTTCACGCGTTGCGTCTTGCCTTCGCGGTTGCGCACGGTCAGGGTCAGTTCCAGTTTCTGACCGTCCTGGATCGGCTGCTTGAGTCCCATCAGCATCAGGTGATAGCCAGCGGCGCCCAAATCGACCGCCTCGCCGGCCGGCAGTTCGACCGCCTCGACCTGGCGCATCTTCATCATGCCGCCCTCATGCACCATGCTGTGCAACTCGACCCGCTCGGCACAGGCGCAGCTGCCGCCGACCAATTGCACCGCTTGTTGGCTGGTGATGACCGCCTGCACCATGGCGCTGTCCTGCCCCGGTGCGGTGGCGCGCGTCCAGGCTTGCTCCACCTTGACCTCGTTGCCCGCAGCCTGGGCTGCGAATGCGATACAGAACAACACTGCAAAAAGAGACTTGCGCATCTATGACTCCTTAGATCGAAAAGTGGGCGCCGCCGGGAAGCGGCGCCCTATTCTAGCCTTGAACCGCGATCAGAAGGCGAAGTCGCCCTTGATCCATAGGTTGCGGCCCAGCTCGTTCACACGCGTGGTCTGCGTGTAGCCCGTCACCGCAGTACCGGCACGGCTGATGTGCTCGGCATAGGTTTTATTGAACAGGTTATCCACGCCGGCGCTGACCTTGAGCGCCTTGTTGGGACGCCAGCCCCCGTTCAGCGAGAACACGCTGAAGCCGCTGGTGGCCGCGATATCCTGCCCAGCGATGTTGCCCTGATTCACCGCCACGCGATCCTGTGCCGCCACGGCACGCAGCAATGCGCCGAACGACCACACCTTGTCGTCGTAGTTCACGCCCAGACGCAGCTCCAGCGGCGGCATCTGCCCCAGCGCCGTGCCGTCGGTATCGTTGTTTCCGCGCACATAGGCCAGGCTGCCGTCCAGCTTCCAGTTATCCTGCAACGCATAGGCCACACCTGCCTCGGCACCATAGGTCGTCGCATCCACGTTGCGGGTGACGGTCACATAGTTGGCCATCATCGTGGTGCCCTTGTTGACGTTGGACTGGATCAGATTGAAGTCGGTGATCTTGTTATAGAACGCCGACACCGAGCCGGACAGTCCACCGGCACGGTAGTTCATGCCGACATCGAGCTGCGTGGTCTTCTCGCTGCGCGTATTGAACGAACTGGCCGTGGTCAGACTCTCCTTGTTGAACAGCTCCCAGTAGTCCGGTGCACGCGTGGTACGCCCCACGCCGGCATACCAGGTATGCGTTGCAGTAGCATCCTGCTCGTAACGCAGGAAACCGCTGGACAATGTCTCCTTGCGCGTCTGGTTGGCGGTCGGGTTCATCACCATGCTCATGCCGCGCATGATCGAAGTACGGAAGTCGGTGGCCTGCCAGCTATCGGCACGCAGCCCGCCGATCACACGGCGGCTATCGCTCACTTCTTCATGCCATTCAGCGAACACGCCGACGTTCTTGAACTCGGCATCCCTGGTGCGCGCCTTCAGCGTGTAGTCTCCGCTATATCCCGGTGCCGCGCCGCTGCGGTTGGTATGCACGTTGTTCTGCGCATCCAGTCCCAGTTTGAGCTGCGAGGTCGCTGCCAATTGCAGGGTCCCAGCCACGCGGCCGCCGGTGGTCTTGCGGTCCGGGTTCATCGCAGCCATCATCGATGCCGGGTTGCCGGTGCGCAGCGTGTACACATCCATCACGTGATCGACGTAGTTGTAATAGGCCTGCGCTTCCACCGCGTCCAGCGTACCGCCTAAGTGCTGCTTCTCGAACTTCACGCCATAGTTGTCGCGCGCGAACTTGGAACCGTCCACGCTGCGGTCCGCATAGGCTGCCTGGCCATCGCTCTTGGCCAGGGTCAGTTCCAGACGCGTGTTGTCGTCCGGCGTCCAGCCCAAGGCGGCATTGCCGCTCCAGCGCGTATAACGCGAATGCACCGCGACACCGGCGCCATCCTTGTAGTCATTGGCATGCGTGCGGGTCGCATCGGCACGCAGGTAGTAATCGGCGGTGCTGCTGGTCGCGCTCACCATCTCGTCGTTGCGCCCATAGCTGCCCAGCATCAGCGAGGCCTGACCGTGGGTGCCGTCCTGCGCTGCGCGGTCGATGCTGCGTTCGAACAGCACGGTACCGGCCGAATTGCCCGGACCATAGAGCACGGTCTGCGGCCCCTTCAGCACGGTGATGCGGTCATAGGCCGCCGGGAACACGTAGGCGGTGGGCGGATCCATGCGACCGCCGCAACCGCCGAGGATCTGCTCGCCGTCGAGCAGGATGTTCAGACGCGAACCGGCCATGCCGCGCAGCACCGGATCGCCGTCGGTACCGCCCTTGCGGATGATGGAGAAGCCGGGGATGGTCTTCAGATAATCGGCGCCATCGTGCGCCGGTACCGGCTGGCGCGGCTTCTTGGGATCGGTCTTCACTTGCAACGGTTGGCTGGAATGCGGCGCGGTCACCACCACCTCATCCAGCGCCTCGTCCACGGCCCATGCTGGATTACCCAAAGCCAGTGCGACACTTGCCGCGATCAACTTCAACTTCATCTGCTTCTCCTCCAGGTTGTAATGACTACTGGCAGGATTGTAAGAATTCCGCGCGCCGCACCCCTGCGTCATTTTGTCGCACGACCGTGATCAGGGGCATCCGGTAGAATCCGCGCCATGCATACCTCGCTGCTCGCCTCCCAGACTGGACACTCTCATCTGCGCCGACTGTTCATGTTGCGCAACTGGGCCATCCTGGCGCAGCTGGCCACGCTGATCCTGGTACACCGTTTCCTCAGCGTCGATTTCGCCTGGGGCGCCATGCTGGGCACCATCGGCACACTGGCGCTGGTGAACGCGCTCACCTGGTGGCGCCTGTCGCGCGACTACCCGGTCGGCCATCTGGAACTGTTCGTCCAGCTCACCCTGGACGTCGCCGCACTCAGCGTGTTGCTGTATTACGCCGGCGGTTCGACCAATCCCTTCATCTCGCTCTACCTGCTGCCGTTGGTGCTGGCCGCCGCCATCCTGCCGCGCCGCTACACCTGGGGCATGGCCACGCTGACACTGGCCTGCTACAGCCTGCTCATGGTGTGGTACGTGCCGCTGCCCACCGGTGATGCACACGCCGGCCACAATGCCGCGCTGACGCAGATCGCGCCCGATGCGCATGCCGGACATACCACCGATCCCGATTTCTGTCGCACCAACCCAGAACCGCCCGCCGCCACTAGCAGTCCGTTGGGCGATGCCTTCAACACCCACGTGTTCGGCATGTGGCTCGGTTTCCTCATCAGCGCGGCGGTGATCGCCTATTTCGCGGTGGAGATGGCAGCAGCGGTGCGCTTGCGCGATGCCCAGCTCAACCGCGTGCGCGAGGAGACCTTGCGCAACGAACGCATCGTCGCGCTCGGTACGCTGGCGGCCAGCGCCGCGCACGAGATGGGCACGCCGCTGGCCACCATGGCGGTGGTGTTGGGCGAGATGCGCGACGAGTGTTCCCAGCCCGGCGAGCAAGAGAACCTGCTGCTGCTCGAGGGCCAGGTGAAGAACTGCAAACGCATCCTCGACAACCTGATCCGCCACGCGCAGGAAACGCCGGACGAGGTCGCGGTCGATACCTTCCTCGCCGCCGTGCTCGACGAATGGCAGTTGCTGCGTCCCACCGCACACTATCGTCAGCAGGTCTCCGGCCACCCGCCGGCACCGCGCCTGCGCGCCGATCCCGCCCTGCGCGCCGCCCTGCTCAACCTGCTCAACAACGCCGCCGATGCCTCGCCGGACGAACTGGACATCCGGCTGTACTGGGACGCGGCGCGTACCGTGCTGGAGATCCGCGACCACGGTCCCGGCCTCACGCCGGAGGCTGCCGAGCGCGCCGGTGCCGCCTTCTTCACCACCAAGGCGGAGGGGCGCGGCCTGGGCCTGTTCCTCGCCAACGCCACGCTGGAACGCATGGGCGGCAGCGTGCGCCTGACCAACCGCGAAGGCGGCGGCGCCACCACCGAAGTGGTGCTGCCCTGCCTCAGGGAGACGGCATGAGCGACCTGCCCAGCCTGTTGCTGGTAGACGACGACGCCACCTTCCGCAGCGTGTTGCGGCGCGCGCTGGAGAAGCGCGGCTACGCCGTGAGCGATGCCGCCAGCGTGGAAGAGGCACTGCCGCTGGCCGAAGCCAGCCCGCCGGAATACGCGGTGATCGACCTCAAGATGCACGGCGCCTCCGGTCTGGTGCTGGTGCAGCGCCTGCACGAACTGGACCCCAACACGCGCATCGTCATGCTCACCGGCTATGCCAGCATCGCCACCGCCGTGGAAGCGATCAAGCTGGGTGCCACGCAGTACCTGTCCAAGCCGGCCAACGCCGACGAGATTGTGACCGCCTTCGGCCACAGCGCCGACCCGAAAAAGGTGGTGGATGCCACGCCCGCCACTGTCGACCGACTGGAGTGGGAGCACATCAATCGCGTGCTGCTGGAGCAGAACGGCAACATCTCCGCCACCGCGCGCCTGCTCAACATGCACCGGCGCACCCTGCAACGCAAACTGGCCAAACGCCACGTGGTGGATTGAACCGCGGCAGGCGCACCGCGATTGGTTAGAATACGCCCCTGACCTACGCAGGGAACCGCACATGAGCACCAGCCAGCAACTCCGTCACGCCATCCAGAACATCGACAACCTGCCCGCCATGCCCGTAGTGGCGCAGAAGATCCTGTCCCTGCCGCTGGATACCGAAGCCGGCGAGCAACAACTGCTGAAACTGATCGAGACCGACCCGCAGATTGCGGCACGCCTGATCGGCCTGTCCAACAGCCCGCTGTTCGGCGCCACCCGCCACATCACTTCGGTGCACGAAGCTGCCATGCTGCTCGGCCTCACACGCGTGAAATCGGTGACCATCGGCATCGCGGTGATGTCCGCCATGTCGCAGCGCCAGGGCGGCAAGCTCAACCTGCAACAACTATGGCTGCACACCCTGGGCGTGGCACTGGGCATGCGCACGCTGGCACGCGCCATGCCGTTCAAAACGCGCCCCAAGGAAGACGACCTCTTCCTCGCCGGCCTGTTGCACGACATCGGCTTCATGGTGCTCAACCATCTGGACATCGCCAGCAGCGACCGCCTGCATGCCGCCATCGCCGCCGCGCCGCAACGCCCCGTCACCGAGATCGAAGCAGAAGTGCTGGGCGACATCAGCCACGAGGAACTGGGCGCCGAACTGGGACGTCGCTGGGAACTGCCGGCCGACATCGTGACCGTGCTGGCCCACCACCATCACCCGGCGGTGCCGCCGGAAGTTCCCGGCTACGCGCTGATCCGCCTGCTCGCACTGACCGAAAAGCTGCTGCCCGATTTCGGCATCCTGGAGCCGGTGGACGGCGCCGCGGACGAAGAAGACTGGCGCGCCCTGGGCATAGACCCCGAGCAGGCAGAGGAACTCACCGCAGCCGTGAGGGAACAAGCGGAGCAGGCGCGCCAGGTCGCCGCTGCCTGAACCAATTCAGAGATAACGCCCGCGGCTGCCTGTATCGGGGCCGCTGTTTGCCATGATGGATATGCGATTCCCCTTATTCCTGTGCGCCCTGCTATGCAGTCTCGCCGCACATGCACTGCCCGCGCCGCCGATGTTGACAGCGCGCCATTACGCACTGTACGACGTGAGCAGCGGACAGATGCTCGCCGCCCAGGAGGCCGATGCGCACATCGCGCCCGGCTCACTGACCAAGCTGATGACCGCCTATGTCGTGTTCGGCGCCATCGCGCGCGGTGACCTATCGCCCGAGCAGCGCCTGACGCCGACCGCCTACTCCCTGCGCCTGCACCACGAAGAGCCGCGCATGTTCCTCGAAGCCGGCAAGGAAGTGACGGTGGATGCGCTGGTGCACGGCCTGCTGGTGCAATCGGCGAACGATGCGGCGCGCGTGCTGGCCGAAGGCGTCGCCCATCACGAGATCGCCTTCGCCGACCGCATGAACGCCGAGGCACGACGCCTTGGGCTGCATGACAGCCACTTCACCAATGCCACCGGTGTCGCCGAGGCCCAGCATTACAGCAGTGCTCGCGACCTCGCCGTGCTGGCAGCCGCGCTGCAACGCGAGTTCCCGCAACTGTGCCAGCTCTACGCCGTGCGCGAATATGCCTACAACGGCATCAACCAGTTCAACCGCAACCGTCTGCTGTGGCTGGACCCGCACGTGGACGGCATGCAGACCGCGTGGAGTGAAGAGAGCGGCTTCTCGCTGGTGGCCTCGGCGGTGCGCGATCAGCGCCGCCTGATCGCGGTGGTGATCGGCGCCGACAAGGAGATGCAGCGCACCAGCGAGACGCAGCGCCTGCTCAACTTCGGTTTCCGCGAGTTCGAATCTATCCTGCTGTATCGCGCCCAACAAACGGTCACTAGCCTGCCGTTGTGGAAAGGCACCGCCGACCGCATCGCCATCGGCTTCCGCGAGGATCGTTACCTCAGCCTGCCGGCCGGACAGCGCGAACTGCTGCGTGCCCAGCTGGAGACCGCGCAGCCGCTGCTGGCGCCGATACAGGCCGGACAGCGCGTCGGCACCTTGCACCTGCTGCTGGACGGTGCACCCTATCTGGACCTGCCGGTGGTAGCCTTGCACAGCGTGCCGCTGGCCAACGTGTTCTCGCGCGGCGTCGACACCCTGCGGCTGTTGATCCAATAGGAGGCGATGATGACGGTCTATCTGAACGGAGAGTTCCTGCCCATCGAGCACGCGAAGGTATCGGTGCTGGATCGCGGCTTCATCTTCGGCGACGGCATCTACGAAGTCATCCCGGTATATTCGCGCCGCCCGTTCCGCATGCGCGAACACCTGCAACGCCTGCAACACAGCCTGGACGCCATCCGCCTGCCCAACCCGCACAGCCTCGCGGAATGGGAAACACTGCTGGACGAACTTATCGCACGCAACCCGCAGCACGAAGACCAGTATCTCTACCTGCACATCACGCGGGGCGTGGCGCCTCGCGACCATCCCTTTCCGGTGCCGCCGGTGCCGCCTACCGTGTTCGTCATGAGCAACACACTCGGCCAGCCCTCACCGGAGGCGGTCGCCCACGGCGTCGCGTGCATCACCGTGCCCGACATCCGCTGGTTGCGTTGCGACATCAAATCCATCTCGTTGCTGCCCAACGTGCTGATGCGCCAGGCCGCGGTGGATGCCGCGTGCGGCGAAGCCATCCTCATCCGCGACGACCGCTTCATGACCGAAGGCTCGGCCAGCAACATCTTCATGGTGCAGGACGATGTGCTGCTGGCACCGCCCAAGGATCACCTGATGTTGCCGGGCATCACCTACGACGTGATGCTGGAGCTGGCCACCGCCAACGGCATCCTCTGCGAGATCCGCAAGATCATGAAGGAAGAACTGTACCGCGCCGACGAACTGCTGCTCACCTCCTCCACGCGCGAGGTGCAGGCCATCGTCTCGCTGGACGGCAAACCCATCGGCAGTGGCAAGCCGGGCGCGATGTTCGCGCGCCTGTATCCGCTGTATCAGACATTCAAACGAGAGGTCATGCGCAAATGAGCCAACCCCAGGAATCCTTGATCGAATATCCCTGCGACTTCCCGCTGAAAGTGTTCGGCGTGGCCGAGCAGGGCTTCGCCCAGGCCATCGCCGCCGCCGTGCAACGACACGCCCCGGACTTCGATGCCGCCAGCATCGAGATGCGCGCCAGCAGCAGTGCCAAATACCTCAGCCTCACCTGCACCGTGCGCGTCACCTCGCGCGCACAACTGGACGACCTTTATCGCACCCTCTCCTCCCACCCGATGGTGAAGATGGTGTTATGACACCCCCCATCCACATCCGCGCGCTGGGGTTGGTGGAGTACGAGCCGACCTGGCGCGCGATGCAACGCTTCACTGCCGAACGCACGGCAGAGACGGTGGACGAGATCTGGCTGCTGCAACACCCGCCGACCTACACCCAGGGCCAGGCCGGAAAACCCGAACACGTACTCAACCCCGGCGCCATCCCGCTGGTGCAGATCGACCGTGGCGGGCAGGTCACCTATCACGGCCCCGGCCAGATCGTGGCCTACCTCCTACTCGACCTGCGCCGCTGGCATCTCAACGTGCGCCAACTGGTGACCCTGATGGAACAGGCCGTGATCGACCTGCTAGCGGAACATGGCGTGACAGCGCACGGCCGCCGCGATGCACCGGGCGTGTATGTGGGCGATGCCAAGATCGCCGCACTGGGATTGAAGATCAGGAACGGCTGCTGCTACCACGGCCTGTCGCTGAACGTGGATATGGACCTGGCCCCGTTCGCCCGCATCAACCCCTGCGGCTATCAGGGGTTGCGCGTGACGCAATGCATAGAACAAGGCGTCACGCTGGGGCTGGAAGAGCTACAGGGGGAACTGACGCAGAACCTGGTGCACGGCTTGCAGCGTCATCTGCTGGATAAGGGATCAGTTCTCGCCGGTTGAGATCGCCGCTTCGGGCGGCGGCGCCAGCACCGTCACCGTGACGCGACGGTTGCGCGCGCGGCCTTCAGCGGTGTCATTGGGCGACACCGGATCGTTATCGGCATGGCCGATGGCTTTCAGGCGTGCACCGGGCACGCCCTGCTCGATGAACAGGCGCACCACGCTGCTGGCACGCGCCGAAGACAGCTCCCAGTTGGAGGGGAATTGCACCGTATTGATGGGCAGGTTGTCGGTGTAGCCTTCCACCTCGACCGCCATATCCTCTTCCGCCAGCGTCTTCGCCACGTCGCTCAGCGTGCTCACCGCCGCCGGATGCAGCACCGCCTCGCCCTGCTCGAACAGCAGGCTGGCATTGATGTCCAGCGTGACGCCGCGTTCGTTGCGGGTGACGCTCATGGCGCCCTTGCTGACGAAGGTGGCCAGCTTGCTGTTGAGCGTCTCACTGAGGCGTTTCAGGCGTTCCTGCTGCTTGATGTAGCGTTCCGCCAGACGCGCGTTGCGCCGGTCGATCAGCGCCTTGAAGTACATCTCTTCCTCGCTCATGCCGCTGCCCGGATCGGCCCCCTTCTGGGTGCCGAAAGCCTTGGTCATGGACCCGCTGAACACCTTGTACTTGCTCTCGTTGACCGACGAGATGGCGTACATGACCACGAAGAAGGCGAACAGCAAGGTGATGAAGTCGGCGTAGGAGACCATCCAGCGCTCGTGATTGTCCGGCCCCTGTCGTCTCGCGCGGCGTGCCATGTCAGGCGATGTAACCCTTGAGCTTGTTCTCGATGAAGTGCGGGTTCTCCGCGTTCGCGATCATGCACAGCCCGTCGATCACCATCTCGCGCGTATTCACCTCGCGCATGATGAGGATCTTGAGCTTGCCGGCGATGGGCAGGAACACCAGGTTGGCGAAACCCACGCCGTAGATGGTGGCGATGAAGGCGACCGCGATGCCGGCACCCAGCTTGGCCGGCTCGCCCAAGGCCTGCATCACGTGCACCAGGCCCAGCACCGCGCCCAGGATACCGATGGTGGGCGAATAACCGGCGGCGGCTTCCCACACGCGCGCCGATTGCCAGCGCAAGGTCTCGAAACTGTTGAGGTCGATCTCCAGCACGGCGCGGATCTTCTCGGCGCTGTTGCCATCCACCAGTAACTGCAAGCCTTTTTGCACGAAGGGATCGTTGACCGACTTGATCTGCCCTTCCAGCGACAGGATGCCGTCCTTGCGCGCGGCATTGCCCCAGGCGGTGAGGCGATAGATGAGTTGCTGCGACTCGTCCTTGGGTTTGACGAACACCCATTGCACCATCTTGATGCCGGACAGGAACACATGTAGCGGATGCTGGATCATCACCGCCCCCAGCGTGCCGCCGAACACGATGAGGAAGGCCGCCAGTTGCAGCAGCACATTGACCTCGCCGCCTTCGATGAACTGGCCGCCGAGAATGCCGGCGAACGCGACCACCAGGCCCAGCAAACTCAGGATATCCATCAATGCCCCCGCAATGCGGTGCGCAGGCGCGCCACCGCCTGGCTATGCAACTGGCAGACGCGCGATTCGGAAACGCCCAGCACCTCGCCGATCTCCCGCAGATTCATGTCCTGCTCGTAATGCATGGCCATCATCATGCGTTCGCGCTCGGGCAGACGCTCGATGGCCTGCACCAGCGCCCCGCGGAAGCGCCCGTCCTGCAACATCTCCAGCGGGTTGGCATCATGACCGAGGTCGTGCCGGTCGAAGAAGCTCTCTTCGTCCTCGCTGTGGAAATCCTCGTAGTACACCAGTTGCGCACCACGCGCTTCCTGCAACAGCTGCTGGTATTCGGGCAGGCCCAGGTTCAGTTCGCGCGCGATCTCGGCTTCGCTGGGTGCACGCCCCAGTTTCTGTTCCAGCCGGCTGATGGCGGTCTCGATGCGACGCGTATCGCGGCGCAGGCTGCGCGGCAGCCAGTCGGCACCGCGCAGTTCGTCCAGCATGGCGCCACGGATACGCTGTGCGGCATAGGTCTCGAACTGCGCGCCGCGCAGTTCATCGTAACGGTTGGCGGCATCCAGCAGGCCCAGCATGCCGGCCTGGATCAGGTCGTCCACCTCCACGCTGCCGGGCAGCTTGAGCATCATGTGATGCGCGATGCGCTTCACCAGGGGCGCATGCTCCTGCAGGATCCTGCTCTTATCGTTGAGTCCGGTGGACGTGTACATGTTCTTCGCTCTTCCAATGTTGCCCGTGGCTGGCCCGTCCGTGCACGCCACCGGCGCCTCGGCCACGGCGAACGCGTTCATGTCAGCGCTGCCAGACTGCCGAGACGCGGTCGCACGTTGCGCGGCTGGGCCATGCGCACCAAGCGCTGCATCATGCTGCCGAGACGGTCTTCGGCCGGTACTGCACGGCCACCGCCGCGCAACACGCCCTGGGCGATCTCGCGCATGGCCATGGAGGCGGATGCCGACGGGAAAGCCTCGACCACGGGGCGGCACAATTGTGTCGCACGTTGCAACTTCTCATCAACCGGAATATAGCCCAAGTAGGACAGGCGCACCTGCAAATGATGCTGGGCGACCGCAGACATGTTGTCGAAAGCACGCAAGGCATCGCGCTCATTGCCCACACGGTTGACCACGATATCGAACGCCTGGCGACCGTTGTGCATCGCCAGCTTCTTGAGCAGGGCATAGGCCTCGGTGATGCCACTGGCCGTGGGGTTCATCACCAGCAACAGGGATTCGTCGCCGGTCAGCCCGGCGCACACGGAATTGCCGTCGCGCGCCGCATCCACCAGCACCACATCGCGCCCCGCCGCCGCACCCAGCAGCGCAGCAAGCAGACGCTCGCGCTCGACCTCAGACAGTTGCGGCAAGGTCTGCATGGCGCGCGCCACCGGCAGCACCCCGGGACCGGCCATGCCTTGCAGCAGCACGTCCTGCCAGGTCTTGTCGCCGCGCGCGGCATGCAGCAGGTCGTAACGCGGGCGCAAGGCCAGCGTGTTGGCCACGTTATCCTGGGACAGGTTCTCGTCCAGCACCAGCACGTCCTTGCCGGAGTGCGCGAACAAGGCCGCCAGGCCGGTGACCAGACTGGTCGCGCCGGCACCGTCGCGTGCGCCCAGCACGGTGATCACCTGGGCGCTGTCGCGCGCCAGCAGCTTGCGCAGGCCGGCAGCCTGGTCGCCGAAGCCGAAATCACGTTCAGAGCGCATAGGCACCTCCCGCTGCCGCAGTCGCCATACCGGCCATGATGGCAGGGAAATCCAGTTCCGGCAGGGTGAAGCCGGTCGTTTTGCCCACTTCCTTGAAGGTGCGATGCAGCAGGTAATCCATCTTCACTTCGTGCAGATCCTCCGGCACGCGCTGGCCGCTGGCGATGTAATGCATCACCAGCTTGTGGCGCGCCACCACGTCGAGCACGGTGCCGAGCGTGACCGCCTCGTCCAGCTTGGTCGGGATGCAACCGATCACATCGCGCCCACCATACATCTTGACCACGTCTTCCAGCGTGCCGCCGCCACTGGTGGCATTGAGCAGCAGCAGGCGTTTGACGCCGGCCTCGTCGAACATGGCCTTCTGTTCGGCCACGCGGCTGTCGCGCTGGCCGACGCCCATGGTGTCGATCAGCACCAGATGCTTGTGGCGCAGGCCGGACAGGGTCAGCTTGAGGTCGTTGGCATCGCGCACGGCATGTACGGAGACGCCGAGGATCTTGGCGTAGATGCGCAGTTGTTCGTAGGCGCCGACACGGTAGCTGTCGGTGGTGACCAGGGCCACCTTGTCCGCGCCATAACGCACCACGGCACGCGCCGCCAGCTTGGCGGTGGTGGTGGTCTTGCCGACGCCGGTGGGACCGACCAAGGCATATACGCCGCCACGGTTGACCACGTCCTCCTGCATGCCAGCCACGCGCAGGTTGTGCGCCAGGATGCGCTTGACCCAGTTCAGGTCGGCGTCGGCCGGCATCTTCTCCAGCAAACGACGCGACAGCGCCGGGCTGAAGCCGACGTTGAGCATGTCGCGCAACAGGCCGGCATGACGCGGTTGCTGGTGTTGCAGGTTGCCCCAGGCCAGGGTCGCCATCTGTTCCTGCATCTGTTTGTGCATGGAGCGCAACTCGCCCAGGATGCGTTGTTGTTCGGCACTGTCGTTGGGCAAGCGGATCGGCTCGGCGGCAGGCGCGGCCTCCTGTTTGAGCGGAGCAGCAACGGCCACCGGCAGTTCCTGGGCGGCGATGATCTTGGCGCCCAACGCGCTGGCCTGGTTCTGTGCGCGCTCGGACAGCGAGGAGGCACGTGCCGCACGCGGTGCGCTGCGCACTTCGTTGCGCAGCTTCGCGGCGGGACGCGACTCGACCACGCGCGTCTCATGCAGCTTGTCCAGCTCGCTGCCCGGCAGGGCGACGATCTCCACGCCTTCCGCCACCTTGCGGTTGGACAGGATCACGGCGTCCTCCCCCAGTTCGATGCGTACCAGTTTCAAAGCCTCGCGTGAGCTGGCTGCGATGAATTTCCTTGCGTTCATGCTCTACCTCCTACCATGGCTGTCACCCGGATGGTCTTGAAACCGGGCACTTCTTCTTGAGAGATCACTTTCAGTTGCGGGATGGCGCGCTTGAGGAAGCGGGCCAGCAGATCACGGATGCCGCCCGGCACCAGCAATACGGTGGGCAGCCCCTGACGTTCTTGCGCTTCGGTGGCGGCGCGCGCCTCGTTCAGCAAGGTGTTGGCCAGCCCTGGTTCGATGGCGGAACCGCCAGCCTGCAAAGCCTGGCCGAGCACGTATTCCAGTTCCTTGTCCATGCCGATGACCTGCATCTCCGGCGACGACGGGTAGAACTGCTGCACGATGGCGGGTCCCAGTGCGATGCGCACCAGCGCGGTGAGCATGTTGGGGTCCTGCGTGCGCGGTGCATGTTCGGCCAGCGTCTCCAGGATGGTGCGCATGTCGCGGATGTGCATGCCCTCGTCGAGCAGGTTCTGCAACACCTTCTGCACCGTGGTCAGCGGCAGCAGGTTGGGGATCAGGTCCTCGGTCAGTTTGGGCGCCAGCTTGCCCAGGTGGTCGAGCAGCTGTTGCAGCTCCTGACGGCCCAGCAGCTCGGCGGCGTGGGTCTGGATCAGGTGGCTCATGTGGGTGGCGACCACGGTACCGGCATCGACCACGGTGTAGCCCATGGCTTGCGCCTGGTCGCGCAGGCCGGCCTCGATCCACACTGCGGGCAAACCGAAGGCCGGGTCCTTGGTCGGGATGCCGGGCAGCAAGCCGCTCACGTTGCCGGGATTGATCGCCAGCATCTGCTGGGCATAAGCCTCGCCGCTGCCGATCTCGGCGCCTTTGAGGGTGATGCGGTAACCGTTGGGCGACAGGTCCAGGTTGTCACGGATATGCACCGGCGGCGGCAGGAAGCCCATGTCCTGCGTGAATTTCTTGCGGATGCCCTTGATGCGGCGCAGCAGGTCGCCATCCTGCGCCTTGTCCACCAGCGCGATCAGGCGATAGCCGACTTCCAGCCCCAGCACGTCCACCTGCGCCACGTCCTCCCAGCTCGCTTCGGCGGCTTCCGGGATCACCACTTCGCTGGCTTCCACCTGCTGTTCCTGCACCACCACCTGCTTCGCCTTCTGCATCAGGAAATAGGCGAACCAGCCCAACGCACCGGCCAGCATCAGGAAAGCGAAGTGCGGCATGCCGGGGATCAGGCCGAGCATGCCGATGATGGCGGCGGTCAGGATGATCACCTGCGGGTTGGACACCAGCTGCTTGCCCAGCTGCTGGCCGATGTTGTCTTCGGAGGCGACCCGGCTCACCACCATACCGGCAGCGGTGGAGATGACCAGTGCCGGGATCTGCGCCACCAGGCCGTCACCGATGGTCAGCAGCGTGTAGTTCTTGGTGGCGGTGGCGAAATCCAGGTCATGCTGCAAGATGCCCACCACCAGACCGCCGATCACGTTGATCAGCATAATCATGATGCCGGCCACGGCATCGCCGCGCACGAACTTGGAGGCACCGTCCATGGCGCCGTAGAACTCGGCTTCCTGCGCGATCTCGGCACGACGCTTGCGCGCCACATCCTCGCCGATCAGGCCGGCATTGAGATCGGCATCGATGGCCATCTGCTTGCCGGGCATCGCATCCAGGGTGAAGCGCGCACCGACTTCGGCGATGCGGCCGGCACCCTTGGTGATCACCACGAAGTTGATGATGACCAGGATGATGAACACCACGATACCGACGGCGTAGTTGCCACCGACCAGGAAGTGGCCGAACGATTCGATCACCTTGCCCGCCGCATCCGGGCCGGTATGGCCTTCCAGCAGCACTACGCGGGTGGAGGCCACGTTCAGCGACAGGCGCAGTAAGGTGGAGATCAGCAGCACGGTGGGGAACACCGCGAAATCCAGCGGCTTGGTGGTGTTCATCGCCACCAGCAACACCATGATGGACAGTGCGATGTTGAAGGTGAACAGCATGTCGAGCAGGAAGGGCGGCAGCGGCAGCACCATCATCGACAGGATCATCACGATGAGGATGGGACCGGCGAGCCCGCGTACACCGTTGCCGGTGAGCGATGCCTTCACGGCTGCGATCAGTTGGTTCATGTCTTGCGTTCTCCGATACGTTTTGCTTGCCCGGCCGGAAAGGGCCTGTGGGCTCATGCGTATTATCGGGAGCGCGGGTCAAGCCAATCGCTGGAATAGAGGGGAAAAGTCACGGCAATTTGCGTGGCACGCCGGCGCGTGCCGTGTCAGGCCTGCCACTGATAGGCGCGTAGCGCGGCATCCAGTTCCTGCATGGCGGCTTCCAGCGCCGCCAGCCGTTGCGCCCGGTCGGGTTCGGCCGCGCCGTGTTCCAGTGCGGCGGCGGCCTGCATGCACGGCTCGGCGGCGAAGATGCCGACCATGCCCTTGATGGCGTGCGCCGCATGGCGTATCGCTTCGGCCTCACCGCGCGTCACCCCGTCCTGGGCCGCGCGCAGATGTTTGGGCGCATCGCTGAGATACAGCCGCAGGATCTCTTCATACAGTTCGCGACTGTCGTCCAGCGTCTGCCGCATGCGGGCGAAATCAGCCACCGGCTGTGCAGCCAGCGCCGCGGCAGCCTCATGTCCGGCCGCGGTCGGCGCCGCGACGCGCGCGAGCTGGTCCAGCTCATGCCACAAGGCTTCGTTGTCGATCGGTTTGGAGAGGTAGCCATCCATGCCGTGACGCAGGCATTCCTCACGTGCGCCCTGCATGGCGTGTGCGGTCATGGCGATGATGGGGATATGCCCGCCCTGCACCCGTTCCTGTTCGCGAATATGGCGGGTCGCCTCGTAGCCGTTCATCTCGGGCATGTCCACGTCCATCAGGATGGCGTCGAAACGCCCGGCCTGCCATTGCTGCAACGCCTGCACGCCGTTGTGGGCGACGGTCACACGATGCCCCATCTTCTCCAGCAGGCGCGTGGCCAGCGTCTGGTTGACCGGATTGTCTTCCGCCAGCAGCAGATCGAGCCGGCGGCGCGTCTCGCGCAGCGAATGACGGGTGACCAGCTGCGGCGACGACTGCACCTCACCCAGCGCGGTCATGATGGCGTCCAGCAGTTCCGACGGCGAGACCGGCTTCAGCAGATAGCTGGCCACGCCCAGTTCGCGGCAACGCGCGGCATGGCCGCGCTGTCCCTCCGAGGTCAGCATCATGGTGACCTTGACCGCTTCACCGCTCAGCGCCCGGATGCGCTCGGCCAACTGGAAGCCGTCCATGTCCGGCATCTGCAGATCGAGCAACGCCAGCCCGTACGGCTGGCCCGCCGCTGTAGCACGCTCCAGCTCAGCCAGCGCCGCCGCACCATCCGCCACCACCACCGGACACAATTTCCAGTTGCCCAGCATCTCCTGCAACAGACGGCGGTTGGTGGCGTTGTCATCCACCACCAGCACCGGCATGCCGGCCAGATGGCCGGTTTGCTGGTAGTTCCGCAGGGGATCGGCCGACACCATGGGCAATTGCAGCGTGAAGGAGAAGGTACTGCCCTGCCCGACCTCGCTCTGCAACACGATCTCGCCGCCCATCAGGCGCACCAGCTGGGAAGAGATGGTAAGCCCGAGACCAGTGCCGCCGTACTTGCGCGTGGTCGAGGTATCCGCCTGCGAGAAGGATTCGAAGATGGTGGCGAATTTGTCCTGCGGAATGCCGATACCGGTATCGCGCACCGTGAAGCGCAAGCGTGCATGCCCGGCCGATGCACCCGGCGCAGTAGCGACCGTCAACTCCACTTCCCCCTGCTCGGTGAACTTGATCGCATTGCCCACCAGATTGACGATGACCTGGCGTAAGCGACCGGGATCGCCCTGCACGCGGTCGGGCACATCGGACGCCACATGCGACAGCAGCTCCAGCGCCTTCTCGTGGGCGCGCACCGCCAGCGGCTTCATGGTTTCGCGCAACATCTGTTCCAGCGAGAACTCGATCGGCTCGATGGTCAGCTTGCCGGACTCGATCTTGGAGAAGTCGAGGATGTCGTTGATGATGGTGAGCAGTGCCGAGGAGGAGGATCTGACCAGCGACAGATACTCGCGCTGTTCAGGCGTCAGCTCGGTATCCAGTGCCAGCTCGGTCATGCCGATGATGCCGTTCATCGGGGTGCGGATCTCGTGGCTCATATTGGCCAGGAAATCGCCCTTGGCGCGGCTGGCGGCCTCGGCGGCTTCCTTGGCGATGCGCAACTGCGCTTCCCCCTGCTTGCGCTCGGTGATGTCGGCGAGCGTACCGCTCATGCGCACAGCCTGTCCGTCGTCGGTGCGCTCCACCACCTTGCCGTGGGCATGCAGCCAGACCTCGCGCCCATCCGGGCGCTGCATGCGGAACTCGACGGAGAACACAGCCTCCTCGCCGCGCAACACGCGCTCCAGCTGTGCGCGTACCCGCACCCGGTCGGCTTCGTGAGCACCGGCGATCATCTGTTCGCTGGTGACGATCACATCCTGACGCCCGGCACCCAGCATCTCCGACCAGCGTTCGTTCAGGTAGACGCGGTCGGCTGCCACGTCCCAGTCCCACAGCGCGAGGCCGGAGCCTTCCACCGCCAGGTCCAGGCGCTCCTTGGCCAGGCGCAGGAACAGTTCGTTCTTCTTGCGTTCGGAGATGTCGCGGAACGCCACCACCACGCCATCCATGCCGCCATCCTCGCGCTGGATCACGCGGGAGGCGACTTCCACCGGGAAGGTCTTGCCGTTCTTGCGCACGAACACCTGGTCATCGCTGTGCGAATAGCCGTTGCGCAACACATCCACCATGATGGGGCAGTCGGCTTCCGGCAACGGCCGGCCTTCCGCCGTCTGGTGATGGATCAGCTCATGCACCGGCTGGCCAAGGAAGTCGGCGCGCGTCCAGCCCAGCAGGCGCTCGCCCTCCGAGTTCAGATAGGTGCAGCGCCCCTGTGCATCCTGCACATACAGACCCTCTCCCAAGGTCTCGGTGATGTGCTCGTAGAACGCGCGCTGGGCACGCAGCCGCTCATCAGCCAGCTTGCGTTCGGTGATGTCGGTGCGGATCGAGACATAGCGCAACGGCTTGCCCTGTTCGTCCATGAACGGCACGATGGTCGAATCCACCCAGTAGTAGCCGCCGTCCTTGCGCCGGTTCTTCACCTCGCCGTGCCATACCTGACCGCGGCCGATGGTGGCCCACATATCCTTGAAGAACGCATGCGGGTGATGGCCCGAGTTGAGCAGGCGATGGTCCTGCCCCAAGAGTTCCTCGCGCGCATACTGGCTGATCTCGGAGAACTTGTCGTTGGTGTAAAGGATGCGCCCGCTGCGGTCGGTGATGCTGACGATGGAATGCTGGTCGAGCGCGAACTTCTGGAACTCCAGCTCGCGCAACGATTCGCTCAATGTGTTGCGCGCACGCCCCAGGCTCATCATCATCCAGGCCAGATAGCCCAGCATCGCCGCCGCCAGCATCGCCAGCGCCAATTTGTAACGTGCGGAGATGCGTTCGCGGCGTGCGAAATCCTCGGCATAGCTGGCCGCCAGCGCATCGCCCTGTTGCTCGATATCCATGCGCGTGACCTGATCGGTCAACTGGTCCACTTCCTGCTGATGTTCGAGGATGATGGCGACATGTCCGCCGATCTGATGCAGCAGATCTGGCGCCACCTGGCCGCCGCGCAGCAGTGCGGCCTGCTCACCCAGGATCTGCGTCGCGAGCCTTTGCTCCGGGTCCATACTGAACATCAGCACCTTCTCCAGCAGGCGGTGCAAACCTTGCGCAGCCTGGCTGTCGGCACGCACCGTGCGCAGCACCTGTTCCACGCCCAGCGGGAAATAATGCAGCGAGTTGCTGAGCACCGCATTGTGCGACTTGAAGCGTTCCAACAACTGATATTTGCGCGCCAGTGCGGCACGATAGTCCTGCATTGCCAGCGCTTCCGCACCAGCGCCGAACAGATGGGGCTCCTCTGCCGCCAGGGCATCCAGCAGATGCTGGATGTCGCGCTGCGTATCGACGATGGGATCGTAGTTCTTCAACAGCCCCTGCCTGGACTGCAACACGAAGCGGTCAAGGCGCGCCACCTGCTCGCGCAACTGTGACAAGGACTGGTTGATGCGCATATGCGCATCGATATCCACCTGATTTGACAAGCGATAGAGCAAGGCCAGCAGCAACAACGCCAGCAACCAGAAGATGGACTTGCGCCCGGGTCGAATCATCGGACGCTCCCACGCTGCTCGCCGGTGAGGCAATGCAGGAAAGCGACGATGGCATGCATGTCGTCGCTGGGCATGCTGCGTCCGAGCTGGTATCGGGCCATGATGGCCACCGCCTGTTCCAGCGTCTCGGCGTGACCGTCATGGAAATAGGGAGCGGTCAGCGCCACGTTGCGCAGGCTGGGCACCTTGAACTCGTGCATGCTCTCGTCATCATGATTGACGTTGTAGCGGCCTTTGTCGGCCTCGGCGCCGCCGCCACGGTCGGCGAAATAGTCGCCCATCAAGCCCATCTTCTCGTACATGTTGCCGCCGACGTTGATGCCCTGATGGCAACTCGAACAGCCGTAGCTCTGGAACAGTTCAAATCCCCGCTGCTCGGTCGCGTCCATGGCCGCATTGTCGCCGCGCAAGAATCGATCGAAGCGCGAATCCGGCGTGATGAGCGAACGCTCGAAGGTGGCGATGGCATCCTTGACGTTGTCGACGGTCAATCCGTCCGCGTAGAGCCTGGAGAACTGCTTGCGATAGTCCGCATCGGCCTGCAGCTTGCCCAGCACCTGCGGCCAGTTCGAGCCCATCTCCAGCGGGTTGTTGACTGGACCGTCGATCTGCGCTTCCAGCGTGGGCGCGCGCCCGTCCCAGAACTGCACGAAGTTAAAGCCGCTGTTGAACACGGTGGGAGCATTGATGGTACCCATGCGGTCATGGATGCCGATGGAGCGATGACGGTTGTCGACGCCGCCGTGGGCAAGGTCATGGCAACTCGCGCAACTGACGGTGTCATCCGCCGACAGACGCTGATCGAGGAACAGGCGCTCGCCCAGCGCTACCTTGCCGGCATCCAATGCCACGCTGCGCGGCAGAGGCTGGAACGGTTCCAGGGTATATGCCACGCGCAGACCGCGTACCTGACGCGCAGCCGGGTCCGCCACGCTCCGCGTCTGCTGCCACCAGACGAACAACAGCGCGCCCAGCGCCATAAGCAGCAGATAGGGCAGCGGTGAACTAGCCCAGGACCAGGTCGCGCGGTTCGATGTCTTCGTCGACATATCTGGCCTTGATGGCGAGGATCCCGTCGAAATCCTGGAAGAACGCCTGCACGCAGGCGGGATCGAAATGTGTCCCGCTATGCGTACGGATGAACTCGCTCGCGGCTTGGACATCCCAAGCCGGTTTGTAGGGGCGGTCGGAAGTCAGTGCGTCGAACACGTCGGCCACTGCCACGATGCGCCCGAACAAGGGGATGTCTTCGCCGCGCAAACCCTGCGGATAGCCCGAGCCGTCGAACTTCTCGTGATGGCTGTGGGCGATCTGCGCCGCAGTCTTGAGCAACGGCGAACTGCTGGCGTTGAGCACCTCGTAGCCGATCACCGCATGCTGCTTCATGATGGTGAACTCTTCGGCGGTCAACTTGCCCGGCTTGAGCAGGATCATGTCGGGCGTGCCGACCTTGCCGATGTCATGCATGGGGGCAGCATCCAGCAGCAATTCCTGCTGTGCGGCATCGAGGCCGAGTTCGCGCGCGATGTGGCGCGAATAATGCGCCATGCGCAGGATATGCCCGCCCGTCTCGGGATCGCGATATTCTGCTGCCTTGGTCAGGCAGAAGATGGTCTCGCGCGCCTGCGCCTGCAACTGCGCGGTGGCCTTGTCCACTTCCTCCGCCAGCCATGCGGCGCGGTCGCTCAACTGGCGATGGCTCTTGCGCAGGGCCAGCATGTTGCGCGCACGCGCCAGGAACTCGATGTTATCCAGCGGCTTGTTGAGGAAGTCGGTGATACCGATCTGCAACGCACGGTGGCGCAACTCGGTCTCGTGATTGGCGGTGACCATGAGCACCGGGATGTCGGGATGACGTTCGCGGAATCGGCGCGTGAATTCCAGGCCGTCCAGCAGCGGCATCATGTAGTCGGTGATGATCAGGTCCGGCCCGTGTTCCAGCGACCAGGCCAGCGCAGCTTCCGGATCGGTGAACGGCACCGCCTCGCAATCCGGCAATTTACGGACCAGATGCAGCAGCAAAGTCACATTCAGCTGCGCATCGTCCAGGATGACGACCTTCATACCCCCCCCAGGGTTTGCCTGCGGTCAACCGCAGGCTGTTCAGGCTTGTTGCTGCGCGAGTGGATCGAGCTCCTTGGGCACCGGCAGTTCGTTCGGCAACACCGGCTTCAAACCACCCGATTTCTTGTAACGACGGAGCTGGTAGACATAGGCCAGCACCTCGGCGACCGCAGTATATAGCGCTTCCGGGATGGGTGCACCCAGCTCGCAGTGCTTGTGCAGGGCACGCGCCAGCGGCGGCGCTTCCAGGATGGGCACGTTGTTCTCGCGCGCGATCTCCTTGATCTTCGCCGCCAGCAAATGCGAGCCCTTGGCCACCACGATGGGTGCGCGCATCTTGTCCTCGCTGTATTTAAGGGCCACCGAGTAGTGCGTCGGGTTGGTCACCACCACGTCGGCCTTGGGTATCTCGGCCATCATGCGGCGGCGTGCGATCTCACGCTGCATGCTGCGGATACGGCCCTTGACCTGCGGATCGCCCTCGGTCTCCTTGTTCTCCTGGCGCACCTCTTCCTTGGTCATCTTCAGTTTCTTGTTGTGCTCGTACAGCTGGAACGGCACATCGATGAGCACGATGAACAGCAGGCCGGCCATGATGCTGGCGAAGCTGAGCCAGACCATGTTGTTCAGGTGCGGGATGGAGCGCACTGCGGGCTCGCTCACCAGCTGCATCACCTCGTCGCGGTTGCCCCACACCACCCAGGCGCCGATGCCGCCCACCAGCAGGGCCTTGCCCAGCGCCTTGACCAGCTCCACCAGACTCTGCGCGGAGAACATGCGCTTGATGCCGCTCAGCGGATTGAGCTTGTCGAACTTCGGCTGCAATGCCTTGGGCGAGAACAGCCAGCCGCTCATCAGCATGGGCGAACCGAGCGCCACGATGAGCAGCAAGCCGAGGAACGGCAGGAAGGTGTACAGGACATCGCTGAACAGTTCATTGATGCGCGGCACGATCAGCTCGATGTTGAAGGCCAATGCCCGATCCAGTGTCAGGCCGTTGTGCAACAGGCGCAGCATGCCCTGCCCCAGCATGCCGCCCATCAGCCACAGACCGGCGCCGCCGGCCAGCAGCACCATGAAGGTGGAAAGCTCGCGCGAGCGCGCGACCTGTCCTTCCTCGCGCGCCTTGTCTAAGCGTCGTTGCGAGGGCGATTCCGTCTTTTCTAGATCGCTGTCCTGATCGGCCATGTCTGCATCCTTTTGAGATGCAGCGATTATGCGCAGCTACGGTGCGGCAAAAACCGCGAATTGAAGGGGTTTTCCCGGCTTATTGCATTGATGGGGATGCGTGCTCCAGCATATGATGCGAACGTGGCGCATAACACCGGATACCCACCGTCAGCGCCAATATATCCATGTATCAGGGAGTGGGGAGGGGGAAGACATAATGAAACAAAAGATCACGCCGACCACGGTCGAACGGGTGATGCGGGAAGACGATTTCATCGTCTCCATGACCGATACCAAGGGGCGCATCACCTACGGCAACCGTATCTTCATCGAATTCTCGGGCTACAGCGAGAAAGAACTGCTGGGCGCTCAGCACAACATCATCCGCCACCCGGACATGCCGCGTGCGGTGTTCAAGCTGCTGTGGGACAAGATCCAGAACAAGGAAGAATGCTTCGCCTACGTGAAGAACATGTCCAAGGATGGCGGCTTCTACTGGGTGTTCACCAATGTGACCCCGACCTTCGATTCCAGGGGCGAGATCACCGGCTACTTCTCGGTGCGCCGAAAACCGAAACTGTCCGGCATCCAGGCCGTGACGCCGCTGTATGCCGCCATGCTGGAAGCCGAGCGCAAGGCCGGCCCGGCCAATGCCATCGAAGCTTCGACCAAGATACTGGTCGATCTGCTGCAAGAGAAAGGAATGAGCTATGACGAACTGGTCCTTGCAATCTAGGTTCTCCGCCCTGCTGTGGGCGTTCTCCTTCGGTACGCTGGTCATCATCCTGACCAGCTTCGCACGTCATGGTTTCGATGCCTTCATGATCACCTTCCTGGTCGTCGGTATCGCGGCCTCCGCCGCCGGCCAATGGCTCGCGCGCCGCTGGCTGGCACCATTGAAGAAGATCGAAGACGTCGTGCAGAACGTCGCCGCCGGCAAGTTCAATTCGCGCGTCACCGGCATCGCCGATGCCAAGGACGAGATCAGCCTGCTGTGCTGGAACGTGAATGACATGCTGGACCAGCTGGCCACCTTCTTCCGCGAGCAGGAGACCAGCTTCCGTGCCAACCTGGCCGGCAACTTCGGCCGCCAGGCATTGCCGGTCGGCGTGCACGGCGGTTTCAAGAAAGGCCTGGAGAACCAGAACATCCTGCTGGATGGCATGGCCGAGCAGAAGCGTGCCGCCATGCGCACGCACATGCTGTCGCGCGCCCACCATCTGAACACCGAGAACCTGCTGAAGAACCTGGTCTCCAACCAGAGCGACCTGAAGTCGATCACCGACAACA
>JBFMFN010000023.1:0-11477 GCA_040754175.1 Pseudomonadota bacterium | reverse complement strand
CAGAGCGACCTGAAGTCGATCACCGACAACATGGGCGAACTCGCCTCACTGGCGCGCCGCACACGCGAGGATGCGGAAGAGAGCCGGGCCTCGGTGCGCGATGTGGTGGAACGCCTGTCCGGTATCGTGGAACGCGTGAACCGCGCCAACGAGGCCATCACCAACCTGAACGCACGCAGCAGCGAGATCACCAAGGCGGTCGGTCTGATCAACTCCATCGCCGACCAGACCAACCTGCTGGCATTGAACGCGGCCATCGAGGCAGCACGCGCCGGCGAGGCCGGGCGCGGGTTCGCGGTGGTGGCGGACGAGGTGCGCAAGCTGGCGGAGAACACCAAGAACGCCTCCGAATCCATCGGCCGCGTCATGCAGATGCTGCAGAACGAATCGGCCAGCATGCTGCAGGACTCGCAGGAGATGCATGAGATCGCCAATTCGTCGCAGGGCGTCATCGGCAAGCTGGAGCACAAGTTCGGCCAATTCTACGAATCCGCGGTGACCACGCTGAGCAATGCACGCTACGCGCAGGACCTGAGCTTCGCCTCGCTGGTCAAGGTCGACCACATCATCTATAAGCAGCGTGCCTACGTGCTGGTCAACGACTCGAACCATGAGGAGTTCAAGAACGCGGTCGGCGTCGACCATCACAACTGCCGTTTGGGCAAGTGGTACGAAGGTGCGGGCAAGGATGTGTTCGGCAGCATGCCGTCGTTCCGCAAGCTGGAAGGCCCGCACAGCAAGGTGCATGGCTCGGTGCACCGCATGCTCAGCCTGATGGAACTGAACTGGGCGCACGACGATAGCTTGCAGGACCAGATCCTCGACCAGTTGAAGATCGCCGAGGAATCCAGCATCGACGTGATGAGCATCCTCGACTAGATGGTAGCGGAGAAGCACCCCAAGATGGGGGCGGCCGACTGAGTCGCCTACGGCCGCCGACAGCGCGCCAGGGCGCGGGCGGCCATCTCCTGCAAGGGCAGCACCTCATCCACCGCGCCCAGTTCTATCGCTGCGCGCGGCATGCCGAACACCACGCAACTCGCTTCATCCTGGGCCAGGTTATAGGCGCCCGCCTGCTTCATCTCCAGCATCGCGGCCGCGCCATCCTTGCCCATGCCGGTGAGCATCACCCCCACCGCCTGTGCGCCCAGCACCTGTGCGGCGGAACGGAACAGCATCTCCACCGAAGGTCGATGGAAGTTCACCGGCGGCGCGACATTGAGCTCGGTGCGATAGCCCATGCCGGGCGCACGCGCGATCTGCAGATGGGCATGGCCCGGCGCCACATAGACGGTGCCGGGACGGATATCTTCGCCCTGCCTGGCCAGCTGCACCGAGAGCCGGCACAGGCTGTCCAGGCGCGCCACGAAGGACGGCACGAAACTCTCCGGCATGTGTTGCGCCACCAGGATGGGCGGCGCATCTTCCGGCATGTCGCCGAGGAACACGCGCAAGGCATCGGTGCCGCCGGTGGAGGAGCCGACCACGATGACATGCGGACCGTAAGCGCCGTAGGGCATCTCAGGCCAGCTCGTACACCGTCTGTCCGCGCAGGCGGAAGTAGGCGACGGCGTGATAGAAACTCTCGGAATGGCCGGCGAACAGCAAGCCGTGCGCGTGCAGCAGCGGGACGAACTTCTTGAGGATCTCGAGCTGCGTCGGCTTGTCGAAATAGATCATCACATTGCGGCAGAAGATGGCATCCAGCTTGTCGGCGATGGGATAGCGCGCGTCGAGCAGATTGATCTGGCGGAACTCGATGCAGCGCTGCAATTCCGGGCGCACGCGGTAATGGTCGCCGCTGTCCGGCACGAAGAAAGCGTTCATGCGTTCCGCCCCCAGCTTGCGCACCACTTCCCCCTTGTAACGTCCGGCACGCGCCTGCGCCAGCACATGGCTGTCCAGATCGGAGGCGATGATGCGCACCGGATGGTCGAAGCCGCCGAAGGTCTCCACGACCGTCATCGCCATGGAATACGCCTCTTCGCCGGTGGAGCAGGCGGAGCACCACAGATACAGCGGGCGCCCGCGCCCGAGGGTGCGCAGATGGTCGGCCAGCAGCTTGAAGTGATGCGCCTCGCGGAAGAACGAGGTCAGGTTGGTGGTGAGCGCATTGACGAAGGCTTGCCACTCCTCCTCATGCCCCGGCTGCTGCAGGTAATGCAGGTATTCCCCGAAGCTGCGGATGCCGGTGGCACGCAGGCGGCGTGCCAGACGGCTATAGACCAGTTCCTGTTTGCTGTCGCCCAGCACGATGCCCGCATGGCGGTGGATCAGGCTGCGGATACTCTGGAAATCCTGGTCGGTGAAAGTGAACTCACGGGCATGCATGATGGCAGGCGGAGCGGACCGGGCAAGCCCGGCCGCTCGTCATTGCTCAGTCGGTGGCAGCGCACAACAGGCTGTTGTCATGCTCACCCGCGATGGCGATACGTTCCAGCGCAGCCAACACCGCCATGCTGTCCACCTCCATCTTGCCCACCAGTTCCATGCCGCGCAGCGGATCGCCGGCATGCAGGGCGGCCACGGCTTCCTTGCCATTATGGTGGAAGCTCTGGTGCGGCGCGGCGACCGCCTGGTAGCCGTCCAGCCGGGAATAGCAATCCTTGCCTTCGCCTTCGAAATACCATTTGCCGAGACGGCAGGTGGTGTGCGAGGTGAAGCTGTCGGCAGTACGGTCGGAGATGCCCATGAACACCTTGTAGATCTCGAACTTGTACAGGATGTGGTCGATCTTGGCGACCTCAACGAAGCTGCGCAACGCGGCGGCGGAGATGGTGCCTTCCATGGTGTTGGAGAGGTCGAGCAGATGCTTCATGTTCTCCATCACGGTGCCCACGTCCTGGCTGAACGCCTGAGATTTCTTGGCCCACGCCTCCATCTGCGTGCGCGCATGATGGGTCTCGTCCTGGATGGCGCTGACGATGACGGAGATCTCGCTGGTAGCCTTGCCGGTACGCTCCGCCAGCTTGCGCACCTCATCCGCCACCACGGCGAAACCGCGCCCCTGCTCACCGGCACGCGCCGCCTCGATGGCGGCATTCAAGGCCAGCAGATTGGTCTGGTCGGCGATCTCGCGGATCAGCTGCACGATGCTGCCGATCTGCGCCGCGCGCTCGGTCAGCCCTTGCACGTTCTTCGAGGTCTGCATGGTATCGGCGGACAACGCCTCCAGACTGGAGGCGATGTTGAGCACCGCCTCGCGGTTGTTCACCGACACGCTGGCCGCCTCAATGGCATGCTGTTTCTCTTCGCGCAGCGAGTTAGCCGCTGCCACCTGCGAAGTCTGCAAGGCGATGAATGATTCACCGAAGCCCTGCATGTTGGTGTAGATCTTGTCGGCGACTTTTCCCTTCAGCAAGGCCGCCTCATCTTCCACGCGCAAGCGGTCACGTTCCGCTTCCAGACGTTCCAGCTCGACTCGCAGATTGGCGATATCGCGCTCGGTTTCGGCCAGTCGATTCTGTGCCAGCGCGTGCTCCTGTTTCAGTTTGCCGCAAAACATCATGTTTCTCCTGGATACTGCTTATACGTCGGACCGCATCAAATGCGGAACACTTCCACCGCCTGGCGCACCTCGCTGGCCTTGCGCTCCAGGTCCTGGGCCAGGCCGAGCAGGTTCTTGGCCGCGCCAGCGTTCTCTTCCGACATCTGCGACACGCGTTCGGTGCTCTTGGCCAGTTCGGCGGCGGCGGAATTCTGCTCCTCCAGCGCGACAGCGATATCGTCGATGACGCCCGCCACTTCGCCGAAGCTGCTCTGGATATGGCTGATGGAACCTTGCGCGGTCTCGGCGTTGCCTACGCCCTGACGCGTGGTCTGCACCACCTTGTCCATACCGGTCAGCGCATGGTTGGCGACGTCGCCGATCTTGCTCGACATCTCGCTGATCTCGCTGGTGGCACCGGCGGTGCGTTCGGCCAGCTTACGCACTTCGTCCGCCACCACGGCGAAGCCGCGTCCCTGCTCGCCAGCACGCGCCGCTTCGATGGCGGCATTCAAGGCCAGCAAATTGGTCTGGTCGGCGATCTCCTTGATGACCTTGACCACATCGCTGATGCGCGAGGCATCTTCACCCAGACGCGACACTTCACCCGACGCGCTCTCGATCTCGCGCGCGATCTCGAGCAGACCGGACACCGTCATGTTGACCACCTTGGCGCCTTCCTGAGCGCTGTCGCGCGAGCTGTTGGCGATCTGCTTGGCATTGGACCCCTGATCGCTGATATGTGTGGTGGACACGCTCAACTCTTCGATCGCGGCGGCCATGCCCGACACGGCGTCGGATTCGTGGTTGACGTTCTCGGCAATCTGCGTGGCCGAGGCGGCCAGGCTGTGCGCCATATCGCCCACATGGTTAGCCTGTCCCTTGACGTCGGCGATCATGTCGCGCAACTTGGATTGCATGTGATAGGCGTTGGCCAGCAGGCTGCCGGCCGGCGGCTGGTGCTTGGGCGTGCGCGAAAAGTCGCCATCGGCCATCACGTTGACCACGTTCGCCACCTCGCGCGGATCGCCGCCCAACTGGCGCATGATCTGGCGGATGATAAGTGAGGCCAGCGCGAACGACAGGCTGAGCGACACCAGCACCCAGATCGTCACGATGGTACGGCGTTGCGCATAATCCTCTTCCGCCATCTGCAGCTTCTCGGCCGCCTTCTGGTCGGTGAACACCACGAAATCGTCACGCAAGCCCTTCACTGCGGCGATCACTTCGCGGTCGATGCCGGTCACCTTGTTGTCCGAGTCGATGGCATCGCCGCGATGCGCATCGATCTGCGCCAGGTACTTTTCAGACATCACGTCATGCAACTGCTTGACGTTGTCCATGCGGGACAGGAAGTCGGCGAACTCCTGCTCATGGCCGAGTGCCAGCTGTTGCAGGCTCTTCTTCGCCTCGTCCAGGCTATGCTCGAAGCGGCCGCGCTCAGCCAGGAAATCGTCACGGTACTTCTTCAGCTTGTCGGGATTGCCGCCGCGCAACCATACATCCTTGGCGATCTTGGCTTCCTTCAGTGTGGCGATATCCATGGTGCTCACGCTCTCCATCACCATGATATCCAGCTTGAGTCGGTCGATGCTGACCTTCTGGGAATCGACCGCACCTTTCAGCATCATCACCGCGAAGATCGACATCGCGAGGAACATCACGAAGGACACTACTTCAAGACTGATGAACTTGCTCTTCAGCGACATGTTCTCAAACATACATCCTCCTAAAAATCGTTCTTATTCGATTGGATCAGTTACCGCGTACGTCGCTCAACAGTTCCTTGATATCCAGGATGAGCACGATGTCGCCTTCGCTGGACATGGTGACACCCGCCACGCCCTTGGGACGGAAGGTATCGAGCGACTTGATGACCACATCCTCATGGCCGACGAAACCGTCCGCCGTCAGGATGAAACTGTTGTTGCCGAACTGCATCAGCACGCCCACCTCGGAATGCTCGCTGCTGCCCCAGCCGATGAGCTGGGTGAGCGGCAACACCGGCAACACCTCGCCGCGCACCACCATGGTGGCCTTGCCGGACACCTGTTGCAGCGCATCCGGCGTGACCGGCAATATCTCGCGCACCATGGACAGCGGCACCGCGAACGACTGGTCGCCCAGGCGCAGCACCAGCACCGGCAGGATGGCCAGCGTCAGCGGCAGCGAGATGGAGAAGGTGGAACCCTTGCCCGGCTCGGACTGGATCTGGATGCTGCCGTTCAGTTTCTGGATGTTGGTCTTCACCACGTCCATGCCGACGCCACGACCGGACACGCTGGAGATCTCGGTCTTGGTCGAGAAGCCGGGCAGGAAGATCAGTTCCAGGCACTGGTTCTCGTCCAGCGTATTGGCCACCTCGTTAGTGATGAGACCCTTCTCCACTGCCTTGTTGCGGATGACCTCGGGCTGCATGCCCTTGCCGTCATCGGTGATGGTGATGAGGATATGATCGCCTTCCTGCCGCGCGGAGAGTTCGACGATGCTCTTCTCCGACTTGCCGACGGCACGGCGTTCTTCCACCGTTTCCACGCCATGGTCGACCGCGTTGCGCACCAGGTGCACCAGCGGGTCGTTGAGGTCCTCGATCATGGTCTTGTCCATCTCGGTCTCTTCGCCGGACAGCACCAGTTCCACATCCTTGCCCAGCGAACGCGCCAGGTCGCGCGCCAGGCGCGGGTATTTCTTGAACAGGCGGCCGATCGGCTGCATGCGCGTCTTCATCACCGCGTTCTGCAGGTTGACCACCAGCATGTCGAGCTGCGACACGGCCTGATCCAGGTCGCGCATCACATCGGCATCACTGCGCCCGCCGAGGATGTCGGAACGCAGATGCGTCAAACGGTTCTTGGTCAAACCGATCTCGCCGGACAGATTGAGCACCTGGTCCAGACGTTCGGTGTCCACACGGATGGTAGTGTCCTTGGCATCACCGGCAGGAACGTCACCGGCGCGCCGACCGACGGTAGCGCCGGGCACATCGGTGGAACGGCGGCCGAAGGCCTTGCGTGTGGACTCTTCCTCGTTGATGGCCTGCTTGATCTCTTCCACATCGCGTTTCGCACCGACCTGCTGCACGATGTCGTTACCCACCAGCGCCTTGTGCAGCGCTTCCCAGTCGATGTTGTCTGCCGGAATCTCGGGCAGCGTCGGCCGCTCCTCGGCTGCTGTCGCCGACGCGGCAGGTGCCGACTTGCTGACGCGGGACACCGCCTTGCCTTCCAGCGCATCCTTCAGTGCCGCGATGATGTCGGCCGGCGCCGCATGCGGCTGCTGGCTCTGCTGCAAGGCAGTGAACATGTGACGCACTTCGGCCGTGGCGGCGAAGATCACGTCCATCAGTTCTGCCGACAGCGTCAGCTCCTTGTTGCGCAGCTTGTCGAACAGGTTCTCGGTCAGGTGACAGAGGGTCACCAGCTCGGTGGCATTGAGGAAGCCCGCGCCTCCCTTGATGGTGTGGAATCCACGGAACACCTCGTTCAGCAGACCGCCGTCCCCGGGGTTCTTCTCCAGCTCCATCAGCTTGCTATCCACATCGGACAGCATGTCGCCCGCTTCCATCAGGAAGTCGCTCAACAGGTCTTCCATTCCGACAAAGTCGTTCATATCCGTCTCCTTTTCAGGATTCTGGATTCGGGATACAGGATACGGCCTGTCCGCGAATACTCCTGAATCCTGTATCCCGAATCCCGTATCCTAAAAACCCAGACTTTCCAGCAGGTCGTCCACCTGGTCCTGGCTGGTCACCACATCGTCACGGCCCGCGGCATTGATGACCGGTCCATTCAACAAACCGGCGTTCTCGGCGCGCACGGCAGGCGGTGCGTTCTCCAGCAACAGCGCGACCAATTGCTGCTCCATCTCCTGCGTCAACTGGATGATCTTCTTGATCACCTGGCCGGTAAGGTCCTGGAAATCCTGCGCCATCATGATCTCCATCAGGTAGGCATTGACCTCCTTGCCCTGCTTCGGCGTCGCATGCAGATAGGCATGCGTCTGCGTCACCAGCTCGCGGAACTGCGGCACGTCGAGCTTCTTCTGGAACAGCAGGTCCCACTGCGCCGCCAGACGCTTCGATTCGTCGCCCATCTTCTCCACGATGGGTTGCGCAGCATCGGTGGCGTTCAACACGCGCTCCGCCGCCTGTTGCGTCAGCGTGGCCACATAGTTGAGACGGTCGCGCGCATCGGGGATGGTGGAGGCGGCCTTCTCGATCTCCTTGTTGAGACCGAGTTCGCGCAGCGTGTCATGTAGCTTGCGCGCCATCTGACCGACCTGGTTGAGCACCTTGGCGGGTTCCGCCTCGGCATTCAGCTGGATCACCTTGGCGGCTTGTGGAGGCGCCTTGCCTTCATCCTGGTTGGCCGCGATGATGCTGTCGAACAGAGCCTCGAGATCGTCCGAATCCTGATTTGCCGGGTTTGCCATGATTCACCTCACTTGTTCAGATGCGGGTTGGCCGCAAAGATCTTCTTCAGTTTCTCGTCCAGCGTGGCCGCTGTGAACGGCTTGACCACGTAGCCGGACGCACCAGCCTGGGCGGCTTCGATGATGTTCTCCTTCTTCGCCTCGGCGGTCACCATCAAGACCGGCAACGTCTTCAACGTCGCATCGGCGCGGATGGCGCGCAGCAGGTCGATGCCGGTCATGTTCGGCATGTTCCAGTCGGACACCACGAAATCGAAGGGTTCGCTGCGCAGTTTGTTCAATGCATCCACGCCGTCTTCCGCTTCCTGCACGTTGGTGAACCCAAGCTCTTTCAGGAGGTTCCGCACGATGCGGCGCATCGTGGAGAAGTCATCCACCACCAGAAATTTTGTGTTCTCTATTCCCATCTCGATCTCCTGAATACTTCTTATCTGAATCTGTTACGTGAGCAATGGTCGCAAGGTAGACGACAGCACCATCGAATCGAACTTGGACACGTAGTAATCGACGCCCACGCGTTTGCCCATCGCCCGGTTGGCATCCGACGACAGCGAGGAATGCATCACCACCGGGATGCCGTCGAAACGACGGTCGTTCTTGATGTATTGCGTGAGCACATAACCGTCCATGGCCGGCATCTCGGCATCGGTGAGGATGACCTGGATCTGGTCGTGCAGGTTCTGGCCGGTGGCTTGTGCCGAGTCAGCCATGGCACGCAGACGGTCCCAGGCCTCTTGTCCGTTGTTGCTCTGGATATGCTTAACGCCCATGCGGTCGAGCACTTCGACGATCTTGCGTCGGGCGACCATGGAATCGTCGGCGAAGAACACGCACAGCTCATGGCCGGCTTCGATGCGCTCGACGTTGCCGACGATGGCCTCGCCGAATGCGTTGGCCAGGATCTGTTCGACGTCGAGGATGGACACCAGCGAGCCGTCTTCCAAATTGGTGATGGCGGTGATCAAGGCGGCCTTGTCGGACAGCATGCCTTCGGTCGGACGCACCTTGTCCCAATCGACACGGATGATGCGGTCCACCTCCTTCACCAGGAAGCCGAGGATGTGGGTGTTGTATTCCGCCACCATCATGGTCTGGTGCGGCTCGCGCTCGGTGATGCCCATGAACTTGGCCAGGTTCAGCACCGGCATCACATGACCACGCAGGCTGACGATGCCATCCACGCCGGAAGGCATGTTAGGGGTGCGCGTGATCTTGCCGGCCTGCGACACCTCTTTCACCTTGAACACGTTGATGCCGAACTTCTCCTCGCTGCCGAGGTTGAACAGCAGAATCTCCATCTTGTTGGTGCCCGCCAGGTTGGTGCGGGCATCGATATGGTCGAGCAGCCCGTCCTGCACCGATGCAATCATTTCGTCGCTGTATGCCATCTCGCCCTCCCTTATGCCAGCAGTCGCGTCAACGTCTGCGACAGCTTCTGTGGTTCGAACTTCGGTACGTATTCATCCACGCCGACCGCGCGGCCGAGCTGCTCGTTCTGCGAATTGGACAGCGAAGAATGCATCAGCACCGGGATGCCGTTGAAACGCTTGTCGGCCTTGATCTTGCGCGTCAGCATGTAGCCGTCCATCTCCGGCATTTCCACGTCGGTCAGCACGACCTGCAACATCTCCTTGAGCGGGGTGTGCGAGGCCTCGGCATAGTCCGCCATGCGCGACAACTCCTCCCACGCCTTGCGGCCGTTGATGGCGGAGATGTATTTCACCCCCATCGCTTCGAGCGTACGCGCGATCTGGTTGCGCGCCACCGAAGAATCGTCGGCGAAGAATACCGTGCGGTTCTCCTTGCCGATGTGCTTGACCGCCTTGAAGATCATCTCGTCGCTGCCGAAGTGCCCGGTCTCGGCCAAGACCTTCTCCACATCCAGCATCATCACCAGACGCTTGTCCTTCAGCTCGGTGATGGCTGTGACCAGCCCGCCCATCTCGGCAGCCAGCATCTCGGGCGGCACGCGCATCGCCGACCAGTCCAGACGCAGGATGTTGTCCACAGACTTGACTAGGAAACCCTGGGTATGACCGTTGTACTCGGTGACGATCATGATGTCGGGTTTGCTGTCCGAATCCATGCCGATGTATTTGGCGAGGTCGATCACTGGCACCAGCGCACCGCGCAGGCTGACCATGCCCTCCACCGCCGGCGGCATCTCGGGGGCGCGCGTGATCTCGGGGATGCGCATCACTTCGCGCACCTTGAACACGTTGATGCCGAAGGTCTCCTCGCGCCCGGTGCGCAGGTCCTTGCCGAGGGAGAACATGAGGATCTCCAGCTTGTTGGTGCCCGCCAGCTTGGTGCGGGCATCGATATTCTTCAATAGTTCAGACATTGCTCTCTCTCCTTACCAGGCGTCTCACCGGACCATACCGCACTTGGTCAGCGGATAACCCGCCTTGCTCAATTCATCGGCCGCGGCAGCCAATTCTTCAGCCGCCTCGCTCATCTGGCGCGACGAGCTCGCATTCTCGTGCGAAAGCTGGGTGATGTGTTCCAGGCTCTTGGCCACGTTCTGACCGGCCACCGATTGCTCCTTGGTCGACCGGGTGATGTGGTCGATACGCTCGGACATGCTCTCCGTCGCTTCGAGAACTTCCTTCAGTTGCTCGCCGTTGGTGCGGATCAGCGTGATGCCGCTCTCCACTTCGACCACTGCCTCGCCCATGGTACGCACCGCAGTCTCGGAGATATCGGTGATCTCGCTGATGGTCTGGGTGATGTCCTTGGTGCTGGAGGCGGTACGCTCAGCCAGCTTGCGCACCTCGTCGGCAACCACCGCGAAGCCGCGCCCCTGCTCGCCGGCGCGCGCCGCTTCGATGGCTGCATTCAATGCCAGCAGGTTGGTCTGATCGGCGATCTCCTTGATCGAGTTGGCGATGTTGCCGATCTTCTCGATCGAGGCGCCCAGATCGGAGATGGTCTTGCTGGAACGCTGGACCGTATCGGCGACCCGGCTGGTCGCATCGATGCTGCGCGCCATGTTGGCATCGTTCTGCTCGACGATCTGTTGCGTGCGCTTCATCTCGGTCATGGAGTCGGCCGCCATGCCGGCGACTTCGGCGATGGACTGGCTGAACTGCTCCATGGTCGCCGCGATGCTCTGGATCTGCTCCTGCTCGGTGGCGGCATTTCGAGCCACGGCATCGACCTTGCCATCGACATGACGCACACGCTCGCGCATCTTGGCGACTGGCGTCACGATCTCGTCGACCATGGTACGCAGATAGGTCTGCATGGACTGGATCTCGCACAGCAGCGCGCCCATCTCGTCATTGATCGAGATATCAAGCTCGGTGTCCAGATTGCCTTCCATGATGTTGCGGAACTCGCGATCCACTGCCGACAGCGGGCGATGGATGAAACGGTCCACGCAATAGCCGATGAAGAAGAACAGGAACAGCTGTAACAGGATCTGCCCCACCAGCACCTTCTTCTCCATGGCATGGATGCGGGCAAAGTCAGCGGTCAGATCGATGGTGATATCGGAAGCGCCGGTCACCCAGTTGTCCGGTCCCGCGTGACACAAGGTACAGTCGGTGCCGTGGAA
>JBFMFN010000022.1:0-9791 GCA_040754175.1 Pseudomonadota bacterium | reverse complement strand
GGGGTCGTCTCAGAATTCGGAAAATAAAGCACGGTAAGCAGTTTGCAGCGCCCGTGCGCGTCGTTACCAGCACCTCAACTGCCCGCTCAATCCTTGGCCAGCACGTCGATGATCGGACAAGTCGTATGGCCGTCCCTCGCGTCGCACTGCTGTACCAGTTCCTCCAGCACCCGCTGCATGGCCACGAGGTCAGCCATCTTCTGCTCGATCAGACCCAGCTTGCGCACGGCCAATTCCTGAGTCTCGCCGCAGGCGCACGCCGCATCCAAGGTCAGCAGTGCGGCCACCTCATCGAGTGTGAAGCCGAGCGCCTGTCCCCGCTTGATGAATCGCACACGCTTGGCCTGCTCGGGCGCATAGCGCCGATGCCCACCTGGCGGCTTGGGCGGCTCACCCAACAGGCCACGTCGCTGGTAGTAGCGAATCGTCTCGATATTCACCCCGGCGGCGTCAGCCAGCTTGCCGATGGTCAGTTCTGTTCCCATCACATTCCCCTTGACTCCGTACTTAGGTACGGGATTTAGAGTAACACTTGGGCAAACAGGTTCAAGGAAAACGACATGGCACGACTCACTGAAAAAGGCTCGTTGATCGCGGGCGTACTGGCCGCCATCGGCGCGTCGGTGTGCTGCGTCGGGCCACTTGTCCTGCTGGCACTCGGCATTGGTGGCTCATGGGTTGGCAGCCTGACCGCGATGGAGCCGTACCGACCCTTTTTCATCGGCATGACGCTGCTGTTTCTAGGACTGGCCTTCCGCAAGCTCTATCTGGTGCCGCAGGTCTGCACGCCCGGCACGCCGTGCGCTGATCCGCGCACACGCCAGCGGCAGCGCCTGACGTTCTGGATCGTTACCGTGCTGCTGCTTGGCCTGTTGGCCGTGCCGTGGCTCGCCCCACTGTTCTACTGAAAGGAGATCCCCATGCGCAAACTGCTGATTGCCCTGTTGGCAGCCGTGCCGCTCGCCGTGCTGGCCACCACCCCGAAAACCGTCACGCTGGCCGTGCAGAACATGACCTGCGAGCTATGCCCGATCACGGTCAAGAAGTCGTTGGAGAAGGTGCCCGGTGTGAGCGCCGTCAAAGTCGATTTCGACAAGAAAACGGCCACCGTCACCTATGACGCCGACAAGACCAAGCCGGAAGCGTTGACCTCGGCCACGACGAACGCAGGCTATCCGTCCACCGTGCAAAGGTGACGCCACGATGAACGCCGTCATCCTCGAATCCGTCCTGACCTGCCCGCACTGCGGCCACGCACAGCAGGAAACCATGCCCACGGACGCCTGCCAGTTTTACTACGAGTGCCCGGCCTGCCATACGCTGCTGCGTCCAAAGCCGGGCGATTGCTGTGTGTTCTGTTCGTTCGGATCGGTACCATGCCCGCCGATCCAGCAGCAGCGTGGGTGCTGCGGTTAAGTCGGGGACAACGGTCGCAATGGCCTGAACTTGCCCGGGCCGATCTTGGCGCTGCTGCGCCAGAGGTAATCGCCGGTCAGGTTGATGTGCTCCCAGCCGAGCGGCGAAAGGTACTGCAACAGCCCGTCATCGACGGTCTGGCCATGGCCACGCAAGGCGTTCGCGGCCCGCTCCAGATAGACCGTATTCCACAACACTATGGCCGCCGTCACCAGGTTGAGGCCGGAAGCGCGATAGCGTTGCTGCTCGAAACTGCGGTCGCGGATTTCACCCAGGCGGTTGAAGAACACGGCGCGGGCCAGCGCGTTGCGTGCCTCGCCTTTGTTCAGCCCGGCATGCACGCGGCGGCGCAGCTCGACGCTTTGCAGCCAGTCCAGGATGAACAGGGTGCGCTCGATGCGTCCCAGCTCGCGCAGCGCCACGGCCAAGCCGTTCTGACGCGGGTAGCTGCCGAGTTTTCGGAGCATCAGCGAGGCCGTCACCGTGCCCTGCTTGATCGAGGTGGCCAGCCGCAGGATTTCGTCCCAATGGGCGCGGACGTGCTTGATATTGAGCGTGCCGCCGATCATCGGCTTGAGCGCCTCATAGGCGGCATCGCCCTTCGGGATGTAGAGCTTGGTGTCGCCCAGGTCGCGGATGCGCGGGGCGAAGCGGAAGCCCAGCAGGTGCATCAACGCAAAGACGTGATCGGTGAATCCGGCCGTGTCGGTGTAGTGTTCCTCGATGCGCAGGTCGGATTCGTGGTACAGCAGGCCGTCGAGCACGTAGGTCGAGTCGCGCACGCCGACGTTCACTACCTTGGTGTGGAACGGTGCGTACTGGTCGGAGATGTGGGTATAGAACGTCCGCCCTGGGCTGCTGCCGTATTTCGGGTTGATGTGGCCGGTGCTCTCGGCCTTGCTGCCAGTGCGGAAGTTCTGACCGTCCGACGATGACGTGGTGCCGTCGCCCCAGTGCTCGGCAAAGGGATGGCGGAACTGCGCGTTGACCAGCTCGGCCAGGGCCGCCCCGTAGGTTTCGTCGCGGATGTGCCAGGCTTGTAGCCAGGCCAGCTTGGCGTAGGTCGTGCCGGGGCAGGACTCGGCCATTTTGGTCAAGCCCAGGTTGATCGCGTCGGCCAGGATCGTGGTCAGCAGCAGATTCTTGTCCTTGGCCAGGTCGCCTGACTTCAGGTGCGCGAAGTGACGGGTAAAACCGGTCCATTCGTCCACCTCCAGCAGCAGTTCGGTGATCTTGACGTGCGGCAGAACCATCGCCGTCTGGTCGATCAACGCCTGCGCGGTGTCGGGCACCGCCGCATCGAGCGGCGTGATCTTCAGGCCCGACTCGGTGATGATGGCATCCGGCAGGTTATTGGCCGCTGCCATGCGGTTGACGGTGACAAGTTGCGTTTCCAGCAGTGTCAGCCGCTCATGCAGGTACTGGTCGCAGTCGGTGGCCACGGCCAGCGGCAATTCGCTGGCCAGCTTGAGGCTGGCGAATTTCGCGGGCGGCACCAGGTAGTCCTCGAAGTCCTTGAACTGGCGCGATCCCTGCACCCAGATGTCGCCCGAGCGCAGCGCGTTCTTGAGTTCCGATAGTGCGCACAGCTCGTAGTAGCGCCGGTCGATGCCGGCGTCGGTCATCACCAGCTTCTGCCAGCGCGGCTTAATGAAGTCGGTCGGCGCGTCGGCGGGCACCTTGCGGGCGTTGTCGCTGTTCATGCCGCGCAGCACCTCGATGGCGTCGAGTACGTCCTTGGCGGCGGGCGCGGCCCGCAGCTTGAGCACGGCAAGGAATTCCGGCGCGTAGCGGCGCAGCGTGGCGTAGCTCTCGCCGATGCGGTGCAGGAAATCGAAGTCCTCGGGTTGGGCGAGTTTCTGCGCCTCGGTGACGCTCTCGGCGAAGGCGTCCCAGGACATGACGGCCTCGATGGCGGCGAACGGATCGCGGCCAGCTTGCTTGGCTTCGATCAGGGCCTGGCCGATGCGCCCGAACAGCCGCACCTTGGCGTTGATCGCCTTGCCGGATGCCTGGAACTGCTGCTGATGCTTGTTCTTGGCGGCATTGAACAGCTTGCCCAGGATGCGGTCGTGCAGGTCGATGATTTCGTCGGTGACGGTGGCCATGCCCTCGATGGCGAGCGCCACCAGGGTCGCGGAGCGCCGTTGCGGCTCGAACTTGGCCAGGTCAGCGGGCGTCATCTGGCCGCCCTCGCGGGCGATCTTGAGCAGCCGGTTCTGGTGCACCGACCGTTCGATGCCGGAAGGCAGATCGAGCGCCTGCCACGCCTTGAGGCGTTCGATGTGTTCGAGCATGTGCCGCGAGTTCGGCTTGACCGGTGACTGGCGTAGCCAGGCCAGCCAGGTCGTCTTGCCGTTGTCCCGGCGCTTGAGCAAGTCGTCGAGACGGCGGCGATGTGCGTCCGACAGCGGTTCGGCCAAGGAATCGTAGATGCGCCGGTTGGCGCGGGTGATCGCCTCGGCGCTCGCCCGCTCGATAGCGTTGAGCGCGGGCAGAATGATCGACTGCCGCCGTAGATGTTCGACCAAGGCGCTGGCCAGCACAATACCCTTGTCGGTTTGCATGGCCAGCTCGGTCAGCGTGTGGACGGCCTGCCGGTAGTGGCTCATGGTGAAGGGCTGGAAGCCGAATACCGTTTGCAGTTCGACCAGATGCTCGCGCCGGGTCTGCTCCCGCTGCCCGTACTCGCCCCAGCTTTCAATGCCGACCTTGAGCTGGTCGGCGACCAGTTTCAGCAAGGGCGGAAACGGCGCCTCATCGACACCAAGAATGACGCCAGGAAAGCGCAGGTAGCAAAGCTGCACGGCGAAGCCCAGGCGGTTGGCCGGGCCGCGCCGCTGCCGGATGATGGCGAAGTCGGTATCGCTGAATGTGTAATGTCGGATCAGGTCGTCCTTGGTGTCCGGCAACGCCAACAGGCTTTCGCGCTCGGCGGCGGACAGGATCGATCGGCGGGGCATCGTCAGGCATCTTTCAGGTATTGGTACAGGGTTTCCCGACTGACGCCGAACTCACGGGCCAGCTTCGATTTCTGTTCGCCAGCCTCGGCGCGATGACGCAATTCGGAGGCGCGCTCAGGGGACAGTGCTTTCTTGCGTCCACGATACGCGCCCCGCTGCTTGGCCAACGCAATGCCCTCGCGTTGCCGCTCACGGATTAAGGCGCGCTCGAACTCGGCGAACGCGCCCATCACCGACAACATCAGATTCGCCATCGGCGAGTCCTCGCCGGTGAAGGTCAAGCACTCCTTGACGAATTCGATCCGTACCCCGCGCTTGGTGAGCGTCTGCACCATACGGCGTAGGTCATCGAGGTTGCGCGCCAGACGATCCATGCTATGCACCACCACCGTGTCGCCCTCGCGGGCGAAGGCCAGCAGGGCTTCCAGTTCTGGGCGCTGGATGTCCTTGCCCGATGCCTTGTCGGTGAACACCTTGTCCACCTGTGTCTGCTCAAGCTGGCGTTCCGGGTTCTGATCGAAGCTGCTGACCCGGACGTACCCGATCCGTTGTCCCTTCAAGATGCTCTCCCGTGCAAAATGTCAGAAAAGAATCTATGACCCTTTGTTGATCGTGTCAACAAATATCAAAACTCACTCTATCCTGACGGATTTCGGGAGCAATCATTGACGCCAGATTAGGGTATAGCTCATCTTGACATATGGCCGCTGGCCGCTGATTTCTGAGTGCCAGGCATCAACTGTAGACGGGAAAGTGTTTTGTCAGCGTTGCCACCCGCTCGCGCACGCGTGCGATGTTTGCTTCGTCCTGCGGGTTGTCCAGCACGTCAGCAATCAGGTTGCCGACATGGCGCGCTTCCTCTTCCTTGAAGCCGCGCGTGGTCATGGCTGGCGAACCGAGGCGGATGCCCGAAGTGACGAAGGGCTTCTCCGGATCATTGGGAATGGCATTCTTGTTGACCGTGATGTGCGCGTCGCCAAGGTTCTTCTCGGCCTCCTTACCGGTGACCTTCTTGGCACGCAGGTCCACGAGCATCACATGGCTTTCGGTGCGGCCAGAGACGATGCGCAGGCCACGCGCGATCAGCGTTTCAGCCAACATGGCGGCGTTCCGGATGACCTGCTGCTGATAGGCAGTGAACTCGGGAGCCAACGCTTCCTTGAAGGCCACGGCCTTGCCGGCAATCACATGCATCAGCGGGCCGCCCTGGAGGCCGGGAAAGATGGCCGAGTTGATGGCCTTTTCATGCACGGTCTTCATCAGGATCACGCCACCGCGCGGGCCGCGCAGGCTCTTGTGGGTGGTGGTGGTGACGAAATCGGCATGCGGCACCGGGTTCGGGTAGACGCCAGCAGCGATCAGCCCTGCATAGTGGGCCATGTCCACCATGAAATAGGCGCCGATGGATTTGGCGACGCGGGCGATACGCTCAAAGTCGATGCGTAGCGCGAAGGCGGAGGCGCCGGCGATAATCAGCCTGGGCTTCTTCTCGTAGGCCAGCTTTTCGAGGGCTTCGTAGTCGATGTCTTCCTGGGCATTGAGGCCATAGCTGACGACATTGAACCACTTGCCGCTCATATTGAGCGCCATGCCGTGGGTGAGATGACCGCCCTCGGCCAGGCTCATACCCATGATGGTGTCGCCCGGCTTGAGCACGGCAAAGAACACGCCCTGGTTAGCCTGCGAGCCAGAGTTGGGCTGCACGTTGGCGGCCTCGGCGCCGAACAGTTGCTTGACGCGATCGATGGCGATCTGCTCGACGATGTCGACGTATTCGCAGCCACCGTAGTAACGCTTGCCGGGATAGCCCTCGGCATACTTGTTGGTCAGTTGCGAGCCCTGGACGGCCATCACGGCCGGTGAGGTGTAGTTCTCCGAAGCGATCAACTCGATGTGGTCTTCCTGACGCTGATTTTCTTGCTTGATGGCGGCGAATATCTCGGGGTCGATCAGATCGACCGTGTAGCGATTGCGTTCAAACATGCTTGTCCTTGTGGAAAAATGAATCCCGAGACACGGCTCGGGATGTTTGGATGGCCCAGCTTCAAGCCGATGCGCGCAGGGTCTTGGCGGCAGCCACCATATTGGTCAAAGCGGGGATGACCTCCGGCCATTGGCGGGTTTTCAAACCGCAGTCCGGGTTCACCCACAGACGCTCGGGCGGAATGCGTTCGGCGGCTTTCCTCATCAACTGCACGATGTGCTCTTGCGTCGGGATGTTCGGCGAGTGGATGTCGTAGACCCCTGGTCCGATTTCGTTGGGGTACTTGAAATCGTCGAAGACATCGAGTAACTCCATATCCGAACGCGAGGTCTCAATGGTGATCACGTCAGCGTCCATGTCGGCGATGGAGGCGATGATGTCGTTGAACTCTGAGTAGCACATGTGGGTGTGTATCTGGGTTTCATCCTGCACACCGTTGGCGGTAATGCGGAAGGATTCAACCGCCCAGTCCAGGTAACGTTTCCACTGCGATTTGCGCAGGGGCAAACCTTCGCGCAGGGCTGCCTCGTCGATCTGGATCACCCTCACGCCGGCCTTCTCCAGATCCAGCACTTCTTCGCGTATGGCCAGCGCGAGCTGGTAGCAGGACACCGAGCGCGGCTGATCGTCGCGGACAAACGACCAGTTCAGGATGGTGACTGGACCGGTCAACATGCCCTTCATCGGTTTGGCGGTCAGTGACTGGGCGTATTTGATCCATTCGACGGTCATCGCCTTCGGGCGGCTGATGTCGCCGAACAGGATGGGCGGCTTGACGCAACGCGAGCCGTAGGACTGTACCCAGCCGAACTGGCTGAAGGCGTAACCATCGAGTTGCTCGCCGAAGTATTCGACCATGTCGTTGCGCTCGGCTTCGCCATGCACCAGCACATCAAGCCCCAAGGCCTCCTGTTCGCGCACACTGTGGGCGATCTCGGCCTGCATCGCGGTCTTGTAGCTGGCCTCATCCAGTTCGCCTGACTTGAACTGGCTGCGAGCCAGACGGATTTCCGCCGTTTGCGGGAAGGAGCCGATGGTCGTGGTCGGGTAAGCAGGCAGGTTCAGCAGCACGGCTTGTTTCCTGGCGCGCACCGAATAGGGACTCTTGCGCTGGCCCAGCGCCGGGTTGATGCTGGCGAGGGCGGCCTTGACCGCCGGGTTGGTCACGTGCGGCGAAGTGCGGCGGGCGGTGATGGCGGCCCGGTTGGCGGCCAGTTCGGCAGCCACTGCTGCGCGCCCCTGATTCAAGGCGGTGGCCAGTACCTTCAACTCGTCCAGCTTCTGCAAGGCGTAGGCGAGCCAGGACTTAATTTCGGCGTCCAGCTTTTGCTCGCTGGCCAGATCGACAGGTACGTGTAGCAGCGAACAGGACGGTGCAATCCACAGGCGATCACCCAGTCGCTCGGCGAGCGGCTCTAACCAATCGAGCGTGGCACTGAGGTCGGTCTTCCAGATGTTGCGGCCATTGATTACGCCCAGCGACAGTACCCTATGCGACGGCAGCAGGTTGAGTAGCGGCTGTATTTCGTCGCGGGCATTGATCGCATCCAGATGCAGGCCCGCCACCGGCAGATTGCTGACGAGATACAGGTTATCCTGCAAAGTGCCGAAATACGTGGCCAGCAGCAGCTTGACGCGACTACTCTTGAGGTGGTGGTAAGCCAGGTTCAGGGCATGCTGCCAGTCGGCATCCAGTTCAGTGACCAGCACCGGCTCATCGATCTGTACCCACTCGACCCCTTGTGTAGCCAGTTGCTCCAGCAGTTCGGCGTAGACAGGCAGCAAGCGTTCCAGCAAGGCCAGCTTGTCGGAATCGTCCTTGGCCTTGCCAATCCACAAATAGGTGACCGGACCGATGATGACGGGTTTGGCCTTGACACCCTGAGCCTTGGCTTCGTCCAGTTGTTCCAGAAGGCGCGTGGCATCCAGCTTGAATTCGGTCGCGACCGTGAACTCCGGGACGATGTAGTGATAGTTGGTGTCGAACCACTTGGTCATCTCGCCTGCGGCGATGCCGCCGCAGCAACCCGCGTGTTCCTCCGCGCCCTGGGCGGAGCGACCGCGTGCCACGCGAAAGTAGTTATCCAGCGTATCGCCGTGGAAGCCACGGGCACGCTCGGGCAGATTGCCCAGCGTGAAGCTCATGTCGAGCACCTGATCGTAGAAGGCGAAATCGCCTACCGGTACCCGGTCCAGGCCGGACTGCTCTTGCCAGTGGCGCTGACGCAGTTGGGCGCCGAGTGCTTTCAACTCGTCGCGGGAGGACTGGCCTTTCCAGTAAGACTCAAGGGCGAATTTCAGCTCACGCTTCGCGCCGATACGGGGAAAACCGAGATTGTGTGTGGTGACCATGCTTGCCTTTTCTTCGAATGATGATGGGAATGGCAGCATTGTAAGAAAGCGATAACATGAAGTAAAATGATCGTTCTTCAACAATCAATTATTTTTACTAATGGATGCACATGATTGAAAGAATGCATCTGGCCATCATTCGTGAGGTGGATCGGCAAGGCTCCCTGACCGCAGCCGCAAACGTGCTGTGCCTGACCCAGTCGGCTTTGAGCCATACGATGAAAAAGCTGGAGCGGGCGCTTGGCACCGACATCTGGCTACGCGAAGGGCGCAGCCTGCGGTTGACCCAGGCCGGCGAGTACCTGCTGGGGCTCGCTGACCGACTGTTGCCCCAGTTGGATCGGGCGGAAGAGCGCTTGCGTCAATACGCCCTGGGGGAACGCGGCACCCTGCGTATCGGCATGGAGTGCCATCCCTGTTATCAATGGCTGCTCAAGGTGGTGTCACCCTACCTGGCCCGGTGGCCGGACGTCGATGTGGACGTCAAACAGAAATTCCAGTTCGGAGGAATTGGCGCACTGTTCGGTTATGAAATCGACCTGCTGGTGACGCCCGATCCCTTGTACAAGCTTGGGCTGCGCTTCGAGCCGGTATTCGATTATGAGCAGGTACTGGTCGTGAGCGGCCACCATGCTTTGGCCACGGCAACACATGTCGAGCCGAAACAACTGGGCAGCGAGGTACTGATCACCTACCCGGTGGAAACCGACCGGCTGGACATTTACAACCAGTTCCTCCAGCCGGCAGGGATCAGCCCCAAACGCCACAAGGTCATTGAGACCACCGACATCATGCTGCAAATGGTCGCCAGCGGGCGGGGCGTGGCGGCACTGCCGCGCTGGCTGGTGGAGGAATACGCCGACAAGATGGACGTGGTTCCAGTTCGCTTAGGGCCAACGGGCATCGCCAAGCAGATCTTTCTAGGCGCACGCGAGACGGATACCAGTATTGACTACCTCCACGCCTTCATTGATCTGGCCCGCATGCCTCTGGCTACAGCCTTGGGGTAGCCACAACCTGCAAACCAGTCCATCTTGGCTTAACGTGCTTTATTTTCCGTTTTCTGAGACGACCCC
>JBFMFN010000021.1:0-46297 GCA_040754175.1 Pseudomonadota bacterium | reverse complement strand
GGTGCGCCACCACACAAAGCGAAGCGCCCCGGTCGAGGCCGGGGCGCTTGCCTTCAGCGCGGGTCAAGCGGCCAGCGCCTCGGCGGGTTCATCCGCCATTGCTTCGGCATCCTCCGGGGCTTCCTGCTCCGAGCTTTCCTCCTGCGCATCATCCTGCGGGCCCGTGGCTTTGAAGATGGCGGGCATCCAGCCCGTGCCATCGGCCAGCCGCTCGGCCTCGCTGGCAATGTCGGCCTTCTTGAGCTTCGCCAGCCGGGTGACGGATTCCGGTGCAAACGCGCCCACGGCATCCAGAATCACGGCTTTGGAAACGTGCTTGAAGTAGCCTTCTGCGGTCGGCTTCCACCATGCGGCCATGTCGAGGCCCACGGCCTGCGCCAGTTCCTCGCCGGGCCGGTGCGCTGTGGCGCGAGGCGTCACCACGTCCACCGTGGAAGCCACGCACACGGCCAGCAGCCGCACCAGTTCGTCTTGCGGCTTCGCCAGCAGCGCGGCGAACAGTTCGGCGCCGTCCTCCGGCAAGGCTTCACCGGCTACCTGTTGCAGTTCGCGCAGCGCCACGGCGGCAGGCGATTCCGGCCAGTCCGGGGCCATGCCTTCCAGCCGGTCTTGCACCGTCAGGCGCACGCCCAGCGGCAAGTCGTGGCCGTAGTGGCTGTCCTGCAAGATGGTCTGCACCATGCCATGCACCAGTGCGGCCAGCGCGACTTGCGGATGCCGGGCGACTTCGATTTGCAGCGCGGCGGTGCGGTGTGCGCTCAACCGCTGCGCCAGCCGGTCGGACAGGCTCGCGGCCTTGGGCGGCTCGGCGTCCTCGCCTTCGTCGTCGTTCCCGGCTTCGCCTTCCGCGCTGCCGAAACCCTGCCGCAAGCGCTCCAGCGTGCGCAGCGCCTTGGCTTCGGCTTCGCGCAGCAGCCCGCGATGAATCACGGCTTCTCCCTCACGGTCGAGCGTGACGATGGCACCGGCCACGGCGCGCACGTCCGGGGCGTAGCCCTGCAAGGCTTCCTCTACGGCTTGCAGTTCCCCGGCGACCTGTTCACGGCGCGGTTCCAGCGCTTCGGTCTTGTCCTCGTCCTCGGCGTCGTAGGCTTCTTCCAGTTCGGCGTCGATCTTGTCGAGGCGGCTTTGCAGCGAGGCAATGCGGCGGGCTTCGCGGGCGGTCGGTTCGCGGCGCTGGCGCGGCGCGTTCTGGAATGCCTGCCGCTCGGCGTAGCTCATGTGCGGCACGGCTTCCACCCACGACCAACCCTCGGCGCGCACGTTCCCGGCCAGCGCATCCAGCTTGCCGCGCACCAGCGTTTCCAGCAGCGCGGCGTCGGTCAGGTAGGTTCCGGCATCGCCTTCCGCGAACAGGTCGCGGCGGATGCCGCCGCCCGCCGCCGTGTAGGCGTCCAGCCCGGCGAAGCGCACCAGCGGATGCGTGGCGTCGATTTCGCGTTCGGTCAGGCGTTCGCGCAGCGCGGATGCGCCGCGCTGCCATTCCGGCGCACCGTAGAACGCGGCTTCCTGTGCGGGGTGGTCGTCGGTGATGGTCAGGGCCATCAACTGTTCCAGCGTCACGCCACCGGCGCGATAGTCGGCCATGAGGCGCGGCGAGACGTTCGCCAGCTTCAAGCGCCGCTGCACCACCAGCGGGGTCACGCCGAAGTCGGCGGCAATGTCCTCGATGGGTCGGCCTTCTTTGACAAGTGCGGCGAAGGCTGCGAACTGGTCGGCGGGGTGCATGTTCTCGCGCTGCACGTTCTCCGCAAGGCTGACGGTGCGGGCGGACGCATCGGCCACCAGCAGGCACGGCACTTCGTAGTCGGTGGCGATGCGTTTCTTCTTCGCCAGCAGCTTCAAGGCGGTCAGGCGGCGGTCGCCTGCGACGACTTCGTATTGCTCGCCATCGGCGGCGAGGATGACGATCAGGTTTTGCAGCAGGCCGATGCGGGCAATGCTCGCGGCCAGTTCGGGAATGGACTGGCGCGGGGTCGTGCGGACGTTGCGCTTGGAACGGCGCGGCAGCAACTGCGACAGCGGAACCAAGATCAGGTTCTTGGTCGGGTCGGCCACTTCCAGTGGCGCGGCGGCTTCGATGGCGATGGCTTCGGTTTTGAGTACGGCGTTCATGGTGATAACTCCTTGCGGTTCAGGGATGCAGCAGCGAAGGAAGCGGCAAGGGCTGCTGCCTGCCCCTGCCGCGTGGGGATTCAGGCTTTCAACTGGCGCAGGCCATCGGCCAGCAGCCACAGGGCGCGATTCAGGCGCACGCTTTGGTCGATACCCTGCACGGGCCGGGTGGTCTGACGGCGGCCATTCGCGGCGCGGGCGGACAGGCCGCCTTTGGTCAAGTTCTCCTGCGTGCGGTTGAACACGCTCCACAGGTCGCGGCGGTCGTCGTCATGGCGGCGCGGCATCAGGATTTGCGATTCCGTGATGGGCGCGGGCTTGTCCTCGTCGTACTTCAACGCCAGCGCAGCGCGGGCGAACACTTCCGATTCCCCGGCGTCGAGCGTGATGGCGCGCATGGCATCGCGCGATTCCTGCGCCCGGTCGAAGCCGTGCAGGACTTCGTAAGCGCCTTCGATGACGTGCCCAGCTACGTCGCCCTTGTGCGGCACACGCACGTCGGCCACGGTGTCGCCGCAGACAAGGCCATTGCTGCAAACGAAGCGGAACATCCCGGCCAGCATCTGATAGCTGCTGGTGCCGTCATGGGAGTTCAGCAGGATGATTTCGTTGGCCTCGCGGCCGTTGATCTGGCTGGCGTGGCGCAGCCGGATCATGTGCTTGGTGTAGTCGCGGCGGTCGTCGTGGCGCACGCGGGTTTGCGTCACCATGAAAGGCTCGAAGCCTTCCCCGCGCAGTTCTTGCAGCACGGTGGCGGTGGGGATGTAGCTGTACCGCTCGGAGCGGCTTTCGTGCGGGGCGTCGGCGAAGATGGACGGGGCCACCCTGCGGATTTGGTCATCGGACAGTGGGTAATCGCTGCGCAGTGCCGGGGAGCGGGAAGCGAAACGGGATGCGAGTTGCATGGTCTTTCTCCTGACAAAAAGAGGTTTGCTGTTCAAACCGCACACCGGATTCCTAGATTCGGAGCCCAGCCTTTCGGCTGTTCGGTGCGGTCGGCACGAGGAACCCGGTTGGCCCTGTTGCCACCGTCTTTCCTGAGTTCATCGCCCGCGACGGTCAGGAGCGCGCGGACGGGGGCCGTCAAGGAGACAAGCGCAGGGTTGGTGCGGCCCGCAGGCGCAGCCGAGGACACGGCCCTGCGCGCCTTGACGGCACACGGCCGCGGGCTACAGTCGCGGACAAGGTGATGAAGTCAGGGAAGACGGTTGGACATGGCAACGGCCATCCCTGTGTGCCGACCGCACGCAAGCGAAGCGCGCAGGCCCGAAGCTGGAAGCCGGGCCGGAGGCGTCAGCCGAGCGGAGCGAGGGAACGATGGAAGCCCGATAGGGGCGAGACGCCGCAGGCGGCTCGATGCGCCACGCGCACGACAGCGCGACCGGCCATGTTTCTTGGCCGGGGACGCACAGCCTTCAATGCTTAATGCACAAGCTCATGCGCCAGTCATCGGGAAACAGGTTCGACAGCGACTGCCGTGGTCTGGCCGATCCGGCGCAGCCGGTTCGGCGGCATCGAGGGGCGCCAAGCATCGCGCGGCGGGGATAGCCCGCAGGGCTTTCCCCTGGAGGCAAGCGAAGCGCGCAGCGCACCAGGCGCGAAGGTATCGGCAACGGGCGCAGCAGAAAAAAAGTGCGCCGCCCCCGCAGGGACGACGCACCGAAGGCTGTGCGGCGCGATCAGTTCGCCGCCGGCGCAGTCATCGACTGCAACTGGTCGATCACGCCAGGCTCAACGAACACGCAAGCCTGCTCGGCCGCGATCGGCACGTTGAACACCTGCGCGAACACCGTGCGCCGCAGATGGGCCAGGCGGCCCGTGCGATATGCCTGCTCGGGCTTCATGCGGCCACCGGCCTGCGAGCCGCTGCGCTGCGGATCGCATTCGACCAGCGCGACAAAGCCGTCGTCGGACAGTTTCTGATGCTCGGGGCAAAGCCCCCAGCCGGTTGCCGTATGGCGCTCCATGCTCGCGCGCAGGCGCTTGTCCAACAGGATGGCGCCGGTATCGAACGCTGTGCCGCAGACCAAGCAAACGTGCTGTTCGAGGGAAACGTGTGATTTGTCGTGCATGACTGTTCTCCGGTTGCACGGGCGGAATTGCCCGGAACCGTCGCCAGCACGGCGCAGCGCAAGCCGTCAGGGGTCGCAGACGGCCGCCAGGACGCAAGCGCGCAAGGCGCGTGCAGCCCTTGACGGTGAGAACGCCGTGATACGGTGGAGGGACACAGCAAGACCGCCTATCCCCACTTCCAACGAACACAGGGACAGGCAAGCGGAGCGCGCAGGCCCTCAAGGGCCGAAGGCGTTAGGGATCAAAGCCGAATGGCCACGACTCGCAGAGGCGTGGGGCGTAGCCCGCGAGCCCGACGGCGGAACGACGGGACGCCCCCGCGTATCGGTTACACGATGGCACAAATGGGCTACGATGTGGCTACACTTTTCTAGAGTCTGTGTCCATGGCAAGCAGTGATGTCGTTCGCGCCCGGATTGATAAAGAAATCAAGGAGGAAGCCAGCCATGTCTTATCCGGAATGGGGCTGTCAATTTCGGATGCGATTCGCATGCTGCTAACACGCATCGCGACCGATAAGGCCTTGCCTTTCGATCTGAATCGTGTCGCTTCTCCGCTGAAGCGCAAGACTCCATGAATATGCGAAATATCTTTCAGGACTCGCAATGACAGAGCCAACGATCATTTGCCCAAACTGCAAGACCGAGATTCGCTTAACAGAGTCTCTCGCAGCTCCGCTTATCGCTGCGACGCGTCAGCAATACGAACAACAAATCGCACAAAAAGACTTGGATTTTGCCAAGCGCGAACAAAGCCTGCGGGAAAAGGAAAAACAGGTTGCCGAGGAAAAACGCGCTCTCGATGACCAAGTTGCAGATCAGGTTGCAGCACAACTAAAGACTGAGCGCGCACGAGTCATAGCCGATGAAGCCAAGAAAGCGAAGCTCGCGAGTGCGGCAGAATTAGACGCGAAAGCACGTGAGCTAGTTGAGCTTCAGGAGGTATTGAAGTCACGCGATGAGAAGTTGGCCGAAGCCCAAAAGGCGCAGGCTGAATTGATCAAGAAGCAGCGTGAACTCGACGATGCCAAGCGCGAATTGGAATTGACTGTTGAGAAACGTGTTCAAGAGGGCTTGACCGAAGTGCGCGCTATGGCACGGCGGGAGGCCGAAGATGGTTTGAAGCTCAAGGTAATGGAGAAAGATCAGACTATCGCGTCGATGCAACAGAAGATCGAGGAATTGAAGCAAAAGGCAGAGCAAGGCTCTCAGCAATTGCAGGGCGAAGTCCAGGAAATGGATCTCGAAAACCTGCTGCGCGCGAAATTCCCATTTGACTCTATCGAGCCTGTTGCAAAGGGCGAGTTCGGTGGTGACGTGCTGCAACGTGTGATCAGCCAAACTGGACAACCGAGCGGCGAAATACTCTGGGAGTCAAAGCGAACCAAGAACTGGAGCGATGGCTGGCTCTCCAAGTTGCGCGACGATCAGCGAACCGCCAAAGCGGAGGTGTCGGTTCTCGTGAGTCAGGTATTGCCAAAAGGCATTGAAACTTTTGATGTTATTGATGGTGTTTGGGTAACCAGTCCAAGGGCGGTTCTGCCAGTAGCAACGATACTTCGCCACACTCTGCTTCAGGTAAGCATGGCTAGGCAAGTCAGCGAAGGGCAGCAAACCAAGACCGAAATGGTTTATCAGTACCTGACCGGACCGCGATTCCGTCATCGCGTTGAAGCGATCGTTGAAGCATTCTCCTCGATGCAACAAGACCTGGATAAAGAACGAAAGGCCATCACGAAGCAATGGGCGAAGCGTGAAGAGCAGATCGAACGCGTGATGGGCGCTACTGTTGGTATGTATGGGGATCTGCAAGGCATAGCAGGCAAGTCACTGCAGGAAATCGAAGGCCTGAGCCTGGTGGCTCTGCCCAGCCCAAATGATGAAGAACAGGGAAGCTGAAAACCGTGACTCAAAATTCAAATACGAATGATGCGCCAGTCCCACCACCTGCTCACGTCGTGCCTACAAAAGCACCTCCCTTACCCGCCATACATGACGCTGCGCAGCAGGCACGAAATCTTCGGCTGGTACTTCAAGACGACAAACAGCGCATAGGTTGCTTCCTTGGTGCTGGCTGCCCTCTTGGCGTTTACGACGCAGAAGGAAAAGAAAGCATCGTGCTGATTCCAGCGGTTGTGGAATTGACCAAGCGTATTGCTGGTGGGCTGCTGTCCGCAGATGAAGCCCTTGGAGCTACGTCGAAGTTCAAGAAACACTGGGACGCATTGTGCGAAGAATGCAAACCAGCAGATGGCAAAGACCCTACCGTAGAGGACGTGCTGACGGAATTGCGTACTTTGGCAAATCGCCGAGGAAGCGCGGAAATTTTGGGGATGACAAAAAAGGACTTGAGCGACCTTGACGAGAAAGTTTGCGCGTTAATCGCAACGGAAATACGGAAGCCATTGCCCGTGTATCGCAACGCGTACAACCGTTTTGCGTCTTGGATCGGCGGGGTATATCGAAGCTCACCTGCTGAAATATTTACTCCAAACTATGATGTTCTCTTCGAGCAAGCATTTGAGCAGCATCCGCTCCCACACTTCGACGGATTTGTTGGTTCGCACAAGCCTTGGTTTGATTTGGCCTCGATCGAGCACGACGTTATCCCCTCCAGATGGACGAGGTTGTGGAAGCTTCACGGATCAATCAATTGGGAGAAAAGCGAAGAGATCGTAAATGGGGCGAAGGTAACCCGCGTCGTTCGTGTGACCCGTGAGGCAGAGGCGGGCAAGGTCATGATCTTTCCATCTCTGTAGCGACCTCGAAAATTGAAGACGGTGGGAGGTAGAGTTTTCCTGAAAGGAGCTCTACGTGAAGAAGTCGAAGTTTTCGGACGAACAAATCATCCAGGTGCTGAAGGAAGTCGAGGCTGGGGCGAAGGTCGCTGAGACCTGCCGCAAGCGTGGCATTTCGGAGCCGACGTACTACACCTGGAAAGCCAAATTCGCGGGCATGGACATCGCCCAGCTTCAGCGGCTGAAGACGCTGGAAAGCGAGAACGCCAAGCTCAAGAAGATGTACGCCGAGCTGGCGCTGGTGCATCACGCGTTGCAGGACGTCGTCTCAAAAAAGCTCTGAGCCAGGCACAGCGCATGGAGCTGTGTCTGGCAATGAAAGAGGGCCACGGGGTGAGTCTACGGCGGGCCTGCGAGGCGCTGCGGCTGTCGCGCGCCGCACCGTATTACCGATCCCGGCGACCGGACGACACGCCGGTGATCGAGGCCATTTCGACCTACATCGCCGCGAATCCTGGCGAGGGCTTCTACTTGCTGCACCGGACGTTTCGACGCGAAGGCAGGCCTTGGGGGAAAACCCGGCTTTGGCGGGTCTACCGCGAGCTGCGGCTGAATCTGCCCCGGCGCGGCAAGCGACGTCTGCCGGAGCGCGTCCGCGACCCGCTGGAAGTGCCGGCGGCCCTGAACCAGACTTGGTCCGCCGACTTCATGGCCGATGCCCTGTGGTCCGGCCGTCGCTTCCGGACCTTCAACGTCATCGACGATTTCAATCGCGAAGCCTTGCGCATCGAAATCGACACCAGCCTGCCGGCGCTGCGGGTGGTCAGAGCGCTGGACGAGCTGGTCGAGATTCGCGGGGCACCGCAGAGACTGCGCCTCGACAACGGGCCGGAGCTGATCAGCCAGCTCCTGCAGCAGTGGGCCAGGCAGCGCGGCGTCGAGCTCGTCCACATCCAGCCCGGCAAACCCACCCAGAACGCCTACATCGAGCGATTCAACCGATCCCTGCGAACCGAGGTGCTCGACCGCTACGTCTTCACCAGCTTGAACGAGGTCCGGCGTATGACCGCCGACTGGCAGTACCGATACAACCACCACCGCCCCCATCGAAGCCTCGGCGGCCTTCCGCCCGTCGCCTACGCACAGGCACAATCACCCACCACCTCTACCTCAGACTGTCTTCAATAAACGAGGTCGCTACATCTCATCTCAAGTATGACCAAAGCCGTCGCATGCCGTACCTCGCGATGCTTGATCGACTAAGAGCCTTCTTCCATGGGAAGGATGCTCCTAGATTGGTGGTGTGTGGATATTCTTTTCTTGACGATCACTTGAATGAAGTCTTGCTTGATGGGTTGAGGGGGAATCGCAATGCCCAGTGCTTTGCGCTGATGTATTCTGGACTTGGACAGCACTCTAGAGCTGTGGACTATGCAGTAAAGCAAAGCAATCTCACCGTTCTTGCTTGGGACGGAGCGGTCGTAGGAACACGAGTAGGCCGATATCGACCCGGAACCATTGGTGGCAATGAGCACACTCCTTGGCTCACTGAAGAAGAGACCGAGGTTGGGGATGGCTCTAAAGAGCAGCAACCGCGCAGTCGTTTAGGCGATTTCCACTACTTTGGCCTTTTTCTTGAACAGCTTTGCGGCGGGGGCACTCACGATGCACAACCAGCCGGGTAACCCAGACCCATCACGGCTCGGAACCGTTGAAGATGTCAATGGTTCGAGTGTGAGCGTGAAGCTCTCAGAGAGCACGCCCGGTGGCCTTCTTTTTGTTAATGGGGAGGCATACCGTGTTGGACAAGTTGGAGGGTTCGTTCGTATTCCATCAGGATATGTCGATCTGTATGGAGTGATATCTCAGGTCGGGGCCGGAGCTGCACCTGGACCGCCCGAGCTTGCTCCTCAGCTCGGTAATCGGTGGCTCAGAGTTGAACTTGTTGGTCAAGGACGACGGGGAACGAAGTTCGAGCGAGGGATAGCCCAGTACCCCTCGATCGGAGACTCGGTTCACGTAGTCACTGAGTCGGATTTGAAGACGGTGTATGCACCAGGGGACGATGATGGATACGTCGCCGTAGGACGCGTTGCCAGCGCCGAGTCGATCCGTGCGTACCTGGATATGAATCGGCTTGTCACTCGTCACTCTGCTGTCGTTGGGAGCACCGGCTCCGGAAAGTCGAATGCCGTTGCAAATCTGTTGGGAGCAGTTTCTGACCAAGCACGCTTCAAGTCCGCACGCGTCGTACTGTTTGACCTCCACGGGGAGTACGCAAAGGCCTTTGGCGATCAAGCTAGGGTATTCAGAGTCGGAGCGGATACGACCATAGGCGAGCGCGAGCTGCATGTCCCATTTTGGGCACTGACGGCCGAGGAATTCATTTCCATAACGATGGGTGCAGTCTCAGGGACACCTCTGACCTTGCTGCAAGAAAAGCTGCTATCAAGCAAGCGCGCGTCAAAGGCGGCAGGTGTCGCACATGGCCTTCCAGATCTCACGGTCACGATCGACACGCCGCTGCCATTCTCCGTTTACCAACTCTGGCATGATTTGTATTCGCTACATTGCGCAACTCACAGCGTAAGTAAGAACCAAAACCAGACTGAGGCTACGCGCACGTACATTGAGGAAGGTGCGCCCCCAGTCAAAGCAGTTGGCGATGGCGACCAGCTTGTTCGTCCGAGATTTCGTCCGCTCAAAGACGAAAAGAATGATGCTGACAAGGTGTATGCGGGGATCTACGGTGATATGCCGCGTGGACACCTCGATAGTTTGGAAAGCAAACTTCGAGATCCTCGCATGCAGTTTCTGTTTCGTCCTGGCCAGTGGGCACCCGACAAGGATGGAACAACGGGCGCTGATCTAGATGCGTTGCTTGAGGCATGGATAGGCGCAGATAAGCCGATCTCTGTTTTCGATTTGTCAGGTATTCCTACCGCTGTTGTGGATGACTTGGTAGGGGCCGTATTGCGTATTCTGTATGACGCAATCTTTTGGGGTAGAAACAAGCAAGAAGGCGGTAGAGAGCGGCCTCTTCTTGTCGTCCTTGAAGAGGCACATGTATACCTTGGCCCTCAATCAAAGAATAGAGCTGCGATTGCAGCACGGCGCATCGCCAAAGAGGGACGGAAATACGGCGTTGGCTTGATGCTAGTCAGTCAACGACCATCCGAAGTGGACACCACAATTCTTTCTCAATGCGGTACGGTTGTCGCCTTACGTTTAACCAACGACTCTGATCGATCCCAAGTAACTTCCTGCGCATCGGACAATCTCAAAGGGCTGTTTTCAATGCTTCCAGTTCTCCGGACTGGTGAAGCATTGATCGTGGGCGAAGCCGTCAATATGCCAATACGGGCAATCATTGACCGTCCACCTGAGGGCCGACGCCCGGAAAGTGACGATCCTATGGTCGTCGTGCCCAAGGGGGAAGGCGGCAAGCGTATAAGGTCTGGCGGATGGACAGAACCTGTCAAAGATGAAAATTACAAGCCTCTAGTCGAGGCGTGGCGCAAGCAAGATCCTAATGCTGGCAAAACACAGGCAGCGGATTCAGAAACCTGATTTTCAACCGAAGGAGACGACACTATGGAACGCACCTCAGTCACTTCAAGCAACATCAACTCCATTGGCTATGATGCCGACAGCCAGATACTGGAGATAGAGTTCAATAATGGAGCTGTTTACGAATACTCAGGGGTTCCTGAGGGCGAGCATACTGGGCTTATGAACGCGGACTCCAAAGGGACGTACTTCAATGCCAATATTAAGAATCGGTATCCCTTTTCGAAACACTGATGGCGGCCGCGGTTAGTAGATACCAATAGGCCTCAGATAATGGCCCGCAAGCCCTTGTCTGCAATGACGTTGAGCAGCTTGAGGGCCGGGCCGGCCGGGCGAGTCTCGCCTTGCTCCCATTTGCGCACCGTCGAGGCTGTGGTGTGCAGGTGAAGCGCGAACACCGGTTGGCTGAACTTCAAGGCTTCGCGCAGGCGTTTGATGTCGGCAGCGCCGAACTCCCGCACCGGTGGCGGGCAGATCGCGTCGAACTTGCGCATCGTCACCTTGCTGATCGCGCCCACTTCGTGGAGCGCAGCCAGGTCGCCACGCAGCGATTCAATGATCTTGCTCACAATGCACCTCCAATAACACGCCGGCCTGCAATGCCTTTGACAGGGCTTCCGCGGACAGTTCCAGGAACACCTTGCCGGCGAATTGCAGGGCCTTCTTTTCGTCCTGCGTGATGTTCGCCTTGTCGTTCTTCGGGAAACCATGCAGGAACACGTAGCGGCTGCCGATCCTGGCCGATACCAGCGTGCGGTAGCCACCGCTCTTGCCACCGCCGGGGCGGGCCACCCGCTTCTTGTAGAGGGAGCCGCCCAAGTCCGCGTCGATCAGACCACTCTCCATCTCCTGAACCGCCTTGCACAACGCGGCATCGGGCAGCTTCTCGCCCGACTGCCAGCGTGCAAAGTCCTTTCGCTTGAGGATGTCCGTCATTTCGACCTCCAAACTATACCCGATACGGGCATACTTTTCCAGTCTCCGGTATAGCACCTTGATAGAAGGGATGACCCGCCCGATTGTCGTGACGCCGGCACGACAATCGGAGCCGACAGAACGGGATGCCGGCCACCGGTCACGCGGGCATCCTTGGCCGAAATCAGCAGCGCATAGGCCGACCACGGCAGCGCGAAGACCTTGGCCAGCTCGGCGAGGCCGAATTTCCCAGACACTGTCTCGGAAATTGCGGAACGGGGATAGTCGGCCGGCAAGGCAGCGGGGGGCGCCACCGAAAGCGTCCTCTTGCTCATGCCGTGGCCTCCGCAGGTCGCTGCGCGCCCGTGATGGCCTGCCGCCGGCTCGCCACCAGTTCGGCCGCATCCCGCACCGGCTTGTCCTCGGTGTGGACGTAGTGCATGAACATCGCCACGGTCTTGTGACCCGTGAGCTTCATGCCTACCTTGGTCGGCACGCCCGAATTGGCAATGTCGGTCGTGGAGCGGTGGCGGATGCCGTGCGTGCCGACGTGCGGGACGCCGGCGGCCTTGAGCACGCGCTTCCACCCGCCGTAGTGCTCGCCAAAGGTCAGGTGCTTGGTCGGGTCGTTGGGCGACGGCAGGACGTAGGGGCAGCCCTTCCGGCGCGGCGCCGTCGAAAATAGCCGATAGGCTTCCGCGCTCATGGGCTTTGAAAGGCCGCCGGTCTTGCTATCGGGCCAGACCACGCGCCGGTTCTCCAGATCGACCCAAGCCCATTCGAGCGTGCAGATTTCGGAGCGACGGCCAGCGAACTCGAATTGCAGGCGGATCGCCAGCGGAATAACGTAGTTCTCCAGTCCTTCCGCCTCCAGCTTCTCCAGATGGCGGAAGATCAGCGCCAGCTCGTCGTCCACGATGAGCCGGGTTTCCTCGCCGGGCGGGTACATCGGGACGTGGCGGCACGGGTTCGTGCCGTCCGGGCGATAGCCCCACACTTCGGCCAGGTTGAACATCTTGCGCAGCACGCCGAAGGCGTTGTTCGCCTCGGCCGGCTTGTAGGCCAGCTTCTCCATCAGCCCGGCGATGTCGGGCCGCTTCACGTCTTGCACCTTCTTGCGGCCGATCAGCGGGACGATGCAACGGTCGATGACGGCCTGGTAGCCGCGCTGCGTGCTGGGCTTGTTGCGCTTCTTGGAGTAGTCCTCCATGAACTTCTTGCACAGCGCTTCGACCGTGGGTGCCTTGCGCGCCTCGGCCTTGGCGCCGCCGGGGTCGCCGCCCCGGCGAACCTCGGCCAGCCAGTCCTGCGCCATGACGCGGGCCTGCTCCACGGTCAGTTCCCCGAACAGGCCCAGCGAGGGCTTGCGGGGCTGCCCGGAGTTCGTGCGGTACTGGAGCATGAACACCCGGCGGCCCTTCGGGGTAATCTTGCACAGGAAGCCCGGCACCACGGTATCCCGTAGTTCGATGTCCTTGGCCTGGGGTTGCGCTGACTCTACGGCGGTCTTGGTGAGCTTGATCTTTGCCATGATGACTCCTTGGAACGACCCGAATTCCAAGAGCCAGATAGGAGCGGCGCGAGGGAAAACCGGGTCAAGTTTCAGAAAGCACCGGCATATGATGGACGCGCGTAAGTTCTTGATAAACCTGCTGTATCGAGCTACGGCGCAGTCCAGCGAAGTACCGGGCTGGAGTCATCGTCAAACAAAAAACCCGCACACGGCGGGCTTCTCGTAAGTGGCGGAGCGGACGGGACTCGAACCCGCGACCTCCGGCGTGACAGGCCAGCATTCTAACCGACTGAACTACCGCTCCACGTTTTTCTACAGCTAAACTTCCTTCGCTTTCGCGAAATGGCGGGCTCCAACTTGGCGTCCCCACGGGGATTCGAACCCCGGTCGCCACCGTGAAAGGGTGGTGTCCTAGGCCTCTAGACGATGGGGACGAAATTAAGTTGGTGGAGCCAGGCGGGATCGAACCGCCGACCTCCTGCATGCCATGCAGGCGCTCTCCCAGCTGAGCTATGGCCCCGCCGCTGGAAGCCCGAAAGAATAGGCAGGGTTCGCGATTCCGTCAAGCGAAATTTTCAAAAAATTTTCATCGAGCCTGATCGAACTGCTTCGGCCATCGTTCCACCTGCGTGCTGGTGGCACCGACTAAGCTTGGAACACCGTCCCTCGGAATCGCGCATGCACGAGATCGGCTTCATTCGCGACCTCGCGATCGTCATGATCGTGGCTGGTGCCACGACGATCCTTTTTCATCGCCTGCGCCAGCCGGTGCTGCTTGGCTACATCCTGGCTGGCGTGCTGATCGGCCCACACACGCCGGGTGTGCTCGTGGCCAACCCGCGCACCATCGACGACATCTCCAACCTCGGCGTCGTGCTCCTGATGTTCACGCTCGGCCTGGAGTTCAGCATCCGCAAGCTGCGTGAGGTCGGAGTCGGCATCCTCATTGTCGCGGTGGCCGAGGTCGGGGTGATGCTCTGGATCGGGTATGGGCTCGGCGAGGCATTCGGCTGGCATGGCACCGATGCACTGTTCCTGGGAGGCATCGTGGCGCTGTCCTCGACCATGGTGGCGACGCGCACGCTGGCCGAGGGAGGGCTGCGCGAACAGCCATTTGCCCGGCTCGTGGTCGGCCTGCTGGTCGCCGAGGACATGCTGACGATCGTGCTGCTGACCATGCTGACCGCGGTGGCGATCGGCGGCTCGGTGGAGGCGTCGACGGCGTTCACGCTGATCGGCCATCTCGGACTGTTCGTCGTGGCCGGAATGATCGTCGGGCTGCTTTTGGTGCCGCGGCTGGTGGACTATGTGGCCGGTTTCGGTCGCGCGGAAGTGCTGCTGGTCAGTACCCTCGGCCTCTGCTTCGGCGCGAGCCTGTTCGCCGCCTGGATGGGATTTTCCGTGGCCCTTGGCGCGTTCCTGATGGGGGCGATCGTGGCCGAGGCACGCAGTGCCGGCAAGGTGATGCGCCTGATCGAGCCGCTGCGCGACATGTTCGCGGCGCTGTTTTTCGTGGCGATCGGCCTGAAGATCGACCCGGCCATGCTGGCCCAGTACGCGCTGCCGGCACTGCTGATCGCCGCGGTGGTCATGGTGGGCAAGACGGTAGTGTGCAGCCTGGGGGTGTTTGTGATCGGTCACGATCCGCGCACCGCCCTGCGCACCGGTGTCAGCATGGCGCAGATCGGCGAGTTTTCGTTCGTGATCGCGACGCTGGGCCTTTCCCTGGGTGCGGTCAGCGATTTCATCTACCCGGTGGCGGTCGCCGTCTCCGTGCTCTGCATGGCGCTGTCGCCCTATCTGGTGCGCTCGGCCGATCGCCTGGGCAGTGGCCTGCGCCGCATCACGCCACCCTCCCTGCGGCTCTTGGCCACCAGTTACAGCGGTTGGCTGGAGAACCTTCGGCCGGTTGACGAGAACGCCATGGTGGCGGCGATGTTGCGTCGGCTGCTCGTCCATATCGCCGTGAACGTCATGCTGGTAGTCACGCTGTTCGTGGTTGGTGCCTACGTCAATGCCCACAACTGGACCTGGTTCTCGCAGCTGGGCCTGTCGCGGGACGCCCGGCACACCGTGATCTGGGCCACCGCATTGTTTTTCTCGCTGCCGCTGTTGATCGCGGTCTATCGCAAGGCGGAGGCGCTTGGCATGCTGCTGGCCGAGCTCGGTATCCGCGAACGCCACGCCGGCGCCTACACCCATGCGATCCGGGGCGTCCTGGCCCGGCTGATTCCCCTGGCCACGTTGTTCGCTCTGGCGGTGCTGGTAGGTGCGCTGGGATCCACCATCCTCCCCCCGCGGGGCATCGCCCTCACGCTGGCGGCTGCCGGGGTGTTGCTGGCGGTCGTGATGTGGCGGGGGCTGGTCAGGGTCCACGCCAGGCTGCAGGCGGCCCTGCGGGACACCATAGCCAAGCCATGACGCGGTCGCTGCGGACCGCCATAGCGGGACTTTCGGAACCTTTCCCGAGGGTGAAGGTCGCAGGCCCGGTGTCGTTGCCAAGTGCTGGCGGCGGCCGCACAATGAACGGCCAGCCTCCGCTCCGGGGGCCGTCCGGCGTCGCCGGCACATTCCACATGAGGGAGTCTCGAATGAAGCATTTTCTGCGTCCCACGCTCACGACGGCCGCTCTGGCCGTGGCGCTGGGCATGACCGCCGGCGTGCATGCGCAGGCAGCCAAGTCCTCCGCAGCAGGCAAGGTCGACAAGACCAAGGCCAGCTACGTGGTGGGTTGGGACCTGGCCAGCTCGCTGCCGCCGCTGGTGCGTGACGAGGTCGACCCGGCCACGGTGGCGCGCGCCGTGCAGTCCGCTCTGTCCGGCCAGAAGCCGACGATGAGCGAGGAGGAGTACAAGCAGGTCAAGCAGGCGTTCATCGCCAACCTGCAGGCCAAGGCGAAGGCCGAGTACGAAAAGGTTGCCGCGCAGAACAAGTCCGAGGGCGACGCGTTCCTGGCCAAGAACAAGGCCAAGCCGGGCGTGAAGACCACTGCCTCGGGCCTGCAGTACGAAGTGATCTCGGCCGGCAGCGGTCCGCGCCCGGGTCCGAACGATACGGTGCAGATCGCCTACACCGGCACGTTCGTCAACGGCGAGAAGTTCGATGCTTCGGCGGATCACCCGGAGCCGAAGGGCGGCACCTCGGTGCCGATTCCGCTGGCCGGCGTCATCCCCGGTTTCCGCGAGGGCCTGATGCTCATGCAGACCGGTGCCCACTACAAGCTGTTCATTCCGTCCAATCTGGCCTACGGCGCGCAGCCGGGCAACGGTTTCCCGCCGAACGAGACGCTGATCTTCGACGTCACGCTCGAGAAGACCGGTCCGACCCCGGCCACCCAGGGACAGGGCAACTGATCCGGCTTCCGTTTCAGGGCTGAACCGAGAGAGGGCGCGAAGCGATTCGCGCCCTCTTTCATTTGGGGTGCCGGCTTCTGGCTGGCTGCTACAATTGGAATTTATTTTCAGGGACGCATGAGGCGATGAAAGTCACCATCTTTGGCACGGGTTACGTAGGTTTGGTCACGGGCGCGTGCCTCGCGGAAATGGGCAACCACGTGATTTGCGTGGATGTCGATGAAGCGAAGGTGGCGCGACTGAAGAACGGTGAAATACCGATCTTCGAGCCTGGCCTGGAACCCATGGTGCTTCGCAATCATGAGGAAGGCCAGCTCGACTTCACGACGGATCCTGCGCCGGCGATCAGGCATGGCGAAGTGATCTTCATCGCAGTGGGCACCCCTCCCGACGAAGATGGCAGTGCCGATCTCAAGTACGTGCTGGCAGTGGCTCGTACGATCGGCCGCCAGCTCGAACGCTACACCGTGATCGTGAACAAATCGACTGTGCCGGTGGGGACCGCGGACCGCGTCCGCACGGCGATCGCCGAGGAGCTGGCCAAGCGCGGCGTGCAGATCCCGTTCGACGTGGTATCGAATCCAGAGTTCCTCAAGGAAGGCGACGCCGTCGAGGACTGCCTCCGGCCGGATCGCATCGTGCTCGGCAGCGACAGCGAAAAGGCAGTTGCGGTGATGCGCAAGCTTTACGCGCCGTTCAACCGGAACCACGATCGAACCGTGCTGATGGACGTCCGCTCGGCCGAGCTCACCAAGTACGCGGCCAACGCCATGCTGGCGACCAAGATCAGCTTCATGAACGAGATCGCCAACATCGCCGAGCGCGTGGGCGCGGACGTGGAGCTGGTGCGCCAGGGCATCGGCTCGGATCCCCGTATCGGCTACCACTTCATCTATCCCGGGGCCGGTTACGGTGGATCGTGCTTCCCGAAGGACGTGCAGGCGCTGGAGCGGACCGCCCGGGCACACGGTTACGAGGCCCGGCTACTGGAGGCGGTCGAGCAGGTCAACCACAAGCAGAAGGAAAAGCTGTTCGAATTGATCCGAGGCCACTTCGGCAGCCAGCTCGCCGGCAAGACCGTGGCGCTGTGGGGGCTTGCGTTCAAGCCGAATACCGATGACATGCGCGAGGCATCCAGCCGGCGCCTCATGGAGATGCTCTGGGCGGCAGGCGCCCGTGTGCGTGCGTTCGACCCCGAGGCGGCGGAGGAGACCCGGCGGATCTACGGCGATCGCGATGACCTCGTGCTTTGCGATCACCCTTACGATGTGCTCGAAGGCGCCGATGCGCTGGCCATCGTGACCGAATGGAAGGCCTTTCGCAGCCCGGATTTCGAGCGCATCAAGGCGGCCCTGCGCACGCCGGCGATCTTCGATGGGCGCAATCTCTACGACCCGGCCGCGGTCGAGGATGCCGGACTGGCCTACTACGGCATCGGTCGCGGCCGCAGCTTGAGCAAGGGCTGAAGCATGGCCGCAGATCGTCCCGACCTGGAGCAGCGCCTGACCGAACTGGAGGTCAGGCTGACCTTTATCGACGACACGGTGCATGCGCTGGGTGCGGCCGATGCCGAACAGGCCTTGAGGATTGCCGCGCTCGAACGCATCGTGCGCGACCTGCGCACCGAATTGGCATCGGTCCGTGTCGGGGCCGGTGGTGACGCTCGTGATGAGCCACCACCGCCGCACTATTGAAAACGTTACGGGGACGGATCGAAGCATGGGTGACTCCTTGCGCGACCAGCTGCTGAAGAGCGGCATCGTCAAACAGGTCAGGGACGAGCGCCGCGCTGTGCCGCCGGCGGCCAAACAGAAGCCACCGAAGGCAGGGCGGCGCGATGGCGATCGCCGTGGCGACAGTGGCGAGATCGACCTCGCCAAGGCCTATGCCATGCGCGCGCAGACCGAGGCCGCCGAGCGCCGCAAGGCGGAGCAGGAGGCGGCCGAGCGGGCGCGCCTCAAGCGCGAACGTCGGAGCCAGGTACAGAAGCTCCTGGAAGGGCAGTCGCTGAACAAGGCAGAGGCCGACCAGGCTCGCCACTTCGAGTACGGCGGCAAGATCCGTCGCGTCTACGTAGACGCCAGCCAACTGCAGGCGCTGAATGCAGGCGAGCTGGGCGTGATCCAGTTTGCCGGTCGCTACGTTCTGGTCAGCCGCGCCGTGGCCGACCAGGTGAGGGCAATCGACCCGGAAGCCTTGGCGCTGGTGGTCGACCCGGCTGCGCCGGATTCGTCCGACGACGGCGTACCGGACGATCTGGTCTGGTAGCACGAAGCACCGGCGACTGCGCCGGTGCCGCCAGGGCGGCTCAGCTCGCGTCGAGCCTCGGGGCTTCGTGCACCGCGGGCAGGTCCCAGCCGGCCTTTGGCGCAAAGCGGATGCCGTGGACCCTGGCCAGTTTCTCCAGTCGCCCCTTGAGCACCTCGGCCCCTTCGCTGCGCGCGTAGGCGATCGGACCACCGCGGAACGGCGCGAACCCCGTACCGAAGATGACGCCCGCATCGAGCAGTTCCGCGTCGTCGACCACGCCGTCGGCAAGGCAGGCGACAGCCTCGTTCACCATGGGCAGGATCATTCGATCCTGCAGATCGGCGGCGGGGACGTAGTCAGGGTCGACTTCCGGCTTTTTCGGTTTGCCGTCCTCCCAAAGGTACAGGCCTGCACCGTCCTTCTTGCCGCGCTTGCCGGCCTCGAGCCGGTCCTCGATGCCTGGTGGCAGTTCGAGTCCGAGGAAAGGGGCGAGCTCCTTGCCGACGGATGCGCACACGTCCAATCCAACCGTGTCGGCCAGTTCGATCGGTCCCATCGGCATGCCGAACTTCTTCGCCTCGCGGTCCAGCACCGGGCCGGGCACTCCCTCGCTGTACAGCCGCAGCGATTCGAGCAGGTAGGGCATCAGGATGCGATTCACCAGGAAGCCCGGCGTTCCCTTCACCGCGATCGGCAGCTTGCCCAGCGCCTTGCAGAAAGCGAGCGCACGCTTTTCCACGCCAGCATCCAGCCCGTCGTGCCGCACCACCTCGACCAGAGGCATCTGCGCCACCGGGTTGAAGAAGTGCAGCCCGAGAAAGCGTCCCGGGTGTGCGAGCGAGGCGCAGAGCTCGTCCAGCGGGATGCTGGAAGTATTGCTGGCGAGGATCTCATCCCCCTGGAACTGGGGTTCGATGGCGGCGTAGAGGGCCCGCTTCGCCTCGGCGTTTTCGTAGATCGCCTCGATGGCGAGGTCGGCGCCGGCTACGCCTTTGCCCTCGACGTCGGCGCGAAGCCGGCGGACGGCGGACTCGATCTTCTCCGGCGTCTTGAGCTTCTTCTCGAATAGTTTGCGTGCCCGCTCCAGGGCGGGCTGCACGTATTTCATCTCACGGTCCTGCAGGGTGACCTGGAAGCCCTTCAGCGCGGACCACGCAGCAATGTCGCCACCCATGACCCCGGCTCCCACCACGTGGACGTGTTCGATGCCGTGATCGATACCGGCGCCCTGGTGCTTGAGCCGCTCCTGCAGAAAGAAGATGCGGATCAGGTTGTGGGCGGTAGGGGTGTCGGCCAGCCTGGCCACGGAGCGCGCTTCGAGCTTGAGGCGCTGCTGGATCGAACCGCCGCCGCGACGCCAGACGTCGATGAGGGCAAACGGCGCAGGGTAATGCTCGCGGCGAACCTTGGCAGCGGTTTGCTTGACCACCATCGGCGCCAGTGCCTGGCGCACCGGCCACAGGTTGGTGGCCCAGGCTTTGGCTCGTCGCGATAGCGGGCGTTGCTGCGGGCGCCGGAGCAGGGCGCGCGCCTCGGCCAGGAGCTCGGCCGGCGGTGCGATCCGGTCGACCACCCCGAGTGCCAATGCCCGCCTGGCCGACAGCGGCTTGCCGGTAAGCATGATCGGCAGTGCGTCGGTGGCGCCGATCAGCCGGGGTAGCCTCGCCGAGCCACCCCAGCCCGGGTGGATGCCCAGCATCACCTCGGGTAGCCCGATCCGCGTGGCCTCGTCGTCGGCCGCAATGCGCTGGCGACAGGCCAGCACCAGTTCCGTGCCGCCCCCCATGCATGCGCCGTGGATCGCCGCGACCGTCGGACAGGGCAGGCGCGCCAGCTGTTCGAACACGCGCTGGCCATGCTCGATGTTCTCCCGCACCGTGCCCTGGGCAGCGTAGGTGACGAACTCCCGGATATCCGCGCCCACGGCGAATCCGGACACTTTCGCCGAGTGGATGATCACGCCCGCCGGTTTCTCGATCGCCAGGCGTTCGACGATCTGTTCGAGCTCGTCCAGGACGGCGCGCGAGATGGCGTTGACGCTGCTGCCGTCCCGGTCCAGCGAGAGCGTGACGATGCCGCTGTCGTCCACGCCGGTTTTCCAGTGGGTGAATCGCAGTCCTTCGAACATGTGCATGGGTTGCCGAGGGAAAGGGAGCCAAACCATACCCTCCCGGACGGTCGATTGCGAGGTTGCCGGGACGCTTCTGGAGACCCGTGTCCGAAGCTTCGTGCGAACCCCGTCACGCCAGCTATTGCCAATTGCCTGGCAGTGCGCAAACGTACCGCGCTGTATGCAGTCCATGATGGCTTCCAGCCCGCCCAAGGCGGGCATCGAACTCTTCGAGCGCATTCTCTCGGCGCCGGGGGGGCTGATTGCGCTCGAGGGCGGGGACATGACTGCCCTGCTACAGGATTTCCGGGCCATTGCCCGGCACACCGGGCAGGCGGTCTACCTATGGCAGCCTGACGTCGGGTTGGGCAGCCTGCGCGAGGCGCATTCGAAGGTGCCCGGCTGCCAGCGTCTGGGCAACGCCCTGCGCTACATGCAGCAGAGCATGCATTTCGGCGTGTATCTGATGTCGGGCATCGAACTTCCGCTCTCGGCGATGGATGCCACCTTGCTGCGCCAGCTGGCGCGTGCGCCCAGCGGCCATTTGCGGCGGGTGGTGTTGCTCGATCCGCCGGCGGCGCTGGTCGAGCATCTCGGCGAGGCGATCGTGCGCATAAACGCGGAGGCCGGCCTGCCCGTGCGCCCGAGGCTGCGCGACGGTCGCTGGGTGCTCTGAGATGACCACCATGAACGACATGCTGGTGGTTGCCTCGCACCGCGAATTACGTCGCCGCCTGTTCGACGTTCTCGATCGCGAGGACCACGATCGCATCCTGAGTGCGCGCGACGCCGCACACGCGGCGATCCTGCTGGCCGGTCGCGGGCCGGTGTCGCTTGTCGTGCTGGCTTTCGAGGGCGATGGACGAGCATCCCGCGCCTGCTGCGAGCAGCTTCGCGCGATGGAAAGCTGTCGCACCGCTCCCTTGCTGGCCGTGTTTGCGCCTGACTGCAGGATCGGTCCGGCATTGCTGCCCGAGTCGGTGGCCGACTGGCTGGACAGCGCCCATATCGAGCGCGAACTGGTGGCGCGGTGGCAACGGGTGCTCATGCGCCTGCCTGTCGACGGGCAAGGGGCCGCGTCCGTGCAGCGCGTTGCACCGGAGGAGACTCTTGCCTATCGCTTCGCCTTCGATGACGAGGACGGCGACAGCGAGTGGCTGATCACGGATCCGGCCGGTGACCGCGTGCTGGACCTCAATACCGCGTTGCTCAGGCATTGCCAGCTCGCCGTGACCGACCTGCTCGGCAAGCCGCTCTCGCAGTTTCTGGTGTTCGAGGGTGTCGAGCTGGAACAGGTGCTGGCGCAGGCCGACCGCCACTGGTATCCCTGCCAGCGCAGGACGAAGCATGGTGCCGACACTGGCCAGGCGAACGCCCGACGGGTCCGGCATCGCGGTCGTGACGCGGTCGCGATCGCGTTCCGGAGCGATCGGGCCGAGGCTCGTGGCGAGGCGGCGCTGGCACTCCTGTCGCGCATCTTCCAGTCGGGAGGGGGCGTGGATCCGCACGCATCCACCGCACGGCTGCTGGTGGACGAGCTCTCCCTCGACTACCTGGCACTGTGGTCGGCCCGGCCCGAGGACAGCGCCGTACCCGTGCAGTTGCTGCAGCACTGGCAGGGTGAGGATGTGCCCTGGCCATCGCCGCAGGAGCAGGTGTCGCTGCGGCGTGTGCTCGGCGGCAAGAGCATGTTCCATGTCGATGACGGGCGTCGGCTGGCCGAGTACGACCCGCTGCTGCAGTCGCTCCAGCTGGAGGGATTCGCCGGCTTGCCGCTGCTCGACGAGCGTCGCAGCGTCATTGGCGCGCTGCTCGTCGGTCGTCGCAGAAGCCTGGGGCGCACCGAGATCGTTGCGCCCGTGTTGCATTGCGCGGCGGCCCGTTTTGCGCAGTCGATCGAATTGCGGCGCACGCGTGAGCAGGGGCGTGCGGAGGGGCTGCTCGACGCGTTGACGGGCTTGCCAAACAGGCTGCTCTTCAACGACCGCCTGGAAACCATCCTGCGCGAGGCCCATCGCACCGGCGAATGCTTCGCCGTGCTCTTCCTCGACCTAGACAACTTCAAGGGCATCAACGACACGCTGGGCCACGCCGCCGGTGACCAGGTGTTGCGAGTGGTTACCCAGCGCCTGTGCAGCTCGATCCGCGCCTCCGACACCGTGGCGCGCTACGCCGGTGACGAGTTCACGGTGGTGCTCCGGCACATCATCAAGAGCGACGACGTCCTGCGCGTGGCGGAAAAGATCGTGCAGGTGATGGAGGCTCCGTTGCACCTCGATGGCGGCGAGGAGTTGCAGGTTACTGCTTCGATCGGTGTGAGCTTCTTCCCGGACGACGCCTCCGATGCCGACACGCTGCTCAGGCATGCCGACGAGGCGATGTATGCAGCCAAGCATCTGGGGCGGAACAATTTCCAGATCTACGAAATGAGCCAGGACCAGGCGCAGCAGCAGGACGTGGCGTTGATCTCGCGCCTTCGCCACGCGGAGCGCAATGGCGAGTTGCGGGTGTTCTACCAGCCGCAGGTGGATGCGGGGACCGAGGACATCGTGGGCATGGAGGCGCTGGTGCGCTGGGAGCATCCGGAGCTGGGCGGCATCAGTCCGGGCGTATTCATCCCGTTGGCGGAGGAGTCCGGGCTGATCGTGTCGATCGGAGAATGGGTGCTGCGCACCGCCTGTGCCCAGGCGCACGCGTGGGAACAGGCCTACGGCATGCGCCTGCGGCTGGGGGTCAACCTGTCGGCGGTGCAGCTGATGGAGCCGGATCTACTCGAGGTGGTGGCCCGGGTGCTCAAGGAAACCGGGCTCGATCCATCGCTGCTGGAGCTTGAGGTCACCGAGAGCATCTCGATCAAGGAGGTGCCGAACCTGGTGGAGAACCTCGAGGGCCTGCATGGGCTGGGATGCCGCATCGCCATCGACGACTTCGGCACCGGAGCGGCCTCGCTGGACTACCTGCGGCGACTGCCAGCCGACCGCATCAAGATCGACCAGAGTTTCGTGCGCAACATCGGCATCGATCCGGATGACGAGGCCATCGTCCGCGCCACCATCGAGATGGCCCATCGGCTCAAGCGCGGGGTTGTCGCGGAAGGGGTGGAGATCGAGCAGCACTTCGAGTTCCTGCGGGCCAACCAGTGCGACGAGCTGCAGGGGTATCTTTTCTGTCGCCCCTTGCCCCAGTCCAGCTTCGACCGGCTGCTGGCCGAACGTCAGCGACTGGTGGAGTCCGGAGGAGCAGTGGCCGCTTGACCCGGGCCGGCCCAGCCCCAACATGGTGAAGCCGGGGGTGGGGTGAACTTGCGGCGCCTTGGCTTGTCTGACCGGCCTCCATCCTTCCGTCGGGAACGCGGTATTCGTGGCGACAGCAATCAAGGAGACGGCCCGGATGGGCGACAACGAGCTGGACCGGGCGCTGGTCGAACGCGTCCAGAAAGGGGACAAGCGGGCATTCGACCTGCTGGTACGCAAGTACCAGCACAAGATCGTCGGCCTTGTCTCCCGTTATGCGAACAACCACGCTGAAGCCGAAGATATCGCCCAGGATGCGTTCGTCCGGGCCTGGCGGGCGATCGGCTCGTTCCGCGGGGACAGTGCCTTCTACACGTGGATGTACAAGATTGCCGTCAACACCGCCAAGAACCATCTGGTGGCACAGGGGCGGCGTCCGCCCGCCGATGACATCGACGCGGAGGATGCGGTCTTCGTGCCCGGTTCCGACCGCATGCAGGAGACGGCCACCCCGGAGCGCGAATTGATGCGCCAACAGGTGGAACAAACCGTGTTTGCCGCGGTCCAAGCCCTGCCCGAGGAGTTGCGGACCGCCATTACGCTGCGCGAGGTGGACGGCCTGAGCTACGAGGAGATCGCCGAGGCGATGCAGTGCCCGATCGGCACTGTGCGTTCCCGCATTTTCCGTGCGCGGGAGGCCATCGACGAAAGGTTGCGTCCTTTGTTGTCCGATCGCGAGGATCAGGCATGAACCATCATCCCGAACAACTTTCCGCCGGCATGGATGGCGAGCTGACCGGCGAGGAGCTTCGCTTCCTGCTGCGCCGACTCGATCATGACCGATCGCTGCTGGTGCGCTGGGAGCGCTTCCATGTGGCTTCCGCCGGTTTGCGCCGCGAGCTGCCGACACTGGCCACGGCTTCGTTCGCCGACCGGGTGATGCGTGCGATCGAGGACGAGTCGGTCGTGACGTCCATGCCGCGGGCGCGGCGCCATCACTGGCTCCGGTTGACCGCCGGCGGCGCCATTGCCGCGGGTGTGGCGGTGGTGGCGCTGATGGCCAGCAGGCCGACCGGCCCGGTCGCCAGTGATGCGCAGAGTGCGGCCTCCGTTGCCCAGGCGAGCACGCCGGGACGGGTGGCGAGTCCGGTGCCGTCGCCGCTGCCTGCGCCGGCGGCCGTGCCGCGCTGGCTCAGCAACAGCAATCCGATGAGCATGACTCAGATGGCCTCTTATCCACAGGGCGATTCGATCTCTCCGTACGAACAGTCCATCTCGCCGTATCGGGTCAAGGCCACGCTCCCGGCCGCGGATGGCAGCTATCTGCTGCTGGTCGATCCTGGCACGGCACGACAGTCGGCGCGGCGTTCCCTGCGCGAGGCCGCCGCAGCCCAGTGACACCGCGCCGCATGGCTCTTGCCGCGGCGCTTTTCCCCTGCACAAGCCTTCAGTTCGGCTTGCCTTCGGCACGTCGGCTGTCAACCCATGCCTGATAAATCCACGAGGAGGAGATCATGAGTCGTCCCACCCTGCGCCTGCTCGCCTGCAGTGTCCTGATGGGTCTGGCCGCCGCCGGTGGCGTGCAGGCCCAGGCGGCACCTGCGGCGGTCACCACCGCCTTGCCCGATTTCACCGGCATCGTCCAGCAAAACGCGCCTGCCGTGGTCCATGTCGAGGCCAAATACAACGGCCGCAGCCAACCACGCATTGCAGGTGGTGCGCCCGGTGACAACGATCAGGCGGAGATACTGCGCCGCTTCTTCGGCATGCCGATGATGCCCTCGCCGGAGGACCAGAAGCACACATCGCTCGGTTCCGGCTTCATCATTTCCAGCGACGGTTACATTCTCACCAACAACCATGTGGTGGATCACGCCGACGAGGTCACCGTGCGCCTGCAGGACCGGCGCACGCTGACCGCCAAGGTGGTGGGCACCGATCCTCAGTACGACATTGCGCTGCTCAAAGTGAACGTCCCGGGCAAACTGCCGACAGTGCATATCGGCGATTCGCAATCGCTCAAGCCCGGGCAGTGGGTGCTGGCGATCGGTTCGCCTTTCGGCTTCGATTACACCGTGACCCAGGGCATCGTCAGCGCGATCGGGCGCAACCTGGGAAGCGGCGACCAGCCCTACACTTCGTTCATCCAGACCGACGTGCCGATCAATCGCGGCAATTCCGGTGGCCCGCTGTTCAATCTGCAGGGCCAGGTGGTCGGCATCAACTCGCAGATCTACTCCAACACCGGCGGCTACCAGGGGGTGGCGTTCTCGATCCCGATCGACGTGGCGATGAACGCAGTCGACCAGCTCAAGACCAAGGGCTTCGTTACCCGCGGCCAGCTCGGCGTGATGGTGCAGGGCATCAGCGACGACATGGTCAAGGTCTACAAGCTCGAAAGGGGGGCCGGCGCGGCGGTGACCCAGGTCAGCCCAGACAGCGGGGCGGAGAAGGCCGGCATCGAGCCCGGCGACATCATCCTCAAGTACAACGGCCAGGAAATCGACCAGCCGGGCGACTTGCCGCCGCTGGTCGGCCTGACCAAGCCGGGCACCAAGGTGCCGGTGGAGATCCTGCGCGACGGCAGGCACAAGACGCTCGAGGTGACCGTCGGCTCGGCGCCGCGTGATCCGGATGCGGTGTCTTCCAGCGGCAGCGCCTCGGCCGACGTGACCGGGGCCAAGGCGTTGGGACTGACGGTGGGCGCGCTGGGTGCGGACGACCGCAAGCAGATGGGTCTGCGTCCGGGCGAGGGCGTGCAGGTGACCGACATCAGCGGCGAGGCGGCGGCCCAGGCGGGCCTGCGGCCGGGTGATGTGATCCTGCGCGTCGACCAGACGGCCATCGGCAGCATCCAGGACTTCAAGGCAGCGACCAAGGACGTGAAGGCTGGCAGCACGGTGCTGCTGCTGGTGCGCCGGGGCGACCAGAGCAGCTTCGTCGGTGTCACGGTACCTGGCAGCAAATAAGTCACGGCCGCCCCGGGGCCCGGCTGGCTCCGGGGCGGTGGAGAGGGGTGTTCCATGCGATAATGCGAAATTCGTGCCGCCACCCCGGTGGGACGCCGTCGTGGCCTCCCCGTGGCGGTGCAAGTTGACAGCGTAGCCCATGGAACTGATCCGCAACTTCTCCATCATCGCGCACATCGACCACGGCAAGTCCACGCTTGCCGACCGCATCATCCAGCTCTGTGGCGGCCTGTCCGAGCGCGAGATGGAAGCGCAGGTGCTCGACAACAACCCCATCGAGCGCGAGCGCGGCATCACCATCAAGGCGCAGTCGGTCTCGTTGCCCTACACGGCATGCGACGGCAAGACCTACCAGTTGAACTTCATCGACACCCCTGGCCACGTGGACTTCAGTTACGAAGTCAGCCGCTCGCTGTCCGCCTGCGAGGGTGCGCTGCTGGTGGTGGATGCGGCCCAGGGTGTGGAAGCGCAGTCGGTGGCCAACTGCTACACCGCGATCGAGCAGGGGCTGGAGGTCATTCCCGTCCTCAACAAGATCGACCTGCCGACCGCCGACATCGAGAAGGCCAAGGGCGAGATCGAGGCGGTGATCGGGCTGGACGCGTCGGACGCGATCCCGGTCAGCGCCAAGACCGGCCAGAACGTCATCGAGGTGCTGGAGGCGATCATCCATCGCATCCCGCCGCCGAAGCCGCGCGACACCGACAAGCTGCAGGCGCTGATCATCGATTCGTGGTTCGACAACTACCTCGGCGTGGTGTCGCTGGTGCGCGTGATGCAGGGCGAGATCAAGCCCGGGGACAAGCTGCTGGTGATGTCCACCGGACGCACCCACGAGGTGACCGAGGTAGGCGTGTTCACGCCCAAGCGCAAGAAACTGGCGAGGCTCGGCGCGGGCGAGGTGGGCTGGATCACCGCTTCGATCAAGGACGTGCACGGTGCGCCGGTCGGCGACACGCTGACCCTGGCCGGCAAGCCGGCCGAAAAGCCGCTTCCCGGCTTCCAGACCATGCAGCCGCGCGTATTTGCCGGCTTGTTCCCGGTCTCTGCCGACGATTACCCAGCCTTGCGCGAGGCGCTGGACAAGCTGCGCCTGAACGACGCGGCACTGTTCTTTGAGCCGGAATCCTCCGAGGCGATGGGCTTCGGATTCCGCTGCGGCTTCCTCGGCATGCTGCACATGGAGATCGTGCAGGAGCGCCTGGAGCGCGAGTACGACCTGGATCTGATCACCACCGCGCCGACCGTGGTCTACGAGGTCGTCAAGACCGACGGCACGGTGATCTCGCTGGACAACCCGGCGAAGCTGCCTCCGGTGCCGCAGATCGACGAGATCCGCGAGCCGATCGTGGTGGCCAGCATCCTCACGCCGCAGGACTACATCGGCAACATCATCACGCTGTGCGAAGAGAAGCGTGGCGTGCAGCGCTCGATCCAGTACCTGGCCACCCAGGTGCAGATCACCTACGAGATCCCGCTGGCCGAGGTGGTGCTGGATTTCTTCGACCGCCTGAAGTCGGTGTCGCGCGGCTATGCCTCGATGGACTACCACTTCGACCGCTTCGAGGCCGGCCCGTTCGTGCGCACCGACGTGCTGATCAACGGCGATCGCGTGGACGCGCTCAGCCTGATCGTGCATCGCGTCCACGCCGAGCGCCGCGGTCGCGAGCTGGTCGAGCGCATGAAGGACCTGATTCCGCGGCAGCAGTTCGACGTGGCCATCCAGGCGGCGATCGGGGCGCAGATCATCGCGCGCTCCACGGTCAAGGCACTGCGCAAGAACGTGCTGGCCAAGTGCTATGGCGGCGACGTCAGCCGCAAGAAGAAGCTTCTCGAGAAGCAGAAGGAAGGCAAGAAGCGCATGAAGCAGGTCGGCCGGGTGGAGATCCCGCAGGAGGCCTTCCTGGCGGTGCTGAAGGTGGACAAGTAAGAACCGTATGGTCGCCTGCCGGCCTGATCGCCAGGCCAGGCAGGGCGTTTCCCGCTGACGGAGCAACACATGGATTTCGATTTTTCCGCCATCCTGCTCGGCCTGACCGTGCTGTTCGGCGTGGTGTGGGGGCTTGATCGGGCGCTGCTTTACCGCCGCCGTAAAGCCAGGTTGGAAGCGGCTGGCGTGGAATACCGCGACCCCGTGCCCGTGGACTGGGCTCGTTCGCTGTTTCCGGTGGTGTTCGTGGTGTTGCTGCTGCGCTCCTTCGTGGCCGAGCCATTCCGCATCCCGTCCGGCTCGATGATGCCCACGCTGGACGTGGGTGACTTCATCCTGGTCAACAAGTTTGCCTACGGCCTGCGCCTGCCCGCGTTCAACACCAAGTTCCTCGACGTCGGCGAACCCAAGCGGGGCGACGTGGTGGTGTTCCGCTTCCCCGGGTACCTGTGCCGTGATGCCTCCGGCAAGCTGACCCGTGTCGGTGGCGACGAGAACGGCCCGCCGCGATTGGGCGCCGACGACCGTTGCCCGGCTGATGCGCTGCCGGTGCAGAGCCAGAACTGGATCAAGCGCGTGATTGGCCTGCCCGGTGACACCATCGAGGTGCGTGACAGCCAGATCGTGATCAACGGCAAGCCAGTAAAGTCGGACGAACTTGGCCCCTACGTGGGCAATCCGCAGCGCGCGGAAGACGCCGAGCTGCTCTACTACGGCGCCTCGATCTGGACCGAGCACCTGCCGGGTCCGGACGGCAAGACCGTCAACCATCTGGTCGCACGGATGCCGGCGCGCATGTCCACCAACACCATTCCCAACGAGCTGGTTCCCTCGAAGGTGCCGCAGGGCTGCTATCTGGTGATGGGCGACGACCGCGAAAACAGCTTGGACAGCCGCTGGTGGGGTTGCCTGCCGGAGAAGAACCTGGCCGGCAAGGCCTTCCTGATCTGGTTCAGCTGGCGCGGGTTGCACACCGGCTTCGTCGATTGGAAGCGCATCGGCACGCTGATCCACTGAATTCGGGACGGGTTGCGCGTGACGATCGCCGCGCCTGCGTGCAGAATCTGCGGCGCGGTCGGGCGCGAACCGGTTCGGCGGCTGGATTGGACCTACATCACCGAGGGGGAGCCGCTTTGCGGCGGAGCGAGGGGACTATGAAATCAAAACAGTCGGGCGTGACGTTGATCGGATTCCTGTTCATCCTGGTCATCGTGGCCTTCTTCGGCTTCATGGCGATGAAGCTGGTGCCATCCTACGTCGAGTTCATGGGCGTGAAGAAGGCGATGAACCAGATCGCCACCTCGGGTGGCGGCGACCGCTCGGTCGATGCGATCCGCCGCGACCTGATGTTCAAGATGGGTTTCCAGTATGTCGACGACGCCACCGTGAAACCCAGTGACATCACCGTCTCGCGCAACAACGGTGCCTACACGCTGACCGTCAGCTACGACAAGCAGGTGCCGTTCATCGCCAACATCGACTTCCTGCTGCATTTCGACAACAGCGTGGCGCTTTCCGGCACCGTGGGCGAGTGATTCTTGGCACTCGGATACCCTTTTCGCGATCCGTCGCTGGCCGACCTGGCGCTGACCCACCGCAGCGTCGGCCGGCCGAACAACGAGAGGATGGAGTTCCTCGGCGATGCCTTTCTCGGGGCGATCGTCGCCGAGATGCTGTATGAGGCGCACCCCAACGCCAGCGAGGGCGAGCTATCGCGTCTGCGCGCCCAGCTGGTGAACGGCCAGGCGCTGGCGACGATCGCCCGTGAGCTGGAGCTGGGCGATCGGCTCAGGCTCGGCCCCGGCGAATTGAAGAGCGGTGGCTTTCGCCGCGAGTCGATCCTGGCCGACGCTTTCGAGGCGATGATCGCGGCGGTCTATCTCGATGGCGGATTCAATGCTTGCCGGGAAGTCGTGCGCCAGCTGTTTTCCGAACGCGTCGCGTCGCTGCCGCGCTCGTCCAAGGATGCCAAGACCCGGCTGCAGGAGCATTTGCAGGCCCAGGGCTTGCCATTGCCCCGCTACGAGTTGATCGCCAGCCACGGCGATGACCATGCCAAGCAGTTCGACGTGCGCTGCGTGGTGAGCGAACCCTTGGCGGTGGAGGCTGAAGCCACCGGATCGAGCCGTCGATCCGCCGAGCAGGAGGCCGCCGAAACGGTGCTGTCCCGACTGCTGGAAGTGTCGAAAGACTGACCGGCTGCTGGCGCCGACGCCTTGGCGGCGCGATGCTGGCGCCATACCCCCCAAAGAACGAAGACCATGAACACCCCCATCGACCTGCCCGATTTCGACCAGGCCCCGCGCGAGTTGCCGCACGAGGACTACCGCTGCGGCCTGGTGGCCCTCGCCGGGCGCCCCAACGTGGGCAAGTCGACCCTGCTCAATGCGCTGATCGGGTTCCGCCTGTCGATCGTCAGCCCGCGCCCGCAGACCACGCGCCACCGCATCCTCGGCATCAACACGACCGAAGCGGGGCAGATCCTGTATGTCGACACGCCCGGCCTGCACCGTGGTGCCAAGCGCGCGATGAACCGCAGCCTCAACCGGGCCGCGCGTTCGGCGATCAGCGACGTCGACGTGGCGGTGCAGGTGATCGAAGCCGGGCGCTGGACCGACGAGGACGAAGCGGTTTACGCAGCGCTGGTCGAGCAGGCGGTACCGCGCCTGCTGGTGATCAACAAGGTCGACCTCAGCAAGGACAAGGGCGTGCTGTTGCCGTTCGTGGCCAAGCTGGCCGAGACGCACGCTTTCGACGAGATCCACTACGTCAGTGCGCTCAAGCGCAAGGGCCTGGCCGAACTCGAGCGCGCGCTGCTCGCGCGCCTGCCGGTGCAGCCGCCGGTGTACGGCGAAGACGAGGTCACCGATCGCAGCGAACGCTTCCTCGCCGCCGAGATGGTGCGCGAGCAGCTGATGCTGAGGCTGGACCAGGAGCTGCCCTACGCCACCACGGTGGAGATCGAGCAGTTCGCGGACCGACCCGACGGCGTGGCGGAGATCCACGCGGTGATCTGGGTCGAGCGCGAGGGCCAGAAGGCCATCGTGATCGGGCAGGGCGGAGCCCAGCTCAAGGCCATCGGCAGTGCCGCGCGGCGCCACATGGAAAAGATGTTCGAGCGCAAGGTGTTCCTCAAGCTGTGGGTGAAGGTCCGCGAGGGCTGGGTGGACGACGAGGGCATGCTCAAGCGCCTCGGCTATACCGACTGAGCCGGTCGTGCGGATCGACCAGCAGCCGGCCTTCGTGCTGCATGCCCGGCCCTACCGGGAGACCTCGCTGCTGCTCGAATGCCTGACCCGCGATCACGGCCGGCTTGGCGTGATTGCGCGTGGCGTTCGCAGCGAGCGTGGTCGCTCGTTGCGGGCAATGCTGGAACCGTTCCAGCCGCTGGCGATGGACCTGCTGCTGCGTGGCGAGCTGGCCACGCTGCGTTCGGCCGAACCGGCCGGGCCGCCGCGGCGCCTGGCCGGTGACGTCGGGATGTCCGGTCTCTACCTCAACGAACTGCTGGTGCGTCTGACTGGTCGCCAGGATCCCCATGCCGGCGTGTTCGACGCGTATGCCCTTGCGCTCTCCCGCCTGGCCGTGGGCGAATCACCCGCGTGGAGCCTGCGCCGGTTCGAGCGCGATCTGCTGGCGGCTCTCGGTTATGCACTGGTGCTCGAGTGCGAGGCGGGCACCGAGCAGGCGCTTGAGCCGGATGCTTTTTACCGATATCGCGTCGAACATGGCCCGGAGCGTTGCTCGGCATCGGCCAATGGGGCGCTGCGAGGCGCCTGGTTGCTGGCGCTGGCAAGGGACTTGCCGCCGGATGCTGCCGGGCAGCAGGCGCTGCGCGGCATGATGCGGGAGGTGATCCGGTTCCACCTTGGCGGAGGCGAGCTGCGTTCCTGGCACGTTCTTGCGGGAGGCGTTCCCGCTCGCTGACGGGTGTCAGGCTGTCGGTCGCGGCTGGTCCAGCGCCTGCAGGGTCTCGATCAGGGCGCCGCGGAACCGCGTCATCGCCTGCTCGACAGCCGAGGGGCGACTGGCCAGCAACTGCTGCAGCGACACCACGTGCGCCGACAGCGCCGTGGTGCCGCAAAAGCCGCAGGACGAGCGCAGGCGATGCAGGCGCTCGCGCAGACCGGCGGTGTCCCCGCTCAGATGATCGAGCTCGTTGCACAGGGCGAGCAGCTCCTGTTGCAGGAGCTGTCGCAACGCCGACATGGTGGCCGAGTCGCCGCTGGCCAGCAGTGCCGCGGCATCGTCCAGCACGGGCAGTTGGCGCATATAGGCGGGCGCGAGCCCCATCACCCGCCGGAGGTCTTCGATCCGGCACGGCTTGACCAGGATCTCGCCGAACCCCTGGGCCAGCAGTTCGGCGCGCAGGGCGGGTGCCAGTTCGGCCGTGGTTGCGACGGCCACGGCATCCCGGGAGGCCGCCGCACGGTCGGCCCGCAGCGAGGCAAGTACTTCGCGGGCGCCGGAGCCCGGCATCCGGCAGTCCAGCAGCAGCAGGTCGAACGGTTCGGATACGGCGGCTTGCAGCGCCTGCGGGCCGTCGCAGCATCTGATCACTCGCGCACCGAGCGCTTCCAGCGCGTCGTGCAGGAAACGGCGACTGGCCTCGTCGTCGTCGGCAACCAGGACGCTGGGCGGCGCCGTGTCCCGGCGGGTCGCTGCGTCGGCGTGGGCAGGGTGCATCATGACCGGGTCCTTGTCGTTCAGCAGAGTTTGGCAGAATGGCGGGACATGGAATCCCTATCAAGCCGCATTTCCAGTGTCCTGCTGCTGGTGCTGCTCTGCATGCTGGCTGGTCCTGCGCACGCCGGAGCGGTGTTTTCTGCCAGGACCCTGCAGCTTCCCGGCGCGACGCTCGAGCAGGTGCACGGCGAGATCGTGCCGGCCCCGGGCGGCGGGCTGCAGGTCCGCATCGACGCGGACCGGCTCGACCTGCCGGCGATGGGATGGCGCCGCGTGCCTCTGCATCTCGACGGCGTGCTGCAGCGCGATCCCGAGCATCGCTGGCTGCTGGCCGGTGCGCTGAGGCTGAAGAGCGCCCCTGGCGGCGTGCTCAGCGACGCCACGGTGGACCTGCAGGTCGACGTGGCGGCCAACACACTGCTGCTCGACCTGCGCCAAGGCGTGGCACAGGCGACCGTTGCGGTGCCGCTGGACCAGCCCACCCATGCGCAGATCCAGCTGAAGAAGCTGCCGTTCGGCTGGCTGCAGGGGCTGCTCGGTACGGTCTGGTCGGGACGTGCCACCGGTGGTCGGATCGATGCGTTGATGGCTCTGGATCAGCGCGATCCCGGACTGCAGGCGTCGGGCCAGTTCAGCATCTCCGCGTTGGGCGTGGACTCGACCAGCGGCAAGCTGGCGGCGCAGGGGCTTGGCGGCAGCGGCCGCTTCTCGCTCGATACCACCCAGGGGCCGGCGCGGATCAATCTGGAGAGCACCCTGCGCGGTGGCGAGCTGTTGCTCGGACCGATCTACGCCAAGCTGCCCACCCACGCGGTGCAACTGTCCATGGACGCCGAGGCCGACGCGGGCGCACTGGCCATCGACCGGCTGCGCGTGGGCGATCCCGATGCCCTGGTGCTCAACGGTGCCATGGCGTTCGACGCGAAAGGGGAGCTCCGGTCACTCAACCTCTCCCGTCTCGAACTCGGCCTTCCTGCCGCCTACGAGCGTTACGGCAAGGCGTGGCTGGCCACCATGGGGCTGCATGACATGACCACCCGCGGCGATGTGGAGGCGACCCTGGACCTGCGCCAGGACGGCCTGCACGCGTTCGATTTCGACACCGACGGCCTCGACCTGGCCGATGGCGATGGCCGGTTTGCCGTGCAGGGCCTGAAGGGCGGGTTGGACTGGAGCCGCAACGGCAGCCGCCAGTCCACCGACCTTGGCTGGCAGTCGCTCGGCATCTACAAGCTGGTCAACGGTCCTGCCCGCTCCAAGTGGCAGAGCGAGGACGGTGTACTCGCCCTGCAGCAGCCGCTGAGCATGGGGCTGTTGGGCGGCCAGGTGCGGTTGAGCCAGTTGTCGTGGTCGCCTGCAGCGGCCAAAGGGCAGCGGCTGGACGCTTCGCTCGCCGTCACGGGCGTCGACATGACGGCCTTCAGTCAGGCGATGGGCTGGCCCGCCTTCCCGGGCACACTGGGCGGCGCGATCACCGGACTTTCTGTCAGCGGCGACCGCATCGCGCTGGACGGTGGGCTGTCGGTCAACGTTTTCGGCGGCTTCGTCGACGTCACCGGCCTGTCGCTGCAGCAGCCGTTCGGCGACAACCCGGTGCTTGCAGGCGATATCGCTCTGCGCCAGCTCGATCTGGGTGCGATCACCAGCGTGTTCGACTTCGGCAGCATCACCGGCCCGCTCGATGGCCACGTCAGCGGCCTTCGCCTGGTGAACTGGCAGCCGGTGGCCTTCGATGCGCAGCTGCTGGCCGCGCAGGGAGGCCGCATCAGCCAGCGCGCGGTGAACAACCTCACCTCGGTCGGCGGCGGCGGCGTGGCGGCGGGCCTGCAGGGTGCCGTGCTCCGGCTGTTCAAGACCTTCGGCTACAAGCGCATCGGGCTGAACTGCCGGCTGCAGGGCTCGCTCTGCCACATGAGCGGGCTGGAGCCGACCACGGACGGCTACACTATCGTCGAGGGCAGCGGCCTGCCGCATCTCGAAGTCATCGGCCACGAGTCCGACGTGGACTGGCCCACCCTGGTACGCCGCCTCAAGGCGGCCGTCGCGAGCGGTGGCCCGCAAGTGCGCTGACCCCTTTCCCCACCCACGGAGCTGATCATGCGGAAGCTACTCATTGGACTGCTGGCCACGGTGATGGTCGCCTTGGTGGGGTGCGTCACCATCAACGTCTACTTCCCCGAGGCCGCCGCGCAGAAGGCGGCCGACCAGTTCATCGGAACCGTGCTCGACAAGGCGGCTCCGGCGCCCGCCCCATCGTCCTCCACGCCGCCACCGGCCAAGCCGGCCGTGCGACCGTCGGCGATGCTGCTGGACCTGCTGGTGCCGGCGGCCTATGCCGGCGACGTGCCGAACATCCGCATCGAGAACGCCACCACCGACGCGATCCGCCAGCGCATGCAGGCCCGCTTCAACAGCACCCTGGGCGCGCTGTTCGCCAGCGGCGCGGTGGGTTTCACCCACGATGGCATGGTCGCCGTGCGTGATGCCTCCAAGGTGCCGCTGAGCCAGCGGGCGCAGGTCAATGCCGTCGTGGCAGAGGAGAACCGCGACCGCGCCGCGCTTTATCGCGAGGTAGCCAACGCCAACGGCCACCCGGAGTGGCAGTCGCAGATCCAGGCGACCTTTGCCAGGGGCTGGATCGAGCGGGCGCCAGCCGGCTGGTATTATCAGGACGCTTCGGGCGCCTGGAAGCGCAAGTAAGCGCGCCGTCGGCGCCACCGTCCACCCGATCGACGCGCCCGGGTCCTCCACGACCCGGGCGTGCTGTTTTGGAGCGTCATGCAAGAGATCCAAGCCACCATTACCGCGCTCGGCCACGACGGTCGCGGCGTCGCCCGCATCGAGGGCAAGACCACCTTCGTCAGCGGCGCGCTGGTCGACGAGCAGGTCAGCCTGCGCATCCGCAAGCGCCATCGTCACTTCGACGAGGCCGAGGTGGTGGAGGTGATCGCGCCATCGCCACACCGCGTCGAACCGAAGTGCCGCCATTTCGGCGCCTGCGGCGGCTGCTCGCTGCAGCACATGGACGCCGAGGCGCAGATCCATGCCAAGCAGCAGGTGCTGGCCGACAACTTCGCGCGCATCGGCAAGGTCGGGCCGAAACGCTGGCTGGAACCACTCACCGATGCCCCCTGGGGCTATCGCCGCAAGGGCCGGCTGTCGGTGCGCTACGTGCCGAAGAAGGAGCGCGTGCTGGTCGGCTTCCGCGAGGAGAGCAACCCGCGCTTCGTCGCCGACATCAGCCACTGCGAAGTGGTGCATCCGGCGCTGGGACCCAGGATCGGCCTGCTGGCCGAGCTGATCGGTTCGCTGGAGGCCGCGCGCGACATCCCGCAGGTGGAGTTCGCTGCCGGCGACGACGGCATGGCGCTGGTGTTTCGTCACATGAACCCGCTGAGCGAGCGCGACCGCGCCGCCCTGGTGGCCTTCGGCCAGCAGCATGGTTTCGCCATCTACCTGCAGCCGGGCGGCGTCAGCAGCGTGCATCCGCTGTGGCCGGCCGATCACCGGCTGGCCTTCCGCATCGCGGCGGGCGAGGGCGTTCAGGACGTGGAGCTGGAGTTCCGCCCGCTGGACTTCGTGCAGGTCAATGCCGGCATGAACGCGAAGATGATGGCGCGGGCGCTGGAACTGCTCGACCCGCAGCCGACCGACCGCGTGCTGGACCTGTTCTGCGGCCTGGGCAACTTCACCCTGCCGATCGCCCGCCGGGTCGCCGAGGTGGCCGGCGTGGAGGGCGAGCACGGCCTGGTCGAGCGCGCCGCGGAGAACGCCAGGCGCAACGGGCTGGCCAACGCCAGCTTCCACGTGGCCAACCTGTTCGAGGACCAGCGCGGCACCGCGTGGGCCCGCCAGCCGTGGGACAAGCTGCTGCTCGATCCGCCGCGCGCCGGTGCGGACAAGGTGCTGGAGTATCTGCCGCACAAGGCGACGAAGCGTATCGTCTACGTGTCCTGCCATCCGGCCTCGCTGGCCCGCGATGCCGGCATCCTGGTCGAGAAGCATGGCTTCCGGCTGGCCGCGGCCGGTGTGATGGACATGTTTCCGCACACCGCGCACGTCGAGTCCATCGCGCTGTTCGAGCGCTGAGGGCGGTCGCCATGGGACTGGAGATCGAACGCAAATTCCTCCTCGCCGGCGACGGCTGGCGCGCGCGCATCGAGCGCACCGAGCGGATGGCCCAGGGCTATCTGGTCGGTGCGCAGGCCCTGCGTGACGGCACCGCGAAGTCGTCGGTGCGGGCGCGCATCGCCGGCGACCGGGCCTGGCTCAACATCAAGTCGGCGCAGCTCGGCATCGCCCGCGCCGAGTTCGAATACGCGGTGCCGGTGGCCGACGCCGAGGCCATGCTGGCCACCCTGTGCGACGGCGTGCTGGCCAAGCAGCGCCATTACGTGACCGTCGACGGGGTGCTGTTCGAGATCGACGAGTTCGAGGGCGACAACGCCGGGCTGCTGGTGGCCGAGGTCGAGCTGCCCGCCGTGGATGCACCGTTCCCGCGGCCGGACTGGCTCGGTCGCGAGGTCAGCACGCTGGCGCGCTACTACAACGTCAACCTCATTGCGTACCCTTACGTGCGCTGGACGCCCGACGAACGCGACGCCCTCGACGGAGAACCCCCCGCATGCTGATGATCGGTCTGGCCGGGCTCGCCTTGGAGCCGCGCGAACGCGACTGGCTGGTCGCGCCCGGTGTGTCCGGCGTGCTGCTGTTCTCCCGCAACTTTGCCTCGCGTGAACAACTGGGAGCGCTGGTCGAGTCGATCCGCGAGGTCGGTGGCGAGGACATGCTGATCGCGGTCGACCAGGAGGGCGGCCCGGTGCAGCGCTTCCGCGACGGCTTCACCCGGCTGCCGGCGCTGGCGAAGGTTGGAGCGGCGTACGACCGCGATCCGGTCGATGCCATCCGGCTGGCCGAGGAGCACGCCTGGGTGATGGCCAGCGAACTGCGCGCCATGGGTGTGGATTTCAGCTTCGCCCCGGTGGTGGACCTGGCCCGCGGCAACGCGGCGATCGGCCTGCGTGCCTTCCACGCCGATCCGGCGGTGGCCGCCGAGCTGGGCCAGGCCTACGTGCGCGGCATGCACCTGGCCGGGATGGCCGCCGTGCTCAAGCATTTTCCGGGGCACGGTTCGGTGGCCGCCGACACGCACAAGGCGCAGGCGATCGACCCGCGCCCGCTGGCCGCCATCGAGCAGGCCGACCTGGTGCCGTTCGCGCAGTGCCTTGAGTCGCGTGTCGAGGCGGTGATGATGGCGCACGTGATCTATCCGGCGGTCGACGAGCGTCCGGCCGGCTTCTCGCCGGTGTGGATCGGCGACATGCTGCGTGGACGGCTCGGCTTCGACGGCGCGGTGATCAGCGACGACATCTCGATGGCCGCGGCCGGTGCCGCCGGCGGCGTGGCCGGGCGCGTGCACGCGCACCTCGATGCCGGCTGCGACCTCGTGCTGGCCTGTTTCCCCGACGTGGTGGACGAGGCGATCGCCGCCGTGGCCGGCCGCGCGCCGGGTCCCGCCCATCGCCTCGCGGCCCTGCGCGGCGCGATCGGCGCCAGCTGGGATTCGCTCACCGACAACCCGCAGCGCGACCGCTTCATCGCGCGCATCACGGCGCTGGACGCCGAAGGAACCCCTGCATGACCCTGCCGCCGCTCGCCGATGCCCTGAAGAAATCCGACCTGCTGGTCGACCGTGCCGCCATCGACGCCGCAGTCGCCCGCATGGGCGGCGAGATCGATGCGGTGCTGGAGGGTGAGCGGGCGCTGTTCCTCACCGTGATGAACGGCGCGCTGATGTTCGCCGGCCACCTCGCGCTGGCGATCCGCACCGACCTGGAATTCGACTACGTGCACGCCACCCGCTACCGCGGCGACACCACCGGCCACGACCTGCGCTGGCTGCGCGAGCCGCAGGCGGCGATGGAAGGGCGCACCGTGCTGCTGGTCGACGACATCCTCGACGAGGGCCACACGCTCAAGGCGGTGCGCGACGACTGCCTGCGCCGTGGCGCGCGCCGCGTGCTGATCGCCAGCCTGTGCACCAAGCAGCACGACCGGCTGGTCGAGGGCATCGCCTCGGATTTCAACGGCTTCGAATTGCCGGACCGCTATGTGTTCGGCTACGGCATGGACTACTACGAACAGGGCCGCAACCTGCCGGGCATCTACGCCCTGCGCGAGGACTGATCGGGTCCACCACACACGGGAGGGATGCGCCATGAAGCTCCTCGGCATTTCCGGCAGCCTGCGCCGGGCCTCGTTCAATACCGCCTTGCTGCACGCCGCGGCCGAGCTGCTGCCATCCGGCCACACGCTGGCGATCCACGACCTGCACGGCCTGCCGTTGTTCGACCAGGATGTCGAGGAACAGGGCGATCCGGCCGAAGTGGTCGCCCTGAAGGATGCGATTGCCGCCGCCGACGGGTTGTTGCTGGCCTCGCCCGAATACAACGGCGGCATCACCGGTGTGCTGAAGAACGCGATCGACTGGGCCTCGCGCAAGGGCATCGCGCGCGAGGCCGCGCCGCTCGCCGGCAAGCGCGTGTGCATCATCGGCGCCAGCCCCGGCATCACCGGCACCGTGCGGGCGCAGGACGCGCTGCGGCTGGTGCTGCGCCGTGCCGGCGCCATCGCCGAGCCGCAGGGCGAGGTGCTGGTGTTCCAGGCGCACACCAAGATCGCCGAGGGCAAGCTGGTCGACGAGCGCACGCGCGAGGCGCTGGCCCGCCATCTGCAGAATTTCATCGCGCTGGTTGAGCGCGCTTCCTGATCCATCGAACCGGAAACGACATCGTGAGCATCGATCTGGCCGTCATCGGCGGCAGTGGCCTGTACAACTTCCCGGGCCTGGAAAACACCCGTCGGCAATCGGTGGAAACCCCATTCGGCCCGGCCTCGGGCGACGTGGTGACCGGCGATTTCGCCGGCAGGCGGCTGGCCTTCCTGGCCCGCCATGGCGAGAGCCACAGCCTGCCGCCGCACCGGGTGAACTACCGCGCCAACCTGTGGGCGCTGCACCAGCTCGGCGCGCGCCGGGTGGTCGGCGTCAACGCCGTCGGCGGCATCCGCGACGACATGGGGCCGCGGGTGATCGTGGTGCCGGACCAGATCATCGACTACACCCATGGCCGGTTCACCAGCTTCTGCGACGTGGAAGGGGCCGAGGTGAAGCACATCGACTTCAGCGAGCCCTACACCGCGTCGCTGCGGCGCGACCTGCTCGCCGCGGCGGCGCGGGCCGGCGTGCCGGCGATCGACGGCGGCTGCTACGGCGCCACGCAGGGGCCGCGGCTGGAAACCCGCGCCGAGATCGCCCGCATGAAGCGCGACGGCTGCGACCTGGTCGGCATGACCGGCATGCCCGAAGCCGCGCTGGCCCGCGAGCTGGAGCTGGAATACGCCTGCCTCGCGCTGGTGGCCAATTTCGCCGCCGGCTGCGGCGACGAGGAGGAGATCAGCATCGAGGAGATCTTCGCCCACCTGGCGGCGGCCACCGCCGAAGTGCCGAAAATCCTCGGCGCGATGCTGGGTGCCTGAGGGCGGTCGGGGGACGTTGGCCGGATGCCTGTTCAGGATATTGCGCTCGACCCACAAACATGCTGATACTTCGGGGGTGCCAGGGGCGGCGGACCAAGGGGAATAAGGGGTTCAGCGCGAGACCTTGGTGCATCCATCCTTAAGCTTCAGAGGTTGCCGCAATGCGTTTCGGTACGGTCAAGTGGTTCAACGACGCCAAGGGTTTCGGTTTCATCGCGCCCGAGGACGGTGGGGAGGACGTTTTCGTCCACTTTTCTGCAATCAACGCCAAGGGCTTTCGCAGCCTGCAGGAAGGCCAGCGCGTGAAGTTCGAAGTCACCCAGGGCCCGAAGGGCGCCCAGGCTTCGGGTGTCGAGCTCGCTACTGCCTGATTGTTCGATCGACGAATTACCCTGTTGTGGAAAACCCCGCGCCTGGCGCGGGGTTTTCTTTTATGCGTTCGAGGCGGGTCCTGGACAGATATCCGTACGCAATTGCCCGGTTTTCTTGGCTGCGGTACTCCAGTCGAAGTGGCCCCGCGCCGATACCCGTCCGGTCCACTGCTTTTGGTGAGTAAGCCGCGAACGTGCAACCCCCGTTTGCCTGATATCCGGATGCATGTGACGGGTGGCTGGTGAGGCGGACAGACGGAGGACAGAGATGTTGATGGAACGCACGTTGCGGCGGTTTACGGTGGGGCGGCGGATCGGCCTGATCATCGTCCTGTTGCTGGTGCCGCTGGCGACCCTCAGCCTGGTCAGCATGGCCGTGCTGAACCGTCAGGAGATTGCCTTTCGCGATTCGGTGGAGGAATCGCTGCATGCACTGTTGCCGCTCACCACGCTCGAGCAACTGCTCGAACGCGCGATGGTGGACGAACTCGAGGCGCAGTCGCACGAATCGGTTCCCGATTTCGCCTCGCTCACCCAGAACATCGATCGCAGCTTCGCCACGGTGGAGATGGCGGCCAGCGGGTCTGACGTGCCGATGGACCGGCTTACTGCCGCGCAACAGGCCTGGACCCAGGCCCGCCCCTCGGTGCAGCGATTGATCGAGCAGGTGACCCGGGCTTCGGGCGGAGACGACAGCGCTGCCGCGGCACTGTCCAGAAAGGAGCTGCACGAGGCGGTCCTGGAGGTGCGCGGTGCACGCAGGCACCTGGCGGCTGCGGTCAAGGCGCGTTACGAGCGCGCCGCGGCCATGCGGCACCGTCAGCTGCGCTGGCTGGTGATCGGCTGGGTGGCGACTGTCGCGCTTGCTGCCCTCATGGTCAGCGTGGTGCTCCGCTCGATCCTGCGTCCCATCCGCGAACTCGGCAGTTCGGCCAGGCGCTTCGCGGCCGGTGACATGTCGGCGCGGCTGCATGTCCGGGGCAGGGACGAGTTGAGCACGCTGGCCGAGCAGTTCAACGCGATGGCGACCTATTGGGAGCAGACACATCGCGAGGTGCTTGCCGAAGCCACCGAAGATGCGCTGACCGGACTGCCGAACCGGCGACGCATCCTCGCCCTGTTGTCGGCGGAGCTCGATGTGCACCGGGACGATCAGCAGCCGCTCGCGATCTTCATGATCGACCTCAACGACTTCAAGCAAATCAACGACACCTGGGGACATGCCGCCGGTGACGAAGCCCTGGTATGGGTCACCCGGCGCATGCGCGAATCGCTGCGCGAAGGCGATCACCTAGGGCGCCTGGGTGGGGACGAGTTCCTCGCGATCCTGCCCGGGACGTCCCATGACCAGGCCAGTGAGCTGGCCGCCCGGCTGGTTGGGCATGTGGCGACCGCGGCGGCCACGGGGCAGGGGCACCCCACCATCGGTGTGGGCCTGGCGGTAGCGCCCGAACACAGCTGGCATGCGGGGACCCTGCTGCGCCATGCCGACGCGGAGCTCTACGCGAACAAACAGCGGGCGAAGCGGGAACGGGCGGATGATCTGGCTTGACCCGGGCGCAGGTCGAACCGCGGTCCTCGCTCAGCCGCGCCAGTTCGCGTGCGCATCCCAGAACGCCGCCGCGCGCCGGTAGGCCTCGCGGTCCAGCGGTACGCCGGAGCCGCCTTCTTCCACGCCGAGCGCGTTGCGCAGCATGGTGATCGGCACCATCGGGATCTCCTCCGGCTCCATCGTGTAGAGGCAGCCGACCACGCCCCAGTCGGCGTCGATCGGTTCGCCTTCCTTCGCCAGCTGCTCGCGGCTGTAGAGGATCGGCAGCAGGTAGTTGGCGACCGGCGGTTCGACGCCCTCGAACCAGCGCACCAGCACCGGCAGTTCCTGCTTCGTGCGGGCCTCGTAGGCCGAGCGCAGCAGGTGGCGGTTGGCGTCGGTGATCGGTACCGCCATGCAGCGCGTGGAGGTCCAGTTGCGGTGCACGTGCAGGCGGCAGAACGGCGCGTAGCCTTCCAGCACCTTCAGCGGGGCCTCGTCGTTGAGGCGGCGTTCGAAGGCTTCGGCGCTGCAGTCCTGGATGGTGTTGCGGCGCGATTCGCGGGGAAACAGGCGCGCGCGGGCGAACGGGGTGAGGACGATGGACATGGCGGATGGGCCGGTGGGACAGCGGACGAGGTTAACCCGTCCGTGCCCGCCTTCGCATGCCGTGCCTCAGGCGACGAACTGCAGCCTGGCCAGTTCGGCGTAGAGCCCGCCCTCGGCCAGCAGGCTCTCGTGCGTGCCCTGGGCCACGATGCGGCCGCCGTCCATCACCACGATGCGGTCGGCGCGCTGCACGGTGGCCAGGCGGTGCGCGATGACCAGGGTGGTGCGGCCTTTCTCCAGCCGCTCCAGCGCCTGCTGGATCGCCGCCTCGGACTGCGCGTCGAGCGCCGAGGTGGCCTCGTCGAGCAGCAGCAGGGGGGCGTCGCGCAGGATCGCGCGGGCGATCGCCACGCGCTGGCGCTGGCCGCCGGACAGGCGCACGCCGCGCTCGCCCATCTCGGCCCGGTAGCCGTCGTCCAGTGCGCTGATGAACTCGTGCGCCTCGGCGGCGCGGGCTGCCTCGATCACCTCGTCGTCGCTGGCGTCCTGCCGGCCGAAGCGGATGTTGTCGGCTGCCGTGCCGCTGAAGATCACCGTCTCCTGCGGCACCAGCGCGATGGCGCCGCGCAGCTCCGGCAGGGTCAGCGCGCGCAGGTCCACGCCGTCGAAGGTGATGCGGCCCGACTGCGGGTCGTAGAAGCGCAGCAGCAGCCCGAACACCGTGCTCTTGCCGGCGCCCGAGGGGCCGACCAGGGCGACCGTCTCGCCCGGGTTCACCACCAGGCTGAAGTCTTCCAGCGCGGCGGTATTCGGGCGGGTCGGGTAGTGGAAGCGCACGTGTTCGAAGTGGAGGGCGCCGCGTGCGGGCGAGGGCAGGGCCAGGGGCTGCGCCGGGGCGGTGACCTGCGGCGTCTCGGCCATCAGCTCGCCGATGCGCTCCATCGCGCCGGCCGCGCGCAGCACGTCGCCCCATACCTCGGAAAGACCCGCCACCGAGCCGGCGGCGAACACCGCGTACAGCACGAACTGGCCGAGCACGCCGGCGTCCAGCGTGCCGGCGAGCACGTGGCGGGCACCGGCCCACAGCACCAGGGTGATCGCGCCGAACACCAGCACGATCACCGACATGGTGAGCAGCGCGCGCATGCCGATGCGGCGCCGCGCCGTGGCCAGCGCCAGCCGGATGGCTTCGCCGTAGCGGCTGCTCTCGATGCCTTCGCGGGCATAGGCCTTCACCGCGGTGGCGGCGTTGAGGGTTTCATTGGCGATCGCCGCGGCGTCGGCGAGGCGGTCCTGGCTGGCGCGCGAAAGCTTCTGCACGCGACGGCCGAATACCAGGATCGGCAGCATCACCGCGGGAATCACCAGTGCGGTGAGGCCGGCCAGTGCCGGTGCGGTCCAGACCATCGCCACGGTCGCGCCGACCAGCATCACCGCGCTGCGCAGGGCGACCGACACGCCGGAGCCGACCAGCGCCTGCACCACTTCGGTGTCGGCGCTCAGGCGCGAGGTGAGCTCGCCGACGCGGCTCTTTTCGAAGAACTCCACGTCCAGCCGGATCACGTGCGCGTACAGCGCATCGCGCAGCGAGGCGAGCGAGCGCTCGCTCAAGAGGGTGATGCAGAAGTAGCGTCCCGCGGTGGCGACGGCCAGCACCAGCGCCACGCCGAACAGCGCCAGGAAGGTCTCGTTGATCACCGCCAGGCTGGAGGTGCCGAAGCCCTGGTCGATGATGTGGCGGAACGCCATCGGCAGCACCAGCGAGGCGCCGGAGGACAGCCCCAGGAACACCAGCCAGCCGATCGCCAGCGCCCGGTGTGGCCGCAGATAGGGCCAGAGGGAGCGAAGGGAGGTCAGGCGACGGGAGGAGCGGGGCTTGCCGGCGTCGTCGGTCATGGGAGTCGCTTGCGGGGTATCAGCCGGTTGAGGTGGGGTGGCCGGGCGGGGTTTCAATGCGTGTGCCCTTGCATGGAGCGGTGCATGGCGTGCCCAGGTCGGCCCGGCGTGCGTTCGCGACTGCGCGTCAATCCAGCCGCTTGCCCTCGCTGCGCCCCCGCGTGAGGTCGACGATGCGCGCCTGCGCCTCGGCCACCCGGCTTTCAGGCAACTGCAACTGCAGTCGCGCGCCGCTGGCGTGGAACTGCTCGTCGGTCACGCTGGCCTCCAGCTCCGCCAGCCGCGCCTTGAGCAGGGCGAGGTCGGCAAATTCGCAGTCCAGGGCCAGCGTGGCCTTGGGCACGATCGGCACCCGCTCGGCCAGCCGCAGGCACTCGGCGGCAGTGCCGCCGTAGGCGCGGGCCAGACCGCCGGCGCCGAGCTTGATGCCGCCGTACCAGCGGGTGACCACCACCACGGCATGGTCGATGCCCTGGCCTTCGATCGCCTGCAGGATGGGACGCCCCGCGGTGCCGCCGGGCTCGCCGTCGTCGTTGAAGCGGTAGGCCTGGCCGATGCGGTAGGCCCAGCAGTTGTGCGTGGCCGCCGGGTCGCCCACTTCCTGCACGAAGGCGAGCGCTTCCTCGGGCGAGTCGACCGGGGCGGCCAGGGCGAGGAAGCGGCTCTTCTTGATGTCCTGTTCGTGCCGGCAGCGTCCGGCGAGGGCGGTGAGTGCGTCGCTCACGGGGTCCTGTCCAGGTGGCGGCGGAGGTCGTCGGGCAGCGGCCAGTCGGGGTGGCTGTTGTGGAAGGCATGCAGCCGCTTGTCGGCCTCGACGGTCTCGCCCTTTGCATAAAGCACGCGGATCGCATCCAGCTCCATGGCGGGGCCGGGTGCGACCGACGGACTGATCGCGTCCGCTCCGGGGACCGGAGCGGACATCGGCGCAAAGGCCGGAGACGCGGACGGCGGTGCCGGTGG
>JBFMFN010000020.1:31439-36990 GCA_040754175.1 Pseudomonadota bacterium | reverse complement strand
CCCGGAAAACAAGGAATGTGGCTTACATGTAAGCCGCATTCCGGTGCGGGCCTAGCCCGCATGTTTTCCGGGTTTCGGCGAAGACTTATGCCGGCTGCAAGGCAGACGGCGTTAGTCGAAGCCAAAGCAATGATTACGCGTAACACAAAACTGTAACCAAGCAGTCAAGGGCAACCGATCATGAAACTGGTAGAGAACACAAATATGACTAAGCACACTTTCACTCACCTGGATGCCTTGGAGAGCGAATCCATCCACATCATGCGCGAGGTGGCGGCGGAGTGTAAGAATCCGGCGTTGCTGTTCTCCGGCGGCAAGGATTCCATCGTGATGTTGCGCCTGGCGGAGAAGGCGTTCCGCCCGGCGAAGTTCCCGTTCCCGCTGGTGCACATCGACACCGAGCACAACTTCCCCGAGGTGATCGAGTGCCGCGACAAGCTGGCGGCCGATCTGGGAGAACGGCTCATCGTGCGTTCGCTGGAGGATTCCATCAAGCGCGGCAGCATCGTGATCAAGGATGAGAGCAAGCCGCGCAATCCCTACCAGTCGGTGACATTGCTGGAGACCATCGCCGAGTTCGAGTTCGATGCCTGCCTGGGCGGTGCACGCCGCGACGAAGAGAAGGCGCGCGCCAAGGAACGCATCTTCTCCTTTCGCGACGAGTTCGGCCAATGGGACCCGAAGAACCAGCGCCCCGAGCTGTGGGATCTGTACAACACCCGCGTGCATGCTGGCGAGAACATCCGCGTGTTCCCCATCAGCAACTGGACCGAGATGGACATCTGGCAATACATCGCGCGCGAGCAGCTGCATATCCCCAGCATCTACTACGCGCATGAACGCGAGATCATCCGCCGCAACGGCCAGTTGGTACCGGTGTCACATCTGGTGCAACCGAAGCCAGGCGAAGTGGTGGAGACGGTGATGGTGCGTTTCCGCACCGTGGGGGACATGACCTGTACTGCGCCGGTAGCCTCCACTGCGAATACGGTGGAAGCGATCATCGAAGAGACCGCGACCACGCGTATCACCGAACGCGGTGCAACGCGCCTGGACGACCAGACTTCGGAAGCGGCGATGGAGCTGCGCAAGAAGGAAGGCTACTTCTAGGCCGTCATTCCGGCCTGCGCCGGAATGACGAGGCGGAAAAAATTGAGGATTGAATTATGAACACCAATACACAACTGCTACGTTTCATCACCGCCGGCTCCGTGGACGACGGCAAGAGCACACTGATCGGCCGCCTGCTGCACGACTCGAAATCCATCTTCGAGGACCAGTTCTCGGCGATTTCCAGAACCAGCGAGAAGCGCGGAATGACCGCGGTCGACCTGTCGCTGCTGACCGACGGTCTGCAGGCCGAGCGCGAGCAGGGCATCACCATCGACGTGGCCTACCGCTACTTCGCCACGCCCAAGCGCAAGTTCATCATCGGCGATACGCCCGGTCATGAGCAGTACACGCGCAACATGGTGACGGCGGCATCCACGGCCAATCTCGCCATCATCCTGGTCGATGCGCGCAAGGGTATCCTCACGCAGACCAAGCGCCACTCCTATCTGGCCAGCCTGCTGAATGTGCCGCATGTCGTGTTGGCAGTGAACAAGATGGACATGGTGGATTATTCCAAGCAGCGCTTCGAAGAGATCGTCGGCGAATACAAGCGCTTCGCCGCCCAGCTCGAATTGCACGACGTGCATTGCATCCCGCTCTCCGCCTTGAACGGCGATAACGTGGTCGACAAGAGCGCGGCCATGGATTGGTACATCGGTCCCTCCTTGCTGGAGTTGCTGGAGAGTGTGTCCATCGACCACGATGTGAACACGCGCGATTTCCGCTTCCCTGTGCAGTGGGTGTGCCGTCCGCAGACCCAGGAGTATCACGACTATCGCGGTTTTGCCGGGCGCATCGAAGCGGGTGAGGTGTCGGTCGGCGATGAGATCACCATCCTGCCCTCCGGACGTAGCACGCGTGTGAAGGAGATCGTCACCGTGGACGGGAAATTGCAGACCGCTTTCGCGCCGCAATCGGTGCAGCTCACGCTGGAAGACGAGATCGACATCTCGCGCGGCGACATGTTCGTCAAACGCGGTGCACAGGCGCCTAAGGTGGAGAAGGAATTCGAGGCCATGCTGTGCTGGCTATCCGAGTCGCCGCTGGACAAGAGCCGAAAATACCTGGTCAAGCACACCACGCGCTCGGCCAAGTGCATGTTCTCGCGCCTGTTCTATCGTGTCGATGTGAACACGCTAGACCCGCACGAGGTCGACAGGCTGAACATGAACGACATCGCACGCGTGGCGATCAAGGTACAGCAGCCCCTGGTGTTCGATGATTACGAGAGCGACCGCGCCACCGGCAGCTTCATCGTCATCGACGAGGCGAGCAACAACACCGTCGCCGCCGGCATGATCGCCTGAGAAGCCTCGCAAACCTACTGCGCGATTCAATGGCTGCGTTACGCGGTGTTGGCTTCGGCGTCACGCGCTTGGCGCATGAGCCTGCACCGAAACGGCGTTTTCGAAATCCTCATGTACTTTTCGTACATTCCGGTTTGGCAACGACTAACCTGAAGGTAAGTCGTTGCCGCAACCTTGTTGTCTCCGCGCCGTGCGCCTTACCATTGAATCGCTCGCTACGGTTTTCGAGGCTTCTTTGCGGGGGTAATCAGGGAATCGTCTGTCCTCGGCCGCTGTGGTATCTTCTGGCCCATCCTTGGACGACTTGCCGAGAACATGAGCCTGCTTTCCCTGATCGCCGCCCTGCTGCTGGAACAGTTGCACCCGCTGTCCTCGCGCAAATACCTGTTCACCTGGGTGGACGACTATGTGCAGTTCTTCCGCGACCGCTTCGATGCCGGCGAGCATGCGCACGGGCGCCTTGCCTGGTTGCTGGCGCTCAGCGGCCCTTTGCTGCTGGTGTGGGGAGTGTACTGCCTGCTGTACGCCAAGCATGTGGTGTTCGCCTGGGCCTTCAGCGTGCTGGTGCTCTACCTCACCATGGGCTTCCGCCGCTTCAGTCACTATTTCACCGATATCAACGAAGCGCTCACCGATAACGACCTGCAACAAGCGCGCCGTTTGCTCGGCGAATGGACCGGCAAGTCCTGCCACGAACTCAATCCGCAGGAAGTCGCGCGTCTCACCATCGAACAGGCGCTGCTCGCCTCGCATCGCCACGTGTTCGGTGTGGTGGTCTGGTTCGTCATCTTCATGATGCTGGGCATGGGGCCGGTCGGTGCGGTGCTGTACCGCCTCGCCACTTTCCTCGCCGACCGCTGGCGCGCGCCGGAGGACGGCGCCTTCGGCGGCTTCGCCGGCAAGGTCTCCCACCTGCTCGAATGGTTGCCGCTACGTCTCACCGCCGCCAGCTTCGCCATCGTCGGCAACTTCGAGGACACCATCTACTGCTGGCGCACCCAAGCCGCCGAATGGCCGCAACCGGAACAAGGCATCCTGCTCGCCAGCGGCGCCGGCGCCCTCGGCATCCGTCTCGGTGAGACGCTGGTGCTGGACGACCAGCCCGTTTACCGCCCGGAACTCGGCAGCGGTGACGAGATCGACATCGAGCACATGCAAAGCGCCATCGGCCTCGTCTGGCGTACGTTGGTGTTCTGGTTGCTCATGATGTTGCTGCTGACCGGGGCGAATCTGCTGGGGTAGCGTTGTGCTACGCAGGTGACTGTTTAGGGCGAGCTTGCAGCTTAGAGGCCTATTGCCTATAGTGGAATTGGATGTCGGTCAGACTGCGTTTCGACGCTACTGCCCAGTATCCGATCTATAAACGCGGCCATTGATTGGCTGCGTTTATTTTTGTGGGGGCAATGCACCGAGGATCTTAAGACCCGAGTTCCATACGAGGTGTTTCAATCCTCGCCCACTCGAGAGAGCGGGCGCAACTTTGATGAGAGCGATACGGCGCAGGTCGAGGATGGTTTCAATCCTCGCCCACTCGAGAGAGCGGGCGCAACACCGCGACTGCAGGCATGACGCGGAAATGATGGGGTTTCAATCCTCGCCCACTCGAGAGAGCGGGCGCAACGTGCTTCGTGGATGGCAAGCGGTTATATATCGAGCATGTTTCAATCCTCGCCCACTCGAGAGAGCGGGCGCAACTGGACTGCTCGGCGATACACAAGACCGGGCAATGGTTTCAATCCTCGCCCACTCGAGAGAGCGAGCGCAACCCCAGAACGGTTCGATGTAGTCTGCGTACAATTCGTTTCAATCCTCGCCCACTCGAGAGAGCGGGCGCAACCATGGATCCGCTACGAACCCAAGACTGAGACAGTAGTTTCAATCCTCGCCCACTCGAGAGAGCGGGCGCAACGCTGCATTCGCATACATGGCAAGGGGTAGAGCATGAGTTTCAATCCTCGCCCACTCGAGAGAGCGGGCGCAACAAAGAGTCGTCATACTGACGGTCAACAGTGCCGATGTTTCAATCCTCGCCCACTCGAGAGAGCGGGCGCAACCATGCCTCGCATCTTCACCTCATCCACCGCAATGGTTTCAATCCTCGCCCACTCGAGAGAGCGGGCGCAACAAACAATGGCCGACTTACTCGACCGAGGATTAGCGTTTCAATCCTCGCCCACTCGAGAGAGCGGGCGCAACACCCCCAATTTCTACACCCAAAATCAAGGAGCAATGTTTCAATCCTCGCCCACTCGAGAGAGCGGGCGCAACCTTCGACAACCCAACACCTGCGCGCGACCTGATGGACGAGTTTCAATCCTCGCCCACTCGAGAGAGCGGGCGCAACCGCAGGCAAGCGCCTGCTGGTGAGGTTCTGATATGTTTCAATCCTCGCCCACTCGAGAGAGCGGGCGCAACGCTGTGGGCGCGCTTGACCCGAGTATGCCGGAGGCTGTTTCAATCCTCGCCCACTCGAGAGAGCGGGCGCAACGCCGCCCACAATGGCACGCCGATAGGCTGCCCATGTTTCAATCCTCGCCCACTCGAGAGAGCGGGCGCAACGGTGGAATCGTGAGCGAACTAAACAACACCGCAGACAGTTTCAATCCTCGCCCACTCGAGAGAGCGGGCGCAACATGGCGGCATCCAAGCCGACATTGCAGCAGCGAAGTTTCAATCCTCGCCCACTCGAGAGAGCGGGCGCAACTGGCGGCGCTGCGGGTGGAGGTGCGGCGCTACCGGTTTCAATCCTCGCCCACTCGAGAGAGCGGGCGCAACGCCATCATCGGCGCGGTGGCAGTCGCCGCCTGGTGGTTTCAATCCTCGCCCACTCGAGAGAGCGGGCGCAACTGAATGTCTGGGCTTCTTCCACCCATGCTATATCGTTTCAATCCTCGCCCACTCGAGAGAGCGGGCGCAACAAGCGACACTGGCTAGAGGATGGTGAGGATTGTGGTTTCAATCCTCGCCCACTCGAGAGAGCGGGCGCAACTGACGCGGAACTTGATGCCCTGGCGATGCTTGAAGTTTCAATCCTCGCCCACTCGAGAGAGCGGGCGCAACTTATATCGTCGTCAAGCTCAAGTAAAGGAGACGAGTTTCAATCCTCGCCCACTCGAGAGAGCGGGCGCAAC
>JBFMFN010000020.1:0-31339 GCA_040754175.1 Pseudomonadota bacterium | reverse complement strand
GTTTCAATCCTCGCCCACTCGAGAGAGCGGGCGCAACAGTCCGCGTGTAGTGCCATGACTATCAACACTATTACGCGAACTTTGCGCGAACCTCGATAAGGTTGCCATCGAGGCGTCGCACAATCTATTTGTCGATAAAGGAAATTCCATTTCAGACAATGTGTTAGTGGTTTCGCGAACCTGGCGGTTTATCGCCGCAGCTTGGGCTTCGCGCATGTTAGATAACTAGTGGCCCTTCAAAATCGACTGCCTTGAAGTGGCCGTGCTCCTTGATGTGCAATTCTACCGGTTCAGTCAACCGATATAAACGCAAGCAATCTTCTTTTTCATTTATCTCGGCAAGCAGGTCGCGTTCGAGCTGTTCGTATTGCATCTGGTTGACGCGGCATTCGAATACGGAGTTTTGTACGCGTTGGCCGATGGCTTCGCAAACCTTTGCCACACGGCGCAAGCGGCGGCGGCCTTCTTTGGTTTCGGTGGAGACGTCGTAGGCAACGATGATGAGCATGTTAGCGGGAAAGGTAGGGAAGGTAGATTTCGGATTCGCCGCGTATGTGGCGAGCCAGCAGGCGGGCCTGAATTTGTGGTAGCAGGCCGATAGGCATTTTTGTTTCGAGCAGGGGATGGGTGACTTCTTCTTGTTTGCGTTCTTGGTAGGCGATGACGACGGTGCGGCGTGCATCGCCTTCCAGAAAGACTGCACCGCCTTCGCGTTCCACGAAATCATCCTTGCTGATCTGTCCACGGTTGATGAGGGTGAGTGCCAGCCGGTCAGCCGTGATTGCGCGGAATTCCTCCATCAAGTCCAGCGCCAGCGCGGCGCGCCCGGGACGAACCGCGTGCAGGAAGCCGAGTTGCGGGTCGAGGCCGACGGCTTCCAGCGCGGAGCGGCAGTCGTTCATCAGCATGGAATAGAGGAAAGAGAGCAGGGCGTTGATGCGGTCGCACGGTGGGCGGCGCGTGCGGCCATCCATGCCAAAGTGTTGCCGCGCATCTTGGCGTATCACGCCATTCAGCGCTGAGAAATACACCTTTGCGGCATCGCCTTCGATACCGCGCACGCTGTCGAGGTCTGTTGCCAGCGGCAGGTTGCGCACGGATGCGCGCAGGGCGGTGGCGGCGGCGGTGAGCGTTTTTGCATCGGACTCGTCTGCGGCTTCGCGCGCGCCGCGCAACAGGACTTGGCGTGCATTGCGCAGTTTTCCTGCGATCATGGAGCGCGCCGCATTCAATGCGAAAGTTGTATCGCCTGCTTGCCGATGCTGCGCCTGCCGCAGCAGGATGTTGCCGGAGACCGCGCCTTCCAGTCGCGCCTTGAAGCGGCCATTGCCATCCAGCAGCACGATGCCGATGCCGTCATCCGCGCAGCGGTGCATCAGGGCGGGGGAAAGCATGATATTGCCCAGGCACACCACGCTGCCCAAGTGATGCAGCGGCACTTGAATTTTCTTCTCCCGCTCCACATCCACGCGCAGGGTGTCGTTCTCCAGATGCAGGTAGGCGTGGGGTGTCATTACGTAAAGCGTGTTGAGTATCTGGCGGGCCATCAATCCTCCGGTTCGAAAAGACTATGTTCGATTGCAGCATGTTCAGGGTTGGGAGCCATTGCCTTGGGCTGGCAGATGTCGTTCAGCGAACACTCCTTGCAGCGCGCATCGTTCACTGGCGGTGGCAGCTTGCCGGAAGCCAGCATGGTGCGGATGGCGGCAACGGTCTCTTCTACATGCCGACGCAACTCCGGGGTGATGTCCACCTCGCGCCGTCGCCGCGAAGTGTGGTGATAGATCGCCCCCTTCTCGACGGGCTTGCCGAACATCTCTTCCAGACACATGGATTGTGCGGCGAGTTGCAGGTCGTCGTGTGCTTGCTGGCGTTTCTTGCCGTGCTTGTATTCCACCGGGTAGATTCGCCCGTCCGGATGGAATTCCACCACATCGCATTTGCCGATCAGCCCAAGTTTTTCCGACCACACCGGCAGCGCGCGTTCGCTACGCACGCCCTCGAATGTTTCGAACCCAGCCGTATCTACCCGCTCATGCACCGCATTGCCGCGCATGGTGTGCACGTTTTCATCGAACGCCTGCTCCAGATGGATCAGGGCGCACTGGCGCGGGCAATAGCTCCAGTGCTGGAGCGCGGAAAGCATGATGGGGTCGTCTGTCTCGTTCATAGCGGCAGTGCTATCATTTGCGCGCATCAATCAAGCCAACGGAGGGCATCATGGGCGCCATGCTGGAAGAATTGGAAAACAAGGCACTGCAACTCTCGCCAAAAGAGCGGGGCGAGTTGATCCACCGTCTGATTGTCAGCCTCGAAGGCGAGCCGGAAGACACGCCGGAAGCCATTGCCAAAGCATGGGATGAAGAGATCGCCCGCCGTGTGGCAGATATGGATGCTGGCAAGACCGTCTGGATACCCGCCGAAGAGGTGTTTGCTCGCCTCGACGCCATTATCGAAAAAGCGCGTTGAACGATGCGCATCTCGTTCAACGAGGAAGCGCGGGCCGAAGCCGAAGACGCAGTCCGTTGGTATCGAGTGAATGGCGGTGCAGTGCCTGCCCGAGAATTTTCACAAGAACTGCGCCGCGTCGTTGAGCTTGCTGCCGCGCAACCCGGAGTCGGGACCCCGGGGCAAAGAGGAACAACCAGGCTGTACTTCAAACGATTCCCGTACACATTGATTTTCCGAATTCAGGACTCATCCATCAGAGTCATCGCCATCGCTCACCAAAGCCGCCGCCCAGTGTATTGGGCGGGGCGGCGGTGAGGTTTTAGCCGACGATCTTTTGCAGCGTGACGCCTTGCGGCAGGGCCGCATCATCCACACTTACGCGGTAATCCTCAAAACTACGCGGGACGGAGCCTTCGTTTTTCAGCTGGGGCTGGATGCGGGCAAACAGACTGTGCGCCGGGGCGTTGCCCAACTGGCTTTCGTGCTTGAACACATACAGCCCGCGCGTCGCCATCTCGCCGCGTGCGGCGGAGCGGTCGTGCTCGAACATGTTGGCGAGTGATTGCCAGAGCAGTTCGAGGTCCTCCTCGCTGAAGCCGGTCTGGTTGGCAAGGTGGGCGGAGACGAAGCCGTGGGCGACGTAGAGCCCGTAGGGCACGGTGAACTTGCGGCCCATGGTGCGGTTGTCGCCATCCTGCTTTTCGGCTTCTGCTTTGGTGGCTACGGCCATGCGGGTGATTGAGTGTTCCTGTGCAACGATGGGATCGACGGAGCGTGCGAAGGTGAGTTGCACCGGGCCGCGTACTTGACCGCAGTTCACGCCGATGGACATCACCGCCCCGAAGGTGCGTACATCGAAGAAGTTTTTGCACATCCAGTCGCGGGCTTCGCCAACGGCGTCGCCGCCCTTGCGTTTTTTATCATCGCCCTTGAGCAGTTCAGCCTTCCCGATACCCACATAAGCGCGCTCGTTTTGATCGTTGAGGATAGCTTTCTCTCGGATGTAAATGTCGTATTCGGGCAAAGGCTTTCGATCCTTGTCGGCTTTAACCATTCCGACGAAGTTGCGCACCTTGCGCTTGAGGCTGACGTCCGTCACCAGGCCCTTGCCGGTTTCCGCATCCACGCGTGGCAGGTTGCCCGCGTCCGGGTCGCCGTTGGGGTTGCCGTCCTTCACGTCGAACAGCAGAACGAAGTCGTAACGATTATTCAGTGCCATGATGATTACTCTCCCTTGTTGGTGGATTCGGATGATTTGGTGAAAAAGGCTTGCCGCTGGTGGTAATAGCCGATGGCGAAGCGGCCCTGGCTTTGCAGGTCGAGGTGTGCCGGGAAATCGGCGAGGCCGTCCATGATTTGCCCGAGAAGCCTTTCATATTTGATCGCTTCGAACTTATCCAGCTTGGCGAGGTGGTGGTTCTTCAGCTTGAGAAGTGTCGAAAAGACCGTGACGGGCGTGCTCGATGCTGCACCGTAATAACGGTCGCGGATCGTGGCGTTGAGGTTGGGGCTGGCGCGTTCCTGTATGCGCTCCAGCACCGCAAACAGTCGGCCCAGCCGGTAGGCGGTATTCGTATTTTTTTCGTCCAGTGACACCTTGAGTTCCTCCTTTCCAGAGTAACGGTTGATGCACGCCTTGATGATGGCGGCGCGCGGGTAAGTGACATTGGGAATAGGCTTCCCGGTTCGTTCATCTTTCTTGGACTGCTCGGCGCGAATGCGACGGATCGCTCCGGCGAGCAGGGTTTGCGGGTAGGGCAGTTCTTCGATCACGCTGCGCATCACGTCGCCGCCGAGATTGGGCGGAATGTTTTCTGCCTTGCCCAGTGTGGCGGTCGCCACCAGCAGGCGGAACAGCGAGAGCGTTTCCGGCTCGTGCGGTGCATGGGCGATGCGCAGATCGTCGAAATGCTTGCGGATATTGACGGCCAGTTCGCCCACCGTCTTTACGTGCCAGAAACGCACCGCGACGCGGGCCGCGTTGGGGGCGAGGCCCAGCACATAGAAGTGCGTACCTTCATCCTGGAAGAACCCAACACCAGAATTCGGCGCATTCAACAAATCTTTCACCGTATCAGTGTCCACATCGGGGCTGTCCTTGTCCGGCTCGCCGAACAGGCCGGGGAACAGTTTCTCCATCTTGTGTCCCGGTGTTGCGCACCAGAACACGGTGGATGCGTCGCCCACCTGAAGGCGCTGTTTCGAGTCTTTTGCCAACAGGTGATTGAGCGCCGTGGTGTAGGCGAAGACTGCACGCTTGCCTACCGGTGCATTGAAGCCTTGCTCCTTTCCATAGGAGTCATAGCCGGAATCCCTTTGGAAAGATACGAGATTTGCTCCCGCACTTTGAGCACCCCAAACCCCCTTGATTGAGGGATGCAATCGCTCGATGACATCCATTTCTCCGGTCACTAAGCACAGGGCCTGTTCGCCAGAGCTTCCTTCATCGGCAGCGGACAAGACTTCTGTTACCGCCTCGCGTTCGCAAACAGGAATGGCATCGCCTTCTATACGAAAAGTCAGGTTGGCGCCGCTATCCAGAATCTCCGCCCACAAAGAGTGCTCGAATACCTTGGCGAAGTCGCCGCGTTCGAGGAATGCCAGCACGGCGCGGATTCCAACATCGTCGCATTGTGCGAAGCGGGTGTGGATTGCTTCGACGAACGCGAGATGCTGTTCGCGGGCGCGCTCCGGTTTGCCTTTGCTGTCAACGCCGAACACATAGCCGGAGTTGTCCCATAGCAGATTAGGCAGGATATTGACCGCACGTTTGACCGATCGGGGCACAAGGTATGTTTTAGCGACTTTCTTCTTCCCTTCGCCTTCGCGCGTATCGTCAAAGCCGACGAATTCGCCTCCAGCCGACAGCACGATAAGGAATGGAATCGCCTTGTGCTCGAAGCCAGGCGGCGCAAGGTCGCTGTCCGGCATGCGGGTCTTGCGCTGGTAATACTCGTTGAGTGCTTGCAGGATCATCCTCGCACCTCCTCGCTGTTCCAAGCCGGGACGTTCAGCACGCCGCCTTCTAGTTTCGCGCGGAAGAAGCGCGGCTGCGGGTCGGCGGCCTTGGCGTAGTCCATGTCGTAGAGCATCCAGCCGAGGTCGCGCGTTTCCGTGATGGGCGCGGCTTGCGGTTGTGCCGTATCCACCAGCCGGAAGTCGCAGGCGAACTCGCGGCAACCGAGATAGGGCTGATTGATGCATTGCCCCTTGCTGGCGCGGCGCTCGAACATGTCCAGGAACTTGGGCAGGGTGTTGTTCTCGCCCGCATTGGGCAGCAGCTCGAAATGCGCATGGATGCGATACGCCACGTCGCGCAGGAAGAGCCCGGCGCGCTGCTGGCGCTCGTCCTCGATGTTCAGCGCGAGGTTGCCGGAGCCTTTGTTCATGGCTTCCTGCGCGTTGCGCACCGAGACAACCGCGCCGACTTCGTTGCGTCGGATGGAAACCCAGCGTATCGGATTCAGCACCTCGATCTTCTCGACATGCCAGCGGATGGCCGGCTTCCACAGGATGGATTCGAACACCGCGCGAGCGGATGACGGCGTCATCACGTCATAGCTCACCCGCTCGACCTTCATCTCCGGGCGGGTGAAGCAGGCGAAATCGCCGGTGACTTCAAGACAGTAAGTTCTCATTTCCTCCCCTTGTTCAAACGACGCCTTGCGCCGGTTCAAATACAACATCCTTGTTCAATAGCAGTCCCAACTGCGAGTGATAAAGCGTGTCCGACTGCTGGACATAACACCCCTCGAAGATTTCCTTGATGTCCCCGCTGTTCATCATTTTTTTGCACTCCTGCTCGCGTATGTTGACCGTGTAGCGTTGCAGGCGGCGCAGGATGCCGCGCCGCTCACGCGGCTCCATGTTCTGGCAGGCCTCCAGCGCTGCGATGAGTTTTCCACTTTCTCCATAACGCACGATGACGGCGGTCTGGCCTTCTTCCTTGATGAGTCGAAATTTCTCGGCGGCGGTGCGAAAGCTGAATTCGGCGCGACGTCCTTCAGCCCGGTTGTGCATGTCCAGCAGTTCGATAATTCCAATTGGTAATGTATCCAAACTGTTTAGACTGGCATAGTAATGGCGGAAGTAGGCTTCGAAGCGGTCGCGCGTGAGCGGATCGCCTTTTGTCAGACGCATGATTTCCTGCCCGCTTTGTTTTGCTTTAAGAAGCAGCCCGGGGGGAGGGTCTTTCGGCGGTACGAATACGACGACCTTGCCCATGCCCGGTAAATTTCCCTCGCGGTTGCAACGCCCGGCGGCCTGCGCCACGGCATCCAGTCCGGCCAATGCGCGATAGACGACGGGAAAGTCCATGTCCACCCCGGCTTCCACCAATTGCGTGCTGATGACGCGGGTGGGGATGCCGTCTTTCAATTGTTGCTTGATGTCTGCGATCACCTTGCTGCGATGCTGGCCGCACATCAGTGCGGAAAGGTGGATGGTGTCTCTGGGCATCAGCGCGTGCAGGGTGCGGCAGTCCGTGCGGGAATTCACGATGCACAGCACGGAATCGTATTGCTGCAACTCTTCGGCAATGGATTCCCAGGTGCGCGGGGCGTTGAAATCCTGCGGCAGTTCGGCTTCGACACGTTTCAAATCGGCATACAGTTCATCCGGGTCGTCCATCAGCTCGCGCACATCCTTGAGGCCGACAAATTTGGGGCGCGGCGAGAAGGCGGGTTGCGTCGCGGTGGAAAGCACGAAGCTCACCTTGTAGTTGCGCGACAGGTCTTGCATGACGTGCAGAATAGGGGCGAGAAACTCCGGCGGCAGCAATTGCGCCTCGTCCAGCACGACCACGCTGTTCACGATGTTGTGCAGCTTGCGGCAGCGGCTGGTCTTGGCGGCGAACAGCGACTCGAAGAACTGCACGTTGGTAGTGACGATGATGGGCGCATCCCAGTTTTCCGTGGCAAGCCGCGAGCGTGAATCTTCCTTGTCCGGGTCGAGGTTGCTGTGGTGCTCGATGACGTTCTCGTCGCCGAAAATCTTGCGGAATATTTCCGCCGTCTGTTCGAGGATGCTAGTGTAAGGGATGACGTAGATCACGCGCTGCTTGCCGTGATGCACGGCGTGGTTTAGCGCGAATGCCATGCTGGAAAGCGTCTTGCCGCCGCCGGTGGGCACGGTGAGCGAGAACAGGCCGGGGGGCTGTGAAGCCTTTTCGCGGCATTGGCTCAGTACCTTGGAGCGGATGCGGTTGACTGGCGAATCCGTTGCAATTGCAGTCTTGTCCGCCATGTACCCATCGAATGCGGTCAGTAATTCGGGCAGGGCGGGATGGCCGGCGCGCAATGCTTGCCTGTGCTCGTCCATGAAGGCTTCCGTGTCGAGGAAGTCTGCATCCACCAAGCAGGAAAACAGCATCCTGATCCACAGCGCCCACGAACCGGTGTCCGGGTTCGGAGGAAGTGAGGTTGGACGCGGCTGATCGAGCAGGGCGGCATCCGGTCCGGCGAGCAATGCTTCTTGCAGATAGCCTTTCGCCTTGCCGTCTTCCAGTCTCTGGAATAGCGAACTTGCTTCGCCGTTCCAATCCGGTAGCCCAGCATGATGACCGGCGATCAGGTAGGCGATGATCCGCCCTTGTGGGCCGAGCTTTGCGATGGCATGGATCGCCCCGGCAGTGGAATGATCGACGCGACCGGGGGCGCCTTCGATATGCGCTTCGGCATCGTAGCCGCTGACGGATTTGATGTATTTCTGGAACTTCTCGCGGAATTTGCCGAGGTCATGCCAAAGACCGGATAAATGCGCCCAATCCTGGCTATTGAAGACGGAGGCGAATTCGGCCGCCATCTCGGCAACGGTCAGAAGGTGCTCATCGAGGAAATGCTCGATCCATTGCCCATCAGGCAGCTGACGCACATGGGCCAATGACTGACCTACACATTGGCTATCCGGTTTTTCGCTCACAGCGTTCATGGGTTCTTACTTCGAATGCCTGCTCTTCTTCACCAGCGTATCGCCCTTGCCGCGATTGACTGTGGTATTCAGGGCTTGAAGATTTCGGGTCGCATCGGTGCCGCCTCGCGATACGGGTTTGATGTGATCGACATCCCAGCCCATTTCCGATGACTTCCCATGTGAGTGTTTGTACATGGTGTTGCCGTACGGATCTTTGCGGTAGAGGTCTGGGTCCTTACCGCGAATGGTCTGGGCGTTGTTCCATGCTTTTTCTTTTTGCTCTTTCGTAGCCATTTTCGTTCTCCTGAGAGATTGGTTTATGGGCCGCCAAGTGGGCCTTGGGATGTATTGTCCATAGGCACAAGCTCAAATCCTGAGCTTTAGCTTTTAGTCCTCATATTTTTTCAACGCCCCACGCAATTGCTCCTTCACCATCTCACGCAACGATTCAGGCTCCATCACTTCCACCTCTGCTCCGTGCTTGAGTGCATCCATCGCCAGTTCGCGCGGGTCGGAGTAGGGGAGACGCAGTTCGTAGCGACCATCGTCCAGCATCCGGCTTTGCTGTTGCGGGTGCCATTCTTCTTCGGCTACCCAGCGGGCGCGTTCGGGGGAGAAGCGCAGGATGGCGGTGTGTTTGGCTGAGCCGCCGAAGATGCCGTAGCTGGAGGCGAAGTGGGCATCCAGTACTTTTTCGGCGATGTCTTTGGCGCGCTTATTCAGTGCATGGGCTTCGCGCAGCCTATCTACGGCGAAGCTGCGCAGGCCGTTCTTCTGGTGGCACCAAGCGTCCAGATACCAGTTGTCTCGATAGTGTGCGAGGCGTTGCGGCGAGATTTCGCGTTGCGATTCTTGGTCGTTGCCGCGACCGTGGTAGCGGATGGCGATGCGCTTTCGTTGCAACAATGCCCCCGCCACGGTTTGGAAATGCGCGCTGGAGTTGTTACGCCCGGCCATGCGCAGGATGCGCACGCGCTTGGCGATCTCGCTGCCGTCGTGTTGTCCGGCGGCGAGCAGTTTTTCGATATGTGCTTTGAGCGGCTTGAGGTGCGCGTCGAGCAGTCCGGGTTGCAGTTGTTCGAGCAACTGCTGGGTGGCGAGCAGGGCGTGCAGTTCGGCGGCGTTGAACCAGACGCCGGGCAGTTCAAAGGTTTGCCCTTCCTGTGTGTCGTAATGGTAGCCGTTGCGTTCGCGGTCGTATTCAATCGGCGCGCCGAAAAAGAGCTTCATGTCTTCGATGATGCGCTTGACGGTGGCGCGTGAACATTCGAGCTCTTTTTCCAGAACAGTTCGCGAAACGGGAAAACGGTGTGAAGAAATGACGTGGTGCAGCTTGTAGATGCGCTGCAAGCGTTGCATGGTGCTCCCCTTTAAAAGCAAGTATTGAAAACAGTCCGCGCGTCTTTGCGCGCTGGTTTCTTACTCTCCTCATACTTCCTCTCGGAAGGGGCCGCTTGATGTGTGCGTGACGCACTGATTGTTGTTGCAGCTTGTGCCGGATTGTAACCGAGCGGTGTTGCGCGGCAAGCGCTATCTGCCTGCGATGGCGTGGAAGAGGGCGAGGCGTCTGGCGTCTATCTTGCCTGTGTCCGTCGCTTTGCGAATCGCGCAGTCCGGTTCGTGCGAGTGGCTGCAATTGGCGAAGCGGCATTCGCCGAGGTAGGGGAGGAATTCGGGGAAGTTGCGTTCCAGTGTGGCGAAGTCGAGGTGGTGCAGGCCGAACAGTTGCACGCCGGGGCAGTCGATCAGGTCGCTGTCGGTATCCAGGTGGTAGAGCGTGGCGTGGGTGGTGGTGTGTTTGCCGGAGTCGAGCGCGTTGGATATCTCGCGTGTGGCGGCCTGTGCTTCAGGGATGAGCGCGTTGGTGAGCGTGGATTTTCCCATGCCGGATTGACCGACCAGTACGCTGGTGTGGCCGTGCAGGCAGTCGCGTAGCGGGGCGACGTCTTGCATGGCGCTGAGTTCGAGCACGCGGTAGCCGAGTTGGCGATATACGGCGAGGCGTGCGCGGGCATCTTCTATCTGCGGCAGGTCGGCTTTGTTCAGCACGATGAGCAGTTGCAGGTCTTGTTCATGGCCGGCGAGCAGGCAGCGTGCCAGCAGTTCGTCGTTGAAGGTGGGTTCGCTGGCGACGACGATGACCAGTTGCGTGACGTTGGCGGCGATGAGTTTCTGCTTGAAGGCGTCGGAGCGGTACAGCAGCGAGCTGCGCGGCAGGATGCGTTCGATCACGCCTTGTTTGTTGCCGGTCAGCTGGAATTCCACGCGGTCGCCGCAGGCGATCTCGCTCTTCTTGCCGCGCGGCACGCATTCGATGCTGTCGCCATCCGGCGCTTCCACCAGATAGTGCCGGCCGTGTCCGGCGATGACGCGTCCGCTGATGTTCACTTGAGATGGTAGTAGGTCTGGTTCAGCCAAGCGGCGAGGTCCTGCTTTTCCTGTGCCGAGAGCTGCTTGCCGATGGCGCCGGAGCAGCGTTCCATCTGCACGATAAGGTCGTCCGCCGTGCGCACGGTGCGGTCGGCGCGGGTGAAGATCGCGCTGCCGTCGCCGCCCATGCGCGCTTCATGACAGCTGCTGCATTCGTATTGCGCGAACAGTTTCCCACCGCGCGCCGCATCGCCGTGGCTGAACGGCGTGGCTTGTGCGTTGGCGGCGAGGAACATCAGCAGGAACAGGGTCTTTTTCATGGCTTACCTCCAAGTCGTTGCAGGTGGGCGATGCGCATCAATGCGGGCGGATGCGACTCGTAGAAAGCGGCATACACCGGGTCGGGCGTGAGCGTCTTGGCGTTGTCCTGATACAGCTTGACCAGCGCGCTCACCAAGTCTTTGGCATCGGTCTGTGCGGCAGCATAGGCGTCGGCCTGGTATTCGTGTTTGCGCGACCAGGCGGCGCTCAGCGGGTGCAGGCAGAAGGTGAACACCGGCAGTGCCATGAAGAACAGCAGCAAGGCGCTGGCCGTGCTGGCTGTGGTCACGCCCAATCCTTGATAGAACCATGCGGCCTGCATCAGTTGCGCCAATCCCCACAGGAAGGCCAGGCTGAGCGCGAAGGTAAGGACGATGCGTTGCAACACATGGCGGCGTTTGAAATGTCCCAGTTCGTGCGCGAGCACCGCGTCCATCTCGCCGGGGCTGAGGCGTTGCAGCAGGGTGTCGAAGAACACGATGCGTTTGGTCTTGCCGAAGCCGGTGAAGTAGGCGTTGCCGTGCGTGCTGCGTTTGCTGCCGTCCATCACGTACAGGCCGCTGGCGGAGAAACCGCAGCGGGCGAGCAGGGCTTCGATGCGCTGTTTCTGTTCTTCGTTGGCGAGCGGTTCGAATTTGTTGAACAGCGGTGCGATGAAGCTGGGATAGATGAATTGCAGGAACAGCACGAAGGCCATCCACACCAGCCAGACATACAGCCACCAATCCTCGCCCATCCCCTGCATCAGCCACAGCACGGCGAACAGCAGCGGCAGGCCGAGTACGGCGCCGAGCAGCAATTGTTTGAAGGTGTCGGCGAGGTAGAGTTGCGGCGTGGTCTTGTTGAAGCCGAAGCGTGCTTCCAGGTTGAAGGTACGGAAGAGGTCGAGCGGCAGCTCCAGCAGCGATTGCAGCAGCAGGGTGCTGACGATGAGCAATGGGCCTTGCAGCAGGGGGCTATCCGTCAGCGGGGCGAGCAGGTCGTACAGCCACTGGATGCCGCCACCCAGGGTGAAGCCGAACAGCAACAGTGCCTCGAACGCGGCGCCGACCAGGCCGAGTCGCATTTGCGCGGCGGTGTAGTCGGCGGCCTTGTGATGGGCGGCGATGCCGATCTGTTCGCGGAAGGCCAGCGGCACTTCGGCGCGATGGGCGGCCACATGGTCGAGCTGGCGCCAGACCAGCCAGGCCTTGATGACGAGATTGGTGAGCAGTAAAGAGACGAAGAGGGCGGAAAAATCTTGTGCGGTCATGGATGGAGGCGGCTGGGTGTGCGACAATCGCCGCGTTTTCAACAATATATAACTGCGGTGGATTATGGCACAAAACCAAAACAACCTCGTCTGGGTGGATATGGAGATGACGGGGCTTGCTCCGGATACGGATCGCATCATCGAGATCGCCATGGTGGTGACCGACGGTGACCTGAACGTGGTGGCGGAGGCGCCGGTACTGGCCGTGCATCAGGCGGACAGCGTGCTGGACGGCATGGATAACTGGAACAAATCCACGCATGGCAAATCCGGCCTGATCGACCGCGTCAAGGCTTCCACGCTGGACGAGGCGGCGGCGGAAGCGCAGATGATCGAGTTCCTCAAGCAGTATGTGCCGACGCGCACCTCGCCGATGTGCGGCAATTCCATCTGCCAGGATCGCCGTTTCATGGCGCGCTGGATGCCCAAGCTGGAAGAGTATTTCCACTATCGCAACCTGGATGTGAGCACGCTGAAAGAACTGGCCAAGCGCTGGAAGCCGGCGGTGATGGATGGCGTGAAGAAGCACGGCAAGCATGAAGCACTCGCGGACATCCATGAGTCCATCGAAGAAATGAGGCATTACCGCGAGCATTTCATCCGGCTGTGACCGGATGTCGTATGACTACTGGGGGGGAGTCGTCTTATGCGTAGGGTATGGCGCGCGATCGGCGTGCAGGAGAAGTTGCACATCCTGATCCAGGGGCTGCTGCTGGTGCTGTTCTTCGTGCTCAGTTCGTGGATCGTCGACAACTTCGAGCTGCAGATCGAGCGCGCCGGCGAGACGCGGGCGATGGAGACGGCGGATGGCCTGATCAACGGCCTGAACATGCTGATGCTCACCGGGCAGATATCCGATCCGCAATATCGCCGCCTGTTCGTGGAGAAGATGTCGCGCTCGAAAGGCGTGTCTAGCGTGCGCATCATGCGCGGCGCGGCGGTGATCGAGCAGTTCGGCCCCGGCCTGCCCGAGGAGCAGCCGCAGGACGAGATGGACCGCGAGGTGCTGGCCACCGGCAAGACCTTGTTCAAACGTTTGCAGGGCAAGGATGGCCGTCGCCAACTGCGCGTGGTGATGCCCTTCATCGCCAGCGAGGATTTTCGCGGCACCAATTGCTTGAGTTGCCACCACACGCCTGCTGGCGGTGTCAACGGTGCGGCCAGTGTGGTGATCGACCTGTCCACCGAAGAGGTGCAGCTGGAAGACATCAAGGATCGTCTGTGGGTCGGTCATCTGGTGGTGCAACTGTTGTTGCTCATGCTCATCACCTGGTTCGTGCGCATCGTGATCGTACGCAACATCACGCGCCCGGTGCGCCATCTGCAGAGCGCGATGAGCGCCATCGAGCGCGACATGGACCTGTCGCGCCGTGCCGATGTCGATGCGGCCAATCCTGATATCGGCGAGATGGCGAACAGTTTCAATGCGCTGGTCGGCAAACTGGAGGATGCCACGGCGCGCTTGCAACTGTTCGCCAAGATGTTCGAGAACAGCGGTGAGGCCATCCTTATCACCGATGGCCAGCGCAAGATCCTCACGGTGAACCCGGCCTTCGAACATATCACCCAGTACAAACACGACGAGGTGGTTGGCAAGAACCCGAAGTTCCTCAGCTCCGGCAAGCAGACACCGGAGTTCTATGCACTGATGTGGGAGAGCATCGAGCACACCGGCAAGTGGTCGGGCGAGATCTGGAATCGCCGCAAGAGCGGCGAGATCTATCCGGAGTGGCTGTCCATCGCCGCCGTCAAGAATACGCGCGGCGAAGTGATCAACTACATCTCGTCCTTCTCTGACATCACCAAACGCAAGGAAGCGGAGAAGCGCATCGAATTCCTGGCGCATCACGATTCGCTGACCAAGCTGCCCAACCGCACGCTGTTCGGTGACCGTTTGCGCCGTGCCCTGTTGCTCGCCGAGCGCAACCGCAACAAGGTCGGCCTGATGTTCCTCGATCTGGACAAGTTCAAGGAGATCAACGACACCCTCGGTCATGTAGCAGGGGATAGGCTGCTGCAATCGGTAGCCGACCGTCTGCGCGAATGCGTGCGTGCTTCCGATACCATCTGTCGCCAGGGTGGCGACGAATTCCTCATCCTGCTGGAGGGACTTGCCTCGGAACAGGATGTGGTCGCCATCGCGCACAAGATCATGGAGGCCATGTCGCGTCCGCATCAACTGGGCGAGATCGAGCGCATCGTCACCTTCAGTATCGGTGCGGCGATCTATCCCGATGACGGCGGCGATGACGAGACGCTGATCCGCGCCGCCGACGACGCCATGTACGAAGCCAAGGCGAGTGGCCGCAACAATTTCAAGTTGTACCGACGGTCTGCGCCTTGAAGCATCTGCTGGTCGACATCTCGGCGCATGGCTACGGCCATGCGGCACAGACGGCGCCGGTGCTGAACCGGCTGGCACAGTTGCAGCCGGCATTGCGCATCACCGTGCGCAGTGCGGTGCCGGAGGCCTATCTGCGTCAGCGCATCACCTGTGCTTTCGCCTATCAGGCAGTGGCGCACGACTTCGGCATGCACATGCTGGATGCACTGCGCGTCGATGTGGCGCGCAGTCTGCAGGCTTATCGCGCGTTCCATGCCGACTGGGCGCACCAGGTGGCGCAGGCCGCGCAGGCCATGCGTGCCTTGCAGCCTGACTTGCTGCTGGCCAACGTGCCCTATCTGTCGCTGGCCGCGGCGCACGCGGCGGGGGTGCCGGCGGTGGCCATGTGCAGCCTGAACTGGGCCGACATCTATCGCTACTATGCGCCGCAGGATGAGGCAAGCGCCGCGATCCATGCGCAGATGCTGGCGGCTTACGGCAGTGCGCGCGACTTCCTCAAGTTGCAGCCCGCTATGCCGATGAACGATCTGCGCAATGGGCGCGAGGTCGAGAGTGTGGTGCAGCTCGGCACACCGCAGCGGGCACGCTTGCGAGGTGCTTGCGCGGCCGCGCCAGGGGAGCGGCTGGTGCTGGTGGCGATGGGCGGCATCGCCCATCGCTTGCCCATGGAAAGCTGGCCGATGCTGGCCGGCGTGCGCTGGCTGGTGCCTGAGGCGTGGGCGGTGCAACGTGCCGACGTGGTGGCGCTGGAATCATTGGGGATGCCGTTCCGCGATGTGCTGGCTTCCTGCGATGCGGTGCTCACCAAGCCCGGGTATGGCACTTTCGTCGAGGCGGTGTGCGGCGGCGTGCCCATCCTTTATCTGCCGCGTGCCGATTGGCCGGAGACGCGCTGGCTGGTGGCGTGGGCCGCGCGCCATGGCGTGGTGCAGCAAGTGCTGCCGGAGACGCTGGCGACCGCCGGCGCGGCTGCCAGCCTGCACGCGCTGTGGGCGGCCGCGCGTCCGCCGTTACCGCCGGCGCAGGGCGTGCAGGCGGTCGCAGCCCATCTGGGCAATTTGCTGCGTCTCGGGTAACCTTGCGCAGGTATGGGTATCACCTATCGGAACAAGCTGTCATGACACACACGGAACACGCATCCCCTTTCGCCATCCATAACCACGTGGAGATCGTCCATGTCCTGAACGACCTGGCAAAGCATCGCGTATTGGTCAACCTGCAGACCCAGGAGGGGGTAGGGCTGATCACCTCGGTGTTGTATGTGAGTGGCGACCGCAAATACGTGTGCATCGACGTGAGCAAGGACGAGGCCATCAACCAGAAGATCGTGGACAGCAAGCGCGTGTCGTTCGAGACCCAGTCCGAGGTCAAGGTGCGCTGGCACTCTTCGCACCTGCAACTGGTGTCGATGGCGGATGGCTTGGCTTTCGCCATGCATGTGCCGGCGATGATCGAGCGCATCCAGCGTCGCGAATATTTCCGGTTGCCGACGCCGCAGGGTGCCAACGCCTTGATCTGCAAGATCCCGGTCGAGGCGGGCTCGGATCAGATGCTGGAATATCCCTTGCACGACATGAGCGCAGGCGGCATCGGGCTGACCTGTCGTGGTGCCTTGCCCGAGCTGTTCGCGCAGGGCGCGGTGCTGGAAGGGTGCAGCATCGACTTCCCGGGCATCGGACGGGTGCCGTTCAAGCTGCGCGTGTGCGGGACCTGGAAGAGCACCGAGACGCGCAGCGGCGAGCAGCTGCATCGCGTCGGCATGGCATTCGTCGATCTGAGCCGCGGCGCCTCCAACGTGATCCAGCGCCACATGATCCAGCTCGAAGCGGAGCAGATCACCCCGGTCTGAGGTTCAGCGCGGGGCGCCTTGTGCCTCGGCGCGGCGACGCGAACTCTCCAGTTCGCTCACCGCACTCTCCTGCGGCCAACCGGCCAGATTCCGCGTCACCAGTTCTCCCAGCGCCTCGATCCAGTCGGTGCGTTCGTTCAGGCAGGGGATGTAGTGATACTCGCCACCGCCCGCATGCTGGAACGTCTCCTTGCCTTCCATGGCGATCTCTTCGAGTGTTTCCAGGCAATCGGCGACGAAGCCGGGGCACACCACGTCGACGCGTTTGATGCGTTCGGCGCCCCAGTTCTCCAGCGTGGCGCTGGTGTAGGGTTGCAGCCATTCCTGGCGACCGAAACGCGACTGGAAGCTGATGGCATATTGGTCCGCCGTCAGTCCCAGTGCCTCGGCCAGCAGACGGCCGGTCTTCTGGCATTCGCAATGGTAAGGATCGCCTTTCTCCAGGGTGTAGCGCGGCAGGCCGTGGAAACTCATCAACAGTTTCTCCGGGCGGCCATGCTGCGCCCAGTATTCCTGCACGCTGTTGGCCAGCGCGCCGATGTAGCCGGGATGGTCATGGAAGTTGCGCACGGTGCGCAGTGCCGGCGTATTGCGCATGCGCTGTAGCTCGGCATACACCATGTCGGTGGCGGTGGCGGTGGTACTGGCGGCGTATTGCGGGTAGAGCGGAACCACCAGGATGCGCTGGCAGTTCTGCGCCTTCATGCGTTGCAGCACGGACGGGATGGAGGGGTTGCCATAGCGCATGGCGTATTCCACCAGCGGCGGCGCGGACATCGATTGCGCCAGTGCCGCGCGCAGACCGGCGGTCTGGCGTTCGGTGTACAGGCGCAGTGGCGAGCCTTGCGCGGTCCAGATGGAGGCGTATTTGGCGGCCGATTTGCGTGGACGCACATTGAGGATGATGCCGTTGAGGATGAACCACCACACCAGGCGCGGTATCTCCACCACGCGCGGGTCGCCGAGGAATTCCTTCAGGTAGCGGCGCACCGCCGAGGGGGTGGGGGCGTCCGGGGTGCCGAGGTTGATGAGCAGGATGCCGGTGCGTGCCGGCGTGCCGTGGGTGTATGCAGGTTCGGTGTGATAGGTCATGGTTCAGGCTTGTGAGAGCGCATTGCTCAGGAGTCGGGCGGTGATGTCCACGATGGGCACCACGCGTTCATAGTTCATGCGTTTGGGGCCGACCACGGCCAGCGTGCCGATGATCTGGCCGTCGGCGGTGTAGGGTGCGCTGACGATGCTGCACTCGTTCAGTCCGGCCAGCCCCGATTCGTGGCCGATGAAGATGTGTACGCCCTGCGCGCGGCGGCCGGCGTCCAGCAGTTGCAGCAGGTCGGTCTTTTGTTCGAATACGTTGAACAGCTGGCGCAGCTGCTCCATGTTGGTGGACAGGTCGTTCACATGCAGCAGGTTGCGTTCGCCGCTGATCACGTAATCTTCATTGCGTTGCGCGATGACTTCGTCGCTGGCAGCCATCGCCGCATTCATCAATGCGCTCATGTCGTCTTGCAACTGTTGCAGTTCGCGCTGCATGCGGCGCTGGATGTCGCCGAAGGCGAGGTCGGCATAGTGCTGGCTGAGGAAATTGCCGGCCTCGGTCAGTTCGGCCTGGCTGTAGTCGCGATGGGTGAGCAGCACGCGGTTCTCCACCTCGCCGTCCGGCATGACGATGATCAGCAGCACGCGTTTTTCCGACAGGCGCAGGAATTCGATCTGGCGCACCTTGGGCGTGCCGCGCTTCGGGGTGGCCACCACCCCGGCGAAGCGGGTCAGTTCCGAGAGCAGGTTGGAGGCCTGGTTGAGCAGGCGCGACTGGTTGCTGGGCTGCAACTGGTGCTCCAGCTGCAACACGCGCGCTTCGGACAGCGGCTGTACCACCATCAGCTTGTCGATGAACATGCGATAGCCGCTGGCGGTGGGCACTCGCCCGGCCGAAGTGTGCGGACTGGCGACCAGTCCCATCTCCTCCAGATCGGCCATCACGTTGCGGATGGTGGCGGGGCTGACCTCCAGCCCGGAATATTGCTGCAAGGCGCGCGACCCGACGGGCTGTCCGTCGCTGATATAGCGTTCCACCAGGGTCTTGAGCAGGACTTGCGCGCGGTCGTTGAGCATGCCGGCATTTTAGCAGGGGCGCGCCGGCGGGGCGCATGTTCATGTGCCGCCCGATATGGTTTAATCGCGCACCATGAAACCCGCCTTCCAGACTATCGCCATCATCGGCAAATACAAGACGCCGGAGATCGCGCTTCCCGTGTTGTCCTTGGCCGAGTTCCTCGCCGGGCAGGGCTATGCGGTGGTGATCGACAGCCTGACGGCGGAGAACGCCCAGCAGGCCGCCTTCCCGGCGCTGAAACTGGAAGAGATGGGGACTCAGGTCGACTTGGCGGTGGTGCTTGGCGGCGATGGCACGTTGCTCAACATCGCGCGTACCCTGGCTCCGCACCGCATCCCGCTGATCGGGGTCAACCAGGGGCGTATCGGTTTCCTCACCGACCTGTCTATCGAAACCATGAAGAAGACCGTGGCGGCCATGCTGAAAGGTCACTACGTTGAAGAGAAGCGCCTGCTGTTGCAGGCGGCCGTGGTGCGCGACAAGCGCGAGATCTTCCACGGCCTCGCCTTCAACGAGGTGGTGGTGCATCGCAGCAACGTCAGCAGCATGGTCGAATTCGAAGTGCGCATCGATGGCGAGTATCTGTACAACCAGCGCGCCGACGGCCTCATCATCTCCACCCCCACCGGTTCCACGGCGTATGCCTTGTCGTCCGGCGGCCCCATCCTGCATCCCGCGCTGGATGTGCTGGAACTGGTGCCGGTGTGCCCGCACTCGCTAAGCAACCGGCCGCTGGTGGTGAAGGGCGATTCCGTGCTGGAACTGCTGATGCATCGCAACGGCGACATCCATGTGCGCTACGACAGCCACACTCACGTCGATCTGCAACTGCACGACAAGGTCATCGTGTCCCGCTATCACGAGCCGGTGTTGCTGCTGCACCCGGAAGGGCACAGCTACTACCACACGCTGCGCGAGAAGCTGCTGTGGACGCAGACGCTCTAAGAACCCCATGCTGAAGTTCCTCGCCATCCGCGATTTCGTCATCGTTGACACGCTCGAACTGGATTTCGCTGCGGGTTTCACCGCACTTACCGGCGAGACCGGTGCCGGTAAATCCATCCTCATCGATGCCCTGTCGCTGGTGCTGGGCGAACGCGCCGATGCGAGCATGGTGCGCGCCGGCTGCGACAAGGCCGACATCAGCGCGGAGTTCGACATCGCTGCCCTGCCCGCTTTGCAAACCTGGCTGGCGGAACAGGAACTGGATGGCGACGAAGGCGTGTGCCTGTTGCGGCGCAGCCTGGATGCCGGCGGCCGCTCGCGTGGCTTCATCAACGGGCGCAGTGCCACGCTGCAACAACTGCGCGAAGCGGGCGAACATCTGCTGGACATCCATGGTCAGCATGCGCATCAGTCGCTGCTGCGCGCCGAGGCGCAGCGCGCATTGCTGGACAGCCATGCCGGCCTGGGTGCACTCACCCAGGAAGTGGCCGCGGCCTTCAAGCAGTGGCAGGCCGTGCATCGCCGCCATCAGCAACTGGCGCAGAATGCCGAGGCGGTGGCTGCCGAGCGCGAACTGCTGGCATTCCAGCGGCGCGAACTGGAGACGCTGAATTTCAATGCCGCCGAATGGGAGAGCTTGCAGGTCGAGCATGCGCGCCTGTCGCATGCCGCCGGTCTGCTGGAGACGGCACAGTTCGGCGTGGAGGTGTTGTCGGAGGCGGATACTGCTTGTCTGGCGCAACTCAATGCACTGACCGCACGCCTGCGCAGCGGGCTGGAGTACGACGCCAGCCTGCAAGACACGCTGACCATGCTGGAGAGTGCGCAGAACGAATTGCAGGAGGCGGTGTACGCGCTGCGCCATTATCAGCAGCGCCTGGATGCCGACCCGCAGTTGTTGCGCGAGCAGGAGCAGCGCATGGCCGATGTGGTGGAGGCGGCGCGCAAATATCGCGTGCCACCGGAAGAACTGCCGCAGGCATTGGCCAGGATCGTGGCGCGTCTGGATGAGCTGGGTGGCGATGCCGACCTGGACGCGCTGGCGCAACAGGATGCGGCGGCGCGCAAGGCCTATCAGTCGATGGCGCAACGACTCAGTGCCGCGCGTGCCAAGGCGGCGCGCACCATGTCCGACGAGATCACGACTGCGATGCAGGCACTGGCGATGCAGGGCGGGCGTTTCGAAGTGGCGTTGCTGCCGCTGGCGGAAGGCAATGTACACGGGCTGGAGAACATCGAGTTCCAGGTGGCGGCCAACCTCGGCACGCCTTTGCGCGGCCTGGCCAAGGTCGCTTCCGGCGGCGAACTGTCGCGTATCAGCCTGGCCATCCAGGTCGCGGCCAGCCATGCGGCGAGCGTGCCGACGCTGATCTTCGATGAAGTGGACAGCGGTATCGGCGGGCGCGTGGCGGAGATCGTGGGGGGGCTGCTCAAGCGTCTCGGCAGTCGTCATCAGGTGCTATGCGTCACCCATCTGCCGCAGGTGGCGGCGCAGGCCGACCAGCAATGGCAGGTCAGCAAGGAAAGCCATGGCGGCAAGACCTTGAGCAGCATCCGGCCGTTGCTCGGCGAGCAGCGCGTCGAGGAGATCGCCCGCATGTTGGGCGGCTCCACCCTGACCGAGACCACGCGCAAACACGCCGCCGAGATGCTGGCCGGCGCGGCCGGATAGCCGTCGTCGAGGGCTGGGGCGAGGGCGGGACTTGCGGTATCATGCAGCCCGTTCCGAAAAGCCGACCGAATCCGATCCGATGCGTATCCTGCTATTGCCGCTGACCTTGTTGCTCGCCGCTTGCAGCAACTTCACGACCTACCTGCCCACCTTCGTTCCACACAAGATCGAGATCCGCCAGGGCAACCTCGTCACCCAGGATATGCGTGCGCGTTTGCAACTCGGCATGAGCGAGGCGCAGGTGAAGGCCATCCTCGGTGCGCCGCTCATCACCGATGTCTATCACGCCGGGCGCTGGGATTATCTCTACCGGTTGGACGAAAACGGCAAGAACGAGATCGATCAGCGGCTCACCCTCTATTTCGAGCAAGGACAACTGAGGCGTATCGACGATGCGACGCCGCTGTTGCCGCCGCCGGTGCCTCTCCAGGAGAACGTGAATGAAGATTAAAGTCGCTATCGCCGGTTGCGGCGGCCGTATGGGCAAAGTGTTGCTGGACTGTGTGGCGCAGGCCGATGACCTGCAGTTGCACGCTGCGCTGGAACACGCGGGCAGTCCGTTCATCGGCAACACCGTCGCCGCAGGCGTCAAGATCACCGATGACGTGGCGGGCGCCCTCAAAGGTGCCGATGCGCTGATCGACTTCACACGCCCCGAAGGCACCATGATGCATCTCGACATCTGCCGCAAACTCGGCGTCGGCATGGTCATCGGCACCACCGGCCTCAATGCGCAGCAGAAAGCTGCACTCGGCGCCGCCGCACAGGACATCGGCATCGTGTTCGCGCCCAACATGAGCGTGGGCGTGAACCTCGTGTTCAAACTGCTGGAGACCGCCTCGCGCGTGCTGAGCGAAGGCTATGACATCGAGATCATCGAGGCGCACCACCGCCACAAGGTCGATGCACCGTCCGGCACCGCGCTCGGCATGGGCGAGGTCGTCGCGCGCACCTTGGGGCGTGATCTCGATAAGTGTGCCGTGTATGGCCGCGAAGGCGTCACCGGCGAACGCGATCCCTCCACCATCGGCTTCGCCACCGTGCGCGGCGGGGACATCGTCGGCGACCACACCGTGCTCTACGCCGGCATCGGCGAACGCATCGAGATCACCCACAAGGCCAGCAGCCGCGCCACCTTCGCCATCGGTGCCCTGCGTGCGGCGCGCTTCCTCAAGGCCAATCAGGCGGGGATGTATGACATGCAGGATGTGTTGGCACTCAAGTAACTCCCCGGCGTGCTAGTCCCGCCCTTCAAAAATATATAGGCCAAATTTCTGATTGCCTCTTGCACGTTGTGGGGGTAGTTTTCGCTCGTCCTCGATGAGGCGAATGAGAACGGATAATTCACGAACAAGGGAGATGTGAATGGCTATGGTGTTTTGCAGGGGGTGTGGCAAGGAAATCCATGAAACGGCTGTCGCATGTCCCCATTGTGGAGCGCAGCAGAATGGGGTGGTTGCCGGGGCGATCCCTGATGGCGTTAAGGGATGGTCGTGGGGCGCGTTCCTGTTGAATTGGATTTGGGCGATCGGGAACAAGACCTGGATAGGGTTGTTGGCGTTGATCCCTTATGTGGGCTTTGTGATGGCGATCGTGTTGGGGTTCAAGGGGCGCGAGTGGGCTTGGGAAAATAACAAATGGGAGAGCGTCGAGCACTTTAACCGAGTCCAGAAGCGATGGTCGTTTTGGGCTGTGGTAATAATATTGGGCGTGTTTGGAATTGGGATATTGGCGGCGATCGCCATCCCTGCTTATTTCGATTACGTAAAGAAGGCACAGGCGGTTTCGGCCGGCAATGCTTCTTATCGGTCGGCGGCTTATTACAGCAATGCAGAATTGGCAAAGATCGCGTCCGAGATAAACCGAACATTGCCAATGATGGTCGATGGTGAGACCCAGCTCGATACGACCATCGGCATCAATAACGCACTCGCTTACCACTACACATTGGTGAATTACCACTCTTCTACGCTGGATGGAGATAGCTTGAAAAAAGCGTTGATTGAGAATGGATTGGTTCAGAAAGCCTGTACAACGCCAGAGACGTATAGCAACTTCCTGTCGAAGGGTGTTGAAATGCAATACAAATATTATGGCAATGACGGGAAGTTCGTGACGGAAGTCACTATCAAGTCTTCTATGTGCAGTATCTGATCGTTTGCCGTTTCCTGTGGTTGTGTTCTGCGGTTCTCGTGCTGTAAGGAATCGCTTGCGGAGCGGGAGTCAGGAGTAACGACGCCTATAAAGCCGTCGGGTAACCCCCGGCGGTTTTGCTTTCAACTATCATCACGCTCCATGACCCTGACCCAGATCAAATCCCTTGCCCTCTTCGCGCTGCTCATCAACGCTGCCGCGATGGTTTCTCCTATCATCAATGGTGGAGACTCGGTGACCTATGCAGCGCTGTCGCAGCACATCGCATTGAGCAACGATTGGTCCAACCTGATGCTGGACGGCAAGGACTGGCTGGACAAGCCGCATATGCCGTTCTGGTTGACGGCGTTGTCGTTCCGGTTGTTCGGTATTAGTGCGTTCTCCTATATCTTGCCGGGCTTCTTGTTCCATCTCGTCGGAGGGTATTTCACTTATCGTCTGGCGCGGCTGTTCTATACGCGCGAGGCGGCTTGGCTGTCGGTACTGGTGTATGTGTCGGCATATCATTTGATGGATTCTTCCATCGAGGTGAAGGCGGAGACGTATCTGACCGGTTTCATCATGGGGGCGTGTTATTACTGGTTGCGTTATGACGCGCAGGCGCGTTTGAAGTATTTGTTGCTTGGCGCGCTATTCAGTGCGTGCGCGGTGATGACCAAGGGGGTGTTCACGCTGATCACCATCACCAGCGGTCTGGTGTTGTTGTGGGCGTACCGCGGCGAGTGGCACAAGTTGTGGAATGTTAAGTGGTGGCTGGCGCTGGGTTGGTCGGTGCTGTTCACGGCGCCGGAGCTGGTGGCGCTGTATCTGCAATTCGATGCGCATCCGGAGAAGGTGGTGTTCGGCCAGACGCACGTCTCCGGCATCAGGTTCTTCCTGTGGGATAGCCAGTTCGGGCGCTTTTTCAATACCGGGCCGATCAAGAACACCAACGGCCATCCCTTGTATTTCGTGCTGGTGTTCCTGTGGGCGTTCCTGCCGTGGGTGGCGTTGTTCGTGGCGGCGCTGGCGGCGCGCTTGCGGGGTTTCATGCGCCGTTCGCGCCAGGAGAATGCGGGCTTCGTGTTTTTGTGTGGCGCATTCTTCGTGACCTTTGTCTTGTTCAGTGCAACCAGCTTCCAGCTCGACCATTACACGGTGATCCTGTTTCCGTTCGCTGCCATCCTGTGCGGCGCCTATCTGGCCGAGCGGATGGCGCAGCCGTGGCGTGGGCTGTTGAGCGCGCAAGCGACGTTCGCGCTGCTGGTGTGGGTGTTGGCGCTGGGGTTGAGCGTGCGTGTGGGAAATGTGATGTTGCTGGTCGTGGTGGCGCTGCTGCTGGGGGCGACATTGGTCTATGCCATGGCGGTACGCATGCCGTGGCGCACACAATGGCTGGTGTTGTGGCCGTTGTCGGGCATCCTTGCGCTGTATGCCTTCCTGGTGTTGAGCAGCGCGCAGACCTTCATGCGCGTGAGCGTGCCATACAACGTGAGTCAACTGCTGGCCGGGCGGGAGGCGTTGCCGGTGGTGGCGTATCGCATGGATATCGTCTCGCGCGAATTGGGGTTGTATCTGCCGGTTCCGGTAATCTCCGCGGACGAGCCGGAACAGTTGCCGCTGCAGGGGCGTTATGTGTTGCTGGTGAGTGCACCGGAATGGGCGGGCCTGCGTGAGCGTTTGTCGCAGGTGACGCAGATCGCGCAGGGTGACTGGGCGATCCACAAGACCGGCACGTTCCCGCGCTTCTTGCGCCTGGCGCGCGGCGAAGAGCCGCTGGATGATGTGCGTGTCCTCGAGGTGACGACCGGGCGCTGACGATCAGCGTATCGGTTGCAGGCGGCGATACAGACGGAAACGTTCGTTGGCGTTACCCTGGCGTCCGCCTTCCCAGAGTTTTTCCCAGCCGATCTCGTCTTCGATGGGCTGTGCCACGGCACCGCCTTGTACCAGCAGCAGGTCGCATTTGCGCGGGCTGTAGTCGAGCTGGATGTGGCCGAAGTATTCCAGCATAGCCTGTTCGCTCTGGCCGATATGCAGCCCTCCGATGCAGTTCTGGTTGCCGGGAAGATTGCGGCTGAGGTCGTCGATCATGTAGCGATAGCTCTTGCCTACATCCAGCCAGGGCAACCACAGCGTCATGGTCAATATCCACAGCAGGGTGATGCCGCTGGCCCAGTTGATGAGCGAGCGGCGCACCGAGCGGCCGACGCGCCAGACCATCAGGATCCAGACCACGGTGACGATAAGCGCGATGAGGAGCGGGATGGTTTCCAGCCTGGCTTCATAGCCAGGCTGGTAGTCGCGCAGCCACACCACGATCTTGGCGTGATAGCCGAGCAGCAGGCCGGTCCAACCCCACCACATGAAGAGCGCGAACAGCGCGAAGGTCATGATGCCGAACCAGTCCAGCGCATTGGCCGCGCCGCGTCGCAAGCTGGCGAGCGAGGCGGTGGCGAGCAGCGCGATGGGCAGCAACATGGGCATGCCGTTCTGGTCGTTGATGTCCGGCACGAAGCTGAGGGCTATCAGCATCACGAGGAAGCTGGTGAGCAACAACTGGAAAGCACGTTCATGCCAGATGCGTTTGCGTGCTTCCCAAACGGCCCAGGCAGCCAAGGGGGCGGCGGGCCAGGCGAGCCAGGGCAGGGCTTTGAAGTAATAGAGAGCATCGGGATAGTGGCCGCTGCCGGCGAATCCGAACCAGCGTCCGAGGTTGCGATCCCATATCCATTCATGGAACAACGCCGGGGCTTGCTGGTAGAGCAGATAGGGCCACAGTGACATCAGCGGGAGTGCCAAGATGCTGGCAATCAGCAGCGTGGACAGGAAGCTGCGAGAGCGCCATGCCGGGAAAACCAGCAATGCGATGCCGGTCGTACCGAACAGCACGGGGGCGATGAAGCCTTTGCTCATGAAACCGATGAACAATCCGCAGCCGAGGAACGCTGCAGCCAAGCGAGGCCGGCGTTGGCTCAGGGCGTAGCCGTAGAGCATCATGGCGCAGCCGGTGAGCAGGGCGTTGTCGGTGAGAATCTCGTGACCGCGTACCAGCATGCCCAAGCAGCCGATGAGGATGATGGCTGTGGGCCAACCGCGGTTGTTGCCGAACAGTTCGCGGCCGGTCAGGCCAATGAACAGCAGCGTGAGTGCAGTGTAAAAGCCGGTTGCAAGACGCGCACCGTCATGCAGAGGCAGCCAGCCGGAGAAGACCTGCGCGAAAATCGCAGCCGTCCAGTAATACAGCGGGGGCTTCTCCAGCCAAGGCGTACCCGACAGGGTGGGAATCAGCCAGTCGCCATTGTTGACCATGTGCAGTACGACGCCGAAGCCATACAGCTCGTCGGGTTTCCAAGGGTCGTGGCCGACCAGTCCGGTGAGTACCCAGGTGATGCATAGCAGTAGCAGCAGCCCCGCCTTGAGTGGCGTGATCTCCGGCTCTTTCATCCTGGTGAGGTAGTCGTACATGCAGTTCGTTGGTCAGGCGTCAGGTGTGTCAGAAGGATAGCGCACCACTTGCTGGAGTCGTGCGCATCCGCCATCCCCGCAAAGAAAAAAAGGCAGCGCGAGCTGCCTTTCGATCTTTGGGTACAGCGGCATCCGCATCAGGCGGCTTTTTTGCCCATGCTGTATTTGCTGCGGAACTTCTCGATACGGCCAGCGGTGTCCACAATCTTCTGGGTGCCGGTGTAGAACGGGTGGCACTCGGAGCACACTTCGATGTGCAGAGCGGGCTTGCCAATAGTGGAGCGAGTGGTGAACTTGTTGCCGCAGCTGCAAGTCACTTCGACGTCTGCATAAGCGGGATGGAGGTCTGCTTTCATTTTATGTTCCTGACTAAAAGTTGGCGCGGCTTTGGTACGCGCGGATACCTGCAAGGGCGGGCATTATCCATAAAAACAGTTGGATGGGCAAATGGTTCGTGAGGTCAGAATTTCAGCAAAATGCCGCAGTATGTCGCGGCGGTCTTGCTTTTTGAGCTTGAGCCGAGTTCGCCAAAGTTCTCATACTGCAATCGGAGTGCAAAATCCCGGTTGAAATCGTATCTGATCCCTAATCCCCGGCTGGTATTGTTGTTGGTGGTGCGGCTGACGGAGTGCCAGATCTCGTTGGTGCTCGTTGTGACGATGATTTCAGAGCCGACATCTGCACGGAACACACCGATTTTACCGGTCAGGGATAAAGATTCGCCCAAGTGCAGGGTGGCGGTGGCGGCAACTTCCCAGCCGATAGCGGTCCATTCCCATCTGTAGGGGATGGGGCCGCTCCCGGGTACGCCTGCCGGGGTGGACGGGAGAGTGCCTTTCTCGCTTGCGGTGCCAAAATCTCCATGACTGATTTCAAAGCCTAGATAGCGATTCAATTGATATCCATATCCGAGCCTGACAACCGTCCCCTTTTCAGAGCAATTCGCGCCAGCTGTGATTAAATAAGTACATGTGCCAGGAGCTGAGGAGCGTCCACCGCTTACGCTGATATACGAATTATATTTCGTGGTGAACAGGTCTGTTGCATATGCCGGATGGCAAATCGCAACGCATGCCCAAGTGAGCCAAATTTTTTGCAGGTCCATCCTCGCCTCTTTTTTGGTATAGATCGATGCTGTACAAGCGGGCGGGATGGTGGCACTCAAAAGCCATTTGGTCAATATGGTTTTTCTACTGTCCTCGTTCGAGGCTGATGCCAACCTGGCGGCAACCACGGATCGCATGTAGTTTGGCGACACTGACGCGCACCCAAGGGGCGTTGAAGTCTTTGAGGATGATCTGTGCTATATGCTCGGCCAGGGCTTCCAGCAAGGAAAAGTGGCCTTCGCTCAGCACTTTTTGCAGATGTTGAGCGACTTGGGCGTAATCCAGCGCATCGTTGATGTCGTCACTCTGGCAGGCGCGACTGTTGGGGAGCGCGATGTCCAGGTCGATCTGCAAGGTCTGCGGTACGCGCCTCTCTCTTTCATAGATGCCGATCAGCGTCTCGACCTTGAGTTCGCGCAGGAAGATGATGTCCATAGGGTATTCGTGGTTGTTTGGTGACGCTTGCGCATTCGAGTAGAATCCGCGCTCCGCATTTTAAGGCATTCCAGATGACCACCTTGATCTTTGTTTTATGCGCCTATCTGTTGGGCTCCGTCTCCTTTGCCGTGCTGATGAGCAGGGCGTTCGGCTTGGCCGATCCGCGCACTTATGGTTCCGGCAATCCCGGGGCGACCAATGTGCTGCGTAGCGGTAAGAAGGCCGCCGCCGCGTTGACGCTGCTGGGCGATGCATCCAAGGGCTGGCTGGCGGTGTTCCTGGCGATCCAATTCGCACCGCATGACAGGCAGGGTTTGTGGCTGGTTGCGCTGGTTTCGCTGGCGGTGTTCGTTGGGCATCTGTTCCCGGTATTCCTCAAGTTCAAGGGCGGGAAAGGCGTTGCGACGGCGTTGGGGGTTTTGTTGGCCATCAGCGGCTGGCTGGGGTTGGCGGTGCTGGCCACTTGGTTGTTGGTCGCAGTGGTATTCCGTTACTCATCGCTGGCGGCGTTGGTGGCTGCTGTAGCGGCACCGGTGTTGGCGATGGCGATCACGCGTCATGGCGTGCATCTGAGTCCTGAGCTGGTGATCGCCGTCGGGGTGATGTCCATGCTGTTGATCTGGCGTCACAAGAAGAACATCCAGAACCTGATGGCCGGCAAGGAAAGCAAGATCGGTAGCAAGAAGAAGGGTGAAACTCAGTCGGTGTAATTCAGTTCTTGCAAGTCCCAGCGGGGCTTGACGTCGAAGCGATAGTCGCGCGCGCCCTCTTGCCTTTGTAAACGCATTGCGCCGGCAAAGGCGATCATCGCGCCGTTGTCGGTGCAAAACTCCAAATCTGGATAGAACACTTGCCCGCCACGGCGGGTGATGGCTGAGTTCAGGCGTTCCCGTAAAAGGCGGTTGGCGCCGACCCCGCCGGCGACCACCAATCGGTCGAGCCCAGTCTGCCCCAATGCCGAGATGGCTTTGCTGGTCAGCACATCCACGATGGCTTCTTGTGCGGCGTGGGCGATGTCTGCGCGCGTCTGCGCGTCATCGGGATGTTGTTTGACGGCTTGCAGCACCGCAGTCTTCAGGCCGCTGAAGCTGAAATCCAGATCACCGCTGTGCAGCATGGGGCGCGGGAATTTGAAGCGGCCCGCTGTACCGTGCTGCGCCAATTTAGAGAGCAAGGCGCCGCCGGGATAGGCTAGTCCCAATAGCTTGGCACTTTTGTCGAAAGCCTCTCCTGCTGCATCGTCCAGAGATTCGCCCAGCAGGGTGTAGCGTCCGACTCCGTCGACTCGCATCAGTTGGGTGTGGCCGCCCGAGACCAGTAGCGCGACGAAAGGGAATTGCGGTGCGGGTTCGGAAAGGAGCGGAGAGAGCAGGTGTCCCTCCAGATGGTGGACGCCCAAGGTGGGCACATCCAGCGTATAGGCAAGTGCGTTGGCGACACTGGCGCCGACCAGTAGGGCGCCAGACAAGCCGGGACCTTGGGTGTAGGCGATCGCATCCACATCGCGCAACGTGCAGTTGGCTAGCTGTAGCGCGGCGCGCAGTAGCGGCAATGCCTGGCGCACATGGTCGCGCGAGGCGAGCTCGGGGACTACGCCGCCATATTCATTATGTAGCGCGATCTGCGAATGCAGGGTGTGCGCAAGCAGTCCGCGTTCGGTGTGGTAGAGCGCGATGCCGGTCTCGTCGCAAGAAGATTCAATGCCAAGTACTAGTCTATTCATGGCTCTATTGTAGTGACAGGAGTGCCGAGACATGGTGACGGAAAAAATATTTCAATTTTTTTGCGGTAAAGTGTTGACGCCGATTTTTTGCTCCCTATAATGCGCGCCTCCTCGCTGTTGCGGCGCTGAACGGAAGCGAACCAAGGTTCGCTGGTGATGAAAATCAAGTTCGGTGGCGCGATAAGCGGCGGTGCAAAAAATAAGTTGACAGCAAAATTTTCGTCACTATAATGCGCACCTCTTCGCTACCACGGTAGCTGAAGCAAAGCAGCAGGGTTCTTTAAAAGTCTGAAGAAACAACCGATTAGTGTGGGTACATGTGCTGAGGCGGATGTGCGTTGCTTAGGCGATGTGCGTCAAACTCAAGACATATATAAGTAGTGCCTCACACTGATCGAATATACGAAAGTAAATTCGCTTTGAGTGAGATCTGCGGGTTCGTAAGAACTTGCAAAAATTAAGCTAGATTGAACTGAAGAGTTTGATCCTGGCTCAGATTGAACGCTGGCGGCATGCTTTACACATGCAAGTCGAACGGCAGCACGGGTGCTTGCACCTGGTGGCGAGTGGCGAACGGGTGAGTAATATATCGGAACGTACCCGGCAATGGGGGATAGCTCGGCGAAAGCCGGATTAATACCGCATATGCCCTGAGGGGGAAAGTGGGGGACCGTAAGGCCTCACGTTGTCGGAGCGGCCGATATCAGATTAGCTAGTTGGTGGGGTAAAGGCCTACCAAGGCGACGATCTGTAGCGGGTCTGAGAGGATGATCCGCCACACTGGGACTGAGACACGGCCCAGACTCCTACGGGAGGCAGCAGTGGGGAATTTTGGACAATGGGGGAAACCCTGATCCAGCCATGCCGCGTGAGTGAAGAAGGCCTTCGGGTTGTAAAGCTCTTTCGGACGGAAAGAAATCCTATTCACTAATACTGAGTGGGGATGACGGTACCGTAAGAAGAAGCACCGGCTAACTACGTGCCAGCAGCCGCGGTAATACGTAGGGTGCAAGCGTTAATCGGAATTACTGGGCGTAAAGCGTGCGCAGGCGGTTTTGTAAGACAGGTGTGAAATCCCCGGGCTTAACCTGGGAACTGCACTTGTGACTGCAAAGCTAGAGTGCGGCAGAGGGGGGTAGAATTCCACGTGTAGCAGTGAAATGCGTAGAGATGTGGAGGAATACCGATGGCGAAGGCAGCCCCCTGGGTCGACACTGACGCTCATGCACGAAAGCGTGGGG
>JBFMFN010000019.1:0-3962 GCA_040754175.1 Pseudomonadota bacterium | reverse complement strand
CGAAATTCAAAATCATGATGCAGTTGAAGCCATCGGCTTTGCTGGTCATGGAATACAAAGAGCGCTCGTTACCGCATTTCTCTGTTACCACCCTGTATCTGCCGCGCGGAATGCTGGATGGAACAGTGGTGGGTCGGTATCCTGGACGAAGAAGGTAGCTGAATCTGGCCTTGCGAGGACGAGCTACTCCTGTTCCGTTGTTGTCACGTTGCCACCGTGTCGGTGCTCAATATCCACATCAGGTTGATGTAGGTGACTGATGAGTGCCCAATCTTGACACGTTGAGGATTGTGGGCTGACCACCGCCACTTGCGGTGGGAGACAGCTCTTTCGATGAAACTCCGGTGCCTGATGCCTAGATACACTTCCATGCAAACATTCTTGTGGCAATCAATCGAGGGGTAGTGCACGAACACCCGCACGTCGATCTTCTTCATGTGTACATGGTCGAAATATCGATCGAGCGCCTGCTCAACAAGTGAAGTTATCTCGTTCATGATGGGATGTGCATCTGGTGCTTGGACAAACATCAGCGCCGGAAGCTGCCCTATTTGACCGATGAATAGTTCACACTCCGCAGGCTCACCGGCTTGTGTAACGTACTGGAAAATCATCCGCGACTATACCCGTGCCTTTCTCGGGTGCGCGTAATGCGGCGCACCTCTTTCAAGGCGTCTGACTTGTTGAGGAACACTTGTTGTTTTGCGCCGCCTCTACGATTGTTCAGGCCATACCATCGCCGGCGCAAAACATAGGCCCCGAACAGATCCTCGCTCAGTTCGACCATATACCCGCGACTGTCTGACTGAAACCGAAGGATCACGCCAGCCCCTTGGCCGTCCTGCCCTGCCCCGCGCGCTCTACAGCCCGCCACAGGTTCTCGTCTGAAGCATCGGTATAGATGCTGGTCGTTTGAAGGCTGGAATGGCCCAGCAGGCGCTGGATGACGTTGAGAGGCACTTCGCCGGACAGTGCCAGGTGACTGCCGCAGGTGTGCCGTAGCCAGTGCACCGTGGCACGCTCGAATGCTTTGGCCTCGTCGCGCTTGCCATCAGCCTTGATCGTATTGGCCACCTCATCAAAGAAGCCACCCAGCGCTTTGGATAACCCACTTGTCGTTACCGGCTCATTGCTTGTCAGGCTGGCAATGAGCGGGGTCTCTGGCGGATTGCTGAGGATGTCCTGATTCAGCCCGCGGTGGGCGAGATACGCCTTCAGCACCTCTATTGTGTCGCTGGGGATCGGCACGGCTCGCCACTTCCCGCCTTTGCCCAGTACCTTGAGCATCCACCGCACGCCTACGTTGTCGGTAAGTGGCATGGTGTAGATTCGACCGATGGTCGCGTCAACCAGCTCCGCGATGCGCATGCCCGTCGAATAGGCGAAAGGCAGCACGAATTTCAGCCGTGCAGTCTGTCTGGTGCCGGGCATCCCGGCCAGATGCGACATCAAGTAATCCCACTGACCAACTGTGAATGCGCGCATGAATTCGACATCCGGCGCCGGCGTGTCCGAGTTGGCCAGCAACGTCTTCGACACCCCAACCCATGGGTTGAACGAGCAATACTGAACTTGCACCAACCAATCGAACAGCCCGCTGACGATGGTGATAGCGTATTTCACGCTCTTCGCCGATAGCGCCCCATCAAACGGCTTCCAGCCCTGTTTGTGACGAGCTGTGCCCTTTTCCCCTATCCAGGCATCCTGCCCGACTCGGAACGGCCACTGAGCCGCTTCGGTCCGGCCGAGCATGGACAGCCAGTCGCGGTAGGCCGCGCAGTCATCGACCGACAAACCGGACAGCGCCTTGCCGCGTTCCAGCACGGCCCAAAGCAGCATCCGTTCGGCTTCCTTTTGGTAGGCACGTTGCGTGTTTGGATTGCCAGACTTCGTGGCCAGCCACCCAAAGATTGCCTGATAGTCATTGGTGGCATCGATGCGCGGTGCTCCAGGGTAGCGGTTCGAGCCGTCCCGACCATCAAGGTCTGCCGGCGATGCAAACGACTCCAGCGGCACGATTCCTGTGCACATCTGGCGTGTTTGGATCAGTGCGCTGGTGGATATGCTACGCAGCGGCACAAGTGACTGCTCTGGAATCGCCCCCAGTGAGGGTTCATAGCCCCGCAGCCACGCCACGATGCGCGCAGCGCCCTTTTCCCCCAATCTTGGCACACCGACCCACCAGCGGTATCCGGAACCGGCAATACGGTCCATGAGGTCACCCAGTGTTGCCATGTTGGCCAACAGCAGGCGCTTCGAGATCGTCTCATCGAACCACGCCCCAACCCAGTCTTCGCGCACAGGGTCGGCGGCGATCAGCGGCTCTATCCATTTCAGGGCTTCCAGCTGCCGACTGATCAGGCGCTGCCTCTTCCGGGCTTGTGTATCGACGGACTGGGGATGGGCTTCCAGATAGGCTTGAAGCAGCTCTTTTTCCGTATAGAAGCCGTTCGGGTCGAACTCATCCCGGAACTCGTCCAGCGATGGAATCTTAGCCAATGCCTCGACAGGGCCATGGATGGCCACGCGCAGGCGAATCAGGTGAGCTTCGCGATGCTTCCCATGGCGCAATGCAGCCTGACGCAGCGTATCCCGAATCCATACCAGCGTTGTCTTGGCGCGACGGAGATCCATGCCGGTCTCAAGATACTTGTCGGCCATATCGCCGATGTCCAGCCCCTGCAGACTTGCCCTGAAGAATGCAATGTGATGCCGCCCGACCTTTCTTTGCACGAGACCGCTCAAGGAATGGGCAGCGCCTCGATCAGCCGCTGTTTGCGAAGTCTCGACGGCCTTGTTCACAACCTTATCCACCATTTTTGTGGATAGATTTGAGCGCAAGGCGCGGAACAACCAGCCACTTCCAGATGCCCATCAGGCTTGTGACCGTGAAGCCGAGCTGCTGGACCACCAACCCATTAGCGTTCGTCAACAGGCCGTATGCAATCCATGCCACATTCGACAGGATGAATAGCACCCATCCCCATGCAGAATGGCGGGAGTTCATGGCAAGCAGTGCTGCGCCGCCCAATCCGATGATGCACCCTACCCATTCAATCAATTCGATCATTCAACCCACCTCATCAGCGCTTCCAGATGTTCGCCTTCGAACACCTCGCGTTTCACTGCACTCAATTTCCGATAGTTCATCTCGGCCAGTGCCTCACAGAGTCTTTCCGCATCCGGATGCAACAACCGTTGTGCCGTGTACTCGGGATGTGCGGCAGAACACTTCTGTATTGCCTCCCCCAACTGTTCCAGCGACACCCATTCATGAGATAGGGCGCGCGACATCACCGCGGTTTTCTCACTCATGATTTCTGACTTCCCGTTAGCCATCTGGATACAAGCGGCGCATTTCTGCTTCATGCTCCCGATCCCAGCGATAACGCACCTCTCCGGCCGCGTTGCTCATGGCATCGGCGAGTTCGATCATGCGCGGGAAGTTCTCGACGCACCAACGGCCAGCGATCCGTAATTCCTCGGTTTCGCCGTGGCGCGCGTACTCGTGAAGCATGGCAAAGACCGCCGCCGAATACTTGCTGTCGAGCGGTGCCAAGATCTCGCTGATCGAGAACGAGTTCCGGCTGTTGTATAGCGACAGGATGCACTTCACCATTGCGGATTGACCGCTTGTGCCGTGATGCTCCTTGGCCAGATCAAGGCCAGCAAGATAGGGATTGCTAATATCCATTTGCGTAAACCTTTCCTTTGGGGCGTGGCTCAACGTTGTAGAAAATGGAAACGATCCATGAACTGGTCCTTGGCAGTCTCCGGCGCCAGCGGCCAGATTCGTCCATTCATCGGATCCGCCGCGACCGGGACCTTGTGAAGCACACGCCCAGGTGGGAACAAATCGCGAACCTCGGTGACGAGCAGGATGTTGTCGGCCTCCTTGATGCCTGGGCTTGGCTCTTCCGGCAATCCAAAGTGCACGCGGATCGCCCAGTCGAACCGCTCCT
>JBFMFN010000018.1:0-162848 GCA_040754175.1 Pseudomonadota bacterium | reverse complement strand
GCTCATAATGAATTAAATCACCAACTGATCTGCCGAAACACGGATCTCCTGCTAGCCATTGAGTGAATCTGGAAGTGGGTGGTCTGCACCTCAACTTCTATTCAAAATCGGAATTTTTGTAGAAAGTCGGGGATTTTTGTAGAAAAACAAACGGCCCACATTTCTGTAAGCCGTTGTTTTATTGGTGGGCCCTCCCGGACTTGAACCGGGGACCAAAGGATTATGAGTCCTCTGCTCTAACCAACTGAGCTAAGGGCCCGTTGGGTTTAGCTGTCACCGTCGAGGAAGCTCTTCAGCTTCTCGGAACGCGACGGGTGACGCAGCTTGCGCAGGGCCTTGGCTTCGATCTGACGGATACGCTCGCGCGTGACGTCAAACTGTTTACCGACTTCTTCCAGCGTGTGGTCGGTGTTCATCTCGATACCGAAGCGCATGCGCAGCACCTTGGCTTCGCGCGGGGTGAGACTGTCCAGCACGTCCTTGGTGGCATTACGCAGGCTGTCGAACACGGCGGCATCGACCGGCGCCAGCGAGTTGGCATCCTCGATGAAGTCGCCGAGATGCGAATCGTCGTCGTCGCCCACCGGGGTCTCCATGGAGATAGGCTCCTTGGCGATCTTGAGGATCTTGCGGATCTTGTCTTCCGGCATGTCCATCTTCTCGGCCAGCGTGGCAGCGTCCGGCTCCACGCCGGTCTCCTGCATGATCTGGCGCGAGATGCGGTTCATCTTGTTGATGGTCTCGATCATGTGCACCGGGATACGGATGGTGCGCGCTTGGTCGGCGATGGAACGGGTGATGGCCTGACGGATCCACCAGGTCGCATAGGTCGAGAATTTATAGCCGCGACGGTATTCGAACTTGTCCACGGCCTTCATCAGGCCGATGTTGCCTTCCTGGATCAGGTCGAGGAACTGCAGGCCACGGTTGGTGTATTTCTTGGCGATCGAGATCACCAGACGCAGGTTGGCCTCGATCATGTCGCGCTTGGCGCGGCGTGCCTTGGCTTCGCCGTTGGTCATCTGCCGGTTGATCTCCTTCAGGTCGGCGATGGGAATACCCACGCGCTGCTGCAAAGCGATCATCTGCTGTTGCTGGTCCACAATGGCAGCTTCGTTACGCGACAGTGTTTCGCTGTAGGGCTTCTTGGCCGCCACTTCGCGCTGCACCCATTCCAGGTTCAGCTCGTTGTTCGGGAAAGATTTGATGAAGTGCGGGCGCGGCATGTGCGACTTGGTGACGCACAGCTCCTGGATGGCGCGTTCGCAAGTGCGCACGTCTTCCACCATCTTGCGCATGGTGTCGCACAGTGCGTCCACCTGTTTGGCGGAGAAACGGAACTCCATCAGCTCGTCGGAGATCTGCTGTTGCAGCTTATCGTACTGCTTGCTGCGGTAGCCATATTTCTCGTAGGCCTTGCCCATCTTGGTGAACAAGTCACCGATGACGGCAAAGCGGGCAAGCGCATCTTCCTTCAGTTGCGCCAGGTTGGCCGCAGCCACGGCAGCTGCGGCCTCTTCATCACCATCGCCGTCATCATCGTCGCCATCGTCGTCGTCGCCGTCGCTCTCGTCGTCGCCGTCGCTCTCTTCATCATCGTCGCTGCCGATCTTGGCTTCATCCTCGCCATCCACAAAACCATCGATCAGTTCATCGATGCGCATCTCGTCCTTGGCCACCTTCTCGGCCAGCGCGAGGATCTCTGCGATGGTGGCGGGACAGGCTGAGATGGCCTGGATCATGTGTTTGAGACCGTCTTCGATGCGCTTGGCGATTTCGATCTCATCGTTGCGTGTCAACAGATTGACCACGCCCATCTCTCGCATGTACATACGCACCGGATCGGTGGTGCGACCGAACTCGGAATCGACGGTGGAGATGGCGGCTTCCGCTTCTGCGGCGGCATCTTCATCGGCCACCGGGGTGGCGGCTTCGCTCATCACCATCGACTCGGCATCAGGTGCCACGTCGCACACGGTGATGCCCAGGTCGTTGATCATGCTGACCACGCCCTCGACCTGCTCGACCTCGAGCATGTCCGGCAGATGGTCATTGATCTCAGCATAGGTCAGGTAGCCACGCTCCTTGCCCAGCAGGATCAGCGCCTTCAAACGCGTGCGGCGCTCTTCGATGTCTTGCGGATTGTCGCCGTTCTTGGCCGATACGTCGCCGGACTTTGCCTTCACTGCGGCGCTCTTGACCGGCACTTCGATCATGCTCTCATCGACCTGTTTGCCGGTCGCTGCCTTCTTCTTGGCTGCGGGGGTTGTGGTAGTGGTGGTTTTCTTTTTTTGCTGAGTCGCCATGCTCGGTTCCCAGAAATTGATTGATATTGCCCGTGACCGTCGAGCCGGTCACAAAAGGGCGCGGATTATAGCAGATTCCCACAAATTTTCCGAAGGTTAGCTTCACCTGCACCGTTCGGCGCACCTGCAATTTGCGTGCCTGCCCATAATGACTATGCAACATCACTGCTTGAACTGCCTGCGCTGTTCGAACAATTCTTTGTAGCGCACCTGCTCGGCCGCGCTCATTTGGCGCAAGCCCTTGGCTTCCAGTTGTGCGATCTCGACCTCGACCGCTTCGCGCCGCATCTTGAGCAGCACCCCCTCGAACTCGGCGCGCGCATCGAAATCGTCGCCTAGCTGCAAGCTCTCCGCCTGCGCCCGCGTGATCGGCCCGGTATGCGCCGTCCCCAGGAAATGCTGACTCAGAGCAGCGGTGCTGGCTTCTTCCGCCGACTCGCTCAACCAGTCGGCGATAGCGAGGATAGCCGCCCCCTCTTCTCCCTCGAAGGCTGCGCCGGACGGCAATTCACGCGCCAGTGCGGGTGCCATCACCAGCGCACGCAGGAGCAGACGCAACATGGAGGGCGTGCTGCGTGCCGCCTTCTTCGGTGCCGCGCGCGGAGCCGCCGCCACCGGCTTGACCGACCACAACGCCTCCAGTTCGGCCTGGGTGACGCCGGCCAGACTGGCAATCTCCTTGCGCAGCAACAGCGCGGTGGTCGGCGCCGTGATCGCTGTCACCAGCGGTTGCGCCTTTTGCAGCAAGGCGCTCTTGCCTTCCTGCGTATGCAGATCCACCTGCGCGGTCAGTTCGCGCAACAGATAACCGGACAAGGTGAGCGAATCGTCCAGCGCTTCTTCGAAGACCTCCCGTCCGAACTGGCGGATATAGGTATCGGGGTCATGCTCTTCCGGCAGGAACAGGAAGCCGATGCGCTTGCCGTCCTGCAACTGCGGCAGCGCATTCTCCAGCGCACGCCAGGCCGCCTTCTGACCGGCACGGTCGCCATCGAAACAGAACACGATCTGCTCGCTCATACGCAGCAGCTTCTGCACATGGAACGGCGTCGTGGCGGTCCCCAGCGTGGCGACGGCGTATTCCACGCCATGCTGCGCCAGCGCGACGACATCCATGTAGCCTTCGACCACCACCACGCGTTGCTGCGCGCGAATGGCTTTCTGTGCCTGATACAGGCCGTACAGCTCATGGCCCTTCTCGAATAGTTTGGTCTCGGGCGAGTTGAGGTATTTCGGCTCCCCCTTGTCCAGCACACGCCCGCCGAAGCCGATGACCTGGCCACGCACGTTGACGATGGGGAACATGATGCGATCGCGGAAGCGGTCGTAACGCTTGCCTCCCTCGCCTTCGATCACCATGCCGGTGTCAACCAGCGCAGCGTCCTGATAGTTCGGCACTGCTGCCTTCAACGGCTGCCAATCGTCAGGCGCATAGCCCAGACCGAAGCGCGCCGCCACTTCACCGGACAAGCCTCTTTTCTTGAGATATTCGATGGCGCGCGGATATTGCTTGAGTTGCTCGCGATAGAAGCGCGTCACCGTCTGCATCAGCTCATACAGGTCGGGCGCGACTTTCTGCTGCGGCACGTTCGAGGTCTCGCGCGGCACTTCCAGGCCGATGCCCTTGGCCAGGTCTTCCACCGCCTCCACGAAGCCCATGCCTGTGTGCTCCATCACGAAACCGATGGCCGTGCCATGTGCGCCGCAACCGAAACAGTGATAGAACTGCTTGCTCTGGCTGACAGTGAACGACGGGGATTTCTCGTTATGGAAAGGACAGCAGGCGACGTAGTTGGCGCCGGCTTTCTTGAGCGGGACGTAGCGGTCGACCACGTCCACGATGTCGAGACGGTTGAGCAGATCCTGAATGAAACTTTTTGGAATCACCGCTACCCTCGCTCAACAAGTGTCATTCGCGCCCGGCGCACCGGGCGGGCAACTTACTTGGACAGGCGCGCCTTGACCTGGCCGGACACCTTGCCGAAATCGGCACGACCGGCCAATTGCGGCTTGAGGATGCCCATCACCTTGCCCATGTCCTGCGCACCGGCTGCACCGCTGGCGGCGATGGCCTGCTCGATGGCGGCGGCGATCTCCGCCTCGCTCATCTGTTGCGGCATATAGGTTTGCAGCACAGCGATCTCGAACTTCTCCGCATCGGCCAGCTCTTGACGGCCAGCGGCTTCGTACTGGGCGATGGAGTCGCGACGCTGCTTGAGCATCTTGTCGATGATGGCCAGCACGTCGGCGTCGGCCAGCTCGATGCGCTCGTCGACTTCCTTCTGTTTGATGGCGGCCAGCAGCAGACGGATGGCACTGAGACGTGCCGTCTCCTTGGCGCGCATCGCGGCTTTCATGTCGTCGTTGATGTGTTGTTTCAGGCTCATGATGAAATACAAAACGCCGCAATCCCGGAAGATTGCGGCGTCAGGTCAGACATGGATCAGTACAGCTTGGGCGGCAGGGTCTGGCTGCGCAGGAGCTTATAGTGGCGCTTCACGGCAGCGGCCAGCTTGCGCTTACGCTCGGCTGTAGGCTTCTCATAGAACTCGCGGGCACGCAGGTCGGTCAGCAGACCGGTCTTTTCCACGGCACGCTTGAAACGGCGCATCGCCACTTCGAACGGCTCATTCTCTTTAACACGTACGGTTGTCATGGACAAACTACCTTTAACCAAAAAATCGAGGGCGCGATTCTACCGAAGTCGCCGGCCCGGCACAACCGCTATTTAAGCGACCGTGACGCGGCCGAATTTGCGCTTGCCGACCTGGGCCACCACCACGCTGCCGGCCTTGACCTGCAAACCCTTGTCGCTGACCTTCTCGCCATCCAGCTTGACCCCGCCCTGCTCGATCATGCGCATGGCCTCGGATGTGCTGGCGACCAGATTGGCCTGTTTGAGCAGATGTGCGATGCCGATGGCGCCGTCGCTCGCCTGTACGGTGAGCTCGGGCATGTCGTCCGGCAACACGCCTTTCTGGAAACGCGCTTCGAATTCCGCCAGCGCATCTTCGGCTGCTTTCTGCGTGTGGAAGCGGGCGACGATCTCCTGCGCCAGCATCACCTTGATATCGCGCGGGTTGCGCCCGTTCGCCACCTCGTCCTTGAAGTTGGCGATCTGCGCCAGACTACGGAACGACAACAGGTCGTAGTAGCGCCACATCAGATCGTCGGAGATGGACATGATCTTGCCGAACATGTCGGACGGCGTATCGGTGATGCCGACGTAGTTGCCAAGCGACTTGGACATCTTGTTGACGCCGTCCAGACCTTCCAGCAGCGGCATGGTGAGCACGCACTGCGGCGCTTGACCATGGTGCTTCTGCAACTCGCGCCCCATCAGCAAATTGAACTTTTGGTCGGTGCCGCCCAGCTCGATGTCGGCCTTGAGCGCAACAGAGTCGTAACCCTGTACCAAGGGATAGACGAATTCGTGAATGGCGATGGGCTGGTTGTTCTTGTAGCGCTTGGAGAAGTCGTCTCGCTCCAGCATCTGTGCCACGGTATGCGTGGCCGCCAGCCGGATCAGGTCGACCGCGCTGAACTTGTCCATCCAGGCCGAGTTGAACACCACCTCCGTCTTGTCCGGATCGAGCACCTTGAACACCTGATCGCGGTAGCTTTGCGCATTGGTCAGCACTTGCTCGCGCGACAGCGGCGGACGTGTGGCGTTCTTGCCGGTCGGGTCGCCGATCATGCCAGTGAAATCGCCGATCAGGAACAGCGCGTGATGGCCGAGGTCCTGCAACTGGCGCATCTTGTTGAGCAGCACGGTATGGCCAAGGTGCAGGTCGGGTGCCGTCGGATCGAAACCTGCCTTGATGCGCAGGGGTCGGTTCTGCTCCAGTTTCTTGACCAGCTCCGCTTCGATCAGCAGCTCGTCGCTACCGCGTTTGATCTGATTGAGGATTTCCTGTTGACTCATGTCGGGATACCGCTTGTCTGTCGCTCGCCCGAACCGCCGGGCGGATTTTGAGGGGGTGATGCTTTCTGTTAAAGTGGCGCCCCGGATCAAACCCCGTGCCGTCATTCGGAAGTCACCGGATACCGCCGCCAAGGAAGCGCGCATGTTACCGCAAAACACCCTGCTACACGCGCACAAGATGAAGTTGCGCTGGTTCGTCGTCCTGTCCACCCTGCCGTTGCTCGGGGTGGTGACCGCATTCGGCATCATGCCGCAAGACGATACACTGAACGCCGCCGCACACCCGGTGATCGAGGATATCGCACTGCCGCTGCAAGCTGCCGCTTCGGCCGCCCCTTCCATTTTCTGGCGCACCGAGCGGGTCCAGCAAGGCGACACGGTGAGCGAACTGCTGCACCGCATGAACGTGCAGGACGACAAGGCTGATGAATTCCTGCGCCGCGCCGCCGCCAGCCGCACCTTCCGCCAATTGCGTCCCGGCACCACCGTACAGGCCGAGACCGACGAGGCGCACCACCTGCTCGCACTGCGCTATACAGACAACCAAGGCAACCTGGTGGTGGTCAGCGCCGAGGATGATGGCTTCAAGACCGAGTTCCAGTCGGCCGTGACGGAACGTCGCATGTTCGTGCAGACCGGCGAGATCAGCACCAGCCTGTACGGAGCCACCGACGAGGCCGGCCTGCCCGACGCCATCGCCAACCAGATGGTGGAGATCTTCGGCGGCGACATCGACTTCCATCGTGACCTGCGCCGCGGCGACCGCTTCAGCGTGATCTATGAGGCACCTTATGTGAACGGCGAACCGGTGCACGGCAGTCGCATCCTGGCAGCCGAATTCATCAACCACGGACGCACCTTCCGCGCCTTCTACTTCCAGAACTCCAGCTTCGGCGGCGATTACTTCTCACCCGATGGCAAGAGCATGCACAAGGCGTTCCTGCGCTCCCCCATCGAGTTCTCGCGCGTCAGCTCCGGCTTCAGCCGCGCGCGCTACCACCCGGTATTAAACGAATGGCGCGCCCACAAGGGCGTGGATTATGCCGCCCCCATCGGCACCAAGGTACGCACCACCGCAGACGGCGTGGTCACCTTCGTCGGCCGCAAGGGCGGCTACGGCAATGTCATCATGGTCAACCATCAGGGGCACTACCAAACGGTATACGGCCACCTGTCGCGCTTCGCCGCCAACCTGCATCGCGGCCAGCACGTCAGCCAGGGGGAAACCATCGGTTATGTCGGCAAGACCGGCCTGGCCACCGGCCCGCACCTGCACTACGAATTCAAGATCGACGGCGTCCAGCGCGATCCGCTCAAGGTCGCACTACCCGACGGCAAACCGATCAGCGAAGCGCAACGCACCGCCTTCCTGGAAACCACAGGCGAGCTGGATGCCCGCCTGTCTCTGCTGCGCAACACCCGTATCGCCAAACTGGATTAAGTGAGCACGCCCGAGCACTACATCGGCATCATGTCCGGCACCAGCTTGGATGGCATTGATGCTGTGCTGGTCGCCTTCGATGAGCACGGTCAGCAACAGCTCGCCAGTCACTACCAACCTTATCCAGATAGACTGAAGCACGAGCTACTGGCACTGCACAGCCCCAGCCACGATGAACTGCATCGCGCTCAGCTGACCGCACTGCAGCTGGCCCGTGCCTATGCCAAAGCCACGCAGGACCTGCTACGACAGGCTGGATTCGACGCCGCACGAGTGACGGCCATCGGCTGCCACGGCCAGACCATCCGCCACCGGCCAGAACATGGTTACACGCTGCAACTGAATCAGCCAGCCCTGCTCGCCGAACTGACCGGCATCCCGGTGGTGAGCGATTTCCGCAGTCGCGACCTTGCTGCCGGCGGACAAGGTGCCCCCTTGGTGCCGGCCTTCCATGACCGCATGTTGCGCCACCCGACGCAGCATCGCGTCATCCTCAACATCGGCGGCATCGCCAACCTGACCGACCTCGCCCCCGGCAAAGACACGACCGGCTTCGACAGCGGCCCCGGCAACCTGCTGCTGGATGCCTGGATCGCCCGACATCAAGGCAAGGCCTACGATGCTGACGGCGCCTGGGCCACCAGCGGACACACCATCCAGCCCTTGTTGCAACGCTTGCTGGCGGAGCCCTTCTTTGCATTCGCCCCGCCCAAGAGCACCGGGCGCGACTTGTTCAATCTGGACTGGCTGGATACCCACCTGCTAGGCGATGAAGCGCCCGCCGACGTGCAAGCCACCTTGCTGGCATTGAGCACGGAAAGCATCGCCGCCGCCCTGCAACGTTTCTGCCCCGGCGCCCAGGAGCTCTACCTGTGCGGCGGCGGTGCGCACAACCAGGCGCTGGTGCACAGTTTGGCGCAACGCCTGCCGCAACTGCACATCGCCCCCACCGATACGCTGGGAATCGCCGCTGACTGGATGGAAGCCGTCGCCTTCGCCTGGCTGGCGCATCAAGCGATACATGGCCAACCAGGCAACCTGCCCGCAGTGACTGGCGCGCATCATGCACGCGTGCTGGGCACCATCAACCCGGCCTGAAAGCAGAACGGGGCGCTTGCGCGCCCCGTTCATACCACCTACCAGCTATCTTCTTACGTCAGACCGAGAACGAAGAGCCGCAACCACAGGTGGTGGTGGCGTTCGGGTTCTTGATGACGAACTGGGAACCTTCCAGCCCCTCGGTGTAATCGATCTCGGCACCGACCAGATACTGGAAGCTCATCGGATCGATCAGCAGCTGCACGCCGTTCTTGTCCATCACGGTATCGTCTTCGTTGACGACCTCGTCGAAGGTGAAACCATACTGGAAGCCGGAGCAACCGCCGCCCGTGACGAACACGCGCAGCTTGAGGTCGGCGTTACCTTCCTCTTCGATCAATTGCTTCACCTTGTTGGCCGCGCTGTCGGTGAACAGCAACGGGTCTTGCATATCGGTCACGGTATTCATGTCCACCCTCCTGTCTATCACTTCGATTCAGTGCCGCTCACCTTGAGCGACACGATTTTTTCCGATGCCTCATTGAGGTGCACCAGCTTGCCTTCGACGATCGCGCCCAGCTGGATCTCCAGTGTCTTGTAGCGCACATCGCCGATGACCTTGGCCTTGCTCTGCAGTTCCAGATACTCGGATGCCTGCACCGGACCGGTCACCATGCCATTCACCACCAGATGGGTGACGCAGATCTCGCCATCCACACGGGCGTGCTCACTCAGTACCAGCGTACTGGCCTTGGACGGATCGGCAATCACGCTGCCAGTGACTTCTCCATCCACACGGAGACCGCCACTGAAATGGATGTCGCCACTGACCTTGGTACCGAGGCCGATCAGCGAATCGATGCGGCTCTGCGGTTTACTGTGTTTGTTGAACATTGTTGTCACGACTCCGTTATGAAAGCAGTACCGTCTGGGTCACCTTGGGCTCCTGCATCCCCTTCTCGTAAACGCGGATCTCCACGCTATCGATATGCACATCGTCCGGCAGGCGGAAGGTGCGCTCCACGCGCTGGTAATATTTGAAGTTCAACTTCTGCGCGTCGATCTCGGCGGACTCGGGGGCAGGGAATTGTAACACCACTTTCTGCCCCCCTTGATCGCCGTTGACCACGATCTGCAGGTCACCCTGGAATATTCGACCGCGGCGTTGCACCCCCTGCACCAGCAGCATGCGGCAATGATATTCGCCCGGCAGGGTGCCCGACTCCAGCTTCAAACTATGGATAGACAGGTCGGCATCACGCCCTGCGGTGAGCGGCAGGTTCTGGAAGAAGGCCAGATCCTCGCGCAGACGCATGTTCTCGTCATGCAAGGAATTCACCTGCTCCTGCACCTCGTCCGCCGCTGCCTGCTGGATCTGCATCTGCCGCTCATAGACCGCGATACGATTCACCTGCTCGGCATTCTCCTGCTCCAGCTGCGCCACGCGGTCACTCAACTCGGTGATGCGCTGTTCCGCCTCGCCGCGATGAAAGCCAGCCAAGGCCAAACCAGCATCGTACGACCACCACGCCAGATAGCCGACCACCAACAGCAGTTGGACCATCAAAGCCCAGCGCAAATACCAAGGCACATGCGGACGCACGGCCAGGCGCGGCGCGGAGATGCTGAAACGGCGTCTCAATCTGCGAATCATGCTGTGCGCCTCAAGGCAACAACGGGATCAGATCGATACCCGTGGCTTCTGGCAGACCGAACAACAGATTCATGTTCTGCACCGCCTGCCCGGCGGCACCCTTGACCAGGTTGTCGATCACCGACAACACCACCACGGTATCGCCGCCCTGCGGCCGATGTACGGCGATCCGGCAGATATTGGAAGAACGCACCGAGCGGGTCTCCGGCATGGCACCTGCCGGCATCACATCCACGAAACGTTCGCCAGCATAACGCTGCTCGAACAAGGCTTGCAGGTCGACGTCGCGGGTGAGCTTGGCGTACAGCGTGGCATGGATGCCGCGGATCAACGGCGTCAGATGCGGTACGAAGGTCAACCCCACAGGCTGGCCGGACACGTTGTGCAAGCCTTGCCGGATCTCGGGCAGATGACGATGCCCGGCCACGCCATAGGCCTTGAAATTATCCGCCGCCTCAGAGAACAGAGTATGCACCTCTGCCTTGCGCCCGGCACCGGACACGCCGGACTTGGCATCGGCAATGAGCGAGTTGACATCCACCACGCCGGCTTCGATCAGCGGGATGAAACCGAGTTGCACTGCGGTCGGATAGCAACCAGGATTGGCGATCAGGCGCGCCTGGCGGATCTTGTCGCGATTCACTTCCGGCAAGCCATACACCGCTTCCGCCACCAGATCCGGGCAAGCATGGCTCATGCCATACCATTTCTCCCACTCGGCGACATCCTTGATGCGGAAATCGGCTGCCAGATCGATCACCTTCACGCCAGCGTCCAGCAAGGCGCGCGTCTGCTGCATGGCGATACCGTTGGGCGTGGCGAAGAACACCACATCGCACTGGTCCAGATGTGCATCATCGGGATGCGAGAACGGCAGGTCGACACGTCCGCGCAGGCTGGGGAACATCTGGCTGACCGGCATACCAGCCTCGGCACGCGAAGTGATCGTGCGCAGTTCGACCTGCGGATGCGCCGCCAGCAGTCGCAGCAACTCGACGCCCGTATAACCTGTGCCCCCAACGATGCCAACCTTGATCACGTTCACCTCCAGAAAAGTGGCGGAATGATAAATGAAAAAGCCGCCCAAAGGCGGCTTTTCCGGACTTCCACAAGCTTAACGCTTGGAGAATTGCTTACGGCGACGGGCCTTGCGCAGACCGACCTTCTTACGCTCGACTTCGCGTGCATCGCGGGTCACCAGACCGGCCTTGCTCAGCACCGGCTTCAGCGATGCATCGTAGTCGATCAGGGCGCGGGTGATACCGTGACGCACGGCACCGGCCTGACCGGATTCGCCACCGCCACACACGTTCACCAGGATGTCGAACTTGCCCGCCATCTCGGTCAGCTCCAGCGGCTGACGCACGACCATACGGCCGGTCTCGCGCGAGAAGAACACATCCAGCGGCTTGTCGTTGACAACGATGTCGCCCTTGCCAGGCTTGATGAACACACGTGCCACCGCGCTCTTGCGACGGCCAGTTCCGTAGTTATAAGTCACGCTCATGATTAGGCCTTCAACAGATCGACGGGTTTGGGTTGTTGTGCGCTGTGCGGATGGGTCGCACCGGCGTACACCTTCAGCTTGCTCAGCATGGCGTAGCCCAGCGGGCCCTTCGGCAGCATGCCGCGCACGGCCTTCTGCAGCACGCGCTGCGGATGACGCTGTTGCAGCTTGATGAAGTTGGTCTCGTAGATACCGCCCGGATAAGTGGAGTGGCGGTAGTACATCTTGTCCTGCGCCTTGTTGCCGGTCACGCGCAGCTTGTCTGCGTTCACGACCACCACGAAGTCACCGGTGTCGACGTGCGGCGTATAGATGGCCTTGTGCTTGCCGCGCAGGCGAGCAGCGATCTGGCTGGCCAGACGGCCCAGCACCTTGTCTGCCGCATCGACCAGGATCCAGTCATGCTGGACTTCTTGGGGCTTGGCGGAAAATGTTTTCATGGCATTTCCTAAATACAAAAATTGGTAACGGACTGCGAAGGGCGCGCATTCTATGCGAGACCAGAAACACTGTCAAACGCTTATCGCACCCCGCCCTCCAGCATGCTGTCCAGCCAGCCCTGCCAAAGCCCGTACTTGCGCCTCAGCGCCTCCCCCGTCCGTACGGCATCGAGTGCCGGGGCATCGCGCAGACCATCCTGCGGCGCACCCGCCGCAAGTCGTGCCGCCCCGTGTAGTCCGGCTTCGTCTTGCGGCAAGCAATGGATCGCGCAGGGCGCACAACGGGCGATACCCTGTTGCAAACAAAGGAGATTCGACAACCCTCCGGCCAGGTAAGCGCGCTCGATACCGAACGCACTGTGCAGCTCCTCCAGCATTCGCGCCACGCGGAAGATGATGGCCTCCTGCAGCAGCAAGGCAATGCGCGCGGCAGGCAGATGCGCCACCGGCGCCGAGAAGCACACCCCAAGGTCACCGCGAAAATAAGGCGCTCCCAGCCCGCTCGGCTCCGCCAGACAATAGATGTCGTCGCAGCCCAGATCGGCAGGATCACAATCGGCGGCCGGATAGCCCGCCAACGCCACCCCGATGGAATTGAGCGTACCCTCGCAAGCGAAAAGCGAACGGCCCGTCCCATCCTGCCACACCAGCGTGCGCAGATAGCCCGGCAGCACCGCTTGCCCCTCGGACAGCGGACAGACCACGAAGCCGCCGGTGCCGAGGTTGACCATAGCCTGCGCCCGGCCCGCGTCGAGACTGGCTAGCAACGCGGCCGACTGGTCGCCCAGGCTGGCTTGCAGGACAAGGCCGTTGTCCAGCGCCAGACCAATTCCAGCGGACGGCAACACCTGCGGCAGACTCTGCAACGGCACACCGAACAGCTCGCACAGCAGTGGCGACCACCGCACGCTCCCGACGTCCAGCAACAAGGTGCGTGCCGCCATCGAAGCATCGGTCACATACTGCGCACCGTGCGTCCAGCGCCAGATCAGGAAAGTGTCCAGCGTGCCGACCAGCCATTCACCGCTCAGCAGGCGCGCCCGCCACTTCGGATTTTGCTGCAGCAGCACGCGTAGCTTGGGCGCAAAGTAATAGGGGGTGAGCGGCAGGCCGGTGAGCGCGCGGATATGCATCTCCTGCCCGCGCAATTCGGCACAGGCGGCTACGCCGCGCTCGTCCTGCCACGAGATCAGCGGCGTCACCGGTTTGCCACTTTGACGTTCCCACAACAGGAAAGACGAGCGCTGGCAGCACAGGCCCAGCGGCGGACGCTCCACTGTTTGCGCCAGACATTGCGCCAGCACCGCATCCGCCATTTCGGCATAGGACAGCGCATCGCTTTCGTAACACCCGCCGTCCCCGATGACCGGCGGTGCGGGGTGGCTGACGATGCCGGTGAGCATACCCTCCCGCGTCAGCAGACCGGCCTTGATCGCCGTGCTGCCAAGATCGAGCGCGACGGCCGTCAGCCCTTGCACGCCGCCACTTCCCGCGCGATGCGCTCCGCATCCCAGCCCAGTTCCGGCGCCACCAGCACCGCTAGCCGATGCAGCGACGCTTCATCCAGCCGCGCCAGAATCAGCAGCGGCAGACGCCGCCGCAACAGGTCAGGCAGATGCAGCACCATTTCGTCGCGCGCGCAGAACAGCAGATCGGCCCCGATGAAAGGCAGCTCCGGCAACAGACGCGCCGCGTGCTGCGGCGCCGCTTCGGCGATGCGCAACACTTCCTCGCTGCGTGCGCCGTGGCGACGCAACAACCAGCGCGTACACTCCTCATCCACCCCCGCCAACTTTGCCCGCGCAGCCAGCGCCGCCCACCATGCGGAAAAATCCTGCTGCGGCTTCCACGGCAGCGCACGCTGCGTCGTGGCACAGGCCGCCGTCCGGCCGAGGCGGCGGTACACCCGGTCCACGATCGCCGCCGCATCCTCGCGCGCCGAAGTGAGCTTGCCACCGACCGAATGCAGCAGGCCATTGCCACCGAGCTTCAATTCCCAGTCGCGGCTGGCGGAGGAAGGATGCGCGGCATCGCTGCGCTTCATCACGCGCAAGCCGGCATAACTGCCGATCACATCGGCGCGCGTCCACGCGGTGCCGAGATAGCGGTTGGCCGCCGCCAGCAGGTAATCGACGTCACTCGCTTCCACCGCAACCCGCGCCGGATCGCCGGCATAGTCGATGTCAGTGGTACCGAGCAGCGTGCGGCCGTACCAGGGGATGATGAAGAACACTCGCCCGTCGGACGGCGCGGTGAGCAGGATGGCCTCATCGCCCGGCAACGCCGGCAACACCAGATGCACGCCCGAACTCAGGCGGCACCAGCGGCTCCCTTCCGCCGTCTGCGCGATCCAGGCGCCCGCCGCATCCACGCACTGTGTCGCGTGCAGCTTCAACCGCCGACCGGACTCCATGTCCCGCAGCGTGGCGCCGCACACCTTTCCGGCCTCCTCATCCCACGTCTCCAGCCGCGCGTAATTGACGCACACCGCCCCCGCCGCCTGCGCGCCCGCCACCAGCTCCAGCACCAGACGCGCATCGTCGGTCTGCGCATCGCCATAGGTGAAACCGCCGCGCAGCCCCTGTTCCGCCAGGAAGGGGAAATGTTCAAGGAACCCGGCGCGACCGAAACCGCGATGCTCCATCTCGCGCCCCGGGAAACCGGCCAGCATGTCGTACAGCGTCAACCCCGTCTTCAGCTTCAGCGCGCCGTTGCGGCTGTCGTCATACACCGGCACGCCGAAGCGCAGCGGCCATACGCGGTGCGGCGCGTTGTGCAGCAAACGCGCGCGCTCCTTGAGCGCCTTCTTCACCAGGCTGAAATCGTAGGTCTCCAGATAGCGCAACCCGCCGTGCACCAGCTTGCTCGATGAACACGAGGTCGCGCCGGCCCAGTCGCCCTGCTCCACCAGCGCCACCTTCAGGCCGCGCAAGGCCGCGTCATATGCCGTCCACGCGCCGTAGATGCCGCCGCCGCAGACCAGCAGATTGAAGGCACCGTGCAGCGCCGCAAAATCACGTCTCATGCATCCCTCATTTGCAAAGCCTTCTGTGGCACATCGCTGATCAGCACATCCACGCCGAACAGCAGCGCGCGCCCGATCTCGGCATCAGTATCGCAGGTATAGACCGCACTGAGTTTTCCGCGGCCGCGCAACAGCGCCATCATGTCCGCGTCCAGCGTGCTGATCTCCACGCACAGACCGCGCAGGAACGGACATTCGTCCAGCACGCGCCGCGCATCGTTCGCCGAATGCTCCGGCTCCAGGTTCAGCACCAGCGGAAAATCCGGCGCGATACGGTGCGCGTAAATCAAACTGTTCAGATCGAAGGAAGATACCAGCACGCGATCGCCCGCCGCCGCGCCGGCCAGCGCCAAGGTCTGCCGCACCTTGAGCTCATGGCGCGCGATTGGCTCCCAGCGACGGTTCTTGATCTCCAGCAACAGGCGGCAGCGCGCGCGGAAAGCGGCGAGAAAGCCCTCCAGCCGTAACGGTCCTTCCGGCACAGCGCCGGGAAAATGCGCGGCGAAATCCAGCGCCGCTAGTTCGGCATAGTCGTAATCGTCGATGCGTTTGCCCGGCAGGCCGAGCTTGTTCAGGTCGCGGTCATGCCACAACACGGCCACCTCGTCGCGTGTGAGCTGGATGTCGGTCTCGATACCGTCGATCGGATAGGTGAGCGCCCTGTCGAAAGCGCTGCGCGTATTCTCTGCGGCTTCGGTGTTCGCGCCGCGATGGGCGTAGATCAATGTCATGGCAATTCCCCGATGAAACACTGCATAGCTGCCTCCATCTGCGCATAGTGCGGGTTGTACATCAGCCGCCGCAGCACCCCGTGTTGCAGATATTGCGGCAACACTTCACCCAGCCAGGCACTGTGCGACGCACGGCAGGCCGCGTAATGTTCGCCGCTCTCGTCGAAATAATGCAGGCAGTTCGCGTAGTCGCCCGCCGCGCCGTAATGCGCATCTTGCGGCGGCACGACCACGGCGGTATGCGCACCGGACAGGATGCGCCGCTCCGGTAGCGCGCTCTGCACCCACTCGACGCCGGGCGCCCTGACCTCGGTCGTCGCATACCAGACCAGCCGCTTGGGCTCCGCCTGCAATTGCTGCATGAAGCGCCAGGTGACCTCGGCGCACACCGTGGCATCGTCGGCACTGGCTGCGCTGAATACCGGCACCCTCAACCCATGCAGCGGCAAGGTATGCGTCAGCGCATGCATCTGCGCCACGGCATTCAGGCAGAACGATTCGTATTTGAACGGATCGCTGTCCGGCAACACATGCAGCCAGGCCGCGCGCGCGAACGCCCAGCTGTAAAGGCGATGCAGCCCCGCCCAGCGCGCACGTGCTGCGATCGCCAGCGCCGGCGAGAACAGGAACAGACCGCACACACGCCGATCCAGCGCGGCATGGCGCAGACTCAAGGCGGCACCGGCGGAGAACCCGGCAAGATAGACCTCGTCCACTTCTTCCGACAGGCACTGCACGCCACCCGCAACGGTCGCTGCCCACGCCTGCCAATGCACATGCAGCAGGTCACCGGGCTGCGTGCCATGCCCCGGCAGCAGCAGCACCATCACGCGAAATCCCTGGTGCCGGAAGAACTCGCCCAGATGGCGCATGTGATAAGGCGAATCGCTCAGACCATGGGTGAGCAGCACCCCGCGCCGGTACGGCTTGCCGCTCCGCGCGGGCGCCTCCTCGGGAAACAACTCGAACGGGGCATTGCCCTCGACGATGCGTTCGCTGTCCGGCTTGCCCGCATGCACCCGCTGTAATCCCGCCCGTATCTCGCGCACATAATCGGCGAACGGCCGGCCGGCATCCGGCACCGGCCAGCGCATGCCGGAAGGATGGTGACGCGGTTGCAGACGAAGTGGCACGTGCGGGGTCATGCGCGCATTGTACCTGTGCCGAACTGGCTGACATGCCACTCGCCGGCGTATCATGCGCCACCCGTTCCACAGCCACGATCCATGTCCTGGTTCCTCACCAACCTTGTCAGCGCTTTCCTGCTGCCACCGCTCAACCTCTTGCTGGTCGCCGGTATAGGTCTCCTGCTGTGGCACAAGCGGCCCCGCCTCGCTCGCAGCCTGCTCATCGCCAGTTTCGCCGCCCTGTGGCTACTCTCCACCCCCTATGTAGCCGAAGGACTGCTGCACACTCTGGAGGGCCCTCCCTATGACCGGACTGACGAGCCGGCTGATGCCATCGTGATCCTGGGCGGAGGCCAACGTTTCGACGCTATCGAATATGGCGGCAACACCGTCAGCCAGGACACCCTGGAACGCCTGCGTTATGGCGCAACCCTCCAGCACAAGACCGGCACGCCCATCCTGGTAAGCGGCGGCGCACCCCAAGGCGGCAGCGCCGAGGCCCGGCTCATGCAGCAGGTGCTGGAACAGGAATTCCACACCCCGGTGCGCTGGGTCGAACCCGGCTCTGACAACACGCAACAGAATGCCGAACAAAGTCGACGTCTGCTCGCCACAGCCGGCATCACCCGCGTCTATTTGGTGACCCAGGCCTGGCACATGCCGCGCGCCAGCGCCGCCTTCGAACGCGCCGGCCTGCAAGTCGTCCCGGCCCCGACCGCATGGACCACGCGCTACCGCACCACGCTGCTGACTTTTTTGCCCGACGGTCGCGCACTGCGTAAAAGCTACTGGTTCATGCACGAGATCATCGGCTTGCTCTGGTATAAGCTAAAATCCTGACATCGAACTTTCCTGCGAGGTGACACATGAAGGCACGCATCAAATGGGTGGAAGAAGTCTCCTTCCTGGGCGAGACCGAAAGCGGCCATGCCGTTCTGATGGATGGCCCGCCGGCCGGCGGCGGACGCAATCTGGGACCACGCCCGATGGAGATGCTGCTGATCGGCACGGGCGCCTGCACCGCCTATGACGTGGTGCACATCCTCAAGAAAGGCCGCCACCCCATCACCGACTGCGTGGTGAACATCGAAGCCGACCGCGCCGAGAACGACCCCAAGGTGTTCACCAGGATCCACCTGCACTTCGTGGTCACCGGCAAAGACCTGAAACGCGACGCCGTGGCGCGCGCCATCGAGCTCTCCGCCACCAAGTACTGCTCGGCCTCCATCATGCTGGGCGCCACCGCCAGCATCACGCACGACTTCGAACTCATCGAAGGCTGAGCCGCAAAACAAAGCCCCTGTCCGCAGACAGGGGCTTCGCATACGGCACCTCGAGACACCGCCATACCGGCGCAGGCCAGTTTTCCTCTGAGTGTACCGAAGGGCCGGTATGTCGACTAAACCCAGTACACCGTCTTAGTCATCACCTTCGACATGCCGCGCATCGCCAGCTTCACCGGCAAGGGCAGCTCGGCAGCGCCGAGCGCCACCGCCATGTCCGAATGCCCCACCTCGTCCACATACATCTGCTGCGCCACCGCCCGACTCTTGGCATCCTGAGGCGGCAGACCCACCAGATGACTCTGCAGGTGCGCCCCGACTTGGCGCTCGGTCTCCGCCAGAAAACCCAGGTTCCACTTGTCCCCCAGCGCCCCCGCTACCGCACCGATCGCCAGCGATCCGGTGTACCAGAGCGGATTGAGCAGGCTCAGACGCCCCCCCAGCTCGTGCACCCGATGCGAGGTCCAGGCCAGATGCTCGGTCTCCTCCCAGGCTGCCTGGTTCAGCTTCTCCTGCACCAGCGGATCGCGTGCCGTCAGCGCCTGCCCTTGATACAAAGCCTGCGCGCAGATCTCGCCCGTGTGGTTGATACGCATCAGCGCCGCGGCATGCTGCTTCTCCGCCTCGCTCATCGGCGCATCGGGGATGTCCGCATCCGGATAGGGGCGCGCGGTCGGTGCCTTGGCGAACAAGGTACGCAAGCCCTTATCGAACTCGACAATCAAATTATCCAGATTCAACATAACCGCCTCCCGCCATGAAAACATGCGTAAGGTTACTGGATTCCCACTTGCGCGGGAATGACGGCAATAAAAAAACGGGCATCCGAAGATGCCCGCTCTTATCCAAGCTGACGGTTAAGTCAGATCAGAACTTCTTGCGCAGACCAACAGCCAGAACGGTTGTGTCGGTAGTGGTAGCACCTTGAGTGCTGACCTGCTCCAAAGCTGCATATCCTGTCGCAGTCTTAGAAAGCGCTTGCAGGTATGCCACGGTGAATGCAGATGTATCGTCAGAGCCTGCGGTGCTAGCCTTGGTGTTCTTAGCGTAACCGAACACAACACTGCCAGCCCCAACCGGAGCTACGGCGCTGAAATTAATCAGCTTATCTGTATTACCCGCCACGCCAGTAGAATCTTTCTTGGTTGTCAGATAGGTGCCGCTGATCTTGGCTGCTCCCAGATCATAAGAAGCCCCCAACCCCAGTTCGGAAATTTTGGCATAACCGGTGCCGTCATTGGCTGTACTAGCGTATACGCCACCCACGGACAGCGGACCTTGGTCAAAATTAGCCGACAACAAGTTTGCAGACGTCGCATTACCGTTAATAGTTGTGTCGTTATTTGCAGTCAAGGCGCTATTGGAAGCGTTGAAGGTGTGATTAACTGCGACAGTCACGCCATTCATATTTGGCGAAATATAGGCAACAGCATGCGCAGCACGCGAGCTAGTCGTAATGAACGAATTCAGGTTTGCTGCGGTGAACGGATCCACTGCGGAACCCGCATACGGGTTGTACTTCACCGAGAAATCATAACCAGTCGTCTGCAGGAAACCCGCAGCAACCGTACCAAAACCACCCGCCAATGCCAGCATCTGCTGACGCGCATTCGCAGCATAAGTAGTGGTTGCGGCACCAGTTGCTGTATCAAAGGTAGCAGCCTTAGCACCGATAGTGGTGTTGTTTGCCACATCCAAGCCGTATTCCAACACCAAGATTGCGGTCATACCATTATCCAAACCCTCGGTGTGCTTGACACCAAAACGAGAAGTGGAAAGACCGCCAGAGATCAGATCCATGCGGCTCTTGCTACCGGTCTTGGAAGTATTAGTTACGGCAGCATCAACGATGCCATAAACAGTCGTATCAGCAAACGCCGGAGCGGAGAAAGCAGCAGCAACAGCCAGTGCGATGATTTTCTTTTGCATGTGGAACTCCTCTAGTTATTAGGTTGGTTGCCATAAAGACGACGGACAGCTACCACATTCGTCTGGCGCGCACCGTACTATTGCATCCTTACGGGATGCTTACGATGCAACAAATCCGCAACATCGCTCAGACTTCTGACCGTCAGCCCCGGAACCGCAGGCCGGAGCGGATTCTGCCTCAGGTCATACATTGCAAATTGACCTTCGTCAAAAATGGTTATTTTGTTGTTGAATTACAACAGACGCTCAGTCCAAGGCGAAGACTTGCGCCAGTTCGCGCCCCGGATCAGCAGCACGCATGAACGCTTCGCCGACCAGGAAGGCATGCACCTGATGCTGGCGCATGAGCTGCACATCCTGCGCGGTGAGGATGCCGCTCTCGGTGACCACGATACGGTCTGACGGGATCTGCTCCAGCAAGCCTAGAGTGGTCTGCAGAGTGACTTCAAAGGTACGCAGGTTGCGATTGTTGATGCCGATGAGCGGCGTCTCCAGTTGCAGAGCGATTTCCAGCTCTTTGCCGTCGTGCACCTCGACCAACACCGCCATGCCCAGCTTGTGCGCCAACGCCTCGAAGCTCTTCATCTGCCCCAAAGTCAGCGCCGAAGCGATCAGCAAGATGGCATCCGCCCCCATGGCGCGCGCCTGGTAGATCTGGTATTCGCTGACGATGAAATCCTTGCGCAGCACCGGCAGGTCGCACGCTGCGCGCGCCTGCTTCAGATATTCCGCGCTGCCCTGGAAGAACTGTTCGTCGGTCAACACCGACAGACACGCTGCGCCATGTCGCGCGTAACTGACGGCGATCTCGGCGGGACGAAAATCCGCGCGGATCACCCCCTTGCTGGGGCTGGCCTTCTTGATCTCGGCGATCACAGCCGACTGCCCAGCCGCGATCCTGGCACGCAATGCCCCCACAAAGTCGCGCACGGGAGCGGCCTGTTCGGCTGCGGCACGCATCGCGGGCAACGGCTGTCTGGAAAGGGCGGCGGCGACTTCCTGCGCCTTGACCGCGAGTATCTTGTTGAGGATATCGGACATGCGGAGCTTCTTCAGAGATGAGGCGCGCATTCTAGCGCATGCGCAATGCTAAAATGCGCGCCACTCGCAATCCCGGGACCATCATGGAAGACATCCAGCAATACATGACCGGCGTGGGCCAGGCCGCCCGCGCAGCCTCGCGCCTGATGGCCATGGCCGACACCAATGCCAAGAACCATGCGCTGGAGAACATCGCTACCGCCATCCTGCTCAACAGCAGCAAACTGATAGCAGAGAACGCCAAGGATGTCGCCGCCGCCAAGAGCAACGGCCTTGATGCGGCCTCAGTCGACCGCCTCACGCTGACCGAGAAGACCATCAAGGGCATGGCCGAAGGCCTGCGCCAGATCGCCGCATTGCCCGACCCCATCGGCGAGATCGACGACATGAAGTTCCGCCCCTCCGGCATCCAGGTCGGCAAGATGCGCGTGCCGCTGGGCGTGATCGGCATCATCTACGAATCGCGTCCCAACGTGACGGCCGACGCGGCCGGACTGTGCCTGAAATCGGGCAACGCCTGCATCCTGCGCGGCGGCTCCGAGGCCATCCATTCCAATCGCGCCATCGCCGCCTGCGTGCATCAGGGGCTGAAAGAAGCAGGATTGCCGGAGACAGCCGTACAGGTGGTGAACACCACCGACCGCGCGGCCGTGGGTGCGCTCATCACCATGAAGGACTATGTGGATGTGATCGTGCCGCGCGGTGGAAAGAGCCTCATCGCGCGCATCTCGGATGAAGCCAAAGTGCCGGTCATCAAGCATCTGGACGGCATCTGCCATGTGTACATCGACGACGAGGCCGACCTGCACAAGGCCGTGCGCATCGCCGACAATGCCAAGACCCACCGCTACGGCGTGTGCAATGCGATGGAGACCTTGCTGGTCAATGCCAACATCGCCGCTCAGGTGCTGCCCGAATTGAGCGCCATCTATCTGAAAAAGGGCGTCGAGCTGCGCGGCGACGAAACCGCACGCAAGCTGGTCCCGCAGATGAACGAGGCGACCGAGGAAGACTGGCGCACCGAATACCTCGCGCCCATCCTCAGCGTGCGCGTGGTCGCCAACCTCGATGAGGCGATCGACCACATCAACACCTACAGTTCGCAGCACACCGACAGCATCATCACCGAAAACTATACGAAGGCGATGCGTTTCCTGCGCGAGGTGGATTCCGCCAGCGTGATGGTGAACGCCTCCACGCGCTTCGCCGACGGCTTCGAATACGGACTAGGTGCGGAGATCGGCATCTCCACCGACAAGATCCACGCGCGCGGCCCGGTCGGACTGGAAGGGCTGACCTCGCAGAAATACATCGTGCTCGGCAACGGGCAAATCCGCATCTAACAAGAAAGAGAACCATCATGAGCATTATCGAGATCAAGGTACCCGACATCGGCGGTTTCAAAGACGTCGCCATCATCGAGATCGGCGTCAAGGCAGGCGACAGCGTGGCGCAAGAGCAGACGTTGATCACCCTGGAGACAGACAAGGCGACCATGGACGTCCCCGCTCCCGCCGCCGGCGTGGTGAAGGAAATGAAGGTCAAGGTCGGCGACAAAGTCTCCGAAGGCTCGGTGATCCTGATGCTGGAAAGCAATGCCGCCGCCCCGGCACCGGCGAAAGCTGCCCCAGCCCCGCAAGCCGCAGCCCCCGCGGCTGCACCGCAGACTGCGCCAACACCGGCCGCAGCTGTCACCCAAGGCGACCTCCACGCGCAAGTGGTGGTGCTGGGCGCAGGCCCCGGCGGCTATACCGCCGCATTCCGCGCGGCCGACCTTGGAAAACAAGTCATCCTGATCGAGAAGCACGCCACACTCGGCGGCGTCTGCCTCAACGTCGGCTGCATCCCGTCCAAGGCGCTGCTGCACGTCGCCAAGGTGATCAACGAAGCCGATGAAGTCAGCCACCACGGTGTGACCTTCGGCAAGCCGAAGATCGACATCGACCAGATCCGTAGCTGGAAAGAGAGCGTGATCGGTAAGCTGACCGGCGGTCTGGCTGGCCTCGCCAAGCAGCGCAAGGTGCAAGTGGTGCGCGGTATAGCCAAATTCACTTCGCCCAACAGCCTGGAAGTGGACACAGCTGAAGGCAAGAAGGTCGTCACCTTCGACAACTGCATCGTCGCAGCCGGCTCCAGCGTCGCGCGCATCCCCGGCTTCCCCTATGAGGACGAGCGCATCATCGATTCCACCGGTGCCTTGGCGCTGAAGGATGTGCCCAAGCGCATGCTGGTGATCGGCGGCGGCATCATCGGTCTGGAGATGGCCACGGTGTATGACGCGCTGGGCGCGAAGATCTCCGTCGTCGAATTGATGGATCAACTGATGCCGGGCGCCGACAAGGATATGGTCAAGCCGCTGCACAACCGTATCGCCAAGCGCTACGAAGCCATCATGCTGAAGACCAAGGTCACCAAGATCGAGGCGCAGAAGAAAGGCTTGCTGGTCACCTTCGAAGGCGAACAGGCACCGGCCGAACCGCAGTTGTATGACAAGGTGCTGATGGCCGTCGGCCGCAGCCCGAACGGTCGCCTCATCAACGCCGAAGCGGCCGGGCTCATCGTCAACGAGCGCGGCTTCATCCCGGTCGACAAGCAGATGCGCACCAACGTGCCGCACATCTTCGCCATCGGCGACATCGTGGGCAATCCCATGCTGGCACACAAGGCCGTGCACGAAGGTAAGGTGGCGGCTGAGAACATCGCCGGACACAAGGCCTTCTTCGAACCGCTGACCATCCCGTCGGTCGCCTACACCGACCCCGAAGTGGCCTGGATGGGCCTGACCGAAACCGAAGCCAAGGCACAAGGTATCGAATACGAAAAGGGTGTGTTCCCGTGGGCCGCTTCCGGCCGCGCGCTGTCCATCGCACGCGAGGAAGGTGCCACCAAGGTGCTGCTCGATCCGAAGAGCCGCCGCATCCTCGGTGCCGGCATCGTCGGCACCAATGCCGGCGAACTGATCGCCGAAGCGGTACTGGCACTGGAGATGGGCGCCGACATGGAAGACATCGGCCTCACCATCCACCCGCACCCGACGCTGTCGGAGACCTTCAACTTCGCGGCCGAGATGGCCGAAGGCACCATCACCGACCTGATGCCGCCGAAAAGGAAATGAGTCCTCTCCCCCTGCTTCTCGGCATGCTCATATTGAGCATGCCGGCCGGTGCGCTGTATCTGGATGACCTGAGAACCAAACTGGACGGCTTGCAACAATCCGCTGCCCAGCCTGCTTCACAACCTGCCGGCATCGAACGCTTCACCCCGCAGCAACAAGCCGACAGCCTGCGCCAGGCACTCATGCAGGGCGTCGAGACCGCCGTGAACGGCTTGTCCAGGATGGATGGTTATCTCGGCAATCCCAAAGTGCGCATCCCCATGCCGGACAATCTGCGCAAGGTGGACAGCGCGCTGCGCAGGGTCGGCATGGGCAGGTACGCCGACGATCTCGTCACCGCCATGAACCGCGCTGCCGAAAGCGCCGTGCCGGAAGCGAAAGCCCTGCTCATCGCCGCCGTGAAAGGCATGACGCTGAGCGATGCGAAAGACATCCTGCTCGGCGGCGATGATGCGGCCACGCAATACTTCCGCCGCAGCACCGAGGCCGCGCTGACCGGCAAATTCAAACCCGTCGTGGTGAGGTCCATCGAGCAGGTGAGACTCGCCCAGGCTTATGACCGTTTCGCGGGCAAAGGCGTCAAGCTGGGGCTGGTCGAGGAGAAGGATGCGCATCTTGAAGACTACGTCACGCGCAAGGCGCTGGATGGATTGTTCCTGATGATCGCTGATCAGGAGAAGGCGATCCGCGCCAATCCCATGCAGGCCACTACCGACCTGGCGCGACAGGTTTTTTCCGCCATCCGCGGACAATGATTTGACGTGGGCGAGACCGCCAGCCTCACCACCCTCTTCTTCAGCAGCCTGCTCGGCGCAACGCTGCTGCCGGGCGGTTCCGAACTGGTGCTGGCCGGCGTGCTGAAGCTGCATCCAGAACTATTCTGGCCGGCACTGCTGCTCGGCACATTGGGCAACACGCTGGGCGGGATGATCTCCTTTGGTATGGGCTGGTTACTGCCGATGACGCAGCAACTCAAACACGTCGAGCATGTCCGGAAATACGGTTCCCCTGTGTTACTACTGGCGTGGACACCTTTCATCGGTGATGCGCTTTGCCTTGCCGCAGGCTGGCTGCGTGTGAACCCATGGCAGGCCGCGCTGTTCATGGCGCTGGGTAAATTTGCGCGCTATGCAATCATTGCGCTTGCAATGTGATGCACTCGCCACTGTTCCGCGCCCGAGATCAGAAATAGTGGAAATAAGCCAATTGCAGGTCGGTGTAATCTTGCAGCATATCGGCGCCATGCGCCGTCACCTGACGAGCGACATTCAGGCGCAGGTTGTTCTGGTTATTGAACAAGTCCCAAGCCAGGCTGGCCGTTAAGCGATAAGTCGTCGCATGACGTTCGTCGCCGAGCGCAGTCCAGTAAACGCTGGAGGCGGCCTCGGCCCGCCATTTGGGCGCGATCGCCCACAGCCCGCCCGCCGTCGGACCGAGCTGCAGCGAGGAAGATCCCGCGCGCAGACCGGTCACACTATCGGCCATGACATAAGCGATGGCATCTTCATCCACACGATAGGTCTGCCCGGCTGCCGCCTGGATGCGGAACACCGTGGGACGCAATGTTTCGTTGCGCAAGGCATCGCGACGGATCGAGACATTGAATTTGATGGTTTGCGGCTTGAACCATTCCGATTGCACCGAGGGCGCGAACACATCGAACAGATCGAGCCGCTCGAAGCGAATCCGTCCCGCATTCAGGCGCAGATACAGATCGCCGATCTTGGAACTCGCGCCCTGGGCAAAACCGCTCTGTGGATCAAGGCTGTCGTGATAGCCGCCGCGGAGGTTGAACTGGGTATAGGCATGCCCGTCGATCTGTCCCCACACCAGACCGCTGCGCATCGAATCATGTCCCTGGTCGGGCCGCTCGGCTGGCGCCTCCTTGTCCAGATAGCGGGTCTCCACATCAAGTTTGCTGCGCAAACCGGACAGGCTGATCTGACGCGCCTCGATAGGCGCCGCCTCGCGCTGGCCCTGCTGCTGATTACGCTGATATTCCAGGATGCCCAAGGTCAGATCCGATATCCGCGCCTGCTCACTGTCGCTCGTTCCTACAGGCAGCGTAGCCTGCGCATCGGCCACCAGCGCGAGAGCCTGTGCCTGCTCCGCCGGCGTCGCCAGGTCGTAGTTACGCAACAGGGTATGGTATTGCGAAGGACGATAATGGACCTGTGCTACCAGCCCGGAGTGCTGTACCAGCTTGACCACGTCGAGCGGAATGAACCAGGGTTTCGCCTGCCCGACCAGATCCAGCTCCGGTCGCGCCGCTTCGAACGAAGCGAGCAACATCAATGCGCAGTTATCGTCGAAGAAATAATAGTTCATATAGGTGAAGCTCTGCTCCCAGATGAACGCCAACATGCGCTCGATCTCCTCGCGCTGCAGATCGGTCTGATACTCCCACAAGTCGCGATTTTCCAGATCGGCGTATTCGCGGACCTTCATGAAATATGGGACGAAGGTGAACGAGCCGGGATAGCCGCCCAGCAAGCTGCGCAACAGGAAGAGCGTGCCCATGCCATCGCTCGCCTGCACGGAATAGCCGACCGTCGCATCATTCAGACGGTTATGCGATCCGGGCTTGGCGCTGTCGAAACGAATGAAGGCATGGCCGTACATCGAAGCCGGACTGTTCAGATAGACCGAGGCGAACACCAGCGTCGCGCGATGGATGGCGATCCCCGACTTCCAGTTCTCAAAACCCGCGCAATGCACAGGCTGGTAGCTAAAACCGAGCTCATGCATGCTGCGGCTGAGGAACTGATAGCGCGCGATCCACCGACAAACATTGGGTTGCCGGCTGTTGACGGCCAGACTGTCATCGAACGCGCCACGTATCGTGGCCTCCAGCTCGGCCGCCGGATCATGCTTGCCTTCAGCAGACAAGAAATAGCTCGGGTCATCGACCCGACTGGTGACACCGCCGAAGCTGGGGTGATAGAGGTTGATCTTCAGCCACTCGGCACGCTGCGCCAGCTTCGCCTCGCGGGCGAGCTGCAACATGCGCTCGATATCCGCGGCATGGGACGACGCTTCTGCCCTGGCATGGAGCGACAGCACCAGCACCCCAAGCAGAACAAAGATCCGGTTCATCATCGAAATCATCATGCAACAAAAAACCGAGGGGTTAGCCTCGGTTTTTGGTGGAGCTCAAGCGCGATTAGGAAACGTAGGCTTGCAGCGTCTTTGTCATCTCGGCCTGGATGTCCATGCTGGATGTCTGGCTGAAGATCGCGACCTGGTTGGCCTTCAGCGCAGCGATGGCTGCCGGCTGGTTGGCTTCCTGGACGCCATACATCTCGACCAGAGCTGCCAGACGCTCACCCTTGCCCTGTGCGACTTCCATGGCCAGTTGCGGCTTGTTGAATTCGATGAAACTGGCGATCTTGCCGTTGATGGAAGCATCGGCAGGACAGTTCAACATACCGAAAGTCTGGGAGACTGTGCCGAACAACATACCGTTGGTCGTGGTAGCCAGCAGGTTATACACCAGACCATGCTTGTCCTTGAACACCATGGTGCCCACGCCGCAACCCGCAGCATCCTGGGTGCTGGAAGCCTGTGCGCCAGCGGCCAAGACGGAGAATGCAAATGCCAACACAACTTTGGATACGGTTTTCTTCATGGTCGAATCTCCCTAAAGTCGAAAAGTGGATGCAGGTTCACTGCAGGCAGCAGGCTAACACAAGTGAAAATGGTTATTGTTGCGAAATGGAAGACGGATGCGCAAACCGCAACATCGCCACGCCTGTGGTCAGCAGCCCCCTTGTCGCCCCTCATCAGCTTCTCGTCACAACGACAGCCGCTACCCGCTCCGTCCATCGTTCGCGCCTGCCACCGTTCGTCTGCCTGCGGCCTGCCGTTCGCTCCCCAGCCCCTCCCCGCAGCGATGGGCTTGCCTAGAATCCCCCCTCGCAGACGGCAATCGCGGTCTTGCACTCGAATCGACCTTCGAACTTAAAACAAGGAAAAGAAACATGCGCGAAACAAAACTGGTCTTGGCGGCGGCGCTGGCGCTGCCCCTGCTCTCCTCGACAGCCTGCCTGGCGGATGGCTTCACCGCAGCCGGCATCACCTACGGCATGGACCATAACGGGGTGATCGGCTTCCGGGGGGAATACGACATCTCCTCCCTGGTCGAGCGCAAACCGGTCAGCATCGTGGCTTACTACAAGAGCGCCTCGCAAACCTACTTCGGCGTCAGCGCCAACTCCTCGGCGCTCGGTTTCACCGCCAACTACAACCTGAGCAAAGAGCTGGAGATCAAGAATCCCAAGCTGCAGCCTTTTGTCGGTCTCGGCCTGGAACGCACCTCGTCGGAAGCGGTCACCCAGGCTCTGGGCACCACCATCAAAGCCTCATCCAGCTCCATCGACCTGAGCTATAGCCTGGGCGCGAAATATGTCGTCAGCCGCGAGCTCGATGTCTCCGGTTCGCTGGATTCGTTCGGCGGCCTGACGCTGGGCGCGAACTACAAGTTCTAAGCAGCCAGCCTGTTCCGCAAACGGCCGGACCTGCGTTCGGCCGTTTTGCTGCCCCCTCTCACCAATACCATGAGGCAGCCAGCTGCCACTGCGCCGCGTTGCGTTTCTCATAGTTGAGCCGTACATCGAAATCGCGACTGTCGCCAAAACGGTTCTGCCAGCGCACGGTCGGCAGATGCCCGCAGGCACCGCCCAGATAACGGCGCTGCCCGATCTCCAGACTGCTTTTCCATACCTGTGCAGGCGTGACGATCATGCCCGCATTGAATGCCACGCCCAGGTTGCCCGCCCCGGCATACGGCGTTTGCGTAAAGACGTCGGCCATCACATATGCGACGCTGCCTGGCGCCAGCGACACGGCGCGACCGAGACCGCCGGTGACTTGCCCCACCAGACAATCCAGACACGCAAGGTCATGGCTATCGAGGCCGAAGCGCAACCGCCAAGCCATACCGCCGTCGCCCGGCAACGGTGTCTCGGACAGGTTCATGTGCTCCATATCCACCACATCCAGCCGGCGCAGCCGCAGGGTTGGCCCGAAGCGCACCAGCTCGGCATCGAACATGCTCAATGTGGCATGCGCGATGCGTCCTGCATCGAGGGAAAGGCGGTCGAAATAGGCAGGACGTAACTCCAGCGCGACGCCCTGTCCCAGCGTGCGGTTGTCGAGCACGCTGAAGCGCACCAGGTTGGGACGCGGCCCGACATGCGGCGGTGCGCTGCCATCATCGAAAAGCGGGAAGTGCGCTGACGTGCGCGGCGGCAGGCGCATGCGCTCCAGCAACAAGGCGTGCCGGGCCGGTGCCGCGAAAGGATCGCTCGCATCGCGCACACGGCGGAACTCGGCATACTCGAGCAAGGCATCCACCACGGCAGTCCTGCCGTCGGCATCCAGAGCCGCGTATGCCGGCATACCGAACGTATCCGGCTGCGCCACCCAAGCCTGCAACGCCAGACGCTGCATCGCGTCCAACTGACGGTAGCGGGCATGGAAACGATGCAGCCGCGACGGGATGAGCGAGACCTGGCGCACCAACGGTCGCCCATCGCGCTGCACCGCCATCAAGCGATCGAACACTGTCCCCGGTGCCGACCAAGGCAGGTCTTGATACAACAAGGGTTCGTCCACCACCAAGTTCAGCAACTGCGCCATGCGATAGGCGCAATTCTCCTTGGCGAAGTAGTAATCGAAACGCACATGCAGCAACTCCCAGCCATGCGCCGCGATGCGCCGCACCTCGTCTGGCGTCAGGTCCAACTGGTAAGCCCACATGTCGCGCAACTCATCCTCGGCGTAGGAATGGTTGTGGCGATAGAACTGCACGCTGGAGAACGCTGCCTGATATCCGCCGAAGATGCCCTTGGCCACATACAGCAGGCCCGGTTCGCCTTCCGGGACGATGGCGCCGAAGTTCAGCGTCTGGTCGAGCAACCCGCCCTCCGTCGGGCGCTGCGCACTATCGAAACGCAACAACAGATGGCCGTAATACGAAGCCGGATTGCTGAAATAACCGGTAGCGAAGATCACGCTGAGCGAGGTGATCCCGCCATGGGCAAACCACGCTTCATAACGCGGGCAGCGCACTTCCTGCAAGGCGATGCCTTGCCGATCCAGACGTTCGCGCAGCCATTGGTAGCGCGCCACGAAACGGCATTGCGCATGCGCGTCCGGATCGGCACCTGGCGGAGCCAGCATGGCACGCAAGGTCGCTTCGAGTTCTGCCTCTGGATCTTGCATGCCCGCTGGCGACAGAAAGAATTCCGGGGACACGATATCGCTGCGCACCGGCCCCGCCAGGGTGGCCGCACGATAGTGCAACAACTTGTGCCAATACGGCGCCTGCGCCAGTTGCAACGCGTGCGCATGCTGCGACAGGCGTGCATAGTCGGCCAGCTCATCCGCCCAGGCCGCGGGCAGGGTGAGACAGCAAAGGACGAACAGTAAGGAAAGTGAACGGGACATCAAAGAAAAGAGCCTGTTGATCGACTCAACAGGCCCTCTCCGTTGCAGCGAGATTCAGCGGATCACAGCGCCTGGCACTGGGTGGCGAACTCGCGGGTCAGCTTGGCTTGCACCATGGCGTAATAGTCCTGCGCCTTGGCCAGTGCATCCTTCTGCTGATAGCCAGCGCTCTGCAAAGCCAGGGCGAAATCGGCACGCACCGAGCTCAGGATACGGTCTTGTGCGGCTTGATCGCAGCTCGCCAGGTTCAGCATCGCACGCACATGCTGGCCGTCACCCTGCACAGTCTCTTCTTCCAGATTGGCGTAGGTGGTGCCGATGTACATCGCCATCTTCACGCGCTTGCCCTCGCAGGTGTTCTTGGACGTGCCCGCAGAAGTGACGGCAGTAGTACCCAGATCCCAGATCACGTTGGAGATCACTGCACCGACCGGCGTACCGGGGAAGATCATGGCACCGATACCGCAATCCACCCAGGGATTTACATCCGCCTTAGCCGACATCGGCGCAGCCAATGCCACCATCACCCCCAGACCCGCCAACAATTTCGAGAGCAGCTTCATGTTTTCTACCTTTCAATGATTTTTGTTCGAATGTTTTACCGCTAAAAACGGCGCGCGACTCTATCAAGCGAAGCACCGATCAAGCAACAGGAAATATGGCCTATATATTTTCCCGCGCAGCATCACGGCTGCGCATAACCCAGATCGCGCAGGGCGGCATAGACCCGCTCGGCGATCAGCGCATGACCTTGCGCATTCGGATGCACCTGGTCGCCCTTGAGCGTGGGATCGGACAGCACATCGGGGATGACATCCTCGATCAACGGCACCGCCTGTGCGGCAGCGACCTGACGATAGAACTCCGGCGCCGACAGGTTGCGCAGCACCGCCCCGGCCAGGCTGGGCTGCGGCGTCGCCAGCAACACCACGCCGGCATTTTCGATCCTGCACTTCACGATCGCCCGGGTGAGGTTCTGTTCCGTCTCGCTCACCGGCAGATGGCGCAGCATGTCGTTGCCGCCCAAGGTGACCAGCACCAGTGCCGGATGGAACTCGTCGAGCAGGTCCGGCAGGCGCTGCAAACCCTGCGCGCTGGTATCGCCGTTCACGCCGCCGTTGATCACCTGCCAGCCGGTGCGCCTGGCCAGCAATGCCGGCCACGCCTGTTCGGTGGCGACGCCGGCACCGGCGGTCAGGCTATCACCCAGTGCCAGCACCACCGTACCCGGCGGCAACAGCGGGAAGCGTTCGGTCTCGCCGCAGGCGCTCAACATCAACACCAGCAGCCACAGCAGCCAGCGCATCAGACCGCCCCTTGCAGCATGGCCACGCCCCACGCCACGCCGAAGCCGTTCACGTCACCCGCCACGATGCCCAGCCCGCCTTCGCAACGGCAGGATGACAGGTCCACGTGCAGCCAGGGCGTATCGTGCTCGACGAAACGCTTGAGGAAGCGCGTGGCGAGGATGTGGTCTGCCTCGCCCGCCAGCGTGCATTGCTTGATGTCGGCCACTTTGGAATCCAGCTCGGCTTCGTAGTCTTCGTCCTGCGGGAAGGCGCACAGGCGTTCGCCGGTCTGCTTGCCGGTGCTCACCGCGCGGCTCGCCAGTTCGTCGCTGGTAGCGAACACGCCGGAATAGCGCGCGCCCAGTGCGGTCGCCATGCTGCCGGTGAGGGTGGCGAAGTCGATCATCAACTTCGGCTTGGCGCGCGAGGCCAGCGTCAGCGTATCGGCCAGCACCATGCGGCCTTCGGCATCGGTATGCACGATCTCGATGGACAGGCCGTTGAGCGCCTTCACGATGTCGTTCTGTTTGTAGGCCTTGGGGCTGATGTGGTTCTGCGCCAGCGCCAGCCAGCAGTCGATGTTCACCGCCAGTTTCTGTTCGGTCGCCGCGAGCAGGATGCCGAGCGAAACCGCCGAGCCGTTCATGTCCTCGTGCATGTTGTGCATGTAGCGCGACGGCTTGAGGTTGTGGCCGCCGGTGTCGAAACAGATGCCCTTGCCCACCAGTGCCACCGTCTGCTTCGCCTTGGGATGTTTGTATGTGAGATGCACGATGGCCGCGTCTTCCACCTCGCTGCCCTGCGCCACTGCCACGAAAGCCCCCGCGCCCATCGCGCGCAGCTTCTTCATGTCGAACTCTTCGTACTTCCATTTGTGCGCCGTCGCCAGCTTCTTCACGCGCTGACGGTACATGCCCGGGGTCAATTCGTTCGGCGGCAGGATGGTCAGCTCGCGGCACAGCAGATTGCCTTCGGCCTGCGCGCGCAGCGCGTCGAAGGGCTTGCGGTCCACACTGCCCGCCAGCATAATTTTCTGCAACGGCTTGCGCTCGTCCTTCTTCTTGTGCACCGGCATCAAGGCCGCATTCACCCACGCACCATACACCGCCAGCTCCGCCGCACGCTGCGCCGTAACACCCGACACCGCGATGCCCAGCACCTTGGGCTGCTCCTCCAGCAACAGTTGCAGCGCCTTGCGCACCACCACTTGCTGCGCAAAGGTGTCCTTCTTCTCATCCAGCATCGCCCACACCACCAGCGTGCCGTCGGCCGCGTTCGCCGCCACGGGCGACTTCGCCAGCTCCTCCGTCTTCATGTCGCGGCGCTTCAACACCGCTGCCAGCAAATCTCCCTGGGCGACATCCTTGGGCAAGCTCTTGCCCATGGGCAGCAACACCAACTGGTGCGCAGCGATGAGCGGAGATCGGGTAAAAGTCAGTTGAGCCAGCATCGTCACATCTTTCGGGTCATGGAAGAGTGGCGATTATACGGAGATTCCCGCGCCCTCCTGCGGCGCACGCTTTTCGTGCATGCACCCCAGAGTGGTGCATGGACTGGCGCCGCTGCGATGCGCAACCCCATCAACCAAGCGCGCGCGGATGGTGGCATGCAACTTGCACTAGCCCCGCCACCTCAACCGCAAGATCGGAACCAAGATGTTAAAGAGTCTGGAGATGCGCTTAAGCCCGACGGAACGCCGCTGGCTGCCCTGGCTGGGCAAGACCGGCAAACTGGCCATGCGCTGGGCCTGTTCCCTCAACCGTCATCGTTATGCCCTGCTGGAGCAGACCTTCGAAGGCATCGCCGCCAACCGAGTGAACATACTGCGCAGCTGGGCGCACCAACAATGGGCGCAACTGGAGCATCTCGGCGACGAGCTGACGCACAGCTCGGCATGCCTGCAAGCGAGTCTGAACAAAGCCGTACGCCAGGACTTCTCCGAACTGTTCATCATCGACGCATCGGGCAAGGTGTTGGCTTCCACCCATGCACCGCACATCGGTCAGGCCGACCTGCCACCGCACGCATTGGCGCGCGGACGGCAACAACGTTTCCTGCATGGCCCCTACGTCGACACCACCACCGAGCGCATCGGCCCCTCCACTTCGCGCTTCCACGATGGCGTGACGCTGATGTTCTACCTGCCGCTGCGACTGGCGGACGGGACCAGCGGCTGCCTGTGCGGCCGCGTGCCCAATGACGTGGTGGGCGACCTGATCCAGCGCGAAGCGGGGCACATCTATCCGGATTCAGGCGACAACTATCTGTTCATGGTGCAGTCCATCTTCGACCGCAACATCCAGCCCGGCACCGCCCTGTCACGCTCGCGCTTCGAGGACGACACCTTCAGTCTCGGTGACAACCTGAAGCGCGGCGTGCGCACCGATTACGGCACGGTGCGCGTGCAGAAACACACCGAACTCGAACTGATGTTCACCGACCCGGCCACCGGCGAACTGCACCCCGGCGTGCGCGAGACCATCGCGCACGGCCAGAACCTGTTCGTCACCTATCCCGGCTATGCCGACTATCGCCACATCCCGGTGGTGGGCAAGGGTGTCACCTTCCAGCTTCCCGGCTCGCCCGACACTTGGGGCATGATGTGCGAAGCGGACCTGGAAGAGGTATACCGCTTCCGCTCCATCAACTTCCGCCTGATGCGCGTCTATCTCGGCGTGGTCATCACCACCTGGCTGGCCAGCCTGCTGCTCGGCCACGGCCTGCACCTGGGCACGGTGACTACCGAGGTGGTCAATCTCGGCCTGCTCGCGCTCGGCGCCGTAGTGTTCTATCGCCTCGGCACGCAACCGGTGGCGCAACGCATCCGCACCATGGGCGGCATGATCCGCAACATCGCGGAAGGCGGCGGCAATCTGGCGCAACGCATCGAGCGCGACACCGCCACCGTGGATGAACCGGCCATGCTCGGCATGTGGGTCAACAGTTTCATCGACACGCTGGACGGCACGGTCAGCCGCGTCATCGGCGGCATCTCGGAGATGGATGGCATCCAGCACCAGATGGCCGGCAAGAACCACGAAGCCACCGATGCCTCAATGCGCGTGCTGGAAGCGATCAACGACATCACCGTATCCTTGCACCAGCAGCTCTCCGACATCGACACCGCCAGCCGCACCGCCGACGAGATACGCGACGCCATGCAACAGGCGGTGGATGAGGCGCAGAGACAATTCGAACTGGTCTCCGGCCGCACACAGGACATCCGCACCACCATCGATTCCTCCTCGCTCACCATCCGTTCGCTCAGCGACAGCACCGCGCGCATCGGCCAGATCGTCACCGTCATCAACGAGATCGCCGACCAGACCAACCTGCTTGCACTCAATGCCGCCATCGAAGCCGCGCGTGCCGGCGAAGCAGGGCGCGGTTTCTCGGTGGTCGCCGATGAGGTGCGCAAACTGTCCGAACGCACCGCGCAAGCCACGCAAGAGATCGGCCGCATGATCGCCGCCGTGCAGAGCCAGGCCAAAGATGCCGTCGGCATCATGGAGTCCGGCATGCGCGACATGGAAGAGAGCCTGCGCCTGGCCGAACAAGCGGCTTCGGACAAGTCCGGCATGCAGCAGATCCTGGAACGCATGTTCGTCATCATCCAGGACATCGCGCACAGCACCCAGCGTTATGGCCAGCGCGCGCAAGGCATCGCCCAGGTCACCGAGACCATGCGCCATGCGCTGGGCGAACTCAACTTCAGCGCGCGCCAGGCCCGACAGACGGCCGGCCGCATCAAGACCCTGGCCGACCAGTTCCAGGTCAGCCAGCACTGAGTCAGCGACATGAGCCCCACCCGTGCAAGCCAGTTCATCGAGTTCCAGTTGCAACATGCGGCAGACGGTCTCTACGCCACACATCGCGGACACACACTGCGCAGTGCCTTCCAGCCCATCGTCAGCCTGGCGCATTGCCGCAGCGTGGGCTATGAAGCACTGGTGCGCGTGACCGACGCTGCCAGCCATGCCTTGCCGCCACCGGAACTGTTCGTCAACGCAACCACCGAAGCCGAGCTGGTGCATCTCGACCGCCTGTGCCGCGCCGTGCACGTGCACAACTTCGTGCGGCAAGGCGGACAGGACAGCTGGCTGTTCCTCAACGTGCACCCCATCGTCAGCGTACGCGGCCGTCACTATGGCCGCTTCTTCGAAGAGCTGCTGGCCAGCAGCGGACTGCCGCCGGAACGCGTGGTCATCGAGATCCTCGAAGACGGCTTGCTCGACGACCAACAGCTCGCCGCTGCCGCCGAGTTCTATCGCGCCCGCGGCTGCCTGGTCGCGCTGGACGATTTCGGCATCGGCCATTCCAACTTCGGTCGCATCTGGCAGATCAAGCCGCATATCGTCAAACTCGACCGCTCCACCCTCACCTTCGCGCGCCAGGACGCCACGGCACGCCGCGTGTTACCGCGCCTGGTCAAACTGCTGCATGAAGCCGGCTGTCTGGTGCTGATCGAAGGCATCGAGGACGAATACGAAGCCATGCTCGCCATGGAGAGCGATGCCGATCTCGCGCAAGGCTATTACTTCGCGCGCCCGGCAGTACAACTCTCCCCGCTGGAAGAAACGCGCGACCGCATCCACCCGCTGTTCGCACACTACCGTACGCAGCGCACGCCGGCCGCACACGACCAACGACATCTCGATGCGATGCAGGCAGCCGTCGCCGAGGTCGCCAGCAACGATCGTCTCGACGGGCCTACCATCAGCCGCTTGCTGCAACTGCCGCATGCCGAACGCTGCTACCTCATCGACCATGCCGGCCGCCAGATCGGCGACAGTCGCCTCGCCGACGACACGCGTGTAGTCGACCGCCGCTTCCAGCCGCTGGAACATGCCAGCGATGCGCTCTGGCTGCGCCGCTCCTACTGGCGGCGTGCGCTGCAGCAGTACGGCACCGTGCAAGCCACCCGTCCCTACCTCTCCGCCTCCAGCGGTGCGCTGTGCGTCACGCTCTCCATCAGCTTCGGCGATCCGCAACGACCGCGCGTGTTGTGCCTGGATCTGCGGCATGACGACTCGCATCCCGAGGTGCCGACGTTCTGAAAAGCCGCCCCCTCGCTGTGCTAGCATTACGTCCCTGTAAGGCGCCGCCCGGCGCCGCCACACGACGAGTCTTCCATGCGCCAATACCTCGACCTGATGCAGCACGTGCTGGACCACGGCACGAAAAAATCCGACCGCACCGGCACCGGCACCACCAGCGTGTTCGGTTACCAGATGCGCTTCGACCTCGCGCAAGGTTTCCCGCTGGTCACCACCAAGAAGTGCCACCTAAAATCCATCATCCATGAGCTGCTGTGGTTCCTGCATGGCAGCACCAACATCAAATACCTGAAGGACAACGGTGTCTCCATCTGGGACGAGTGGGCCAACGAGCAAGGCGAACTGGGGCCGGTGTATGGCAAGCAATGGCGCTCGTGGGAAGCGATGGATGGCCGCGTGATCGACCAGATCAAGGTCGCTGTCGAGCAGATCAAGAACAACCCGGATTCGCGTCGCATCATCGTCTCGGCCTGGAACGTGGGCGAGCTGGACCGCATGGCGCTGGCCCCCTGCCACGCCTTCTTCCAGTTCTACGTGGCGAACGGCAAGCTGTCGTGCCAGCTCTACCAGCGCAGCGCCGACATCTTCCTCGGCGTGCCGTTCAACATCGCCAGCTATGCCCTGCTGACCATGATGATGGCGCAGGTATGTGGCCTGAAGGCGGGCGACTTCGTGCATTCCTTCGGCGACGCGCACCTGTATTCCAACCACATGGAACAGGTCGCCACCCAACTGGCGCGCGAACCGCGTGCGCTACCGACGATGAAGATCAATCCTGATGTGAAAGACATCTTCGGCTTCAAGTTCGAGGACTTCACGCTGGAAGGCTACGACCCGCATCCCGCCATCAAAGCCCCGGTCGCTGTTTAGGATTTAGGAACTGGGATTTAGGATTTGGGGGACAGCGGATGAAATATAGTGATCTGGTTGTCTGGCAGAAAGCGATGGATTTGTGACTGCCATCTACAAAGTCACTGCCGACTTCCCCTGCGACGAACGATTCGGATTGACCTCCCAGATCAGGCGCGCTGCCGTGTCTGTTCCATCCAATATTGCAGAAGGTCATGGACGCAAGGCTACCGGGGCTTATCTCAATCACATTTCCATTTCCCTTGGTTCCATAATGGAACTGGAAACACAGATACAGATCGCCGAACGGCTCGGCTTTCTGGATTCGAGCACTTGCACGCGACTGCTATCCCAATCTGATGAAATCGGAAGAATGCTTGGCGGACTGAAAAAATCCATTTCCAGCCAATCAGAATGACTATGCCTACCTCCCCCAAATCCCAAATCCCAAATCCCAAATCCTTGTCCTTGATTGTGGCGATGGCAAAGAACCGCACCATCGGCGTGAACAACACCCTGCCTTGGCGCTGCCCGGAAGACCTGAAGCATTTCAAAGCGCTGACCATGGGCCATCACATGATCATGGGACGCAAGACCTTCGATTCCATCGGCAAGCCCTTGCCGGGACGCACCACGGTGATCGTGACGCGCAACACTGCACTGGAAGTGCCAGGCTGTCTGGTCGCGCATTCGCTGGATGCCGCCATCGCGGCCTGCGGGGGTGATGACGAGACATTCATCGTCGGCGGTGCCGAGCTGTATGCACAGGCACTGCCACTGGTCGATACGCTGTACATCACCGAGATCCAGCAAGACGTGGACGGCGACGCACACTTCCCAGCGTTCGACCAGACGCAATGGCGCGAGGTGGCGCGCGACGTACACCGGCAAGAAGCTCCGCAACCGCTGGATTTCCATTTCGTAACCTACCGCCGCGCCTGACTATTCGGCCGGCGCCCCTTCGCCAGCAGGTAGAATGGCGCCCGCAGCATAAAAACACATAAGGATGTACTGGACATACGTGCCTTCCCGCCCTGGCGGGGGCGATCTGTCCGGTGCTCCATGACAACGACTTCGGTCGCCCAGGAGAGAGAGTTTGGAATCGCCGTTCGCGCTTGCCGCCCGCAAAGGGTTTTCGCCCGCTATCGCCATCGTGATCTGGCTGCTGGTGAGCTGGCTCGGCACGGCCTGGATGATGGATTCACGCTCCGCCAACCTGATCGCCCATCGCACCGATGAGGCGCGTCAACAGAACGCCCGTTTGCAAAGCGAGGTCGCGCGCACGCTGGCCCATCTGCACAGTCTGCCCGCACTGCTGGCCGATGAACCCGAGATCGGCGCACCGCTGCAACAACCCGGCCGCCGCGCCCTGCTCGATAACGCGAACCGCGAACTGCAGCTCGCCGTGTCGATCATGAACGTCTCGGAAGCCTTCCTGCTGGACCGCGACGGGCTGTGCATCGCCTCCAGCAACTGGGCGGCGGCGGACAGCTTCATCGGCACGCGTTATGCCGAACGCGAATATTTCCGCAGTGCGGCGCAAGGCAAACCGGGCTACCAGTTCGCGGTCGGCAAGAAGAGTGGCATCCCCGGGCTGTACTTCAGTGCTCCCGTAACGCGCGGCGAACGACTGCTGGGTGTGGCGGTGCTCAAAGTGAACCTGCCGGCGCTGACCAACTGGATCGCCTCGCCCGCCGCCGTGATCAGCGATCGCCACGGCGTGGTGATCCTGGCGGCCGACCACGCGCTGGAGATGCACCGCCTGCCCGGCGCCGACGTCATGGCGCTGCCGCAGAGCGTGCGCCTGAACCGCTATCAGCGCGACGAGATACCGCCGCTGCCACTCAGTGTGAGCGACAAGGTGGCCGGCACCACACTGTATCGGCTGGGCGACAGCGACACACCGCTGCAATGGCTGCACAGCAGCTCGCCGAACGGCGAACTGCAACTCAACGAGCTGCAATCCCTGCCGTCGCTGGCCCACCGTACGGCCGAACGTCTGCAGGTGTTCCTGCTCGCTGCGGCACTGGGCGTGGCACTCATCATGCTGGTGAAATACCGCATCGACGCCTGGCGCGAACATGCGCAGGACGAGTTCCGCCTGCGCGACAGCGAACAGCGTTACCACTTCCTGTTCGAGAACAATCCGCTGCCGATGTGGGTGTTCGACGAGAAGACGTTGCACTTCCTCGAAGTGAACGACAGCGCGGTGGCGCATTACGGCTATTCGCGCGCCGAGTTCGCCCAGCTCACCTTGCGCGACATCCGCCCGGCGGAAGGCGTGCCCCTGCTCGACCAGACGCTGAACAACTCGGTCGGCCGCAAGGTGCGCACCCTCACCCGACATCGCAAGAAGAACGGCGAAATGATCGAAGTGCTGATCAACGCCATGCCGATGGAATATCGCGGACAACCGGCACGCATGGCGTTGCTGGAGGACGTCACCGAACGTGTGCATGCGGAACGCCGTCTGCAACGGCAGCTCGCCTTTGCGCGCGCGCTGAACGAGATCGCCCGCGTGGTGGTAGAACACAACACGCCCACCACCTTGCTGGAAGGCGTGGCCAGGCACATCGGCGACACGCTGGATTGCGACCGAGCATTGATCTATGACGTGTCGTTCAGCCGCCATGTGGCGGACGGCATGGCGGAATGGCTGAACCCGGCCCAGCCGGAGATCGTCTCCACCAAGGCCTGTTATCCGCTGGACATCTTCTATGCCGGTGCGGACGAGATCCGCCGCACGCGCCGTCCGCTGGTCAGCCACCGCGACGACATGGCCGCCGCCTTGCGCAGCGACGGTTCGGGCGAGTTGCTGCATGACCAGATGATGATCGGCAGCCTGCTCTGGTATCCGGTCGCCTTCCATGACGACGGCTATTATCTGCTGACGCTGAATTACCTGTCGCCGTCGCGCCACTGGGACGCCGAGGAACTGGCCTTCCTCGATTCCGCCAGCCAGATGGTGGGCGTGGCACTGGAGAAGATCCGCCTGCTGCTGCAACAGGAAGCCGCCGCCAACGACCTGCGCATCGCCGCTACCGCGTTCGAATCGCAGGAAGGCATGATCATCACCGATGCCCACAACCGCATCCTGCGCGTGAACAAGGCCTTTACGCGCATCACCGGCTATACGCTGGAGGAAGTGCACGGACAGAATCCACGGTTGCTCGCCGCCGGCCGCCAGGATGCCGAGTTCTACCGCGCCATGTGGCGCCAGTTGCGCACGCAGGGTAACTGGGAAGGCGAGATCTGGAACCGCCGCAAGAACGGCGAGACCTATCCCGAGTACCTGACCGTCTCCGTGGTGCGCAACCTGCAAGGCGACATCACCCACTATGTCGGCTCTTTCGCCGATATCACCGCGCGCAAGCAGGCTGAAGAGGAAGTGCGCAGTCTGGCCTTCTACGATCCGCTGACACATCTGCCCAACCGCCGCCTGCTGCTCGACCGTGTACAGCAGAGCTGGGCCGGCACCCTGCGCAACAAGCGTGGCTGCGCCTTGCTGTTCATCGATCTGGACAACTTCAAGAACCTGAACGACACCCTGGGGCACGATTACGGCGACCTGCTGCTGCAACAGGTCGCCCGCCGCCTGGAAGCCTGCATACGCAGCGGCGACACCGTGGCGCGCATGGGCGGCGACGAATTCGTGGTGATGCTGGAAGACCTGAGCGCAGACCGCATCGAAGCGGCCGAACAGACCGAGGTCGTGGCCGAGAAGATCCTCGCTGCGCTCAACCTGCCCTATCAGCTGGCCGGCACCGAATACCACAACACGCCCAGCATCGGCGCCACCCTGTTCCACGACCACCAGCACAATCCGGAAGAGCTGTTCAAACACGCCGACATCGCCATGTACCAGGCGAAGAAGGCGGGCAAGAACACGCTGCGCTTCTTCGACCCGCAGATGCAGCAGATCATCTCGGCACGCGCCACGCTGGAACACGAGATGCGCAACGGGCTGGAACAGCGCGAGTTCGAACTGTATTACCAGTTGCAGGTGGACGAGCAACGCCGGCCGCGCGGCGCCGAAGCGCTGATCCGCTGGAACCATCCCAAGCTCGGCCAGGTCTCGCCCGCCCATTTCATCCCGCTCGCTGAAGAATGCGGCCTCATCGTGCCGCTGGGACGCTGGGTGCTGGAGACCGCCTGCGCACAACTCAAGATCTGGCAGGATGCGCCGGCGACGCGCCACCTGCAACTCGCGGTCAACGTGAGCGCCAAGCAGTTCCGTCAGCCAGACTTCGCCCAGCAGGTGATGGCGATCGTGCGCGCGAACGGTGTCGACCCGACCGGCCTCAAGCTGGAGCTGACCGAGAGCATGCTGCTCGACAACACCGCCGACATCGTCACCACCATGAGCACGCTGCGCGAGTTCGGCGTGCAGTTCTCGCTGGACGATTTCGGCACCGGTTATTCCTCGCTGCAATACCTGAAAAAGCTGCCGCTCGACCAGCTCAAGATCGACCAATCCTTCGTGCGCGACCTGATCGCCGATGCCAGCGACCGCGCCATCGTGCGCACCATCATCGCCATGGCGCTCGAACTGGGGCTGGACGTCATCGCCGAAGGCGTGGAAGAAGAGACGCAGCTAGACCTGCTGCGCGACAAAGGCTGCACCCGCTTCCAGGGCTACCTGTTCTATCGCCCGCAATCGGCCCATCAGCTCGCTGCCCAACTCGCCGCCTGAAGCCGTCCCTCATGGCGCCGCCCGGCGCCGCTCGCGCACGTCCAGAACTCCGGTTTTGTCGACATAAGTAAAAATCTGTTGCGCATTTACGCATTATTGGTGCTAGCATGACCAAACTTTGTCGACAATCCACTGCACCATGCATATCCTGCCACCTCAACAAGGCACCCTCGCCGACCTCGCCGCACACCGCCTGGCGCAGAGCATCGTCACCGGTGAACTGGCGCAGGGACAGAAGCTGAACGAGGCCGAACTGGCCGAACGTTTCGGCATGGGACGCGGCCCGCTGCGCGAAGCACTGCGCCATCTGGAAGGCATGCGCCTGGTGAAGCGCATCCCCAATGTCGGTGTGCGCGTGGTGGTGCTCGACCGCAAGACGCTGTCCGACCTGTACGCGGTGCGCGAAGCACTGGAAGGCATGGCCTGCCGTATCGCCGCCACGCAGATGAGCGACGAAGACATCGCCCAGCTGAGTGCCCTGCTCGACAAGCACGAAGCGCAGATCAAAAAACAGGGCGGCAAGATGTACGCGCAGAGCGAAGGCGACCTCGATTTCCACTACCAGATCGCGCGCGGCAGCCGCAACCAGATGCTGATGGACCTGCTCGGCAGCGAGCAATACCAGTTGCTGCGCATGTGCCGCCACCGCACCAGCCGCCTCACCCAGCGCACGCTGCCGGCCCTCAGCCAGCACCGCCAGATCGTCGATGCGCTGGCGCAACGCGACGGCGAACTGGCCGAACTGCTGATGCGCCGCCACATCCAGGGCGCATGGCGCAGCATCAGCGAGATGATCGACAAGGAAGAAAAGGAAGCCGCGTGATATTGCGCAGCCGTCATTCCGGCGCAGGCCGGAATCCAGTGCAGTCATCCAACATGCAGTTGGCTTTTGTCCGCTTCGCGGGCTGTTTATTTAAGCTGGATTCCGGCCTGCGCCGGAATGACGAAGTATTGAGGTTTTCGGAGAAAATCGTATGACACAGAAATCCAACACCCCCGGCAACAAGCTGCGTCAGGCAGTCCAAGACAACCATCCGCTGCAAGTCGTCGGCGCTGTCACCGCGTACTGCGGCATCCTCGCGCAGAAGAGCGGCCACAAGGCCTTGTATCTTTCCGGTGGCGGCGTGGCGGCTTCTTCGCTGGGCATCCCCGACCTCGGCATCACCACGCTGCATGACGTGTGCGAAGACGCGCGCCGTATCACCGCCGCCTCCGACTTGCCGCTGCTGGTCGATATCGACACCGGCTGGGGCGGCGCCTTCAACATCGCGCGCGCCACGCGCGAAGTCGCGCAGGCCGGTGCCGCCGGTTTCCACATCGAAGACCAGGTGATGCAGAAACGCTGCGGCCACCGCCCCAACAAGGCCATCGTCAGCCAGAGCGAAATGGTGGATCGCGTGAAGGCTGCGGTGGATGCGCGCGTGGACGACAGCTTCGTCATCATGGCGCGTACCGATGCGCTGGCCGTGGAAGGCATGTCGTCCGCCATCGAACGCGCGCAGGCCTGCGTCGAAGCCGGTGCCGACATGATCTTCCCCGAGGCGATGAACACGCTGGAACAGTATGCGCAGTTCACCCAAGCCGTGAACGTGCCGGTGCTGGCCAACATCACCGAGTTCGGCGCGACGCCATTGTTCACCACCGAACAACTCGCGGGCGTGGGTGTGCAACTGGTGCTGTATCCGCTGTCCGCCTTCCGCGCCATGAGCCAGGCCGCGCTCAATGTGTACCAGCACATCCTCGCCGACGGCACACAACAGCAGGTGGTGCCGACCATGCAGACGCGCATGGAGCTGTACGACTATCTGGGCTATCACGCCTACGAGCAACAACTCGACCGACTGTTCGCCGAAAAAGGCGCCGACTAAACACACTGCAAAGGGAGTATGTGATGAGCGAAGAAACGACATTGCCCAAACCCAAGAAGTCCGTCGCCCTGTCTGGCACCGTCGCGGGCAACACCGCCGTCTGCACCGTGGGCCGCACCGGTAACGACCTGCACTATCGCGGCTACGACATCCTCGATTTCGCCGAGGGCGCAGAGTTCGAAGAGATCGCCCACCTGCTGATCCACGGCACGCTGCCGAACGCGAACGAACTCAAGGCATACAAAGCCAAACTGCAAAAACTGCGCGGCCTGCCGCAGGCGGTCAAGCAGGCGCTGGAAGCACTGCCCAAGGATGCACACCCGATGGATGTGATGCGCACCGGCTGCTCGGTGTTGGGCACGCTGGAGCAGGAATCGCCGACGCACGATGCGGCTCAGACCAAACAGATCCTCGACCGCCTGATGGCCAGCTTCGGTTCCATGCTGGTGTACTGGTACCACTACAGCCACCACGGCAAACGCATCGAGGTCGAGACCGACGACGATTCCATCGGCGGCCACTTCCTGCATCTGCTGCACGGCAAGCCGCCCAAGGCATCCTGGGTGCGCGCGATGCACACCTCGCTCATCCTGTATGCCGAGCATGAGTTCAACGCATCGACCTTCACCGCACGCGTCATCGCAGGCACCAACTCCGACATCTATTCCTGCATCACCGGCGCCATCGGTGCGTTGCGCGGGCCGAAGCACGGCGGCGCGAACGAAGAAGCGTTCCGCATCCAGAGCCGTTACAAGAGTGCGGACGAAGCGGAAGCCGACATCCGCGAACGCGTAGGCCGCAAGGAGATCGTGATCGGCTTCGGCCATCCGGTGTACACCATCTCCGATCCGCGCAACGTGGTGATCAAGCGCGTGGCAAAACAACTTTCGGACGAGAACGGCAACACGCTGATGTACGACATCGCCGACCGTCTCGAAACAGTGATGTGGGACCTGAAGAAGATGTTCCCCAACCTCGACTGGTTCTCCGCCGTGTCCTACAACCAGATGGGCGTGCCCACCGAGATGTTCACCCCGCTGTTCGTCATCGCGCGCGTCACCGGCTGGGGTGCACACGTGATCGAGCAACGCGCCGACGGCAAGATCATCCGCCCCAGCGCGAACTATGTCGGGCCGGAGAATCTGCAATGGGTACCGTTGGCACAACGCGGCTGAGAAAGACATCATGAACAGCAACTACCGCAAACCTTTGCCCGGAACCAAGCTGGACTACTTCGACACGCAAGCCGCCGTCGAAGCCATCCAGCCCGGCGCGTATGCCAAGCTGCCCTACACCTCCAAAGTGCTGGCCGAACAACTGGTGCGCCGCTGCGAACCGGACGCGCTGACCGATGCATTGAAGCAGTTGATCGAACGCAAACGCGATCTGGATTTTCCCTGGTATCCCGCACGCGTGGTGTGTCACGACATCCTCGGCCAGACCGCCTTGGTCGACCTCGCCGGTCTGCGCGATGCCATCGCCGAGCAAGGCGGCGACCCGGCGCTGGTCAACCCGGTCGTGCCAACCCAGTTGATCGTCGACCACTCGCTGGCCGTGGAAGCGCCCGGCTTCGACAAGGATGCCTTCCGCAAGAACCGCGAGATCGAAGACCGCCGCAACGAAGACCGCTTCCACTTCATCGAGTGGACCAAGACCGCGTTCAAGAACGTTGACGTGATCCCGGCCGGCAACGGCATCATGCACCAGATCAATCTGGAGAAGATGTCACCGGTGATCCAGGTGCGTGACGGGGTTGCCTTCCCCGATACCTGCGTGGGCACCGACTCGCACACGCCGCACGTCGATGCGCTGGGTGTGGTCGCCATCGGTGTCGGCGGTCTGGAAGCGGAGACCGTGATGCTCGGCCATCCTTCCATGATGCGTCTGCCGGACATCGTCGGCGTGAAGCTGGTCGGCCAACGTCAGCCCGGCATCACCGCCACCGACATCGTGCTGGCACTGACCGAGTTCCTGCGCAAAGAGAAAGTCGTCGGCGCCTATGTCGAGTTCTTCGGCGCGGGTGCAGACAGCCTCAGCATCGGCGACCGCGCGACCATCTCCAACATGTGCCCGGAATACGGCGCGACGGCGGCGATGTTCTACATCGACGGCCAGACCATCGATTATCTGAAGCTGACCGGCCGCGAGCCCGAGCAGGTCGCTCTGGTGGAGAACTACGCCAAGACCACCGGCCTGTGGGCCACGCAGATGACTGCCGCCGAATACGAACGCGTGCTGGAGTTCGATCTGTCCAGCGTGGTGCGCAACATGGCGGGCCCCTCCAACCCGCACCGTCGCCTGCCCACCTCCGACCTGCAAGAGCGCGGCATCGCCGACGAGGCCAAGCTTGCAACAGGCAAGGACGAAGAAGCACAAGGCCGCATGCCGGATGGCGCAGTCATCATCGCGGCCATCACCTCCTGCACCAACACCTCCAACCCGCGCAACGTGGTGGCCGCCGCTTTGCTGGCGAAGAAAGCCAACGCACTGGGTCTGCTGCGCAAGCCCTGGGTCAAGACTTCTTTCGCGCCCGGCTCCAAAGTGGCCGAGCTTTACCTGAAAGAAGCGGGACTGCTACCGGAGCTGGAGAAGCTGGGCTTCGGCATCGTCGGCTTCGCCTGTACCACCTGCAACGGCATGTCCGGCGCGCTCGATCCCAAGATTCAGCAGGAGATCATAGACCGCGACCTGTACGCCACCGCCGTCCTGTCCGGCAACCGCAACTTCGACGGTCGTATCCACCCGTACGCGAAGCAGGCCTTCCTGGCTTCCCCTCCGCTGGTGGTCGCTTACGCCATCGCGGGCACGGTGCGCTTCGACATCGAGCAGGATGCACTGGGCACGGACAAGTCCGGCAAGCCGATCACGCTGAAAGACATCTGGCCATCCGATGCGGAGATCGATGCCATCGTCGCGGCCAGCGTGAAGCCGGAACAGTTCAAGCAGATCTACAACCCGATGTTCGATCTTGGCGTGATCGAAGCGGCGAAGAGCCCGCTGTACGACTGGCGCCCGAAGTCCACCTACATCCGTCGTCCGCCGTATTGGGAAGGCGCGCTGGCCGGTGAGCGCACGCTGAAAGGCATGCGTCCGCTGGCCGTGTTGCCGGACAACATCACCACCGACCACCTGTCGCCTTCCAACGCGATCCTGCTCAACTCTGCTGCCGGTGAATACCTGGCGAAGATGGGCCTGCCGGAAGAGGACTTCAACTCCTACGCGACGCACCGCGGCGACCACCTGACCGCACAACGCGCCACCTTTGCCAACCCGCAACTGGTCAACGAAATGGCCGTGGTCAACGGTGAAGTGAAGAAAGGTTCGCTCGCCCGCGTCGAGCCGGACGGCAAGGTGATGCGCATGTGGGAAGCTATCGAGACCTACATGGGGCGCAAGCAGAACCTCATCATCGTGGCCGGTGCCGACTACGGCCAGGGCTCTTCGCGCGACTGGGCGGCCAAAGGCGTGCGGCTGGCCGGTGTGGAAGCCATCGTGGCAGAAGGTTTCGAGCGCATCCACCGCACCAACCTGGTGGGCATGGGCGTGCTGCCGCTGGAATTCAAGACGGGCGATACGCGCAAGACCTACGCCATCGACGGCACCGAGACCTTCGACGTGGAAGGCGATATCGCGCCGCGTGCGAACCTGACCGTGATCATGCATCGCAAGGATGGCGAGACGGTGCGCATCCCCGTCACCTGCCGTCTGGATACCGCCGCCGAAGTGCGCGTGTATCAGGCGGGCGGCGTGTTGCAGCGCTTCGCGCAGGACTTCCTGGCAGGAGCGGCATGATGCGCAACTCAACAAATTCAAATCCCGTCATTCCGGCGAAGGCCGGAATCCAGATGATTAAAAATCTCCCACGCAAGTGGGGCAACACCCGGACTTTGTCCACTTCGCGTGCTGTTTGTTTTTACTGGACACCGGCCTTCGCCGGTGTGACGAATTCCTGGAGGTGACCTAATGGCCCACGCACCGCAGATCAAGATCCCCGCCACCTACATGCGTGGCGGCACATCGAAAGGCGTGTTCTTCCGCCTGGAAGATTTGCCGCCCACGGCACAGGTACCGGGCAAGGCGCGCGACAAATTGTTCCAGCGCGTGATCGGCAGCCCCGACCCCTACGCCGCGCAAATCGATGGCATGGGCGGCGCGACCTCCAGCACCAGCAAGTGCGTGATCCTGTCCAAGAGCACTCGCCCCGACCATGACGTGGATTACCTCTACGGCCAGGTCTCCATCGACAAGGACTTCGTCGACTGGAGCGGCAACTGCGGCAACCTGTCCACCGGTGCGGGGGCTTTCGCGATCCATGCCGGATACATCGATGCCTCACGTCTTAAAGACGGCGTCTGCACCGTGCGCATCTGGCAGGCCAACATCAGCAAGACCATCATCGCCCACGTGCCGGTCGCCAACGGTCAGGTGCAGGAGACCGGTGATTTCGAGCTGGATGGCGTGACCTTCCCGGCGGCCGAGATCGTGCTCGACTTCATCGATCCCTCTGACGAGGGTGAAGGCGGCGGCAGCCTGTTCCCCACCGGCAATCTGGTCGACCAGCTCGATGTTCCCGGTGTCGGCAGTTTCCCCGCCACCATGATCACCGCGGGTATCCCGACGGTGTTCGTGAATGCAAAGGATATCGGTTACACCGGGACTGAGCTGCGTGAGGCAATCAACACCGATCCGGCTGCATTGGCGCGATTCGAGAAGATCCGCGTGGCGGGTGCGTTGCGCATGGGGCTGATCAAGACACCGGAAGAAGCGGCGACGCGCCAGCACACCCCCAAGGTCGCTTTCGTCGCACCGCCGGTCGAGCATGTTTCATCCAGCGGCAAAACCATCCACGCTTCCGAGATCGACCTGCTGGTACGCGCGCTGTCGATGGGTAAATTGCATCACGCCATGATGGGCACAGCCGCAGTCGCCATCGGCACCGCAGCGGCCATCCCCGGCACGCTGGTGAACCAGGCGGCAGGTGGTGGAGAGCGCAATGTGGTGACGTTCGGCCATCCCTCCGGCACCTTGAAGGTCGGTGCCGCCGCCAGCAAGAACGGCGACGAGTGGAAGGTCGAGAAAGTGACGATGAGTCGCAGTGCTCGCGTGTTGATGGAAGGATGGGTGCGCGTGCCCGGCGATTGTTTTTAATACGCCGTTATTCCGGCGAAAGCCGGAAAACGAGCCGCTGGCGGCGAGTTTCGAGGTGCGGCCATCCAGCGGGTTTATTCAACATGCCGTTTAGCTGTTGTCTTGCTTTGCAAGTGATCGTTTGATTGACTGGATTACGGCCTGCGCCGGAATGACGAAACAAAGGGAGGAGTCGAGATGAGTTACCAAGCCGAATACCAACGTTCGATGCAGGACCCCGCAGGCTTCTGGCGCGACCAGGCCAAACAGCTGGAGTGGTACACGTTCCCGCAGACCATCCTCACGCAGGACGCCGACGGCATCGGCCACTGGTTCGCCGATGGCGAGATGAACACCTGTTACATGGCGCTCGACCATCATGTGAAAGCCGGACGCGGCGACCAGACCGCGATCATCTACGACTCCCCCGTCACCAACACAAAAACGAAGATCACCTACGCCGAGCTGACCGACCAAGTCGCGCGCACCGCCGGCATGCTGGCCGACCTCGGCGTGGTCAAAGGCGACCGCGTCATCGTCTACATGCCGATGATCCCCGAGGCCGTCATCGCCATGCTGGCCGTGGCGCGACTGGGTGCGATCCACTCGGTGGTGTTCGGCGGCTTCGCGCCGCCCGAGCTGGCTGTGCGCATCGACGATGCCACCCCCAAGGTCATCATGACCGCCTCCTGCGGCATCGAGGTGAAGAAGGTCATCGAATACAAACCGCTGGTGGACAAGGCCATCGATCTTGCCAGGCACAAGCCGCAAAGCTGCGTGGTGCTGCAACGTCCGCAGGCGAGCGCATCACTCATCGACGGGCGCGACCACGACTGGACGACCTTGCTGGCGAAAGCCAAGGCGGTCGGCTGCACCCCGGTGAAAGGCAGCGACCCGCTGTACATCCTCTACACCTCGGGCACCACCGGCAAACCCAAGGGCGTGGTGCGCGAGAACGGCGGCCATGCCGTGGCGCTCAACTACAGCATGAAAGCCATCTACAACGTGGAAGCGGGCGACGTGTTCTGGGCCGCGTCGGACGTGGGCTGGGTGGTCGGCCACTCCTATATCGTGTACGGCCCGCTGCTGCACGGCTGCACCACGATAGTCTACGAAGGCAAACCCATCATGACGCCGGACGCCGGTGCGCTGTGGCGCATCATCGATGAGTACAAGGTGAAGTCGTTCTTCACCGCGCCCACCGCCTTCCGCGCCGTGAAGAAGGAAGACCCGGAAGCGCTGATGATGAAGGACTACGACCTCTCTAGCCTGCAAGTCATCTTCTCCGCGGGCGAACGACTCGATCCGCCCACGCAGGAATGGCTACAAGAGAAGAGCGGCAAGACCGTGGTCGACCACTGGTGGCAGACCGAGACCGGCTGGGGCATCACCGCCAACCTGTGGGGCGTGGAACCCAAACCGGTGAAGCTCGGCTCCTCCACCCTGCCCACGCCCGGCTTCGACGTGCGCATCCTGGACGAGAACGGCAAACAACTCGCGCGCAACGAGCAAGGCTACATCGCCATCAAACTGCCGCTGCCGCCCAGCTGCATGAACCGCGTATGGGGCGACGACAACAAATTCCGCCAGAGCTATCTTGAGTTCCTGCCCGGCTACTACACCACCGGCGACGGCGGTTACATCGACGACGAAGGGTATGTGTTCGTGATGGGCCGCGTGGACGATGTCATCAACGTGGCGGGCCACCGCCTGTCCACCGGCGAGATCGAGGAAGTGGTGGCCGGCCATCCCGCCATCGCCGAATGCGCCGTGATCGCACGCGACGATGCACTGAAGGGACAGATCCCGATGGGACTGGTGGTGCTCAAGTCCGGCGTCAGCGTAGACGAAACACAACTGGGACAGGAACTGGTCAAACGCATCCGCGACAACATCGGCGCCATCGCCTGCTACAAGGACACGGTGATTTTGAAACGCCTGCCCAAGACCCGCTCCGGCAAGACGCTGCGCAAGACGCTGAACGGCATCGTCAACGGCAAGCCCTACACCGTGCCGTCCACCATTGACGATCCCGGCGTCATCAACGAGATCGTGGAGACCTTGCGCGGCAAAGGCTTCATCCGGTAAACAACGCCAGCGCAACGCACGCAGCAGCAGCGAAAAATAGAAAAGGCGCCCCGCAACGGGGCGCCTTCTCGTCAGGGCTTGATGCGTGCGCCGACTATCTGCGCGCGACCACGTTCATGCCCGGCTTCAGCTTATCCTCGTCGATGTAAGCCACCGCACCGGGGTTCTCCTGCACATAGCGGATGATGTCCTCATCGCTCGCCAATTCGAGCGGTGGGGCCCCCTTGCCGATATAGCGGCGAACGGTCCAGTAGGCGATGTACTTCTCGTCGTCCTGATTGAGGAAGGCTTGCAGGAAGGCTTCGCGCGTGGGCATGCCGGTCTGGGCATTGACTGCCTTGACGCTGACACCCGCCACCGAGATCACCTTGCCGGTGAACACCTTCTGGATGGTGACCATATCCATCTTGGGTACGGATTCGTTGCCGATCACCACGATGTTTCCTGCTTGACTCGCCGGAGCAAAGAAGAAGGCCAGAGAGAACAATGCGACTAATTTTTTCATTGTCGTCTCCTCCTTAAAATGCAAAGTTATACGAAAGCGACAGCACATCGATGTTCCGATCACTGACATTGCTGCCGGAAGGCGCATCGACGAAGGTCGACGCGATGCCCACATGCGTGCGCGCCCATTCCGCCTTGATCTTCTGCGTAGGAGTGACCCGATAGGAAACCCCCAGCGAGATCGTCCGCTGGTCAAAAACGGACAAGGCATCCGCCAGCACACGTTGCGATGCATTGAGCGTCTGTACCGTGCCGGCGACGGTCGAGTTGAAACCGCCGGTCAGATCGGTCAAGCCATTTGAATTTGCATTCACCGCCTGATACAGGCTCAACGCATTACCGTTGGATCTGATGCGCGCATACGAGACATAGGGCGTCCAGGCATCGACCTGCTTGAGCAACGACAGATAGCCGCCCGTGGTATCCACGCCGGTCACGGCATTCTTGACCTGGCGCCGGCCATACTCGCCGATCATCATGAAGTTCTGCGGCAGATGGACCTCTGCCCCCAGGGTGTAGACCATGCTCTCGATCCGGGTGATCTTGTCCGAGGGCAGCAGCGTATAGGTCGTACCACTGATATACGGCGCCAGCGACGCATTGATGGCCGATGCCGGAACCAGACTCATATTGGCCGGGAAATATTCACCCGGCTTGGTATCGACCGAGATGCGGTGCGCGCCGATGCGATATTTGTTCTCATCCTGCACCCAGGTCAGCACCATGCCCATGCCATCCATGCTGAATCCCTGGAAGTTCGAACCAGGCTTGGTCTGCGATCCGGTGATGTTCACGTTGTCGCGCTGGTAGAAACGCCAGTTCGAGTTGATCTTGCCAACATAGCCATCCAGCGTGAACTCGCCGATGTCCCGACTCCAGGTCTTGTCGAAAGCGGCGCCGACATAGTCCGTGGTCGGTGCGATGCTGTACATCTCGCCCGGCAAGCGCGCGAAATCGTAGGTGACGCCCACGTCCATGTTCTCGCTATACAGATAGAGCGGCACACGCTGCTTGCCCACGCGCACCAGCAAGTCGTTGCTGGGACGATAGGACAGGAACGCCCACGACAGCGAAGCATCCCAACGATTGTCGCGAGTGATCGAGGGAGCCAGCTTGGCTTGCACCGTAGCACCCCACTGCTCGGAGAATTTCACATCTGCCTGCGCGCCGAAGATCGAGTCGCGCTCGAACGTTCCGTTACGATTGATATAGCGCTGATAGTTGTAAGACTGGTCCGACTGCGCATAACCGACCGTGCCGTAGCCGGAGTATGAAACCTCCACCGCCGACGCAGTCATGCATGTCAGACCTGCCGCAATCGCCCCGGTCAGGGCAAGGCACGTCCTCATGGTACTCATCCTTTCTGTACTCCTGGTTAATGAAATCATTCGTCCTGCCACTGCGCCGCGATGGCGTGGAAGCGCTCCTGCAACTGCATGAAAGCGGCGACCACATCCGGGTCGAAATGCTGGCCGCTGCCGTTTTGCAGGAAAGTGGTCGCCTGCGCGTGGGTCATCGGCTCCTTGTAGGGACGGCGCGCGATCAGCGCATCGTAGACATCCGCCACCGCCATCAGACGCGCCGCCAGCGGGATGGCGTCACCGGCCAGCCCATCCGGGTAACCGCTGCCGTCCCACTTCTCGTGATGCGAGCGGGCGATCTGGCGCGCGACATCGAAATAGGCCGCCTCGTCGCCCATCAAAGCGCCGGCACGCGCCAGCATCTCGTCGCCGCGTCGGGCATGGGTCTTCATCACCGCGAACTCGTTTTCGTCGAGCTTGCCCGGCTTGAGCAGGATGTTGTCGGGAATGGCGATCTTGCCGATGTCGTGCAGCGGTGCCGTCTTGGCGACCAGGTCGATGTATTGCGGCGACAGCAGTTCGGCATATCGCGGCAGGCCGGCCATCTCTTCGGCCAACACCCGGATGTATTCCTGCGTGCGGCGGATATGGTTGCCGGTACACTCGTCGCGGAATTCGGCGAGCGAAACCATCACCCAGATCGAGGCATCCTGCAGATGGGTGATCGCAGCCAGGCGGCGCTCGACTTCCTGCTGCAACCAGGCATTCTCGTTCTGCAAATAATCCTGCCAGGATTTGATCTGCAACTGGGTGGCGATGCGCGCCAGCACGATGGGCGGGCTGATCGGTTTGTGGATGAAATCCACCGCCCCCAGCGACAGGCCAAACTCCTCATCCTCCACGCTGTTCTTGGCGGTCAGGAACATCACCGGCACGCGCGCGGTGCGCGGATCGGCCTTCAGGCGGCGGATCACTTCGTACCCGTCCATCTCCGGCATCATCACATCCAGCAGGATCAGATCCGGCGGCGCGGCGAAGGCCAAGTCCAACGCCTTCTGCCCGTTGTTGGCCACACGCACCTGGTATTTGTCGCGCAGCAGGTTGGCCAGCAGACTGAGGTTGGCCGGCGTATCGTCCACTGCCAACACCGAGGGAAGTTTCAGCGCGCCCATGCCGTTCACCCGGTCGCCTTGCCGCCGCGCAGCAGCGCCAGCGCAGCATCGAAATCGAAGTTATCCAGCGCCGTCGCGATCTTCTTGCGGGTGTGGCTGTCGATCACGCCCTGCAACTCGGCTGCTTTCGCTTGCCACAGGTCGGTCGCCGCGAAATCGCCTTGCCCCAGCAAGTTCTCCAGCTCGTCCAGCCAGTCCGGCCGCTCGGCCGCGGCAGGAACGGGTTCGTCAATGCCTCCGTCCGCGCCTGCGCTGTCTTCAGGCGAGATGGCAAAGTACTCGCGCAGCCCCTGCATCAGCGGCGACAGCACCGCCGCCAACCCGATCAGCGCATCCGGGCTGACCGGCTGCTGCTGCTTGAGTGCGCTTTCTATCGTCGCGGCATGCGCCTGCAACGCCTCGGCACCGAGGGTGCCAGCCAATCCCTTGAGGGTGTGCGCATAACGTTCCGCCTCCTGCTGCTGACCGACCGCCAGCATCGCTCCCAGGTCATGGGCGGCACGCGCATAGTCGCCGGCGAACTGGCGCAGCAGCTTGAGATAGACCTCAACCATGCCCGCAGCACGGCGCACGCCCGCGGCCGTATCCAGACCCGCTATCTGCGGCAATGCGGGCAGGGCGGATCGTACCGCCGCCACTGGGGCGACCGACACGGCAGGCGCAACCGCAGCGACACGCCGAAAACCTTCGACCACGGCATACAGTTCTTCCGGCTCGATGGGCTTGGTGACATGCGCATTCATGCCCAGCGCCTTGCAGCGCTCGCGCTCTTCCGCCATGGCATGGGCCGTCATGGCGACGATGGGCAGACGGAAATAACGCGCATCGGCACGCAGGCGACGCGTGGCTTCGTAGCCATCCATCACCGGCATCTGCAAGTCCATCAGCACCACGTCGTAATGTTCGTCGTGATGGTTCTCCAGCAATGCCAATGCCTCTTGACCATGGTTGGCGACATCGACTTGCGCGCCTTTGGACTCCAGCAGCTCGACGGCCAGCTGCTGGTTGATCGGGTTGTCCTCGGCCAGCAGGATGCGCATGCCGGCGAGGCTGACTTCGGCCTGCGTATCCACCGCATCCAGTTCGTGCGTCTCGGCGCCGGTCAAGGTGCGCAGCAGGCCGCGCAAGGCATCCGGCAACACCGGCTTGCTGAGGAACTGGGTCGCCCCCAGTTTCTGCGCGACATCGTGCATGTTGTCCGAATCGTAGGCGGAGACGATCACCGCCAGTGGCGGCTGGTGCAACGGCAGCGCCTGCATGCGTCTGAGCACCTGCGCGCCATCCATGCCCGGCATCACCCAGTCCAGCAGCATCAGGTTGAACGGATTGTCCTCGCGCTCGCCCTGCTCGATGGCGCGCAACGCCTCCTCGCCCGAGGCCACCGTCATCACGCCCAGCGGACGGCGCGCGCTGCCCACGCGCAATGCGCCCAGCAGTTCGCCGAGCACGGTGCGCGCTTCGGGGCGATCGTCCACCACCAGCACGCGCAACTGATCGACACCATCCAGCGCAGAAACCTGCAACTCGGCGGCAGGTACCAGCGGGAACACCGCGTTGAACAGGAAGGTGGTGCCGACGCCGGCTTCGCTCTCGACCCAGATCTTGCCGCCCATCAGTTCGACCAGCTTCTTGCTGATGGTGAGGCCCAATCCGGTACCGCCATACTTGCGCGTGGTCGAACCGTCGGCCTGGGTGAATTCCTGGAACAGGCGACCGACCTGCTCCGGCGTCATGCCGATGCCGGTATCGCTCACCGCGAAGCGCAACTTGAGCGCATCGTCCAGACGCTCTTCGACGCGCACGGTGACCTTGACGTAGCCCTGATGGGTGAACTTGACGGAGTTCGACAGCAGGTTGGTGATGATCTGTCCCAGACGCAGCGCATCGCCCATCAAGGCGCTGCCCTTGTCCAGCAGCACCGGATCGGACAGATCCAGCAGCAATTCGATCTCGTTCTCGTGCGCTTTCTGGCGCAGCATCGCCAGCGAGTTGCCCACCACATCTTCCAGACGGAAACGCACCTGCTCCAGGTCGAGCTTGCCGGCCTCCACCTTGGAAAAGTCGAGGATGTCATTGATGATGCCCAGCAGCGACTTGCCCGCGTTGTGGATCTTGCTCACATAGTCGTGCTGGCGCGCATCGAGGTCGGTCTTGAGCGCGAGATAGGCCAGGCCGATGATGGCGTTCATCGGCGTGCGGATCTCGTGACTCATATTGGCGAGGAACATCGACTTGGCACGGGTCGCCTCTTCCGCACGCAGGTGCGCCTGTTCCAGTTCGTGCTGCACCTGCTGCCGCAACTCGATGTCGCTGGCGATGGATTGCGCCATGCCATTGAAGGTATGGCCGAGGGCGAGCAACTCGTCCACACCACCGCGCACATCGGCACGGGTGGAATAATCGTTGGCCGCCAGGCGCGCGGCCGCGCCCGCCAGTTTGTCTATCGGTTGCAGCACGCTGCGCCGTACCGTCCAGAACGCCACCACGACCAGCGTGATGGTCAACGCCATGCAGGCCAGAGTCAGATAGATCCAGTATTGCAGCGCATCGCCTGCCTCATCCACCTGGATACGCGTGCGTGCATCGGTCAAGTGCACCAGCTCGTCCACCGCCTGTGCCAGCGTCGCACGCAAGCGGTTGTAGTCCTGACCGTTCACGATGCGGCTGGCGAACTCGAGCTGCGGCTTGCCGTCATCCACAAAGTCCTGCTTCTTCGGGTCATACAACCCCTGTGTCGCAGCAAAGGCGACCTGCTCGAGCTGTTTCATCGCATCGGTCGCCGCCAATACCGCGTTCAGCGCCTGGAACTCCTCGCGACTGAAACCCAGCGACTTCATTTTGTCCGACAACGACACGCGCGCACCGCGTTCCGGCAACACGTGCGGGATCTCGCCGGCGATCACGCGATCCCAATAGGTGTTCGGATTGAAGTTCTCCGGCGCAGGCTTGTCACCCTGGCGGATCGCCAGGATGTCGTAGTAATACATCAGGTAGCGTGTCTCGGCCGTACTGGTATAGGCACGTACCAGACGGGTAAGGTGCTCCGTCTCCTGGCGCAGGTTCTGCATCAGCTCCACCGCCTGCTGGCGATGCGCCTGCGCCGACAGTACCGACACATGCGCACGCTGGATCTGCCACAGGAAGAACCCGTTGGCCAGCAGCGCGCACAACACTACGCCGGAGAATACTGCGGAGAGCTGCTTCAGCTTCACTGCGTTGATCCCTGCCTGCCGCGATCAACGCTTGGCGAACGGCTGCGCCCACATGTATGCGCGCAACTGATCCAGCTCAGAGGCGCGCAACATGGCCTCGCCCTGCCAGCGCACATTCTCCTGCCGCAGATAGTCCTGCATGAATTTGATGCGCAGATGGGTGGCGACGCGCGCCACGATGATCGGCGGACTGATCGGTTTGTGGATGAAATCGACCGCGCCGATGGAAAAGCCCAGCTCCTCGTCTTCCACCTCCGACTTGGCGGTGAGGAAGATCACCGGGATGTCGCGCGTCACCGAATTCGCCTTCAGGCGCCGACACACCTCGAAGCCGTCGATCTCCGGCATCATCACATCGAGCAGGATCAGGTCCGGCAGCACCGACAACGCCAGCTCCAGCGCCTTGTCGCCGTTGTTGGCCAGATGTACCTTGCATTCCCCGCTCAACACCTTGGCCACCAGCGTCAGATTGGCCGGTGTATCGTCCACCACCAAGATCTTCGGTCGCTCGTTCTTTTCTGCGATCCCTGTCATTTCCCCATCTCCCGTACACGACGATGCCGCACCTGCCATCCGTTGCGGCGCGTTCCCTACCCCCACAGCCCCATCGATCGGATTTATATCAAGCAAGCGTCCATGAAGCGTCCATGGGCATTGCGCCGGCGCCATTCGCCCAGCCATAATGAAAAGATGACACGCGAACCTCTCCCCGAATCCTCCCCCCCGCTGCTGACGCTGCGACTGCTGGGCGGCTTCGACATCCGCATCGGCGACGCAGCGCCCGCCGAGACCGGTTATGCCAAGCTGCGCGCCCTGCTGGCCTATCTGGCGCTGGCCGATGGCAAACCGCTGCGGCGCGACCACCTGGCCGCGCTGTTCTGGCCCGATATGGAGGCCAGCGCTGCGCGGCAGAACCTGCGCCGCGCGCTGTTCAACCTGAAAACATTGCTCTGCGGCGCCAGCCACTTGCTCGCGACCACCACGCGCGACGTCGCGCTGGCGACAGCGGCGCTGCATCTGGACGTGACGGATTTCGCACGCGAGCACGATTTTTCCGATGCCGCACAGATGGCGCAGATGGCCACGCTGTATCGCGGCGAGTTCATGGCCGGCTTCGCGCTACCCGAATGCCCGGAATTCGAAGAGTGGTTGCAAGCGCAGCGCGAAGCCTTGCATCGGCGCGCATTGCTGCTGCTCGACCGCCTCGCCCAGTTCCATGAACACCACGACGCGCCCGATCAGGCATTGCCCTACGCCTTGCAGCTCGCGGCACTGCAACCATGGGACGAAGCCGTGCAGCGCCGCGCGATGCGCCTGCTGGTGCAGAACGGTCAGGACAGCGCTGCGCTGGCGCACTTCGATGCCTTCCGCAAACTGCTGAAATCCGAACTCGGCGTATTGCCCGAGGCAGAGACCTGTGCCTTGGCCGAGCGCATCCGCAAAGGCGAACGGATCGCCCACCACGCCGCGCCTGTAGCATCCGCCGCGCCCCCGCATGCGGAACGGCGGCAAGTGAGCGTGCTGTATTGCGAGCTGCCGGTCGCCCTGCAAGACGATCCGGAAGAAACGATGGCGCGCCTGCGCGAACCGCAAGCGCATTGCGCCGAGATCATCCGCCGCGCCGGCGGACATATCGTGCAGACCCACGGTGGCAGCCTGCTGGCCTACTTCGGCTATCCGCAGGCGAGCGAGGACGCCGCCCGCCGTGCGGTGCAGACCGCGCTGGAAGTGAGCCGTGCCACGCAGGATGGCATCGAGGTCAGCGCTTGCGTGCATACCGGGCTGATCATCACTGGCGGCGATGCCATACCGGATACCGCAGGCAAGACCACCAAGCTGGCGATGCATCTGCGCCATGGCGCGGGCGCGCACCGGGTGGTCATCAGCGGCGCGACCCGACAGCTCGTGAGCGGATATTTCGATTGCACACCGCTGGGCACGCACACGTTCGCCGGGCTTGCCGGGGAAAAATCGCTCTTCGCCGTGGCGCGCGAAAGCGGCGCACGCACCCGCCTGGAAGCCGCCGCACAATTGACGCCGCTGACGGGACGTCAGCGCGAACTCGCCGCGCTCCGGGCGGCCTGGACGGAGGCCACGCACGGCACACGCCGTCTTGTGCTGGTGCAGGGCGAGGCCGGCATCGGCAAATCGCGCCTGCTGTTGGCGCTGCAAGAAACCTTGCGCGACCAGCCGTGCGTGCTGCCCGAGCTGCGCTGCTTCCCCGAGCACAGCCAATCGCCGTTCTATCCGTTCATCGCCATGCTGGAAGCCGTCCTACGCTGCACGCCGGACGACACGTCGGAACGCAAGTTCGAAAAGCTGGCGCAATACCTTGAAGCGGAATTCGCATCGCTTGCCGCAGCAGCCGTGCCCTTGCTGGCAGGCTTGATGTCGTTACCGCTACGCGCGCCATACCGCCTGCCGCCCTTCCCGCCGGCGAAACTCAAGGAAATGACCATCGCCTTGCTGCTGCAATGGCTGTGTGCCCTCGCCGCACACCGCCCCGTGCTGATGGTGGTCGAAGACCTGCACTGGATCGATCCCTCATCGCTGGAATTGCTCAATCGCTTCGTCGAAACAGACAGCGCCTGCGCCGTATTGGCGCTTTGCACCGCACGCCCCGAGTTCGCGCCGCCCTGGGCGGCGGGCCGCTTCACGCAACTGCCGCTGGGACAACTCGACCCGCCGGACGTCCTGACCATGATCGCCGCACTCAAGTACGATCTGCCGCCCGCGCAAGCCGCCCGCATCGCGGCGCGCACCGACGGCGTGCCGCTGTTCATCGAAGAGATGGCGCGCTTCAGCGCCCGCGACGAAGCGTCCGGCATCCCGGCCACGTTGCATGATTTGCTGGCGGTACGCATGGACGCGCTGGGCCACGCCAGACACACGGCACAACTCGCCGCCACCCTGGGGCGCGAGTTCCGCGTGGACTGGCTGCAACGGATCGCCGCGACGGAAGACTTCCCCGCCATGCTGGACGCCCTGCAAAACAGCGGACTGCTGCTGCCGGTGCATGGCACGACGGCACAATTCAAACACGCACTGATCCAGCAAGCCGCCTACGAATCGCAAACGCGCCAGGACCGCCAGGCCTCGCACCTGCTGATCGCACGCATGCTGCAAAGCGATGAAGCAGAGATCATCGCCAAGCAGCCGGAACTGCTCGCGCTACACCTCGCGGCCGGCGGCGAGACCCTGCCCGCCATCGAATTCTGGATGCTGGCCGGACAGCGCGCGGTACAGCATTCCGCCAACGAGGAAGCCATCGGCCACTTCAACAACGGACTCGCGCTGCTGCCGCAACTGCCTGCATCGGCTGAGCGCGACCGGATGGAGGCCGCGCTCAACCTGCACCTGGGCACCGCCAGCATCGTCACGCAGGGCTACGGCTCGCTGCAAGCGCGCCAGGCATTCGCGCGCGCCCAGGAATTGGGCGAACGCACGCACGACCACGCGATCACCTTCACCGCCATCTGGGGCCGCTGGCTGGGTGCCAGCTCATGCGAGGATTACGTGCATGCCGCAGAGCTGGCAGACCGTTTGTTCGAGCTGGCCCAGCAAAGCAACGACCCCATCCAGTTGCAGCAAGCCTGTCTGGCCGTGGGCGATTGCCACCTCTGGCGCGGCCAGCCCGGCACCGCCTGCACCTACTTCGAGCGCGGCCTCGCGCTGTACCGTCCCGAGCATCATGCAGAAATGGTGCAGCGCGTGGGCGAGAACGTCTGCATCTCCATCGGTTCGCAACTCGTGTGGGCGCAATGGCTGAGCGGCCGCCCGGCACAGGCCGCCGCCACCGGGCAACGCACACTGGACATCGCCCGACGCCTCGACCACCCCTACAGTCTCGGCTACATCCACACCCACCTGATGATCCTGGCGCGCTGGAACGGCGACATCGAAGACATGCGGCATCATGCCGAACAAGCGCTGACCATCGCCCAGGCCCACGGCTTCCACATCTGGCTGGTATCCGGCATGACTTTCCTCGGGCTGGCCCGTTGCCGCGCGGGAGACGAAGCCGGCCTCGCCCAGATCGAACAAGGATGCGCCATCGTGCACACCGTGATGAGCGGGATCGAAGCGTTCTTCATCTCCGCGCTCGGCGAAGCGCAAGGCTGCCTCGGCCATCACATCGAAGCCATACGCACGCTGGACCAGGCACTGGCCTCCTGCCACGAGAAGGACAACCGCTTCTGGGAGAGCGAGATACTCAGGCTGCAAGGCGAATATCACCTGATGCTGGATGCGCAGGATGTCACCCACGCCGCCGACCGCTTCGCACAAGCCCTGACACTCAGCCGCGACCAGCAAGCCCCCGCACTGGAACTGCGCGCCGCAACCAGCCTGGCCCGGCTATGGTTGCAGCAAGGCCGCAGCGCCGATGCGCACGCACTGCTGAGCGGAACCTGCGCGAAATTCGCCGCAGGAACCGACACCGCAGACCAGCGCGAAGCGATGGCATGGCTAAACAACGATCAGATGATCGGCTCTCAACATTAAGGTTCTTTGCAAGACTTACTAGGGCAGTCGGCTAGCGGCACATTGCAATCGCGGCAAGAAAATCATTCGAAGCTGACCACTTTGAGCTGAAGGGGCTGGTGGTGCTCAAGTCCGGCGTCAGCGTGGAAGAAGAAGCGTTGCAGAAAGAACTCATCGCCCGCATCCGCGAACACATCGGCGCCATCGCCTGCTACAAGGACACCGTGATATTGAAACGCCTGCCCAAGACCCGCTCCGGCAAGACACTGCGCAAGACGCTGAACGGCATCGTCAACGGCAAGCCGTATAACGTGCCTTCGACCATCGATGATCCGGGTGTGATCAACGAGATCATCGATGACGCTGCGTAGCAAGAAGATGATCGGCTGAATCGACCAAGCAAGCCTGCCACGCACTGGGTGGCAGGTTATCCTGCGAAACCCCTAATCCAGTCTCTTCTCCCCGGTTGAGCGCGGTAGCACCAAGTGCTACCATGCGCCATGACCAACAAGCCACAAATCACAGTTCGCGCATTCAAAACGGCGTGGTTTGCCAAGGAAGCCCGCAAAACGAAGATCGCCGACAGCGATTTATGCCGGGCCATCCGGCAAGTCATGCAAGGACAGGCCGATGATCTGGGCGGCGGGGTGTTCAAGAAACGCCTGAACGACAACCTGCACCGCGCGATCATTCTGGCCAAGGCAGGCAAGCACTGGATATATGCCTACCTTTACGCGAAGAAAGACAGGGCGAACATCACGCCGAATGAATTGACCGCCTTCAAGAAACTGGCAAAAGACTATGCGAGCGTAGGCGAAGCCAAGATCGCCGCACTGTTGAAAGACAAGGAATTACTGGAGATATGCCATGACGACTAAAACCGCAAAAACCCAACCCAAGAGCGACGCCTTCGCTGCCATCCATAGTGCCGCCAGCGGATTACACCGCGCAGGCGCCATCACCAAAACCACGCTGCGCGAATACGATGCCCTCTGCCTGGATGCCGTACCCGAGTTCAAGGCCGAAGACATCAAACGCATCCGCGAACACGCCCACGTCAGCCAACCCGTCTTCGCGCGTTACCTGAACACCAGCGAATCCACCGTCCAGAAATGGGAAACCGGCCAGAAGCGCCCGAGCGGGATGGCCTTGCGACTGTTGAGCGTGGTGGAGAAGCATGGGCTGGAAGTGCTCGTTTGAGCGTGGCGATATGGGCAGTTATTCAGTTACCGATACGTTGTACAGTAGCCGCGATGTATTGCGATGCTGCCCCGTAAGAGTCGATGTATGTTAGGCATACCAAATGACCGATCCAGAGCGCGCACACTTTGAGCAATACGTGAAACAGAATCGCGTATTTATCCTAGGTGCAGGTTTCTCTGCAGCAGCAGGCATACCACTGACTGAAGAACTTCTTGCTCGAGCTCTAAATAAATTCTCAATTGAGTGCCCTGGTATCTATTCGCGAGTAGAAAACTACGCAAAAGAGTGCGCGGGAGCGATAAATCAGAATCTTGATCTATCCAAGATCAGCTTTTCAGAACTCTGTACTTTCCTTGAGTTCATCGAGCTTCGAGAATATGGCGGCGGCGAACGTTGGTGTGACAACGGCAGTCGCGAAAAGTTAGCGCTGCGTTTCTACCTTGCAAAGACAATTTCTGAACGAACGCCAACCGCCTCATCCCTCCCACAGCTCTACTTGGATTTCGCTGACCAACTACACGAGCGCGACATTGTCATTTCACTGAACTGGGATGGACTCTTGGAAGTAGCACTTGAAGCTGTCGGGAAGCGATATACATACAACTTTTCAGACGAAGGAGCCATCAAACTCTGTAAGCTCCATGGCTCGGTTAATTGGAGGCTTGGCGCCCCGAACCAATGGGGAACACCGGTCAACACACTTGGTTGGCAATCCATGGAGTTCACAAAAGGAATGATGACTCAAGAGATTTATCACTCATCATCCCTCCTGCATTTTCCCACATGGCACCGTTACTCTCCACTGGGAGAGCTTGACCCATTTCTCGTTCTTCCGGGCTATGGAAAAGCATTCGATGTTCGTGCTAATGCAGTCCTTTGGTACAAACCAGAATTTGCCTTCGCAACCACGCACGATGTGTTCATCATCGGCCTGGGTTTAGCTCAAGACGATTTTTTCGTTCGAAGCTTTTTCTTATCCAATCTTCCATACATCAATTCATTTTCAGGTGTCGATGGACGAAAAATATTCATCGTCAACCCTGACAAGGAAGCCGCATCGAACTATGAATTTGTTCTTCGCCATGGACATGCCGAGCTTATGAATACCCGGTTCTCCCAAGAGCACGTAGAGCTTATGGCAAGACGGAGGACAATTGCCTAACAACCCAGGGGCTGGGTCAGGTCTTGCATTGCGACATTCCGAACTGCGGCTTCCACAAACTCCCCACTACTGCGCCGTGAACGCCGCCTGAATATCGCGCGTCGTTGCGCCGCTGGCGATGAGTGCGCGCACGACCAAGTCCAGCGAAACGGAAGCGTCGCCCGCTTCGATCTTTGCGATGCGCGATTGACTGGATTTCATGCGCTGCGCGAGATCGGTTTGCGAGAGTTTGTGTTTGATACGCGATTTTTTCACCGCGCTGATCAGCGCGAGTTTCAGCGCGACGAGCTTTGCTTCTTCATCGCTCAATTGCAGAAAATCCTCGGCGTTTCCTGCTTCCCACCCCGCGGCCTTCAGGCGTTCCAATTTATTGGTCTTCATCACATCACCCTCCTGTTAAATCGCTTTGTACTGCTTCAATCTCGCCTTGCAAACATCGATCACCGGTTGCGGCGTTTGTCTGGTCGTCTTGGCGAACACTTCAAGGATCACGATGGCGACCACATCGACGTAGTACACGATACGCCATGTTCGATTCTCGTCAGGAATCCTTAATTCGTTGCATCCACGACCGATGCTAGGCATTGGCCTTGAGTGCGGCAGCGCTATGTTGACCCCGGCCTGTAGCTGTCGCAGATACACACCGGCTTCGATCCTCGCGGCAGCAGAGAATGGCGGTGTTTTGACTTCGCCATGCAGCCATACCAGCGGTTTATGCTGTTTGCTCATGGCGAGCAGTGTATGTCCGAACTGACATATCCGCAAGGCCGTATTTGGAGCGAACTAACGGAGGCTTGCCCGCTCTGGGGCTGATACGCCTCCAGCCTCTACGGCCGACTCGACCGAGCAAGCAACCCTGCGTAAAGCACAGTGGAACCCACCCCCTATCGGTATAATCCGCCCCCATGCCTACCCCCCTTTCATCCCTCGAACTGCTCGCCCCCGCCAAGACCGTCGCCATCGCACGCGAGGCGATCTCGCATGGGGCGGATGCGGTGTATATCGGCGGGCCTTCTTTCGGCGCGCGCGACAAGGCAGGCAATGCCATCGCCGACATCGCAGAGCTGGTGCGTTATGCGCATCGCTTCCACGCCAAGGTCTATGTCACGCTGAACACCATCCTGCACGATGCGGAGCTGGCGCCTGCGCGCAAGCTGGCGCAGGACTGTTATGACATCGGCGTGGATGCGCTGATCGTGCAGGACATGGGCTTGCTGCAACTCGACCTGCCGCCCATCGACCTGCACGCTTCCACGCAGTGCGACATCCGCACGCCGGAGAAGGCGAAGTTCCTGGCCGAGGTGGGTTTCTCGCAACTGGTGCTGGCGCGCGAGCTGACCATGGAAGAGATCACCGCCGTGCGCGCGGCGGTGCCCAGCGACACGGTGATCGAACATTTCATCCACGGCGCGCTGTGCGTGGCCTATTCCGGCCAGTGCAACATCAGCCATGCGCACACCGGGCGCAGCGCGAACCGCGGCGATTGTTCGCAGGCCTGCCGCCTGCCTTACACGCTGGAAGACGAACAGGGGCGCGTGGTCGCTTTCGAGAAACACTTGCTGTCGGTGAAGGACAACAACCAGAGCGCGAACCTGCGCGCGCTGGTCAAGGCCGGCGTGCGCAGCTTCAAGATCGAGGGGCGCTACAAGGATGCACCCTATGTGAAGAACATCACCGGCCATTACCGCCGCCTGCTGGACGAGATCCTGGAGAGCCGCCACGACCTGCACGCGGCTTCCAGCGGCAGCACGAAACTGTTCTTCACACCCGATCCGGACAAGACCTTCCATCGCGGCGCGACCGACTATTTCGCCAACGGTCGCCAGATCGACATCGGCGCGTTCGACGCGCCCAGCTTCGTCGGCCTGCCGCTGGGCAGCATCAGCAAGATCGGGCCAGACTGGTTCGAGATCGAGACCGGCGAGACACTCGCCAACGGCGACGGCCTCAACTACCTGCACAAGCGCGAGACGCGCGGCCTGCGCGCCAACACGGTAAAAAATATGAGTAACGCTTTGAATAGCCGTCGCGAGCAGCCAGAGCGCAAGGCGCACGGAGCGGAGCGACGAGACATACCAAGCGGGGTAGGCGAGGAAGCGAGCACCGCGCAACGCGGCGATCTGGCTGCGCAGCAGGCTAGTCAAAGCGTTTGGCGTGTGTGGCCGAACGAGAAGATCGCCGAACTCATCGGCCTGCGCGTCGGCCTCACCATCAACCGCAACAGCGACCATGCGTGGGAGCTGGCGCTCAGCAAGAAATCGGCAGAGCGCAAGATCGGCGTGCACGCCACGCTGGCAGAAACGGCGACGGGTTACACGCTGACCTTGCGCGACGAGGACGACATCGAAGTCAGCGCGAGCGCCGACTTCGACAAGCAGCCCGCCAAGCAACCCGAAGGCGCGGAAGACGCTGTGCGCGCGCAACTCGCCCGACTGGGCAACACCGACTTCGAGCTGGAAGCGGCGGACGTGCTTTGGTCACAGCCGCAGTTCATCCCCACTTCGCTGCTCAACACCCTGCGCCGCGAGGCAGTAGAGAGACTGGAAGCCGCGCGCCTCGCCGCCTATGTGCCGCTGCCGCGCAAGGCGGCGGTGCAGCCGCCCGCGCGATATCCGGAAGAGACGCTCTCCTTCCTCGCCAACGTTTACAACAGCGCCGCGCGCGACTTCTACGCGCAGCATGGTGTGAAGCTGATCGCCGCCGCCTACGAGGCGCACGAGGAAGCGGGCGAAGTGCCGCTGATGATCACGCGTCACTGCATCCGCTATTCGCTCAGCCTGTGCCCCAAACAGGCCAAGGGCGTGATCGGCGTGCAGGGACAGGTGCGTGCCGCGCCGATGACGCTGGTCAACGGCAGCGAACGCCTGCGTCTGGAGTTCGATTGCCGCAAGTGCGAGATGCACGTGATGGGCAAGGCGAAGAAGCACATCCTGCAGTCGCCGCCGCCTTCCGTGGTGCCCATCACCTTCCACCCGCACCGCTGAGGCGACCGCCCGATCTATATCTTTCTGTCTACATATATAGGCCATCTGGCCTATTGAGCACGGCGGCATCCGCCTGTAGCATTCGCCCCCATAAAATATACGGCCATCCGGCTGCGGGAGATGAGAGACCCCGCCGGCAAACGGAGAGGCCACGCTGCTCAGGGGAACAGCATGATCAAAAAGATAGCGGTGACGCAGTTATGCGTCGGCATGTACGTGCACGACCTGCATTGCGGGTGGATGGACCATCCTTTCTTTCGCAGCCAGTTCCTGATCGATGACGAAGCCACCCGGCAGAAGATCCTGCAGGCGGGTATCCGCGAATTGAGCATCGACACCGCGCGCGGTCTCGATGTGCCGGCCGCAGCCCCGGACCAGCCCGCCGATACGTCGCCGCAATGCGAACTCTCCACCCTGCCCGGCCGCCTCGCGGCACTCTCGCCCACCGAGGAATACCAGCGCGCGAAGAAGGTCTACGCCGATGCCAGCAAGCTGATGCAGAACATGATGCACGATGTGCGTCTGGGCAAGCAGCTGCGCATCGACCGCTGCGAGCCGATGATCGAGCATATCGTCGATTCCATGTTCAATCTGCCCTCGGCCTTGCTGCCGCTGGCGCAGATCAAGAGCAAGGATGAATACACCTTCCAGCATTCGGTGTCGGTGGCGGCGCTGACGGTGGCTTTCGGCCGCGTGCTCGACCTGCCGCGCGACGAGATCGGCCAGGCGGCGCTGGGCGGCTTCCTGCACGATGTGGGCAAGGCCAAGGTGCCGGGCCACATCCTGAACAAGCCGGGCAAGCTGACCGACGACGAGTTCGTGGTGATGCGCGACCATGCCAGCCACACCGCTCATCTGCTCCAGGACGCCGGCCTCAGCGAGGTCGCCTTCAACGCTGCCAGCCAGCATCACGAGCGCTATGACGGCAGCGGCTATCCGCAACGGCTGCAAGGCGAACAGATCAGCCTGCACGGCCAGATGATGGCCATCGTCGATGTGTATGACGCGCTCACCTCGCTGCGCGTGTACCACAAACCCATTCCGCCCACCGAGGCGCTGCGCCGTCTGATGGAAGGCGCCGGCTCGCATTTCAACACGCGCCTGGTGCATGCCTTCATCAAGGGCATCGGCATCTATCCGGCCGGCTCGCTGGTGCGCATGCAGAGCGGCAGGCTGGGCATCGTGCGCCATGTCTCTTCCGAGAAACTGTTGCAGCCGGTGGTGCAGCTGATCTTCGATTGCACGCGCGCCTGTCTCATCCCGCCTGAAGTGATCGATCTGGCTGAGGCCGACGACAAGGTGGAGTCGCATGAGTCGTTCGAGAAATGGGGACTGGACCCCGTGCAGTGGGTGAGCGCCCCCGCCTGATGCGCAGCTAAGTGCGGTTCAACGCCTCGAAGCCGGCCAGCACGTCGAACAGTTCCGCATCGATGTTGCTCTGGCGCTGGCGATGGTAGTCGCGCTGCAAGCCTTCCAGCAGTTCATCGATGTTCTTTTCCGCGCGTTGCATGGCGGCGAGGCGGCTGGCATTCTCGCTCGCCAGCGATTCGGTGCAGGCGCGGAACAGCGAGATGAACAGGTATTCGCGCAGCAGCTCTTCCAGCGTCTGCGTCACCGGGCCGATCACTTGCGGAAAGTTGCCGGTCGGCCATTTCGTATCCGAGAGGCCCTGCTGCCAGGCCCTATCCAGCGGCAACAGGCATTGCATGGTCGGCGCATAGGAGGCGGCGGCGCGCGGGCGATTGTGGAACAGGTACACCCGCAACTCGCGCCCGGCTTCACGTTGCGCTTGCAGCGTGACGAGGAGGTTGGCCACCGTGGCGGTGATGGCGGCGATGGCATTGGGCACCGCCTCGCGTCCGACGACCTGTTGCCCCTGCGCCGCCAGATGCCCCTGCACGCGCTCGCCCACCGCCAGCATGCGCCAATCGCCCGGCAGCGGCTGCAACTGTTGCAGGGCATATTCGCAGAGCACTTCGTTGAACTGCCCCACCAACCCCTGATCGGAACCGAACACCACGGCGCACAGCGTCACCGGCTGGTGTGCCGCGCTGCGTGGCAGCTTCGTGCCGGACTGGCGCAGACAGGCGATCAGACCCAGTTCCACCGTGCGGTAGTAATCGTCGAGCGAATGCACGGCGCGTTCGTATTGCGTGATGCTGGAAGCGGCCAGCGCCTTCATGGTGCGCACCACCGAGCCCAGCTCGGCCGCGCTGCCGATCTTGTGGTGCAGGCTCTCCAGCGACTCACTCATGCTGCGCCTGCCACGCGGTCAGCGCCGTGCGTGCAGCTTGCAGGATGATCGTGCGATCCTCATCCGGCAGCGTGTCCGCCGTGGCGAGGCGTTGCACCACCTCGCCCGGAATGTCGCGCGCCGCTTTGCGCAGCGCTTGTTCGGCCTCGCGCATGCGTGCCAGCGGCACCGCGTCGAACAGGCGACCAGTCAGGGCCAGCAGCACGAGCACCTGCTCGGTGAGCGTGGCCGGTGCGAATTCGCCCTGCTTGAGACAGGCGCGGATGCGCTGGCCGTGTTCGATGATCTTGCGTGTATGTTCATCCAGCCGCGTGCCGAAACGCGCGAAGGTCTCCAGTTCCTCGAACTGCGCATAGGCCAGCTTGAGGTCGCCCGCTACCGCACGATAGGCGGCAGACTGCGCCTTGCCGCCCACGCGCGACACCGACTTGCCGACATCGACCGCGGGCAGCACGCCCAGCTCGAACAGCTTGGGCGACAGATAGATCTGGCCGTCGGTGATGGAGATCAGGTTGGTGGGGATGTAGGCGGCGATGTTCTGCGCCTCGGTCTCGATGATGGGCAGCGCGGTGAGCGAACCGCCACCGAGTTCCTGGCGCAGATGCGTGGCGCGTTCCAGCAGGCGCGAGTGGATGTAGAAGATGTCGCCGGGATAGGCCTCGCGTCCCGGCGGACGGCGCAGCAGCAGCGACAGTTCGCGGTAGGCGCGCGCATGGTTGGTGAGATCGTCGTACACGATGAGCACGTCGCGTCCCTGCGCCATGAAATGCTCGGCGATGCTGGTGGCGGAATACGGCGCGATGTAGGACAGGCCCGGCGGGTCGTTGCCCTCGGTCACCACCACCACGGTGTATTCCAGCGCGCCGTTCTCGCGCAGATCGGCCACCGCCTTGGCCACCGCCGACGCGCGCTGGCCGATGGCGCAGTACACGCACAGCACATCCTTGCCGCGCTGGTTGAGGATGGTGTCGATGGCGATGGCGGTCTTGCCGGTCTGGCGATCGCCCAGGATGAGTTCGCGCTGACCGCGCCCGATGGGCACCAATGCATCGACCACCTTGATGCCGGTCTGCAACGGTACGCTGACCGGCGCGCGATCCATGATGGGCGGCGCGGGGCGCTCGATGGGCAGGCGCGCACTGCTCGGCACCGGCCCCAGTTCGTCCAGCGGACGCCCCAGCGGATTGACCACACGCCCGATCAAGCCGTCGCCCACCGGCACGTCCATCACGTGGCCGCGCCGCTCCACCTCATCGCCCGCGTGCAGGTGCCAGTAGTCGCCCAGCAGCACCACGCCGATCTCGTCCTCGTCGATGTTGAAGGCGATGCCGTACAGGTCGCCGGGAAACTTCACCACTTCCTCGAAGCACACGCCGGGCAGGCCGGACACGCGCGCGATGCCGGTGGACAGGCTGGTGACGATACCGATCTCGCGCGCCACCGGCTGCGTGCCGCCTGGCGTGCGCACCGCCGCCAGGCGCTGGAAGCTTTGCTCGAAAGTGTCGCGCAGGCCGCCCATGTTCAGACTTCCTGCTGTCGCCGCTGCTGGCGCAACAGCGCTTCGACCTGCTGCGCCAGCAGATCGAGACGGTCGGCGATGCTCCACGCCAGCTTGTGTCCGCCCACGCGCAGTTCGATGCCGCCGAGCAATTCGGGCGCGACGACATAGGCGATCTGCGCCGCATCCGCATAACGCTGCTTGAGCACGGCTGCGATGCGCGCGCGCTGTGCCGCGTCGAGTTCGAACGCACTGCGCACTTCGACTTTCCCTTCCTGCGCGGGCAGTTGTGCGGCCTGCAAACGTTGCAGGAACACCTCCACCATCTGCGCCTCCAGTGCGACACCGGCCAGCTCGCCCAGCGTATGGCGCGCGATGGCGAAGGCTTCGGCCTGGGTGCGCCGCGCCACTTCGTCTTGCAGGGTGCGGAACTCGGCTTCCAGTTGCGCCAACCGCGTCGCGCGCACCGCTTCGCTCTCGCTGCGCGCCTGTTCCATCAGTTGGTTGCGCTCGCTGGCGATGTCTGCGGCCAGCTTGCGTTGGCGCGTCTCCAGCTCGCGCTCGAAGTGCGCGTTCTTCTGCTGGTAATCGACGCGCTCCGCTGCGGCTACTTCCTTGTCCTGTGCGGCAGCGGCAAGTTCATCCGCGATGCGCTGCTCGCGCGCGGCGACGGCATCGAGGATGGGTTGATACAGGAAGCGCTTCAACAACCACACCAGGATGAGGAAGTTGGCTGCTTGCGCAATGACGGTGAACCAATCTATCAACATATCAATGTGCGCCCTGCGCGATCACATGGTTCCAGAACGGGTTGGCGAAGATCAGGATCATCGCCACCACGAAACAGTAGATGGCGAGCGATTCGATCATGGCCAGGCCGACGAACAGGGTGCGCGTGATGGTGGACGAAGCATCGGGTTGCTGCGCCAGCGCGGTCAGCGCGGAAGCGACTGCGCGCCCCTGCCCCATGCCCGGCCCCAGCACGCCGAGTCCGATGGCGATGCCGGCGGTGATGATGGAGGCGGCTGCGATGAGTGTCGTGCTATCCATGGTGATGTCCCTTCATGGTTGGTCGTGGGTTGTGGTTTCCTGCGCGCCGGTGGCCGCCGCGATGAACACGGTCGCCAGCACGCTGAATATATAGGCCTGCACCATCCCGGTCAGCAAGCCCAGCAGGCTCATGACTATGGGGAAGATGAATGGGGTGACGATGAGCAGGATGGCCAGGATCATGCTGCCGCTCATCATGTTGCCGAACAGGCGCACCGCCAGCGCCATAGTGTGCGACAACTCGGTGATGATGTTGAACGGCAGCATCACCAGCGTCGGCTCGGCAAAGGTCTTGAGATAGCCGCGCAGGCCGCGCTCGCGGATGGCATAGAACGGCACCGCCACGAACACCAGCAAGGCCAGCGCAGTGGTGGTGGACAGCGAACCGGTGGGCGGCTCGTAACCGGGGAAGATGGTGAAGATGTTGGCGATGGCGATGAACAGGAACAGGGTGCCGATGAAGCCGAGATAGCGTTCCGGCTGACGCAGGCCGACCTCTGCGATCTGTTTGCGGATGGTGATGACCACGATCTCCAGCAAACTCTGCCAGTGCGAGATGTGCACCTCGTGCCTGAGGTTGCGCGTCACCAGTTTGGCGCCCAGCGCCAGCACTGCCATCAAGCCCCAAGTGGTGACGATGGTGGCGTTCAGCTTGATGAAGCCGTATTGCCACAGGACGATCTCGTCGCTACTGAGATGCATGACCCACTCCTTGCAAAGGCAGCTTGCCGGTCACGCGCACCACTGCGACGCGCGCGATGACGAAGCCGCACAGACAGGCGACCAAACTTCGCCAGTCATCCCCCACCACGAGATAGAACCCGCTCAGCACCAAGCCGAGACGCAGCAGCAGGCTGACGATGAACCACTGTGCCGGGCGGGACGAAGCTAGTCCCCGCGTCACCGTCCACCACAGGCCGACGAAATACACCGCGCCCAGCAGCAGCCCGGCCAGCAATGCCAACATCAATGCCATCGTTTCACTCATCCTTGTGCTCCGCTTCTTCGCGTATCGCGTTGCCTTCTTTGCTCACCCAGTACCACGCGTTCAGGCAGCCCACGAACAGGCCGATGAGCAGCAGCGACAGTGTCCACGAATGGATGCCCGGATAGCGCTCGTCCAGCCAGATGCCCAGCGCGGTGCCGAGCAAGGTGGGCACCGCCACCGACCAGCCGACCAGGCCCATCATGCCGAAGCCCATCCACACCGTCTGCACCGTCTTGCGTTGGGCGCGCAGCTTGCGCGCTTCCTGCGCGCCCACCTGGCGCGCGAATGCCGTCTCATCCGGTTTGCGCGCCTCAGCCATGGTGGAACTCCGTGAAACGGCGCACGAAACCGCTCTCCAGCCGCGCCAGCACCGCGCGCATCTGCTGCTCGTCCGCATCCAGGCGCACGAATTCGCGCTGCACCGCGGCGCGCAGCTCGCCCAGCTCCATACCGCCGATGGCGTTGCGCACCGACACCAGCACCTCGCCGCCCGCCTTCACCAGCGTGCCTTCGTCCAGCGCGATGTAGGACTCGTTCCCCGTTGCATCCTCATAACAGAGGATGCCCGGCACCAGCCGCGCCACGCAATCCAGCCGCTGCGGCAGCAGGCCGAACGAACCCTGCGTGGTCTCCACCACGATGCGCCGCACCCCATCGATCTCGGCATGCACCTGGAACGGCAGCAGCACCTTGAGCTTCATGCCGCCTCCTTCTGTTTGTCATACGCCTCGTCCACCTTACCGATCATGTACAGCGCGGTCTCCGGCACGTCCTTGAACTCGTCGCGCAGGATGCGTTCGCAACCGTCCAGCGCATCCTGCAACGGCACCAGCTTGCCGGGGATGCCGCTGAATTGTTCGGTGGTGTAGAACGGCTGGGTGAGGAATCGCTCCAGCCGCCGCGCACGCGCCACCACGGCGCGATCCTCGGCCGACAGTTGCTCCAGTCCGAGCATGGCGATGATGTCCTTGAGGTCGGCGTATTGCGCCAGCGTGCTGCGGATCTCCTGCGCCAACTGGTAATGGCGTTCGCCCACGATGCCGGGCGTGGCCATCTTGGAACCGGACTGCAAGGGATCGATGGCGGGATAGAAACCTTCGCTGGCACGCTTGCGCGACAGCACGATGGAAGCCGACAGATGGGAGAAGGTATGCACCGCCGCCGGATCGGTGAAGTCGTCCGCCGGCACATACACCGCCTGGATGGAAGTGATGGCGCCGTTGTCGGTGTTGGCGATGCGTTCCTCCAGACCGGACAGTTCGGTGCCCATGGTGGGCTGGTAGCCGAGGCGCGACGGCATCTGCCCCATCAGCCCGGAGATCTCCGAACCGGCCTGGATGAAACGGAAGATGTTGTCGATCAGCAGCAGGACGTCGCGCTGTTCGTCGTCGCGGAAATATTCGGCCATGGTCAGCGCGGCGTGGCCGACACGGAAGCGGCTGCCCGGCGGTTCGTTCATCTGGCCGAACACCATGGCCATGTTGGACAGCACGCCCGCCTGTTTCATGTCGCGGTACAGTTCCTCGCCTTCGCGGCAACGTTCGCCGATACCGCAGAAGATGCTCACGCCTTCGTGGTGGCCCACCATGTTGTGGATCATCTCGGTGAGCAGCACGGTCTTGCCCACGCCCGCGCCGCCGAACAGCCCAGCCTTGCCGCCGCGCTCCAGCGGGGCCAGCACGTCGATCACCTTGATGCCGGTCTCGAATACCTGCGCATGCGTGGAACGGTGCGCGAGGGATGGCGGCGACTGGTGCACCGAGCGCCATTCGACCTGCTGCGGTTGCGGCTGACGGTCGATGGCATTGCCGAACACGTCGAACATGCGCGCCAGCACACCACGCCCCACCGGCACCCGCAACGGGCCGCCGCTGTCCTGCACCGTCATGCCGCGCGCCAAGCCCTCGGTCGGCGTGAGCGCGATGCCGCGCACGCGCTGCGCATCGAGCTGCGATAGCACTTCGATGGCGATGCTGTCGTCCTTGCCGGTGTGCAGCAAGGAATAGACCGGCGGCAGGTAATGTTCGAAACGGATGTCCACCACGCTGCCGCGCACCGAAATGACGGTGCCGGTGTTGTGCGCTGTGGAAGCGGCCTGCGGCATGCGTACCCCCTGTACGGATCGCGATGGGCCTAGAGCATACACCCGTCGCCGGCTCGCATGCGACGAGCAGGACGATATTCCGCCTCTATTCCACCGATGCAGCCCGTGGCGCACGGTTATGCTGCAAGCATGATTCCGAAGCGCCATTCAGGTAAGCTTCGGACTCCCCGCGAACCAGCACGGAAAGTTAAGACAGCGTGAATTCCCCCGATACCGCAGCACAGCACACCCAGTTCCTCGGACTCGCCCCCTTCCTGCGCGCCAGCATCGCCGGGCAAGACCTGCGCCCCACCGCGCAGCAGATGCTGGCAGAAGCGCAGCAACATCATGAGGATGCGCCGCTATGGATGAACCTGTCGGTGGCCATGCAATGCATCGGCCAGCACGATGTCGGCCTGTCCATCCAGTCCGCCGCGCTGGAACTGCAACGCATCTACGCCCTGCCCGCCATGCGCCAGCCGAGCACGCTGCGCTTGCTGGTGCTGATGGCGCCCGGCGACATCGCCGCCAACACGCCCATCGACTGCCTGCTGGAGCACAGCGCGGTGGACATCGTGTTGTATTACGTAACGCCCGGCGACCCGCTGGCACAACCCATCCCGGAACACGACGTGCTGCTGGTGGCGATCAGCGAATCCGACCAGCACCGCGCGCTGCTGGAAACGCTTGCCGCGCGTCTGGCCGACTGGCCGCAGCCGGTCATCAATGCCCCGCAACACATTCCCAAGGTGGGGCGTGATGCCGCCAGCACCTTGCTGCACGATGCCCCCGGCATCCTCATGCCGCCCACGCTGCGCGCCGCGCGTGCCGCCTTGCAGGCGCTCGCCGATGGCGCGCCGGTGGCGGCACAGTTCGCGGACTGTGACTACCCGCTCATCGTGCGCCCCTACGATTCGCAGGCCGGGCGCGACCTGGCGCGCATCGAAGATGCCGCACAGCTCGCGCACTACCTGATGCAAGTCGCAGCCGAGGATTTCTTCCTGTCGCGCTTCATCGATTACCGCAGCGCCGATGGTCTGTTCCGCAAGTTCCGCATCGCGCTGATTGACGGCCGCGCCTACGCCTGCCACATGGCGGTGTCATCGCACTGGATGGTGCATTACGTGAACGCCGGCATGTATGAGGATGCCGCCAAGCGTGCGGAAGAGCTGCGCTTCATGCAGGACTTCGCCCAGTTCGAACAGCGCCACCAGACTGCGCTACAGGCCATCCATCAACGCACCGGCCTCGACTACCTGCTGCTGGATGCGGCAGAGACGCAGGACGGTGACCTGCTGCTGTTCGAGATCGACCACACCATGGTGGTGCACGCCATGGATTCGGAAGAGATGTTCCCGCACAAACAAGTGCAGATCGCCAAGGTGCAAGCCGCCTTCGAGGCCATGCTGCAACAGCGCGTCGAGGTCCAGCATGCTTAATCCCGCCAACCGACTGAACTTCTCCGGCGGCCCCGGCGCGCTGCCGGACAGCGTGCTGCTGCAATTGCAGCAAGCCATCATGCGCGAACCGGAGACTGGCCTGTCGCTGCTCGGCATCAGCCATCGCTCCGACTGGTTCGCCGCCGTGGTGCGCGAGCTGGAAGACAACATCCGCACGCTCACCGGCCTGCCCGCCGACTATCACGTGTTGTTCCTGCAAGGCGGTGCGACGCAACAATTCTCCATGGTGCCGATGACCCTGCTGCGCGGCAGCGACATCCCCGCCGACTATCTGCACACCGGTTACTGGAGCGGCAAGGCGCTGGCGGAAGCGAAACGCGAAGGCCCGATCAAGGTGTTGTGGAGCGGCGCGGCGGAAGGCTTCCACCGCCTGCCGCAGGCGAACGAACTGGACTACACCGTCGGCTCGCCCTACCTGCATTACGTGTCCAACGAGACGGTGGAAGGCTTGCAGTTCCAGCACCTGCCGGGACGCGACGACGTACCGCGCATCTGCGACATGTCGTCCGACTTCCTGTCGCGCCCGGCTGCGTTCGATCGCCATGCACTGATCTATGCGCATGCGCAGAAGAACCTGGGCCCGGCCGGCGTGACCGTGGTCATGCTGCGCGACGAACTGCTGCGCGACATGCCGGACGACCTGCCCGGCTTCCTCGACTATCGCAACCACATCGCCGCGCACTCGGTGTACAACACGCCGCCGGTGATGGCGATCTACGTGGTACTGCTGGTCACGCGCTGGTTGCTGCAAGAGATCGGCGGCCTACAGAACATGGCCGCGCTCAACGCACGCAAGGCCGCGCTGCTCTATCGCACGCTGGACGACAGCGACGGCTACTACCGCGGCCACGCCGCCACCGGCGACCGCTCGCAGATGAACGTCTCCTTCAGATTACCCACGGCCGAACTGGAACAACGCTTCCTGGAAGCCGCACACACAGCCGGTTTCTCCGGCCTGCAAGGCCACCGCTCCATCGGCGGATTGCGCGCCTCGCTCTACAACGGGCTGACGCTGGAAGCGGTGGAGAAGTTGGCGGGATTCATGATGGAGTTCAGGCAGTCGAACGGCTGAGGTTCGGCCTTACAGAGACATCGTCAGTTCGCTGAAATGTCCGCTTCACATCCAGCGACGAGTCGTCCATAGGCAGTGCATTGCGACGTTCGGGGACGCATCTGCTTTGAGCGCCAGCACGATACAGGCTGTATCAAGCCGCCGGGACGGGGGCGCTTCAACCGCGGGCAGGTTATATCGAGATAGCCGCGCGCCAGTCTGCTACAGCATGACCTTGGTTCCCAGCTCCACCACCTGGTTAGGCGGCAGGTTGAAGAAGCCAGCCGCGCCTTCGGACTGGCGCGTCATCCATGAGAACAGCGCGCAACGCCACGCGGCCATGCCACCGGGACCGTCAACCACATTGGAGCGTGCGATGAAGTAGGTGGTACTCATCGCTTCCAGCTCGATACCATGGGCGGTGAGCCCCTGTAGCGCGACCGGGATGTCCACCTCCTCGCGGAAGCCGTAGCGCAGCGAGACGTTGAACATGCCGGTTGCCAGCGGTGTCACCTTGAGCCGCTGTGACGGATCGACATAGGGGATGTCGGCGGTGACCACATGCAGGAACAGCGTCTGCTCATGCAACACCTTGAAGTGCTTCAGATTGTGGAATAGTGCGCTGGGCACCACGGCGGGTTCGGCGGTGAGGTAGATGGCGGTACCCGGGACGCGCGGTACATCCGGTTGGGTGCCGCTGATGAAGATGTCCATCGGGATGTCGAGCTTGCGGCGCTGCATGGCGACCAGCCCGCTGCCGCGTTTCCAGGTCGAGAGCAGCACGAATAGCAGCAAGCCGAGCGCCAGCGGCATCCAGCCACCATGGAACAGCTTGGTCAGATTGGAGCCGAGGAAAGCCAGCTCCAGCAGGGCGAACACGCAGAGCGCGAGCAGCAGCGGCAGACGCACCCGTCCCGGTAGCATCAGCGTGACGAACATGGTGAGCAGCGTGGTGATGACCATGGTGCCTGACACCGCGATGCCGTAGGCCGCGGCCAGCGCGCCGGAGGAGCCGAACTCCAGTACCAGCACGATCACGCCGACCAGCATCATCCAGTTCACCGCCGGGATGTAGACCTGGCCGCGCTGCGCGTCCGAAGTGTGCTGGATGAACAGGCGCGGCAGGTAGCCCATGCGCATGGCTTGCAGCGTGATGGAATACGCACCGGAGATGGTCGCCTGCGAAGCGATCACCGTGGCGGCGGTGGCGAGCGCGACCAGCGGCAGCATGAACCATTCCGGCGACAGCAGGTAGAACGGGTTCTGGATTGCCTCTGCCGAGCGCAGCACCAGCGCACCCTGGCCGAAGTAGTTGATCAGCAATGCCGGGCACACCAGCCCGTACCAGGCGAGACGCACCGGCTTCGCGCCGAAGTGCCCCATATCCGCATATAGCGCCTCGCCCCCGGTCAGCGCCAGGAACACCGCTGACAGTAGCAGGAACATGCCGGCCGGATGCTCGATGGCGAAGTCGATGGCATAGCGTGGGTCGAGCGCGCGCAGCACGGTGGGGGTCTCCGCGATGCTGATTGTGCCGAGCACCGCCAGTGCGGCGAACCACAGCAGGGTGACAGGGCCGAACAGCTTCCCGACGCTGCCGGTGCCCTTGCGCTGGATGAAGAACAGACCGGTGAGCACGCCGACAGTGACCGGCAGGATGAGCTGCTCCAGCGTTGGCGCGGCGACACTCAATCCTTCTACGGCCGATAGCACCGAGATGGCCGGTGTGATCAGTGCATCGCCGTAGAACAGCGCGGCGGCGAAGATGCCCGCGGTAACGATCAACAGTTTCCAGCGTGACGCGTCACCGGCGGTGCGGTTCGCCAGCGCGGTCAACGCGAGCACGCCGCCCTCACCGTTGTTGTCGATGCGCAGCATCACCCACACGTATTTGATCGAGATGATGAGTGTCATCGCCCAGAACAGTGCGGACAGGGTCGCCAGCACGTTTGCTTCCGTGGGCGCGAGTCCATGCGCGCCGGCGAACGCCTCCTTGAAGGCATACAGCGGGCTGGTACCGATGTCGCCATACACCACGCCGAGCGCGGCGAGTGTGAGCGCGCCGGTGGCAGTCCTTTGTTTCTGGTCCATATCGATCTCCTCTATATCTGGAACCGGTAACCCACCCCTGTCTCTGTCAGAAAGTGTTCTGGCTGTGCCGGATCGCGTTCAAGTTTCTGGCGCAGCCGGCTCACATAGATGCGCAGGTAATGGTTGCTCTCGCCGTAGGACTTTCCCCACACCGCATGCAGCAGATGGCGATAGGTTAGCACCTTGCCGGGTTCGGCCAGCATGGCGCAGAGCAGGCGGTATTCGATAGGTGTGAGGTGGACCGTGGAGTCGCCGCGCGTGACTGAACGATGAGCGAGGTCGACCGCGACATCGCCGAAGCGGGTGCAGGTCTCGGTAGCCGCCTGTTCTTGCGGGTTACGCCGAAACTGTGCGCGCACCCGCGCCAGCAGTTCGCCGGTGGAATAAGGTTTGGTCAGGTAGTCGTCGGCCCCGGCATCCAATGCGCGGATCTTCTCGCCTTCGGTGGTGCGCGCCGAAAGCACCAGCACCGGCAGCGCGAACTGGGTGCGCAACTCCCGGATGAACGCGATGCCGTCGCCATCCGGCAGGCCGAGGTCGAGGATGAGCAGTTGCACGTTGGCGGCGTGCAGTTGCGCCATACCTTCTTTGAGCGAGCCGCTCTCCAGCACGCGATGTCCCGCTTCTTCCAGCGCGCTGCGCACCAGGCGGCGGATCTGAGCTTCGTCTTCGATGACCAGGATACATGGCTCACGCATGTTCCGGCTCCGGCTCGATCAGTGGCGGTTCGCCCAGCGGTAGTGTGATGGTCACGCAGGCGCCGTCGTCGTTGTCGGCATGTATCGTCCCGCCGTGCGCCAGTACGATGGCTTTGCAGATCGCAAGACCCAGCCCGACGCCGGGCACGTTTGATTCACTGTCACCGCGCTCGAACAGCTCGAACATCATTTCCAGTTTGTCCGGCGGGAACTGCGAGCCTTCATTGCGTACTGCAAGGTGTGCGGTTTTCCTGTCCGTCCTGGCGGTGATGCGGATGAAGGAACCTGGTGGCGCGTATTTCGCCGCGTTCTCCAGCAGGTTGCACAGCACGCGTTCCATCAGCACCGAATCGAAGCGCAGCAGCGGCATGTCGGTCGGCAGCTGGACCTGGACCGGATGCTGCGCCAGAACCGGGCCGAGCAGTTTTATGCTCGCTCCGATCACTTCTTCCACCGGCTGCCACTCCAGGTTGAGCTTGATGTCGCCGGCTCGGAGTCTGGCCATATCGAGCAGGTTGGACACCACGCTGGACAGTCGCATCGTCTGCTGTCTCATCGCCTCCGCCATCTCGTGTGCGGCAAGCGGCAACGTCGATTGCGCCAGTTTTTCTGCTGTGCCATACAGCACGGTGAGTGGCGTACGGATGTCGTGCGACAGTGCGGAGAGGATGCTGCTGCGCAGGCGTTCATCGGTCATCTGTAGTTGTGCGCGCTGCGCCATTTCGACGAAATGCAGCCGTTCGACCGAGGCGGCCACCAGCGCGGCGATGGCTTCGAACAACGGCCTGCGTGCATCTCCCAGCAACCTGCCGCTGGACCAAAGCGCCAGGACCCCGCGCGTGTAGGTGCTGCCCCGCAACGGCAGAAACAGCCACTGCGATGAATCATCCAGCGTCGCTTGCGCCGCTCCCAGATGCAGCGCACTCTGGGCCGCGTAACCCGGCTTGCCCTTTGGGGTGGATGCGCCTTTCGAAACAGGGAGCAATTCCTCGCCCTGACGTATTAGCAGCAGGCTGTCGCACTCTTGTGTGTCATGCAGGAAGCGGCGGGTGAGTTCGTTCACCTGTGCCAGGGTCGCCGCCCCTGCCAGTTGGCTGGCGAGCAGGTACAGTGCTCGCGTTTGGCGCTCGCGTTCCTGCGCAGACGCCATTTCGCGCTGGAGTACCAGCGTGAGATTCCCGATGAGGAGCGCCACTGCCAGCATCACCGCCAGTGTCACCAGGTGCTGCGTATCGCTGATGGTGAACGTGAAATGCGGATAAATGAAAAAGAAGTCGAGCAGGACGGTGCCGAGTAGTGCCGCTGCGATGGCCGCGCCCTTGCCTGCGCGCACCGCCACCACGGCTACCGCCAGCACATACAGCATCGCCGTGTTGGCAGGATCGAGCAGATCGCGATACGGCCAAGCCAGCAGCGTGGCAACACCGCAAGCAGCCAGCACCCACGCCAAGCGGGCGGGCAAGCTGCGAGCCGGTGCATCGAAACAGGAGAAGGACTTCATGCGGCCGGATTATTCCAGCCTGGGAATAAAAAAAGTGTAAAAACGCGGTGCGTCAGCGACGCATGCTCTGTTTCGCAGCAAGCTGGCCGATGCAGCCGTAACAGATATCCGGCTTGCACAGCCACAAGGGAAGGCGCTGGGTAGCGAACGGTTTACCAAGATGATCTGTACGGCGGTCGAGGTACGACGAGCGTGAAGTGAATCAGGTCGCCTTGCGGAAGATCGTAACGTGTCAAGCGTTGATGAGTCGCAGGCGGATTTCGGGTTTTGAGGGGTGGCTTTTCTAAAATGCACTCAAGCCGGATATGCGGAGGACATGCATACTGCCCGACCAGACGGGCGCTTCAGCATCCCTCCGATGTCTCATATAACCGGATACCAGCCATAACAGATATTCATTTTGCCGCTGCCGGCAAAGAATCTATACTCGGCCACGTCGCGCGCTTGCACCACACGCCGAAAGATTCCGCGCGCGCCACCTTGATCCGCATCCACCGACATGAACCGACTCAAGCTGCACTGGAAAATACTCATCGCGCTGTTGCTGGGCGCCGGTGCAGGCTGGCTGGCCGGTACTGACTCCACGCTGTTCGGTGTGCGCTATTACGCCGTGTTCGATTTCGTCGGTGCCCTTTTCCTCAATGCTTTGAAGATGCTGATCGTGCCGCTGGTGGTGTCGTCCATCATCGTGGGCATCGCCGGGATCGGCGGCGGCGATGCTTTCGCGCGACTGGGCAGCAAGACGCTGGCCTACTATGTGACCACCACGCTGTTCGCGGTGCTGGTCGGCCTCGCCATCGTCAACCTGACGGCGCCCGGCCTGGTGGATGGCGAACCGGCGCGGGAACAGCTCGGCATCGTGGCGGACACCAGCCAGGTGATGGCGCAGGTGGAAGGCAAAGGCACGGGCGACCTGGCCGGCATCTTCCTGCGCATGGTGCCGCCCAACATCGTGGCCGCTGCGGCCGACGGGCAGATGCTGGGGCTGATCTTCTTCAGTCTGCTGTTCGGTTTCTTCATGACGCGCATCGAAGAACCCTATGCCGAGAGCCAGTACAAGTTCTGGCAGGGTTCGTTCCAGGTGATGATGAAGATCACCGACTGGGTGATGCAATTCGCGCCCATCGGCATCTTCGCGCTGGTGGCCAAGGTGGTGGCGGGCACCGGCTTCGCCGCCATCGTGCCGCTGGCCTGGTTCTTCTTCAGTGTACTGGCCGGGCTGGCGGTGCATTTCCTGCTGGTGTTGCCGGCCTTGCTATATTTCGTCGGGCGCGTGAATCCCTTGCGCCATTACCGCGCCATGGCGCCGGCGCTGCTCACCGCCTTCTCCACCAGTTCTTCCGCCGCTACGCTGCCGCTGACCCTGGAATGCGTGGAGAAGCATGCGGGCGTATCCAACCGCACCAGCAGCTTCGTGCTGCCGCTGGGGGCGACGGTGAACATGGACGGCACGGCGCTATATGAATGTGTGGCGGCGATGTTCATCGCACAGGCCTATGGGCTGGAGCTGGGTTTCGTGCAGCAGTTCAGCATCGTGCTGCTGGCCTTGCTCACCTCCATCGGCGTGGCCGCCATCCCCTCGGCCAGCCTGGTCGCCATCGCGATCATCCTCGGCAGCATCGGCTTGCCGCTGGAGGCCATCAGTCTGATCCTGGCGGTGGATCGCGTGCTGGATATGTGCCGCACCACATTCAATGTGTTCAGCGATGCCTGCGGGGCGGTTATCATCGCGCGCCTGGATGGTGAGCAGGATGTGCTGAGCACACCGCCCGCTGCGACAAAAGCATAACCAAAGTTGTTTTCGATCAGGAGCATCCGTTGAGCAATTACGATGAGTCGTCATTCAAGGTGCTGCGCGGCCTGGACCCCGTGCGCCAGCGCCCCGGCATGTACACCACGCTGGACAACCCCAACCACATCATCGCCGAGGTGGTGGACAACGCCTGCGACGAGGCGCTGGCCGGTTTCTGCAAGAACATCGTCGTCACCGCGCACACCGACGGTTCGGTGACGGTGTCGGACGACGGGCGCGGCATCCCGGTCGGCCTGCATCCGGAAGAGAAGAAGTCCGTGGTCGAGGTGGCCTACACCGTGCTGCACGCGGGCGGCAAGTTCGACAAGGAGAAAGGCGGCGCCTACCAGTTCTCGGGCGGCCTGCACGGCGTGGGCGTGGCGGTCACCAATGCCTTGTCCACCGCGCTCGAGGTCACCGTGTTCCGCGACGGCGGCGAACACCATCTGCGCTTCGAACACGGCGTCGCGAAGCAGCCGCTGGCGCGTGTCGGCGAATGTCCCAAGCGCAAGACCGGCACCACGGTGCGCGCCTGGCCGGACGGCAAATATTTCGACGCGCCCAACGTCAACCTGGTGCAACTGGAACGCGCGCTGCGCTCCAAGGCGGTGTTGCTGCCGGGCGTGACCGTCACGCTGCTGATCGAGAAGAGCGGCGAGAAGAAGGAGTGGAACTACCCGGACGGCCTGCGCGGCTACCTGACGCAGGCGCTGGATGCGCAGGAGGACGGCGGCGCCTTGATCGCGCCGGTGTTCTCCGGCGAACGTTACGTGGGCAAGCACGACGACAACTATGCCGAGGGCGAAGGCGCGAGCTGGGCACTGGCCTGGACCGAGGAAGGCGCGATCACGCGCGAATCCTATGTGAACCTGATCCCCACCTGGAACGGCGGCACGCACGACTCCGGTCTGCGCGACGCGATGTTCAACGCGGTGAAGAGCTTCATCGAGATGCACGGCATGCTGCCCAAGGGCGTGAAGCTGACCTCGGACGACGTGGCCAACCGCGCCAGCTTCGTGCTGTCGGCCAAGGTGCTCGACCCCTCCTTCCAGGGCCAGACCAAGGACCGGCTGGTGTCGCGCACGGCATTGAAGCTGGTGTCCAGCATGATCACCGACCCGCTGCTGCTGTGGCTGAACGAGCATGTCGATTACGGCAAGCGCATCGCCGAGATCGTCATCAAGCAGGCGCAGAGCCGCATGAAGTCGGCGCAGAAGGTGGAGAAGAAGAAAGGCTCCTCGGTCGCGGTGCTGCCCGGCAAGCTGACCGACGCCGCGGACTTCAATCCCGAGCGCAACGAGCTGTTCCTGGTCGAGGGCGATTCCGCCGGAGGCTCCGCCAAGCAGGGGCGCAACAAGGAGTTCCAGGCCATCCTGCCGCTGCGCGGCAAGGTGCTGAACACTTTTGAAGTGGATCGCAACCGTCTGTTCGCCAATGCCGAGGTGCACGACATCGCGGTGGCCATCGGCGTCGATCCGCACGACCTGAGCGACGACGTCGACCTGAGCGGTTTGCGTTACAAGGGCATCTACATCATGGCCGACGCGGACGTGGACGGTTCGCACATCGCCACGCTGCTGCTGACTTTGTTCTTCCGCCACTTCCCGCGTCTGGTCGCCGACGGCCACATCTTCCTCGCGCAGCCGCCGCTGTTCCGCGTCGACGTGCCCGCGCAAGGCAAGAAGCCGCTGCGCAAGATCTATGCGTTGAACGAGGACGAACTGACCTCCATCGAAGACCGCCTGCGCAAGGACAAGGTGCGCGAAGGCACGTGGAGCATCTCGCGCTTCAAAGGTCTGGGCGAGATGAATCCGGAACAGTTGTGGGACACCACCATGAACCCGGATACGCGCCGTGCGTTGTGCGTGGCGCTGGATGCATCCACCCAAGACGAGACGCAGCGTGTCATGAACATGCTGATGGGCAAACAGGAGTCGGGCGCGCGCCGCGCCTGGCTGGAATATCACGGGAACGAGGTCACAGGCGATGTCTGATCTGCCACAACTTTTCGAAGAAGAGAACGAACAACCGGAAGACAGCGCGCAGGAAAGCACTGCCGCAGGCGACGGCGGCGGCAACGCACGCCAGTTCGCCCCGCTGCCCCCGCCGCCGGATGGCGACTCGGTGCCGCTGGCACAGTACGCCGAGCGCGCCTATCTGGAATACGCGGTATCGGTGGTCAAGGGCCGCGCGCTGCCCGACGTGTGCGACGGCCAGAAGCCGGTGCAGCGCCGCATCCTGTATGCGATGCGCGAGATGGGACTGGCGCACGACCGCAAGCATGTGAAGTCCGCACGCGTGGTGGGCGAGGTGCTGGGCAAGTTCCACCCGCACGGCGATTCGTCCGCGTATGAGGCGATGGTGCGTCTGGCGCAGGGCTTCTCCATGCGCTATCCGCTGGTGGACGGCCAGGGCAACTTCGGTTCGCGCGACGGCGACAATGCCGCCGCGATGCGTTACACCGAAGCACGCCTGACACCCATCGCCGACCTGCTGCTGTCCGAACTGGACATGGGCACGGTGGACATGCAGCCGAACTACGACGGCCACTTCGACGAGCCCGCCATGTTGCCCGCGCGCCTGCCGATGGTGATGCTCAACGGCGCCTCCGGCATCGCGGTGGGCATGGCGACCGAGATCCCCTCGCACAACCTGCGCGAGATCGGCAGCGCCGCCGCGATCTGCGTGCGCGACCCGAAATGTTCCGACGCGGAATTGCTGGCCCCGATCAGCGGCCCCGACCTGCCCGGCGGCGGGCAGATCATCTCCTCGCCGCGCGAGATCGCCGAGGCCTACCGCACGGGACGCGGCTCGCTCAAGATGCGCGCACGCTGGAAGGTGGAAGAACTGGCACGCGGCCAGTGGCGCGTGGCGGTGTACGAACTGCCGCACGGCACCTCGGCGCGCAAGATCATGGAAGAGATCGAGGAGCTGACCAATCCCAAGGTGCGTGCCAACAAGAAGGCGCTCACGCAGGAGCAGGTGCAGAACAAGCAGTTGCTGCTGTCGGTGCTGGACAAGGTGGCGGACGAGTCGGACAAGGACAACGCGGTGCGGCTGGTGTTCGAGCCCAAGTCCAGCCGCCAGTCGGTGGACGAGTTGATGACCATCCTGCTGGCGCACACCAGCCTGGAAAGTTCGCTGCAACTGAACATGGTGATGATCAGCCTGGACGGTCGTCCGCGCCAGAAGCCGCTGGCCGAAGTGTTGCGCGAGTGGGCCAGCTTCCGCATCGCCACCGTGCGCCGCCGTTGCGAACATCGTCTGGCGCAAGTCAACGACCGCATCCACATCCTCGACGGCCGCATGATCGTGTACCTCAATCTGGACGAGGTGATCGCGCTGATCCGCGAATCGGACGAACCCAAGCCCGCACTGATCGAACGCTTCGACCTGAGCGACCGTCAGGCCGAAGACATCCTGGAGATCCGTCTGCGCCAGTTGGCGAAGATGGAAGGCATCAAGATCGAACGCGAGCTTAAGCAACTGAAGGACGAAGGCGAGGAACTGGGCAAGCTGCTCGGTTCAGACAGCATGATGCGCCGCCGCGTGGCGAAGGAGATCGACGAGGACATCAAGACCTACGGCGACGAGCGCCGCACGCTGATCGAAGAGGCCGAGCGCGTGGTGCTGACCGCGCAGGTAGTCGATGAGCCGGTGACGGTCATCGTCTCGAAGAAACACTGGGGCCGCACGCGTCAGGGCCACGGCCTCGACCTGTCCGGCGTGTCGTTCAAGGACGGCGACGGTTTGCTGGGCGCATTCGAGTGCCGCACCACCGACCATTGCATCGTGATCTGCAGCAACGGCCGCGTGTGCAGCATCCCGGTGCATGCGCTGCCGGGCGGACGCGGCGACGGCGTGCCGCTGGCGACGCTGATCGAAGTGGCGAGCGGCGCGCGCATCGTGCATGTGCTGTGCGGCAAGGCGGAGCAGCATGTATTGCTCGCCACTGCCGCCGGTTACGGTTTCACCTGCACGCTGGGCAACATGGTGGGCCGCAACAAGGCGGGCAAGCAGTTCATCAGCGTGGAAGGCGAAGCGATATTGGCACCCGCACTGTTCACGCCGAGCGACAACGCGCTGGTGGTGGCGGCCTGCAAGTCCGGCCGTCTGCTCGCCTTCCTGCTGGCGGAGATGAAACAGCTGGCGGGCGGCGGCAAGGGCGTGGTGGTGATGGGTCTGGCGGACAAGGACGAACTGGTCGCCGCCACCGTCATCAACCAGCCCAAGGTCACCGTGCTCACCTCCAGCGGCAGCAAGGAGCAGAGCATGCGGCTCGACGACAAAGATCTGCAAAGCCATTTCGGCAAGCGCGCGCGCATGGGCAAGGCGCTGGCGCTGAAAGGCAAAGCGGTGGTGATCGCATTGCAACCGTAAGCTGGCGCCCCACGATCTGCCCGCTGCGGTGGAGCGTGGGGCACTCGCATGGCAAAAAAGGGTTATTGCCGAAAATCGACTGTCTGGCTCAAGATTCCGCGCCGCCTGCCGAAAGGAGGTGCGTCATCCCGAGCTATTCATTACGGAACTTCAACATGGCCAAACCCGCTCATTCCATCCTGAAGCAACTCAAGTATGCCTTCCTCGGATTCGGCCTGACGATGGGACTGGTGTTCCCGTTCTACGCCAACATCTTCGTGGAATGGAAGCCCGGCATGTTGGGCTGGTTCGTCGCCGGCTGCGTCGTGGCCGGTCTCAGCATCGGCATCTTCAACCATCTGCTGCTGGAATGGCTGCTGATCGGCAAGCTGCGCAAGGTGGCCACCGCTGCCGAACGCATCCGCGGCGGCGACCTGCGCGAAGGCTGCGGCATCCGCAGTGCCGACACGGTGGGCGAGATCACGCGCAGCTTCGACGACATGGCCGCCGGGTTGCGCGAGACCTTGCAGGAAGTCACCCACTCGGCCGATGCGGTGGCCGAAGCATCGCGCGAGATCGGCACCTCGATGGGCGACCTGGGCCATAGCATGGGCGAGTTCCGCAAGAACGAACGCGAGATCACCCAGGTGATCGACGGCATGGCCGATGCGTCGCGCACCATCCTCGAACTGGCCGACTCCGCGCGCCAGAGCGCCGGCTCGGTGGACCAACTGGTGCGCGACGGCGTGAGTCAGGTGGCCGCCACGGAACAGGCGATCTCGGTGCTGGCGCAAGCCAGCCAGCGCATCTCGGATAATGCCGCCCGCCTGGATCGCAGCGCACAGGAAGTGGAAAGCGCGATCTCGGCCATCCGCGCCATCGCCGACCAGACCAACCTGCTGGCACTGAACGCCGCCATCGAGGCGGCGCGCGCAGGCGAACAGGGACGCGGCTTTGCCGTGGTGGCGGACGAGGTGCGCAAACTGTCCGAGCAATCCGCACAGGCCACTTTGCGCATCGACGCCGTGCTCAAGCAGGTGGCTGAGGACGTGTCTTCCACCGTGGCGATCTCGCAGGAGAATGCCGCAGCGGTACACACCGGACTGGAAGCCGCACATGCCTCGTCGGCGACCTTCACCCACATAGAACAAGCCACCACGACCATGAAGGGATCGGTCGATGCGGTGCGCGATGCGGCGGACGATCAGCAGATGCTGGTGGGGCTGGTACTGGCGCGCATCGAGGAGAATCGCGGCAACACCGATGCCACCACGCAACTCACCCAAGGCTGCGTGGATCGCGCACAACGCATGGCCGACACCGCGCAGCAGCTGCACCAGGCCACCCGCCGTTTCGTGCTGTGAGCCAACGGCACCTTGGTGATCGCCGGCATCTGCGGTACATTGCCTCACCTGATTTCATCCGAGGGAGCGCCATGAGACACCTACCGCTGCTGGCTTGTCTGCTGACCGTCGCACCGATCGCCCAGGCACAGGAAACACCGACGACCGAACAAGCGGCCACCGGCGCACCGGCCGCGACACCGGTGCAACCCGCCGCCGCACAGGAAAAACAAACTCAGAAGGAACCGAGCAACGTGCGCAGCAAGGGCATGGACCTGCGCCACTGCCTGGAACTGCAAGACAACGCCGCCATCGCCAAGTGCGCCGGCGAATGATCAGTCAGCGCAATACACCCGGTTGCGCCCGGCATGTTTCGCCGCATAGAGCGCCTTGTCGGCGCGCTTGAGCAAGTCAGTGATATCGGCGTCCGTATGCACCAACTGGGCGACGCCGATGGACACGGTGCAGTCCAGATCCTCCACCACAGGCTGCGCAAGACCGGCCTCCGCCACTGCCTGACGCAACCGCTCCGCCACTTCACGCGCCTGCTCCAGCGCGGTCTCAGGCAACAGGAAGGCGAACTCCTCGCCGCCCAGTCGTCCCGGGATGTCCATCTCGCGTAGCGTCTTGCCGCACAGATCGCCCAGCTTTTGCAGCACCATGTCGCCCACATGATGGCCATACACATCATTGATGCGTTTGAAGTAATCCACGTCCAGCATGAGCATGGACAGCGGCTTGTCGTAACGCAGACTGCGCGCCAGTTCCTGCTCCGCCAGCTCGAAGAAATGGCGGCGGTTGGGCAAGCCGGTGAGCGCGTCGATATGCGCCCGATACTCCAGCTCCCGCTCCATGCTCTTGCGCGGCGAGATGTCCTGGAACGCCACCACGACGCCATCCACACCTCCGTTGCGGATGATGGCCGAAGCACTGGATGCCACCGCGAGCACCGCGCCTGACTTGGTACGGAAATATTCCTCGTCGCCGCGATAGCTCTGACCATCCTGCAACACGCGCGACACCTTGCACTCGGCTCGCGGCGCAGGCGTGCCATCCTGGGTCACATGCAACAGCTCATGCATGTCCTGGCCGATCATCTCCTCCGGCACATAGCCCAGCAGCCTGGTGGCGGCCAGGTTGGCGAACTCGATGCGCCCGTTGCGGTCCATCACGATGAGGCCGTCGCTCATGGTGCCGGTGATCTCGCGCAGGCGCTTCTCGCTCAATTGCAACGCCAGACGCGCGCGCTTGCGCCCGAGCTGCAACTTGGCAAAGGTGTAGGCACCGGCCGCGCTGAGCAGGTAGAGCACCACGATCAGCAGCAGATTGTCGGAACGCAGATAGGATTCCTGCGCGGCCAGCACCTCGGTCGGGGTGTATCCGACGATCTTCCAGAAATAGTCATGCGCCCGCAGCGTGTGCTGGCTGGCGGCATTCGGCGACGCGGTGCCGCTGGACGACCATGCGCCGTCACGTAGCGGATACACGGTATCGAACACGAACAGCCCCCGGTCGGTCATCAGACTGCCGCGCTCGTCGCGCCGGATACGCTGCCATTCTTGCGGGAAGTCATGCCCGAAGGTGCGCTCGTGCTTGCCGAACATGAAGCCCCAGACATCTTCGGGTTTGTCGCTGGACAGCCAGTAGCCGTCGCTATTTAGCAGCATGGCTCGATAACGCTGGCCGGCCCCCATCGCCTCGCGGAAGTGGCCCAGCAAGCCGTCACCGAAATAATTGAGCAATACGATACCGCGCTTGTTGCCGGCACTATCGAACACCGGCATGCCGAAACGGATCATCGGCTTGAACGGCATCTCAATCCGGTCATGCTCGACATTGAGGTCCAGCGGCGAAACGAACATCTCGCCACGGCCCAGCTTGAGCGCATCATTGAAGTAATAACGCCCTGCCTTGTTCTGCAACTCGCCGCGCGGTACTTCATACGGATGACCGTTGTTGTAATTGATGCGCACCACTTCCCGACCGCGCTCATCCAGGTAGCGGATCTGATCGTAACGGTCGGTGGTCTTGGCCACTTCCAGCAACTGGCGGGAAAGCTGTTGGTATTCGGCGGTGCCGCCGGAATCGAGGAAGCGCTTCAGAACCAGCATGTTGGCGAGGATCTTGAGGTCGGAGGCGACGACATCGAAGTCCTGGTCGATCAGTCCGCGCGCGATATCGACGCGCGCCTGCTCGGCTGTCTGATAGGAAGTGAGATGCAACTCGGCCCGGAGCGTGGCACTGACCCAGAGGGTGATCGTCAGTACCAGCGCCACCGGGATATAGGCGAGGATGAACTGGCGCAACAATGCGTGGCCAGTCTCCCTCTCATGCGGGTGTTGCGCGGACAAGCCTTCCTCCATAACGAAGCGGCGATGCCGCCAGGTCTTGCCGACCCGATGCGTTCTGACTGCCACATCGCCTGCTCGGCATCATAGCGCAATCACCGCATGAAATATGCGCGTCAGCGCGGCGGGCTGAGCCTACCAGGGGCAAAAAGCCGGCGAATGCTTTTGCAGGACCGGCTTCATCAGCAGGTCTTCCTTGATGACGTGATCGATGAGCCAATTGCGCAGGAACCCCGCAAAGGCCTGCGTGACCTCAGGCACCCAGGCATGCTCTGCATTCACGAAATCGGACTGCATCTGCGCCAGTCTCTCCATCAATGTCTGATGGGATTGTTGCAGACCCGGCGTCTGTTCGTAGCCGACCGCTTTGGCGATCTTCTCCTCGCGGTCGAAATGCAGCAGCGAATAGTCGCGCAGGTTTTGCAGGACAGCCTGCAAGCCTGCCTTATCCTTCCTGTCCAGGCTGGCCTGGACCTTGTTGATGATGTCGATCAGGTATTTGTGGTCATCGTCGATGATGTTGTTGCCGACGCTCAACTGCTCCCGCCATACGATCGCCATGCTTCCCCCTCCCCTCGTGATTGGAACGCCGTGCCCTTGCACCGCAGCCGAATCCTATCAGTACGTTCCGCAATCACAAAGGCTGGAAGTACTTCAACAATCTCCGCCAGCTGCGTGCATTGCTGGCTGACTGCGGCGGCTGTGCGGTGTTGAAGCGCAGGGCGATTGCCCGCTCCCGCACCGACAAGGGCTGCTGCACCGCCTGCAGCTTCGCCAGCACCCGGGCATCCGCTTCCGAGGCATCGCCACGTCGCTGGCGCAAACGGGCAAGCAAGGTCGGCGTCGACGCCGACAGCGTGGCGATCACGAACGGCACGCCGCTCGCCTGCGCCAAGCGCCGGAAATCCGCGCGTTCGGCGCGTTGCAGGAAGGCCGCATCCACCACCACCGTGCACCCGGCCTGCAACAGCAGCGCACTCAGCTCGTGCAGCCGCGCATAGGTGAGCTGCGTCGCCTGTGCGCCATACAGATCGACACCGGCCGCCTGGCTGGAAGCGAGAGTCTCCAGGCCATGCAGGCGCTTGCGCTCCACGTCGGAGCGGATGCGCACGGCGCCCAGTTGCTCGATGAGATATTGCGCGCAGGTGGTCTTGCCCGAGCCGGGCAGACCGTGGGTGATGATGAGTACGGGGCGCGGCCGGGACAGGCAGCTTGCGGCCAAACGCAGATAGTCGCGACAGGTCTGCCAGCCCGCATCGCGTGCCGCACCGTGCTGCTGCGCGGCGCGGATGGCCGCAACCTTGGCGCGCACCATGGCGCGATAGGCCAGATAGAAACGCAGCACGCGCACGCCGGCATAGTCGCCACTCGCCTCCAGCCAGGCGTTCAGGTAACGCCAGGCGTAGTCGCGGCGCCCGTGATACAGCAGGTCCATCATGGTGAACGCCACCTCGTCGATCACGTCGATCCAGCGCAAGGCCGGGGCGAACTCGATGGCATCGAACGGTAGCGGTGCATCGTCGAGCAGCGTGACGTTGCCCAGATGCAGGTCGCCATGGCATTCGCGCACCCAGCCTTGCGCCATTCGTTGTGCGAACACGGGTTCACAACGCGCATATTCCGCCGCCATCTCCTTTTCCAGCGCAGCCAATTCCATCTCATCGGACGGCGGCAACAACTCGCGCAATTGCGCGAAGTTCTGCCAAGCCGCATGGTGGATGGCTGGCGGCGTACCGTAAGGGCCGTCCGCTGCCGCACGCGGCAAACCGGCATGGAACAGCGCGACGCGTTGCGCCAGTGCATCGATGTGCTGCGGCAGCAAGGCATCGCGCGCGAGCAGTTCATCGAACAACTGGCCGCCGGGGAAGCGCTGCATCCGCACCGCGTATTCGATGGCCGGCTGCGCGCCGAGCACGGGCTGTTCAGGCGTGCCGCCGATGGGCAGCACGGCTTGATAGAGGGCGGGCGCGATGCGCCGATTGAGACGCAGTTCCTCATCGCACGCATGCTGGCGCGCGGCGAGTGTGGTGTGGTCGAGGAAGCCGAGGTCGAGCGCTTTCTTGATCTTGTAGACGTGGGTGTTGTCGAGCAGCAGCCAGGAGATGTGCGTCTCCACCAGCGCGAAACGCCCGGTCGCCAGCAGGGCATCGATCAGTCGCTGCTGGGCGGCGGGGACGGCCATCTCAGTCGAAATCGCCCCAGGCGCTGTTGCGGGCCGGACGTCCGCCTTCGACGAAGCGCGCGATCTCGCGCCGGTCGCGCTTGGTGGGGCGCCCCTTGAGGTCGGATTGCGGCAGCAGCTTGTGCTGTTCGGCCTGGATGGCGCGCTTGGTCTTGCTCTGCTCCGTCTCGCGATACAGTTGCTGCGCCACCGGTGCCGGGCCGCGTTTGTTGGACAGGCCGAGCACCTCGACCTCGTGCTGGTACGGCCCCAGGCGGATCACCAGCAGGTCGCCGATGCCCACCGTCTTGGCCGGCTTGATGCGCGCACCGTCCATGGTCACCTTGCCGCTCTCCACCGCGTCGACCGCGATGCTGCGCGTCTTGAAGAAGCGCGCCGCCCACAGCCATTTATCCACGCGCATCTTTCCGTTCGTCTCTTCCATCTGTTCCATGCCGCCTTGCTCTCGATGGCGGGATTGTGTGGGAGTGCCCTCGCGCCGTCAAACGCGGCCGGCTTTACACTTCTTCACACCGTTCCCGCTGCAGAGTGGCTAGAATCGGCCATCGCCGACCACCGACCACAATCATCGTGCGCGCTACCCCTGCCCTGTTCTCGCTGTTCCTGCTCACCGGCTGTGCGGTGGGGCCGGACTATGTCGCACCCACGCCCGATGCACCGGCAGACTGGAATAACGGCAAAGCCGCGCAACATGGCGAAGACATCAGTCAGTGGTGGCGACAGTTGCACGATCCGCTGCTGGACGAGCTGATCGCCCAGGCCGTGCAGAACAGCCCGGACATGCTTAGCGCGCGCGCCAGACTGCACGAGGTGCGCGCCCGTTACGACCTTGCGGACGGCAACCTGCTGCCCAGCCTCAACGCCGCGCTCTCGGCGAGCCGCAGCAAGGTGGGCAGCGCCGCGCCCGCCAACCAGTTCAACGCCGGTTTCGATGCGAGCTGGGAGATCGACCTGTTCGGCGGTTTACGCCGCGCGCGCGAAGCGGCCGATGCCGATGCCGGGGCGACGCTGGCCAACCTGTACAACACGCAGGTCACGCTGGCCGCCGAGGTGGCCTTGAACTATGTGCAGTGGCGCAGCCTGCAAAGCCGCTTACAGATCGCGCAGGACAACCTGGCGGCGCAACGCGAGACCTTGCAGATCACCCAGTGGCGTGCACAGGCCGGGCTGGTGACCTCGGTGGAAGTGGAGCAGGCGCGCGCCAACCAGCAACAGACGCTGGCCGGCATCCCCACGCTGGAGACCAGCCTGCTCAAGGCGGAGAACCGCATCGCGGTGCTGCTCGGTCAGCGCCCCGGCAGCCTGCATGAGCGCCTGTCCGCGCCAGCACCGTTGCCGCCACTGCCCGACGAGATCGCACTCGCCATCCCGGCCGACACCTTGCGCCAGCGTCCCGACGTACAAGCGGCGGAACGCAAACTGGCCGCCGAGACCGCGCGCATCGGCCAGCAACAGGCAGCGTCCTATCCCTCGTTCACTTTGAGCGGCAATCTGGGCTGGAAGTCGTACAGCCTGGCCACGCTGGGTGGTGCGGACACACTCACGCGTTCGCTCTCTTCCGCGCTGTCGCAATCGCTGTTCGACGCGGGCCGCCAATCCAGTCGAATACGCGCGCAGCAAGCCGTGCAGCAACAGGCGCTGATCGCTTACCAGCAGACACTGCTGCTCGCGCTGGAAGAAGTGGAGAACGCACTGGCCAGCTATGCCAACAGCCACCGCCGCCGCGCCGCCTTGCAGGAAGCGATGGGTGCCGCGCGCAATGCCGCGCTGCTGGCGCGCCAGCGTTACGAAGGCGGACTGATCGACTTCCAGAGCGTGCTCGACACCGACCGCACACGCTTGGCCAGCGAAGACAGCCTGGCCAGTGCGGAACTGGACGAGCGCGCCGCATTGATCGCACTGTATAAAGCACTGGGCGGTGGCTGGGACGAACAGTCCGCGCTCACGCCCGTCACGGAAGGCAAGCAACCATGAACGACACCGACACCTCCACCGACCTGGCCGGCACGCTGGCCGCAAGTGCGCGCACGCCGCGCCGCAAACTGCTGATCGCCGGCGGCGTGCTCGCCCTGCTGGGTATCGCCTGGATGCTGTGGCCGACCGGTGGCAAGAGCGTGCGCTATCTGACGGAAGCCAGCGCACGTGGCGCACTGGAAGTGAACGTGTCGGCCACCGGCAACCTGTATCCCACCAACCAGGTGGATGTGGGCAGCGAACTGTCCGGCATCGTGGAGAAGGTGCTGGTGGATGAGAACGACCATGTGACGCGCGGCCAGGTGCTGGCGCAACTCGACCTGTCGCGCCTGGGCGACCAGGTGGTGAAATCGCAGGCCGCCGTGCTGGCGGCCGAGGCGCAGGTGGCGCAGGCGCAGGCCACAGTGAAGGAGACACGCGCGACCCTGGCGCGCCTGCGTCAGGTGGCGGAAGCGACCGGCGGCAAAGTGCCCTCGCGCAGCGAGCTGGAAGCGGCGGAGGCTGCCGTGACGCGCGCCGACGCGAACGAGGCCAATGCACGCGCCGCTGCCGCGCAGGCTGCCGCCGCGCTGCGTTCGGATCAGACCAACCTGTCCAAGGCTTCCATCCGTTCGCCCATCGACGGCATCGTGCTCACGCGCAAAGTGGAACCGGGACAGACCGTAGCCGCCTCGCTGCAGGCGCCGGTGCTGTTCACCATCGCCGAAGACCTGACGCGCATGAAGTTGCAGGTGGACGTGGACGAAGCCGACGTGAGCCAGGTGAAGAACGGGCAGACCGCCTACTTCACCGTGGATGCCTGGCCGGGACGCAAGTATCCGGCCAAGATCGAGCGCGTGGGGTTCGGCGCGCAGACCACCGATGGCGTGGTGACCTACAAGACCTTGCTCGACGTGGTCAACGACGACCTCAGCCTGCGCCCCGGCATGACCGCCACGGCGGAGATCGCCACTGCGCACCTGCAGGATGTGCTGCTGATCCCCAACGCCGCCCTGCGTTTCACGCCGCCACGCACCAACGGCAATGGCAACTCGGGCGGCTTCGTGGCCAGCCTGTTCCCGCGCCGGCCGCCGGCAGAGAAACAGGTGAAGGAGGTCGCGCCCGCCGGGAGTGAGAAGACCATCTGGGTGTTGCAACAGGGCAAGCCGGTCGCGTTCACCATCACCACCGGGCTCAGCAACGGCCGCTACACCGCAGTGAGCGGCGGCGATCTGCAGCCTGGCATGGCCGTCATCACCGGCGTGCAGAAATCCGCGCCATGAGTGAAGCGCTGATCCGGCTGTCCGGCATCACCAAGACCTACGGTCGCGGCCAGGCTGCGTTCCAGGCGCTGCGCGGCGTCGATCTCAGCATCCGTCAGGGCGAGTTCGTCGCCATCATGGGCCCCAGCGGTTCCGGCAAATCCACCACCATGAACATCCTCGGCTGCCTCGACACACCGACCGCGGGCGAATACCTGTTCGACGGCGTGCATGTGGAGCGCCTGTCACGCGACCAGCGCGCGCTGTTGCGGCGCAACGCGCTGGGCTTCGTGTTCCAGGGTTTCAACCTGCTGGCGCGCACCTCGGCGCTGGAGAACGTGGAGCTGCCGCTGCTGTATCGCGGCGAGAATGCCGAAGCGCGCCACCGCCTGGGCATGCAAGCCTTGCGCGCGGTCGGCCTGGAAGGCTGGGCGCACCACACCTCGGCCGAACTCTCCGGCGGCCAGCAGCAGCGTGTCGCCATCGCACGCGCCATCGCCACCAACCCAAAGGTGCTGCTGGCCGACGAACCGACCGGCAACCTGGATAGCCAGCGCGGCCACGAGATCATGGAGCTGCTGGTGGGCATGAACCGCGCGCACGGCATCACCATCCTGATGGTCACCCACGAAGCCGACATCGCCGCCTATGCCGGACGCGTGGTGCATTTCATCGACGGCCAGATCGCAGACGACAAGCAGAACACCGAGGTACGGACATGATGAACTGGACCTCATTGTTGCTCGCGCTGCGCGAGATCCGCCGCAACCTGATGCGCGCCTTCCTCACCGTGCTCGGCATCGTGATCGGCGTGGCCGCCGTGGTGACCATGGTGACGCTGGGCAATGGCGCGACACAATCGGTGTCCGACCAGATCAGCAGCCTGGGCAGCAACCTGCTGATGCTGCGCCCCGGCCAGCGCATGGGACATGGCGGCAGTGGCGCGCCGCCTTTCGACGCGGCGGATGCGGAAGCGATCAAGGCGCAGGTCGGCGGCCTGAATGCGGTCGCGCCCACGGTGAACCGCTCGGCCGCGCTGATCGTCGGCGCGCGCAACTGGGCCACCTCCATCACCGGCAGCAACGAGGACTATTTCAGCGCGGGCAACTGGACGCTGGCCGACGGACGTCTGTTCAACAGCAGCGAAGAACGTGCCGGCAAGGCGGTGTGCGTCATCGGCGCCACGGTGCGCAAGGAACTGTTCGATCCCTACAACGCGGTGGGCGAGACGTTGCGCATCAAGCAGTTCTCGTGCGAAGTGATCGGCGTGCTGGCGCCGAAGGGACAGAGCGCGATGGGGCGCGACCAGGACGACACGGTGGTGATGCCGCTACGCACCGTACAACGCCGGCTGACCGGCAAGCAGGACGTGAACACCATCCTCATCTCGATGCAGGATGGCGTCTCCACCGAGACCGTCATTAACCAGATCTCGCTGCTGATGCGCGAACGGCGCAAACTGGCGGACAGCGAGGACGACAACTTCAGCATCCAGGACACCAAGGAGATCGCCAAGACCCTGTCCGGCGCCATCGGCACCATGACCGCGCTGCTCGGCGCGGTGGCTGCGGTGAGCTTGCTGGTGGGCGGCATCGGCATCATGAACATCATGCTGGTGTCGGTCACCGAGCGCACGCGCGAGATCGGCATCCGCCTCGCTATCGGCGCGCTGGAGAAAGAAGTGCTGATGCAGTTCCTCACCGAAGCCGTGGTGCTGTCCGCCATCGGCGGCCTGATCGGTCTGGTGCTGGCCGCCATCGCCTGCTACGGTCTCGCCTCCCTGCTCGGCCTGCCCTTCCTGTTCAGCCCCGGCATCAACCTGCTCGCCTTCGGATTCTCGGCAGCCATCGGCGTCATCTTCGGCTATGTGCCGGCGCGCCGGGCGGCGCGGCTGGACCCGATCGAAGCCTTGCGTCACGAGTGAGCACCCGGCATTCCCCATATCTCGCAAGTGGTTTAATAGTCCGCCGGTTTAGTCGTGTACTGACTCCCTGATACGATGACGGCGTCGTGCCGTACTGTTATCGTTCACGCATGCAAGCCGATATCCCGACCATCTTCCTTGTCATCGTCGCCATCAGTTTCGCGCTCGCCGCGGCGATCGCCATGGTCAGTTTCGGACGCCGCCATGGACTGATGCCTTGGGCGTTCGCTTTGGCGCTGCATGGTGTCGCTTATGTGCTGTTCAGTCTGCGTGGCGAGATCAGCGACTTCCTCAGCATCGTCGTCGCCAGCACCGCGATCTCCACCATGCTCGCCCTGTTCGCCGAGGGCATACGCGACATCGGGGGGCACCAGCCGTGCAAGAAGCTGATCTGGGTGCCGGTCCCGGTCATTGCGCTCGGTCTGAGCCTGTTCCTGGACGATTTCATCGCCCGCGTCGTGCTGAGTGCCGTGGTGTATATCTTCCAGGGCGCCCTGCTCGGCTGGTTCGCCTACCGCAGCGATTTCCAGAGCCGGGGGCGCTATGTGGTGATCGCCAGCACGCTGCTCCTGCTCGTGGTGATGCTGATGCGGCTGCTGGGCGCGCTGAACGGGTCGCTGCCGATCCACACCATCACCGCTTCCAGCCCGTTGCAGACTCTCACCTTCCTGATGACCATCGTCTCCACACTACTGTCGGTGATCGGCATGCTGCTGATGACCTGGGAGCGCAACGAGCAACTGATCAAGGAGTCGGAGAGCCGCATGCGCAGCCTGTTCGAGAGCACCAGCGATGCGGTGATGTTGCTGGATGAGCGCGGTTTCTTCGAATGCAACCCGGCCACATTGAAGATGTTCGGTTGTCCGTCGAAAGAGGTTTTCATCACCAAGCAGCCGGCCGACCTGTCACCGCCGCAACAACCCGACGGCAGCGACTCCGACACCTTGGCGCAGCAGCAGATCGCCAAGGCCATGCGCGAGTCGAGTAATCGCTTCGAGTGGTTGCACCAGCGCCTGGATGACGGCCGCAGTTTCCCCGCCGAGGTGCTGCTGAACGCCATGGATTTCAACGGACGCCATGTGTTGCAGGCGGTGGTGCGCGATATCACCGAGCGCAAGCGCTTGCAGGCGGAACTTGAACGACAGGCACACCATGACTACCTGACCGAGCTCGACAACCGCGGCTACTTCATGCAGCGCGCGACGCTGGAGGTGGCCCGCGCCCAGCGCTATGCCAAGCCGATGGCGCTGCTCATGCTGGACATCGACAACTTCAAGCAGATCAACGATAGGTACGGTCATCAGGCCGGCGACAAGGTGTTGCGCACGCTGGCCGCCACCTGTCGCCAGACCTTGCGCGGCATCGACTTGATCGGTCGCATCGGGGGCGAGGAGTTCGCGGTGGTATTGCCCGAGGCCAGCGCCACACAGGCACACGAGGTGGCCGAACGTTTGCGCAAGGATATCGCTGCGGCACAGGTCGACTCTGCCGGCGAGTCGCTGAATTTCACGGTGTCGATCGGCATCGTCGATCTGGTAGCCGGCGAAACCAGCCTCGATGCCTTGCTGCGTGCCGCCGATCAGGCGCTGTATGCCGCCAAAGCGGCCGGCAAGGATCGCGTGATGCAACACGTGCGCACATCCTGAACGCAAGTATCTGGCGCATCGAACCACGTAAAAAAGGCGATGCCGCAGCATCGCCTTTTTCATGGCAACCGGCCCCGGATTACTTCACGCAGTCCACGTAGTACACACGCTGGCCGTCGACCTCATCCGCGACCAGGCCGTGGATGTCCGTCTCGAAGCCGGGGAACTTCTTGTTGAACTCGCGCGCGAACTTGAGGTAGTCGACGATGGTCTTGTTGAAGCGTTCGCCCGGGATCAGCAGCGGGATGCCGGGCGGGTAGGGCGTCAACAACACGGCGGTGATACGGCCCTCGAGTTCGTCCACCGGCACGCGCTCGATCTCGTCGTGCGCCATCTTGGCGAACGCGTCGGACGGCTTCATCGCAGGTTGCATGTCCGACAGGTACATCTCGGTGGTCATGCGCGCGACGTTGTTGCTCTTGTAGGTGTCGTGGATCTGCTGGCAAAGGTCGCGCAGGCCGGTGCGTTCATAACGCGGATGCTTGGCGGCGAACTCCGGCAGGATGCGCCAGATCGGCGCATTCTTGTCGTAGTCGTCCTTGAACTGTTGCAGCGCGGTGAGCAGCGTGTTCCAGCGGCCTTTGGTGATGCCGATGGTGAACATGATGAAGAAGGAATACAGGCCGCATTTCTCCACGATGACGCCGTGCTCGGACAGGTATTTGGTGACCATGCCGGCGGGGATGCCGCTGTCGGCGAAGTCGCCGTCCACACCCAGACCCGGCGTGATGACAGTGGCCTTGATCGGGTCGAGCATGTTGAAGCCCTCGGCCAGTTTGCCGAAGCCGTGCCATTTCTCGTTCGGGTGCAGCATCCAGTCGTCGCGCTCGCCGATGCCTTCTTCGGCGATGTTGTCCGGCCCCCACACCTTGAACCACCAGTCTTCGCCGAACTCTTCATCCACCTTGCGCATGGCGCGGCGGAAGTCGAGCGCTTCGGCGATGGATTCTTCCACCAGCGAGGTGCCACCCGGCGGCTCCATCATCGCGGCAGCCACGTCGCACGAAGCGATGATGGAGTATTGCGGCGAGGTGGAGGTGTGCATCAGGTAGGCTTCGTTGAACATGTGGCTGTTCAGCTTGCGTGTCTCCGATTCGCGCACCAGGATCTGCGAGGCTTGCGAAAGGCCGGCCAGCAGTTTGTGCGTGGACTGCGTGGAGAAGATCATCGAATCCTTGGCGCGCGGACGGCCGCGACCGATGGCGTGCATGTTCTTGTAGAAGTCGTGGAAGGCCGCGTGCGGCAGCCAGGCTTCGTCGAAATGCAGCGTGTCGATCTTGCCGTCCAGCATCTCCTTCAGCATCTCGACGTTGTACACCACGCCGTCGTAGGTGCTCTGCGTGATGGTAAGGATGCGCGGCTTCTTGGTCTTGTCGGTGATGAAGGGGTTGGCGTCGATCTTCTTCTGGATGTTCGCCATGTCGAACTCGGCCTTGGGGATGGGGCCGATGATGCCGTAGTGGTTGCGCGTGGGCATCAGGAACACGGGGATGGCGCCGGTCATCATGATCGCGTGCAGGTTGGACTTGTGGCAGTTGCGGTCCACCACCACGATGTCGCCGGGCGCCACCATGGAGTGCCACACGATCTTGTTCGAGGTCGAGGTGCCGTTGGTGACGAAGAACAGGTGGTCAGCGTTGAAGATACGCGCCGCGTTGCGCTCGGAAGCCGCCACCGGACCGGTGTGGTCGAGCAACTGGCCGAGCTCGTCCACCGCGTTGCACACATCGGCGCGCAGCATGTTCTCGCCGAAGAACTGGTGGAACATCTGCCCCACCGGGGACTTCAGGAACGCCACGCCACCGGAGTGGCCGGGACAGTGCCAGGAATAGGAGCCATCCTGCGCGTAGTGGGTGAGCGCACGGAAGAACGGTGGTGCCAGCGAGTCCAAGTAACTGCGCGCCTCGCGGATGATGTGGCGCGCCACGAACTCCGGCGTATCCTCGTGCATGTGGATGAAGCCGTGCAGTTCACGCAGGATGTCGTTGGGGATGTGGCGCGAGGTGCGCGTCTCACCGTACAGGTAGATCGGGATGTCGGCGTTACGGAAGCGGATCTCCCGCACGAAGGCACGCAAGGTCTTGAGTGCAGCTTCGGTCTCTTCCTTGCTGCCGCCACCGAACTCCTCATCATCGATGGACAGCAGGAAGGCCGAGGCGCGGCTCTGCTGCTGGGCGAACGAGGTCAGGTCGCCGTAGCTGGTGACGCCCAGCACTTCCATGCCTTCCTGCTCGATGGCCGCCGCCAGCGCGCGGATGCCCAGACCGCTGGCGTTCTCGGAACGGAAGTCTTCGTCGATGATGATGATAGGGAACCGGAATTTCATGGTCTATGCTCCAAGGGAGAGGGTGATTTGCGCGGATTGTCGCAGAACAGCGGACGGCGGTTGGTGAATTATTTTTGCCGGGGATACGGGCTGGCCAGATTGGCGACCAGCTCGGCCAGCACTTCGCGAAACTGGTGCTCGTCGCAGCCCATGAGCACGGCGTCTTCCAGGGCGTCGCGGCAGACCTGGCCGATCTCGGCCAGGTTCTCCTGCATGACCTTGTTCTTCTCGTAACAGGCCACCACCTCGCCCTCGGGGGTGTGCCAGACGATACGCCGGATCCGCTCCATCAGGTCTTGGGCAAGGTCACGCCGACCTGCCCCTGATACTTGCCGCCACGATCCTTGTACGAGGTCTCGCACACTTCGTCGCTCTCGAAGAACAGCACCTGCGCCACGCCTTCGTTGGCGTAGATCTTGGCGGGCAGCGGTGTGGTGTTGGAGAACTCCAGCGTCACATAGCCTTCCCACTCCGGTTCGAACGGGGTGACGTTGACGATGATGCCGCAGCGCGCATAGGTCGATTTGCCCAGACACACGGTCAGCACGTTGCGCGGGATGCGGAAATATTCCACGGTGCGCGCCAATGCGAAGGAATTGGGCGGGATGACGCAGTAATCGGCCTCGACGCTGACGAAGGAGTTCGGGTCGAAGTTCTTGGGATCGACGATGGTGCTGTTGATGTTGGTGAACAGCTTGAATTCGCGCGAACAGCGGATGTCGTAGCCATAGCTGGAAGTGCCGTAGGACACGATCTTCTGACCGTTCACTTCCTTCACCTGGTTGGGTTCGAACGGGTCGATCATGCCGGTCTGTTCGGCCATGCGACGGATCCACTTGTCTGACTTGATGCTCATTGCGATTCCTTGCGGGATTTTTGCGGGCGCAATTTTATCTGATTCCTCGGCTGTGCGTGGCTTTTGCTACAATCGCGCCCTCGATAAATCGCACCTGAAGTGCGAAATGCGCGGCTGTTGCCACCGCAGGTACTTCTCAGGAAAAACACCCCATGACCCGCAAGATTCTCGTCACCTCCGCCCTGCCCTACGCCAACGGCAGCATCCACTTAGGCCACCTGGTCGAATACATCCAGACCGACATCTGGGTGCGCTTCCAGAAGATGCGCGGCAACACCTGCCATTACGTGTGTGCCGACGACACCCACGGCACGCCCATCATGCTGCGCGCCGAGAAGGAAGGCGTGACACCCGAACAGCTGATCGCCCGCGTGTGGCAGGAACATTTCGACGATTTCTCCGCCTTCCACGTCAACTTCGACAACTACGGCTCGACCAACTCGGCCGAGAACAAGGAAAGTGCGCAAAGCATCTACCGCACGCTGAAGGCCAACGGCCTGATCGAGGTGCGCTCCATCGAGCAGTATTACGACCCGGTCAAGAACATGTTCCTGCCGGACCGCTTCATCAAGGGCGAGTGCCCCAAGTGCCACGCCAAGGACCAGTACGGCGACAACTGCGAGGTGTGCGGCGCGGCCTATGCGCCCACCGAACTCATTGAGCCGTTCTCCGCCGTGTCCGGCGCCAAGCCGGTGCTGCGCAACTCCGACCACTATTTCTTCAAGCTGTCCGACCCGCGCTGCCAGAACTTCCTGCGCGAATGGACGCGCGGCGGCTCGCTGCAGGCCGAGGCGGCCAACAAGATGCAGGAATGGCTGGGTGCGGAAGGCGAGAACAAACTCACCGACTGGGACATCTCGCGCGATGCTCCCTACTTCGGCTTCGAGATCCCGGATGCGCCGGGCAAGTATTTCTACGTGTGGCTGGATGCACCGGTGGGCTACATGGGCAGTTTCAAACAGCTGTGTGCCAAGACAGGTATCGATTTCAACGACTACTGGAAACAGGATTCGGATGCCGAGCTGTACCACTTCATCGGCAAGGACATCCTGTATTTCCACGCGCTGTTCTGGCCGGCCATGCTGCAACACGCGGGCTTCCGCACCCCGACCAAACTGTTCGCGCACGGTTTCCTCACCGTCAACGGCGAGAAGATGAGCAAATCGCGCGGCACCTTCATCACTGCGCGCAGCTATGTCGACCACATCAAAAACACCGAATACCTGCGCTACTACTACGCCGCCAAGTTGAACGGCACGATGGAGGACATCGACCTCAACCTCGACGACTTCGTGGCCAAGGTGAACAGCGACCTGATCGGCAAGTACATCAACATCGCCAGCCGGTGCGCGGGGTTCATTAGCAAAAAGTTCGACGGCAAGCTGGCCGACGTATCAGTAGAAACCGAGATCGACTTCCAGAATGGTTTTCACTCGCTAAATGAAATTGCTCAGGCATACGAACTACGTGATTTTGCAAAAGCCTTGCGAAATATAATGGCGTTCGCCGATGACATAAACATCTACGTCAATGACAACAAGCCTTGGGAATTAGCGAAGCAAGAGGGGCAAGAACAGAAGCTTCATCTAGTGTGCTCTGCCGCACTTGTGTTGTTCAAGCAACTGACTGCAATGCTCAAACCCGTCTTGCCCAAGCTGGCCTTGGATGTTGAAGCGTTCTTGAACATTAATCCGCTAACTTGGAATGATGCCAAGTCCAAGCTGCCCGCCGGCCACACCATCAACGAATACAAACATCTGGCCACCCGCCTCGATCCCAAACTGATCGAAGCGATGGTCGCCGCCAACCAGGAATCGCTGCAGCCGCAGGCGCATTCGGAACAGCGCCATGCCGCACACCAGCAACAGGAGACGAAGAAAGCCATGACCGAAACTGAAAGCACACCCTACATCTCCATCGACGATTTCATGAAGGTGGACCTGCGCGTGGCGCGCATCGTGGATGCCCAGCATGTCGAAGGCGCCGACAAGCTGATCCAGCTGACGCTGGATATCGGCGAAGAGAAGCCGCGCAACGTGTTCGCCGGCATCAAGTCGGCCTACGCCCCGGAAGCCTTGAAGGGCCGCCTGACGGTGATGGTCGCCAACCTGGCACCGCGCAAGATGAAGTTCGGCATGTCCGAAGGCATGGTGCTGGCCGCCTCCGGCAGCGAGCCGGGCCTGTACATCCTGTCCCCGGACAGCGGCGCCCAGCCGGGGATGCGCATCAAATAAGCAGGGAATGCCGGAAAAACAAAAGCCACCGCGAAGGTGGCTTTTTCATTTGGCGGAGGGGGAATCTTAACCTCTCACCATCTTGCGTGCTGTCGCACGCCAAATCTGGTGGCTCGGGGCGGAATCGAACCACCGACACGCGGATTTTCAATCCGCTGCTCTACCAACTGAGCTACCGAGCCGTTTTTTCACCCGTCCTGAACGGTGCCGGGGAAAACGAAGGCGCGCATTGTAGCGACTGATTGCATTATGGGCAACACAAAAAACGGACCCCGCACGAGGCGGGGTCCGTTTGCAGCATCATTGAACCGAACGACGCGCTAAGCGCGCCGCCCAGCAGGTTCAATTACATCATGCCGCCCATGCCTCCCATGTCGCCCATGGCGGGAGCAGCCGGCTTGTCTTCCGGCAGCTCGGCCACCATGCAGTCGGTGGTGAGCATCAGGCCAGCCACGGAGGCAGCGTTCTGCAGTGCAGTGCGGGTGACCTTGGTCGGGTCGACCACACCCATCTCCAGCATGTCGCCGAATTCGCCGGTGGCGGCGTTGTAGCCGTAGCTGCCCTTGCCTTCCAGCACCTTGTTGACGACCACGCTCGGCTCGTCGCCGGCGTTGGCGGTGATGGCACGCAGCGGGGCTTCCATGGCGCGCAGCACGATGGTGATGCCGGCGTCCTGCTCGTGGTTGTCGCCCTTGAGCTTGGTCACAGCAGCCTTGGCACGCAGCAGGGCCACGCCGCCGCCGGGGACGATGCCCTCTTCCACCGCAGCGCGGGTAGCGTGCAACGCATCTTCCACGCGCGCCTTCTTCTCCTTCATCTCGACTTCGGTCGCAGCGCCGACCTTGATCACTGCCACGCCGCCGGCCAGCTTGGCCTTGCGCTCTTGCAGCTTCTCCTTGTCGTAATCGCTGGAGGACTCGTCGATCTGCTTGTTGATGTTGGCGATACGTGCCTTGATGGCGTCTTCCGAACCAGCACCGTCGATGATGGTGGTGTTTTCCTTGCCCACTTCGATGCGCTTGGCCTGGCCCAGCATGTCCAGGGTGGCCTTTTCCAGAGTGAGGCCGACTTCTTCGGCGATCACGGTACCGCCGGTCAGGATGGCGATGTCTTCCAGCATGGCCTTGCGACGGTCACCGAAGCCAGGCGCCTTGACGGCAACGGTCTTCAAGATGCCGCGGATGTTGTTGACCACCAGGGTGGCCAATGCTTCGCCTTCGATGTCTTCGGCGATGATCAGCAGCGGACGGCCAGCCTTGGCGACTTGTTCCAGCACCGGCAGCAGGTCGCGGATGTTGGAGATCTTCTTGTCGTGCAGCAGGATGAAGGGGTTCTCCATCGCGGCGATCTGGCGATCCTGATTGTTGATGAAGTACGGCGACAGGTAGCCGCGGTCGAACTGCATGCCTTCGACCACATCCAGCTCGTCTTGCAGGCCGGAACCGTCTTCGATGGTGATGACGCCTTCCTTGCCGACCTTGTCCATCGCTTCAGCGATCTTCTGGCCGACGGTGGTGTCGGAATTGGCGGAGATGGAGCCGACCTGGGCGATCTCCTTGCTGGTGGTGCAGGGCTTGGAGATCTTCTTCAGCTCTTCCACCGCAGCGGCCACGGCCTTGTCGATACCGCGCTTCAGGTCCATGGGGTTCATGCCGGCGGCGACGAACTTCATGCCTTCCATCACGATGGACTGGGCCAGCACGGTGGCGGTGGTGGTGCCGTCACCAGCCACATCGGAGGTCTTGGAAGCGACTTCCTTCACCATCTGCGCGCCCATGTTCTCGAACTTGTCCTTCAGCTCGATCTCCTTGGCGACCGACACGCCGTCCTTGGTGATGGTCGGTGCACCGTAGGAACGGTCCAGCACCACGTTGCGACCCTTGGGGCCCAGGGTCACCTTGACCGCATCGGCCAGGATGTTCACACCGACGACCATCTTGCTGCGGGCGGCGTCGTGGAATTTAACGTCTTTAGCTGCCATTTGTTATGTCTCCTGAATTCGTTGATTGATTAGGCTTCGATCACACCGATGATGTCGTCTTCACGCATCTGCAGGTATTCCTGGCCGTCCATCTTGAAGGCCTGACCGGAGTACTTGCCGAACAACACCTTGTCGCCGACCTTGACGTTCATCGGACGCACCTTGCCGTCGTCACCGATCTTGCCGTTGCCCACGGCGATGACTTCGCCTTGGTCGGGCTTTTCGGTCGCCGCATCGGGCAGCACGATGCCGGAAGCGGTCTTGCGTTCTTCTTCCATGCGCTTGACGATGACACGATCGTGCAAAGGACGAATCTTCATGCTTATTTCTCCTGAAATCAGTAGGTTGATGATTTGTAGCGGCGGCGAATTAGCACTCGCCGCCAGCGACTGCTAATGATAGGGGCGGCCCTTCCCCATTTCAAGAGCGCGACCGATCTATTTCTTGTTCAGGCCAGGATGGCCCGCAACGCGAAGGCCAGTTCGGGATAGAGGAAGCGCGCATGGCGCGCTTGCAACTGGCGCGGCAGCACGCGCTGCCCTTCCAGTAGCAGACTGGCGCGTTCGCCCAGCGCAAGACGCAACAGGAATGCCGGTGCAAAGAAGATGGCCGGGCGATGCAGGGTCTGCGCCAAAGTGCGCGTAAATTCCGCGTTGGTGACCGGGTGCGGGGCGGTCATGTTGAACACGCCGAACATGCCGGCATCGCGCAACATCCAGCGCACCTGCGCCACGTAGTCGTCGATATGGATCCAGCTCATCCATTGCCGCCCATCGCCCAGGCGCGCGCCCAGCCCCAGGCGGAACGGCAGCAGCATGCGTCCGAGCAAGCCGCCCTCCCCGGACAGCACCAAGCCGGTACGCAACAGACAGATGCGCACGCCATAAGAGGCAGCTCCCAAAGCCGCGCCCTCCCAGTCATGGCAAAGCTTGGCGGCGAAATCGCCGCCCGCGCGACTTTCTTCGTCCAGTTCGCGCGAACCGCCATTGCCGTAATAGCCGATGGCGGAGCCGGAGATCAGCAGCTCCGGCTTGCGCTCGGCCTGGGCGATGCAGGCCACCAGTCTTTCGGTGAGTGCGATGCGGCTGTCATGCAACGCCTGTTTGCGGCGTTGCGTCCAGGCATGGTCGGCGATGGGTTCGCCCGCCAGGTTGATGACGGCATCGAAGTGTCGCTGCGGCGTCCATTCCGCCAGTGAGGCCATGGCCGTGACATCAGGGCCGCATTTCGCAGCGACGCTGGCCGGCTGGCGACTCAGTACCGTCAGTTGATGTCCATCCGCACGCAATACGCGACATAGCGCGCGCCCGATCAGTCCCGTCCCACCCGTGATGAGTATCTGCATGGCCGCCCCCTCGCTAAAGCCTGGAACCATCTTACGCTATCATTGTGTCCATGGCATCCAATCCCTCCCTGCTCGCTCGCAGCCTCGCTTCGGTATGGCATCCCTGCACCCAGATGAAACGGCACGAGACCCTGCCGCTGGTGCCCATCGCCCGCGGCGAAGGCGTGTGGCTGTATGACTTCGACGGCAAGCGCTACCTGGATACAGTCAGCTCCTGGTGGGTGAATCTGTTCGGTCATTGCAACCCGCGCATCAATGCCGCGCTCACCGACCAGTTGGGCAAGCTGGAGCATGTGATGCTGGCGGGATTCACGCACGAACCGGTGGTACATCTTTCCGAACGGCTGCGCACACTGGCACCGGCCGGGCTGGGCCATTGCTTCTATGGTTCGGACGGCGCCTCGGCTACCGAGATCGCGCTGAAGATGAGTGCGCATTACTGGCGCAACACAGACCGCCCGCACAAGACCGGATTCATCAGCTTGCAGAACAGCTACCACGGCGAGACGCTGGGTGCGCTGTCGGTGACCGACGTCGCCTTGTTCCGCGATGCCTATGGCGCGCTCATCCAGCAGCATGCCACCGTGCCCAGCCCTGACTGGCGTGAAGCCGCCAGCCGCGAAAGTGCGGAGGCCTACGCCTTGCGCTGTGCGCAGGCGCTGGAAGCCCATCTGCAACAGCATCATGAACAGATCGCAGCCTTCATCGTCGAACCCCTGGTGCAGGGCGCGGCCGGCATGGCGATGTATCACCCCGCCTATCTGCGCCGCGCGCGCGAACTGTGTACGCAATACGACGTGCACCTGATCGCCGACGAGATCGCGGTCGGCATGGGGCGCACCGGCACGCTGTTCGCCTGCGAGCAGGCGAACATCACGCCCGACTTCCTGCTGCTATCCAAAGGCATCACCGGCGGCTATCTGCCGCTGTCCATCGTGATGACCTCGGACACCATCTACCAGGCGTTCTACGATGACCAGACCGCGCGCGGCTTCTTGCATTCGCACTCTTACACCGGCAACCCGCTCGCCTGTCGTGCGGCGCTGGCGACGCTGGACATCTTCGAACAGGATGACGTGATCGCTGCCAACCACAAGCAGGCGGCGCACTTCGACCTGCTTTTACAGCCCTTGCGCAACCATCCCAAGGTCCAGCATTTCCGTCGCACCGGCATGATCTGGGCGTTCGAAGTGGAGACGCCGCACGCGGATTTCGCGCAGCGCTGCTTCTCGCTGGGACTGCAGCATGAATTGCTGCTGCGCCCCATGGGCAACACGGTGTATTTCATGCCACCTTATGTCATCGATGCACCAACGATGCAGCTGCTGAGTGAGCGGACCCTGCACATCATCGAGGCGCTGACATGAAGTGGCTGCCACTCTCTTTGCTGTGGATGCTGGCCCTGCCGGCCCATGCGGCGCGGCTTCCCGAGCAGGTGATACAGGAATTGAAGGCAGCGCACATCCCGCTTTCCAGCGTCGCGATCGAGGTACGCGAGGTCGGCCACCCGCAAGCCCTGCTCAGCATCAACGCCCAACGCCCGATGAACCCGGCTTCCAACATGAAGCTGCTGACCACCTTCGCCGGACTGGACCTGCTCGGTCCGGCCTACACCTGGAAAACGGAAGCGTGGATCACCGGCGAACTGAAGGACGGCGTGCTGTATGGCGACTTGATCCTGAAAGGCTACGGCGACCCCAAATTCACCGTGGAACAGTTCTGGCTCTGGCTGTCCGAACTACGCGCGCGTGGACTGCGCGACATCCGCGGTGACCTGGTGCTGGATCGCAGCTACTTCGACCTGCCGCCGCACGATCCGGCCGAGTTCGACAACGACCCGATGCGCGCCTACAACGTGGGGCCGGACGCGCTGCTGCTCAATTTCAATACCTTGCGCCTGCGCTACCTGCCAAATGGCGATAAGTTAAAGGTGATCAGCGAACCGCCCATCGCCGGCGTCACGCTGGATAACCAACTGGCGCCGAGCGGCGACGATACTGACTGCCGCAACTGGGACGACAAGGTCACCATCCAGCCCGGCGGCGACAGCGTGGTGATCGCCGGCGACTATCCCATCGGCTGCGGCGAACGCGAGCAGAGCCTGAATGTGATGCCGCATACGCGTTACGTGGAAGCCGTGTTCCGCGCCATCTGGGAAGAACTGGGGGGCAGCCTGCACGGCATCCAGCGCGAGGGCGACATACCGACGGATGCGCGTCTGCTCTCCACCCACCGTTCGGCACCACTCTCCAGCATCATCCGCGACATCAATAAATACAGTAACAACGTGATGGCGCGCCAACTCTTCCTCTCGCTGGGCGAATCGCTGCCGCTGGAAGATGCGCCGGGTGCCATGCCCGCCGTCTTCTCCGGCAACGAACACAGCCGACGCATGAGCATCGAGCGCAGTATCTTCGCCCTGCACAACTGGTTGTCACGCCAGAGCCTGAACTTCGACGAGCTGGTACTGGAGAACGGCGCCGGCCTGTCGCGCATCGAACGCATCAGCGCCGCCCACCTCGCGCAGTTGCTGGAACGAGCGGCCGCGCACCCGCTCTATGCCGAACTGCAAGCCTCGCTGCCCATCCTCGGCGTCGACGGTTCCATCCGGCAACGCCTGAGCGACAGCCCCATCGCCAGCCACGCGCACCTCAAGACCGGCACGCTGGAAGGCGTAAAGGCGCTCTCCGGTTATGTGCGCACCCTGCGCGGCCGCGAATTCGTGGTGGCATTCCTCATCAACCATCCCAATGCCAAGCACGGACAGGATGCACAGGACGCACTGATCGAGTGGCTGGCGACACATTATTGATTTCTATCCTCTCCCTGGAGTCCCATCTTGAACATTCGCTTATCGCAGCCCCTCGTCGTCCTCTGCATCACATTGCCCTCATTGAGCTGGGCCGCGCCGACATCCACCGTTAGCGGTAATGAGCTGGCCATCTCGCTGAGCAGCTATCGCTATGAAGAACCGGGGCTGATGTCGCTGCAAGGCATGAAGACCGGCATCGACCTGCGCATGACACGCGATGCAGCGCGCAGGGGCTCCTTCTTTCGCACTGAGCTGCGCTACGCCGGCGGCACAGTCGACTACAACAGCAAAGACACCGGCAGCATGCAGGGCGAACCGGACTGGTACGTCGAAGCACGCCTGCTCTTTGGCAATGACCACCCGCAAGCTCGCGCGTTGCTCTCATCCTATATCGGTCTGGGCTATCGCTTCCTGCTGAACGATGGCCGCGGCCTCTCAACCACCAATGCCGCCGGTTATCGCCGCGAGAGCAACTACCTCTATCTCCCCATCGGTATCACCCACATCAGCGACCTGCGTAACGGCGCCACACTCAAACTGATGCTGGAATACGATCACCTGCTGAGCGGCCATCAATTCTCACGCCTGTCTGATACCGGCCTGGGCTATACGGATCTCAACAACAAACAGAATTCCGGATATGGCATCAAGTCAAGGTTGACTTACACAACACGCGAATGGTCTGCCGGCCCCTATATCCATTACTGGAACATCGCCGCATCCGAGTCTCAGCCGCTCTATCGATACGGGAGTTACGTCGGCTACGGCATCGAGCCCAACAACAAGACCACCGAGCTCGGCATCGAGTTCTCTCGGCCATTCTGAGAGCAGGAATATCTATATCGGAAGGGCGCCAGATATATAACTTCATCGAGATATATAGGCATTCTTGAAGCTTGGTCAGACAATCTATCGACAATATAATCCACGTCATGGGGGGGGCTATTTCCCATACTATTTCCCATAATCGATAAGGAAGAAAAATGAAAAAGATCGTTTCTGCTGCACTGCTGGCAACAGCAATCTCTACTCCTGCATTCGCTGCTGATGCTAGCAACTACTATATATCTGCCGACTTCGGCTCTGCGAGCTACTCCAATGTCACCGTTGCGGCGGGCACTTACCCCAATCCCGGCATGTTCCGCATCGCCGCAGGTTATCAGTTCAGTCCAACATTGGGTGCCGAGATTGGCTATACCAAGTTCGGCGATTCTTCCATCATCATCGGCACCGCCAGCGGCACTATAGTCGCCTCCTCATTCCAGGTGGCGGCCGTAGGCACCTTCCCGATCACGCCAGAGTTCAATTTGATCGCCAAAGCGGGACTGGCAAGCAACAAGCAAAGTCTTGATGTAAAAAGCTCCGGAATCGTGACATCTTCCTATGCTGGCAGCCAAAGTGCTTTGATGGTAAATCTCGGCGCTCAATACAACTTCAGCCCAAAATTCGGCCTTCGCGTGCAATATGAGAACTACGGCGAGTTCGGTCCTTTTGGCACCACGGGCAAGAACATGAAGGCATCGACCACCTCCTTCGGCATCGTCAGCTACTTCTAACTGACCGTTTTGCTGTGACAGTAAAGAAGCCGGTTTCGACCGGCTTCTTTACTGCGCGATTATTGTCAGAGTCCCAACTCTCCCCACCTCGCATCCACTTTCGCCTTCACCTCCGCATCCATCACGATTGGCGTACCCCATTCGCGTTGCGTCTCGCCGGGGAATTTGTTGGTCGCATCCAGCCCCATCTTGCCGCCGAGGCCGCTCACGGGTGAGGCGAAATCGAGATAATCGATGGGCGTGTTCTCCACCAGTAAGGTATCGCGCACTGGGTCCATGCGCGTGGTGATGGCCCAGATCACTTCTTTCCAGTCGCGCGTGTCGATGTCGTCGTCCACCACCACGATGAACTTGGTGTACATGAACTGGCGCAGGAAACTCCACACGCCGAACATCACGCGTTTGGCGTGGCCGGCATATTGCTTCTTGATGCTGACCACAGCCATGCGATAGCTGCACCCTTCCGGTGGCAGGTAGAAATCGACGATCTCCGGGAACTGTTTTTGCAGCAGCGGCACGAACACTTCGTTCAGCGCCACGCCGAGCATGGCCGGTTCGTCGGGCGGCTTGCCGGTGTAGGTGCTGTGATAGATCGGATCGCGGCGCATGGTGATGCGCTGGATGGTGAACACCGGGAACTTGTCCTGCTCGTTGTAGTAACCGGTGTGGTCGCCATACGGCCCTTCCAGTGCGGTCTCGCCGGGATGGATCACGCCTTCCAATACGATCTCGCTCGATGCCGGCACTTGCAGGTCGCTGCCGATGCACTGCACCAGCTCGGTCTTGCTGCCGCGCAGCAGGCCGGCGAATTGGTACTCGGAGAGAGAGTCCGGCACCGGCGTCACGGCGCCGAGAATGGTCGCCGGATCGGCGCCGATCACCACCGCGACCGGGAACGGCTGCCCGGGGTTCTTCTCGCAATGGTCGCGGAAATCCAGCGCGCCGCCGCGATGCGCCAACCAGCGCATGATGACCTTGTTCGGCCCCAGCACCTGCTGGCGATAGATGCCCAGATTCTGCCGCGTCTTGTTTGGCCCGCGCGTGACGACCAGCCCCCAGGTGATCAGCGGCGCCACGTCGCCGGGCCAGCAGTGCTGGATGGGCAATTTGGACAGATCCACGTCCACCCCTTCCCACACCACCGCCTGACACGGCGCGGATGACAGCACCTTGGGCGACATGGTGAGCACCTGCTTCAGGATCGGCCACTTCCCCCAGGCATCCTTCAGCCCCTTGGGCGGCTCCGGTTCCTTCAGGTAAGCCAGCAGTTTGCCGACTTCGCGCAAGGCGGAGACATCCTCTTCGCCCATGCCCAGCGCGACGCGACGCGGCGTGCCGAACAGGTTGGCGAGCACTGGCATGCGCTGTTTTTGCCCCGTCGCATCGACGACGTTCTCGAACAACAATGCCGGACCTTGCGCGCGCAAGACACGATCGCAGATCTCGGTCATCTCCAGATGAGAAGAAACCGGGGCGGTGATGCGTTTGAGTTCGCCCAAGCTTTCCAGTTGTGCGATGAAATCGCGCAGGTCGTGATATTTCATCCCCTCTCCCCGCCCCTCTCCCGTACACGGGCGAGGGGGTTCTCTCAGTAGAATTTTGCTTCGCCTTCCGGCCGCGTCTTGAAGCGCTTATGCAACCAGAAATACTGCTCCGGCATCTCCAGCACGCGCTGTTCGATGAATTCGTTCATGCGCCGACCATCGGCCACCTCATCCCCGCTCGGGAAATTGTCCCAGGCCGGGTAGAAGGTAAGCACATACCCGGCGCCCCCCGGCAACACGCGCGTGATGCTGGGCACCACCATGGCGCCGGTCATCTTGGCGATGCGCGGCACGCTGGTCATGGTGGCGGCGGGTACGCCGAAGAAAGGGATGAAGGCGCCATCCTTGACGCCCTGATCCTGATCCGGCGGATAGATGAACGGCAGATTGTCGCGCATGCCCTTGATGATCGGACGCAACCCTTCCTGCCGCGCATACAGGCGCTGATGACGGAAGCGCGCGCGCTTCTCTTTCAGCAGACGGGTCAGGTAAAGGCTCTTCTGGTTGGCATACATGCACACGGTATCCACCTGCTGCGCCACCCACTGTCCGCCCGCATCCATGCCGACAAAGTGCGGCGTGAGCAGGATCATGGGCTGGCCCTTCACTGCCTCAAAGTGCTCCAGCCCCTCGACCCGGATCAGCGCGTTGATGCGCGCCGCGCTCGACCACCACAGCACGCTGCGCTCGATCAGACCACGCATGAACATGCGGAAGTGGGCATGCAGCAGACGCTCCCGTTCCGCTTCCGGCATATGCGGGAAGCACAGTCGCAGGTTGATCTCACCGACGCGACGACGTCCACGGGCCAAACGATAGGCAAGCTCGCCCAGCCCATTACCGATGGCCACGATCACGCGGAACGGCAAGAAATGGATCAACCACAACACGAACACGGCCAGCCTTGCGCCCATCACGCCTCACTCTCTACATCGCGCGGCGGGTTGGCGCCGCGCGGGACTTTATAACGGTTGTAACTCCACAGGTACTGTTCCGGGCAAGTGCGGATCAATCGCTCCAGGGCAGCATTCAATTGTGGCTCCGCCGCCTGTGCCGGGTCGAAAGCCAGTGGCGCGAAATGCAGGTCATACCCCTGGCCATGCGGCAAACGCACGCTATGGCACAGGATGACCGGTGCCTTGCTGGCCGCCAGCAAACGTCCGAACAAGGTCATGGTGTAAGCGGGACGCCCGAAGAACGGCACCCATACTCCTTCGCCATTGCCCGGCGCCTGGTCGGGCAGGATGCCGATGCACTCACCGCGCCGCAATGCTTTCAACAACAGGCGCACACCGCTCATGTCCGCCGGCGCCAGCGTCACTTGGCCGCGCTGGCGACCGCGCAACATCATGCGATCGAGAAAGGCTTGGCGCGGCGGACGATACATGCTGGTCATCGGATGACGCTGGGCGATGTACAGGCTGAGCATCTCGAAGCAACCCAGATGCGGCGTAAGGAAGATGACCCCTTTGCCTTGCGCATGTGCCGCCTCGACATGCTCCCAGCCCAGGCAGCGCCGCACGCCGGCCAGCACGGTCACATAAGGACGCAGCCACACCCAAGGCAGTTCCAACACGCCTTTACCGGCCTCGCGCACATTGGCACGTAACACCGCACGATAGTCGGCATCCGGCACCACACCGGACTGGCGCAGATTCTCGCGCAAGCGCTTGGCATAGCGACCGGACAGGCGATAAACCACGATACCGGCCACGGACCCGATGGCATGCAGCCACGCCAGCGGCAGGCGCGCCAGTGCTTCAGCCAGCCACATCATGCGGCGAAGTCCACGAATCGACAGGTGAGGGATTTGCTATACTGCGCGCCCATTTGAATATTAAAAGTAGTGATCGGAGAGCCATGAGCGAGTTTTACTTCACATCCGAATCCGTGTCCGAGGGCCATCCGGACAAGGTAGCCGACCAGATCTCAGATGCGATCCTGGACGCGATTCTAGCCCAAGACCCGACGGCACGTGTAGCCGCCGAGACTCTGGTCACCACCGGCCTGACCATCCTCGCCGGCGAGATCACTACCACCGCCAACGTCAATTACGCCAAAGTGGCGCGCGAGACCATCCGCCGCATCGGCTACGACGATCCCCACCTGCGCTTCGATGCAGACGGTTGCTCGGTGCATGTCTGCTACGGCCAGCAGAGCCCCAACATCGCACAAGGCGTGGATCGCGCCTCCGATGACTACCTCAATCAGGGCGCCGGCGACCAAGGCCTGATGTTCGGCTATGCCTGCAACGAGACCGACACCCTGATGCCCTTGCCCATCTACCTGTCGCACCGCATCGTCGAACGCCAGGCCATGCTGCGCAAGGACGGTCGTCTGCCTTGGCTGCGCCCGGACGCCAAGTCACAGGTCACCATCAAATACACGCACGGCAAGCCACACTCCATCGACACCGTGGTGCTGTCCACCCAGCACACGCCGGAATTCTCCCCCGCCGAAAAGCAGAAGATCCTGCATGAAGCGGTGATCGAGGACATCATCAAACCGGTGCTGCCCAAGGAACTCATCAAGGGCGACATCAAATACCTGATCAACCCCACCGGCTGCTTCGAGATCGGCGGCCCGCACGGCGACGCCGGCCTGACCGGTCGCAAGATCATCGTCGACACTTACGGCGGCGCAGCCCCGCACGGTGGCGGCGCGTTCTCCGGCAAAGACCCGTCCAAGGTCGACCGCTCGGCCGCTTATGCCGGACGCTATGTGGCGAAGAACATCGTCGCTGCCGGTCTGGCCGACAAATGTCTGGTGCAGGTCAGCTATGCGATCGGCGTGGCGCAACCCACCAGCATCATGGTCACCACCTATGGCACCGGCAAGATCTCCGACGAAAAGATCACCGCACTGGTGAAGAAGCATTTCGACTTGCGCCCCAAAGGCATCGTCAACATGCTCAACCTGCTGCGCCCGATCTACCAGAAGACCGCTGCTTACGGCCACTTCGGCCGCGAAGAACCGGAATTCACTTGGGAAAATACGGACAAAGCAGCCGCGCTCCGCGCGGATGCCGGCCTGTAGGCCGGGCCGTAGGCCTTTGTCCGTATTTCGGCGCAGGCTAACTTGCCCAGCAAGTTAAGCACCAAAGGTGCGGCCGGAGCCAAAACACAGGCAAAGCAACCGAATAGCAGTTTGTCTGTGCTTCGGCGAAGGCTCACCTGCGCTTGCGCAGGTTAAGCCGCAACAGCGGCGGCCGTAGCCAAAATGCCGACAAGGCAGTCGCCAAACTGTAATTCGTAACACCCACCCCGCCGAGGGGCGCTGCAGCAGTCACCGCCAGGTGAATCTGTCAGGCTCGGCTGGATGGTTCATCATGTAGCAACGGCGCCCATTCATTTAACTTGTGAATGGAGAACGTTATGACCCAAGATTACGTCATCGCCGACATCAAACTGGCCGACTGGGGCCGCAAAGAGATCAAGATCGCCGAAACCGAGATGCCCGGCCTGATGGCGATCCGCGAGGAGTTCGCCAAGAGCCAGCCGCTGAAGGGCGCACGCATCACCGGTTCGCTGCACATGACCATCCAGACTGCGGTACTGATCGAGACGCTGACTGCGCTGGGCGCTCAGGTGCGCTGGGCTTCGTGCAACATCTTCTCCACCCAGGATCACGCCGCCGCCGCTATCGCCAAGGACGGCATTCCGGTATTCGCGGTCAAGGGTGAGTCGCTGACCGAGTACTGGGACTACACCCATCGCATCTTCGAATGGCCGGGCGATGCCAAGACAGCCCAAGCCAACATGATCCTGGACGACGGCGGCGACGCCACGCTGCTGCTGCACTTGGGCTCCAAAGCCGAGAAGGATATCTCGGTACTGAACAACCCCGGCTCCGAGGAAGAGACCATCCTGTTCGCCGCGATCAAAGCCAAGCTGAAGACCGCCCCGACCTGGTACTCCGATCGCTTGGCACAGATCAAGGGCGTGACCGAAGAGACCACCACCGGCGTGCACCGCTTGTACCAGATGCATGAGCGTGGCGACCTGAAGATCCCCGCCATCAATGTGAACGACTCCGTCACCAAGTCCAAGTTCGACAATCTGTACGGCTGCCGCGAATCGCTGGTGGATGGCATCAAGCGCGCCACCGACGTGATGGTGGCCGGCAAGATCGCGGTGGTGGCCGGTTACGGCGATGTGGGCAAAGGTTCCGCGCAGGCGCTGCGCGCGCTGTCCGCGCAAGTGTGGGTGACCGAGATCGACCCCATCTGCGCACTGCAAGCCGCGATGGAAGGCTACCGCGTGGTGACCATGGACTATGCCGCCGACAAGGCCGATATCTTCGTCACCGCCACCGGCAACTTCCACGTCATCAACCACGACCATATGGCGAAGATGAAAGACCAGGCCATCGTGTGCAACATCGGCCACTTCGATAACGAGATCGATGTCGCTTCCATCGAGAAGTACCAGTGGGAAGAGATCAAGCCGCAGGTCGACCACGTGATCTTCCCGGACGGCCACCGCATCATCCTGCTGGCCAAGGGCCGCCTGGTGAACCTGGGCTGCGCCACCGGCCATCCGTCCTATGTGATGTCTTCTTCGTTCGCCAACCAGACCATCGCCCAGATCGAGCTGTACACCCGTACCGCCGACTACCCGGTGGGCGTGTACACGCTGCCCAAGCATCTGGACGAGAAGGTGGCGCGCCTGCAGCTGAAGAAGCTGAATGCGCAACTGACCGAGTTGACCGACCAGCAGGCTGCCTACATCGGCGTACCGAAGAGCGGCCCCTACAAGGCCGACCATTACCGCTACTAAGCTGCTCGTGGTTTGACGGTATCATGGCAGGGCGGGGACATCCCCGCCCTGTTGGTCATTGAGAAGACATGCTGATACGACTGCTGCTCATCTGGACATTGAACTCGCTGGCGCTGATCGCGGTGGCGAGCTTCGTGCCGGGCATCCGTGTGGACGGTTTCGCGGCCGCCTTCGTGGCCGCCATCGTGCTGGGACTGGTCAACACCCTGATCCGCCCCATCTTCATCGTACTCACGCTGCCGGCCACCGTGATCACCCTGGGCCTGTTCATCCTGGTCATCAACGGCCTGATGTTCTGGTTCGCCGGCTCCATCCTGCGCGGCTTCGTGGTCGAGGGCTTCTGGCCCGCCGTGCTGGGTGCCGTGCTGTACAGCATCTTCTCGTGGGCGCTGAGCTCAGCTGCCGCACAATTGCTCGTGAGGAAACATGAACAACGCAACAAAGACACCGATCAGCTTTGAATTCTTCCCGCCGCAGACGCCTGAAGGCGTAAGCAAGCTCACCGCCGCGCGCCAGCGGCTGGCCGCGCTCAAACCGGAGTTCTTCTCCGTCACCTTCGGCGCCGGCGGCTCCACACAGGAACGCACGCAGGACATCGTGCTGCAGATCCACAAAGAAGGACACGAGGCGGCGCCACACCTGTCCTGCGTGGGCAGCACGCGCGACAACATCCGCGCCCTGCTGCATGCCTACAAGGCTGCCGGCATCCAGCGCATCGTCGCGCTGCGCGGCGACCTGCCTTCCGGCATGGCCAGCATCGGCGAATTTCAGTACGCCAACGAACTGGTGAGCTTCATCCGCGCCGAAACCGGCGAGCACTTCCACATCGAAGTCGCCGCCTATCCCGAGTTCCATCCGCAGGCGAAATCGGCGCGCGACGACATGCTCAATTTCAAGCGCAAGATCAACGCCGGTGCGGATTCCGCCATCACGCAGTATTTCTACAACGCCGATGCCTATTTCCGCTTCGTCGACGAGACACGCAAGCTGGGCATCAGCGCGCCCGTCGTGCCCGGCATCATGCCCATCGTGCGTTACTCGCAGCTCGCGCGCTTCTCCGATGCCTGCGGCGCCGAGATCCCGCGCTGGATGCGCAAGACTATGGAGGGCTATGGCGACGACGTGGAATCGGTGCAAGCTTTCGGCCTCGACGTGGTCACCGCACTGTGCGAGAAGCTCATCGCCGGCGGCGTGCCAGGCTTGCATTTCTATACACTGAACCAGGCCAACGCCTCCATCGACATCCTGCGCCGCCTCGGCTATCACGCATGACCATGAAGAAACCGGAACTCCTGCTGCCCGCCGCCTCGCTGGACAAGATGCGCACCGCCTACGCCTACGGCGCGGATGCGGTGTATGCGGGCCAGCCGCGCTACAGCCTGCGCGTGCGCAACAACGAGTTCATGATGGAGCAGCTCGCGCAGGGCATCGCCGAAGCGCATGCCATGGGCAAGCAGTTCTACGTCGCCAGCAACCTGATGCCGCACAACGCCAAGGTGAAGACCTACATGGCGGACATGGAACCCGTCATTGCCATGCAGCCGGACGCGCTGATCATGGCCGACCCCGGACTGATCGCCATGGTGCGCGAAAAATGGCCGGAGCAGGTGATCCACCTGTCGGTGCAGGCCAACACCGTGAACTATGCCGCGGTGAAGTTCTGGAAATCGGTCGGCGTGTCGCGCGTGATCCTGTCGCGCGAATTGTCGCTGGACGAGATCGAAGAGATCCGCCAGCAATGTCCCGACATGGAGCTGGAAGTGTTCGTGCACGGCGCGCTGTGCATCGCCTATTCCGGCCGCTGCCTGCTGTCCGGCTACTTCAACCACCGCGATGCGAATCAGGGCACCTGCACCAATTCCTGCCGCTGGGACTACAAGGTGGACAACGCTGCCGAAGACGGCACCGGCAACATCGAGAAGATCGACTTCGATTTCGACAAGGCACTCAGCGAGTCCGCCCTGTCCGATTGCGGTTCGCAACCGCGCCACCCGCTGGCCGACCGCGTCTATGTCATCTCGCGCCAGGACCATCCCGGCGAGTTGATGCCGGTGCTGGAAGACGAGCACGGCACCTACATCATGAACTCCAAAGACCTGCGTGCCGTGGAACACGTCGAACGGCTGGTGAAGATCGGCGTCGATTCACTCAAGGTCGAAGGCCGCACCAAATCCATCTACTACGTGGCGCGCACCGCACAGGTGTACCGTCAGGCCATCGACGATGCGATGCAGGGCCGTCCGTTCGACCTCAAGCTGCTGGGCGCGCTGGATGCGCTGGCCAGCCGCGGCTACACCGACGGCTTCTATGAACGCCACCACACGCACGAGCAGCAGAACTATATGCGCGGCCACTCCGAGAGTTTCCGCCAGCAGTATGTCGGCGACATCGTCGCCTGTGCGGGCGGCATGGCCGAGATCGCGGTGAAGAACAAGTTCTCCGTCGGCGACAAGCTGGAGATCATCCACCCTTCCGGCAACCGCATCGTCGAACTGAGCGAGATGAAGGATCTGGATGGGGCGGCACTCTCCGTCGCTCCCGGTAGCGGCCATCACGTGCGCATCCCGCTGCAGGGCGAGCTGTCCCACGGCATGATCGCGCGCTTCATCTGAACGAGCATCACGCGCCATCAGCAATGACCGATCAATCTCTCATGCCGGTTAAGCAAAGCTTAATGAGTGACCGCTATGATCCCTTGCAGCCATCCGTGATCCGCAAGTGTGCGCGCGATCACTTTGGCAGCGCCCATCGCACCCAATGAGAAACACGATGAACTGGAAAAACACTGCAAACCATTACGGCTCGGCCAGCATCGCCATCCACTGGCTGATGCTGCTGCTATTCATCGGCGTGTACGGCAGCATCGAGCTGCGCGAACTGTTCGAGAAAGGCAGCGACCCGCGCGAGATGCTGAAGTCCTGGCACTTCATGCTCGGCATCCTGCTGTTCGCATTCGTATTGCCGCGCATCGTCGCGCGCCTGAGCGGGCCGACACCGGCCATCGCTCCCGAGCCGGAAAAGATGCAACAACTCGCCGCCAAACTGTTACATCTGGCGCTGTATGTACTGATGGTCGCCATGCCGATCACCGGTTACCTGCTGCTCAGCGCATCCGGCAAACCCATCCCGTTCTTCGGACTGGAACTGCCCGCATTGATCGCCCCCGACAGGGAGCTGGCCAAGCAGATCAAGGAAGTGCATGAATTCGGCGGCACTGCCGGCTACTTCCTGATCGGCGCGCACTTCGTGGCGGCGCTCTATCACCACCTCATCGTGCGCGACAACACCCTGACGCGCATGCTGCCTGCCAAGAAGTGACACCACTGCATGCGCTTGCGTGAACGGATACCGGACAGATTGACCGCGCTTTACGCGCGGCTTCGTTTCAATCCAGGCACGACGAAGTTCATCCTGATCTTCGCCGCGCTCAACGCCCTGCTCTACCACTGGCCGCTCTACGACTTCGTGCTCAAGGAGCAAGGCGGCGCACTGACGCTGTTCAGCCTGTTCGTGTTGGCCATGCTGCTGACGGTGCTGGTGATGTTCCTGTTCGCGCTGGTCTCGCAGCGCCTGCTCAAACCGCTGGCGATACTGATCGTATTGTGCAATGCGTTCGCGCTGTACTTCATCGAGACCTACCAGGTGGTGCTGGACAAGGCGATGATGGGCAACGTGTTCAACACCAACACGGCCGAGGCGGGCAGCTATCTCTCGTTCGACTTCCTGCTGCATGTACTGCTGTTCGGCGTGCTGCCGGCCTGGCTGCTGTCGCGCGTGACGCTGCATCGCGTATCGCGCCTGCGCACACTGGCGGTGCTGGTGCTGTCGCTGCTGGTAGGCATCGGCCTGCTGTATGCCAATGCGCAGACCTGGCTGTGGATAGACAAGCATGGACGCAAACTGGGCGGCATGATCCTGCCCTGGTCCTACGTCATCAATGCCGCACGCTACCAAAGCGAGAAGATGATCCAGACACGCGAGCTGACCTTGTTGCCGCCCGCGCAGTTCACGCACGATGCCGAGAAGAAGACCGTGGTGGTACTGGTGATCGGCGAGTCCGCGCGCGCCGCCGACTTCTCGCTGTACGGTTATGCGCGCGACACCGATCCGCTGCTGCGCCAGGCCGGCGCCATCGCCATCCCCGGCGCCCATTCCTGCGCCACCTACACCACCGCCTCGGTGCAATGCATCCTGGCCAACGCCGACACCAGCAACACGCTGTTCTACAACTACGAAGCCTTGCCCAGCTACCTGCAACGGCACGGCATCGACACCATCTGGCGCACGCGCAACTGGGGCGAACCGCCGCTCAAGGTGAACACCTATCAGCGCGACACCGAGTTGATCAAGGATTGCAGCGGACCGCATTGCAACCACGACGAAGTGCTGCTTAACGGCCTGGCACAGCGCATCGCGACTTCGGACAGCCAGCGCATCTTCGTGGTGCTGCATCAGGCCGGCAGCCATGGGCCCAACTACTTCGAACACTATCCGGCCGACGGCGAACGCTTCACCCCGGTCTGCCGCTCGGTGCGCTTGCAGGATTGCACGCCAGAGAGCGTGGTCAACGCCTACGACAACACCATCCTCTACACCGACAAATTCCTGGCCGCGACGATTGATCTGCTGCGTGCCCTCCCGCACACCGAGACGATGATGCTGTATATCTCCGACCACGGTGAATCGCTGGGCGAGTATGGTCTGTACTTGCACGGCACACCGTATACACTGGCGCCCGACGTACAGAAGGACATCCCCTACATCGTGTGGATGTCGGATGCGTTCAAGCAGCGCAAACGGCTGACCCCAGCGACCGCACTGGCACATGCCAAGCATGCGCAGCAGACGGTGTTCCACAGCGTGATGGGCGCCTTCGACATGACCAGCAGCATCTACGAACCGCAACTCGACATCTTCCGCGATGTCGCCGAACCTAAACGATAAGGAGATCGCTTGAGCAAATTCAGCAAGTATCTTCCACAGAAACGCCCCATGGGGTTCATCGCCGCCAGCCTGATCAGCCTCGTGGTATGCGTGTTCTACCCCAGCGACCTGGCCAGCTACCACGCCCACCTCGGCGCGGAACGCCCGGCCTGGGTGGAGCCCACCGAAACCAAGCTGCGCTTCGTCAACACCATCATCCAGATCGGCCTGCCGCTGCTGCTGCGCGACAAGGAAGGCATGGTGCAACTGCTCTATCTCGGCGTCGCCACCACCGTCGCTACCCAAGGTCTGAAGCGCGTGGTGAACGACGTGCATGTCGGCGGCACGCGCATCGGCGAACGTCCCTACGCACCGGATAGCCGCTACAACATGCCCTCCGGCCATACCACCATGTCTTCCTGCGCCGTGTACTTCGTGGCACGCCGTTACGGCTGGCGTCACCTGCTCTACCTCGTGCCCATCCTGTTGCTCACCATGGGCGCACGCATCATGCTCGACGCGCACACCCTTTCTGCCGTGCTTGCCGGAGCACTGATCGGATTCATTTGTGCAGCCTGGTACACCTCGCCCTATCGCAAGCAACCCACCGAAGAGACGCCGAAATGATCCTTTCTGCCCTATCGCAATCCGAGCGCTACACGAGGCTGCATCCGCTGTTCCAGTACGCCTTCGAGTACATGCGCGACACCGACCTGTATGCGCTGGCGCCTGGACGCTATCAAGTGTTGGGCGACGACCTGATCGCCATCGTGGAGCAGGTGCCGGCAAAGACGAGAGACATGGCGAAGCTGGAAGCACACCGCAAGTACATCGACATCCAGCTGGTACTGGAAGGCGACGAGACCATGGGCTGGAAACCGCTGGCTGACTGCCTGAATCCGGTGAGCGAGCACAGCGAGGAGAAGGACATCCGCTTCTTCCACGATGCACCGGCCTCATACGTGCCGGTGCCGCCGGATCACTTCTGCATCTTCTTCCCGGAGGACGCACATGCACCACTCATAGGCAGCGGCACGGTACGCAAGGTGATCTTCAAGGTGGCGGTGCAGCCAGCCTAGCCGTCATTGGTGAAACTACTAGCCATTCGACTAAGCCCGCAAGCGGGCAAGTCGCTGGTTATCCGGCGCAGGCCGGAATCCAGTCGAATTCAAAACCCTGCGCAGCAGGACAAAACCAAAGGCATATTGAATAAAGCGCTGGATTCCGGCCTGCGCCGGAACGACAGGCATCTAGTGGTCGTCGAATGCTACGTCGCCTTCCGCCACGCTGTCTCCCGCCTTGATCCCCTTGAAATCGAACAGGCTGCTGTCCAGCAGATGCGAGGGGCGCACGTTCTGCATGGCGGTGAAGATGGTCTGGGTGCGCCCCGGATACTGACGCTCCCACTCGGTGAGCATCTGCTTGATGTTCTGGCGTTGCAGGTTCTCCTGCGAACCGCACAGGTTGCACGGGATGATGGGGAACTCCATGCCGCGCGCGTAGCGCGCGATATCCTTCTCCACACAATAGGCCAGCGGCCGGATCACCACATGGTCGCCCTTGTCGGTCACCAGCTTGGGCGGCATCGCCTTCAGCTTGCCGCCGAAGAACATGTTGAGGAACAGCGTTTCCACCATGTCGTCGCGGTGATGCCCCAGTGCGATCTTGTTCGCGCCCAGTTCGCCCGCCACCTTGTAGATGATGCCGCGCCGCAGACGCGAACAGAGCGAGCAGGTGGTCTTGCCCTCCGGGATCTTCTCCTTGACGATGGAATAGGTGTCCTGCGTCTCGATGTGGAAATCGACGCCGATGCTCTTCAGATAGTTCGGCAGCACATCGGCGGGGAAGCCCGGCTGTTTCTGGTCGAGGTTCATCGCGATCAGTTTGAAATCGATGGGCGCGCGCTTCTGCAGCGTGCGCAGGATGTCCAGCAGCGTGTACGAATCCTTGCCGCCGGACAGGCACACCATCACCACGTCGCCCTCCTCGATCATGTTGAAATCGGCGATGGCCTTGCCCACCGAACTCTCCAGGCGCCCCTTGAGGCGGTTGAAATTGGTGGAGTGGTGTTCGAAATGGATGGGCTGGATGATGTCGTTCATATTGTTCAAAGATTGATGGAGCGGCCGCCGTCCACGGCGATGACTTGCCCGGTGATGTAAGGAGCATCGGCGATCAGGAATTGCACGATCTTGGCGATATCGTCCGGTGTGCCTTCGCGCTTCAAGAGGGTGTGCGCCACGATCTTGCGCCGCTGTTCCTCGTCCTGCCACGCTTCGCCTTCCGGCCAGATGATGACGCCCGGGGCGACGCCGTTCACGCGCACCTGCGGCGCCAGTTCCTGTGCCAGGCCCTTGGTCAGCGCCACCAGTCCGGCCTTGGCCGCGCTGTACAACAGATGACCCTGCATCGGCCGCTCGGCGTGGATGTCCACGATGTTGACGATGGCACCGTGACGCCGACGCAATTCGGCCGCCGCCGCCTGCGCCAAGAACAGCGGCGCTTTCAGGTTAGTACCGACCAGGTCGTGCCATTGTTCGCGGTCTATCTCCCCCAGCGGCGTGGCATAGAAACTGGAGGCATTGTTGACCAGCGCATCCAGCTGTCCGAAATGCGCCACCACCTCTTCCACCATGCGCGGCAGCGCCAGCACATCGAGCAGATCCGCCTGCACGCAGAACGCCGAGTCAGCGCGGACATCGTTAAGCTCGCCGCGCAAGGCGAACGCCTCATAGGCCGAGCTGCGGAAATGGATGGCGACGTTCGCTCCTTGCGCATGCAGCCGGCGCACGATGGCCGCGCCCACGCGCTTCGCACCGCCCGTCACCAAGATAGTCTTTCCCTGCATCGCAAACCCCACTAAACTTTGGCCCATCGCCAACGCACATAGCGGGCATCGATTGCCCGCTGCTGCCAATTATAACCGAGCATGCAAGTTAACCTTCCGCCCCCCAGCACCGATGCCCTCGCCCACAGTGCGCGCCTGTGCGAGCTGATCCGCAACGATATCCACAGCCAGGGCGGCTGGATACCCTTCTCGCGCTTCATGGAGCTGGCGCTGTATGCGCCGGGGCTGGGCTATTACACCGCCGGCGCGCGCAAGTTCGGCGAAGCGGGCGACTTCGTCACCGCACCGGAACTGTCCGCGCTGTTCGGACGCACCCTGGCGCGCCATCTGCAAGAGGTGATGCAAGCCAGCACGCCGCACATCCTGGAGTTGGGCGCCGGCAGCGGCAAACTGGCGCTGGACATCCTGAGTGAACTGGAGCGCCGCGACGCCCTGCCCGAGCGCTACTCCATCCTGGAAGTCAGCGCCGACCTGCGCCAACGCCAGCAAGCGCTGCTGCGCGAACGCCTGCCGCATCTGTTCGAGCGTATCCGCTGGCTGGACAGCCTGCCGGACACCCTCAGTGGCGCAGTGTTCGGCAATGAAGTGCTGGATGCGCTGCCAGTACACCTGATCTACTGGAAGGACGGCCACATCCTGGAGCGCGGCGTCGGCAACGAGGACAATCGTTTCGTGTGGCGCGACCGCGTGCCGCAGGACGACACCCTGCATGCCGCCGCCCAAGGCATCGCCGTGCCGGACGACTACCTGAGCGAGATCTCGCTCGCCGCACGCGGCCTGATGGCCACCCTCGCCGCGCGCCTCACCCACGGCGTGCTGCTGTTCATCGACTACGGCTTCGGTGCCCCGGAGTATTACCATCCGCAACGCCATCGCGGCACGCTGATGTGCCATTACCGCCATCACTCGCACGACGATCCGTTCTACCTGCCCGGTTTGCAGGACCTCACCGCGCATGTGGATTTCACCGCCGCCGCCGAGGCCGCCATCGCCCACGGCGCCCACCTGCTCGGCTACACCACGCAGGCGCACTTCCTGCTCAACCACGGCATTCTCGACCTGCTCGGCGAAAGCTCGCCGGAGCACATGCGCGAATACCTGCCGCTATCCAAACAGGTACAGCGCCTGACCAGCCCGGCCGAGATGGGCGAGCTGTTCAAGGTCATGGTGCTGGGCAAGGGCATCGACATCTCCTTGCAGAACCTGATGAACGGCGACCGTTCGCGCTCGCTTTAAAAAATGACCGTTCGTCCTGAGTAGGCACCTAGTGCCATATCAAAGGACATGCATTTACAAAATCACACATCATGCCCCGCCTCATCAGCTTCCCGCCGGTGGCCGACCGCTCCGCCACCCTGCTCATCCTGGGCAGCATGCCCGGCATCAAGTCGCTGCACGCGCACGAGTACTACGCCCATCCGCACAACGCTTTCTGGAAGATCATGGGCGCACTGATCGGCGCAACACCCCAGCTACTCTACCCGCAACGTTTGCAGACCTTGCAGCAAGCCCACATCGCACTGTGGGACGTGCTGCATTCCTGCGAACGCGAAGGCAGCCTGGACAGTGACATCCAGGCCGAACAAGCGAACGACTTCGCCTCTTTCTTCGTGCGCCATCCGAACATCACCCGCGTCTGTTTCAACGGAACGAAAGCAGAACAGAGTTTTCGGAGATATGTAGCGGCGAAGCAGGCACTGCCGGACTTGCACTACACGCGCCTGCCCTCCACCAGCCCGGCGCACGCCGGCATGCGTTATGAAGAGAAGCTGGCCGCGTGGCGCGCGGCATTGTTGGGATGAGGAGGAGATCGGCGCACGGCAGATTTTCGGCCATTGCGGACGGTTGCGAACACCGTCGATTAGGTCCGCCTCAATCCCATGGCGGAACTTGGTGATCTATTTGTGCGGTTGCTAATATCGCATATGGCTACTCATATTGAACACCACTATGTTCCTCGATTCTTGCTGAAACAATGGCACACGAGGCCAGATGATAAGCTGACCTCGTTTAGATGGGAGCACGGGCAATTAATCAGTGATCGATACAAGGCTAAGTCCGTTGCCAAAGAGCCGCACCTGTATTCGATGGAACGATCTCAGACAGTGCCCAATGTGAAGGTCGAGAAAGAGTTTTGGGGGCCACACATTGACGATCCAGCAGCCCTAGTGCATGCCAAGATGCTGAATAAGGGCATCAATGGTTTGAACCTAGAGGACAAAAAAGCGTGGTCTCCCTTCCTTGTTTCGCTGATGCTACGTGGACCAACAATGATCCACCATATTCGAGAGCGTGGAAGAGATACTCTGTTAGAGAGCCTTGATAAGGACCCCGACGAGTTTCTTGCGATTCGCGGCGATGAACCAGAGGCGACCCTCCGGGAGTGGGTTGAGAAGCATATGCCAGACGTTCTTGACGACTTAGGTGTAATGTCGCTGCCAGAGCTCGCATTCTCTGAGAAACTAAATCTCGCACTCCTGAACGTAACGTGGGGAATACGATCTGTGCATGCGGCTAGGTTCGATCTGCTTATTGGGGATAGGCCGCTGATAGTAGGGGGCACCTTCGAGACATCTTTCTTAGTCGCACTTCCAATCTCGCCTACCAAAATCTTCTTTGCTTTAAATAATGAAGAGACCCTTGCAAACATGAAGGACCGCGATCACGACGAGTTTGTACGGTTAGCTAACTTGAGCACTGTGGTTGACGCAGAGCGGTACGTGTTCGCGACAAACACCCGACAGGAGCAATTTGTGAAGAAGTTTCTTCGCGAACCCAATAGCATTTGAATAAGAAATACCGGTTTTGGCACATAGCAGAAATGGTGCGCATCATTCCTGAATTACCGCAATCGCCGAACAACCGTCTATGCACTTTTTTCGTAACCTCCAGTCTCCTCCTAGCTATTCCAGATGATTCAAAAGCATGAATTTCTCTATCATCCTGTTTTTCAAATGTGCTAATGTCCCATGAGAATATATGGGGGAAATATGTCCGATACTTCGACCTTTCTGAAATTCAATATTATCAGCGCTGGATTGACGTGTGAAATCAATTCATTTCAGAGTGGTGCCTACAATGAAGCTGAGCGTCTGTGGCTGAAGTTGCGCGCGTTACCGGACTCGAGAGATGAGTTAATACTTTCATCTGGAGAAGATGTTTGTGATCTAGATGTACATCTCTATTTCGTCAATACGTTGCCACTAGAAATGAATGCCGGACTTTCTTCCACAGAAGTTGGTTATTTAGTTCATACACAACATATAGGTGATAAAACCCCTTTCATCCATGGTGAGTTAGCATGGCTTAATTCACCACTACCTATCTACCTTATTAATTCAAGTCTATCTCAGACCATCCTATTAGAATTTCACCTAGGGCAGCTTGAAAATTCAAGGTGGGGAATGAACAAAAAGTGCCGCCTCCCGATTGTCGGGGCGAGTATCGAAATGACCTCAATGACTATGGAGTAATTGTTCATCATCGTTCGGAATAATCGGGGACAGACCACGGTTTTCGACTGTCCGGCTAGAACTCAGTAGCGGAAGTACATTATTCGATGCGCGAACTTCCGCAAAGGCCGAGAAGCCGACTTCCACCCAGCGCTGCGCAACTTCGCTGAGCCGGAGCCTGGCTCATCTGCAATACAGACGACGCGGCGCGAAGGGAGCGGCGTTACAAAGAAAGTATGACTAATGCGAAGCGGATGATGGTCAGCGTCCGACCACGGCATCGGCGACGCCGGTCGCCAGTTGCGCGATGGCCAGCGCGGCGGGGCTGCCGGGCGAGGATTGCGCCAGCAACTGGCGGCGCATCACGGCCTGACGCACGGCCGGGTCGGCGGGGATGTCGCCCATGTGGATCAGGCGCATGGTCTGTCCTGCGTCCAGCTTCACGAAACGATCGAACACCTGTTGCAACTGGCCGGCGATGGCCTTGCCGTCGCCCTGGCGCGCGGCCTGGTTGATGACGATGCGGAGATCCTGGCGCTTCTGTTGCGTGGCCAGCACCTTGATGGTGGCATAGGCGTCGGTCAACGCAGTCGGCTCCGGCGTGGCCACCAGCAGCACTTCGGAAGCCAGCGACACGGCGAACAGCACCACATCGGAGATGCCGGCGCCGGTATCCAGCAGCACGATGTCGTAACGCGGCACGATCTCTTCCAGGATGCGCAGGAAATCGGTGCGCACCTCGGGCGTCAGGCGCGAATACTCGACCAGACCGGAACCGGCCAGCAACACCGAAAAACCGCCCGGCGCTTGCAGGATGGCCTCTTCCAGCTTGGCCTTGCCGGTGAATACGTCATGCAGGGTGATCTTGGGATACAGGTTGAGCACCACATCGAGATTGGCGAGGCCGAGGTCGGCATCCAGCACCAGCACGCGCAGGCCGCGCTTGGCCAGCGCCGCCGCCAGATTGGCCGAGACGAAGGTCTTGCCCACGCCGCCCTTGCCGCTGGTGACAGCGATCACCTTGCGCCAGGCCTTCATCGGCACCGGCTCCGCTGCTGCGCTGTCCTGCTCCTGTTGTGGCTTGTCGACTTCGCTCATCACGTTCTACCTATACCTTACTGTCTGCCGCGCCATCATCCACCCACGCCGGGTCGCCGCTCAGCAGATGACCGAACAGCATGCCCTTCTCTTCCGCGCTGACCGCGATCTCCTGCTGCACTTCGATGAACACGCGGTTGCGCCCGGCGCCCTTGGCCCGATACAACTGTTCATCGGCACGTTCCACCCAGATCGGAGGGGTGGAGCGCACCCATAGCGGCGCGAACGCACCGCCGACGCTCACCGTCACCTGCAGGTTCAATACCGGCGATACGGGGATGGACAAGCTCTCCACCGCCTTGCGGATGCGCTCCGCGGCGACCTGGCCGAAGGACGGTGCGCAATCCGGCAGGATCACCGCGAACTCTTCGCCGCCATAGCGCGCCACGGTATCCATCGGGCGCACGCAAGTCTCCAGGCAGCGCGCCACGGCCTGCAACACCAGGTCGCCGGCATGATGGCCATAGGTATCGTTGACCTTCTTGAAGTGGTCCACGTCCAGCATCAGCAGCAAGGTGGAATCGCCGGAACGCGCCACCGACTCGATCTCCTTGCTCAAGAAGCTAAGGAAATGCCGGCGATTGGACAGCCCGGTCAGCGGGTCATGCATGGACAGTTCGCACAGTCCATTGAGGATGCTTTGCAGATATTCGACAGGAGAAGCGTGCGGATCGGGCAGGACGAACGAGGGATCGTGTTCGAGCAGCGCCCGTGCATCGTCCAGATGCAGGTCGCTCAATCGGATCACAGGGCTCTTATCAGTCACGGCACGTTCGGGAAGTTGGACAGCGCGCGGCGCATCAGGCGCAGCCGCACGGGGCGAAGTATCAGTGCACCCGCGCATGGCGTCAATGCCGAATGTGCTTTCACCCCGCACGCAACGCGGCGATGGCCGCCTCCACCGCCACGATGCGTGCCTCGCGCACCTTGTCGGCGATCAGGTTCTTGTCGGTGCAGGCACGCGCGATATCACCGGCATTCACGCCACGCGCGGCCGCAGCGCAAGCTTGCAGGTAGGCGGATTGCGGATAGGCATCGTGCTCGTGGCCGGTGCGGCCATGCGCATCCGATTCGCAGGTGAACAGGATCAGTTCGAAACGTTCCGGCTTGCGCCACAGGTCGCAAGCATCGAACAGTTTGACCAGGGTATCGGCACGCAGCTCGCGCGCCTTGTGCACATGGCTGTGGTATTGCGCCACCAGCAGCGCCAGGTCGCGACAATCGCCCGGCACGCGCAGACGGGCGCATACCTGCTTCACCAGGTCGACGCTGCGTTGCTCGTGGCCGATGTGGCGCGGCAGGGTATCTTCCGGCGTGGTCGCCTTGCCCAGGTCATGCCCCAGCGCAGCGAAGCGCACCTCCAGCGGCCGCCCCTGTCTGGCGGTATCGTCCACCACCATCATCACGTGCACGCCGCAATCGATCTCGGGGTGGTAGTGCGCCGGCTGCGGCACACCGAACAGGCCATCCACTTCCGGCAAGATCTTCTGCAAGGCGCCGCATTGACGCAGCGTGAGGAAGAAGCGCGAGGGATGGCGTTCCATCAGGCCGCGCGCCAGTTCCTGCCATACGCGCTCTGCCACCAGCGCATCCACTTCGCCGTTGTCCACCATGCTGCGCATCAGTGCCTGTGTCTCGGGTGCGATCGAGAAATCGAAACGCGCCGCAAAACGCGCGCCGCGCAGGATGCGCACCGGGTCTTCGGCGAAGGCCGCGCTGACATGACGCAGCACGCCGGCTTGCAAGTCGCACTGGCCGCCATGCGGATCGATGAGATTGCCGTCGGCATCCATGGCCATCGCGTTCACCGTGAAGTCGCGCCGCAGCAGATCCTGCTCCAGCGTGACATCGGGCGAGGCGTAGATGTTGAAGCCCTTGTAGCCGGCCGCGGTCTTGCGCTCGGTGCGCGCCAGCGCATATTCCTCATGCGTATCGGGATGCAGGAACACGGGGAAATCCGCGCCCACCGGGGTGAAGCCGCGCGCCACCATCTCATCCGGCGTGCTGCCCACCACTACCCAGTCGCGGTCCTGCATGGGCAGGCCGAGCAAGCGGTCGCGCACCGCACCGCCCACGCAATAGACCTGCAAACCTTCACATCGGCTGGGCATGCGGACGCGGGCCGGACGGCTCGTTGGGTTGCACCACGCCCAGACGTTCCTTGAGCGATTCCGAAGGATGGCCGAACAGCTTGGCGTAATAGATGGTATTGCTCATCACCTTCTTCACGTAATCGCGCGTCTCGTCGAAGGGGATGGTCTCGGCATAGATGGCGCCCTCCAGCGGCACCTTGCCGCGCCAGCGGTTGGCGCGCGAGGGACCGGCGTTATACGCGGCGGAAGCCAGCACGGGGTTGTCGTCGAAGCGGCTGTACACGCTCTTCATGTAATAGGTGCCCAGGCGCAGGTTGACATCGAGCTGGTGGATCAAGCCTTTGCGATAGCCCTTGAGGCCGATGCGGCGTGCGGCCCAGCGCGCGGTCTCGGGCATGATCTGCATCAGGCCGGCAGCACCGACACCGGACCTGGCATGCGTCACGAAACGACTCTCCTGCCGCATCAGGCCATATACCCAGGCCTCCTCCACTTCGTGTTCGTCCAGCGAAGCCCGCAAGGCATCGCGATACGGCGCCGGATAGCGCAGGTTGAAATCATGCAAGGCGACAGTGCGGATGGCGGCATTGATGGAACGATCGTACATCTCGTTGCGGCGCGCCACCTCGGCCGCCACCAGCAGGTCGCGGTCATCCAGGCCGCGCATGGCCCAGTCCCACTCCTTCATCGCCTCGGTGCGCAAGCCCATCTGGTACAGCAGGATGGTGCGCTGCACCTCCGGCCGTGCCGCCATCTGCTCCAGCTCTCCCTCGTCCGGCTCGAACCTGGCAGTGACGATACCGGCTGCCGGTGCTGCCCCCAGCTCCTCGGCCGCGAGCTGTCCGTAGAAATGGTATTCGCGGCTCAACGGTTCGAGCAGCGCCTCCGCCTCGGACCGGTGCCCCAAAGCGATCAGCGCGCGCGCCTTCCAGTAACGCCAGGCGGCTTCGTTCTGCTGTTCTGCGCTCATCGAGGCGATGGCCGACCACACCTCGTGCCAATCCTGCGCACGCAAGGCGGCACGCACACGCCAAGCCGACTGTTGCGGAGTGAGCACCGTGTCGCCGGCCGCGGCATACCATTGCAGCGCCCTCTCGTCATGCTGCATCGCCGCCTCAGTGGCCAGCCAGCCATACAGATATTGCTGTTCCTCCGGCGGGAACAAGTGTTCCATGCGCTGCCACTGCACGGCGGCCGGCGTCACCGCCTGATGCGCCAGACGTTGCAGGGCGAACAGCGCCACCATGCGCGTGCCGTCATCGTCCTGGCCCAGCTTCACGCGCGCCAGATAATGTTGCGGATTGCGACGTGCCTGGTCCAGCTCGGCCAGCGCGGGACGCTGCGCATGCGGCAGATAGCGCACCAGCTTCAACGCCTCACTGACCTTGCCGTTCTCCAGCAGGCGACGCAGCCGCACGCCCACATCCTGCGTGGTGATGACGCCTTCCTTGATGGCGAGTGCGAACAGCGCAGCGCAGTTGGCGGCATCCGCCGCGCCGGAGAACCACAGCCGGCGCGTGGCGCGCAACGCCAGTGCCGCATCCTGCCGGCGCTGCCAGTCCAGTGCCAGGCAGGTCAGTTCGGCATCGGCATTGATGAGATAGGGATATTCGGAAGCGAACTCGTCCCAGCGTTGCTTCTTGGCCATCTGCTTCAGCCATTCGCCACGGAACTGATCGATGACCGGGGTATCTTCCTCGCGCGCCAGGAACGCATGCACGGCTGAGGTATCCGCCTCATCCCAGTGCAGGCGCAGACGGTAATAGGTGACGTAGGGTTCGAGCGGTGAATCCTGCAAACGCGCGGCAGCCTGCTCCAGCGCAGCCGCTTTGCCGGTGGCGAACGCACTGCGCACGGCCATGAAATCCTGCGCCTGATCGGCATGCGACCACGCCGGCAACAACAGCAAGATTAGGCTCAAAAAACGCATGGACAGACCCCGGGAGACACGGCGCGCAGGATAACACAGCCACCTGTTCCTACCTGTATACCGAGTCCGGAAAAAGAGCGATCCGATCCACCATGGACCGGGTAAGTGAATGGGCACTTGCTGCGCAAGGCCGTGGCGGAGAAACCCGCCAGGCCGGAGGGCAAGCGCCCTCCGGTACTACCTCAGATCGGGATCACTTCAGGGACAGGATCCAGCTCACCAGGGTGTTGAGGTCGTCATCGCTCACCGACTTCGGTGCCGGCGGCATGGCCACCGGGCCCCACACACCCTTGCCGCCGGAGCGGATCTTGGCGACCAGACGCGCTTGGGCGGTCGCATCGCCGGCGTACTTGGCTGCGATCGCCTTCAGCGCCGGGCCGACCACCTTTTTATCCGGGTTGTGGCAGGCCACGCAGGTGCTCTTCTTGAACAGCGCTTCGTTGGCAGAGGCGTTACCGGCCAGCAGCAGCGCGGCGGACAAGGCGATCAGTTGGATGAACTTCATGGTGTTTCCTTTCTCTCTAATGTTCCCCGCCATGCATGACGGGATTCTGTTGTATGCAGCGGAACGGCGCTGCCCCGGTATTGGTGGGAGTCGTGTGTGCCCAGTCTGTGCGTGCGACTCCTTGCTGTCGGATGGACCGCGTTATGCGGTCGGACGCCATAGCGCAAAGCGGGAAACAGCCAGTCAACGCGCAGGATGCGCGACGACTGCCCGTGCCTGCGGGCGGCGATGGCTAACGATCGGATGCCGGGCGGGATGCCCGATGGTTCAGCTCAGGACCGGAGGGGCCTGTGGAGGAGGCGTGCAACAAGCGGCACGCTGGAAGCGGGTGACTGACAGAGATGGCAGGCGATATGCCTGCACGATGCGCAACGGAACCGGCAACGGCGACAGCGCTGCCGGCGGCAACGCGCACTGCGCATAGCGATGCAGGTCGTCGGACAGGTTGATGATGATGTCTTCGCCCGCCGACCAGCCGTCCACCCCATCCTGCGCCACCGACCAGGCAGCGGGCAGATGCAGCAGGCCGCTCTGCTCGCCGTCGGCATGCGCATGTACGAGCGGCGACACGCACTGCAACAGTACGAAGAGCAGGGTCAGCAGGGAATGGTGTAGGCGTTGCGACATGGGGCGCGATTAAACCACATCCGCCCCCCGGACTTCCAGTCTCAACGCTGGCCGGCGTACATGCGCGTCAGGAAGGTGTCGATGTCGGCCTCTGCCAGCGCAGACGGGAATGCCGGATGCGCCGGCGTCACGTGTGCCACCTCGACGGTCGCCAGTTGCGGCACCCAGCCGGCATACAGCACTTCCTCGCCGTAGGTCTGCTCGGGGCGCTCGCTGCGCTCGATCTCGTAGCTGCCCATATCCATCACGATCGCCATGTCACACCTCCTTCGCTACGGAGCAACGACGCGCCCCGTTGCACCTTGTATCGGCGTGGCACAAGGAAAGTTTAGGGCGCATCTGTTAACCGCTCCCGCACCAGCGCGATATGGCTGCGCAACTCATACAGGTGGCTGGAGAACGCCACCGGCAAGCGCAGATGGTTGACCTTGTTCTCGATGCCATCCAGCTCGCGCCGGAAGCGCGCCAGATCCACCGGCGGCGGCGTGGTGCGCACCTGCAATTCGAGGAAACGCAGCTCGCCGTACAGCTTGTGGATGCGCGACTTCACCAGCCAGGCATAGGCGGCCGGCGCCACCCGGCTCAGCGGGATGGCCAGCGCCAGCAAGGGCAGCAGCACGATCAGCACGCGACTGACGAAGGTGGCGGCCCAGAACGGCAGGTAACGATCGAGGAAGGGCGGGCCGGATTTGTAGAAATACGCGGCCTGGCTGGACAGTTCGAAATCCGTATCCTTGTCCGCCGGGAACTCGTGCGCCTGTTGCAGCATGCCCGCGCCGCCATGCACCCGCGTCAGCACCTTGAGCAACAGATAGGTCAGTGCCGGATGCAAGGACTCGCGCGCCACCAGCGTCACCGTCGGCGCGATCAGGTGCGCGCGCCGGGGCGGCAGGTTGGCTTGCAGATCGAGCGCGCTCTCCGGCAACACCAGGTGATGCAGGAAAGTGAACTGGCGCGCCAACGCCTCGGCATCGTCCAGATCGACCAACGCCACCTCGGGCAGCGTCGCCACCTCATGGATCAGCGGCGAATCCGGCACGCCGGACAGGAAGATCACATCCACCACATCGTGCTTCAGCGCCTCCTTCGAATCGTCCTCGCCGATCTCGTACAGCGTGGCATTACCGTCGTTCACCCCGGCCGCATCCAGCAGCATCTTGCTCAACAGGCGCGTGCTGCTGCCCGGTCGTCCCACGCCGATGCGCAAGCCCTTGAGCTGCGACAGATGCTCGATCTTCTGCTTGCCCTTGTGGAACAGCCACAATGGTTCGTAATACAGGCTGCCCAGCGACACCATGCCCACCGTGGACTGCCCGCGCGCCATACCGCCCGGCACGAAAGCCAGATCGGCCGCGCCCGTCGGCTGGCGCAAAGCCTCCATGTTCTGCAACGGCCCCTCGGTGTTGCGGATCTCCAGCGTGATGCCCTCTTCCTTCAACAGCGCGGCATACAGGCTGGCATACGCCATCGAGTTACCGTCTTCCATGCTGACCGCGATGGTCATCCTCTTCGGCGGCGCCGGATCGATCAGCCAGTAGCCGAGCAAGGCGATGAACAACAAGGCCAACAGATAAGGCAACGCCGCCTTGAATACCTCCATCGGCAGCGACACGCGCAACGCCTCGCGCGCCGCATTGAGTTTAGATTCACGGGATGCTTTGGACACGATGCGACCTCTGGACAAAAGCGGCCAGTGGGCCGCGCACGGTGCGCATCATAGCGATTCGTCGGCGACCGTGGGTGGAGCTAACGCGCCGAGGCAAGCCTCACGCTGCGCCCACCCCGGTTGCGGCCGCGCGCAACCGCCCCCCCTCCTTCTTGTTGTGCGTACAGGCCGGATCGTTCGCTGCCAAGGGAGGGTTACAGCGGCGCGGAGCCTAACAGAACGGAAAGCGCCGGCGAACGCGCAGCGCAGACTTCAAACCTGCCAGACGGGGAAGGACTTCCAGTCGGCGATCCAGTGCGCCATGTCGTGCGCCGGCATGGGACGGGCGATGCCGTAGCCTTGCGCCAGTTCGCAGCCGACCTGCAACAGGCGTACGCCGTGCTCCGCAGTCTCCACGCCTTCGGCGATCACCTTGCGGCGGAAAGCGTTGCTGAGACCGACGATACCTTCGATGATGGCGAGGTCGTCATGGTTATCCAGCATCTCGCGCACGAAGCTCTGGTCGATCTTGAGCACGTCGGCGGGCAGGCGCTTGAGATAGGTGAGCGAGGAATAGCCGGTGCCGAAATCGTCCAGCGAGAAAGTGACGCCCATCGCGCGGCAGCGCAGCATGCGTTGCGACACCTGCTCCACATCCTCCAGCGCGCTGGATTCGAGCACCTCCAGTTCCAGATGCTGCGGAGCGACTTCGGGATGCGCCGCCAGCAGGCTGCCCAGACGGATCTCGAAATCCTCCTGCTGGAACTGGTTGGCGGCGACGTTGACGCTCACCGGCAGATGCACGCCGTCCGCCTGCCATCGCTTCATCTGGCGCAACGCCGTGTCGATCACCCACTCGCCGAGTTCGATGCCGACCGCATGGCCTTCCACCTGCGGCAGGAAAGCCGCCGGCGGCAACAGTCCCCGCTCGGGATGCTGCCAGCGGATCAGCGCCTCGGCGCCGATCACCTGGCCGCTGCGCATGTTGACCTTGGGCTGGTAATACAACACGAACTCGCCCTGCCCCAGACCGCGACGCACGCGCTCGATGGTCTCGTGCTGGTTCTGCACCGCCATGTCGTGCGCCACATCGAACAGGTGATAGCGATTCTTGCCGGCCTGCTTGGCCTGATACATGGCCTGATCGGCATGGCGCAGCAACAGGTCGGGGTCGGCGCCGTCCTGCGGATACAACGTCACGCCGATACTGGCCGAGACTTGCAGGTGCAGACCATCTACCTCCACCGGCGCGGAAGCGGCCGCAAGCAATCGTTCCAGCACCACGATGTGATCGTTCTGCTGCCCCAGCCCGACCAGGATGGCGACGAACTCGTCGCCGCCGATGCGCGCCAGCGTGTCTTCCTCGCGCATCGCATCGCGCATGCGGCGTGCCAGCGCGATCAGCAGACGGTCGCCCACGCCGTGGCCATAGCGGTCATTCACTTCCTTAAAACCATCCAGGTCGAGATAGGCCACCGCCAGCGATTCGCCGTGGCGCTGGCAATGCACGATGGCACGTTGCAGGCGTTCGGATTTCAGCACGCGATTGGGCAGGCCGGTGAGCACGTCGTAATGCGCGATGTGCTCCAGCTGCTGCTCGTGCTGCTTCATCTGGGTGATATCGGAGAACAGCGTGACGTAGTTCTGCGCCGCGCCCTGGGCATCGCGCACCAGGCTGACGGTCTGCATCTCGGCATAGCGTTCGCCGTTGCTGCGCCGCTTCCACACTTCGCCGCTCCAGTAACCGCGCAATTCCAGTTCGCGCTGGCGCACGGCAAGGAAATCTGCGTCATGCATCTCGCCATCCAGCACCGGCGCCTGGTTTCCCAGCACCTCTTCGCGCGCATAGCCGGTGATCTCGCTGAAGGTCTCGTTCACGTCGACGATGCGCCCTTGCGCGTCGGCGATGATGATGCCTTCGCGCGCATGGGTGAACACGCTGGCGGCCAGCTTGAGCTGGCTCTCCGCGCGCTTCTTGCCGATGGCGATGCCGGCCAGATAGGCGGCATGTGCGATGATCTGCAGATGCGCGGTGTTGGGCGCATGCGCCTGGCCGGGATAGAAGGTGACCACGCCCACCACCCAGCCTTCCGAGGTGCGGATCGGCTCTGCCCAACTGGCGACGATGCCGGCGTGCGCCGCCAGTTCGCACATGCGCGGCGACCAGACGTTCTCCTGCGTGATATCGGCCACCACCACGCGCTGGCCGTCGAACACCGCCGCCGCACTGGCGCAGCCGATCTCACGCACGGACAGGCCTTCCAGCGCGGCGCTGAACTGCGCCGGCAGATGCGGCGCGCTGCCTACCTGCAGATGCTCGCAGGCCGCATCCAGCAACAGGATGGCGCAGCGCATGTCGGGCAACTGTCGCTCCGCGCCCAGCGCGATGGTCTGCAACACCTGCGGCAACGGTGCGCCATCGGCCAGCTGTTCCAGTACTTGCGTACGGATATGTTCGCGCGTCTCCATGCGTCTGCGCTCGGTGACGTCCACGCCGATGCCGATGAGACCGACCACCTGCCCTGTCACATCGCGCAGCTTGCTCTTGGTCACTTCCAGTTCATGCATCTCGCCGTCGGTGAAGCGCAACAGTTCATAGGAGATATGCACGCCGTCCTGGGCCAGGCATGCGCGATCCGAACTCAGACACTTGGCGGCATCCTCCTCGCCCAGCAAATCGGGCAGGTGAGTGGTCTCCAGGAAACGTTGCTCGGGGATGCCCACCGCGTTGCAGAAGGTGTTGTTGACGAACTGGTAACGTCCGTTGACATCCACCATCCAGATGCCGACCGGCGCATGGTCGAGGATGGCATGCAGCTTGGCTTCGGCCTGCTGCGTCTCGCGCATCTTGTCGTTGAGCTGTTGCGCCATGCCGCTGAAGCTGCGCGCCAGGTCGCCCAGTTCGTCGTCACGCATCACCGGCAGGCCGGACAGTTGCTTGCCCTGCCCGTAATCGCGCACGATCTGCGCCATGTGGTCGATGGGCTTGGCCAGCAGCCGCGCCAACAACAGGGCGACCAGCGTCGCCAGCGCGATGAACAACAGCGTGAGCTGGATCACCGTCCAGCCCAGCGCGTTGCTCTGCGCCAGCACCTTCTCCAACGGCGTATACAGACCGAGCAGCACGAAACGGTGCTCACCCTCCGCGCCGAACGGCACGCGCAGGAAGGCGGCCAGCGAGGATGCGCCGAACAACTTGTCGTCGGCGATCTCGAACACCAGCTGCGACCGTCTTTCTTCCAGCGCATCGCGCAGCACCGGCAGATCGTCCTGGATCAGGAAACGCCGCCCCTGGTTGAAACCGAAGGCGCGGGTGATATCGGGATGGATCAGATAGTCGCCGTAACGGTTGGCGAGCAGGACGTGCAGGTCGGGCGGCAGATCGGCGCGCAGGTTGTCGAACAGGTCGGCCATGTCCACGTCGATGACCACGATACCCAGCGCGGCACCGCCCGCTGCATACACCGGCGCGGCGATGCGGATGGTCGGTTTGCCGAAACCGTGATGCGCGCCCTGTTCCTGGTTGAGGGTGATCGGCGACACGTGGATCTGGCCACGCGGCAGGCGCAGGGTCTCGAAGAAATACGGGAAGTGCGCTTTCTCCTGCAACGCTGCACCCTGCACCATCTCATAGGCATCGGCACCGTCCAGCCGGTCGATGCGCACCAGTTCGCGGCCGTGATCGGCGACGCCGATCAGGCGCACCTGGGAATATTCCTGGTGGGTGGCCAACAGGCTGGCGAACACGTCGGCCAGCTCGGCGCGCGGTGCAGAGGACGCGTGCGGTTGTTGCGCCATGCGGCGCACCAGCGCCAGCGAGGACAGGAAATAGACGTCGCGCGAGACGCCCTCCACCGAGCCGCCGAAGCGCTGCGCCAGCACCTGGGTGGTGGTCAGCAGCTTCTCCTGCGCGGCGACCAGCAACTGCACCCGGCTGCGGTCATACACGTAGTAACCGGCGAGCGCGGTGGACAACGCGCCCAGCAACGCCAGCCAGAAACCCAGTTTGAGACCCAGACTCAGGCGCATGCGTCAGAACCCCTCCGGCGTCTCGCCGGACAACACCCGGTCCCACAGCGCCTTGCGCGCCGCCGCATCCTCCAGCGGTTGCAGCCAGAGGATGCGCGCATCGGGCCGACTGTCCGGGAACGGTGTCACCGTGTTGGCCAGTCCGTGCACGCGCGTCAGGCGTTCGCTCACTTGCGGTTCCAGCGTGTAATCGACCCAGCGCAGCGCCAGCGCGGCATCGCGCACGTCATGCGACACCGCCCAGCAATCCAGCCAGGCCAGCGCGCCTTCGCGCGGGATGACGTAGCCGATGTCCATGCCGGCGTCGCGCAAGGCCTTCACCTGCTGCGTACCGAAATTGGCGAACACCAGCGCCACGTCATAACGCCGCATCCAGTCCACCACTTCTTCCGTGGTGGCATAGAAGGTGAGCACGTTGCGTCGCAACTGCACCAGTTCGCGCGCCGCGCGGCGCATCTCGGACGGCGACAGCTGGAAGGGATCGTGCAGCCCCAGCTTGAGCGCGGCCAGCGAGAAGTTGTGGTTGCTGGTGTTGAACGCCAGCACGCGCCCCTGATATTGCGGCGACCACAGCGCCGCGATGGAGTGAGGCGGCTGCGGCACCAGCTTGCGGTTGTAGATCAGCCCCATCTCGGAATAGGTATAGGGCACGGCATAGGTCTTGCCGTCATGCACCAGGCCGCCGATGGCCGACAGGTCGCGGAAGCGCGGCAGCTGCCGTGCATGGTTGGGGATGCGTGACAGATCGAGCGGCAGCGCCAGACCGTCAGCGATGTAGCGTTGCAGTTCGGCGGTGTTCACCGCGAACACATCATAGGTGCGCGTCTTGTCGTGCAGCTTGTCCCACAGGTCGTCGTCCGAACTGGCGTAGGTCACCTCCACCTTGGCACCGGTGCGCTGCTCGAAAGCGGCCACCACCTCGGCATCCGCATAGCCATCCCACGCCAGCACGCGCAACACTTCGGCAGCAGACGCCAACGGGATGATCCCCAGCAACAGGGACAGGCACAACAGGCAGCGGATCATCGCGTGACAACGGTTCATCGGCACTCGGACTGGATTAAGAAAACCGGCGCGCGATCGCGCACCGGCCCAATGTCCCCGGAGTGTAGCAGACTATTTTTGGAATACCGTGACAGCGCCGCCGCAGTATGCACTACCCCTGCCACACGCCGAAGCCCGCTTCGCGCAGGTCGATGCCCAGTTCCACCTCGCGCTCGCAGGCATCATCGTAATGCATCGGGTTCCAGGCTTCGTACAGGTCGGGCAGCAGGCGCAGGCCGTAGCGCTGCACGTATTTGTTGGCCTGGATGCCGGCTTTGTGTTTGTCGAACCGGATGTCCGGATCGAGACCGGTCATGCCGACGTAGACGCAGGGCTTGCCGGCGCGGTAATCGGGATTGCGTTTCTTGAACTTGGCTTCGTAGAGCACGTCCGGCGACAGCTCGACGACATAGATGCTGTAGTGTTTGCCGCGCGCCATGGCGTGCGCCTCACACCTCGGCGGCGAACTGCTGGCGCAGCCAGGCGATGATGGCGTCCGATTCGTACAGCCATCGCACCTGCCCCTGCGCATCCTCGATACGCAGGCAAGGCACTTGCAGCTTGCCGCCGCCCTGCTCCAGTTCGGCGCAATGCGTGGCATCGTGCTGCGCGTCGCGCAGTTCGATGTTGAGCGACAGGCGGGCGATCTCCTTGCGCACCTTGATGCAGAACGGGCACGTCCTGAACTGGTACAACGCCAGCGCGCGCGTGCGTTCATCCACCTGCTGCTGCGCAGCCGGAGTGCGCTGGATGCCCTTGGGCGTAGTGAGCGCTTCCCACAACAGCATGAAGGGGTTGAGCACGAGGCGCAGGGTGCGGAAGAACAGGCGGATCAGGATACGCATGACTGGCTCCGAGGGTCAGGTTGTCAGGCGCGCTTCTCGCCGCCCAGCAGGTCGGCCAGCGCGGGCAACAGCTTGCGCAACTCGCCGCTCATCAGGGCGAAGTCGGCATCGAACAGGTCTTCCGCGCCGTCTTCCTCGGCCTGGTCCTTGAGCAAGTCGAGCGGCGCCAGACGCTTGATCTGCATGTTGTCGTGCAGCACGAAGGAGAAGCGGTCATGCCAGGTCATGGCGAGTCGGGTGACTTCCTTGCCGGCCTGGATGTGGCGCGTCACCTCGTCGGTTTCCGGCGTATGGCGCACATAGCGTACCGTGGCCTTCTCCTCGCCCGCGCTGCGCAATTCGCAATCCTGGTCCACGGTGAAAGTGGATGGCAGCTCGTCGCCGGACAGCCAGCCGGTCATCGCGGCCGAGGGCGAGATCTCGGTATGCAGGAAGTTGAGCGTGAAGTCGCCCAGCGACTTGACCAGCATCTCCACCACCTCGTCGGCCTTGCCCAGGCTGCCGGCATCCACCACCAGCCAGCCGTCCTGCGCATCGATCCACACATAGGTCTTGCGACGGATGGCGAAGGCGCGCGGCAGCAATTCATCGGTGATGGCTTCCTTGAGTTGCTTCATCTGTTTGCGGCCCGGCTTGTAGCCTTGCTGCTCTTCCACCTCGGCGGCACGCGCCTGGGTGAATTGCTTGACGACCGTGGCCGGCAACAGCTTCTTCTCCACGCCGAGGCTGATCAGCATCTGCGCGCCCTGCGCATGTACCAGCGGCTCGCCGTCGCCCTTGGGCGGCACCCAGCCCATGCGTTGAGACTCCATGCCGGAGCACGGCTGCAAAGCATGCTCAGCCAGCTTGGCTTGCAAGGTGTCGGCGGAGAAATTCCAGTTGGAGAGACGATAGACGAGCAGATTCCTGAACCACATGACGATGACTTCGGTTTGATGAAAGGCCGGCGATTCTAACCCGTGCCGATGTCTTGCCGACATCCGCTCGCGGATTTTTTCTCACACGATGTGCGCAGCAGGCAGCGCGCGACGCAGGATGACGCGCGCATGCTCCATGGTCTCGTCGCTCGGTGCATCGAGGCCCGCCAGCGGATCGGTCATACCCACCGATTCCCATTTGAAGGAGCCCATCGCGTGGAACGGCAGCAGGTCCACGCGCGTCAGCGTGGGGATCGCCCGCAGTATCTCGGCCAGACGTTCGAAGTGTTCAGTGGCATCGGTCTTGCCGGGCACGACCACGTGGCGCACCCAGATCTCCTTGCCCAGTGCCGCCATGCGCTGCGCGAAGTCGAGCACGGGTTGAAGTTCGCGCTCGGTCAATGCCTGATGTGCAGCAGCGTCCGAATGCTTGATGTCGAGCAGCAGCAGGTCGATGGGATCGAAGTAGGCATCCGGCAAGTTCGCGTGCAGCTCGCCGTTGGTGTCCAGCGCGACATGCATGCCCATGTCTTTGGCGCCCTGCGCCAGCGCATGACAGAACTCGGCTTGCAGCAAAGGCTCGCCGCCGGACAGGGTGATGCCGCCGCCGTTGCGGTAGAAGCCCGCCAGCCCGGCGACCTTGGCCAGCACCTCGCGCGCCGTCACCCACGCACCGTGACCGGCGCGCCACGACTCGGGGTTGTGGCAGTACTGGCAGCGCATCTGGCAGCCGGAGAGGAAGATGACGTGGCGCAGGCCGGGACCGTCCAGCGCGCCCGCGCTCTCATGCGAGAGCACGAAGCCGCGCAGTTCGTCCGCCTGCGCTGACATCAGCGCGCGTGGAAGGTGCGGCTGATCACGTCCTGGCGCTGGGCCGGGGTCAGGCGATGGAACAGCACGCAATAGCCCGACACGCGCACGCACAGGTTGGGATATTTCTCGGGATGCTTGTCCGCATCGATGAGTGTGGCGCGGTCAATCACATTGAGGTTGGCGTGGTAACCGCCCATGCCCATGTAGCCATCGCAGAAGCTGGCGAGGTTGTCCACGCGCTCTTCCGGCGTGCGGCCCAGCGAGGACGGCGCGAACGAGACGGTCCACGAGATGCCGTCCGCGCAATCGCTGAACGGGATCTTGGCCACCGATGCGCCCGCCGCGACGAAGCCGTTCAGCTCGGCGCCGTTGGAAGGATTGGCGCCCGGCGCGAACGGCTTGCCGCCCTTGCGTCCGTCGGGGCTGCAACCGGTGTGCTGGCCGTACACCACGTTGGAGGTGATGGTGAGCGCGCTCTGCGTCACCACCGCATTGCGGCGCGCCTTGAGCTTGCGCAGCTCGGCCATGAAGCGCTGTGCGGCCCACACGGCCAGGTCGTCCACGCGCGCGTCGTTGTTGCCGTAGCGCGGGAAGGCGCCGCCTTCGTTCACATAGCCGGTGATGAGGCCGGTCTCGTCGCGCAGCACGCGCACCTTGCCGTACTTGATCGCCGACAGCGAGTCGGCCACGTGCGACAGACCGGCGATGCCGCAGGCCATGGTGCGATGCAGATCGGTATCGTGCAGCGCAAACTGGATGGCCTCGTAGGCATGCAGGTCGTGCGACTGGTGGATGATGTTGAGCGCCTTCATGTACACCTTGGCGGTGCGCGCCATCATCGCTTCGAAGCGCGCCTTCACGTCATCGAAATCCAGGTAGTCGCCGCTGACCGGTTCGAACCCCGGCGCGCACAGGTCGCCGCTGATCTCGTCGCGCCCGCCGTTGATGGCGTGCAGCAGGGTCTTCAGCAGGTTGCAGCGCGCGCCGAAATACTGCATCGACTTGCCCACCGCCATCGGCGACACGCAGCAGGAGATCGCCGCGTCGGAGCCGTGTTCGGGGCGGATCAGGTCGTCGTTCTCGACCTGGATCGCACGCGATGCGATGGACATCTTGGTCACGAACTTCTTGAAGCCGTCCGGCAGGCTCTGCGACCACAGCACGGTGAGGTTGGGCTCCGGCGACGGGCCCAGCGTGGTCAGGCAATGCAGCACACGGAAGTCGGATTTGGAACACAGCGGCCGGCCGTCCTGCCCCATGCCGCCCAGGCTGATGGTGACCCAGGTGGGGTCGCCCGAGAACAGCTCGTCGAAAGCTTTGGTACGCATGAAGCGGATCAGGCGCAGCTTGATGGTCAGCTGGTCCCACAGTTCCTGCGCGCCCGCTTCGTCCAGCAGGCCGCGTTCCATGTCGCGCTCGATATAGATGTCGAGGAAGCCGCCGATGCGGCCGATGGACGTCGCGGCGCCGTCGCTCTGCTTGGCGGCGGCGAGGTAGGCGAGATACAACCACTGGAACGCCTCGCGGGCGTTGGCTGCGGGGCGGGAAAGGTCGAAGCCATGGGCTTCGCCGAGTGCTTTCAGCTCATGGAAGGCACGGATCTGCTCGCCCAGTTCGCCCAGCAGTTCGATGTCTTCGGCGCTCAGTTCATCCTTGGCGCCGAGGGCGGCCTTGTCGGCCACCTTGGCGCGCTCCAGCACATCCACGCCATACAGCGCGACACGGCGGAAATCGCCGATCAGGCGGCCGCGACCGTAGGCGTCCGGCAGGCCGGTGATGATCATGGCCTTGCGTGCCGCCAGCACATCCGCCGGATAGGCATCGAACACGGCCTGGTTGTGGGTCTTGGCCCAGCTGCTGAAGGCCTTCTCGACCTTGGCGGACAGTGGCTCCATGCCATGTTCGTGCAGCGCCTGCTTGACCACGCGCAAGCCGCCGCGCGGATGGATGCCGCGCTTGAGCGGCGCTTCGGTCTGCAGGCCGAAGATGATCTCGTTCTCTCGGTCGATGAAACCGGGGGCATGGGAAAGGATCGCGCTGGGCTCGTGGCTGACACCGAGCACACCGCCGACAGCACGCTCGGCATTCAGCGCTTTCTCCACCTTGACCATCAGGCGCTTGGTCTTGGCGGTAGCATCGACCAGGAAACTGTCGTCGCCCGTCCAGGGGCGGATGTTGCGCGCGATGAAATCCTGCGTGTCGATCGCAGTCTGCCACGGGCCTGCGGCAAAGCCTTCCCAGGCGTTCCCCTGCGGATTCGCGGGATTACCGATGGCACTCAATTCGTTCATGTAGGACATGCTGCTCTCTCTTTATCTATTGGTCATGTTGCCGAGACGAGAGCACGGGAGCATCGCCTGAGCATTCAGGCCAAGGGCCGAATGGGGTTACACGGTGCCATACAGAGGCCAGGAAGCAGGAAGCGCGCACCCGGCCGGTGACGAGCGCGCGCGATAGTGCCAAAACAGGGGGGCCTAGTCAATCGCCGGGATACCGGCAGGGGCTTTTCGCCTAGGCTTTTTTCCCTATCAACTCAATCATGTAGCCATCCGGATCGGCGACGAAGGCGATGATGGTGGTGCCGCCGTGCATCGGCCCCGCATCGCGCACCACCTTGCCGCCGCGCCGCTTGATCTCGTCGCACGCGGCATACACATCCTCCACCTCGATGGCGATATGACCGAAAGCATTGCCCAGCTCGTATTGCGCGACGCCCCAGTTATAGGTCAGCTCGATCACCGCCTGCTCGCGCTCGTCGCCATAGCCGAGGAAGGCCAGCGTGAATTTGCCCTCGGGATAATCGTTGCGGCGCAGCAAGCGCATGCCCAGCACCTGGGTGTAGAAATCGATGGAGCGATCCAGATCGCCGCTCCGCAACATCGTATGCAATATGCGCATGTGTTCCCTCCGGGTTGATAACGGCGCGAGTATAGGCCGAAACGACCGCACGGCTTGCACTCTGCTGCGGCATTCATTACCGTGCCGTCCTCTTTTTCCCCTCACCTCCCGACCATGCGCGAAGGCAAACTGCTGCTGATCCTCGCCACCATCATCACCATGATCGCGTTCGCAGCGAACTCGCTGCTGTGCCGCATGGCACTGAAGGAGACCGGCATCGACGCCGCCAGTTTCACCACGGTGCGCCTGTTGGCCGGGGCGGCGATGCTGTGGCTGCTGATGCGCGTGCAGCGGCAAGCGCCGCTGCAGCACGGCAGCTGGCGCAGCGCACTGGCATTGTTCATCTATGCGGTGACGCTGTCCTACGCCTATCGCTCCATCAACACCGGCGCCGGCGCCTTGATGCTGTTCGGCGCGGTGCAGGCCACCATGCTGCTCGCCGGTTTCCTCGCCGGCGAGCGCCTGCGTGGCTGGCAGACGGTGGGCTTCGTCGCGGCAGTGAGCGGTTTGCTGGTGCTGGTGTTGCCGGGGGTGGAAGCGCCTGCGCTCGGCGATGCCTTGCTGATGCTGGCCAGCGGCGTGGCGTGGGGCGTGTATTCGTTATGGGGACGCGGCCAGCCGCAGCCGGCGGCAGCGACGGCCGGCAACTTCCTGCGCGCCGTGCCGTTCACCCTCGCCTTGTCCTTGCTCGCGCTGCCGTGGATGCAGCTCGATACGCGCGGCCTCGCCTATGCCGCGCTGTCCGGCGCGGTCACTTCGGCGCTGGGCTATGTACTGTGGTATCGCGTGTTGCAACACATGCGCGCGATGACCGCCTCCACCGTACAACTCAGTGCACCGGTGCTGGCGGCGCTCGGCGGCATCGCCTTTCTGGGCGAAGCGCTCACGCGCGACCTACTCATCGCCAGCGTGCTCATCATCGGCGGCATCTGGCTGGTGCTGCAACGGCGCTGAAACGGGAGTATCCGCAGTGCAGATAGGGGAAGCGGGGAACCGATCCGCTGCCGCTGCAGTCGATGCCGGCGTGGGCGACGTGCCCATGACCGATAAGTGAGAACGAACATGCAATTCCAGATCGCCCTTGCTGCTGTGCTGCTTTCTTCCCTGATGGTGTTGCCGGTGATGGCCATCGAAGCCGACGAGGAGCGCAAACGCGCTCGCGCCATGCAGCCTGCCCCAACAGCCAAATGCGCCGCCCCGCAGACCGGCCTGCCGCTACATCAGCAACGCAGTGCCGACTGGAAAGATACCGATTCCATCCCGCGCGAGTTCTTCGACAAGCTGAAGATCGATTCCGCGAGTTTCTGATCCCGCCTTCAGCGCCGCAGCGACCATAGCCTCACTACATCAATGCCACACTCTTGACTTGCGCGAATACGCTCGCACCGACATGCAAGCCGAGCTGGTCGCACGAGCGTCGCGTGATGCGCGCCAGCAGGTACTGCGACTCGCCCACCTGTAATTTCACCAGCACCTTGTCCGTGCCTTCGTCGCGTATCTCTTCGATGCGCGCGTTGAGGATGTTGTTGATACTGCTGCCGTGCGGGGCTTGTGTGGCGATGCTCACGTCGCGAGCCAGCACACGGGCGCGCAAACAGGTGCCGAACGGCTGCGCCACGCGCCCCACCCACAGCTGTCCGCCGGGGAAGTCGAGACGCGACAGGTGGTATGGCTCGTCGTGCTGCGCCAGCTCGGCTTCGATCACTGCGCCCGCGTCGTCGAAGTGCGCAGTAGGCAGATCGAGCCTGCTCAGGGTGTCGTGCAGGGTGCCGCTGGCGATGACGCGGCCGTGCTCCAGCAGCACCAGATGCTCGGCCAGCCGCGCGATCTCATCCATGGCGTGACTGACATACAGCACGGGGATATCGAGTTCGCGATGCAGACGTTCGAGGTAGGGCAGGATCTCCTGCTTGCTGCGCGAGTCGAGCGCTGACAGCGGCTCGTCCATCAGCAAAATCTCCGGACTGACCAGCAGCGCGCGACCGATGGCGACCCGTTGCCGCTCACCGCCGGAGAGGCTGTTCGCATCGCGCCTTTCCATCAGTTGTGACAGCCCCAGCCATTCGATGACCTGCGCCGGTTGTACTTTGCGTTGTGCGGCTGCGATGCGTTGATAACCGTATTCCAGATTGGCGCGCACCGACAGGTGCGGGAACAGGCTGGCTTCCTGGAACACATAGCCGAGTGCCCGTTGGTGCACCGGCACGAAGGTCTGCGCGTCCTGCCATACGCTGCCGTTCACCTGCAACGTTCCGGTCGCGCGTTCCAACCCGGCGATGCAGCGCAGCAGCGTGGTCTTGCCGGAACCGGAAGCGCCGAACAGCGCGGTGACGCCACGCATCGGCGCATCGAATGCGGCATCGAGCGTGAAGCTGTCGCGCTGCAACTTGAATCGTACGTGGATGCCGTTCATCGCATCACCTGCGATCTGCCGCCGAGCCGATACAGCGCGAGCAGCACCAGGAAGGAGAACAGCACCATACCACCCGCCAGCCAGTGTGCTTCGCTGTATTCCATCGCTTCGACGTGGGTGTAGATGGCGACCGACAACACCTGCGTCTCGCCGGGAATGCTGCCGCCCAGCATCAGCACCACGCCGAACTCGCCGACCGTATGCGCGAAGGCGAGGATGATCGCGGTGAGGAATCCGGGTTTGGCCAGCGGCAGCGCGACGCTGACAAAGCGGTCCCACGCGTTGGCGCGCAAGGTGGCGGCGACTTCCAGCGGACGCTTGCCCATCGTTTCGAATGCGTTCTGGATCGGCTGCACCGCGAAAGGCAGCGAGAACAGCACCGAGCCGACCACCAACCCGGCGAAGGTGAACGGCAGCGCGCCGATGCCCAGCGCGCGCGTGAGTTCACCCCCCCAGCCCTGTGGCCCCAGCACCAGCAACAGATAGAAGCCGAGCACCGTGGGCGGTACCACCAGCGGCAACGCCACCAATGAAGCCACCAGTCCTTTGTACCAGCGCGTGCTGTGCGCCAGCCACCAGGCCAGCGGCGTGGCGATGCACAGCAGCATGGCCGTGCTCACGCTCGCCAGCTTGAGCGTGAGGATGACGGCTTGCAGATCGTCCGGTGACAGCATCGCCATCATTGACCCGGCAGTTCGTAGCCGTAACTGCGGATCACGGCTGCGGCTTGCGGCCCCTTGAGGAAAGCGAGGAAAGCGTTAGTCGCCGCCGCATCCTGCGCACTCGACAACATCACCGCGCTCTGTTCGATCGGGCTGTAATAGTGCGACGGCACGATCCACCATGAACCCTCGCTCACCTTTCCCGCTTTGGTGATCTGCGACAGCGCGATGAAGCCCAGCTCGGCATTGCCGGTGGCGGCGAACTGGTAGGTCTGCGTGATGTTCTCGCCCTTCACCAGTTTGGGTTGCAGCACTTGCCACAACCCGTGCGCTTCCAGCGTCTCTTGCGCAGCAGCCCCATACGGTGCCAGCTTGGGATCGGCGATGGCGAGCTTGTTGAACTTACCTGCACGCAACACCGCGCCCTTGCTATCGACATAGCCCGGCTGCGCACTCCACAGCACCAGCTTGCCCAGCGCGTAGACGAAACGCGAACCTGGCACGGTCAGGCCGTCGCCCTCCAGTTTCTGCGGCGTCTTGGTATCCGCCGCGATGAAAGCATCGTAGGGGGCGCCCTGCTTGATCTGCGCGTAGAACTTGCCGGTGGAGCCGAAGCTCAAGCTGAGCTTGTGCCCGCTGGCCTGCTCGAACAGCGGTGCGATCTGCTGCATCGGCGCAGTGAAATTCGCCGCCACCGCCACGTGCACTTCGCCCGCCTGCACACTTTGCACCGCCCACAGCAATGCCCCCAATCCAATGATGCGTCTCATCTGCCATCTCCTTACGCGAAGTACCCCCTCCGCCGCAGGATTATCACACAGGACAGGCCCGCGCTTTGGGCGCCGCACCCGCTGTCGCTCCCCGCTGCGTTTGGCTACACTGCACGCCATCCCATCCCTCAAGGACTCGACATGAAACGCAGTTTCGGCGCACTGGCCCTCGGCAGCTGGCTCATCCTCAATGGCCTGTCACACCTGATGCATCTGAGTTTCTCCGGCATGAATGTATTGATGGCGATCCTCGCCACGGCAGCCGGCGTGCTGCTGATCCTGGGCTTGTAAGCATCGGGCATGCCGCGTCTCCTGCCTGCGCTGATCGTCGCGCTGCTGCTGTGTGCCTGCACGACGCCGCATGATCCCTGGCGCCAACAACCGCTCACGCACCTGGATCCCGGCACGGTGGTGACGTTGCGCGTGCTGCGTGCGGACAACCCGCGCCTGCCACGCATGACGGATGCACAGATACAGACGTTATTGGCGGCGACGCAACGCACCGTGCAAACACACTTCGGCGTGACGTTACGCTTCAGCGTGGTGGAAGAGACCGATGTGGCTCAACTGTTCGCACGCCTCCCACCGCGCGTACGTGCGGCACGCGCAACATCGATCTACGACTTCAAATCCGGCCACGGCGATCCGCAACGCATCGCACAAGGTCTGCTGGCGACCTTGCGTACCCATGGCACCACGCTGGATGAAGCCTATGCCTATGCGCAGCCATACCTGCCCGCCGCAACACGGCCGGACAGCCTGCGCGCTTTCAGCGCACAACTTACCGACGTGATGCTGAAGCGTCTGCAAGCCTGGCGCACGCTGCCAGCACCAGACGGCCGACCGGTGCTGGACGACACGCCGTACAACGAATGGATAGACTGGGACACGCTGGGTTATGGCGAACTGCAGTACGACATCGTCATCACCAACCAGTTGATCGCCAGCGCGGAAGACGAAGGCGTGGACATCCATACTGCGATACGCGGCGGTCTGACGGTGGGCACCACCACTTACAGCCGGCAGGGACGCTATGGTTCTTTCGTATTCTGGAGCACCTTCCCGTTCACCGACGATTCCGCACTGACCGCCGAACTGCGCGGCGGAGAACGCTACACCCCGCAGGAAGCGGCCGAACTTTCCGGCGCTTATCTGGCACACGAGATCGGTCATCTGCTGTTCCGTTTCGGCCACCCCTTCGCACGCCCGGCGTGCGTGATGGATCCGGTGCGCATGCTGCGTTTCCGCGCATGGCAGCAAGGGTTGGATGCGACGCGCTGCCGCATCGGCAGCTCGCCCGAGATGCGCCCGGGTGCGATCCCGGAGACTTACCACAAGGATTGGTTGCGTCTGGCGCAGTGAAAAGACCTTATCGCCAGCGTCATTGAATAGTGCAGGGCTGAGGCAGACAATCGCCACATGCATCCCGCTACGGAGGCCATCATGGAACCGAACGACCCCGCCATGCATGCCTTGTACGCCTATACCAAGGCTCTCGCTGTCGCCCTGGACTATCGCGACCAGCCCACCTACCTGCACTCCGAACGCGTAGGCGACCTGGCAACCGCACTAGCGATCCACCTCGGGTTGTCCGGCATCGATATCGAAGCCATCCATATCGCGGCTGCGTTCCACGATATCGGCAAGATCGGCGTCCCCGACCATATCCTGATGAAACCCGCTGCACTGGATCAGGGCGAATGGGAGATCATGAAACAGCATGCCGCCATCGGTGAGCAGATCATCCACGCCACAGGCATCAGTGCGGCTGAAAGAGCGTCACATGTCATACGTCACCACCACGAGCACTTCGACGGTTCCGGCTATCCGGACGGGTTGCAGGGCACACACATCCCGATCTGCTCACGCATCATCTCGCTCGTCGACAGTTACGATGCAATGGCAGTGACCCGACGCTACCACAGCGCCAGATCGCACGATGAGATCATGGCCATCCTGCACGACGAGATCGGCTTCAAGCACGATCCGGCATTGATGCAAGATTTCTGCCGGACCATCGAATCCGACGAATTCAGATCGATGCGGCACTGAACGATTCAAGCGTGCCTCTTGGCAGAATTTCGCCAGCTCAAATAAGTTGGAGGCACCGACCAGCCTGCATAGGGCGCAACGATCAATAGGCATTGCGCCGCATGAGATCCCACCATCCGGTGCGATGCTGCGCCGAGTAAGCGAGTCTTAATTAGCGGCCGGCAACCTCAACCAAAGCGCCGTTGCGCCTCGACCGCGAGACCGGCGCCGATGCTGCCGAACAGGTCACCTTCCATGCGCCGGGCCTGGGGCAGCATGGCGGCGAGGCGTTCGCGCAGCATCGGCACGCCGCTGGCGCCGCCGGTGAAGAAGATGGTATCCACCGCCTCACCTTGCACACCGGCGTCGGCCAGCAAGGCGCCCAGGGTGCTGCCGATCTTGTCCACCAACTGCGCCGCAGAGTGTTCGAACTCGATGCGGGTCAGCGTGTGGCGCAATCCCGGTTCCAGCCGATCCAGACGCAGCGTCGCGCTATCGCCGGCGGACAGGGCGATCTTGGCTTCTTCCACCTGCACCGCCAGCCAGTGGCCGGCACGTTCGCGTACCAGCTTGAGCAGGCGGTCCATCGCTTCGGGCGCCTGGGTATCCAGATACAGCTCTTGCAGGTCAGCCCAGGTGCGGCGGGTATAGGCTTGATTGATGGTGTGCCAGGTGGCGAGGTTGAAGTAGTAGCTGTTAGGCATCTCCAGACCGCCCTTGAGCTTGCTGCCATAACCCAGCAACGGCATCACGCCTTCCAGGCTCAGTTGGCGGTCGAAGTTGGTGCCGCCGATGTGCACGCCGCCGTTGGCCAGCAGGTCGTCGCGCCGATCCGCGAGCCGCGCCCGTTGCGGCGAGAGTCGGATCAGGGAGAAGTCCGAGGTGCCGCCGCCGATGTCGGCGATGAGCACCAGCTCTTCGCGCTCGATCTGCTGTTCGTAGTGATAGGCCGCGGCGATGGGTTCGTACTGGAAGCTCACTTCGCGGAAGCCGCTGGCGCGCGCGATGGCTTCCAGCGTCGCCTCGGCCTTGCGATCGGCCTCGCTATCGTCGTCCACGAAGAACACCGGCCGCCCGAACACGGCCTGCTCGAAAGAGCGGCCCGCCGCCGTTTCGGCCCGGCGTTTGAGTTCGGCGATGAAACGGGCGAGCAATTCCTTGTAGGTCAGCGCACGCCCCTGCACCTCGGTCTTGCCTTCCATCAGGCTGCTGCCGAGCAGGCTCTTCAAGGCGCGCATCAGGCGGCCTTCATAGCCTTCCAGATATTCGTTGAGGCCGGCGCGGCCGACACTGACCGAGTTCTCGTCGGCGTTGAAGAAGATCACCGAAGGCAAGGTGACTTTGCCATCTTCCAGCGCCAGCAAGGGCGCGTGATCAGGTCGCAGCCAGCCGGCCGTGGAATTGGAGGTACCGAAATCGATGCCGCAGGCGCGGGCGGGAGCTGCAACAGACATGGAGGGAAGGGGCCTGAGTGGGACCGATGGAAAACGGGCGGCAATGCTACCGTAACCATGCGGGACGGACCACGGTTCCGTCAGCCTGGCAGGATGAGGGAAGCGCAGCCCCCCCCTGCCCCACCGATCGGTTGAACGTGCCGGAGTCGGCACCTTCGGCACCTGCAAGCGATCAAGCCGAGGCAGTTGCATCGAATACAGGCCGCCTCTTCGGTGCCAGCCTTGCTACCATGACTGCCGATCCATGCGGCGTCATCAGCCTATGAATACCATCGAGTTGCATATGGCAGACAGTGCCTTTTCCTTTCGCGTCCTGTCTGGCACGCGGACCGGACAGCGCATTCCAGTGAGATCGCTTGCCGGCGTGCACAGCCTGCTAGCGCAGGGGCCGCTCACGGCCGCCACGGTCGAAGCGGGGATCGCGGCAATCGAAGACCTGCTCATGCCCGCACTGCGCGCCCTGCCGGACGGGGCTGACCTTGTGGTCGCAGAAGCCGCCTGGAGCGACATCCTGCGCGGTCTCGCAGGCGCAGGTGAGCCGGTCCCTGTGGCTGCGATAGAGACCCAGTTCAATCATCTCGCCGATGTCGCCAGTGGTTCCCCTGCCAGACTGCAGCCGGTATCGACAGCACCGCTATCGGTGCTGAAGCTGCTCCTGCTGCGGGAGGTGATGCACCATGGTGGCTTCGCGACAGTGGCCATCCGCGCTGATTGAGCGGTGGCCCGGACGTTCAGCGCGAAGATGCGCAATCCCGGTCAGGCCGATCTTCCCTGCCCCCGGTATCTTGCCGTCCCAAGGAGATACGACAGTGAATACATCGAGAGCAGACTTGTACGCGGCACGTTTCAAGAAGGTGTTCGACTACATCGACCACCATCTGGACGAAGCGTTGTCGGTGGAACAGTTGAGCCAGGTCGCGCATTTTTCGAAGTTCCATTTCCACCGTCAGTTCTCCGATTACTGCGGCATCAGTGTCATGCGTTACATCCAGTTGATGCGTTTGAAGCGAGCCTCTTACCGGCTGGTCTTCAACACGCTGGAACGGATCACCGACATTGCGCTGGATGCCGGTTTCGAGAACCCGGAATCGTTCTCGCGCGCGTTCAAGAACACCTTCGGCCAGACACCGACCGAGTTCAGGCTGCAACCGAAATGGCAACCGTGGAACGAGCGCTACCGGTTCCCCAATATAGACAGGAGTACACAAATGGAAGTAAAGATCTGGGAATTCGAGGAGACCCCCATCGCAGTGCTGGAACATCGCGGCCCACCCGACCTAGTCAACGATTCGGTGAAGATATTCATCGACTGGCGCAAGACGAGCGGCCTGTCGCCGATACAGACCAGCGATACCTTCGGCATCGTCTACGACAATCCGGATACCACGCCTCCGGCAGATTTCCGCTTCGACATCTGCGGCTCGGTGGACGAGGCCGTGCCCGCCAATCCGCAAGGGGTGGTCAACAAATGCATCCCCGCCGGTCGCTGCGCGGTGGTACGGCATCGCGGTTCGCATCAGCGCATCGGTGAAGCGGCTTATTACCTGTACCGCGACTGGTTGCCGGACAGCGGCGAAGAGCTGCGCGATTTCCCGCTGTTCTTCCACTATCTGAACCTGATGCCCGACACGCCGGAGCACGAGTTGCTGACGGATGTGTATCTGCCGTTGAAGTAGCCTGCGGACTGCACCACCCGATGGCGGTGCAGTCTTAACGCCGCTTATGTGGCGTCTTTTTCGTACCAACCCTTGCTGCGTTTCACCAGATACACCACGCTCAACATCACCGGCACTTCGATCAGCACGCCGACCACCGTCGCCAGTGCTGCACCCGATTCGAAGCCGAACAGGCTGATAGCGGCGGCCACGGCCAATTCAAAGAAATTGGAAGCGCCGATCAGCGCGGAAGGCCCGGCCACGCAATGCGCTTCGCCGAAGCGACGGTTCAGCCAGTAAGCCACGCTGGAAGTGAAATACACCTGGATGGTGATGGGCACGGCCAGCATCAGGATGACCAGCGGCTGCTCGACGATGGCTTTGCCCTGGAAGGCGAACAGCAGCACCAGCGTCAGCAACAATGCGGCGATGGAAAGCGGGCCGAGTTTTTCCAGCGTGCGCTGCAAGGTAGCCTCGCCGCGCTTCAGCAATGCCTTGCGCCAGGCTTGCGCCAGCAACACCGGCAGCACGATGTAGAGCGCGACGGAAGTCAGCAGCGTATCCCACGGCACGATGATGGACGACAGCCCCAGCAGCAAGGCCACGATGGGGGCGAAGGCGAACACCATGATGGTGTCGTTGAGCGCGACCTGCGACAGGGTGAACAACGGTTCGCCATTCACCAGTCGACTCCACACGAACACCATCGCGGTGCACGGTGCGGCGGCCAGCAACACCAGCCCGGCGATGTAGCTGTCGATCTGTTCCGTCGGCAGGTAAGGTGCAAAAAAGTGGCGAATGAACAACCAGCCCAACAAGGCCATGGAGAACGGTTTTACCGCCCAGTTGATGAACAGCGTGACGCCGATGCCGCGCCAGTGACGGCGCACCTGGTGCAGCGCGCCGAAGTCGATGCGCAACAGCATAGGCACGATCATCACCCAGATCAGCAGGCCGACCGGGAGATTGACGCGGGCGATCTCCAGCCCGCCCAGCCAGTGGAACGGCGCGGGCAGCGCCTGCCCCAGCAGCACACCGATGATGATGCACAGAAACACCCACAGGGTGAGATAACGCTCGAACAGGTTCATCGTTTTGATCCGCCTTGCCTCAATCCTCGATGCGGCCGATCTCGGCCATCTTTTCCTTCAGCGCCAGCTTGTCCAGCTTGTCGAACGGCAACTGCAAGAACAATTCGATACGCGTCGCCAACTGGCGTGCCGCCTGGTTGAAGGCAGCGCGGCGCGCCTCGTCGCCTGCGATATGCGCCGGATCGGGGATGCCCCAGTGTGCGGTCATCGGATGGCCTGGCCAGATCGGACACACTTCGCCGGCCGCGTTGTCGCACACGGTGAAGATGAAATCGAACTGCGGCGCGTCAGGGGCGGCGAACTCGTCCCAGCTCTTGCTGCGCAGACCCGCCATGCTGAAACCGTTAGCCTGCAACCATTCTTCAGCCCCCGGATTGACGCGTCCCGCCGGTTTGCTGCCCGCGCTGTACGCCTTGAAGCGCCCCTTGCCCAGATGGTTGAACAGCACTTCGCCCAGGATGCTGCGCGCGGAATTGCCGGTGCACAGGATCAATACGTTGTAAGTCTTTTCGCTCATGGTCTTCCTTGTCTGGATGTTTCAACACTTGTTGATGGGTGCACATTGCGCGGCGTCGCCCGCGCAACAATGTTCGGTGAGATAGGCGATCAGCTTGTCCATCTGCGGATAGTTCGCACGATAGATCACGAAACGTCCTTCGGTACGCGACTTGACCAGCCCGGCCTGCGCCAAGGTCTTCAGGTGGAACGACAAGGTCGCCGGCGGAATGCCCAACCGTTCGCCCAACGCGCCTGCCGCCAGACCGCTTTTGCCCGCCTGCACCAGCAAGCGGAACAGCGAAAGACGCGTCTCCTGCGCCAGCGCTGCCAAGGCCGTCACTGCGATCCCGATCTGCATTGCTACCTCCCGGTCATGATTCTACATTTCCAATATTATGGAAATGTTAAAACCAACACAAGGATTCCGCTATCGTCGATCACCCCTGCGCGCACAAAGTCCAACGGAACCAGGTTGACGCACCTCCTGCGGCATGACCATAATCCGCCCCATGAAATTCCACCACCTCCACCACTGCACTGTACGACCGATGCCGGCAGCGCTGAAGCGCGCGGTATGGCGCATTGCGCGCAGTGGCCCGGGAGGATCGCGGTAGTTTTGTAGCATCCGTAACAGGAACTCCCCAAGGCCACAGACATCATGCTGTGGCCTTTTTGTTTTTCACCGTTCGCATCTCGGCCCACGCGAACGGCTTGTATGCAGGGTCATGGAGAACATCATGTCGTTACCGGCAGCTTTCGTTTCGGTCGTCCTCATCTGGTCCACCACGCCGCTCGCCATCAAGTGGAGCTCGCTCGGCATCGGTTTCAGCTTTGCGGTGTTCGCGCGCATGGCCATCGGTGTCCTGTTGTGCATCGCCCTGCTGGCGCTGTTCCGCATCCGCTTCCCGCTGCACCGCAAGGCATTGCAAGCGTATGTGGCGGGCGGCCTGAGCATGTTCCTGGCGATGGCGCTCACCTACTGGTCGGCACAGTACGTCAGCTCGGGCATGATCGCAGTGCTGTTCGGTTTGTCACCGCTGATCACCAGCGTGGGCGCGATGCTGTGGCTGGAAGAGGAAGCGCTCACCCCGAACAAACTACTGGGCATGCTGCTGGGATTGTTCGGCCTGTTCCTGGTGTTCCACGGCGGTCTCGACCTGGGTAGCGGCGCCGGCATCGGCGTGCTCACCCTGCTGTGCGCGGTGACGGCACAGTCGTTGGGATTGGTATGGATCAAGCGCATCGGCGACGACAGCCCGCCGCTGGCGATGACCTGCGGCACGCTGACCGTCTCGCTGCCGCTGTTCCTGCTGGCGTGGTATGCGCTGGACGGCCACCTGCCGCACGACGCGCCGCAACAATCCATCGCGGCCACGCTGTATCTGGGCGTGTTCGGTTCAGTGCTGGGCTTCGCGTTGTATTACTACCTGATCAAGCACATGGACACCGCCCGCGTCGCGTTGATCACCCTCATCACGCCGGTGATGGCGCTATTGCTCGGCCATGCACTGAACGACGAGACGGTGTTGCCGCAGGTGTGGCTGGGCACGGCCAGCATCGTGCTGGGGTTGGCCTTGCATCAGTTCGGGGGGCGTCTGCTACGCCTCAGATAGCCGGATAAGCCCTGTCGGCAGCGGGGCTAAAGGGCGCGCGATTCCCGCTAGAATCGCGCGCCTTTTTTCATTCGCG